>NZ_JABMCI010000068.1 GCF_013359775.1 Cellulomonas humilata | reverse complement strand
GCCTCCCGCAGCGCGGCCGTGCGGTAGCGCGCGGCACCGGAGCGCCACGACGCGACGAGCACGGTCGCGCGGACCACGGACGGGTCCTCGACCGCGGGCACCGCGGCGAGCAGCGACCCGAACAGTGCCAGGTCACCGGTGCGCGCCACGGTCCGCCCCGCCGCGGCGACAGCGTCGACGGTCGCCGTGGGCTGGCTGTGCGCCAGCCCGGTCAGCCGGGGAAGCACGTCCAGCACCACCGCCCGGTCGGGTCCGTCGGCGCGCCACCGACCTCGGGCGGCCAGGTCGGCCACGTGGGCGACGAGCGCCCGCCCGAGGCCCGGGTCGAGCTCGTCGACCCCCCGGAACGCGCCGGCCACGGCCACGACGGCCGCCCGCACGGCCTCGCGGTCGCCCCCGCGGGCGAGCGCCCCGGCGAGCAGCACGTCCACCGCGGCCCGGTCCGCCGTCAGCCACCGACCGAACGCCGACCCCCGGTCGACGCCGTCGCTCACGCGCCGCTCCACCGGAGCCAGGACAGGTACGACGAGTACCGCTGGTGGGCGTACTTCAGGGCGAGCGCGTCCTCGAACAGGCTGCCGTGCAGCTTGGTGGCGTCCTCCCACCCGGACAGCACGCCCTCGATCTGAGCCAGCCGTCGACGCACCTCGGCCTCCGCGAGCCCGTCGAGGCCCGTCGCCAGCTCGGCCAGGATGGCGCCGACCGGGTCGTCGGTGTCCAGCCCCTCGGCGTCGTACTGCCGGCACGCGGTGTCGAACAGGTCCCGGATCCAGGACACGCGGTCCGTCCGGAGCGCCTCGCGCTCGGGGTCGTCGAACGCGGGCGACTGGAGGTCGGGCTGGAGCTTGTCGTGCAGGACGAACGGCACCACCGCGCGCAGGTCGTCGAGCGTGACCTCGGCGTTGCCGCGGAAGTAGGCCATGGCCTTGGCGTAGGCGACGAGCGACTGGAGGGCGCGCACGGACAGCCCGTTGAGCGTCTGCGCGCCGATGTCCGCACGCTGGTCGCGGCCGGTGTCCAGCGCGGCGAGCAGGTGCGGGTCCTGCCCGGCGAGGCGCGCGGTGTCCTTGGTGCGGTACTCCAGCTGCCGCGCCGCACGCTCCAGGAGCTCCAGCTGTGCCGCGAAGTACTCCAGCCGCCGGCGCACGGGCACCGGGATCGGCACGGCGACGACCTCGCGGTGCAGGCGCTCGTGCTCGTCGGCGTCGAACACGATGGCCGGCGGCACGTTCTCCTCCGGGCGCACGCCGCGCTCGGCGCGGTCCACCAGGTCGGCGACGAAGCGGGAGTTGAACGAGAGCGCCTTGACGACGACGTCGATGCGGTCGCGCAGGGCGTCGACCACCTGGAACGTGCCGCCGCCGGCGTCGTCGTTCGCGGTCAGGTACCAGGCCGCGGCGCCCGTCTCGTAGACCTGGTCGAACACCTCCACGTAGCCGTCCGCGAGCACGGTGAGCAGTGCCGACTGCGTCCGGGTGGGGATGCGGTTGTACTCGTCGACGATCTTGACCCGCAGCCCGAGCCACGACCGCCAGGCGACCTCGATGTCCGCGAGGCTCTCCGCGGCGACGAGGTCCCGCGGCAGCGGTGTGCCGAACATGTCCTGCACCGTCAGCTGCGGGTGCCCGTGCTGCATCGCGCGCCGCACGTCCCGCACCGGGTAGCCCGCGAGCACGCCCATGAGGATCGCGCTGGCGGTCTTGCCGCGGCCGGGACCGCCGACCAGCAGGCACCGGCCCCGCACCGCGAACGTGAGCAGGGGCAGCAGGACGAACGACGAGTACGACTGGTCGGTCGGCAGGTCCACCTCCGCCTTGGAGTCGCCGAGGCGGAAGTGCGTGCGCGGTCGGGTCACGTCGTGGAACTCGACGTCGTAGTGCGGGCTGATGATCGCGTGGTTGACCATCCAGAAGTAGGCCTGCCGCAGCTTCTCGTCCAGCGGTGCCGGCCCCGCGACCGCGACAGATCCGTCCGCGTCGGCGAAGAGCTGGTCGACGTCCAGGTCGAGCCGGTCCGCTGGGGCGCTCCGTGCACCGGCGCGGGTGGGCGCCGCCGACACCTGGCCGAGGTCGTGGGGTGTGTCGGTCACGCGACGGAGTCTCGCAGACCGCTCACCGGCTGCTGGTCCCCGTTGCGCTCCTCGAGGGGCTCCGCGAGCATCCGCGGGGTCTCCAGCAGAGGGTCGACGAGGGCGATCGCCCGCTCCAGCCGCTCCGCGCAGGTGCCGCGCAGCTCGACCCACGGCGCCGGCTGGGCCGCGAGGACCTCGCGGAACCGGTCCTGCATCGCGTGCCGCAGGTGCTCGCCGTCGCGGGTGTCGTCCTGCACGAACGGGATCTCGTCCCCCGTGAGCAGGTACAGGTCCGGCACACGCCCGGCCGCGAGGGCGCCGACGGTCGGCGACGGGTGGCCGACGTACCTCTCGTGCCAGACGGTCGTGGTGAGCACGTCGGTGTCGCAGACGAGCAGCGGGACAGCTGTCGCGGCTGCGGCGTCGTCCTCGCGCCGGGCCTGCTCGCGGGCCACCAGGTCGAACTCGGCGGTGTGCCAGGGGGCGGTCGGGCCTCCCGGACGGCTCACGGTCCACTCGCGGCCGAACTCGGCGACCGTGGGCAGGCCGAAGTGGGCGGTCAGGGCGTCGGCCAGCGTCGTCGTCCCGGTCGACTCCGCACCCGTCACGACGACGCGTCGCACGTACCAGGCGCGGACCGGGGCCGGCAGCGCCCACCAGTAGCGCGCCGGGTCGGCCCGGACCGCGCTCCCGGAGACCGGGGTGGCACGACGGCCCGGGTCGACCTGCACCCACGTCGCGCCGAGCCGGCGCGCCAGCTCCGCGCCGTACCCGTCGGAGGTGAACACCGCGTCGACCGGCGCGTCGAGGAGCCCGCGGATCACAGCCGTGTGCGCCTCCCAGGCATGCTCGCTCGCGTAGTCGACGGGTGTCTCGTCGAGTGCCGCGACGACGTGCGCACCCGGCAGCTCCGTACGCAACCACGACGCGCGCAGCTCGGGCGGGAGGCTCTCCCGGGAGGTGCCCAGCACCTGGACGGTCACCCGGTCGCACCGGGACAGGGCCGCCCGCACGAGCGCGAGGTGCCCCGCGTGCGGTGGGTAGAACTTGCCGATCACGAGCCCGTGCGTCACCCGACCGCCACCGTCTCGAGCGGCTCGGCAGGCGCGGGCAGAGCGCGCCGCCAGCGCCGGGCGCCCTGCACGCACAGGCCGATGAACAGCGCGTAGAGCACGGCGGTCAGGTACAGCCCCTGGCTCGCGTACAGGCCCACGAGCAGGACGTCGGTGACGATCCACACCGCCCAGCTGCCGAGCCACTTGCGGCCCATCATCAGCTGCGCGACGAGGCTGAGCGACGTGGTGAGCGAGTCCCAGAACGGCGCGACGGACGCGCTGCTCAGGAGCACCGTGAGCCCCGCGGTCAGCACGACCACCGCCACCGCCCCGACGACCCACACGGTTCGCGGCGTCCGCCGCACCTCGAGGACGCCCTTGTCCTGCCCGCCACGCAGCCACCAGTACCAGCCCAGCCCGTTGAGCACGAGGTACACGACCTGCAGCCCGGCGTTGGCGTACAGCCCCGCGGACGTGAACAGGACGAGGAACAGACCCGTGTTGACGATCCCCACGGGGAAGTTCCAGACGTTCTCGCGGGCCGCCAGCCAGACGCACACCGCGCCCGTGACGAAGCCGAGGATCTCGACCCACCCCACCGCGGTCAGCCGGCCGGTCGGGTGTCGGTGGTCGTCACGGGCGCCAGCGTAGGTGGCGGACACCGGTCGGGCGTCCCGCGACCACGGGGGATCATCGGACGCGTGACCACTCCCCTCGTGCTCCTCGACCTCGACGGAACGTTGACCGACTCCGCGCCCGGCATCACCGCGGCGATCGCCACCACGTACCGCACCCTCGGCCTTCCCGTCCCGACTCCGGAGACGCTCCGCTCGTTCGTCGGGCCGCCGATCACGCAGAGCTTCCCCGCGCACGGGGTCCCGCAGGACCGGGTCAGCGAGGCGGTCCGGGCGTACCGGGAGGTGTTCGTCGACGGGATGATCCGCGACAACCGCGTGTACGACGGCATCCCCGAGGTGCTCACGCGGCTGCGCGCGGCCGGGCTGCGCCTGGTCGTCGCCACCTCGAAGCCGCAGATCTACGCGGACCCGATCTGCGACGCGTTCGGGATCGGCGCGCTGGTGGACGGCGTGTTCGGCGCCCCGGTGGACGAGTCGACCTCTACCAAGGCGGACGTCATCGCGGACGCGCTGGCCGCGCACCCCGACGCGCACCCCCTGGTGATGGTGGGCGACCGCGAGCACGACGTGCACGGCGCACAGGCGCACGGCATCGAGACGATCGGGGTGACCTGGGGCTACGCCTCGCCGGGCGAGCTGGTCGCCGCCGGCGTCGCCGAGGTCGTCGGCACACCGTCCGAGCTGACCGCCGCCGTGCTGCGCAGAATGGTCGCCGCTGCCGCTTGACCTTGACGCTACGTCAACTCCTACCGTGGTCGGCATGGAGGCATCGATCCAGGAGGTGGCCCGCCTGACGGGCACCACCAGCCGCACCCTGCGGCACTACGACGCGATCGGGCTGCTCGAGCCCAGCCGCGTCGGCGACAACGGGTACCGCTGGTACGACGACGGGGCACTGGTCCGGCTGCAGCGGATCCTGCTGCTGCGCGGGCTGGGGCTCGGGCTGCCGGACATCGGGCGCGTGCTCGACCGGGAGCAGGACGAGACGGCTGCCCTGCGCCACCACCTCGACTGGCTGCGCAGCGAGCAGCGACGACTGGAGCGACAGGCCGCCTCGGTCGAGCGGACCATCACCGCACGGGAGAACGGAGGGCCACTCATGGCCGAGGACATGTTCGACGGGTTCGATCACACCCAGCACAAGGAGGAGGTCGAGCGCCGCTGGGGCGCCGACGCGTACGCGACGTCCGACGCCTGGTGGCGCGGGATGACCGACGAGGAACGCGCCGCGTGGAAGGCGACGACGGCACGGCTCGCCACCGAGTGGGGCGCCGCGGCGGCCGCCGGTGCGGACCCCACGTCCGAGGAGGCCCAGGCGCTCGCTGCGCGGCACGTCGCGTGGCTCGGCAGCATCCCGGGAACACCGGGGCACGGGTCGACCCCCGTGAAGGACTACGTGGTGGGGCTGGCGGAGATGTACGTCGCCGACCCGCGGTTCGCGGAGAACTACGGCGGTGAGCAGGGGGCGACGTTCGTCCGCGACGCGCTGCACGAGTACGCGGCGCGTCACCTGTAGAAGCGCCCGAGGGGAGGTCCGTCGTCCTGACGGGCCTCCCGCCGTGCGAGTTGGCCCGAGGTGCGACAGAGTGACACCCGGCGATGACTGGACGGTCGCCCAGCACCCCTCCCGACGGCCCGGCAGGAGCAGACCATGCGGTGGACGCTCACACGGATCCCGGCGGCCCTGGTCGCCACGGCGGCGCTCGTCGTCACCCTCGCCGCACCGGCGCCCGCCGCCGTCGTCGCCGGTCCCGCCACCGTCGTCGGCGTCGGCTCCGGCCGGTGCCTCGACGTGTCCGGGGCGGCGCGGACCGCGAAGACCGGCGTGTCGATCTACGACTGCCACGGCGGCGCCAACCAGGCGTGGACCCTGACCACGGCCGGCGAGCTGCAGGTCTACGACGCCGCCACCTGCCTCGACGTCGCCGGCCAGGACACCACGGCACCCGCGGTCGTGCAGATCTACCCGTGCAACGGTGGGCCGAACCAGAAATGGGCGCTGCAGACCAACGGCACGATCGTCGGGGTGCAGTCCGGGCTGTGCCTGGACGTCACCGGGCGCGGGACCGCCAACGGCACCGCGGTCGGCCTGTGGACGTGCAACGGGCAGACGAACCAGAGCTGGACCACGTCGCTGCGCACCAGCGACACGACGGCGCCGACCGTTCCCGGCAGCCCGCGGGTCAGCAACCTGACCTGCAGCGGCGTGACGTTCGCCTGGAACGCCTCGACGGATGCGGTCGGGGTCCGGTTCTACGACGTCTACCACGACGGCCAGCTCATGACCTCGGTGAGCGGCAGCACGCTGTCGACCAGCCTGCCCGTGGTCCCCGGTGCGGTCTGGGGCCTCTACGTGAACGCCCGCGACGCGGCCGGGAACGTGTCGCAGGCCAGTTCCACGGTCACGATCACCGTCCCGCAGTGCCAGGCGGACACGCAGGCACCGACCACGCCCGGGAAGCCCACCGCCTCGGTCTCCGGCACCACCGTCACGCTCGGCTGGGCGGCGTCGACCGACGATGTGGGGGTCCGGACGTACGAGGTGCGGCGCGGCGGCACCGCCGTCGGCACGGTGACCGGGACGCCACCGGTCACCACGTTCGTCGACAGCGGGCTCGCAGCGGCGACCACGTACTCCTACACCGTCGTCGCGCGCGACGCCCAGGGCAACGCCTCCGCCGCGAGCGCGGCGACCTCGGTGACCACCGGTGCGGCCTGCGCGACCGCGGTGTGCGGCGTGACGCAGGTAGGCACCGAGACCGACATCCCCTGGGGCCTCGACACGCTCCCGGACGGCTCGATCCTCTACACGCGTCGCGACGCGCACGACGTCGTCCGGCTCGACCCGACGACGGGCGTCAAGACGAGCGTCGGCACCGTCCCCAACGTGCAGAGCACCGACGGCGAGGGCGGTCTGCTCGGCCTGGCCCTGTCGCCGACGTTCGCCACCGACCAGTGGGTGTACCTGATGCACACCTCCCCCACCGACAACCGGATCGTGCGCATCAAGCTGGTGAACGGCGTGCTCGACACCAGCACCGAGCAGGTGCTGGTCAGCGGGATCCTGCGGAACAAGTTCCACGACGGCGGACGCCTGCGGTTCGGTCCGGACGGCAAGCTCTACGCGGCCACCGGCGACGCCCAGAACGGCGACAACGCGCAGAACACCTCGAACCTCGCGGGCAAGATCCTGCGGCTCAACCCGGACGGGACGGTGCCGTCGGACAACCCGTTCGGCAACTACGTGTGGAGCTACGGCCACCGCAACCCGCAGGGCCTGGCGTTCGACTCGCAGGGCCGACTCTGGGAGCAGGAGTTCGGCAACTCCGTGATGGACGAGACGAACCTCATCGTCAAGGGCGGCAACTACGGCTGGCCCGCCTGCGAGGGCACGTCCGGCACGTGCGGGACCGCTGGGTTCGTCGCGCCCAAGCGGACCTACCCGACGTCCGAGGGGTCCTGCTCCGGGATCACCATCGTCCGCGACGCGCTCTACGTGGCGTGCGCTCGCGGCGCCCGGATGTACCGCGCGGTCATCAGCGGGAGCTCTCTGACGAACGTGCAGACGTTCTTCAGCGGCACCTACGGCCGGCTGCGCACGGTCGAGGCGGCGCCCGGGGGCGGGCTGTGGCTCACGACGACGACCACCGGGGACAAGGACAGCGTGCCGAACAACAGCAACGAGCGGATCTTCCGGGTCACACTGGGCAGCTGAGCGGGCTCTACGTCGACCGGCGCAGCGAGCGCTGCCAGTCGGTGTGCAGGTCCGCGAACCGGCCGCCGGCCGCCACCAGCGCGTCCGGTGAGCCGTCCTCGACGATCCGGCCGCCCTCGATGACCAGCACGCGGTCCGACCCCATCACCGTGGACAGCCGGTGGGCGATGACCACCGACGTGCGGCCGGCCAGCAGGGTCTGCAGCCCCAGCTGCACCAGCGCCTCCCCCGGCACGTCCAGCGAGCTGGTCGCCTCGTCGAGGATCAGCAGGGCGGGGTCGGCCAGGAACGCGCGCGCGAACGACACCAGCTGGCGCTGGCCGGCGGAGAGCCGCACCCCGCGCTTGTCCACCTCGGTGGCGTACCCGTCGGGCATGGACACGATGAGGTCGTGCACGCCGACCGCGCGGGCGGCGGCCTCGATCTCCGCGGGCGTCGCCTCGGGCTTGCCGAGCGCGATGTTCGCGCCGACGGACCCGGAGAACAGGTACGCCTCCTGCGTCACCATGACGACCGCCCGGCGCAGGTCGACCGGGTCGATCTCGCGCAGGTCCAGCCCGTCGAGCCGGACCGCGCCCGCGCGCACGTCGTAGAACCGGGCCAGCAGCTTGGCGATCGTGGACTTGCCCGCGCCCGTCTCCCCCACCAGCGCGATCGACTGCCCGGCCGGCACGTGCAGGTCGATCTGCGGCAGGACGGTCGGACCCGTGCCGTAGCCGAACTCGACGTCCTCGAACCGCACGTCACCGCGCGCGTGGACGAGCCGCGCCGGGTGGAGCGGCTCGGGCACCGTCGGCTCCTCGGCCAGCAGCGAGGCGACCTTCTCCAGCGCGGCCGTGGCCGACTGGAAGGAGTTGTAGAACATCCCGATCTGCTGGAGCGGGTTGAAGAAGCGCCGCGCGTAGAGCACCGCCGCGACGAGCACCCCCACCTCGAGGGCCCCGTCGAGCGCGCGCAGGCCGCCCACCAGCAGCACGGCCGCGACCGTGACGTTCCCGATCAGGGTGAGCCCGGTGTCGAACACGCCGTTGAGCCGGATCGACCGGGCGTTCGTCTCGCGGTAGTCCTCCGCCAGCCCGCCGTAGACGCCGCCGACCTGGGGCTCCCGGCGGAACGCCTGCACCGCCCGGATCCCCGTCATGGTCTCGACGAACCGCACGATGAGCCGGGCCGCCGCGGTCCGCTGCTTGCGGTACTGGACCTGCGAGCGCACCTGGAACCACCGCGTGAGGACGACGCCGGGCACGACCGCGATGAGCAGCACCAGCCCGCTGCGCCAGTCGAGCAGCACGAGCGAGACGGCGGTGAACAGCATGGCCAGCACCCCGGACGCGAGCGTGGTCACGCCGCCGTCCAGGAGCTCGCGCAGGGCGTCCACGTCGGAGGTCTGGCGCGAGATGATCCGGCCCGACGTGTACGTCTCGTGGAACTCGAGGCTGAGCCGCTGGGTGTGCCGGAACACGCGGCGCCGCAGGTCGAGCAGCATGGTCTGGCTCACCCGGGCCGATGCCCGCACGGTCGCGGCCGTGAGCAGCCCGCCGAGCAGCGCGGCGGCCAGGTACGCCGCGGTCGCCAGGGTGATCGGCTGCGCGTCGCCGGCGGTGAGCGCGGGGAGGGCCTGGTCGATGCCGTAGGCCACGAGCGCCGGCCCGGCAACGGCGGCCAGCTGGGAGCCGACGACGAGTGCCGCGGTCGCCCAGGCCGCACCCGCGACCGGCCGCAGCAGCGAGCGGAGCAGACCGAGCGACCGTCGCCGGATGCGCCGCGACTCCTCGCGGGTGGTCTCGACGCCGAAGGCCTCCGAGGTCAGGACGCTCACGGCCGCACCTCCGCGAGCTCGTCGGGCTGTGCGTCGTCCAGCGCCGACAGCGCCGTGAGCACGTACCGGTAGTGCGGGTGGGAGGACAGCAGGTCCTCGTGGCGGCCGACCCCGGTGATCCGGCCGTCCTCGAGCACAGCCACCCGGTCGGCCAGCGCGACCGTCGACGGGCGGTGCGCGACGACGAGCGTCGTGGTGCCGGTGAGCATCCGGCGCAGCCGGAGCGTGACCGCCGTCTCGGTGGTGACGTCGAGCGCGGACAGCGGGTCGTCGAGCAGGAGCACCCGGGGTCGGACGGCGATCGCGCGGGCGAGCGCGACGCGCTGGCGCTGGCCCCCGGACAGGCTCAGGCCCTCCTCGCCTATCACGGTGTCGAGGCCGTCGGGCAGGTCGTACGCGAACCCCGCACGGGCCACGTCGAGGGCCTCGCGCACCAGCTCGTCCGCCGCCGGACCGGTCAGGTCGGTGCCCAGCAGCACGTTCTCCCGGACGGAGGCGGAGAAGAGGATGGGGTCCTCGAACGCGATCGACACAGCCGAGCGCAGGTCGGCGCGCGTGAGGTCGCGGACGTCGACGCCGTCGATCCGCACGCTCCCCGCCGTGACGTCGTAGAGGCGCGGCACCAGCTGGAGCAGGGTCGTCTTGCCGCTGCCGGTCAGCCCGACGAGCGCCATGGTCTCGCCCGGCTCCAGCACGAGGTCGATGCCCGCGAGGATGTCCGAGCCGCCGCGGGGGTGCACGAAGTGCACCCCAGACAGCTCCACGCGGGAGCCGGCGGGGTCGGCGGCGGGAAGCGCGACCGGATCCTGCGGGTCCCGGACGGTCGACGCCGTGTCCATGACCTGGAGGTACCGGTCCGTCGCGGCCTTGGCGTCGAGCGTCATCGCGAGCAGCATGCCGAGCCGCTCCACGGGGCCGTTCACCACCGCCGCCGTGGCGAAGAAGGCCACGAGGGCGCCCACGCTCAGCTCCCCGCGGGAGGTGAGCACCACGCCGAACCCGAGCGCGACCGCGAGGATCGCCTCCGGGATGGCGCCGAGCGCGAACGAGACGCGGGAGAGCGTCCTCGCCTTGTGCACCTCGGTGGTCCGCAGGTCGTCCGCCTGCCGGACGAAGTCGTCGAGCGCGTCGTCGCCGCGACCGAACGCCTTGAGCACGCGGATCCCGTGCACCGACTCCTCGACGGTGGTCGCGAGGTCGCCGGCCTGGTCACGGGCCTGCCTGGCGACCACCTTGTAGTCCTCGCGGAACCGGAAGCCGAGCCAGATCATGGGCACCGCGCCCACCAGGTACACCAGGCCGAGCACCCAGCTGGTGGCGAGCATGAGCCCGATCCCGACGACCAGCGTCGCGGAGCTGACGGCCAGCATGGTGAGCCCGAAGACGGTCCAGCGCCGGATGGTGCCGAGGTCCGACATGATCCGGGACAGCAGCTGCCCGCCGGACCAGCGGTCGTGGAACTCCACCGGCAGGTCGAGCAGGTGCCGGAACAGGTCGGTGCGCATGTCCCGCTCCACGCCCGTGCCCGGGGTGAGCAGCAGTGCGCGGCGGCACCAGACGAGGAACGCCTCGAGCACCCCGAGGCCCAGCACGACCAGCGCGCCGAGGACCACCCCGCGCTGCGACCCCGCGGTGAGCAGGGGGCCGTTGACGATCACGCGCAGCACCTGCGGCACCGCGAGCGCGAGCAGGCTGGCGCCGAGGGCGGTCAGCCCACCGAGCGCGATGCGCGGGAGCGCCGGCCGCGCCCAGTGGCGCAGGCGCAGGAGCACCCGGGTGGTCGACTCAGGGGTGGGCACCCGACCACCCTACGGACGACCTCCGACAGGTGCCCGGCCCATCTCACACCCCGGTGCGGGCCACCTTGTTGTTGCTGGCCTGGGCCCGCGGGCGGACCACCAGCAGGTCCACGTTGACATGTGCGGGCCGGCTGAGCGACCACGCGATGGCGTCGGCGATGTCGTCGGCGACCAGCGGCTCGTACCCGGCGTAGACGGCCGCGGCCCGCTCGCTGTCCCCGTCGAAGCGGACCATCGAGAACTCCTCGGTGGCCACGGCGCCGGGCGCGATCTCGATGATCCGGAGGGGCTCGCCGAGGATCTCCCAGCGCAGCGTCGTCGCGAGCATGCGCTCCGCGTGCTTGGCCCCCACGTAGCCGGCACCGCCCTCGTACGTGCCGTGCGCCGCCGTCGAGGTCACCACGACGATGTCCCCGCCCTCGCCCTCGCGCAGCTGCGGGAGGAGCGCCTGCGTGACGCGCAGCGTTCCCAGGACGTTGAGCTCGTACATCTGGCGCCAGTGCTCCAGGTCGGCCGACTCCACCGGATCCAGCCCGAACGCGCCGCCCGCGTTGTTCACCAGCACGTCGAGGGGACCGCCGTCGGCCACCTCGGCCGCGAGGCGTGCGACGTCCGCGTCGTCGGTGACGTCCGCGACGATCGTCTCCGCGCCGGTCTCCTGCGCCAGGACGGCCAGGCGGTCGGCGCGGCGGGCCGTCGCGACGACGTCCCAGCCCTCCGCGCGCAGGCGGCGGACGGTCGCGGCGCCGATCCCGGAGGACGCCCCCGTGACGAGGGCGCGACGGGGTCGGGGCGTGGCTGTGCTCATGCAGGAGGCTCCAGTGCTGGTGGTGGACGGGCAGAAAGGCTAGGCGACCTCGGCGAGCACCTCGGTCAGCAGTCCGAGACCGGTGGCGGCCTCGTCGGGGGTGACGACGCAGGGCGGGACGACGTGCACGCGGTTGTCCGCGAGGAACGGGAGCAGCCCGCGGGCCAGCGCGCCGGCCTTGATGCGTCCCATGAGGGCGGCGTCGACGGGCTCGCGCGTGGCCTGGTCCTTGACCAGCTCGACGGCCCAGAACACCCCGAGCCCGCGCACCTCGCCGACGAGCGGGTTCTTCTCGGCCAGCTCCGCCAGCCCGGGTCTGAGCACGTCCCTGCCGATGGCGGCGGCGTTCTCGACGATCCTTTCGTCGGCCATGGCGTCGAGCGCCGCGACGATCGAGCCCATCGCGAGCGGGTGGCCCGAGTAGGTGAGCCCGCCGGGGAACACCCGGTCGTCGAAGGTCGTCGCTATCGGCTCGCTGAGGATCACGCCGCCCGCGGGCACGTACCCGGAGTTGACGCCCTTGGCGAAGGTGATCAGGTCGGGGACCACGTCGAACGAGTCGAACGCGAACCACTCGCCGGTGCGGCCGAAGCCCGCCATCACCTCGTCGAGGATGAGCAGGATGCCGTAGCGGTCCGCGATCGCGCGGACACCGGCGAGGTACCCCGGCGGCGGCACCAGCACACCGGCTGTGCCGGGGATGGTCTCCAGGAGGATCGCCGCGACCGACGTCGGGCCCTCCGCCTGGATCACGCGCTCGAGGTGGTGCAGGGCGCGCTCGGACTCCTGCTCCGGGGTGGTCGCCCAGAACTCCGAGCGGTACAGGTAGGGACCGAAGTGGTGCACGTGCGCGCGGGCGTACTCGTTGGGCACGCGCCGCCAGTCCCCCGTCGCCACCACGGCCGCGCCGGTGTTCCCGTGGTACGACCGGTACGCCGACACCACCTTGTCCCGGCCGGTGTGCAGGCGGGCCATGCGGATCGCGTTCTCGTTGGCGTCGGCCCCGCCGTTGGTGAAGAACACCGACGAGAACCCCGCCGGTGCGTGGCTCAGGATCTTCTCGGCGGCCCGCCCGCGCGTGAGGTTGGCGGTGGCCGGCGCCACGGTGGTGAGCGTCGCCGCCTGCTCCTGGATGGCCGCGACCACCTTGGGGTGCTGGTGCCCGATGTTCGTGTTCACCAGCTGGCTGGAGAAGTCCAGGTACCGCCGTCCCGCGTGGTCCCACACGGTCGACCCCAGCCCGCCCGCGATGACCAGCGGGTTCAGGTGCGCCTGCGCCGACCACGAGTGGAAGACGTGGTCGCGGTCGAGACGCAGCGCGGTGGCGTCGTCGTCGGTGCTCATGGTGCCTCTCCTCGGTGGTGCGGACCGCGCGCGGGCGCCGGTGTCGACGCCCGCGCGCGACGGATCAGTTGCCGCCGGCCTCGAGTGTGACGTCGATGGGCTCGAAGCCCTCGCCGGACACGTCGACGCCCTCCTCCTCCAGCTCGGCCAGGGCCTGCTCCACGTACTCGTTGGTGTACGCCTCGGCATCGGGCTCGGTCGTGATGACCGTGGCCCCCTGGTCGTTCTTCGTGGTGAGGGCCACGTCGACGGTCTGCGTCCACGCGTCCTCATCGATCATGCCGATGCCGTCCGGCGACGGCCAGATCAGCTTGTTGATCTCGTTGGTCTGCCACAGCTGGTGGCTGTTGCCCAGCTGCGAGCCCTGGGCCACGACGATGTCCCGGGCCTCCTCCGGGTTGTCGCGCGCGTAGATCCAGCCCTTGAGGCTCGCCTTGATGAACTTGACGGTCGTCTCCTGGTACTCCTCGTCGGACGCGAGCTTCTCCGAGTTCGCCCAGATGGCGTCCTGGAGCATCGCCGTGCCCTCGTCGTTCCAGTTGATCGCCGTGAAGTCGTCGGCCGTGTACAGCTCGCCCGTGTCCGGGTTCTCGGCCTCGAGCAGCTGCGCGTACTCGTTGTAGGTCATGGCCTGGGCCGCGTCGATGTCGCCCGCCAGGAACGCGTTCATGTCGAACTGCTGCTGGACCAGCGTG
The DNA here is from genome assembly GCF_013359775.1 of Cellulomonas humilata. GTDB lineage: Bacteria > Actinomycetota > Actinomycetes > Actinomycetales > Cellulomonadaceae > Cellulomonas > Cellulomonas humilata. The sequence goes on along the minus strand of NZ_JABMCI010000068.1, from coordinate 236,467 downwards.
ACGTCGGTGGCCGGGTCGAGGCCTGCCGCGGTCATGCCGGCGAACAGCTCGAACTCGTTGCCGTAGCCCCAGTTGCCCACCGTCTTGCCCTCGAGGTCGGCCGCGGTGGAGATGCCCTTGTCCGCGAACGAGACCTGGAGGGTGCCGGACTTCTGGAAGATCTGGGCGACGTCGGTGATGCCGGCGCCCTGCTCACGCGACGCCAGCGCCTTGGGCACCCACGCGATCGCGTAGTCGACCGAGCCGTCGGCCAGCACCGACTGCGGCACGATGTCCGTGCCGCCCTCGATGATCTGGACGTCGAGGCCTTCGTCGACGTAGTAGCCCTGGTCGATCGCCGCGTAGTAGCCGGCGAACTGGGCCTGGGTGAACCACTGGAGCTGGAGCTTGACCGGGATGAGCACCTCAGAGCTCATCGCCGGCTCGTCCTCGGGCTCGTCGCCGCTGCCCGAGCTGCATCCGGACAGGACGAGCGCGGCAGTCACGCCGACCGCGGCCGCGCCCCACGCAGTACGCCTGGTGAGTCTCATCGTTCTCCCTCTCGTTGGCTGTGCGGATATCGGCCGGCCTGGCTGCGGTGGCAGGCGGACGTTCTAGCCCCCTTGACGCCTCGCGACGGCGCGCTCGAGCGCGAGGGTCGCGAGGTAGAACACGAGTCCCAGCAAGATGGCGCCGAGCACGAACGCCCAGGCCCGCGCGTAGGCGCTGTTCGACGCCGCCGACGTGATCCGGGAGCCCAGGCCGTTCTGCAGGCCACCGAAGTACTCCGCGACGATGGCCGCGATCACGGCGGTGGAGGACGCGATGCGCAGGCCGGTGAACAGGTAGGGCAGCGCACCGGGGATGGTCACCGTGCGGGTGATCTGGCGCGGGGTCGCGGCGTACGCCTTGAGCAGGTCGCGGTGCACGGGCTGGACCTGGCGCAGGCCGCGCAGCGTGTTGACGAACACCGGGGCGAACACCACGACCGACACGACGACCCGGCGCGGGGTGGTCGACGTGGTGCCGAACATGGTGTTCAGCGCGGGGGCGAGCGCCACGATCGGCATCACCGACAGGGCCGCCGCGGTGGGCGACAGGAGCGTGTCGGCCATCCGGCTGCGCGCCGCGACGATCGCGGCGAGGATGGCCACCACGGCACCGACCACCAGCCCGACCAGCACGTTCATGCCCGTCGCCAGCGCCGCGGACCACACCAGCGGGACCACCAGGAGCAGCTGCTCGACGATCGCCGTGGGGCTCGGCAGCAGGTACGGCTTGATGCCGGCACCGACGACGAACGCCTGCCAGATCGCCAGCGCGACGACGCCGAGCACGACCGGCGCGGCCCATCGGCGGACGGAGGCGGCGGTCATCGCAGGTCCACCCCTCGCGCGGTCACCGGGGTGCCGTGCAGCGCCTCGCGCACCGCGGTGACGGCCGCGAAGAACGAGGCGTCCTCCCGCAGGTCCTCCCCGCGCTCGTCGCCGAGGTTCACCGGGATCACCGCGCTGATGCGCCCCGGCCGCGGTGACATGACGACCACCCGCTGCGACAGGAACACCGCCTCGGGGATCGAGTGCGTGACGAACACGACCGCCGCACCGCTCTCCGCGCAGATCCGCACCAGCTCGGTCTGCATGCGCTCGCGCGTCATCTCGTCGAGCGCGCCGAACGGCTCGTCCATGAGCAGCAGGCTCGGCCGCTCCGCCAGCGACCGGGCGATCGCGACGCGCTGCTGCATGCCGCCGGACAGCTGGTGCGGGAAGTGCCCCGCGAACTCGTCGAGCCCGACCAGCGAGAGCAGCTCGGCCGCGCGGGTCGCCCGCTCGGCCTTGCCGATGCCGTGCAGCTCCAGGGGCAGCTCGACGTTGGCGGTGACGGTGCGCCAGGGCAGGAGCCCCGCCTGCTGGAACGCGATGCCGTAGTCCTGGGCCTCGCGGGCCTGCTGCGGGGTCTTGCCGAACACGGTGAGCTCGCCGCTCGTCGGGGTGTCGAGGTCCGCGATCAGGCGCAGGAGGGTCGACTTGCCGCAGCCCGACGGGCCGATCAAGGAGACGAACTCCCCCGCGGCGACGGTCAGGTCGATTCCCTCCAGGGCGTGCACGTCTCCCGACCGGGAGGCGAAGACCTTCCCCACGCCACGAGCCTCGACGGCGTTCATCTGACCTCCGCGTACCGGTAGCGACCCAGGCCGAGCCCGAGCAGGGAGACGAGCATGGCGGCGACCAACCCGAGCAGCGCGGCCGCGATGATCGCCGCCCACGGCTTGGCGGGGTCGCCGCTGGCGGACTGGGCGTAGCCGATGATCAGCCGCCCGATCCCGCCCTTGGTGCCCGTGGACACCTCGGCGACGATCGCGCCGACCACCGCGGTCGCGGCACCGAGCCGCAGGGCCGGCAGCAGGTACGGGACGCTGGCCGGCAGGCGCAGCGAGCGCATGGTGCGCGACCAGCTGGCCGCCTGGGCCCGGAAGAGCTCCACCTGCGCGGCCGGGGGCGACTGGAACCCGCGCAGCGCACCGATCGTCACCGGGAAGAACGCCAGGTAGCTCGCGATGAGCGCCACCGACATCCACCGCTGCCACTCGAGCTCGCCGAGGTGGATGCGACCACCCCAGCCGACCACCAGGGGTGCCAGCGCGATGAGCGGGACCGTCTGGCTGAGCACCACCCAGGGCACCAGCGCGGCCTCCGCCAGCTGCCAGCGCTGCATCAGGGCGGCCAGCAGGAGCCCGCCGACCGACCCCACCAGCCAGCCCGCGAGCGCAACCCGGAGCGTGAACCAGCACGCGGAGAGCATCGCGCTCAGCACCGTGGGCGATCCGGCCGCGGACGTCTCGGGGTCGAGCACCCGATCCACGATCGTCCACACGTGCGGCATCGCCAGGTCGTCGGTGCGCGGCAGCACGCTCGCCTCGCCGAGGTGGCCCCCCGCGTCCGGGACGACGACCTTGACCAGCTCCCAGAGCGCGACGAGCACGAGGACGGCGAGGACGCCGACGAGGACCCGTCGGCCCACCGCGGAGCGTTCGCGCGGGCGGACGGGCACCGGCGCCGTGCGCTCCGGTGCGAGCGTCGTCGCGAGATCCGTCATGCGGTGGCCACGACCGGCGTCGCGAGCGCGGGGATGACGTGCTCGCCGTACACGCGCATCGTCTCCTCCTTGTTGTCGTGCTGGAGGTAGCCGGCGAACTGCGTGACGCCGAGGGCGCGCAGGGCCTCGAGCTTCTCGACGTGCTCCTGCGCGTCGCCCAGGATGCAGAACCGCTCGACGATCTCGTCCGGCACGAACGCGGCGTGCGTGTTCCCGGCCCGGCCGTGCTGGTTGTAGTCGTAGCCCTGGCGGCCCTCGATGTAGTCGGTCAGCGCCTTGGGCACGGAGGAGTCGGCGCCGTACCGGGACACGATGTCGGCCACGTGGTTGCCGACCATGCCGCCGAACCAGCGGCACTGCTCGCGCATGTGCGCTCTGCTGTCGGGCGAACCCTCGCCGATGTACATCGGGGCAGCGATGCAGAACTGGATCGCGTCGGGGTCCCGGCCCGCCTGCTCGGCGGCGTCGCGCACCACCTTGATGGTCCACGCGGCGATGTCGGGGTCGGCGAGCTGCAGGATGAACCCGTCGCCCACCTCGCCCGTGAGCTTGAGCGCCAGCGGGCCGTACGCGGCGACCCAGATGTCCAGCGCCGAACCCCGCGACCACGGGAACTGCACCTTGGCGCCGTGCAGGTAGGCCGGGCGGTCGTTGGCCAGCTCGCGGATCACCTCGATCGACTGCCGCAGGGTGGCCAGGTTGGACGGCTTGCCGTGCAGGGTCCGCACCGCCGAGTCGCCGCGCCCGATCCCGCAGATGGTCCGGTTGCCGTACATCTCGTTCAGGGTGGCGAACAGCGAGGCGATCACCGACCAGTCGCGCGTGGCGGGGTTGGTGACCATGGGCCCGACCATCACCTTGCGGGTGGCCGCCAGGATCGCCGAGTAGATGACGAACGGCTCCTGCCAGAGCAGGTGCGAGTCGAAGGTCCAGACGTGGCTGAACCCGTGGGTCTCCGCCAGGCGGGCCAGCTCGACCGTGCGCGAGGCGGGCGGGTTCGTCTGCAGCACGACGCCGAAGTCCATGTGGTGAGCCCTTCTACAGGAGGTACTGGGACAGGCCGCGCGGCACGTACTTCCCGTGCCCGGCGCGCCCGTGGTAGCCGGTCTCGTCCACCACGACGGACCCCCGCGACAGGACGACGTCGACGTGCCCGTCGATCTCGTAGCCCTCCCACGCGGAGTGGTCCATGTTCATGTGGTGCGTCTTGCCCACCCCGATCGACGTGTGCCCGGCGGGGTCGTAGACCACCACGTCGGCGTCGGCCCCCGGGGCGATCACGCCCTTCTTGCCGTACAGCCCGAACATCCGCGCGGGCGTCGTCGACGTGAGCTCGACCCACCGCTCGAGGGTGATCTGGCCGGTGACGACCCCTTGGTACATCAGGTCCATCCGGTGCTCGATCGAGCCGATCCCGTTGGGGATGGCCCGGAAGTCGCCGACGCCGAGGTCCTTCTGGCCCTTCATGCAGAACGGGCAGTGGTCGGTGGAGACCATCTGCAGGTCGTTGGTCCGCAGCGCCTGCCACATGTGCTCCTGGTGACCCTCGGCCCGCGAGCGCAAGGGCGTGGAGCACACCCACTTGGCGCCCTCGAAGCCGGGCGCGCCCAGCTGCTCCTCGAGGCTGAGGTACAGGTACTGCGGACAGGTCTCGCCGAACACGTTCTTGCCGTTGTCGCGCGCCCACGCCAGCTGCGCGACGGCCTGCTTGGCGCTCACGTGCACGACGTAGAGCGGCGCGTTCGTCACGTCGGCCAGCATGATCGCCCGGTGCGTGGCCTCCTCCTCGAGCTGCCACGCGCGTGCGATGCCGTGGTAGTAGGGGTCGGTCTTGCCCTGCGCCACCAGCTGCGCGGCGAGCACGTCGATGGCCGGGCCGTTCTCCGCGTGCATCATCGTGAGCAGCCCGAGGTCGGCGGCCTTCTGCATCGCCCGCAGGATCTGCGCGTCGTCGGAGTAGAAGACCCCCGGGTAGGCCATGAACAGCTTGTAGCTGGACACCCCCTCGGCGACCAGGCCCTCCATCGCCTTGAGCGAGTCCTCGTCGACCCCGCCGACGATCTGGTGGAAGCCGTAGTCGATCGCGCAGTTCCCGGCGGCCTTGTCGTGCCAGGCACCGAGCCCGTCCATGACGCGCTCCCCCGTGCGCTGGACAGCGAAGTCGATGATCGTCGTGGTGCCGCCCCACGCCGCGGCGCGGGTGCCGGTCTCGAACGTGTCCGAGGCGTTGGTGCCGCCGAACGGCAGCTCCATGTGGGTGTGCGCGTCGATGCCGCCGGGGATCACGTACTTGCCGGTCGCGTCGATGACCTGGTCGACGCTCGCCGCGAGGTCGTGCCCGAGCAGGGTCGAGCCCGGGGTCAGGACGGCGGCGATGGTCTCGCCGTCGATGAGCACGTCCGCGGCCGTCCGCCCGGTCGCGCTGACCAGGGTGCCGCCGGTGATGAGGGTCGTCATGGCTGGACCTCCTCGCTCACGGAGCCACGATGGGGCCGTACGCGTCCGGCCGGCGGTCGCGGAAGAACTGCCACCGCTCGCGCACGATCCGGATCTGGTCGAGGTCCAGGTCGCGGATGATCAGCTGGTTCTCGCTGGACGAGCCGACCTCGCCCACGTAGTTGCCGTCGGGACCGACCGCGTACGACGAGCCGTAGAAGTTGACCGCCTCGTCGCCGTACTCGTTGTCCTCGAGGCCCACGCGGTTGTTGGCGACGACGAAGTAGCCGTTGGCCACGGCCGCGGCGGGCTGCTCGATCTCCCAGAGCTTGTTGGAGATGCCGGGCGCGGTGGCGTTGGGGTTGAACACGATCTCGGCTCCGTTGAGCGCCAGCACCCGCCAGCCCTCCGGGAAGTGCCGGTCGTAGCAGATGTTCACGCCGATCCTGCCGACCGCGGTCTCGAACACCGGGTAGCCGAGGTTGCCGGGGCGGAAGTAGAACTTCTCCCAGAACTTCGGCAGGTTCGGGATGTGGTGCTTGCGGTACTTGCCGAGGTAGCTGCCGTCCGCGTCGATCACCGCCGCCGTGTTGTAGAGGACGCCGGGCTGCTCCTCCTCGTAGACGGGGAGCACGATGACGATGCCGAGCTCCTTGGCCAGCGCCGCGAACCGCTCGGTCGTCGGCCCGGGCACTGACTCGGCGTAGTCGTAGTACGCGGTGTCCTGGGTGATCCCGAAGTACGGGCCGTAGAACAGCTCCTGGAACGCGATGATCTGCGCACCCTGCGAGGCGGCCTCGCGGGTCCACGCCTCGTGGAGCGCAGTCATCGACTCCTTGTCACCCGTCCAGGTGGCCTGGGTGAACGCGACGCGTACGACAGTCATGTGGACTCCTCAGTGTTCTCGAGTTCCCTCGTCGAACGGCCTCGGAGCCTCACGCGGCGCCGGAGTGCCCGTTCTTGGCACCGTAGCCTGGAATGTGACTGTCCGGGTTGAACATTTCTGCGGTGTTACCGCGCGTTACCTGGGCGCGAACATCGAGGGCGCCCACGTAAACATCTGGACCCCCGTCCGGGACCTCGCCGCGCAACGTCCCGATGTGTCCGGTCGGGCGTGCATCCTGGCGCGCATGGACCTCGCCGCCCACGTGGACGACCGCAGCCCGCGTGGCATCGCCGCGACCGTGGCCCGGCTGGTGCGCGGCGGCGACCTGCGACCCGGCGACCGGCTGCCGACCGTGCGGGTGCTCGCCGCCGACCTGGGCGTCAGCCCGGCGACCGTCAGTGGCGCGTGGCAGGCGCTCGCCGCCGTCGGCATCGTCACGTCGCGCGGCCGGGCCGGGACGGTTGTGCTCCCCCCGCCGGCCAGCTGGCTGCCGCCGCGGTACCGCGACCTCGCCGGGGGCGCCCCCGCCCGGATCGACCTGTCGACCGGCACGCCCGACCCGGAGCTGCTGCCCCCCATCGGTCCGGCCCTGGCCCGGGTCGCGCTGCACCGCCCCGCCGCGGACACCGGCGCCTACCTCGCCTCCCCGGTCGTGCCCGCGCTCGAGGTGGTCCTGCGCGAGTCCTGGCCCTTCGCGCCGCAGCGGATCACCGTGGTCGACGGCGCCCTCGACGCCATCAGCCGGACCCTCGAGCAGGTGGCGGTCTACGGGTCGCGCGTGGCCGTCGAGGAACCCGGCTTCCCGCCCCTGTTCGACCTGCTGGACCAGCTCGGTCTGGAGCGCGTGCCCGTGACGCTCGACCGACAGGGCATGCGCCCCGACGAGCTCGACAAGGCGCTGGCCGGCGGTGCGGGCGTCGTCGTGCTCCAGCCCCGCGCGCACAACCCGACCGGCGTGAGCCTGACGTCGACCCGGGCGCGCGAGCTCGCCGCCGTCCTGCGCCGGCACGACGCCCTCGTCGTCGAGGACGACCACTCCGGCGAGATCGCGTCCGCGCGGGACGTCAGCCTGGGCGCCCTGCTGCCCGACCGCGTGGTGCACGTGCGTTCCTACTCCAAGTCGCACGGCCCCGACCTGCGGATCGCCGCGGTCGGCGGCCCGGCCGCGGTCCTCGACGCCCTGGTCGCGCGCCGCATGCTCGGCCCCGGGTGGACCAGCCGGCTGCTCCAGCACGTCCTGGTCGACCTGCTCACCGACAGCGGAGCCATCGAGGCGGTCGCCCACGCCCGCCGCGTCTACTTCGCGCGCCGCCGCGCCCTGCGCGAGGTCCTGGCCACGCACGACGTCGCGCTCGACCCCGGCGACGGCATCAACCTCTGGCTCCCGGTGCACGACGAACGCACTGCGCTCGTCCGCCTGGAGGCCGCGGGCATCCGCGTCGCCCCCGGCACCCCGTTCTCTGGCGACGGCTCCACGGCCGCCCACGTCCGCGTCACGGTGGGCCTGCTCGGCTCCGAGGTCGACGACGTCGGCCGCGCCCTCGCGCTCGCCGCGGCACCCTGATCCACGGCTGACCAGCCCCTCCACTTGCCGAACGGCCACCCCGCAGGCCTACTCTGTGCGCGGAACCCGGCCGGATCTGGCCGGGTCGCGCCGCCCGGACTGGGCGGCCCTCCGGAGGTGCGACGTGCACCCCACCCCCGCGCGTGAACGACCACCGCCCCGCGCCCGCACGATCCCTCGGAGCCCGCACCCCATGCCCAGAACTCGTCTCGTCGTCCTCGCCACCACCGCGGCTCTCGCCCTCGCCGCGTGCTCCGCCCAGTCCACGCCCGACGCGCCCGCGACGCCGACCGCGAGCGCGACGTTCACCCCGGTCACGCTCGACAACTGCGGCACCGAGGTCACGATCGACGCCCCGCCGACGAAGGTCGTGACCATCAAGTCGACCGCCACGGAGCTGCTCCTGGCGCTGGGCCTCCAGGACGTGATGATCGGCACGGCGTTCGCGGACGGCCCGGTTCCGGCGGACTACGCCGCCGCGTACGAGGCGATCCCGGTGGTCTCGGACAAGGTGCCGGGCCAGGAGGCGCTGCTCGCGCTCGGGCCGGACTTCGTCTACGGCGGCTGGGAGTCCAACTTCTCCGCCGACGGCGCCGGCGAGCGCACCGCCCTGCACGACCTCGGGATCGGCACGTACGTGTCCCCGGCGGCGTGCAAGGAGGAGGGCTACATGCCCGACCCGCTCACGTTCGACGAGGTCGCGGACGAGATCCGCGAGGTCGCGGCGATCTTCGGGGTGCCGGAGCGCGCGGAGGAGCTGATCGCCGAGCAGGAGGCCACGCTCGACGGCGCGGCGAAGCCCGCCGAGGAGACGACCGCCCTCTGGTACAGCTCCGGGTCGGACACCCCGTACGTGGGCGCCGGCATCGGCGCGCCGCAGATGATCATGGACGCGGCCGGGCTGACCAACATCTTCGCCGACGTGCACGACACGTGGACGTCGGCCGGTTGGGAGCAGGTCGTCGCGGCGGACCCCGACGTCATCGTGCTCGTCGACGCCACCTGGAACACCGCCGAGAAGAAGATCGGGCTGCTCGAGACCAACCCCGCCACGAGCCAGCTCACCGCCGTCCGAGAGAAGCGCTACCTCACCGTCCCGTTCGCGGCGGGCGAGGCGGGGGTGCGCAACGCCGAGGCCGTGGCGTCCCTCGACGAGCAGCTCGCCGAGCTGGGGTGAAGGCCCGCACGCCCCTGGTCCTGCTCGTCGTCGCGGGGCTGGCCGCCCTCGTCGTGACGGTCCTGGTCGCGGTCGCCATCGGCCCGGCCGACCTCGGGGTGGCGGAGGTGGCCCGCAGCATCGGCGGGCACCTCGGCCTGCCGGTCGACGCCATCCCCCGGCTGCACGACGCGATCGTCTGGGACCTGCGCCTCCCCCGCGTGCTCACCGCCGCGGCCGTCGGTGCCGGGCTGGCGCTCGCCGGCGCGGTGATGCAGAGCCTGACGCGCAACCCGCTGGCGGATCCCTACCTGCTCGGCCTGTCGTCGGGCGCGTCGTTGGGCGCGGTCGCGGTGCTCGTCGTCGGCGTAGGCCTGCTGCTGCCGGTCGCCGCGTTCGCCGGTGCCCTCCTCGCGCTCGTCGCGACCCTGGCACTCGCCCGCTCGGGGAGCACCCTGTCCCCCGGCCGGACGGTCCTGGCCGGACTCGCGGTGTCCCAGATGGCCGCCGCCGGCACCAGCTTCGTCATCTTCTGGACCGCCACCGGCGACTCCTACCGGGAGATCCTCAACTGGCTGCTCGGGTCGCTGGCCGGCGCCACCTGGGGCTCCGTGGCCATCGCCGGCGTCGCGGTCCTCGCGGTGGGCAGCGTGCTGGTGGTCAGCGCCACGCGACTCGACGCGTTCGCCTTCGGGGACACCTCCGCGGCGGCGCTGGGCATCGACGTCGACCGCACGCGCTGGACCCTGATGACGGTCGTCGCCCTGCTCACCGGCGCGATGGTCGCGGTCAGCGGGGCCATCGGGTTCGTCGGGCTGATCCTGCCGCACGCGGTGTCGTCGCTGACGGGGCCGGCCCACCGCCGGCTGCTCCCGGTCGCGGCCCTGAGCGGCGCGGTGTTCCTGATCTGGGCGGACACCCTCGCGCGCACGGTGTTCGACCCGCGCGAGCTGCCCGTCGGCATCGTCACCGCGCTGATCGGCGTCCCGGTCTTCGCCTACCTGCTGCGACGCGGGAAGGGGTCGGCATGGACCTGACCCTGGACGGCGTGGGTACCCGGCTGGGCGGTCGGTGGGTGGTGGACGGCATCGACGCCACCCCTCCCGCCGGTCACCTGACCGGCCTGCTCGGCCCCAACGGCGCCGGCAAGACGACGCTGCTGCGCCTGATCGCGGGCCTCCTGCCCCCCGAGAAGGGTGCCGTGCTCGTCGAGGACGCGGCCGTGCACGAGCTGCCGCGCAAGGCACGGGCGCGCCGGATCGCCCTGCTCGAACAGGAGTCGACCAGCACCGTCCCGCTCACGGTCCGGGAGGTCGTCTCGCTCGGCCGGATCCCGTACCGCAGCCTGTGGGGCACCGACCCGGACGACGCCGCCGTCGACCGCGCCCTGGTCAGCGCGCAGGCGGACCACCTGGCCGAGCGCCCGTGGTCCTCGCTGTCCGGCGGCGAGCGGCAGCGCGTGCAGATCGCGCGTGCGCTGGCCCAGGAGCCCGAGCTCCTCCTGCTCGACGAGCCGACGAACCACCTGGACGTGAGCGCGCAGCTGAGCCTGCTGGCCTTCGTCCGAGACCTGGGCACCACGACGGTCGCGGCCCTGCACGACCTCAACCTGGCCGCCGCGTTCTGCGAGCACGTGCTCGTGCTGGCCGACGGCCACCTCGCCGCCGCGGGGCACCCGCGTGACGTGCTCCGTCCCGACCTGCTGCGGGAGGTCTACGGCGTGGAGGCCGACATCCTGGAGCACCCCCGCACCGGCCGGCCGGTCATCGCGTTCCATGAGCCGCGGAGGCCGCAGTGAGGATCACCGTGCTGTCCGGGGGCGTCGGCGGCGCGCGGTTCACCCGCGGGTTGCGGGCCTTGCTGCCCCACGCCGAGGTCACCGTGATCGCCAACACCGGCGACGACATGTGGCTGCACGGCGTCCGCGTCTGCCCGGACCTCGACACGCTCATGTACACGCTGGGCGGCGCGGTGCACGAGGACCAGGGCTGGGGCCGCCGCGACGAGTCCCGCCGCGTGAGCGACGACCTCCAGGCGTACGGCCTCGGCTGGGACTGGTTCACGCTCGGCGACCTGGACCTGGCCACGCACCTGGCCCGGACCGAGCTGCTGCGGGCCGGCCTGCCGTTGTCGCAGGTGACCGCACGGCTCGCCGAGCGGTGGCAGCCGGGCGTGACGCTCCTGCCGATGACCGACGACGAGGTGGAGACGCACGTCGTGGTCGAGGACGGCCGCGCCATCCACTTCGAGGAGTGGTGGGTGCGGTACCGCGCCGCGCTGCCCGCCCGCCGCTTCGTCCAGACGAACCTGGCGGCCGCGACACCGGCTCCGGGCGTGCTGGCCGCGATCGCGGACGCGGACGTCGTGGTGATCCCCCCGTCCAACCCGGTGGTCTCCGTCGGCACGATCCTCGCCATCCCGGGGATCCGCGACGCGCTGCGCGCCACCGCGGCACCGGTCGTCGGCGTGAGCCCGATCGTCGGCGGGGCACCGGTGCGCGGGATGGCCGACGCGTGCCTGACCGCGATCGGTGTCGAGACCAGCGCGGTCGCGGTCGCGCGGCACTACGGCCGGCGTCCGGACGGTGTGCTCGACGCGTGGCTCGTCGACGAGCGCGACGCGTCCGCCGTCCCCGACCTGCAGGCCGCCGGGTGGATCGCCCGCGCCGTGCCCACGCTCATGACGGACCTCGACACCACCGCCGACATCGCCGCCGCGGCACTCGCCCTGGTCGACCGCCTGCCCTGACCGCCGCTCAGCCGAGGCCCAGGACCTCGTGCGTGGCGGGTCCGACCCCGAGGCCCTCGACCGACACGAGGTCAGCCGGGACGTCGACGTCCTGGCGCACGGTCGAGGTCGCCGCGACATCCAGCCGCACGTGGCCCGCGCGCTCGTGGGCGGCGCTCGACCCCGCCCCGAACTGCGGGTCCAGCGTGATGCCCGGCAGCGCCGCCAGGAGCGTCGTGCCCGAGCCCTCGGCGTCGGCCACCACCGCCCGGTCGTGACCCGCGGCCATGTCCAGGGCGTCGGCGAGGTCCTCCGGCCGCAGCGCGGGCAGGTCGCCGAGCAGGATCGCGGCGCCCGCGTCCGGGGCGACCTCCCTGGCGCGCTCCACACCCGCCCGCAGGGCCGCGTTCAACCCGCCGCCCGGGTCGTCCACGAGGTCGGTCGAGGTCGCGAGCAGGGAGCGCAGCACCGGGTCCGCCGTGACGAGGACCACCCGGTGCACCGACGGCGCCGCGCACGCGGCGGCCACGGTGTCGACCGCCATGGCCCGCACCAGCCGCTCGCGCGCGCCGGGCGACAGCGCGTCCGCCAACCGGGTCTTCCCCTCGGCGCCGAGCTTCACCGGGATGACCACGACCCATCGCACGGACGCATCCTGCCTCATCGGGGCGCGGACGGGGTCAGCCGGACCGCATCATCTGGCTGAGCTGCTCGTGGCCCGGCCGTGGGCGCTCGACCGCGACGACGACGCTCACCGCGAGGACGAGCCCGAGCAGCGTGCCGAGCACCCACCACGGCAGGACGAGCACGGGCGGCCCGGCCTGGTGGGTGAGGCTCTGCAGGCCGAGCGCCCCGACGATCAGCGCACTCAGCGCGACGCCGGTGAGCACCCCCGCGACGGCCGGACCGAGCACCGGACCCACCAGCTCCGCCAGCACCAGCCGCCCGCCGGACCGACGCGGCAGGCCCAGGGCGCGCAGCTGCAGGAGCGCACGACGACGGTCGACGGCCCCGGCGGCCGCCGCGAGCGCCACCGCGGCGATGCCGAGTCCCGCGAGCACCGCCCCGGCCGCGCGGAGCATCCGGTCGAACGCGGCGGCGGTCGGCGCCGACCGCACCTCGCCGAGCACGCCCGTCCGCGTGGTGACGACCACGTCGTCCGCGGCCTGCGCGGTCACGGTCGCCGCCCCCGGGCCGGCCACCCAGGCCACCGTCGCCGGCACCGGTCGGCCGAGCGCGTCGGCGAGGGCCGCCCGGTCGACGACCACCGTGACCGAGGACGAGGCCTCGGTGAGCGGGAGGGCGGGAGCGACACCGACGACCTCCAGCGCGATCGCCTCGCCCTCCCACCGCAGCGTCAGCGAGGTCACCCGCGGACCCACGCCGGCCACCAGCGCCGGGACCGCCCGTGCGTCCCGACCGACCAGCGCGGCCAGCCCTGGTGCGTCCGGAGTCGGGGTCGCCGCGAGCAGGCGCGCCTCGGCCACGGCATCGACCGCCACCAGCCGGGCGACCTCGTCGACGCCGTCGCCGAGCAGCTGCGTGCCCTCGACCACGCGCGCCGTCGCGACGAGGACCTCCGGAGCCCCTGAGACGGCGGCCGTCAGGTCCTCGGGCAACCCCGGTACCGGGGTTGCCGTCAGCACCGCGTCCGCTCCGACCGTGGCCCACGAGCCGGCCTCCTGGCCGGAGCGGACCGTCGCCTGGAGCGCGAGCACCACCGTGGACATGGCCGCGACCAGCACCAGCGTGAGCACGGGCACCACCGCCACGGGCGTGCGCGCGACGGCGACGAGCGCGATCGGCCCGCGCGTCCGCGCCGTCGCACGCCGCGCCCACCGGGCGACCGGGGGCAGCAGGCGCAGCAGCAGCACGGCGACCGCCGCGGCGACGAGCACGGGAGCGGCGGTCACGACGAGGTCGGCGCCGAGGCTCCCGGCCGCCGACCGCGCTCCTCGGGCCCGCAGCGTGAGCAGGCTGCCTGCCGCCAGCAGCACGACGGTCGCCTCGACCAAGGGGCGCCGCAGGGTGGCACCTCGGCCCGGCGCCTGCCCGGTCCGACGTGCCGGCGGGGGTGCCGTGGAGCGCCCGCCGACGCGCGTGGCGAGCACCGGGGGGATCAGGGCGGCGAGCACGAGCGGCGGGACGACCCAGGCCCACGGCACCGGGCCGGGGACGGCTACCGCGGCCAGAGCCAGCCCGACGCACGCACCCACGGCCACCAGGGCGAGCGACTCGGCCGCAGCGGCGCCGGCGAGCGTGGACAGGCTCGCGCCGAGCGCCCGCTGGTGGGCGAGCACGGTCGCTCGCCGCCGGACGAGGAGCGAGGCGGCGAGCACCAGGACGAGGAGCGCGGCCGCGACCACGCCGGAGAGCACGACCGCGGCCTGTGCGGTCGTCGACTCCACCCGGTCCTGGGCGTCCTCCAGCAGCCGGTCGAGCCGCGTGGTGACGGTGGGGCTGGCCGCGGGCAGCCCGAGCGTGCGCGGAGCAGCCGCCAGGGCGCGCACCGCGCGCGCCGCCTCGCCTGCGGACCGGGCGTCGAGGCGGGAGGGCACGACGTCGAACGTGTACGAGACGACGAGCCGGTCCTCCGGCAGGTCGTAGCGAGCGGCGGGCACGGACGCGGCGCTGGTGAGCGCGGACACCGCGACCCGGCCGGCCGGACCGCTCACCGTCCTCGGCGAGACCATCGTCGGCGCGGCACGCCACACGCGCGCCGCCGCGTCGACCGGTCGGAACACGCCCGTGACCGGCACGTCGATGCGCACCCCGTCCGGGTCCACGACCGTCAGCGCGTCGCCGACGTCCACCCCGAGGGCGTCAGCGACCTGCTCCGAGAGCCCCACCTCCACCGGGAGCGGCTCCCCACTCGTGACGTCGTCCGGATCGATCGTCGTCGCCGGTGGGCCCCCGCTGACCCACGCGACCGCGTCCGCGGCCGGGTCGGTGACGTCGCGCGCCCCCAGACCGTCACCGCGGTCGGCGGCGAGGTACGCGAACCGGAGCAGCACGGGAACTCCCCCGACCGTGCCCGCCGCCAGCTCCGGGCCGACGAGCGAGGCGACCGGGTCGGTGACCGCGGAGGCCACCTCGCCGGGCAGGTTCCCGACGAGCAGCTGCGCGGTGGCGCTCAGCTCGTCCGCGGTGCCGAGGCGCAGCTCCCGCACGTCGCTCCCGTCCCGCACGGTGACGGCGAGCGCGCCGCCCTCGTCGCCGGCGGCCGCGCGTACCTCGTCGGTCGCGGCGCGGTCCAGCAGGCGTGGCGCCGCCGATGCCAGGAACGTCACGAGTGCGACGACGACCAGCGCGAGCGCCAGAGGTCCCCGCGTCGCCCAGGCCTGCCGAGCCACCTGGCCGGCGGGGATCGCCCCGGCCCACGGACGAGCCCGGCCCCGCACCGGCCGCGCACGGCGGCTCATCGGGCGGCCCCCGCCCGCAGGCTCGCCGCGGTCGAGCGGCGCGCCACCCGGCGCGCCGGTGGCAGCCCGACGAGCGTGCAGCCCGCCAGCAGCGTGCCGAGCAGCACCAGCAGCGCAGCCCACGGCCAGACGACGAGCGCCCCGGGTACCGGAGCCCCGCCGTCGCGCGCGGTGACCAGCAGCGCCCCGAGCACGAGCGACAGGCCGCCACCGGCGAGCGCGCCCAGGCCGACGGCGACGGTCGTGAGGATCACGTGGCGAGCGGCGCCCGTGGCGGACACGAGCCGACGAGGCACCCCCAGGGCGCGCAGCCGTGCCGTCTCCGCGGAGCGGTCGTGCGCGACAGCGAGCTCGCGCGCCACCGTCCCGGCCATCGCCAGCGCGAGGGCGGCGACCACCAGGAGCGCCAGGGCGACGGCCGCGGCGGCGCGCAGCGGTCCGGCGGTGAGCGCGTCCTGGAGCGCGGTGCGGGACACGCCCCCGGTCGCCGCCGCGACGGCCTCCGAGTGGTCGGTCGCGACCCACCACTCGTCGACCACCGAATCCAGGTCGCCCCGCTGCAGGAGGGCGCGCGACAGGGTGTCGACGTCGGCGAGGACTGCGGGGTCGTCCGGGGCCGACGGCACGTAGGGCAGCACGCCGGCGACCACGGCGGGCAGCACCACGGAGGCGACGCCGAGGTCGAGCGCGTCACCCACCGCCACCCCCAGCTGGTCGGCCAACGACGCCGAGGCGAGAACGGGCACCGGCTCCGTCGGCCCGAACCCGGCGACCACGACCTCGACCGACGTGAAGCCGAGCTCGAACCGTGAGACCGGGGCCGAGAAGCCGAGGGTGTCCGCACCGGCCTCGGCGACCGGCCGGCCCGCCAGGGCCCCGTCGTCGGCGCTCTCGTCGGCGTAGGCGGTCCATGCCGCGGGGTCGCCCTCGCGCGCCATCGCACCGGGGACGCGCACGACGACCTCCAGCCGAGCCTGGTCCCCCTGCGAGAGCTCCACCCCACCCGGCACCACCACCCGGAGCCCGACGATGCGCCACGTCGCGTCGCTCGGAGCGGTGACCGTCACGGGCTGCGCGGTGCCGTCGAGGACGACGTCGGGCGCGGCCGCGGCGACGCGCTCGCCGCGCTCACCCTCGAGCACGAGCGTCACGTGCGCGGGCAGCGCGACGTCGTCCACGCCCTCGAGGCCACCGGTCACCTCGATCGGCACCGCGTTCCCGGACACGACGAGCCCGGCGGACGCCTCCCCTGGCCGCACCGGCTCGGTGAGCGCCCACCACGTGGCCGAGCCACCCAGCCGCCCCCGGACCAGGAGATCCGCCCGGCTGGTGTCGACGGCGACGAGCGTGACGCCACCCGGACGCGAGCCCAGCGTGACCGTGCGGTGGGTCGCCGCGGCGACGGCCGCCCCACCCGCCCCCGGCGCGCCCGCGGCGGCGGACACCCGGGCGCCCTGGTCGGGCGTGCCGTCGACGGGGACCCGCACGTCGGTGCCCACGGCGGCGGCCCCCTGGTCGCGCTGCGACGCGAGCCAGGTGGCCTGGAACACCAGCGCGAACGTCAGGGAAGCTGCGGCGAGCGCGACGAGGAACACGCCGGACGTCGCCCTGCCCCGCGCCACCTGCCACCCGGCGAGCGGCACGGCGAGTCCGCGCCCGCGTCGTGCAGCCAGCTCGGCGCCGCGCCCCAGGGGTGCCACGACCCGGAGGGCCACGGCGGCGGCCGCCACCAGGGCGAGCGTGGGCGCCAGGACGAGCACCGGATCGGGGGCGCCCCCGTCGAACCGGTGGGCGCGGAGCTGGAGCACGCCCAGCACGGCCAGCGCCACGAGGAGCACGTCGACCCCCGAGCGCGCGACCCCGCCCGCAACGACGTGCCGCCCCTCACGCGACGGGCCCCCGCCGCGCACCGAGAGCACCACGCCGACCGCGGCGAGCGCCAGGGTGCCCACCGCCACGCATCCGGTGACCAGCAGCCAGCCCGCCGCGGTCGGCCAGGCCGGACCGGCGCCACCCTCGGTCCACGCCTCCGCGAGAGGGCCTGTGCTCGTGACCGCGCGGTAACCGAGCGCCGCGAGCGGCACCGCGGCCACGACGCCCACCAGCGCGAGGAGGAGACCTTCGCCGGCTGCCGCTCCGGCCAGCTGCGAGCGGCTCGCCCCGCGATCGGCCAGGAGTGCCGTGTCCGTGCTGCGTCGCGTCGCGAGCAGGCGGGCGAGCAGGGCGATCGCCGCGCCCGCCAGCGTCGCCACGAGCAGCACCGTCGTGAGGACCAGTGCCGCGGTGACGTCGAGCTGGCGCCGCGCGTCCGCGACGAAGCCCGGCAGGCGTGAGCTGACGGTGACGGAGGCCAGCTGGTCACCGGCCACCCCGTCCAGGGTGCCCCCGAGCGCGGCCACCCGGGCGGCCGTCGCACCCAGGGCGTCCGCGTGCGCGGTGAGGTCGACGTCCGCCTCGATGCTGACGCGCCCGACCGGCGTGCCGGCGGCGAGCACGGTTCCCGGAGCCACGATGAACGGGCCGTAGACGGGTAGCCACCCGGAGTCGACGTCGGCTGCCACCCCGCGCAGACGATCGCGGTCCCAGGCACCGGACGCGTCGTGCTCGACGAGGCCGACGACGGTGAGCGGGGTCGCCGCGAGGCTGAGGCGGTCTCCGACGGCCAGGCCGAGGAGCTGCGCGGTGGCGGACGGCAGGACGACCTCCGTCGGGCCGCCCGTCGCCCCACCGCCGGAGGCCGGCCATCGCCCGGCCACGACCGTCGCGTGCTGCTGGACCGTGTCCGCGTCCAGCAGGTACGCGAGCCGCGCAGGAGCGCCGGGCAGGAGCGTGGGTGGCGTCGAGACCCAGACGGACTCGGTCGCGTCCAGCGGGGCGAGCGCCTGACGCAGAGCGGGCAGCAGGTCGTCGACCACGGCCCGGGCGCCCGGCGGGTCGTCGTCGGACGCCCCGTCGGTCCGTGCGGTCACGACGACCAGGTCCGCGCGGCTCGCGGCGCTCGTCGTGCCCGTGCCGTCGACGGACGCCGCAGCGGCGCCGAGAGCGGCCTGGCGACCTGGGCCCACGAGCAGCACCCCGACCCCGACGAGCGCCCCGCTGAGCACCATGACCACCAGCACGGCCGCGAGCAGCTGCCACTGCGCCGCTGCCCGGCGGACCACGGGACCGACCGGGAAGCCCCGGCGCTCAGGCATCGGTGAGGTGGCCGTCGACGATCCGCACGACGCGATCGGCGAGCGCGATCATCACGGGGTCGTGCGTCGCGACGACGGCGGCCATGCCCTCGGCCTCCACGACGCCGCGGATGAGGGCCATCACGGCCAGGCCGGTGTCGGTGTCCAGCTGGCCCGTGGGCTCGTCGGCCACGAGCAGGCGCGGCGACGCCGCCAGCGCGCGGGCGATGGCCACGCGCTGCATCTGGCCACCGGACATCTCGTCGGGGCGCTGCTCGGCGTGCCCACCGAGGCCGACCAGGTCGAGCAGCAGCCGCACGCGACGCTCGCGGTCCTCGACCGCCAGCCGTCGCAGCCGCAGCGGCAGGCCCACGTTCTCCGCGGCGGTGAGGTCCGCCAGCAGCCCGAACGTCTGGAACACGAACGCGACGGAGTGCTGGCGCAGGGCGTCCAGGCCGTCGTCGTCGAGCGCGGTGACGTCGACGCCCTGCACGACCACCTCGCCGGCGTCGGGGCGGTCGAGCCCGCCCACGATGTTCAGGAGCGTCGTCTTGCCCGAGCCGGACCGGCCCACGAGCGCGACCATCTCCCCCGGCGCCACCTCGAACGACACGTCGCGCAGCGCGTGGACCGCGGTGTGCCCGGTCCCGTACGTGCGGCGCACGCCGCGGACCGCGAGCGCCGGAGCCTCGGTCACCGTGCGACCACGTCGGGCAGCAGCGAGACGCGGTCGGCCTCGAGCGCGAGCCGCACCCGCCGCGTCAGCGCCAGGGCCTCGCGGTACTCGCGTGGCACCTGCACGCGTCCGGCGCGGTCCATGACGGCGTACTCCTGCGCGATCACGCGGGACGCACCGTCCTCCGCGACCTCCGTCCGGCGCAGCACCTCGGTGCTGGTCCGGCCGTCCCGGACCGCGACCGTGCGCTCCACCTGGTCGCTCACGGCCGGGTCGTGCGTCACCACGACGACCGTCACGCCGGCCTCGTGCTGCGCCAGCCGCAGGGTGTCGAACACCTCCTGCGCCGTGGCGGAGTCGAGCTCGCCGGTCGGCTCGTCGGCCAGCAGGAGCCGGGGCCCGTTGGCCAGGGCGACCGCGATCGCGGTGCGCTGCTGCTCACCGCCGGACATCTGCGACGGCAGCCGGTCGGCGCAGTGGCCGACGCCGACCGTCTCCAGCAGCTCGACCGCCCGGGCCCGACGAGCCCGCGGCCCGCGACCGGCCAGCGCGAGGGGCAGCTCGACGTTGCCGCGCGCCGTGAGGTACTGCACGAGGTTGCGCGCGGTCTGCTGCCGGACGAACCCGACGACGTCCCGCCGGTAGGCCAGCCGCTGCGCGCGGCTCAACGCCGTGAGGTCCCAGCCCGCCACCCGCACGCTCCCGGCCGTCGGCAGGTCGGCGCCCGCGAGCACAGACAGCAGCGTGGACTTGCCCGCACCGGACGGCCCGACGACGGCGATCATCTCCCCTGCGCCCACCACCAGGTCGAGGCCCTGCAACGCCTGCACCTCGACGGAGCCGTGCTGGTGGATGCGGACGAGCGACTCGCACTCCACCAGCGGGCGGCTGCCCTGCGTCGTCACGGGCACCGCACCGCCTAGCGGAGCTTCAGGCCGCGAGAGTCGGTGGTCTCCGTGGCGAGCAGCATCACGCCGTCGACGAACGACCAGATCGCCACGCCGAAGATGAGCACGAAGCCGACGAGGAGGAACGCCGTGATCCACCCGACGACGGTGAGCACCAGCTGCGTGACCGCGATGCTCGTGTGCCCGGTGTAGAAGCGCCCGACACCCAAGGTCCCCAGGAAGATCTGGAGCAGCCCCGCGACCAGCTTCTGCTTGTCCGACAGCGGCTGCCCCGTGAACGGGTCCCGACCGTAGGGCGCCCCGGCATCGTGCACCGGGTAGCCGTAGGGGCCCTGCGGGTACGTCGACATGGCGCGACCCTATCGGCCGACGAGACCACCTTGGGCGCATCCCGCACTCGCGAGAGGATGATCCTCATGACTCTCTGGCTCACCGGCGACCCGAGCGCCGACCAGCTCGTGACCGACGACCCGTTCGCCCTGCTCCTCGGCATGCTCCTGGACCAGCAGGTCACCATGGAGTCCGCCTTCGCGGGGCCGGCCAAGATCGCGGACCGCATGGGCGGTCTCGACGTGCACCGCATCGCGGAGGCGGACCCGCAGGAGTTCGCCGCCCTGTGCGCGACGCCCCCCGCGGTGCACCGCTACCCCGGCTCGATGGCGGGACGCATCCAGGCGGTGGCCGCCGCGGTCGCCACCGACTACGACGGGGACGTCACGCGGCTGTGGACCGACGGCGACCCGGACGGGCCGACCGTGCTCCGGCGGCTCAAGGCGCTGCCGGGCTTCGGCGACCAGAAGGCGCGGATCTTCCTGGCGCTGCTCGGCAAGCAGCGCGGCGTGCAGCCGGCCGGCTGGGCGGAGGCCGCCGGCGCCTACGGGGAGCCGGACGCGCGGCGCTCGATCGCGGACGTCACCGACCCGGTCTCGCTGAGCGAGGTCCGGGCGACGAAGCAGGCCGCGAAGGCCGCCGCGAAAGGACAGCTCGCGTGATCGTGGTGACGACGAACGAGATCCCGGGGTACCGGATCCAGGCCGTGCTCGGCGAGGTCATGGGCCTGACCGTGCGCTCCACCAACATCGGCGCCAGCTTCACGGCCGGGCTGCGCGCGATCGGCGGCGGCGAGCTGCCGGAGTTCACCAAGATCATGTACGAGAGCCGCCGTGAGGTGATGCACCGCATGGTCGGCGAGGCGCAGGAGCGGGGTGCCAACGCGATCGTCGCGATGCGCTTCGACACCGACTCGATCGGTCAGTTCAGTGAGGTGTGCGCGTACGGCACGGCGGTGATCGTCGAGCCCATCGGTGCCGGTGAGCCTGGCGCGACAGGTCAGTCCGCGCAGGTCGTGGCCGACGCTCACTGATCCCGCAGCGCGTCCTTCCAGCCCTGCGAGTACGCCTCGGCGCTGCCCTGCTGGAACATGTCCTCGTCGCCCAGCCGGACCAGCACGCGCGCGCCCGGACCGTCCTCGTCCGTCACCAGGTGACCCAGACCGCGCACGACCGCGAGCGGCCGCCCCTCCGCCTTGCCCTTGACCAGCTCACCGGCTGACGCGATCTCGTCGGCCACCGCGGCCTGCGTCATGACCAGCGGTCGGCCGAACGAGTCGACCTGACCGCGCAGGTCGTCGAGCACGACGAGCCCCGCGGCGCCGATCGCGATGTCGGTGACGCCCTGCCGCCACGGGCGCCCGGCGGTGTCCGTGATGACGACGCCCACCCGGACCCCGAACGCCGCCGACAGCCCCGCCCGGATCCGCCGCGCGGACGCGTCCGGGTCGAGCGGGAGCAGCAGCACGGTGCCCTCGGGGGTGTTCGACGCGTCGACCCCGGCCGCGGCCATCACGAGCCCGAGCCGGTTCTCCACGATCCGCGTGACCCCGGACGCGTGCTCGCGGGTGGCGACGACGCGCACCGTCTCGTCGGTGATCGCCTGCTCGCGGTCGTCGGCGGAGACCACCCGGCCCTCGGCCTTGGACACGACCTTCGACGTGAGCACGAGGATGTCGCCGTCGACGGGCGGGTCGTCGCGGAGCAGCTCCGCCAGCAGCGCGACCAGGTCGTCGCCGGGTGCGATCTCCCGCAGCCCGTCGGGCGCCCAGACCTCGAGGCGCGAGTTCATCGCACCAGGTTGGGCAGCACGTCCGCCCCGAACGTCTCGATCCACTCGCGCTGGTTGCGCCCCACGTTGTGCAGGTAGATGCGGTCGAAGCCGAGGTCCACGTACTTCTGGATCTCCGCGCGGTGCTTGTCGGGGTCCGCCGAGATGACCATGCGGCCCTCGAAGTCCTCGGGGCGCACCAGCTTGGCCATCTGCTCGAAGTCGAACGGCGAGCGGATGTCCGCCTTCGGGAACTTCATGCCGCCGTTGGGCCACTCGTGCATCGCGTGCGCCAGGGCCAGCTCGTCGGTCTCGGCCCAGGACAGGTGGAGCTGGAGCACCTTCGGCATCGCGTCCGGGTCCTTGCCGGCCTCGCGCGCGCCCTCGTCGAACTTGCCGAACAGGCCGGAGATCTTCTCCAGCGGGGCGCCGACCGTGATGAGCCCGTCGGCCAGCCGTCCGGCGCGCTTGGCGGTCACCGGGCCGGCCGTCGCGACGAGGATCTCGGGCGCGACCTCCGGCATGGTCCACAGGCGCGTGGACTCGAGCTTGTAGAACTGCCCGGCGTGCTTGACGTCCTTGCCTGCGATCGAGGCCGCGAACAGCTTCTTGATGATGTCGATGGCCTCGAACATGCGGTTGATCCGCTCGGGGGCCTCCGGCCAGTAGTTGGCCACGATGTGCTCGTTGAGCGCCTCGCCGGAGCCCAGGCCCAGCCAGTGCCGCCCGGGGTACATCGCGGCGAGAGTGGCCGACGCCTGCGCGACCATCGCCGGGTGCCACCGGAACGTCGGTGCGGTGACGCCGGGGCCGATGTCGCCCGTGGTCCGCTCCCCCAGGGCCGTCAGCACGTTCCAGACGAACGCCGCCTGCCCCTGCGCCGGGACCCAGGGCTGGTAGTGGTCGGCCGCCATCACCCCGGAGAACCCGTGGGCCTCCGCGTGGACCGACAGCGCGACCGCCTCGGTGGGGTGGAACTGCTCGAGCATCGCCGCGTACCCGACCGTGAGGCCGTCCGCCGTGACCGTTGCCATCCATTGCTCCTTCGTGGGGCCCTCGTCGTCGATCACCCTAACCGCGGGACCAGGCAGGATGATGCCCGTGAGCGACGACGCCCTGACGGTCGAGGTGCACTGGGCGCGCACCGTCTCCGCGGACGTGCTCGCCGACGTGCTGACGCGCGCGGAGCGCGAGCGCACCGCGACCGTGCAGAACGCGGAGTCGCGCAACGCGCTCGCGTCGTCGCTGGTGCTGGCGCGCACCGCCGTCGGTGCCTGGGTGGGTGTCGACGCCGACGCGGTCGAGCTGCGCCGCAGGTGCCCCCGCTGCGGCAGCCGCGTGCACGGCCGCCCGAGCGCGTCGTGGCGCAGCGTGCCCGACGACGTGCACTGGACGCCGGTCCCCCACGTGAGCCTCGCGCGGACCGCGGGGACGGTCGTCGTCGCGACGACGCTCGCGGGCGAGGTCGGCATCGACGTCGAGCGGCGTATCGAGCGCATGTTCGTCGGTTTCGACGACGTCGTGCTGGCCGCCGCGGAGGCCCGCGCGGTCGACGACGAGGCGCGCCTGCGCACCTGGGTGCGCAAGGAAGCCGTGCTCAAGGCCATCGGACGCGGGCTCGACGTCGATCCGCGCACCCTCGTGCTCGGGCCCGGTGACGAGCCCCCGCGCATCGAGCGAGGGCCGGTCGGGCCGTGGCACCTCCAGGACCTCGACCCGACGGGCGGGGCGATCGGGGCACTCGCCGTGGGGGCCGACGGCCCGGTCAGCGTGCGGGTGACGCAGGTGCAGCTGACCGGTCGGTACTGAGCTCGGGCAGGGCCGGCCGGTAGACCCACGCCTCGACCAGCAGCGCCACGGAGGTGCCGGACACCTCGGACGCGCACGCGACGAACAGCTCGGTGCTCACCGTCCCGTGCCGGTGCCGCGCGGTCCACGTCCGCAGGATCGCGAAGAACGCCCGGTCGCCGACCGCGAGCCGCAGGGCGTGCAGGGTGAGGGCGCCGCGCTTGTAGAGCCGGTCGTCGAACATGCCGTCGGGTCCGGGATCGCCGATGACCAGGTTCTGCGGGAGTGTCGCCAGGCGGGCCCGCGCGGACCGGGCGTGCCGCTCGGCGCTCCAGCCGCCCGACTGCTCGGACCACAGCCACTCGGCGTAGCAGGCGAACCCCTCGTGCAGCCAGATGTCCCGCCACCGGCCGACCGTGAGGCTGTTCCCGAACCACTGGTGCGCGAGCTCGTGCGCGACCAGCCGCTCCGACCCCCGCCGGCCGTCCATGTGGTTGGCCCCGAACACGGCGAGCCCCTGCGCCTCGAGCGGGATCTCGAGGGCGTCGTCGGTGACCACCACCGTGTAGCCGTCGAACGGGTACGGGCCGAACCGGTTCTCGAAGAGCGCCATCATCTCGACCTGCCGGTCGAGGTCGTGCAGGGCGGCGGTGCGCAGCCGGGGCGGGACCAGCACCTGCGTGCGCGCGTCGGTCGGCACCCGCTCGTAGCGTCCGATCTGGAGCGTCGCGAGGTAGGGCGCCATCGGCTCGGGCTGGTCGTACACCCACCGCGTGCGCCCGGCCCGCGGGGTGCGCGAGACCAGCAGCCCGTTGGCCAGCACCTCGTAGCCGGCCTCCGCCGTGACCGTGACCGAGAAGCTCGCCTTGTCCGCCGGGCTGTCGTGGCACGGGAACCACGTGGGTGCCCCGTCGGGCTGGCCCGCCACGATGAGCCCGTCCTCGAGCTCCTCCCAGCCGACCTCCCCCCACGGTCCGCGCACGGGACCCGGTTGCCCGCCGTACCGCACCTCGATCAGCAGGCTCGTGCCCGCGGACACCTCGTGGCCCAACCGGATGGCGATCCGGCCGTCGCGGTGGGTCCACCTCTCGGGCCGCTTCCCGCCGACCAGCACCTGGGTGACGCGCAGCCCGTGCAGGGACACCGCGACACGGTCCAGCGGACGGGTGGCGCGGGCGTGCAGCACCGCGCGCGCGTCGAGGCGGTTGGTGGACACGCGGTAGTCGAGCTCGAGCTCGTACCGGTCCACCGTCACACCGCCGTCCGGCCTCCCGGGCAGATACGGGTCCTCGGGCGGCTGCGTCACGCCGGGGCCACCGGGTTCCCCGTCCAGCGCGACCCGGCGGGGATGGCGTCGCCGCGCAGCACGAGGGAGGCGGGTCCCACCCGCGCGCCGTCGTCGAGCCTCGCCGCGGGCAGCACCACCCCGTGCGGGCCCAGGCTCGCGCCGCGTCCCAGCTCCACCGTGTCCATGCTCATCACCCGATCATGGAACAGATGTGTCTGCAGCACGCAGCCGCGGTTCACCGTGGCCGCGTCGCCGAGCGTGACCAGATCAGCCTCGGGCAGCCAGTACGTCTCGCACCAGACCCCGCGGCCGATCCGGGCACCGAGCGTCCGCAGCCAGATCGTGAGCGCCGGTGAGCCGATGGTGGCCGGTCCGAGCCACGGCACGGCGACGATCTCGAGGAATGTGTCGGCCAGCTCGTTGCGCCACACGAACGAGCTCCACAGGGGGTGGTCGCCGGGTCGCAGCCGGCCGACGAGCAGCCACTTGGTCACGGTCGCCAGCGCGCACGCGACGAGGGCGGCCGCCAGCACGACCAGCGGCGAGACCGCTGCGGCCGCACCGAGCCCACGGGAGTCGAGCACCGCCTGGAGCGCCAGCAGGACGAGCACCCCCAGCCCGACGGTGCAGATCACCGGCACGATCCGGCAGAGCTCCACGAGCGCACGGGCCACCCGCAGGCGCGTCGGCGGAGCGAACGTCCGGGCGTCGTCGGCCTCGCCAGCGGTCCGTCGCAGGCGCACCGGCGGCGAGCCGAGCCAGCTGGTGCCCGCCCGGGCGTCCTCCGGCGTCGCCGAGAGCACCGCGACCAGACCGCGCTTGGGCACCGCGCGGCCGGGGGCGATCATCCCGGAGTTGCCGAGGAACGCACGCTTGCCGACCTTGCTGCGCTCGACCCGCAACCACCCGTGGCCCAGCTCGTAGGAGCCGATGAGGGTGTCGTCGGCCAGGAAGGCTCCGTCGCCCACCGTGGTCAGGCTCGGGAGCATGAGGGCGGTCGACGCCTCGACGTCCTTGCCGATGTCCGCACCGAGCAGCCGCAGCCAGACGGGCGTCGCGAGGCTGGAGTACAGCGGGAACAGCGTCGTGCGGGCGTCGTCCATGAGCCGCAGGGTCGCCCAGACCTGCCACCCCGCGCGGCTGTGCACCGCGTGGTACCCCTCGCGGAACCCGAGCCCGAGCAGCCGCACGGCCGCGAGCGTGACGACCGCGAGCACCACGACCACCGTGACTGCGGCCAGCGGCACCGCCCGGAGCGCGTCGGCCGCTGCCTCGGCCCTCGTGGTGGCCCCGCCGAGCGCCACCCCGACCACCAGCAGCCCGCACAGGCCGGCGACGACGGGCAGGGCCGAGAGCACCGTCGCGGTCAGCCCGTAGATCGCCACCCACCGGCGGGCGCGCGGCGCCCGGTCGTGCGGCCAGTGCCGCCGGGCCGGGCCATCGAACACCGCCGGAGACCCGACCCAGAGCTCTCCGGGCGGCACGGAGTCGAGCACCGCGGAGCCCGGAGCGACCTCGGACCAGGCGCCCACGCGGGTGCCGGGCGCGAGCGTGCTGCGGGTCCCGACGGTCGCGCGCTTGTCGATGCGCACGCGTCCGACCCGGAGCACGTCACCGTCGAGCCAGTGCCCGCGCAGGTCCACCTCGGGCTCGACGGAGCACCCGTTGCCGAGCGTCAGCAGCCCGGTGACCGGCGGCGGCGCGTGCAGGTCGACGTTCTTCCCGACGGTCGCCCCGAGCGCCCGCGCGTACGTCGCGGTCCAGGGGGCGCACGACAGGTTCTCGGCGCCGGCCGCGGCCGCCCAGGACTCGGTGAACCACAGGCGCAGGTGCACCGACCCGCCCCGGGGGTACCGGCCCGGGCGCAGCCCGCGCAGCAGCGTGCGCGCGACGAGCACCGTCGTCCCCATCCGGCCGAACGGGCTCAGGAGCACCAGCCACCCGAGCGCCACCCACCACCACACGCCCGGCACGACGGGCACCCATGCGGCACCGGTGGTCGCGACGAGCACCGCGTCCGCCGCCAGGAGCCAGGTGAGCCACCGCAGCCCGACCAGGGCGGCCAGCGGCAGGCCGAGGACCGTCTGGAGGACCTGCGACCGGAGCGGGGTCGGCGCCACCACCCGTGCCTCCGCCGCGACGGTCGGCTCGAACTCGTCGAGCCGGCGGGCCAGGTCCCCGATCCGCGGGTACTCGTACACGTCGGCGACGGTGACGGTCGGGAAGCGCTCACGCAGGGCGCTGACCAGCTGGGCGGCCACGAGGCTTCCTCCGCCGGCCGCGAAGAAGTCGTCGCGCGGGCCGGTCACCGTGACGCCCAGCGCGGCGGTCCAGCGCTCCGCCACCCACTGGCCGGTCGCCGAGAGGCCGACGGGCGGCGCCGACGCTGACGAGCCGGTGGCAGCCCGTTCCAGCGGCCACGGGAGCGCGTCGCGGTCCACCTTGCCGGAGCCGCGCGTCGGGATCGACTCCACGGGCGCGAGCAGCGGCACGAGCGCCGCCGGCAACGAGCCGACGAGCCGGTGCCGGGCGTCGGCCAGGTCCAGCGTGACGCCGGGCTCGGGCACCAGGTAGCCGACGAGCACCGACGTGCCCGCGGGCGTCCGGCGGACCGCGGCGGCCGCCCCCGCCACGCCGGGCAGGCCGAGCAGCGCGGAGTCGACCTCACCCAGCTCGATCCGGCGGCCACCGACCTTCACCTGGTCGTCGGCGCGCCCGACGAACAGCAGCCCCTCGGCCTCGTACCGCACGAGGTCCCCGCTGCGGTACGCCCGTGCCCAGCCGAGCTGCTCCGCGGGTGCGTACTTCTCCGCGTCCTTGACCGCGTCGAGGTACCGCGCCAGCCCGACGCCGCCGATGATCAGCTCGCCCAGCCCGCCCTCCTCGACCTGCGTCCCGTCGGGCGCGACGACGGCGAGGTCCCACCCGTCGAGCGCGTGGCCGATCCGCACGGGCCCGTCGCCGGTGAGCAGCGCCGCGCACGCGACGACGGTGGCCTCCGTCGGCCCGTACGTGTTCCAGACCTCGCGCCCCTGCCCGACCAGCCGCGCGACGAGCTCCGGCGGGCAGGCCTCACCGCCGAAGATGAGCAGCCGGACGCCGGCCAGCTCCTCGGACCGCCACAGCCCGGCGAGCGTCGGCACGGTCGAGATGACGGTGATGCCCTGCGCCACCAGCCACGGGCCCAGGTCCATGCCGGTGCGCACCAGAGCGCGCGGCGCGGGGACCAGGCAGGCTCCGTGCGCCCACGCGAGCCACATCTCCTCGCAGCTGGCGTCGAAAGCGACCGACAGCCCCGCCAGCACGCGGTCGCCCGGACCGAGCGGTGCCGCCTGGAGGAACAGCCGCGACTCGGCATCCACGAACGCGGCCGCCGACCGGTGCGCGACCGCGACGCCCTTGGGCGCACCGGTCGAGCCCGAGGTGAAGATGATCCAGGCGTCGTCGTCGAGCCCCGGTGGCCTCGGCTCCGCGCGCGTCCGCAGGGTCGCCAGGTCCCCCTCCGTGAGCACCCGCGCGACCCCGGCCTCCCGGAAGACGGTCCGTGCGCGCTCGTCGGGGTCGTCGACGTCGACCGGCACGTACGCCGCCCCGGCCGCGAGCACCGCGAGGATCGCCGTGTAGAGCTCCGTGGTGCCCGACGGGATGCGCACGCCGACGCGGTCCCCGGGCCCGATGCCCGCACCGGCCAGGCCGGCGGCGGCGGACCGGACCGCCTCGGCCAGCTCCCGGTACGTCAGCACCGCGCTGCCGTCGTCGATCGCGGGCGCGTCACCGTGCGCCGCGACGGTCCCCGCCAGGACGTCCAGCAGCGTGCGCGGTGCGGCAGCCCGGTCGGACCGGAGGAACCCGTCGGCAGACATCGCCCAGCCCCCCCGCCCGCTCGTGTCCTCCCGATCATGCGCTCACGACCTGGCGAGTGGCGATCCTCGCACCGGCGCCACGCCGCACCGCGCCCAGACCGCCCTCGTTCACCGAGTGTTCGCCTGATCGTCGCCGGACCGTGGAGGCCCGCCGATCTGGGAAGATGTCGGACCATGAGCTCCGACTCCCCCGCCACGCCGTCCGTGCCCCAGGAAACCACTCGCACCACGGGCACGCGGCAGGTACCGGACCGGGTCTCCCTGGACGGCGTCGAAGCCCGCTGGGACGAGGCGTGGACCGCTCAGGACCTGTACGCGTTCGACCGCACGGCCACGCGCGAGCAGGTCTACTCGATCGACACGCCCCCGCCCACGGTGTCCGGCTCGCTGCACGTGGGCCACGTGTTCTCGTACACGCACACCGACGTGGTCGCGCGGTTCCAGCGCATGCGCGGCCGCGAGGTGTTCTACCCGATGGGCTGGGACGACAACGGCCTGCCCACCGAGCGCCGCGTGCAGAACTACTACGGCGTGCGCTGCGACCCGTCGCTGCCGTACGACCCCGAGTTCACTCCGCCGTTCGAGGGCGGCGAGGGAAAGTCCGGCCCGCAGCTGCCGGTCAGCCGCAAGAACTTCGTCGAGCTCTGCGAGCGCCTCACGGTCGAGGACGAGCGGCTGTTCGAGGCCCTCTGGCGTCGGCTCGGTCTCTCGGTCGACTGGTCCCGCACGTACCAGACCGTCTCCGCCGAGTCCCGGGCCGTCGCGCAGCAGGCGTTCCTGCGCAACCTCGCGCGCGACGAGGCGTACCAGGCCGAGGCCCCCGGGCTGTGGGACGTCACGTTCCAGACGGCGGTCGCGCAGGCCGAGCTCGAGGCCCGCGACTACCCCGGGGCGTTCCACCGCGTGGCGTTCCACGGCGAGGGCGGTCCCGTCTACATCGAGACCACGCGTCCGGAGCTGCTGCCGGCGTGCGTCGCCCTCATCGCGCACCCCGACGACGAGCGCTACCAGCACCTGTTCGGCACCACGGTCCGCTCCCCGCTGTTCGACGTCGAGATCCCCGTCCTGGCGCACACCCTGGCGGAGCCCGACAAGGGCGCCGGCATCGCGATGTGCTGCACGTTCGGTGACCTCACCGACGTGCAGTGGTGGCGCGAGCTCCAGCTGCCGACGCGCTCGGTGGTGGGCCGCGACGGCCGCATCCTGCGCGACACCCCCGACTGGCTCGTGGGCGACGGCCCGCGCGCCCGCCACGAGGAGCTGGCCGGCAAGACGACGTTCTCCGCCCGCGAGGCCGTCGTCGCCGGGCTGCGCGAGACCGGCGACCTGGACGGCGAGCCCGTCACCACCCAGCGCAAGGCGAACTTCTACGAGAAGGGCGACAAGCCCCTCGAGATCGTCACCAGCCGCCAGTGGTACATCCGCAACGGCGGTCGCGACGAGGCCCTGCGCGACGAGCTGCTCGCCCGCGGCGCCGAGCTGGGGTTCAACCCCGACTTCATGAAGGTCCGCTACGAGAACTGGGTCAGCGGCCTCAACGGCGACTGGCTCGTCTCGCGCCAGCGCTTCTTCGGCGTGCCCTTCCCCGTCTGGTACCGCCTCGACGAGAACGGTGAGCCCGTCCACGACGCACCCCTGGTGCCGCGTGAGGACGAGCTCCCGGTCGACCCGTCGTCCGACGTGCCCGCCGGCTACACGGCGGACCAGCGCGGGGTGCCCGGCGGGTTCGTCGGCGACCCCGACATCATGGACACCTGGGCCACCAGCTCGCTGACCCCGCAGATCGTCGGCGGCTGGCGCACGGACCCCGACCTGTTCAGCCGCGTGTTCCCCATGGACCTGCGCCCCCAGGGCCAGGACATCATCCGCACCTGGCTGTTCTCCACGGTGGTCCGCTCGCACCTGGAGCACGGCTCGCTGCCCTGGTCCGACGCGGCGATCAGCGGCTGGATCCTGGACCCCGACCGCAAGAAGATGTCGAAGTCCAAGGGCAACGTGGTCACCCCCATGGGCCTGCTGGAGGAGCACGGGTCCGACGCGGTCCGCTACTGGGCGGCCTCCGCGCGGCTCGGCACCGACGCGGCCTTCGAGGTCGGCCAGATGAAGATCGGCCGCCGCCTGGCCATCAAGGTGCTCAACGCCTCCAAGTTCGCGCTCTCCTTCGGTGCCGCCGACGAGCCGCTCGACCTGGACCCGGCGCTGGTCACCGTCGAGATCGACCGCGCCATTCTCGCCGGCCTGGCGGACGTCGTCGACAAGGCCACCGCCGCCCTCGTCGCGTACGACCACACGCGCGCCCTGGAGCTGTCGGAGACGTTCTTCTGGACGTTCTGCGACGACTACCTGGAGCTGGTCAAGGACCGCGCGTACGGCGACCCCTCCCCGGAGACCACGTCGGCCCGCGCCGCCCTGGCGATCGCGCTCGACGTGCTGCTGCGCCTGTTCGCGCCGGTGATCCCGTTCGCCACGGAGGAGGTCTGGTCGTGGTGGCGTGACGGGTCGGTGCACCGCGCGCCGTGGCCGTCCGCGGAGCCGCTGCGCACCTCGGCGGACCCCGCCGTGGTCGGCGCGGCCGGGTCGGCGCTCGCCGCGCTGCGCAAGGTCAAGTCCGAGGCCAAGCTGTCGATGCGCACCGAGATCACCGCGGTCAACCTCGCCGTCCCCGCCGCGCTGCGACCGGGCGTCGAGGTGTCGCTCGACGACATCCGCGCCGCCGGCCGCGTCACGGGCACCCTCACCCTGGTGGACTCGGACGGTGAGACGTGCGTGGCACGCGACGCCGTGCTGGTCCCGCCGGCTCCGAAGGCCTGACGTGCGCGAGTCACGGTCCGAGTCGCTGATCGAGCTGGACCCCGCCGCCAGCATCCCCGGCATGCTCGCGGCACGGCTGCTGCGCGACCCCTCTGGGGTGTTCGCCGAGCGGCTGGTCGACGGGACCTGGACCGCGGTGACGGTCGCCGAGTTCGACGCCGAGGTCACCGCGGTGGCCAAGGGCCTCGTCGCGCGGGACGTCCAGCCGGGCGACCGCGTCGCGCTCATGTCCCGCACCCGCTACGAGTGGACGCTGCTCGACTTCGCCTGCTGGGCGGCGGGTGCGCTGGGCGTGCCCGTCTACGAGACGTCGTCGGCCGAGCAGGTCCGGTGGATCATGGCCGACGCCGGGGTCCGGCTCGCGCTCGTGGAGACCGCGAAGCACGCCGCCGTCGTCGCCCAGGTCCGTGACGACCTCCCGGGCCTGCGCGAGGTGCTGGTCATCGACGAGAGCGCGGTCGCCGCGCTGGTCGAGGCGGGCACCGGCGTCCCCGACGAGGAGATCCGGCGGCGCAGCGCGCTGGCCCGCGCGGACGACCTGGCGACCGTCATCTACACGTCGGGTACGACGGGCCGGCCCAAGGGCGTCGAGCTCACGCACGGGAACTTCGTCGCCATCACGCGCAACGGGGTCGCCGGGCTGGGCGAGGTCGTCGCGATGCCGCACTCGCGCACCCTGCTGTTCATGCCGCTCGCGCACGTGTTCGCGCGGTTCATCCAGGTGCTCTGCGTGCCCTCCGGCGCCGTCCTGGGTCACACGCCGGACGCCAAGAACCTGCTCGCGGACCTGGGGACGTTCAAGCCGACGTTCATCCTGGCGGTCCCCCGCGTCTTCGAGAAGGTCTACAACTCGGCGGAGCAGAAGGCCGGGTCGGGGACCAAGCTCAAGCTCTTCCGCTGGGCCGCCAAGGCCGCCGAGGACTACTCACGCTCCCTGGAGACCGGCGGGCCCGGCGCCGCCCTGCGTGCCCGGCACGCCCTCGCCGGGCGTCTGGTGCACTCGAAGCTCCGCGCGGCGCTGGGCGGGCGCGCCGAGTTCGCGATCTCCGGCGGCGCTCCCCTGGGCGAGCGTCTCGGGCACTTCTACCGGGGCATCGGCGTCGAGGTGCTCGAGGGTTACGGCCTCACGGAGACCACCGCGGCCACGTGCGTCACCCGTCCCGGGGCCACCACCATCGGCACCGTCGGGCCGCCGTACCCGGGCGCCGCCATCCGCGTGGACGACGACGGCCAGATCTCCGTGTCGGGCCCGCACGTGTTCCGCGGGTATCGGCACGACCCCGAGGCGACCGCCGAGGCCCTCGTCGACGGCTGGTTCCGCACCGGCGACCTCGGCACGCTGGACGACGACGGCTGCCTGCGGATCACCGGTCGCACCAAGGAGATCATCGTGACCGCGGGCGGCAAGAACGTCGCCCCCGCCGTGCTCGAGGACCGCCTGCGCGGCCACCCGCTGGTCAGCCAGGTGGTCGTCGTCGGCGACCAGCGGCCCTTCATCGGCGCACTCGTCACGCTCGACGCCGACATGCTCCCCGGCTGGCTGTCCAACCACGGCCTGCCCGCCATGTCTGTCGACGAGGCCGCGACGAACCCCGCGGTGCTCGAGGCCCTCGACCGTGCCGCGGAGCGCGCCAACGAGGCCGTCTCGCGTGCCGAGTCCATCCGCAAGGTCCGGGTGCTCACCACGGACTTCACCGAGACGAACGGCTACCTCACCCCGTCGATGAAGGTGAAGCGCGCCCTGGTGCTCAAGGACTTCGCCGCAGACATCGACACCCTGTACACGGACACCCGCACAACCGACTGATACCGCGAACAGCAACGTCCGAGGAAGCGGTCGCCGGAGCGCTCGCTTCCTCGGACGTTGCGTGTCTCTAGACCACCGTGCGCAGGCGCGCCTGGTCGGCGGACTGGGTGGGCACCGCCTCGCTCGGGGTCGAGTCGTCGGACCAGCGCAGCACCGCGCCGATGCCGTCCACCAGGTCGACCGCACCGTCCTCCGCGAACGTGACCCCCGCGTCCTGGGCCAGCGCGGCCCGCACCAGGGCGACGTTGGCGTCCATCTCGCGCGCCTCGCCCGTGACGCCGATCGACGCGAGGTCCCCCGCGGTCGTCGCCAGCTGCAGGGGTTCGGGTCCGACCCACAGGGTCCGCTCCGCGAGGCCGGTGGTGAGCACGCTGACCTGGAGCACCAGCTCCGCCACCTGGCCGCGCCGCAGCACCTCGATCACGTCGCCCAGTGCCGTGACGGCACCGTCACCGCGACCCTGCGCCTCCCGGAACCGGTCGAGCACCGCCTGCCGCCGCCGGGTGCGGAACGCCTCGAGCGTCTCGGTGACCCGCGCCGCGAACGCGCCCTGGTTGACGCCCTCGCCCCGCGACCCGCCCTGCACCTCGACCACCAGCTCGCGGGCCTGCTGCCCGAGGGCCTCGCAGACGAGCTTGGTGGCGCGGCCGTCGCCCGTGATCACCACGAGGTCCGGCCTGCGCTCGGCGACCCGCTTGTCCAGGACGGCTGCGACCGCCTCGGCGTTGCGCCCCCAGGAGTCCTCCGCACGCGTCTGGCTGCGCCGGTCGAGCCCGCCCTCGCGCGTCTTGTGCACGTCGTCATGCCCGCCGTCGACCGTCTCGGTCTCCGGGCCGCCCTCGGTGCGCACCGTCCCACCGGCTGCCCACGTCAGGTCCGCACCGTTGCGGTCCACCTCGACCAGCAGGTACGAGACCGTCTCGTCGGCGGCCCGCACGGCGGGGAGCAGCGCCGGCGCCGGGCCGAACACCGCGTGGGACTGGGCCGGAGGCTCCGAGAGCACGCGGTCGACCACCACGCCCTGGGCGTCGGCGACGATCACCCGCCCGTGGGGAGCGCGCACACCGGTGGGCACCGAGACCACGTCGGCGATCTGGTCCAGCACCCAGGCCGGGGCACCGTCGCGCTCCAGAGAGCGTCGCACGGCCCTCCAGCGGTCAGCCGCCTCGGCGTCACCGGTCGCACCGTGTCGCGTCGCGTCGAGGTAGACGGTCGTGAACGGTGCCGGGCGTCCGAGCAGCGGCTTGAGCCAGTGCAGATCCATGGGCAAGTACCTCCGGTGTCGATCGTCCCCGGCGACCGCGCACGCGTGATCCGCCCCCGCGCGGCTTGCCGGAGCTGACCCCTCCTACCCTCCGCCCCCGGAGGGCGGCGCGCCACCCCGAAAACCGTCAGACGCCTCGGGCGTGGTCCTCGGCGATGGCCTCGTGGTGCCGGATGACCTCTTCGACGATGAACGCGAGGAACTTCTCCGCGAACACCGGGTCCAGGTCCGCGGTGCGCGCGAGCTCCCGCAGGCGCGCGACCTGCTGCTCCTCGCGCGCGGGGTCCGACGCCGGCAGCCCGCTGGTCGCCTTGAGGACGCCCACCTGCTGCGTGGCCTTGAAGCGCTCCGCGAGCAGGTAGACGAGCGCGGCGTCGATGTTGTCGATGCTCCCGCGCAGGCGGGCCAGGTCGGCGGGGATCGGGGTCGGCAGGTCGCTCACGGACGCGATCCTAGGCGGGAACCCCGGACGGTCAGGCGCTCTTCTCGCGGGGTGTGCGCTTCTCCTGCTCCGTGTCCCGCGGGATGAGCGTCGGGTTGACGTTCTCGAGCACGACCTCGCGCGTGATGACCACCCGGCCCACGTCGTCGCGGCTGGGCACCTCGAACATCACCTGCTGGAGGACCTCCTCCATGATCGCCCGCAGACCACGAGCTCCCGTGCCGCGCAGCAGGGCCTGGTCGGCGATCGAGGCCACGGCCTCCTCGTCGAACTCGAGCTCGACGCCGTCGATCTGGAACATCCGCTGGTACTGCTTGACCAGCGCGTTCTTGGGCTCCGTGAGGATGCGCACGAGCGCGTCCTGGTCGAGGCGGGAGACCGCGGCGACCACGGGCAGGCGACCGATGAACTCGGGGATCAGGCCGTACTTCTGCAGGTCCTCGGGGCGGACCTCGGAGAACAGGTCCCCCTCGTCCACCGAGTCCAGCAGCGGGGCGCCGAAGCCGACCACGCGCTTGCGGGCACGGGCCGCGATGATGTCGTCGAGCCCGGAGAACGCGCCGGCCACGATGAACAGCACGTTCGTCGTGTCGATCTGGATGAACTCCTGGTGCGGGTGCTTGCGACCGCCCTGCGGCGGCACCGAGGCCGTGGTGCCCTCGATGATCTTCAGCAGCGCCTGCTGGACACCCTCGCCGGAGACGTCACGCGTGATCGACGGGTTCTCACTCTTGCGGGCGATCTTGTCGATCTCGTCGATGTAGATGATCCCCGACTCGGCCTTCTTGACGTCGTAGTCGGCGGCCTGGATGAGCTTGAGCAGGATGTTCTCGACGTCCTCGCCCACGTAGCCCGCCTCGGTGAGGGCCGTGGCGTCCGCGATGGCGAACGGGACGTTCAGCATGCGAGCCAGGGTCTGCGCGAGGTACGTCTTGCCGGTGCCCGTGGGGCCGACCAGCAGGATGTTCGACTTCGCGATCTCGATGTGGTCGTCCGTCGTCGACGTCCGCGCCTCACCGGCCTGGACACGCTTGTAGTGGTTGTACACCGCGACCGCGAGGGCCCGCTTGGCCGACTCCTGGCCGATGATGTACTGCTCGAGGAAGTCGAAGATCTCCTTCGGCTTGGGCAGCTCGACCAGCCCGACCTCGGTGGCCTCCGCCAGCTCTTCCTCGATGATCTCGTTGCAGAGCTCGATGCACTCGTCGCAGATGTAGACGCCGGGGCCCGCGATCAGCTTCTTGACCTGCTTCTGCGACTTGCCGCAGAACGAACACTTGAGGAGATCGGCTCCGTCCCCGATACGAGCCACGTCGATCCCCTTCCTCGTGTCGCCCTCCGCCCCACGGGCGGTGCGTCGTGCGTGCGCACCCCGCAGGGTGCGCGTCCTCCCCCATTGCACACCACCGGGGGCGGGATGTCAGCCGAACACACGGCACGCGTCAGCACCGGTTGTCACTCGCGTCACCTGTTCGGCAGCAGAAGAGCCGGGTCCGCGAGGCGCGAACCCGGCTCTCCAGGTGCTACTTGGGCTGGACCGTCGTCGGGATGACGCCCTTGCGGCTGGCCAGCACCTGGTCGACGATCCCGTACTCCAGCGCCGCCTGGGCGGTGAGGATCTTGTCGCGCTCGATGTCCTTGCGGACCAGCTCGATGTCCCGCCCCGTGTGGTGCGCGATGGTGAGCTCGAGCCACTCGCGCATCCGGATCAGCTCGTTGGCGTGGATCTC
The DNA here is from genome assembly GCF_013359775.1 of Cellulomonas humilata. Classification (GTDB taxonomy): domain Bacteria; phylum Actinomycetota; class Actinomycetes; order Actinomycetales; family Cellulomonadaceae; genus Cellulomonas; species Cellulomonas humilata. Next base: position 199,351 of record NZ_JABMCI010000068.1, on the reverse strand, counting down.
GATGTCGGACGCCTGCGCGTAGCCACCGCCCTCCATCGCCGGCTGGTGGATGAGCACGCGTGCGTTCGGGAGAGCCAGGCGCTTGCCCGGCGAGCCCGCCGCGAGCAGCACCGCCGCCGCCGAGGCGGCCTGCCCGAGGCAGACCGTCTGGATGTGCGGCTTGATGTACTGCATCGTGTCGTAGATCGCCGTGAGCGCCGTGAACGAGCCGCCGGGCGAGTTGATGTACAGGATGATGTCGCGGTCCGGGTCGGTGCTCTCCAGCACCAGCAGCTGGGCCATGACGTCGTCGGCCGAGGCGTCGTCCACCTGCACGCCGAGGAAGATGATGCGGTCCTCGAACAGCTTGGTGTACGGGTCCTGGCGCTTGAACCCGTAGGCCGTGCGCTCCTCGAACTGCGGCAGCACGTAGCGGGCGGCGGGCGACGACGGTGCGAGACCGCCGGGGCCGGCCAGCATGCCCGCACGCGCCATGAACTGGGATTCCATGCTCATGAGCTTCTCCTCAACGAATGAAAGTTCGGACGCCGTCAGGCCGTGCCGCCGCCCCCGGCGACCGAGTCGGCCTTCGTGACAACCTTGTCCACGAAGCCGTACTCGAGCGCCTCGGGCGCGGTGAACCAGCGGTCACGGTCGGCGTCGTTGTTGATCTGGTCGACGCTCTTGCCCGTCTGGGCGGCCGTGAGCTCCGCGAGCACGTTCTTCATGTGGAGGATCAGCTGGGCGTTGATCCGCACGTCGGTCGCGGTGCCGCCGATGCCGCCCGAGGGCTGGTGCATCATCACGCGGGCGTGCGGCAGGGCGTAGCGCTTGCCCTGGGCGCCCGACGAGAGCAGGAACTGGCCCATCGAGGCCGCCATGCCCATCGCGATCGTGGCGACGTCCGGCTGGATGTACTGCATGGTGTCGTAGATCGCCATGCCCGCGGTGATCGAGCCACCGGGCGAGTTGATGTACAGCCAGATGTCCTTGTCGGGGTCCTCCGCGGCCAGCAGCATCATCTGCGCGCAGATGGCGTTGGCGTTCTCGTCGCGCACCTCGGAGCCGAGCCAGATGATGCGCTCGCGGAGCAGTCGGTTGTAGATGGAGTCATTGAGGCCGAAGGCCGGGCCGTCCGCCCTGGCCATCATCGGCACTAGCTCGTTCACGAAGGCTCCCTCATCTGACGGTGACGTCTGTCCTGCACCGCGCGGTCCTCCCCTGTCGGGGACCCGTGCGATGCAGTGACCCTAACGCGACGCCCCACCCGCTCATGTCCCCGCACCGAGCGTTTTCGCTGACGGCAGAGCAGGGGCCGGACAGACAGGAGGCCCCGCACCGGTGATCGGTGCGGGGCCTCCCGGTGGGGCGTCAGGCCTTGGCGTCCTCGGCCGGCTCGGCGTCGTCGAACACGTCGAACGCCGAGATGTCGGTCGCGGCGTCGGACGGTGCCGCAGCGGCACCGGCGACCTCGGCTGCCTCGGCGGCGTCCTCGGCGTCCGAGCCGATGAACTCCGAGAGGTCGACGGCCTGGCCGGACCCGTCGGTGACGGCGACGCGGCGCAGGGCGACGGCGAGCGCCTTGGAGCGGGCGACCTCGGCGACCATCGTCGGGATCTGGCCCTGCTGGTCGATGGTCTGGATGAAGGTGTTCGGGTCCATGCCGTACTGGCGCGACGCGTTCACCAGGTAGTCGAGCAGCTCGTTCTGGCTGACCTTGATCTCCAGCTGCTCGGCCAGCGTGTCGAGGAGGATCTGGTTGCGCAGGGCCGTGGTGGCCTGCTCCCCGACCTCGGCGCGGTGCTCGTCGTCCTCGAGCCGGCCCTCGCCCTCGAGGTGACGGTGCACCTCGGCCTCGACGACGCCCGACGGGACGGGGATCTCGGTGGCGGCGAGCAGCTGCTCGAGCAGCAGGTCACGGGCCTGCACGGCCTGGTTGGACGCCTTGATGCTGGACGCCTGCGTGCGCAGGTCCGCCGTCAGCTCCTCCAGCGTGTCGAACTCGCTGGCCAGCTGGGCGAAGTCGTCGTCGGCGTCGGGCAGCTGCCGCTCCTTGACGGTCGTGGCGGTCACGCTCACCTGGGCGGTCTCGCCGGCGTGGTCGCCGCCCGCGAGGGCCGTCTCGAACGTGGTCGCCTCGCCGCCCGAGAGGCCCGTGAGCGCCTCGTCGAGACCCTCGAGCATGTTGCCCGAGCCGATCTGGTAGCTGACGCCGGACACGTTGTCGACCGGCTCGTCGCCGATCGTGGCGGTCAGGTCGATGACGACGAAGTCACCCTCGACCGCGGGGCGGTCGACGCCGACGAGCGTGCCGAAGCGCTCGCGCAGGGCGTCGAGGCGGGCCGCGACGTCCTCGTCGGAGACCTCGACGTCGTCGACCGTGACGGCGATGCCGTCGAGCTCCGGGACCGTGATCTCGGGCCGGACCTCGACCTCGGCGGTGAAGTGCAGCTCGCCCTCCTCGCCGGCGGGCGTGGCGGTCAGGCCGGGGACCTGGGTGACCTCGACCTCGGGCTGACCCAGCGGGCGCAGCTTGTTCTCGCGGACGGCCTCGGCGTAGAAGCCGGACAGGCCCTCGTTGATCGCGTGCTCGAGGACGGCGGGGCGGCCGATGCGCTGGTCGATGATGCGCGGCGGCACCTTGCCCTTGCGGAACCCCGGGACGACGACGTCCTGGGCGATGTGCTCGTACGCGTGCTCGATGCTCGGCTTGAGCTCGTCGTAGGTCACCTCGACGGTCAGCTTGACCTTGGTGGGCTCCAGGGTCTCGACGGCGCTCTTCACTTCGATGGTCTCCAACTGATCGGGGCGGGCGCCGGCGACTCCGGCGATCTCCGGTGCTTCAGGGCCGCGCGCCAGCCGCGCCCGAGAAGGGCCGACGACCGCACGCTGGCGACCCTCGACCTTACGCCACGGCGGGCGGCGGCCCCAAGCCGAGCGGTTGTGGGACGGACCACGCCGTCGGCGCTCCCGTCACTCGGAGCGACCCGCGACCTCCGTGATGACCGACACCGCGCGACCGACCCCGTCGTGCTCCGCGTACTCGACCGCGAGCTCGCCGGCCCTCCGGGCGAACGACGGGTTGTCCAGCAACCGCCGCACCCCGTGCCGGACTGCCTCCGACGTCGTCGCGTCGGTGACCTTGTCGGTCGGGAGCGCCAGGCCGACGCCGGACCACGCCACGCGCGCACCCACCTCGGCCTTGTCCTCCGAGCGACCCGCGACCAGCACGGGCACCCCGGCGGCGAGCGCCTGCTGGACACCGCCGAACCCGCCGTTGGTGATCATCACGTCGACGAACGGCAGGAGCCGGTCGAACGGGACGAAGGGAGTGGCACGCACGTTCGCCGGGAAGCCCGCGGGCTCGGTGGTGGCGACGACGAGCACGTCCTCGTCGGCCAGCGCGTCGATCGCCGGCCACAGCAGGCGCTCGGGGTCGGTGGCGACCGTCCCCTGCGTGACCAGCACGACCGGTCGCCCGGTGTCCCGCGCCTCGACCACGTCGTCCCACCATGAGGGCGGCGAGAAGCGGTCGACGCCAGCCGGGAGGAACGGCCCGACGAGCTCGACGTTCTCCGGCAGGTCGCTGCGCGGGTACTCGAACGACGGCACGGACGTGTGCAGCACCCGCGTGGCGGACGTCTGCACCCAGTCGAGGAAGAACCCGTCCCGCGCGGGCAGCCCGGCGTCGGCGACGACGCGCTCGGCCGCCCGCTGCGCCTCCCGGAACAGCACCTTCTGGATGAACCAGCCGAGCGCTGCGTACCGCAGCCCGTCGAGACCGGTCCGCGGCGGCTGCAGCCCGAGCCCGAACGGCGCGGTGTCCTTGCTCGAGATCGCCAGCGGGGAGACGGAGAAGAGCACCGAGGGCAGCTCGTGCCGAGCCGCGGCGATCGCGCCCGCCACGAACCCGTTGTCCATGACGAGGACGTCGGGCCGCTCGGCGGCGACGATGCCGTCGAGGTCCGCCAGGAAGCCCGGGACGGTGCCGACGAAGTGGTGCAGCACGTCCCACTGGAGTCGCTTGATGCCGGGTGCGGGAGCGCCGTGCGCCACCGACCACGCGTCGAACTCGGCGTCGTCGAGGTCGCGGCCCTGCACGATCGGCGCGTGCTTGGCACCGGTGGCCAGCACGGCGTCGGCGAACTTGGTGCCCGTGTAGACCACGACCTCATGGCCCTCGGCGACGAGGGCACGGGCCAGCGGCAGCGCGGGCCGCACATGGCCCGTGACGGGGGTGAGAGTGAACAGGATCCTGCTCATGGGGGGATCTCCCAGGGGTGTCGGTAACACAGTCCCTGAACAAGACCCTGGGCGATTCGCCCTGATACATCCCGGACTCAGCGGTGCCGCAGGAGCCTCTCGCGCAAGCGTTCGCGCCGGTCGGCGAACCGGTTCCACACGGTCTTCTGGAAGACCAGCGTCAGCCACCCCGCGAGGGCCATGCCCACGATGTTGATGCCGAGCTGGAGCGCGCTGCCGCGGACCTCGACCAGCTGGCCGAACGCCAGGCCGAGCGCGACGTTGCCCGCGGCGGGCACGGTGGTCACCGAGATGAAGGCTCCCGCGAGCCCACCGACCCGCGCCGACGTGAGCGACAGCACCCCCGCCGCCCCGGCGATGACCGCCACGATGAACGACCACTTGTCGGGCGTGTAGATGAACTCCGTGCCCGGACGGGGAGCCGTCACCTGCTCGAGCGTGACCCAGCCGAGCTGCTTGGCCGCGAGCGCCGCCACGCACGTGAGGAGGATGGCGAGCACGAACCCGACCACCAGCGTCCAGAGCGCCATCCGGAGCAGGTGGAACCGTCGGCGGACCAGCGCGATGCCGAGCGCGGCGATCGGCACGAACTCCGGCCCGAGAACCATCGCGCCGATGACCAGGATCTGCGAGTCGAGCACGATCGCGATCGCGGCGATGAGCGTCGCCAGGCTCATGAAGCTCAGGTACGTCCAGTTGAGCTCGGACTCCGCATAGGCACGCCGCGTGACGTCGATCCACACGACGGCGTCCGCGCTGCTGCCCGGGGCGAGCCGTTCGGCGTCGTACCCCGGCTGCGACACCCAGGTGTCCACCGGCTCGATCGTCAGCGTGCCCTCGCGCTGGACGCCGAGCTCCAGGAGCTCGTCGCAGAGGTCGTTGGCGGCCTCCCTGGCCACGTCCGCGAGCACGACGTCGCCCTCAGGTCGCCGCGACGCACCGTCGAGGACCGCCAGGCTGCTCACCGCGGGCGCTCGTTCGAGAACCGCGACGACGCCGCTCGTGAGGTCCGCCGGGACCGAGATCCGCAGGTGCAGCACCGGGCCAGTGTGTCGTCGGCAGGCGGGTGATCGTGGGAGCCGCTCCGCCCGACGACGCGGACTCGCCCGTGATCACACCGTCGGGGTGGCGGGATTCGAACCCACGACCTTCCGCTCCCAAAGCGGACGCGCTACCAACCTGCGCCACACCCCGCGCGCACCCGACCGCGGCCCTGGGGGCGAGGTGGGTGCACGAGACGCCCCTGCGCACCCGGTACCCTGGGTGCCGCGGTCCTGGCTCCCGGAGCCAGGACCTGTGCGGACGTAGCTCAATGGTAGAGCCCCAGTCTTCCAAACTGGCTACGCGGGTTCGATTCCCGTCGTCCGCTCCCGATTTCTTCGCAGGTCAAGGTCGATGTCTGCATGCCCCAGGTCTCGTCGCCCGATGAGTCGGGCGACGCGACGCTTCGTGCCAGCCCGCCCGTCGCGGCTCCCCACCAGACGACGTCAGGCCACGTAGGCGAGCAAGACTGGCGCTTCGAGGCCCGGCCACGTGCCCGTGAGGGTGGCCTCACGGTCGGCAGTGGTCGCATGTCGGGCGAGGCGACGGCAGATGACGATGCGTAGGGCGCCCGACAGTTCCATGAGTGTCGTGGAGTCATCCGAGGACGCACTCACCTCATGGAGGGGCGGGACCTCACGCGTGCGATCGCCGCTCCCGGTCACGCGCACGCTCGGTTCGCGCGGGGCGTCGGAGCCCTCGACGATCTCATCGGCCTGGTCAGCCCCCGCCAGCAGCACGGACGCAAGCACGCGGGCATAGACGGGGTCCCCGGTCGCGTCGTAGATCCAGCGGCGCCCGAGCACCGAGTGCTCCATGGTGCAGATCAGGAAGTGGTCCGCTCCGTCCAGCGGAGCGCCGCGATAGGTCAGCGGAGCCTGGAGCAGGTGCCCGCCGGCGGTCGACAGGACGTGCGTCTCGATACCGACCTCGCCGTCCGGATCGTCAAAGCGGTACGCACCAAGCAGCTCGAACCCCTGCTCTCCCCAGCGCTGGGTGGGAACCCAGTCGGCGAGCAGCTCCGCCTTCGTCGGACGAATGGTGGCGCGGTGGATCAGGGCCATCGGCCGACCCTCACGCGAGGCCGGACAACCCGAGTCGCGCTACTGCGCGGAGCCGGCCAGAGCGCCAGTCGCGCGCGTCCGGCGTGGGCCCTTCGGCTCATCCCGGGCCGTCGACGCGTTCCTACGCTGCCGACGGAGCCCGTCGCCACTCTGCGGAGCACTCCGGGCTCGGCTGGTCACCGCTCGGCACCGCGTTCGCAGCTCCACGCGCATCAACGTCTCAGAAGGAGTGCCACTGTGCCGCCGATCCAGCGCATCACCACACCGTTCAGCTACTCCGCGGCAGTGGTCGCAGGAGATACCGCGTACCTCGGGCTGCATCGCGGATTCGGCATGAGCTTCACCGAGCAGCTGCACGACACGTTTGTCGGCCTGGCCAGCACGCTCGACGCGATCGGGCTCACCACCGCGGACCTCGTCAAGGTCACGGTCTGGCTGAAGGACATCGCTGACCTCCCCGAGATGGAACATCTGTTCGGGGACCACTTCGACGACGGCGAGTACCCCGCACGCATGACCGCGACCACTGAGTTCGTCGACGCAGACTGCCTGCTCATGATCGAGGGGATCGCCTACCGCTCGACCGAGTGACCTCACCTGGTGCCCCACGACATCGAGGCGAGCCGGGCCCCGCGCCTCGAAGTGCGCCGAGCAGCTCACGCCGCCGGGGCTGGCGGGCGACATCCCCGTGACGGAAGCCGAGCCCGTCGGTTCTCCGCAGTTCGAGGAAGGCAGCCCACCTCGTCGAGTCGACGCCGTGCACGTCGAGCCGGTGCGAAGATGCCGGTCATGACAAGGACCGTCGTGGTCAGCGGTGGCGGCTCCGGGATCGGCCGAGCGGTCGCGATCACGCTCGCCGAAGGTGCGAGCCACGTGACCGTCGTGGGCCGACGCACCGGACCGCTCGAAGCACTCGCCGAGGCGCACCCGGGGACGATCGACCTCGTCACCGCTGACGTCTCGACCCCCGACGGTGCCAGACGCGTCGCCGACCACCTCGCCAGCTCCGGGCACGGTTGCGCGGGAGTGGTCGCCGCGGCCGGTGGACTGTCGCCGCGCCACGCACCAGGCGACGGTCTGGCGGAGGTCGAGGCCGGCTGGCAGGCAGCGTTCCGGAGCAACGTGCTCACCGCAGTGCTCCTCGTCGAGGCCCTCACCCCCGCGTTGCGAGACGCGTCCGGGCGGGTGGTGCTGCTGTCCTCCGTCGCGGCGCTGCGCGGATCAGGCGCAGGCCCCTACGGTGCGATGAAGTCCGCACTCCACGCGTGGATGTTCGACCTCGCACGCGACCTCGGGCACCACGGCGGCACGGCGAACGCGGTCGCCCCCGGATTCGTCCCTGACACCGAGTTCTGGGCCGGGCGCCTTGACGACGACGTGATCCGCAGAAAGTCCCTCGAGACTCTCGTCGGCCGACCGGGCACGACACACGAGGTCGCGTCGCTCATCGCCTGGCTCCTGGGACCCGACGGCGGATGGGTCACCGGCCAGATCCTCTCGCCCAACGGCGGATCAGTCCTCGGCCGCTGAGGACACCGGGCCAGCGGCAGGAGCTCAGCGCCTCGCGATGCGTCCTTGCCGCGACGAGGGTCATCGCACGCCGAGGCGGTAGTACGGGATGTCGCAGACGGGCACGAACCCGAGCGTGCGGGCCAGTCGGTACGAGCCAGCATTGCTGGCGTGCAGCGCCCACCCTGCACCAGATCGATCCATCGGAGAACCGGATGGATCGTCGCGCTCGCAGGGGCCACCCGCGGGCTGCCGATTCCCTAGAGGGTCATGTGACCTGCTAGGTCACACAGACCTATGTCACACTGGAACAGTGATCGACATCCTCATCCTCGGTGTGCTGCGGAACGGCCCGGTGCACGGGTACGAGCTCAAACGGCGTGTCCAGCGGCCGACGCTCCGGCCTCTGAGCAACAACTCCCTGTACCCGCTGCTGCGGCGCTTCGAGGAGCGGGGCGCGGTGACCAAGCAGGTCGAGACCACGGAGGGCCGCCCGGCCCGGAACACCTACGCCATCACCGCCGCGGGGCACGCGCTCTTCCACGAGCTCATCACCACGCTGAGCGCCGACGAGGCCGGCCAGGACGAGGAGTTCCTCCTGCGCGTCGGCTTCTTCGACGAGATGACCCCGGCGGAACGGCTCGCGGTGCTCGGCGCACGCGACGCCGCGCTCGAGGAGCAGCTGGCACGAGCCACCCAGCTGCTGGCCAGCGTGCAGGACCCCGCGGGGTGGCGCGCGCGCTCGATGGGACACCTGCTGGATCGGCTGGCACGCGACCGGGCGTTCGTGGCCGATCTCGCGGAGGTCTCCGGCCGCGACAGCGACGCCAGGTGACGAGCCTCGACGTCGAGCGGGGCGGCGCCGAGGCGGTCACCCTCGGCTCGGCCGCCCGGTTCGGCCTGCTGGTCGGTCCGGTGCTGAGCATGCTCGACTCGAGCGTCGTGAACGTTGCGGTGCCCGTCATCGCCGAGGACCTAGGAGCCGGTCTGGGCGAGGTGCAGTGGGTGGTCAGCGGCTACCTGTTGGCCCTCGGGCTCTCGCTCGCCGCCACGTCCTACCTCGCCCGGCGGTACGGCACCCTGCGGGTCTACACCGTGAGCGCGGTCGCGTTCGTCGTCGTGTCCGCCGCATGTGCGCTCGCCCCGAGCGTCGGAGCCCTCATCGGGCTGCGGGTGGCGCAAGGTCTCGCCGGTGCACCCCTCGTCCCCTTGGCGTTGAGCATCCTGCTCGGGGGCGCGGGGGCCCGGCGGAGCTCCGTTCCGGTGTCGGCGGCGCTCGTGCTGTTCCTGGCGCCGGCGCTGGGCCCGACCCTGGGCGGCCTGCTGCTCGTCGGCGGCCACTGGCAGTGGATCTTCCTCGTCAACGTGCCGATCGGTGCGCTGGGGGTCGCGGCTCTGCTGCGGGTGCCGCGCGGGGTGGGTTCGTCGGCAGACCCCACAGCCAGGTTCGACCCGGCCGCATTCGCCGTGCTCGCCACCGGGCTGGTCCTGGCGCTCTTCGGGGCGGTCGAGGGCACCGCGTCGGGATGGACCGCTCTCGAGTCCGGCGGCAGCCTGGTCGCCGGACTGGCGCTGCTGGCCACGTACGCGCTCTGGGCGCCGCGGCGCCCGCATCCACCGGTGGACCTGGCCATGGTGCGGGACCGGCGCGCAGCGCTCGGCCTGGGCCTGCAGGTCATCTGCTCGGTCGTGGCGTTCGGCACGGTCTTCCTCATGCCCGTGTTCACGGAGTCGGTGCAGGGCCACACCGCGATGCAGACCGGGCTCACGCTGCTGCCGCAGGGGGTCCTCATGGGCGTCGGGACCTGGGCGGGGCAGCGCCTGGCCCCCCGCGTCCCGCTGCGCACCCTGGTGACCGGCGGCTTCGTGGGCCTGGCCGTGGCAAGCCTGCTGCTCCTGACCCTGGAGCTGTCGACACCGCTCTGGGTCGTCGCCGCGATCCTGTCCGGGAGGGCCGTCGCGGTCGGGTTGGTCACCACTCCCCTGCTGGTGGCGATGCTGGCCCCGCTGACCGAGAACCAGCTCGCCGACGGGAACACCCTGTTCAGCATCGTCCAGCGGGTCGGGGGCTCCGTAGGTGTGAGCCTGCTGGCCGCGACGGTGGCCGGAGCTACGACCCGGGCGCTCGCGGTGGACCGCTTCCACGTGGCCGGTGCCGTGCTGATCGCCCTCGCAGCCCTGGCTGCGGTCGGGTCGCTGTTCCTCCGCGAGATCGGACCGGCCCGGCACACGGCTGAGCTGCCTGGTGGGAACATCGCGCCGTGAGCGCGCGACATGACTTCCAGGAGGCCCTCAACGGGCTCGACGCATCGGGGATCCGGGACTTCCTGACCGCTCACTCGGGCCTGCCCGGCCCGCGGGGCAACGTAGAGCTCATCGCCGCCTTCGGCGACGTGGCGCCGCCGGGGGTGATCCTCGGCTTGGTCGGCTCGCAGGACGAGTACCTCGCCTCGTGCGCCGCCGCCGCTCTGGGGAGGCTGGTGGCCGACGGCGACGACGAGCGACGGGCCGAGCTTCTTCAGGTGCTGCACGCCGAAGCCCGGGACGCTAGGTGGCGGGTCCGCGAAGGGGTCGCCATGGCGCTGCAACGCCTCGGCGACGCCGACGGCGCCGTCTTGCGCGCCGTCGTGGCCTCCTGGGCGGCCGACCCCGATCCGCTCGTCCAGCGTGCCGCCGTCGCAGGGGTCTGCGAGCCACGACTGCTGAAGGACGGGAAGACCGCACGGGGCGCCCTCGACGCATGCCGGAGCGCGACCGACTCGCTCGCTCGCCGGCCGATGTCCGACCGGCGCAACAGGGATGTCCGCGCCCTACGGCAGGGGCTCGGGTACTGCTGGAGCGTCGCGATCGCCGGCGACCCTGAGCACGGGCTCCCCGCCTTCGCCGAGCTCGAGACCTCGTCCGATGCCGATGTCCGCTGGATCGTGCGAGAGAACCGGAAGAAGGCGCGATTGAAGCGCCTGCTCCCGAGCTCTTGCTGAGGCGCCCACTCGTGTGCCACGGCCGGTGAGGACGAACCCGACACCAAGCCGGTCGGCTGCGCCGGGTGTCCGCTCGCGCGGTGACGTCCTACCGGGACCGGCTGGTGGCCAGCTGCTCGTCGAGCGTGGCCATGAGCACCCGCGCCTCCTCGACGTCCCACGGCGTGCCGGCCAGCTCGAACTCGAACAGGACCGGCCGCCCGGACCGCGCTGCGACCAGTCTCGCTGCGTGCTGGTAGTACGACCCGAAGTTCCGGTTCCCGGAGCCCATCACACCCACCAGGCGCCGCCTGTTCACCGCCGACGCCAGGAACCGCCGCACCGCTTCCGGGATCGTGTCGTTGTCGGGGTTGCCCGTCTTGTAGGACGGCGTCAGCAGGACCCACGGTCCGTCGACCTCTGCCAGCCGGTGCTCGCGCTCAGCCAGGTTGAACGCCGGTCGGCCCAGCCGATCGACGAATGCGCGGACCAGGCCGGACGTCGACGAGTAGTAGTAGATCGGCGTCTGCCTCATCCCCGTAGGCAACCACCCGGCGGGGGCTCGGACCTGGGACCACTGGCCACACCGCTCTCCGCTCGTTGGTGACGGGAGCCCGACTGTTCCTGGGCGCGGGACGAGGTGGAGCTCGCCGGGCCTGCAGCTCGCCGGCGAGGGGCCACCTCCCTCGTCCAGCGGCGCGTTCTCTGACATCGGGAAGACGGGTGGCTTCGCATGCAAGGGCGCTAGCTCAGGAGCCGGTGGCCCGCCGGTAGGACTGTCCGTCGTGGCCGCCGGTCCGGCGCCAGCTACCGGAGGGCGACGGATGGCCGAGCTGGACAGTCCCGTGCCAGGCGTAGGTCGTCGGCCAGCGGCGGAACACCGGCACGACCGTCGTCACCAGTCGCATCAGCCACGGCAGCGTGCCGGGCCGCCAGCGCTCGAGCCTGTCGAGGTCGACGTGGACCTCCTGGGAGGCCCGCGTTGCGGACCACCGGCCACCCGTGATCCGGGCGCCGTCGATCGTGACGTGCCACCGACCCTCCGCGCGGTCCCCGTCGGCCATCCTGCGTAGATCCAGCGGGGGCACCAGCTGGATCTCGGCGGTGTGGTCGTCGCAGACGGCCGTGACGTGACCGAGAGAGTGCGGGGTCGGCTGCTCGGCGGTGTCGGGGTTGACCTCGACCACGACGACCGACGCCGCGTACTTGATCAGGTGCCGGCGGTGTACTCGCACGCCGGGCAGCCTCCCGAGGGCGGCGGACCGTCCGTCGATGCGGACGGACGGTGGTGTCGCGGTGACCCGGACAAGGTCGAACGCGTTCATCCAGACGAGCAGCAGCGAGGTCGGCCGCAGGATCCCTGCGCTCACCGGCGCCAGCAGGCGCGCACGGCGCCGTGCCACCCCGTCACGGTCGTCGACACGGACCTCGACCAGGCGACCGTCGACGTCGGTGAAGCGGACGTGGGCGTCGACGCCGTCCTGCGCGACCGCCAACCGGGCCTCCTCGAACGGGGTGACGTTCCACGACCGTGTGCCGCCGCCGATCGCATAGCCGCGACGGTCGAGCCGCAGACCCGGCTGCAGGTAGTAGTCGACCGTGCGGTCCTCGCGCCGCGACAGGAACGCCAGCATGCCGGTGCCGTGCACCTCGTCGTCGAACCACTGCAGCTCGACACCGTCGTACACAGGGTCGTCGGCGAGCTCCGCGTTGAGCAGCGCGGCGAGGCGGTCGATGCGCAGCGTGATCGGGGCGACCGGTTGCCCGGGCAGGTGAGGAAGGGCCACCCGTTCCGTCGGCCCCGGGGTGGCTGGTCGCACGGGTGGCTCCCTCGTCGTCGTTGCAGTGCTGGCAGCGCCATCGAACGGCACGCTTCGCCTGCGGGGCGAGAGCCAAAGGTCCCGCAGGGTGCGGTTCTGCGGACACTGAGCATGGGGCACGCGGCTCGGCTGCACCCACGACACAGACGTGGTCCTGAGAACCACAGTCCAGATAGGTAGCAGTCGTCACGCCGAGCTCGCGACCGACGTCGACGTCTCCGTGGAGTCGGTCAGGCTGGGCGCGCCAGGCTGACATCGACCACAGCGCCGTGGACGGCCAGAGCACCAACTGAGCAGAACGAGCGCAACTCAGTCGGCCTTCCGGCAACGCTCGACGTAGGGGTGGGAGAGTCCGCAGTCTCCCACCCCTACGCGTCCTGCCGGAGGCTCGCAGGACGCATCTCTCGACTCCCCGACCAGCCAGGGCGTCGACCGTGCTCGTCAGGCCCCCTCCCCCTCAGTGGATGGAGATCCGCCGCAACGAGGTGGCGTCGCGGGTGGCTCTGATCCGCAGTTCGTGCCGCCCCGCCGTGAGGAGCAGGTCTTCCCAGCACCCCGGAGCAGCGGAGGAACCCAGGCCGACTCCGTCAAGATCGACGTCGGGCACCGGACCGTCCGCCGTCACCACCACGGTGGCCGTGCGGCTCTCGTCGACGTGGATGTCGTAGGCCACCCACTCGCCCGCGTCGAGGTCCACGACGACGTCGTTCTCCACCGCGCCGGGCCGGCCGTCGATCAGGTCGAAGTGCAGGTCTGCCTCGGAGTCGTACCGGAGTGCGACTCCGTCGTCCTCACGAAGCCCGGGCAGGGTCGTGCGCGCCCGCACGTGGTGCGACGTGCCCGGGCCGCGGAACGAGAAGCTCATGGCGGGCAGCTCGAGCGGGACCCGCCGTAGGAGCGAGTTGACGATGGTGGGCCGGTACACGCACGACTCCAGCCGGACGGCGTCCACCAGCCGCTCCAGCGTCGACCACGCGTCGTCGGGCGAGGGCTTGGCGTCCTGACCTGCGGCGTAGGCGACGATGTCCGGCCAGCCGGCCGGAGGCGTGACCGAGAACGGGGACGTCACGGTGTCGAGCTTCTTCCAGGTCCAGAAGTTCCACGAGATCTGGTGGTCCTCGTACAGCTGGAACGCGGTGGCGAGCCAGGCGGGGTTGTTCTCTCCGCCCTCCCCCATGTACACGGGCAGCCCGAGGCTGCGGCCGGCACGGACGAAGCGTTCGATGCTCGGGAAGTCGGGGGCGGACCAGTACTTGTGGAACTGCAGCATCGAGTTGGGGTCCCACACCTCCGTGAAGATGCTCCAGTTCGTCGACCAGTGGGTGCCCTCGTAGATCAGCATGTGCGAGGGGTCGACCTGCCGGATCGCGGTGGTCAGCTCGAGGTAGAGGTCGACGAGCCGGTCGGCGTAGAGGTCCTGCCACTCGTTCGGCAGCGGCTCGTTGAGCAGGTCGTACCCGGCCACCGCCGTCTCGGCCGCGTACCTGGAGGCGATGGCACGCCACAGGTCGATGGTCCATGCGCGGTAGCGGTCGTCCTCGAACAGCTCGGGGCGGTTGTTCGGAGAGTCGTCGATGTTCGTCCCGGTCTGGCCGCCGGGAGCGCCGTGCAGGTCGAGGATCACCCAGAGGCCGTGCGCCCGGCACCAGGCGACGGTGCGGTCGATGAGCTCGAACGCGTCGTCGCGCAGGGCGCCCTCGTCGTCGAGCATGAGCCGAGAGTTGATGGGCAGCCGCACGTGGTCGAAGCCCTCGCCCGCGATCCTCGCGATGTCCGCCTCCGTGACGAAGGCGTCGCGGAAGCGCCGCCAGAACTCGCCTGCCTGGTCCGGGCCGACCAGGTCGTGCACCAGCGCCTCGATCTCGCGCGGTGACTGCGGGCCGCCGTCGAAGCCCCACATGTATCCCTCCGGCAGCAGCCAGGTGCCCAGCCCGATCCCCCGCAGCAGCAGCGGGTGGCCGGCGGCGTCGACCAGTGCTCCCTCGTGGGCGTGGACAAACCCGTCGTAGGTGGCCGGCCCGCGTCGGGTGGGCGTGGTCATGGGTGTCCTCCCGGACGAGATCGGCGGGGCGCTCACTTGAGCCCCGACAAGGTGAAGCCCTGCACGATGTAGCGCTGGAAGATGACGAAGACGGCGAGGATCGGCACGACCATCACGGCGGCACCCGCCATCTGCAGGGACGGGTTGGTGGCAACCTGCTGGTTGAGCAGCGCCAGCCCCACGGACAGGGTGTACCGGGACTGGTCCCCGGCGATGACCAGCGGCCACAGGAAGCTGTTCCAGCCGGCGATGAAGGTCAGGACCGTCTGCACGGCGAGGATCGGGCCGGACATCGGGAGCACCAGGGACAGGAAGATGCGGATCTCGCCGGCGCCGTCGATCCGGGCTGCCTCGAGCACCTCGTCGGGGATGGTGGTCATGAACTGCCGGAACAGGAAGATGCTGAACGCGCTGACCAGGGTGGGCAGGGCGATGCCGACGAGGGTGTTGGTCAGTCCGACCCGCGCGAGGATCAGGTAGGTCGGGATCATGGTGACCTGGACGGGAATCATCATCGTGCTGAGCACCAGCGCGAACAGCAGGCCGCGGCCGCGGAACCGGAACTTGGCGAACGCATACCCGGCCATCGCCATGAGCAGCAGCCCGACGAAGCCGATAGCCACCACGACCAGGGTGTTCACCAGGTAGCGACCGAAGTCGAGGGTGGTGAACAGGTAGCGGACGAACTCGAGCGTCGGCTCGGCGGGAAGCAGGCGTGGCGGGTAGGCGACGGCCTCGGAGCGAGGCTTGAGCGCGCTGAAGATCATCCAGAAGAACGGCAGCGCGGTCGCCGCGGCACCGACGATCAGGACGATGTTGGTGACGAGCCGGGACGGGGTGCGGGTCGTCCGCCGCGGTCGAACGGGTCGCGTGTCAGTGGTCATCGGAGCCCCGCAGGCGCAGCTGGACCACCGTGACGATCGCGATGATCACGAACAGGACGAGCGATCCGGCGGAGGCGAACCCGAACTGGTTGTACCGGAAGCCCTGCTCGTAGATGTACAGGGAGATCGAGGTCGTGGCGTCGTTCGGTCCGCCCTGGGTCAGCACGTAGGGCTCGTCGAAGAACTGCAGCCAGCTGATCACCGTGGTGACGGTCACGAAGAAGATCGCGAACCTCAGCAGCGGCACCGTGATGCGGCGAGTGCGCTGCAGCTCCGTCGCACCGTCGAGCTGAGCGGCCTCGTCGTACTCGTGCGGGATCCCCTGCAGGGCCGCCAGGAAGATGATGATGTTCAGGCCGGTGGCCCGCCAGACGGCGACGAGGCCGACGGAGAAACGCGCCCAGGTGGGGTCGGAGAGCCACGGGACAGGGCCCAGCCCGACCAGCGAGAGCAGGTAGTTCAGCAACCCGAACTGGCTGTTGTAGAGGTAGCCCCAGACCAGCGCGACCGCCACGATCGCGGTGATCGCCGGCAGGAAGTAGAAGGCGCGCAGCGTGCTGGCCAGCCGTCCGCCGCTGCGGTGCAGCAGCAGGGCGACCGCGAGCGACGCGACGACGATGACCGGCACCCCCACGACGGTGAACGCGCCGGTGGTGCGCAGCGCGTTCCAGAACTGCGGGTCGGCGAGCAGCCTGCGGTAGTTCTCCAGGCCGACGAACGAGACGCTGGACGGGTCGGCCAGTCCGCTGATGTCCATGTCGGTCGTGCTGACCACCCCGGCCACCAGGATGGGCAGGACGGCGAACGCGACCAGCACGACCATCGCGGGTGCGACGAACGCGTACGGGACCCAGCCGCCGCGGTGGCGGCGCGACGGGCCTGTGACGGGTGGCGCTTGCAGGCGCGGTGGAGCGAGGACAGTCATGGTGGGCTCACCTCGGCGGTGGGGCCGGCAGTGCCGGCCCCACCGCGTCTGCTAGTAGTTCGACTGGATCTCGTCGGCCTTCGCGTAGAAGGCGTCGAGGGTGGACTGCTTGTCGGCGCCCGTGGTCGCGATCGCGGTGAGCGCGCTGGCCATCTCGTTGGCGACCAGGTCCCAGCCCGGGACCATGGGGACCGTCTGCGCGTCGTCGAGCTGCTCGACGTACACCGACAGCTGCTCGTCACCTCGGCCGGCGAGCTCGGTGAGCGCCGCGCTGCTGGTCGGGAGCTCGCCGACCGCGTCGTACCAGGCGATCTGGTTGTCGGGCTGGGCCAGGAAGTCGAGCAGCTGGGCGGCCTCGTCGGGGTGCTCGCTGGTCTTCCAGATGCCCAGGTTCGAGCCGGCGAACAGCGAGGTGCCGGTCTGGTCGGCCGGAAGGGTCGTCACCGACCACGACCCGTCGAGCTCCGGAGCGGCGTCGCGGATCGCCTTGGCCAGGTACGGGCCGGAGACGACCATCGGCGTGGCGCCCGAGACGAACCCCTGGGTCTGGTCCCAGTCGGTGGCGGTCGGCGCTGAGCCGTCCTCGAAGAAGCCGAGCCAGTGGTCGGCGGCTGCCGCGAACTCGGGCGACCGGAAGTCCACTGCACCCTCGGCGTCGACCACGTCACCGCCGGCCTGCCACGTGTACTGGACCGGCAACGTGTTGTCCCAGAGCGGGATGTAGTAGCCGAACTGGCCCTCACCGCGCTGGGCGAGGTCCTTCGCCACGGACCGCATGTCGTCCCACGTCGTCGGTGCGGCGTCATGGCCCGCCTCGGCCAGGATGTCCGAGCGGTAGAAGAGCACCCGGGTGTCCGACACCCACGGCACCGAGAGCGCGACGCCGTCGGTGCTCAGGTTCTCCGGGGCGACGGCGTCCGGGAAGTTCGAGGGAGCCAGGGCGGGGTGCTCGCCCAGGACGTCGGTGAGGTCGGCGAGCACGCCGGCGTCGGCGAAGGTGGGCAGCAGGGAGAGCCCGATCTGCACGACGTCCGGCCCGTCGCCGGACGCGACCGCGGTGGTGAGCTTGTCGTTCACGTTCTCCCACGGGATGGCGTCCACCTGCAGCTTGATGCCGGTGTCCTCCGTGAACGCCGCGGTCAGGTCCGTGAAGGCGGGTCCGGCGTCGCCCATGACCCAGACCTTCAGGGTGGCCGAGCCGCCGTCCTCGACGGCCTCCGCCGTGTCGCCGCCTGTGCAGGCGGCCATGGTGAGCACCAGCGCGGCGCTGGACAGCGCAGCCGTGGTGGTCCCGAGTAGTCTCCTCATCGAGCTATCTCCTCTTGGTAGGGGTGGTTCTCTCCAAGGAACCGGGGCTGTCCTAGCCGATCGCCCCGGTTCCGACTCACCGGACCGCGGCACGCTCCCGCACGCGCGGCCGGTCGATGAATGCCTGCAACGGCATGAGTGCGGCGCCGAGAGCGACCGAGTCACCCTCGAACCGGCACAGCTCGACGGTGAACTGGCTCCCCGGGCGGTGGAGGCTCAGCCGCCGAACTCGCTCCGTCAGGTCGTCGCGACGGGTTGGCAGCAGTCGGAGGCCGACCCATCCGCCCAGCACGATCCGCTCCGGGTTCGTGAGGTTCACCAGGTTGGCCAACGCGACGGCCAGGACATCGAGCGTCTCGTCGACGACGCCGATCGCAGCCGGCTCTCCGGCCTCGGCTGCCGCGACGAGCGCACTGAGCGCGCGCCACCCCTCGCCCGGCTCCTGGGCCCCGGTCGCACGCCACCGTTCCAGGATCGCGTGGGCGCCGATGTAGGCCTCGAGGCATCCCGTCGCACCGCACCCGCACGTGGGTCCAGCGCCCAGTCCGATCTTCGTGTGGCCCCACTCTCCTGCGGCGCCGAGTGCGCCACGGACCAGCTGACCGCCGCAGATCACACCCAGTCCGATGCCTCGGCCGAGCAGTGCGACTACTGCGTCATCCGCACCTCGGGCAGCGCCGAACCACATCTCGGCTACTGCCAGGGTGTTCGCGCCGTTGTCAGCGAACACCTCGAGGCCGGGCGCCGAGACCAGGTCGCCCACAGGGGTTGGGGCCCACCCCAGGTTCTGGGCGTACAGGGTCGCTTCCTGCCAGTGCTCGTGATCCCGCTCGACCACTCCCGGCAGGCCCAGGCCCAGTCCGACGAGGGTGGCCTCGACCTCGGGGTGACGTGCGCGCACCGCGGCGACCGCGGCGCCCAGCGACTCGTGGATCTCGGCCGGGCCGGCCATCGAGACGGGCCACTCCCGGAACTCGCGGTCGAGCCGGTTCATCGACAGGTCGAACAGCTCGACCGCGACGCCGCGCTCGCCGACGTCGGCGCCCAGCATGTGTGCGCCGGCTGCTCGCAGCGCCAACCGCGCGATGGGGCGGCCTCCCTCGGAGGGGACTGAACCGATCTCCTCGACGACCCCGTCGTCGATGAGCTCGTTCACCACGTTCGTGACGGTCGCCGGGGAGAGCTCGCAGTCGGCGGCCAGTGTCGCGCGCGTCGTCTCCCCGGACAGGACCAGCGTGCGTAGAACCTTGGTCCGGTTCTGCTGCCGCAGGTCGCGAGTCGTTGCCACCGTCATGAAGCCTCCTTACTTCACGACTTAGATTAAGAGGGAAATGTTGTAGTGTCCAGTGCCACGAAGTCACGATGTGGTCACGGCGTCGGTGCGGCGTACACCTCGATCTCGAACACGCTCCACCAGTGCTCCGCATCCTCCGTCAGCCGCACACGCAGGAATCTGCCTGGCCGTCCTTCCAGGACGACGGCGCTGATCGACCCTGCTCCGGGGGCGAGTGGCCGCCGGACGAGCGCGAGCAGCACGACGAGTCGCTGGCCACGGTGGCGGCTGCCCTCCCCAGGACATGCTCGAGGGGGCACTCGCTCGCGGAGCCGGACTCTCCGTCACCGACGGTGTCGCGTACGCGCTCCGCGGCGGACTGGACCTCTACGGTGGTCCGGTGGGTACCGCGCTGATCACCGGGGCGGCCGCCGGGCTGGGGCAGGAGTTCGCCTGGCAGCTCGCCACCGCCCGCCACGACCTGGTCCTCGTCGACAGGGACTCCGCGCGGCTCGATCGGCTGGCCGGTCAGCTGCACGGAGCTGCGGGCGTCCACGTCGAGATCCTCGTCGCGGACCTGTCGGTCCGCAGCGACGTCGAGCGCGTCGCCGAGCGGCTCCGGTCGACCGAGCGCCCGGTCGGGCTGCTCGTCAACAACGCGGGCGGCGCCGCCGGGCAGCGGTTCGTGGACGGCGACCTCGAGCGCGAGCAGGCCGTGTTCGACGTCATGGTCCGCTGCGTCATGGTGCTGTCGCACGCCGCGGCGGGCCAGATGACCGCGCGCGGGCGAGGCGCCATCCTCAATGTCGCGTCGGTCGCCGCGCTCATCACCCTCGGCACGTACTCCGCGCACAAGGCGTGGGTCCGCACGTTCACCGAGGGCCTGGCGGTCGACCTGCGGGGCACCGGGGTCACCACGACCGTCGTGTGCCCCGGGTTCGTGCACACCGAGTTCCACGACCGCGCCGGCATCGACATGACGTGGCTGCCGGAGATCGCGTGGCTGCACGCCGACGACGTCGTCGCCACCGCTCTTGCCGACGTGAGGCGCGGCGCCGTCATCTCCACGCCGAGCCTGCGGTACCGGCTGGGGGCCGGCGCAGCCCGGGCGATGCCCCGCTCGGTCGTGCGCGCGATCGGGGCGCCGCGGTCGATCGCGGGCGTGAGGCGTCGTCGCCACTAGCGTGTGCCGCGGTACGCACGCGGGTCGTGCTCCTGGAAGGGGGATGGCGTGGCGGGTCCGCTCCCTGCGAGGACGGGACGACGTCCGCGGCTTGATCGACCGGTTCACCGGCACCGACCGCTACCTGGTCGACTACCTGGTGGAGGAGGTGCCCCCATCCGGAGGCTTGACCCTGACGCGGCGTCAACCCTGCACGCTGGACCACACGGTGCAGGATGGAAGGGAGACGCCATGATCAGCAGGACCTCGACCCCGAGCTGGACCGGCATGGTGCCGGTCGACGACACGGCGCTGGCCGTCACCGACTCAGGTGGCTCCGGGACGCCGGTGATCTACCTCAACGGCCAGTTCGCGACCCAGGGCTACTGGCGGCGGGTCATTGCCGACCTCGGGCCGGACTGGCGACACCTCACCTACGACGAGCGAGCCCGTGGGCGCAGGTCCGGACGGTCGGCGGACTACTCGTTCGGGGCGGCCGTCCGCGATGTCGGTGCCGTGCTCGACGCTCGAGGTATCGACCGAGCGCTGGTGGTCGGTTGGTCGTACGGCGCGTTCGTCGCCGCACACTGGGCGAGCCGCAACCCTGACCGGACGATCGGCGCTGTGCTGGTCGACGGGGCACAGCCGCACGACTGGCTCACGGACGAGATGGAGCACGGGATCCGCACGGCCTTCCGCCGCCTGCAGTGGCTGATGGTGCCGCTCCGCGTGACGGGACTGACGCCGCGTATGACCGCCCTGGAGATGGCCGAGTGCAACATCGAGGTCGGCAGGCTCGCGCGTGAACGGGAGCTCGGTCCGGTGATGGACAGGATCACCGTCCCGACCCGGTACGTCCTCGCATCCGGAGCGTCGTTCGGCAGCACGGGGGACGGGCAGGAGAAGATCCGCGCCAGCGTGCCTGCGGTGGCCGAACGCAACCCGCACATCACGATTCACGCGAAGGTCGCGAGCACTCACGGCGCGATCCTCCGCAAGGACCACCGCGCGATCGCCGAGGCGGTCCGCGGCGTCGCCGGGTGAGGCAGTCTGGAGCCGATGCTCACGATCAGCCAGCTGGCCTCCTATGCCGGGGTGACGGTGCGAACGGTCCGGCACTATCACCAGATCGGCCTGCTCGCCGAGCCCGAACGCGACCACGTGGGCTACCGCAACTACGACGCGGCCGCCGTCGTGCGGCTGATCCGGATCCGCGTGCTGGCGGATGCCGGGGTGCCCCTCGCTCGCGTGCAGGAGCTCCTCGACGCCGGCCCTGGCGAGTTCGCCCGAGCAGTCGAGGAGATCGACAGGGCCCTGAGCGCCGACATCCGTCGTCTCCAGCGCAACCGGAAGCGGATCGCCCAGCTCGCCGCCGGCGATCACCTGGCTCTTCCGCAGATCGTCGTGGACTACCTGGACCGGCTGCGCGGGCTCGGCGTCGGCGAGGCCTACATCGAGCTCGAGCGGGACGCCTGGATCATGCTCGCCCCGCAGATCCCGCTCGATATCGAGTCCGTGATCGCCGAGAAGAACCGGCAGCTCGACGAGAACCCGGACATGACCCGGCTCTATCTCCTCCTCAGCTCCGTGTCGGAGTGGTCGGCCGACGATCCGCGAGTCGTCGAGCTCGCCGACGTCGTCGAGAGCCTCCGTATCCGCGCGCTTCAGAGCGGTGAGCTGGAGGTCGGCGACGCCGACGCGTCGGACCCCTTCGCGGCCCTGCTGGACGCGGCGATGGCCGAGTCGACGCCGGTCGCCCGACGGCTGCTGGCGATCCTCGAGCAACGCGGGTGGCGTGGCTGGACGCAGCTCGAACGAGCCCCCGAAGGGCGGATCCCCCGCGATCGCTGAACCCCGACCCCTCGCCCGGGAGGCGATGGCGCCGAGGTCGTGGGGCTCGTACGCTCCGGATCGTGGATGCCGCCACCGCCACCGCACTGGTCCAGATCGCCGAGGACGCCCGCACACGCGCCCGGCTGCAGGATCCGGCCGCGAACCAGCCGGTGGAAGACCGCTACCCCGACATGCTCGAGGCGCTCGACTGGCACCTCGCCGCAGGGCAGCCGGAGGCGGCGTACCGCCTGGCGTCGGCGCTCGTGCCGTTCTGGATCTCGACCTCGCGGATCGACGACGGTGACGCGTGGTTCGCGCGGGCGCTGGGGACGGGTGCCGGCGACGAGCCAGCGCAGGCGAGGGCGCTCTACGACCACGGCTACCTCGTCTTCTGGGCGGGTCGGTACGAGCTGGCGAACCAGCAGTTCACGAGATCCCTCGCCGCGGCGGAGGCGGTCGGCGACCGCTCGCTCCAGGCCCTCGTCCTCGCCGGGTCGGCGCGCGTGGCATTGAACACCGACGTGGACGACGCAGTGCGCCTGCTGCGCCGGGCGTTGGTGGTCACCGAAGGACTCCCCGACAGCGACCCCGGGCGGTCCAGCAGCCTGCACGTGCTGGGCGTGGCGTTGCAGATGTCGGGTGACCTCGAGGCCGCGCGAGAGGTGATGTCGGCCCGCCTGTCGACGGGTCGGTCCTCGGGTGACGAGTTCATCGTCTGGTCGGAGTCGGCCAACCTCAGCATGGTCGAGCGCCGGCTCGGCAACCTGCAGCGCGCCGAGGAGCTCGCGCTCCAGGCGCTCCGGATCAGCGCCGGACGCGGCGACGAGATGTCGATCGCCTGGACCCTCAACAGCCTCGCCGCGGTCACCGCCGCCGCGGGCGACCACGAGCGCGCCGCCACCCTGCTCGGGACGGCGGCGGCGATGCTCGGCCGTGCCGGGGGCGAGTGGCCCCCCGACGAGCGCGAGCAGCACGACGAGTCGCTGGCCACGGTGGCAGCCGCACTCCCCCGGGGCGTGCTCGACGAGGCGCTCGCTCGCGGGGCCGGACTCTCGGTCACCGACGGCGTCGCGTACGCGCTTCGCGGCTGACCGGCGGGGCAGGGTGGTCGACCACTCTTGACGTTCCGGAGAGCCAAGAGCAGGCTCGATTGCCTGAACTGGCTGGTCGGTGGGGGGCGCCATGGTGGGTCGTGCGGACCCCGTGGATGCCGACGTTCCGGTGGGCGCCGCTGTGCGGGGCGCCGCCTCGGCGTGGGCCTCGGGCGAGCACGGCCGGTCGCTCCGACGCGACGCCGAGCAAGGTCCCGGCGACCGTCCGCGGACCGTCAGATCCAGAGGCGACCCGTGCACGGTGCGACTCTGGTCAGACGCACATCGCCGCACGGGTGTCGTGCCGTGACGACGTCACTGGTGCTCGTCGACGACGTCACGCTCACCCGCGAGGCCCTGGCCGACACGTTGCGCCGGGAGTGCTGGGGGATCGACATCGGCACCGCGCCGGGCGCCGCGGCTGTCCTGGACCGCACCCCGCCACCCGGCCTCGTGCTCGTCAGCCTGGCCGCTCGCGACGGGATCCAGGTGATCCGCGCGCTGCGCGCCGCACTCCCCCAGGCCAAGGTGATCGCCATCGCCGTCTCGTCCAGCCCGGAGGAGGCCGTCACCTGCGCACGCAGCGGCGTCTCCGGCATCGTGCTGCGCAGCAGCACCCTGAGCGACCTGGCGGACACGGTGGCAGCGGTGGTCCGCGGGGAGACCGTGTGTCCACCGGTCATCGCCGGTCTGCTCGTGCGGCACCTGGCCGACGAGGCGACGAGAGCACACGCCGACCCGGACGACGGCCGGCTCACCTCACGGGAGCGCGAGGTGCTCGTCCTGATCGAGCAGGGCCTGACCAACAAGGAGATCGCCCGCTCGTTGGGGATCGAGCTCCGGACGGTGAAGAACCACGTGCACAACGTGCTCGAGAAGCTGCGGGTGCGGCACCGCGGTGAGGCGGCGGCCCGGCTCCGGGCCACCCGGGTCCCGGACCTGCACTCCCTGCTGACCACCTCGGCGGCCGGCCTGTATCCCGGGTACTAGTACCGGGACCCGCGCTGTCGCCGGCGCTGGGGACCGGTCCTGCGGTGTGGACCGAATTCGGGCCCGTCCTGGGCCTGCCCACGACCGGGCATTCTCCCTAGCGTCGTCCGCATGCGCTCGATCCGGATCGCACTCGCCGAGATGCACCACTCACTTCGCCGGCTGGTCGAGGCGGGCATCGCGGACGAGCCCGATCTCGTCCTGGTCGGGAGCTCCAGCAGCGAGATCGCCCTGATGCTGAGCGCCCGGGACGCCGACGTCGTGGTCGCGAGCATGCGCGGCGCCGAGCCCCCGGCCATCGCCGAGCGCCTGCTGGACGAGTATCCCGACCTGGGCGTGGTCTGCATCGACGTCGTCGGCGGGCAGGGCCTCGTCTACCGGCTGCAGCCGCGGGCCACCCGGCTGGCGGCGATCTCGCCGGAGGCGATCGCGGCGGCGATCAGGATGGCCGCCACCGAGGCCGACCACTGGAAGTCCGATGACCTTCACCGCTGACCGACCGCCGGAGGACGTGCTGGCCGACGCCCTCGACGCGCGCTACGCCTACGCCAGCCCGTACGACCTCGCGGACGCGTGGGACGGCATGCTCGAGTCGGTCACCCCGGCAGAGGCCCTCAGCCTCTCGCGCGCGGCGCGGACGATCGGCCGAGGCGCCTCGACGTTGGCCCGTGACCCGGCTCTGGCCACCGTCCTGTCGACCGCTGCTCCCGTCGTCGGGACCGCCGTCGGTGGTCCGATCGGTGGGGCGCTCGGCGCGAAGCTCGGGTCGGTGGCGGCCGCCCGGCTGGCCCCGGCGGCCGCCCCTGTGAGCCCGGGCCCGACGAGCACGGTCGCCGGGACGACCGGTCTGTCGGCCGGGTCCACGGCCGCAGCCCAGCTCCTGGTCCTGCTCGGCCAGCCGGACGTCCAGCGGGCCCTGCTCCGGCTCGCCCTCGGGGAGCACGGCAAGCGGACTCCGGTGAACGGCGTCGCCGTGCCCGAGCTGACCCGCGCGCTGAGCACGATCGCCGCACAGGCGGCGCAGGACGCGGACGACCTGTGTCCGGCGGACGAGCACGACCCGGCGGACGACGCCGAGGACGCGCCGGACCCCGACACGGTCTACCGCACCGTCATCGACGCGCTAGACGCCGAGCTGGCCGAGGCGGTCCGCTGATGCTGGGCGGCAGCAGCGAGCTCGAGCAGGTCGAGACCCTGGTGATGCAGGTGCTCCCCGACCCCCGCGGCTTCGCCGACCGGGTGCTGAGCCAGCTGCTGGACCGGCTCGCCTCCGACGGCTCCACGCCACCGCTCGCGATGCAGTTCCCGATGTCCATGAGCACGCCGGAGTCCCCGCAGCCGACGACGGGCCAGCCTGACTCCGCCCAGCCCGGTGGGCCGTTCGCCGACCGGGACGCGGAGCTGGCGGCCGCGCTCGGCGCCTGCCTCTGCTGGGGCGAGGACCCCGAGTGCCGCACCTGCGAGGGCGACGGGTTCCCCGGCTGGGCCGACCCGGACGAGGAGCTCTACCGCGAGTACGTGCTGCCCGTGCTCCGCCGCCGCAAGGCGTCGGCACAGGCGGCAGCAGCAGCCGTTCCGTCGCACCAGGCGGATCCGGAACGCGAGGAAGGGGCCGGAACATGAGCCAGACCTGGATCGAGGATCTCGACGCCGAGTTCGACGACAGCGACTTCGACGACTCCGAGTTCGACGACTCCGAGTTCGACGACAGCGAGTTCGACGACTCCGAGTTCGACGACGGCGAGGCGGTCCGCCGGCGGCGGTCGCGGCAACGGCGTCGAGCAGTCGCGCGCCGTCGAGCGTCCGGCACCGCCGTGGCCCGTCGACCGCGCACGGCGGCAGCCGCCATCCGAGCCGTCGACGCGGACCAGAAGGCCATCGAGAACGAGCTGCGGAGCGAGATCAACCAGCTCAAGCGCGACGGCCAGTGGTCGAACTGGGTGACGGTGGGCACCGCCGTGACCGGCGCCGGACTGGCCATCTGGAAGCCGAGCAACCCCTGGGTGGAGGCCCTCTTCCGCGCCGCTCCGCTCGCCCTGCTGAAGGCACCGCGAGGCGCCAAGGGCGGAGCCGCGGTGCTCACCCGGCCGCAGGTCGTCGGCCCCGCGCTGATCGGCGTCGCCACGTTCATCGGGACCAAGGTGAACCAGAAGCGGATCGAGGTTCCCACCACGCAGGTCAGGGTCGGCCAAGGAGGGTCGACGGCATTCGCTGCGCAGGTGGTCTCGGCCTCCGGCGCACCGACCGGCGAGATGGTCACGTACACCCCCGCCAACGCTGAGACCGCCACGTACAACCACGACAGGAGAGGGATCGAGGGCGTCAATCCCGGGTACACGTCGATCAGGGCCTCAGCGCCGGGCACCACGGCAGTCACGATCTCCGTCGAGGTCGTGGCAGCGCCGGCGAACGTGGTCGTTCCGGCCCCGCCCGCCGACGCAGCCGCCCCCGCAGTGCCCGCCGACGCTGTCGCCCCCGCAGCGCCCAAGAACAAGGACGCCTGAGGCACCGGCATGGAGCCGGCACTGCACGAGCTGCTCCGCTCGGCCGAGGCCGAGGCCGGGCCCGACCGGGAGATCGAAGCCCTGATCCGGCTTCGCCGACCGGACGCCCGCGTGCCGGGCGTGCGCCTGGTGGCCAGGTTCGGACCGATCGCGACGTGCCGGATCCATAGGTCGGACTTCCGGTCGGTCGAGCGGCACCCGGCCGTCCTCAGCCTGAAGGCGCCGCGGTCGTACCGGCCGGAGCTGCTTTCGGACGACGAGCTCGAGGGCGAGGACGAGCCGAGCACGGACTGGCCTCCCCGCCTTCCGCGCGTCCGACCCCCGTCGACCCGCCGGCCGCGGCCTCGACCGCTGACCGGGGCCGGCGTCGTGGTCGGGGTGGTGGACTGGGGACTGGACTTCGCGCACCCGGAGTTCCGCTCCGCCGACGGCCGCACCCGCCTGCTCGCACTGTGGGATCAGCGTGACCGCTCGGACCGCCGGGGCCGCTCCCCTGCTCCCTACGGGTACGGCCGGCTGCACTCGCGCACCGACATCGACGCCGCGCTGCGGACGCCGACGCCGTACGCGACGCTCGACTACCACCCCGCCTACTGCGGGGTGAATCCTCGGGGTGCGCACGGCACCCACGTGGCCGGTATCGCCGTCGGGCGGTCGATGCCCGGCTCCGCTGCCGGAGCGCAGCTCGTCTTCGTGCACCTCGCCGACCGCACCCCCGGCCGGGCGACGATGGGCGACTCCGTTCGATTGCTTGAGGCAATCGATTTCATCCGTCGCGCCGCGGGGCCAAGGCCCTGGGTGGTGAACCTGTCCATGGGCCGGCACGGCGGCCCGCACGACGGCAGCACCCTCGTGGAGCGGGCCTTCGACCAGCTGCTGTCGAGCACGCCGCGCTGCTGCATCGTGCAGACCGCGGGCAACTACTACCTGTCCGGGGCGCACGCGTCCGGACGGATCCGGGAGGGCGAGGTCCGAGCCCTCCGCTTCCGGATACCTCCGTCCGACCCGACGATCAACGAGGTGGAGGCTTGGTACGACGGAACCGACCGGCTGGACGTGCGGCTCACGCCGCCGGGCGGGCGACCCGGACCCTGGCTGCCACCTGGCAACCGCGCGACGGTCCGGGCAGGCGGGGCGGTGGTCGGCCGGATGTACCAACGGACCGACCCCGACAACCGGGACAGGCAGGTGGACGCCTTCCTGCGCGCGAACGCACCGTCCGGCACCTGGACCATGGAGCTGCGCGGGACCCGGGTGGTGGGGCCCGGGCGCTTCCACGCCTGGATCGAACGGGACGACAGCTGCCAGAGCAGCTTCCAGGCGCGGGACCGCGACCGGCAGGTCACCACGGGGACGATCACCAACGGCCGTCTGCCGATCTGCGTCGGCGCGTATGACGCCCGCCCGGGCTCCCGCGCGCTGTGGGCGAAGTCGAGCGCGGGACCGACCCGCGACGGCCGGGGGAAGCCAGACTGCTGCGCCCCCGGGCAGGACGTGCGCAGCGCCCGGTCTGCCCCGCGCGGAAGCGCCACCAGCCGGGGGCAGTACGTGACGATGAGCGGCACGAGCATGGCGGCGCCCGCCGTGACCGCCGCTGTGGCGCAGCTGTTGGAGGCACGGCCCGACCTGGACATCCGGCAGATCCGGCGGCTGGTGCTCGGGACCACCCGACCCGGCGCCCGCGACCCCGACGGCAGGGTCGGCCGGGGTTACCTCGACCTCGACCGGCTCCTCGCGGCCGCGCGCCGCCGGTCGACCGGTGGCGGCGACGCCGGGGACGCGCCCGATCAGGACCCCGCTTACCTCAAGGCGGCACGGACCGTGTGGAAGGGGCTGCCGGGAGTCGATCAGCGGGTCACGATCCGGCCACTGAGCGATGCGCCCTCCCGACACGTCGCGACCTCCACCTTCCAGGCCTGGACCAACTCCGCCACCGAGATCTTCGTCTCCGACCTCGGCACGGACCCGGAGGTCTGGAAGGTCGTGCTGTTCCACGAGGCGCTGCACGTCCACCAGTTCCTCGAGTGGGGCCGACCGGTCAGCTACGAGCAGATGATGATCTACGAGGCGGACGCGTACCGCGGCACGCACACCTGGGGCAGCGGGAAGGGCCGGATCGACGCCTTCTACCTCGCGCAGTTCGACAAGTCCGCCTCCGTGTTCTCCAGCGGTCTGGCCCGGATCCGGGCCAAGAAGCTCACCCCGGCCGCGCGCGAGGCGGAGTTCAAGAAGTTCATGCTCGACGGCGGCTTCCTGCCGAAGGGCGCGAAGATCGACAGGATCGCCGATCTCTACGAGGTCTGGCCGGCTCCCAGGAAGCCGGCCGGCGGCGGGAGGCGCGGCCGGACGGGGGACACCGAGGAGGCGGCCGAGTTCGCGGGTCGGGAGCACCGCGCGGTCGCCGACGCGGGCGCGGGTGCGATCGGCCCGACCTCCCTGGTCTTCGAGGGCTCACCGAAGGCGCTCGGTTTCGGCGAGGTCGTGGCACTGGCAGGCGACTACTTCGCCAGCTACGACCAGATGCGTGAGCTGGCGAGGTCCTCGAACGGCCGTGCCCAGCTCGCTCACGCCCGCTGGTCGGCCACCGCATCCGGCTCGGGCTCCACACGGCCACCGGAGCCGACCGGGGACGACGCGGCGATCAGGGCGGTCAACGACCGGGCCGCCCGACTGGCGGCCACCAACGTGTCGCACTTCTCCGCGGAGGGGGCGAACTGGCGGGAGTACTCCAGCTGGCACGCGAAGGCGCTCACCGACGCGGTCGGGGCGGGTGCGGACGACCGGGCCTGGCGGAAGGCCGTGGCGAAGGAGGCGTTCGGCCTGCACTTCCTCACCGACGCGTTCGCCGCCGGGCACGTGCGGACACCTCGCGGCGAGATCCAGGCCTGGTATGCCAAGCGCTACCCGGGCAGCCAGCCGATGATCGACTACCTGGCACGGTTCGTGTTCGAGCGGCTCGTGGCGCGCAACCGGATCCCGTCGATCGGCCTGAAGTTCCCCGGGAAGGCCCGCGAGAAGATCGCCGACGACATCAGGCAGCGCGCGGGAGCAGCCGCCGACACGTACAGCCTGGGCGACGTGGTCAGCCTCGCGCTGCACGACTTCGACGGCAACGGGCTGTACGTCGTCTCGGACAAGGACTCCCGGGGGCGCTCCGTCCCCGGTGGGCACCACTGGCGGGCAGTCGGTGACGGGCGCCTGCCGACAGGGAGGTCGTCGCAGGACGAGGCCTGGCGGATGGCGGTGGCCGGCGTGCGAGCGTCGGTGGGCGAGCTCCGGCAGGTACGCGCGGCCGGACAGCGCGCCGGGGCCGCCAGAGTTCCGGCGACGGGCCGCGCCGACATCATCCGCCGGGTGCTGGCGGCCGACGGCCGGTCGACCTTCGCCGCCCGCGCGTTCGTCCCTCGCGAGGACCCGGGACGCAACCCTGCCCTGCAGGCGACAGGAGGCACCCGGGCACCGCTCGACTGGCACTGGAAGAGTCTCGGACCCGTGGCGCGCGCCGCCCTGGACTCCACGATGCGACAGCGGATCCCGGCCGAGCTGGGCTCCCTCGTGGCGGCAACCCAGGACCCGGACCACCGCGTGGTGCTGGGAGAGTTCGTCCAGCACCTCAAGGACGAGGGCATCGCGGTGCTGGAGAAGATCTACCCCTGAGGTCGAGCGTCTTGTCGGGTGCTGCCGCGGCGACCTAGTGTCGAGAGCGGACTGACGGCGGGGGGCCGGCATGACATCCACGACCGGAGCTCGGCGTGCGCGCACGGTCGCGCCGCTCCTCGGGATCGCGATGCTCGTGCCGGCATGCGCGTCGACCTTCGATGCCGGACCTCGGGACGCGCGGCGGGTCGACGGCGCCCCGTTCGCGCGGCTCGTCCCCTGCGGCGACCAGCCGTTCATCGCGGTGTTCCGGGGCTTCACAGCCGACGGCGAGCTGGTGCAGGGGCCCGGGTCCTCTCCGTCGTCCGACATCTACGGGGTGCGGCCGGACGGCTCCGTGTCGCCGGTGACCACCGACCTCGGCTCGTACGAGTTCGGCATCGTCGCGGACGCCACCACCGTCTACGCGTCCCCGGCCGCCGCCGGGGAGTCGTCGGCGGCGCGCACGACACCGGCCGACAAGGTGGTGGCGATCGGCCTCGCCACCGGGCGACAGCAGGTCGTGCTGGAAGCGCCGGACGTCGGTGGCGTGGCACCCGACCCGGACGGGTCCCGGCTCGGGCTGACCGTCTTCACCGCCGGAGAACAGCCGGGCGCGGGCTCGTCGACGGCCGCCCTGGTGGACCTGCCCGCCGTGGCTGCCCCGCGCAGTCTCGCCCCCGAGACGGCGCGCAGCGCCGGGCCGGCCGTCGTCGCGACGCGTGAGCTCACGTGGAGCCCCGACGGGCGATGGCTGGCGTTCGTCGCGACGCTGCCGGACGCGTCCCAGGAGGTCCAGGTGGTGGACGCAACGACCGGCGGCAGCACCACCGTCCACCGGGCGGATGCCGCAACCGCCCTGCTCGCGCTGGACTGGTCGCCCGACGGCACGAGGCTGCTGGCCGTCGAGGGTCGCGCACCGACCGCCGCCGGCGCACCGCGGGACCAGGTCACTGAGATCGACGTCGCGACAGGGCGGTCGGCGACCGTGCTGCGGGGCGTCCGCGGTGACCTGGTGTACTCGGCCGCCGACGGCTCCCGGGTGACGATGCTCGACAACAGCACCGAGTCCTCCCCTGTTGCCCGCACGTGGTCGCGCACCGCGGGCGGACGCTTCGTGGCGACCTCCGTGGCCGAGGTCGGGGCCGACCTGGGCCTGGTGAGCGCGGACCGGCTGGAGATCCCCCGATGCGCCCTGCCATGAGAACCCGACGCCGCCACCGGAGCCTTGGGGCGTCGCTGCTGGTGCTGCTCGTGCTCCTCGTCGCGACCCTGGCGGCCCAGTCCGCCGCCCACGCCGCGACCCTGCGGACGAAGGTCTTCGAGTTCAACGCGTGCGACCAGTACGGGCGCGACCCCGAGTGCGACGCCACCGCGGCCCAGCGGGCGGACGTCATCGCCAGCAGCGTGCTGTTCGCCGGGAGCAACGTGGTCACGCTTCAGGAGGTGTGCCGGTACACCTTCGACCGGCTGCTCCAGCGGCTCGGCTCCGCCTGGCACGGCACGTTCTACCAGACCGTCGGGATCGGCGACGACCGCTGCGCGCCCGGCGCACGGAGCTGGGGCATCGCGCTGCTGGCCCGCGCCCCGGCGCCCACCAACGTCACCGCGACCCTGCTGCCCAATCCGCTCGCCGAGAACGAACGGCGGTACCTGCTGTGCGGGGACGTCGTCATCGGTGCCACGTTCCGCGTGTGCAGCTCGCACTTCTCCGTCCACGGCGCGGCGCACACAGCGCAGGCCAGCACCGTCGGAGGCCTGCTCGCGACGCACGCGGGGAGCGGCGGCGCCGCACTCCTCGGGGTGGACACCAATGTCGATGTGCGGAGCTGTGCCGCGGCCGTCGCGCTACGGCCGCTCTACTCGGGCGGGTTCGGCGGCACGTCGAGCACCACCTGCCAGACGGGGACCGGGGTCATGGTGGAGGCCGACCAGCGTCGCACCGGCGGCGACGGTTCCTACAACGCACCGACCTGCGGTCCCAGCAAGTGCGACTACGTCTTCTTCACCGCCTCACGGTGGGGCTCGGACTACCGGGGCGTGACGACGCCGCTGTGGCTGTCCGACCACGACGTGCTCCGCGGCGAGGGCACGCTGAACTGGTAGACCGAGCGGCACGGCCGCTCCGTGCCCGCGCTACTGCTGCTCGCGGTCCGCCCCGCGGCGGGTGGTACGGCCGGTGGTCCCGCCGTGCCACTCGAGGAGCAGGAGGGCCGCGTCGTCCTGGATCTCGTTGCCGACCGTCTCGAGGAAGATGCGCGAGATGCCCTGGGCCACGCTGCGGGTGTGCTGGTCGGCGGTGTCGCGCAGGGCACCGGGCAGGTCGAAGCTCGCGGCACTGCGCTCGAACATGCCGTCGGTCATCAGCAGCAGCCGGTCGCCGGGAGAGAGCTCGATCTCCTGCACCTGGTACTCGTGCTCGCGCAGCCCGAGCAGCGGGTTGTTGGCGGGCGCGACGGTGGTGACGTCCCCCTCGTGCAGCAGGAGGGCGCCGGGGTGCCCCGCGTTGATGATCCGGGCCACGGTCCGGTCGTCGGGGCGGTGCTCGCCACCGGACGATCGGAGGTCCATCTCCAGGAGGATCCCGGTGACCAGGTTGCGGACCCCGTCGTGCTCGAGAAGGGCAGCGTTGGCGGCGTCCGCCTGCTCGGCGATGCCGGCGCCCCGCCTCCGGGCGTTGCGCAGCGCGTTCACGGTGAGCGTCGCCACCATCGCGGCGCCGAGGTCGTGCCCGGCGGCGTCGGTGAGCGAGGCCGTGAGCCGGTCGGGGGACGCGACGTAGTCGAAGGTGTCGCCCGCCGCGCTGGCGGAGGGCTCGAGCCACCCGGCGATCGTGAAGGACCCTCCCTCGCACACGAACCCCGGGGGCAGCAGGCGTCGCTGGATCTCCCGGGCGAGCGTGAACTCCACCGACCGCATGGCGGTCTCGTACCGGTCGGTGTGGCGCTGGTTCGCGATGAGGACGTAGCCCAGGGCGTGCGCCACCGCTGCGAGCTGCCCGGCCGTCGTGTCCTGCGTGCGGTTCGCGTCGTCCGGGGCGTCGGCGTCGCGCGCCGGCAGCTGGACTGCGAGGACCCCCAGCGCGTCGCCCCGCACGGTCACGGGCGTGTACGACCACCCGTTCCCGTCGTGCACCGTGCGCTGCTCGCGCCAGGCGCGCCCCGGGTCCGTGCCGTCGAGGTCGAAGCGCCCATCGGTGTCCGCGAGGTCGACGAGCGTGCTTCCTGCCGCGTCGGCGATCAGGAACGTCGCGGACTGCACCCCGAGCGTCCGGCGCAGCACGTCCGAGGCGACGGACATCGCGTCGGCAGGCGAGACATCCTCCACTGCCGTGAGCAGGGCGGAGATGTCGACCCGAGGGGTCACCGTCATCGCGCAACCATGGCACGACCGGCGGGAGTCCGCGCCGCGAGGGAGCCGGGCGGACCGCTGCGTGGCGTCACCCCGCGAGTCGCTGGTCTCCCGCCGGGCCTGGCGCGACCCGCCCGGAAGGGCGTTCGTCCGACGCGTACCGCCAGAGGGCGATCGCGACCCAGACCAGCCAGGCGAACAGCAGCAGTCCGTAGAACGCGTAGGCCCAGCCGAGCACCGGCCGGAGCACCTCGGCGACGATCCCGAGAGCGCCCGTCGCCGTCCCGAGCCAGGCGACCCCGGCCCCGAACCTCCCCCGCAGCATCAGCAGCGAGATCAGCAGGATCCCGAGGGTCTGCAGCACCCCGATGGCGGCCGGCACGTCGTTCAGGGCGATCAGGAGCTCCGCGCCGCCGACGAAGGGCGCCCGCTCGACCGCGGTGCTCGCGTCGGCGAACTTGTCGCTGAGCACCACCATGGCCAACGACCCGTCGCCCGTGGTCGGCCACGCGAACGACACCGCCCACGACGTGACCGCGACCAGTCCGGCGATCGCCGCGAAGCTCCTGCTCTCGACCCGGAGGGCCACGGCCAGCGCGAGGAACACCACCATCAGGAACAGGCTGGGCATCAGCCAGAGCAGCTGCCGGACGATGTACTCGGTGCGGTGCGCGTCGACGAATGCCAGCACGCTCGCGCCGCCCGAGGTCGGGGGCGCGGTCGTCGTGGCGACGATGACCAGGGCCACTGCGTAGCAGACGACTGCCAGACCTGCGCAGACGGCCCCGGTTCGGTAGAGAGGGCCCCATGCGTCGCCGTCCCGCACTCCGGTGCGGACCGGGGCTCCGACGGCGACCTCGACTGTGTGCTGGACCATCGATCGACCCCTTCTCGCGTCGTCCGTTCTCGCGACCGCGCCGATGGGACGGCGCTCTCGCCGCATCTCCAGGTTGTGCTTCGCGCCGTGACGTCACCTAGAGGCGAAGGTCCCGCCTGCTCACAGCGACGGATCCGAGTCGCTCGGAGGGCGGCGTGACGGGACTGGAGGGAGATGCTGGACCCTCGGACCACCAGGTGGGGCGCGATCATGACGCGGGGCCTCCAGCGCAGCTGATCGCCCCGTCCCATCCCTTCCCCCAGAGGAGCTCCCGTGCCGAGTCCGAGCACCGACGTGACCCTCGCGCTGGCGACCACGGGCTCCCCGACGACCGCCGCCCTCGACCTGCGGGGCGGCGGCCTGCGCGCCCTGGTCGTCGACGGCGTGACGATCGTCGAGACCTACCCGGAGGGCACCCCCGCTCCCCAGTGCGCGGGTGCGGTCCTGTTCCCGTGGCCCAACCGGGTGCGCGACGGTCGGTGGACCCAACGCGGCGTCACGCACCAGCTCCCGGTCAACGAGCCGGCGCTCGGGCACGCGAGCCACGGGCTCGTCAGCGGCACGCTCTTCGCCGTGCGTGCTCGCGGGCGCGGCCGGGTCACGCTCGTCGGGTCGGTCTCGGCCGGGCCTGGCTACCCCTTCAGCCTCACGCTGGCGGTGACGTACGAGCTCACGCCGCACGGGCTGACCGTGACGTCCCAGGTGCGCAACGACTCCCGCGTGCCCGCGCCTGTCGCGCTCGGCGCCCACCCCTACCTCCGGATCGGCGACGTCCCCACCGAGGACCTGGTGCTGCGCGTCCCGGCCGACACGTATCTGCCGCTGGACGAGCGGCTCGTCCCCCGGGACACGGCCGGGGTGGACGGCACCGCGTTCGACCTCCGCCGCGGGCGCCGCCTGGGCACCGACGACCTGCACGCGTGCTTCGCCCTGACGCGCGGCTCGGCGACGACGGTGACGGCTCCGGACGGTCGCGCCCTGGAGCTGTGGGCCGACGACGGCTTCGCGTACCTCCAGGTCTACGTGAGCCCGGCGTACCCGACGCTCGGAGACGGATCGTCCTGGCGCGCTCTGGCGGTGGAGCCGATGACGGCTCCTGGCGACGCCCTCAACTCCGGCACCGGGCTGCGCTGGGTGCCGCCGGGTGGCCGGTGGCGCCTCGCGTGGGGCATCCGGGCCCGCCTGTCCTAGTCCTTCTCGACGCCGGTGAGCTGCACGCGGCCGACCCGGACCAGGTCGATCGCGGCCACGTGCACACCGTCCGGCACGTCGCGGACGCTCGGGTGCACCCACACGCCCGTGCTGCGCCGCCAGGGCAGGAGCTCGAACCGCACGCCCGACGCCGCCACCTCGGCCGCCCACGGCGTCAGGTCGACGTCCCAGACGCGCCCGTGCCAGAAGTGGTCGCTGATCAGCCGGTCGCCGACGTACGCCCGGCCGACGTCACCGGTCCAGGTCAGTCGCAGGAGCGCCCGGTCGGCGCCGTCGAGCAGCTCGGCCGGCACGTCCACGTGCACCACTGCCGCACCGGTGAAGTCGGTCGGCGCGCTCAGGCGGTCCATGGGACCGCCCCGGACCGGGTCGGGGACGGCCGTCGCGTGCGGCTCGACCTCGGACATCAGCCTGGTGCGGCCGGCGTACCGTGCGTCGAGGGTCCAGGTCCGCCACGGGCCGTCGTCCCTCGGGTCGCTGAGGTGCGCACCGTCGGCCACGAGTCCCGCGGGTGCGGGCAGGAGCCACAGGGTGTGCTGCGCCTCGTCCGGGTGCACGACGAGCTCGCCGCCGAGCGAGTACAGCGGCGCGTCCGACAGCACCAGGCGTTCCCGGCCGGCCAGGTCGAGGACGTACAGCCGCTGGGCGCTCACGGGGTCCAGGACCAGGATCCGGACGCCCGGCAGCTCGACGACGCACCGCGGCCCCGCCGGCTCGACGAGCGAGACCACGGTGGTCCCTCCCCGGACGACGCCCGCGCCGGCGCCGCCCACGTCGAGCAGACCGTCCAGCACGAGCTCCACGGGGATGCCCTCGTAGGCGCCCAGGACGAGGATCTCCCCGTCGTCGTCGCTGCCGCGGGTCAGCACCTGGGCGGTCGCGCTGCGCAGGACGACCGAGGGTGACACCGGGTAGCGCAGGGGCCAGACCAGCGAGACGCCGGCAGGGATGTCGACCGGCACCGTCGGGACGGTCACGGAGTCGTCGTCGAGGTCGACCGTGATCTGCACGTCGACCTGTCCTGGGAGCGGCTGCGTGCTCGGCTGGTAGGTCGACAGGAACAGGTACCCGCTGCGGCCGTCCGACCGGACCGCCCACCGCAGCTCGTCCAGGTCCTCGCTGCCGCCGCCGACGGTCGAGGTCATCGACGCGATCCGGTGACCGTCCTCGTGCAGCCACAGGTGCTGGCGGCGCAGGTGGTGGTGATGGGGGCGGACCTGCGCGTGCTCGCCGACGGGTGCCGCGAAGTCGTAGGTCACCTGCGGCACGTCGTTCGGGTAGCCGGTCGCGTGCGACTCCTGCTCGGAGCCGTGCGGTCCGGTCCGCTGCGTCCCGCCGGCGTACATGTAGTAGCCCTGCCAGATCGAGCCGCTGCCCACCTTGGCCAGCGCGAGCGCCTCGATGTCCCGCGGGGTCACCAGGGGTCGACGGTGGTACGCCACGTGCATGCCACCTCCGAGCTCGCACGTCGCGAAGGGCACCTCGTCGTCGTCCCGGAGCGGCGGGGCCCCGGCGTCGACGCTGATCCCGTCGAGCGCCTCGCGCAGGTCCGCCCCTACCGACAGGTCGTCCCGGACGGGGCTGTAGCGGAAGTGGAACGACGCGAACGCCGGCCACTCCGTCTGCTCGTCGTCCCAGAAGCCGTCCGAGTAGGCGCTGTACACGGGGAGGAGCGTGTCGGGGACCTGGGCACCGCCCCAGCCCGTCGCGGTCCAGATCGGCACCCGCAGCCCCGCCTCCTCGGCGATCTCCCGCAACCGCGCCAGGTGCTCGGGCTGGTCGTAGAGCTCGTTGTCCATCTGGGCCCCGACGATCGGACCGCCCTCGACGTGCGTGAGTCCGACGAGCTGGGCGACGGTCTGGGCGTACAGGGCCTGCACGAGCTCGAGGTACTCCGGGTCGTTCGTCCGCGTGGCCAGTCCCCGGTCGACGAGCCAGTCCGGGAAGCCGCCGTACCGGGCCTCGCCGTGCGCCCACGGACCCATGCGGACCACGACGTCGAGACCGTGCCGCGCGGCGAGCTCGATGAACGCGCGCAGGTCCAGCCCGCCGTCCCACCGGAAGCGGCCGGGCTCGGGCTCGTGCGCCTGCCAGAGCACGTAGGTCGCGACGGACGTCAGCCCGCCGGCGCGTGCGTGACCGAGCACCTCGCTCCAGCGCTCGCGCGGGATGCGCGAGTAGTGGATCTCCCCCGTGACGGGGAACCACGGGCGTCCTGCGCGCTCGACGTACCGGCTCGTCACCTCGATCGCGTCGGGACCGGCCGGGCTGTCACCGACGTGGAGGTGACCCCGACGCGGAGCCGCGGGTACGGCGACGGCGAGACGGCGGGATGCCACGAGCGTGGCCTGGCGAGCATCGTCGTTCATGTCTCTCCTTGCAGCGATTGGTCAACGATGACCGGCCGTCACGCTAGTCGCGGAGCGCCGTCGGCGATGCGAGGGCGAGGGCGTACGGGTTGAGCGGATCGTGCGCGAGGACCTCGTCGGCGATCGCCGTCGCGACGTCGTCACGGTCGTCCAGGAGTGCGAGCTGCGCCTCGAGCACGCGCACCCGGGTGTCGTGGGCCGCCTGGACGTCCTGGGTGAACAGCAGCATCGTGGGCAGGGAGGTCGCGAAGTAGTCGACCCGAGCGACGACCGCGGCCTGCTCGGTCACGTACGCCCCGAGACCGTCGCGCAGCCGTTGCGCCTCGTGCGACCGTCCGAGCCTGCGCAGGGCGGTCACGGCAGCCGCGGTCCGCTCGGAGTACAGGTGGACCTGCATCCCCTGGAAGTCAGCGTGCTGCTCGGCCGCACTCTCCCACTGCGCCCTCGCGACGTCCGGCTCACCCGCGGCAGCGAGCGCATCGCCGAGCACGAGGTGCAGGTCCGCCGTGTTGGCCAGGGCGTGCCGAGCCTCGCCGAGGGTGGGGACCGGGTCGAGAGCCGCACGGGCGTGCTCGACCGCGGCGGCAGGATCCCCATCGGCCAGCGCCTGGCGCGCGAGGCTCAGGTGGGCCTCCTCCCACGCGGCCAGGACCCGGCCCTCCCCGCCCTCCCAGGGCTGGAAGACCCGGCCGGTGAGCACGTCGAGCGCCTCAGGCGCGCGGCCGCGGGCGGTCAGCAGCTCGGCGAGCTGGACCGAGAGGTCGTCGCGGGAGCCCACCAGGTCGGGCCGCTCCAGCAGCACGTCGATGCGCTGCGCCGGGTCGACCCCCAGGCGGCCCGCGAGCTGGTCGGACTCGAAGAGGAGTCGCGCGTCGTCCGGGGCGAGGGACCGCGCTCGGGCGTAGTAGTCGGCGGCGAGGAGCGGGTCGCCCTGGACGTTGTGGGCGGCGATGCCGAGGTTGCGCAGGACGACCGGGCCGGCGTCCGCGCTCCGGGCCACCACCTCCCACGCCTCGATCGCCTCCGTGCGCCGACGGGCTGCGTACAGCCAGTGGCCCTGGAGCTCCGCGAGCATCTCGTTACCGGGCAGCCATCGGCGCAGGCGTTCCAGCGCGTCGTTGTCCCCGGCCGACGGGAAGCACCAGGTGCGGTCGAGTCGTTGCGCCCTCGCGAGCGTCTCCTCGGCCGCGGACGGGCGACCGCGACGCAGCTCGAGGTCGGCCAGGTGCACGAGCGCGAGCGGACCGACGTTCGTCCGACCCGGCGTCACCGGCACGGAGCTGCTGTGCTCAAGCAGGTCCGCGGCGTCGTCGTCCTCGCCGATGCTGAGGTACTCCTTGGCCACGTCGAGCGCGACGGTGGGATCCGGCGTCGTCGACCGGTCCAGCCCCAGGCGGCTCGCGAGGTCACGCGCCCAGGCGTCGAGCGGGTTCGTCGCGAGCGTCTTCTCGACGTGGGCACGGGCCCCGGCCAGGTCGCCCTGGCGGCGCGCCGCGACCGCCGCGAGGTTGCGCGCCTGGTGGTGCCCGGGGCTCCGGACCAGGAGTGCGGCCAGGTCGTCGGCAGCCTGCGCGGTGCGGCCGTCCGCGAGGTCGAGTCGCGCGGACGCCACGGTGGCGGCGTCGAGCCACGCGCCGTCCCACATCGCCGTGGCGAGCGCCGACCTGGCGTCGTCGGTGCGCCCCTGCCGGCCGAGGACGATACCGAGCCGGTAGTGCGCCTCCCCGTCGCGTGGGTTCGGGTTGCGCCGGGTCAACCGGGTCGCGGCAGCACGCAGGTGCCGCTCCGCCTCCTCCAGGCTGCCGACATGCTGGCGCCGGGCACCGAGGGCGACGTGCGAGCGGGCGTCGCCCAGGTCCCGCCGCAGCGCCTCGGACCAGTACGGCTCGGGCGACCGGGTGGCGTGCCGGTACTGGGCGAGGTGCACGCCGGTGACGTACAGCTCGTCGACCGAGTCGATCTGCGACGGCTCCGGTGGCTCGGTGGCGGCATCCGTCGACGCAGCCTGGTCGACGGCGGGTGGTCGCGGACTCCACGTCACGAGCACGTCCCCGTCATGCTCCACGACCAGCTCGCACGACTCCGGGAGCACGGCCGTCCCGACGGTCACCTCCTGGACGAACGGCGCGCCGGGTGCCAGGTCGACCCGCTCGTCGAGGAGGACGAGCGACCCGGATCGCACCAGCACCCGGCTGCCGGGTCGGCGGGACGTCGTCGCGACGCCTGCGCGGACCCGCGTCGTCGACCCCTGGCCGACGACGTCCAGGCGCACCGCCACGTCCCTCGTCGCCTGGTGCACCGGACCGACGTCCTGGATCGGGTACCAGTACTGGGAGAACGTCTTGGTCTCGCCCGGCTTGAGGAACGCGAAGTCCGGCTGGTTGTCCGTGAACACGCCGGCCATCAGCTCGACGTACGGACCGTTGGTATCGGTCAGCTGCGCGTCCCAGGCCCAGCCGAACGGCGCGTTGCCCCAGGTCCACTGCTTCTTGCCGGGCGCGACGCGGTGGTCCGCCCAGTGCACGAAGCCCGCGTGGGCACCGTGGTCGTACCCGCCGAAGAAGTCGTCCTGCGTGCCCAGGCACATGTACGACGTCGGGACCGGGATGTTCCGGTACCAGTCGAGGCGGTCGCCGTCGGGCCGTTCGGGCGTGCGCTGCGCCGGGTAGTCCACGCCGTAGTAGTGGTCGGTCGCGGCGGGGAACGTCGTGATCGCGCGCTTGGCGTGGTCGGCCACCACGCGCACGTCCGTGGGGAAGAACGACTGGTAGTCGTCGTTGACCGCGGCGGCGACGTTGGCCCACCACAGGAACGTCTGGACGTCGTCGGTCCGGTTGACCACGTGCGCCCGCACCTCGATCAGGGCGCTGCCGGGCCGCAGCCGCAGGCCGTGCATCCCCTGCATGCGGGCGAACGGGTCGTGGTCGGAGCACCACACCGTCACCGAGCCGTCCGGCTCCTCCTCGATCGCCACCTCGCACGGCAGGTAGGTGGCAGGCCGGTGGTGCTGCGGCCAGTTGAACTCGACACCGCCCGAGATCCAGGGGCCCGCGAGGCCGACCAGTGCCGGCTTGATCACGTCGTTGCGGTAGAAGAAGTCGTAGCCACGGGTCTTGTCCAGGCCCACGTGGATCCGCCCGCCGAGCTCGGGCAGGATCATCAGCCGGACGTACTCGTTCTCGAGGTGGACCGCGTCCCAGAGCCGTGGCGTCTTGACCTGCGCGACGCTCTCGATGAACGGCAGCGGGTACACCGCGCCCGACGAGCCCTGGTACACGCGCTGGTCGAGGTAGGCCGGGTAACGGTCCGGGGAGCCCGCCTCGTACGTGTCGATCGAGATCGCGCTCGTCCACGCGCGCACGGACCGTCCCACGATGTCGGCCGGCGCGTCCGGCAGCACGATCCTGGACTCTTCGCTGAGCATGAGGATGAACCTACGGGGGTTGACACGGTTCGCCGATACACGTTCCACTGACCCGCATGGACGAATCGCCGACCGGCCCCGACGAGTTCGTTCGCGAGGGCTTCGCCGGTCAACGCATGCTGGTCGTCCCTCGGCCCGCGGTCGAGCGCGCGCTGAGCCACCCGGTGACGGGCAAGCTCTTCGTCACCGACGCCGGCTTCTTCCCGCACGCGTCGCGGCACGGGCGGGAACGACCCGTCGGCGCCGCGGAGCACGTCCTGCTGGTGTGCACCGACGGCTCGGGCTGGTGCACGACCGGAAGAGCCACGGTCCCCGTGGGGCGCGGCGACGCGGTGCTGCTGCGCGCGCGGCAGCCGCACGCCTACGGCGCCTCGGAGGCCGACCCGTGGACGCTGTGGTGGCTGCACGTCCTCGGGACCGACTCCGGCGACCTCGTCGACGCCGCGCGCGAAGCCGCCGGGGGGCCGGTCACGCACCTGCGCGACGCGGCCCCCGTCGCCAGCCTCGTCGCGCAGGTCATCGACGCCCTGGACGAAGGGACGACGACGACCGCGTTCATCCGGTCCTCGGGCTCCGCCTGGCACGCGCTCGCCCACATCACCGCGACCGGCCGTCGCACCCCGGGACCCGGCCTCAGCCCGGTCGAGCGTGCGGCGGAGCACCTGCGGGCGACGTCACCCCGCCGGACCTCCGCCCACGAGCTCGCCGCGATGGTGGGGCTGAGTCCGTCCCAGCTGAACGCCCTGTTCCGCCGGCACGTGGGCGCGTCGCCCCTGGAGTACCAGACCCAGCTGCGCATGGCGCGGGCCCGTGAGCTGCTGGACAGCTCGGCGCTGTCGATCGCCTCGGTGGCGCGGACGGCGGGCTACGACGATCCCCTGTACTTCTCGCGGCAGTTCACCGCCGTGCACGGGATGCCTCCCCGGGCCTACCGCGCGCGACCGACCGGCGCATGAGACACCGGCACCGGGCGAGCACCGGTGCGGCGAGACTGCGCACGTGCCCACCCGCCGAAGGACACTCGTCGTCGCCTCGGTCACGGCGGCCGTCGTGGTCGTCGTCTTCGTCGCCGCGCTCGTCACGCGCGGGGTGCTCTGGCCCAACCGGATCCCGGCGGCGCGGTACGACGTGCGCGGCGTGGACGTGTCCGCTCATCAGGGCGTCATCGACTGGCCCGTGCTCGCGGCGCAGGACATCGACTTCGCGTACGTGAAGGCGACCGAGGGGTCCGGGTTCGTCGACGACCGGTTCGCCGAGAACCTGCAGGGCGCGCGCGAGGCCGGCCTCCTGGTGGGTGCCTACCACTTCTTCAGCTTCGAGAGCCCGGGACGCTCGCAGGCGGAGCAGATCATCGCGACGGTCCCGGCCGACGACGACCTCCTGCCGGTCGCGGTCGACGTCGAGCACTACGGGAAGTTCTTCGGGGACCCGCCGGACGCGTCGACCGTGCGCGAGGAGCTCGAGGTGCTGGTCACGATGCTCCGCGAGCACTACGGCGTCGATCCGGTGATCTACGCCACCCAGGCCGCGTACGGCCGCTATGTCGCCGGGGGCTTCCCGGACTCGCCGCTCTGGATCCGGGCGGTCTACCTGCCGCCGCGCGTGTCGGACGGGCGCGCGTGGGCGTTCTGGCAGTACTCGCACCGGGACCGGCTCGACGGGTACGACGGCCGGGAGCCGTTCCTCGACCTCAACGTGTTCCACGGCGACCTGGGCGAGCTGCGCGCCCTGCGGAGCCCCGGGTGAGCGGACGACAACGACCCCGGTGCTGCTCCGCGACTCTCGTCGCGGGCCGCACCGGGGCCGCATGTCCGTCAGCACCTGTTGGCCTTCGCCCACCGCGCCCGCTTGTCCTTGTTGCGCGCGGCTTGAACCGCCCCCAGCGCCATTGGGGGCTGTCGAAGATCAGCCACCCGGACCACGGCCGTCCGTCGCTCTCATAGCAACGCGTTCCATGTCCGGGCCGATCCTTCGCGATGGGATGCTGACACCATCGCGCAGACCGGGAGATCCAAGGTTGAACTATACACACTCTCTGGTCAGCTGTCTAGTTCCACCCTGACAGGGACGCCGACGAACGCCGCCAGACGGTCGAACGACGCTCGGACCGCACGCTTCTGCGCGTCGTCCAGAGCGACGGCCAGGTGCGGCTCGGCCACGATCCCGTCCCGCTCCACCACCCGCCGCCACCAGCCGACCACCTGGCTGTCGAGCACCAGCGGCTGGATCACCTGGTTCGTGCTCGCGGGGGCGATGACCAGGTCGGCGATGTTCAGCACGGACCGGCCCTCCGTGTACGCGACGGCGTACTCGTCGTAGCCCTGGAGCACGTGCACGGTGGGCGACGGGTCCCGGGTCGGGGCGTCGGCGGGCGCGAACCAGTACGCGATGTCGTCGACCTGCACGGACGTCAGCGCGTCCCCCACCAGGACGATGCCGCGCCGGATCTCGGTGAGCGTCAGGCTCGACCACCACGAGAAGTCCTTGACCGTGGCCGGGCCGTGGCCGGTGAAGTACCGGCGGGTCAGCTCGGCCAGCGCCTCGTCCGGGCCGAGCACCGGCGTCGGCGGCACGCGCTCGTCGACGAGCGCGTAGGTGCGCTGCTTGCCCCGCAGCACGCCGCTGACCACGACGGAGGCGAGCTCGGCGGCCATCAGCAGGTACGCCAGCCGGACTCCGCTCGCCTCGATCCCCGCCTGCGCCAGGGCGGCCTGCACCTGCGCGCGCGTCAGATGCTTCCCGCCCTCCAGCGCTCCGACGAACGCAGCCGTGGCCCGGTCCACCAGCGCGTCGTCGATCCCCGACTGCCGCTCGTAGTACGCGTTGAGCCGGCGCACGCGCGGCCCCGTGAGCGCCTGGATCCAGCGGAGGTCCTCCGGGGCGACGAAGTGCCACGTCGGACGCAGGGCGTGCGTGCGCAGGATCGTGCCCGCGTCGAGCGCCGCCTGCACCGCGGCATCGTCCGCGCCGGTCGTGCGCTGGCCCAGCGACCACTTGGCCATCGCGTACTCCTGCGCCTGCGACGCGCCGAGGTGTCGGACGACAGCCGCGGGATCCGGCAGCGCCGGACCGGACAGGTGCTGGTTGTGCAGCCGACGGTGCGCCACCTCGAGTCGGTCCATGGCTGTCGATCTTCTGCGTGTGGGCGGGCAGTGGCAAGGTGGTCGAACTCGGACACAGTCGAAGGAGACCCCCATGGCGACGCA
Organism: Cellulomonas humilata; assembly: GCF_013359775.1. Taxonomy (GTDB): domain Bacteria; phylum Actinomycetota; class Actinomycetes; order Actinomycetales; family Cellulomonadaceae; genus Cellulomonas; species Cellulomonas humilata. Next base: position 154,629 of record NZ_JABMCI010000068.1, on the reverse strand, counting down.
CCTGAACCCCTACCTCAGCTTCCGCGACAACGCCCGTGAGGTGATGGAGTTCTACCACTCGGTGTTCGGCGGGGAGCTGAACGTGAGCACGTTCGGGGAGTACGGAGCGAGCGAGGACCCGGCCGAGGCGGGCAAGGTGATGCACGCGAACCTCACGACGCCCGGCGGGATGGTGCTCATGGGCGCCGACACCCCCGACGTGATGGAGCTCGCGAGCTCGAGCGCCATCTCCTGCTCGCTCAGCGGCGAGGACCTGTCCGAGCTCCAGGGCTACTGGGACGCGCTCAGCGCCGGCGGGACCGTCACCGTGCCGTTCGTGCAGGCGCCGTGGGGTGACACGTTCGGCATGTGCACGGACAAGTTCGGCGTCGACTGGATGGTGAACGTGGCCGCACCGCAGTGACCGCCGACTGCGTCGTCGTCGGGGCCGGTCCCGCCGGCCTCGCTGCCAGCGCCGCGCTCACCGCCCGCGGGATCGAGCACGAGGTCCTCGAGCGGGGGCGTGTGGGCGAGTCGTGGTGGGCGCGGTGGGACTCGTTCCGGCTCAACACGCCGGGCCTGCTCAACCCGATGCTCGGGCCCGCCGCGGACGACGAGTACACCCCGCGCGACGACGTCGTCCGGCGGCTCGAGGCGCTCGCCTCCTCGTGCCCGGTGCGCACCGGCGTCGCGGTCACCGCGCTCGTCCCCCACCCGGACGGCCTCACGCTGGAGACCTCCGCGGGGCCGGTGCGCACGCGGGCGGTGGTCGTGGCGACGGGGGCGGAGAACACGCCGCGCGTCCCCGCGTTCGCGGCGGGGCTGCCCGTGGCCCAGCAGACGACCACCACCTACCGCTCCCCGGCCGGGCTGCCCGCGGGGACCGTGCTGGTCGTCGGCAGCGGCCAGTCCGGCGTCCAGGTGGTCCGTGACCTCCAGGCTGCCGGGCGTCGCGTCCTGCTCGCGACGTCGACGCTCGGCAGGCTGCCGTCGCCGTACCGGGGGCGTCCGATGATCGCGTGGCTCGCGGTGTCCGGCTTCTTCGACCAGCGGCCGTCCGACGTCCCGCCGGAGGTGCGGCTGCGGCCGAACCCGCTCGTGGTGCCCGGCGAGGAGGGCCCCGATCTGCGCCGGATGGCTCGCGACGGCCTCGGCCTCCTGGGTCGGGTGACCGGGGCGGTCGGCGGGCGGTTGCTCGTGGACGGCTCGGCGCGCCGCAACATCGCCGCCGGTGAGGAGTTCGCGGCCCGCGCCTGCACGCTCGTCGACGCCGTGATCGACCGGCTCGGCCTCGATGCCCCGCCGGCCGTGCCGGAGGAGGACCTCACCTCGTTCCCGGTGCGCGAGGGCCTCGAGCTGGACCTGTCGGACGACGACGTGAGCGGCATCGTGTGGTGCACGGGCATGCGCGGCAGTCACGCGTGGCTCCCGGCCGAGCTGCTCGATGACCGTGGCGTCCCCCGCCAGCGCGACGGCGCGGCGGACCTGCCTGGCCTGTGGTTCCTGGGGCTGCGGTGGATGCGCCGTCGCGGGTCGTCCAACTTCGAGGGAATGCCGGCCGACGCCGCGGCCGTCGCGAGAGCCGTCGAAGCGCACCTGTCCGCCGCCTGAGTGTGATGGGGTGTCCCGGTGACGTTCCTGGCACCCCACGACCGTGTCCTGCTGACCGGCGACTCCGTGACCGACTGGGGCCGTGACCGCTCCGACCCGGCCAGCCTCGGGCACGGGTACGCCGGCATCGTCGCCGCGCTCGCGGGTGCGCGTCGGCCCGACCTCGCGCTCACGTTCCTCAACCGCGGCGTCGGCGGGGACACGTCCGCGATGCTGCGCGCGCGCTGGGACGACGACGCCGTCGCCCTCGCGCCGACGGTCGTGTCGATCCTCATCGGCATCAACGACACCTGGCGGCGCTACGACGAGGGCGACCCGACCTCCACCGACGAGTACGAGGAGAACCTTCGGGCGGTGGCGGGGACGGTCGACCGCCTGGTGCTCATCGAGCCGTTCGTCGTGCCGGTCACCGCTGCCCAGCACGCGTGGCGCGAGGACCTGGACCCACGGATCGCCGTGGTGCGCCGCGTGGCGACGGAGCGGCGTGCGGTGCTCGTGCCGGCCGACGGGCTGTTCGCCGCGGCCGCCGCACGGACCGGGGCCGCGACGTGGGCGTCGGACGGCGTGCACCCGACGTCCGCGGGGCACGGGCTGCTCGCGGAGGCGTGGCTGGCGGCGGTCGGCCTCGGCTGAGGCGTCCGTCTGGTGGGGACTCTTTGCGCGCGCGCCGACGTTGGCGCTAGCGTCATGGCCGATCGTGTCCCGCACTCGCGGGAGGCGACCGACCGAACCGGTCACGGAGGACGACGAAGCGATGCGCGTGCACACTGCCGCCCCCGCCGTCCTCGGGCGCGCCCGCGTGGCGCTGCCCTGTTGTCGCTGTCTGTAGAGCGCTGGCTGCTCCTTCGCGCGAGGATCCCCTGACCGGGGACCGTCCGCGCCAGCGCTCGCCCCGTCCCGGCACGGACATCCCCTGCTGATCCGTGCCGCCCGACCGGCGCCCGCGCGCGGCCGGTGCACCAGACGCATGGCTAGTCAGTCCCCCACCAGCTGTCGGTCCGCCGGCAGCCTCGACCGAAGAGGAACCATGGCACGCATCTACGACGACGCGACGGCGCTCATCGGCAACACCCCGCTGGTCCGCATCAACAAGATCACCGACGGGGCCCCCGCCACCGTCGTCGGCAAGCTCGAGTTCTACAACCCGGCCAACTCCGTGAAGGACCGCATCGGCGTGGCCATCATCAACGCGGCCGAGGCGTCCGGGGAGCTCAAGCCCGGCGGCACGATCGTCGAGGCCACCAGCGGCAACACCGGCATCGCGCTGGCGTTCGTCGGCGCGGCGCGTGGCTACAAGGTCGTCCTGACCATGCCGGAGACCATGTCCAAGGAGCGCAAGCTCCTGCTGCGCGCGTTCGGTGCCGAGCTGATCCTGACCCCCGGGTCCGAGGGCATGCGCGGGGCGGTCAACCGTGCCGACGAGATCGTCGCCGAGCGCCCGGGCGCCATCCTGGCGCGGCAGTTCGCCAACGAGGCCAACCCCGAGATCCACCGCACCACGACGGCCGAGGAGATCTGGGCGGACACGGACGGCGAGATCGACATCCTCGTCGCCGGCATCGGCACCGGTGGCACCATCACCGGCGTCGGCCAGGTGCTCAAGGCCCGCAAGCCCGGCGTCAAGATCGTCGGCGTCGAGCCGGCGGAGTCGCCCATCCTCAACGGTGGCGCCCCGGGCCCGCACAAGATCCAGGGCATCGGCGCCAACTTCGTCCCGGAGATCCTGGACACCACGGTCTACGACGAGATCATCGACGTCGACGCCGAGACGGCCGTCCGGGTCGCGCGTCGCGCCGCCGCGGAGGAGGGTCTGCTGGTCGGCATCTCGTCCGGCGCCGCCCTGCACGCCGCGACCCTGCTGGCCCAGCGCCCGGAGAACGCCGGCAAGCTCATCGTCGCGATCATCCCGTCCTTCGGTGAGCGCTACCTGTCGACGATCCTGTACGCGGACCTCGTCGACTGATCGTCCGGAGATACACGCACCCCACCGACAGGACGAAGGCACCGTGTCCGACCACCTGCACTTCCTGGCCACCCTGAGGGAAGACCTCGAGGCTGCCCGGCACCGCGACCCCGCGGCCCGGTCCCTCGCCGAGGTCGCCCTGGGGTACCCGGGCGTGCACGCGGTGTGGGTGTACCGGCTGGCGCACAGGATGTGGCACCAGCCCGGCCTGCGGCTGCCCGCGCGACTGATCTCCCAGCTCGCGCGGGCGGCCACCGGCATCGAGATCCATCCCGGCGCGCGCCTCGGCCGGCGGCTGTTCATCGACCACGGGATGGGCGTCGTGATCGGCGAGACCGCCGAGGTGGGTGACGACGTCGTCCTGTTCCACGGCTCCACGCTCGGCGGCAAGTCGATGCGGCACGGCAAGCGGCACCCGACGGTCGGCGACAACGTGGTAGTCGGGGCCGGCGCCAAGATCCTCGGACCGGTGTGGATCGGCGACGGTGCGCAGATCGGCGCCAACGCCGTCGTCATCCACGACGTCCCCGCGGGGGCGATCGCCGTCGGAGTGCCGGCGACGATCCGGCTGCGCCCGGTGGCCGCCCCGTTCGACGTCGAGATCGACGACCCGGCGATCTACATCTGAGACCCTCCCCCTCGGTGATACCCGGGGTAGCAGGTAGCCTGGCGCGGGCGTCGACGGCGACGCCAGACCGGGAGGACTGACGATGCGGCTGGGCTACCACACGGGCTACTGGTCGGCGGGTCCCCCGCCCGGTGCGCAGGAGGCGGTCCTCGGCGCCGAGCAGCTCGGGTTCGACTCGGTGTGGACGGCCGAGGCCTACGGCTCCGACGCGCTCACCCCGCTGGCGTGGTGGGGCTCGCGCACCTCGCGCATCCGGCTCGGCACCGCGATCGCCCAGATCTCCGCGCGCACCCCCACGGCGGCCGCGATGGCCGCCCTCACGCTCGACCACCTGTCCGGCGGCCGGTTCGTGCTGGGGCTCGGCGCCTCCGGGCCGCAGGTGGTGGAGGGCTGGTACGGGCAGCCGTACCCGCGCCCCCTCGCCCGCACCCGCGAGTACGTGTCGATCGTCCGGCAGGTGCTCGCGCGCAAGGCGCCCGTGACGTTCGACGGCCAGTTCTACCGGCTCCCGCTGGGTCCCGACGAGGGCTCCGGCCTGGGCAAGGCCCTCCGCTCGACGGTGCACCCGCTTCGCGCCGACCTGCCGATCCACCTGGCGGCCGAGGGGCCGAGGAACATCGCGATGTCGGCGGAGATCGCCGACGGCTGGCTGCCGCTCTTCTACTCGCCGCGGATGGACGGCGAGTACCGGGCGCTGCTGAGCGAGGGCTTCGCGCAGCGCGCGCCGGAGCGACGCGCGATCGACACAGTGGACGCGTTCGAGGTCGTCGCGACCGTGCCGGTGGTGATCGGCACCGACGTCGAGTCCGCCGCGGACAGCGTCCGCCCGTTCATCGCGCTCTACGCCGGCGGCATGGGCGCCAAGGGCGCCAACTTCCACCGCGCGGTGCTGGACCGGCTCGGGTACACCGAGGCGTGCGACGAGATCCAGGCGCACTACCTGGCCGGTGACCGCGCACGCGCGACCGCCGCCGTGCCGCTCGAGCTGGTGCAGGACATCGCGCTGGTGGGCACCGTCGACGACATCCGCGCGCAGCTGCCCGCCTGGGAGAGCACCGCGATCACGACGATGCTCGTGCAGGCGGACCCGCGCACCCTGCCGGCGATCGCGGAGGCCCTGCGCCCGACCGCCTGAGCCGCCCGGAGACCGCCCGCGACGCCCCTCGGCGCCGCGGGCGGTCGCGCGTCCGTGGACGGCCGTTGCCGACAGTCGTCGGGAAGCGCTACTCTCGCGCTCACGTGGTGGATACGCGATCTCAGCATCTGAGAAATCCGGATCTTCCCACTCCAGAATCGTCACGAGGAAGGAACGGACCGCCATGACCGCTCGTCCGTCCCTCCTGATGTGTTGTCGGTCCGCGTGCTGTTCTCAGCACCGCACCGGCTCCTGACGCCTCCCCGCGTCTCCCCCTCGGCCTGACCGAGGGACCGCCGGTGCCCGCCCCTCGCGCGGCAGACCGGCCCCCCAGCCCGTCCCGATCGGCCGCGCCCGATCCCCAGGACCCCCCCATGTCCCTGACCACGACTGCCGCCGCGCACGTCGCCCACCCGGTGACCCTGCGCGACGTCCGCCGCACGTTCGCCACGCCCACCGGACCGCGCGCAGTGCTCGCCGGCGTCGACCTCGAGCTCGCCGCGGGCGAGATCGTCGCGCTCGTCGGGCCGTCCGGCTGCGGCAAGTCGACGCTCCTGCGCCAGGTCAGCGGCCTGGACACCCCCGACGCGGGTGACATCCTCATCGACGGCTCCCCCGTCCGCGGGACCGACCCCCGGACGGCCGTCGCGTTCCAGGAGCCGCGTCTGCTGCCCTGGCGCACGCTCACCCAGAACGTCAGGCTCGGACTGCCGGCGGGGACGTCCCGGGCGGACGGCGCCGGTCGCGTGGCCGAGCTCCTCGAGCTGGTCGGTCTCACCGCGTCGGCCGGCCTGCGGCCGCGACAGGTGTCCGGCGGCATGGCGCAGCGGGCGTCGCTCGCCCGGGCGCTCGCCCGCAACCCCGGGGTCCTGCTGCTGGACGAGCCGTTCGGCGCCCTCGACGCGCTGACCCGGCTGCGCATGCAGGAGCTCCTGCTCGAGGTGCACGCCGCCGAGCCGACCACCGTGCTCCTGGTGACGCACGACGTGGAGGAGGCCCTCTACCTGGCCGACCGCGTGGTGCTCCTGCGCACGCCGGACGGCGACGAGACGAGCATCGCTCGCATCATCGCCGTGCCCGGCACCCGCCCCCGGGACCGGGCCGATCCCACGTTCGCCGAGCTGCGCGCCGAGCTGCTCGAAGGCCTCGGCGTCCCGACGCACCACGTCGGCCCGGCCGAACGGGACCTGCACCACTCCATCTGACCTGCCCCGCCCCCCACCGACCCACCCCCGGGTCACCCACACAGGAGAGACGATGAGCATCCGCACCGCCGTGTCCGCCAGAGTGTCAGCGACCGTACTCACCCTCGCGACCGCCCTGGCGCTCACCGGCTGCGTCGCCGGCGAGGACACCCCCGCCGCTGCACCCGAGCCCGACAGCACCGCGTCGGCCGACGCCCTCGTCGAGTGGAGCGCGGACGTGCTCAACATCGACTTCGCGACCTACAACCCGCTGAGCCTGGTGATCAAGGACCAGGGCTGGCTCGAGGAGGCCCTCGGCGACGACGTCACGGTCAACTGGATCCAGTCCGCCGGGTCCAACAAGGCCAACGAGGCGCTCCGCGCGGGCGCCGTCGACGTGGGCTCGACGGCCGGCTCCGCCGCGCTGCTGGCCCGCTCGAACGGCTCGCCGATCAAGACGATCGACATCTACTCCCAGCCGGAGTGGGCGGCGATCGTGGTGCCCGCGGGCTCGGACATCACCGACGTCAGCCAGCTGGCCGGCAAGTCCGTCGCCGCCACCAAGGGCACCGACCCGTACTTCTTCCTGCTGCAGTCGCTCGAGGAGGCCGGCGTCCCGCTCGACCAGGTCGAGGTGCAGAACCTGCAGCACGCCGACGGCAAGGCCGCGCTCGAGAACGGCTCGGTCGCGGCGTGGGCCGGGCTGGACCCGCTGATGGCGGCCAGCGAGGCGACCGCCGGCTCGACGCTGCTCTACCGGAACGTGGACTTCAACACCTACGGCTTCCTCAACGCGACCGAGTCGTTCCTGGGCACGAGCCCCGACCTGGCGCAGCTGGTGGTCGACACGTACGAGAAGGCGCGGGCCTGGGCGATCGCCAACCCCGACGAGGTCGTCTCGATCCTCGCCGAGGTCGCCGCCATCGACCCGGCCGTCGCGGAGACCGTCATCACCAAGCGCACGACGCTCGACCTCGACCCGGTCCCCGGAGACGCGCAGCGCAAGGTGCTCGCGGTCGTCGGCCCGATCTTCGTCGCCAACGGTGACGTCCCCACCCAGGGCGCCGTCGACAAGGCGCTCGACGAGCTGTTCGAGCCGTCGTTCGCCGAGAACGCCGACCCGTCCTGACCCCACACTGCCGCCCCCGGGACTCTCGGGGGCGGCAGGATCCTCCCCAGGAGCTGACATGTCCGCACCGCCCGTCGTCGGCACGTCGACGCCGATCCTCGACCAGGACGGTCGCCCGCACCGCGCGTTCAACCCGTTCGACAACGGCTCCCGACGGCCGTCGTCGAAGGGTCCGCTCGACCGACGCGGCACCCGCACGGTCGTCGGCCTGCTCCTCCCCCTCGCGCTGCTCGCGCTCTGGCAGTGGGTCACCAGCGCCGGCCTCGTCGCGCCCTACCAGCTGCCCAGCCCTGCGTCGGTGTGGGACGCCGCCGTCGACCTCGCGCAGCGCGGCCTCCTCGGCCAGTACGTCGCGATCTCGACACAGCGCGTGCTCATCGGGTTCGCCATCGGCAGCGCGATCGGCCTCGTGCTCTCGGCCGTGGTCGGCCTCTCGCGCCTGGGCGACGCCCTGCTGGCCCCCACGCTCGGCGGCATCCGCTCCGTCCCCTCGCTCGCGTGGGTACCGCTGCTCATCCTCTGGATGGGCATCGGCGAGGACTCCAAGATCACGCTCATCGCGATCGGTGCCTTCTTCCCGGTCTACACCACCGTCGCGGCCGCGCTGCGGCACGTCGACGCGCACCTGGTCGAGGTCGGCCGGGCCTACGGGCTGCGCGGCGCTCGGCTGTTCGCCGGCGTGCAGCTGCCCGCGGTGCTCCCGTCGGTGGTGTCGGGGCTGCGGCTCGCGATGGCGCAGTCCTGGCTGTTCCTCGTCGCCGCCGAGCTCATCGCGTCGTCCATGGGCCTCGGGTTCCTGCTGGTGGACTCCGGCAACAACGGACGCGTCGACCGGATCCTCCTCGCGATCGTCGCGCTGGCCCTGCTGGGCAAGCTGACCGACAGCCTCATCGGGCTGGCCGAGAAGTACCTGCTGAAGAGATGGGCATGACCTCCACGATCTCCACCCTCCAGACCGAGGCACGCACCTACGACCCCCCGCCGGCGTTCGACGCCAACGTCGGACCCGAGGCGTTCGACCGCGCCGACGCCGACCCGGTCGCGTTCTGGGAGGACGCCGCACGCCGGCTCGACTGGGCGACGCCGTGGCACACGCCCCTGGTCTGGTCGCCGCCCGTGGACGACGGACAGGGCGGGCTGACCGTCCCGGAGGCGCAGTGGTTCGTCGGCGGGCGGCTCAACGTCGCGGTCAACTGCGTGGACCGGCACGTCGACGCAGGCCGCGGGGACAAGGTCGCGCTGCACGTCGAGGGCGAGCCCGGCGACCGGCGCACGCTCACGTACGCGGACCTCCAGCGCGAGGTGTCCCGGGCGGCCAACGCGCTGACCGCCCTCGGCATCGGCCCCGGGGACCGCGTCGTGGTGTACCTGCCCGTGCTGGCGGAGACGGTGATCGTCACGCTCGCGATCGCGCGGATCGGCGCCGTGCACTCCCTGGTGTTCGGGGGCTTCTCCGCGGAGGCCGTGCGGTTCCGGGTGCAGGACACGGGCGCCAAGCTGCTGGTCACCAGCGACGGGCAGTACCGCCGCGGGCAGGCCGTCGAGGTGAAGTCGGCCGCGGACGAGGCGGTGGCCGGCCTGGACCACGTCGAGCACGTGCTGGTGGTCCGGCGCACCGGCCAGGACGTGGCGTGGACCGAGGGCCGCGACGTCTGGTGGCACGACGTCGTCGACACCGCCCCGGACGTGCACGAGGCGCAGGCCTTCGACGCCGAGCACCCGCTGTTCATCATCTACACGTCGGGCACCACCGGGCGCCCGAAGGGGCTGGTGCACACGTCGGGCGGGTACCTCACGCACGCGGCCTGGGCGCACTGGGCGCACTTCGACGCCAAGCCTGACGACGTCCACTGGTGCACCGCCGACCTCGCGTGGGTCACCGCGCACACCTACGAGATCTACGGCCCGCTGGCCAACGGGCTCACGCAGGTCATCTACGAGGGCACGCCAGACAGTCCGCACCGCGAGCGCCACCTCGAGATCATCGAGCGCTACGGCGTGACGACGTACTACACGGCCCCGACCCTGATCCGGACGTTCATGACGTGGTTCGGCGACGAGCTCCCCGGCGGGCACGACCTGTCGAGCATCCGGCTGCTGGGCACGGTCGGCGAGGCCATCAACCCCGAGGCGTGGGTGTGGTTCCGCCGCACGTTCGGCGCCGACCGCGCGCCCGTGGTCGACACGTGGTGGCAGTCCGAGACGGGTGCCGCGATGATCGCGCCGCTGCCGGGCAGCACGGTGCTCAAGCCCGGGTCCGCGACGCGTCCGCTGCCGGGCATCTCGGCGAAGGTCGTGGACGACTCCGGCGCCGAGGTCGGTCCGGGAGAGGGCGGGCTGCTCGTCGTCGACCGGCCGTGGCCCGGGATGGCCCGCACGATCTGGGGCGACCCGCAGCGCTACCTCGACGCGTACTGGCGGAGGTTCGCCGGGCACGGCGAGCACGGCGGGTTCTTCCTGGCCGGCGACGGGGCGTCGTACGACGACGACAAGTACATCTGGCTGCTCGGCCGGCTCGACGACGTGGTGAACGTGTCCGGGCACCGCCTCTCGACCATCGAGATCGAGTCCGCGCTCGTCGCCCATCCCGCGGTGGGCGAGGCCGGGGTCGCGGGCGTGCACGACGACGTCACCGGGCAGGCCGTGGCCGCGTTCGTCGTGCCCTCGTCGGCACCGGGACCTGTCGACGACCTCGACGCCTGGCTCGCCGCGACGGAGGAGCTGCGCGAGGAGCTGCGCGCGCAGGTGGCTCACGAGATCGGGCCCGTCGCCAAGCCCAAGCACGTGCTCCTGGTGCCGGACCTGCCCAAGACGCGGTCGGGCAAGATCATGCGCCGGCTGCTGGCGCAGATCCTCGACGGCAGCGCGCTGGGCGACGTCACCTCGCTGCAGAACCCCTGGGCGGTCGACGAGATCGCCGCACTCACCGCACGGCGTACCGTGCTGCCAGCCGCCCGCACCAGCGCCTCCGAGGAGACCGCATGACCAGCCCCGACCACCGCTTCGGCTTCCGCACGCGGGCGCTGCACGCCGGCGGGATCCCCGACGCGACCACCGGTGCGCGGGCCGTGCCGATCTACCAGACGACGTCGTTCGTGTTCCAGGACACCGCCGACGCCGCCAACCTCTTCGCGCTCCAGAAGTACGGGAACATCTACTCCCGGATCGGGAACCCGACGGTCGCCGCGCTCGAGGAGCGGATCGCCTCGCTCGAGGGCGGGATCGGTGCGGTCGCCACGGCGTCGGGCATGTCCGCGGAGTTCATCACCTTCGCCGCGCTCGTCGGCGCCGGGGACCACATCGTCGCCTCGTCGCAGCTGTACGGCGGCACGGTCACCGCGCTCGACGTGACGCTGCGCCGGTTCGGGGTCGACACCACGTTCGTGCCCGGCACCGACCCCGCCGACTACGCCGCGGCCATCCGGCCCGAGACCAAGGTGCTGTACGCCGAGGTCATCGCCAACCCGTCCGGCGAGATCGCCGACCTGGCCGGGCTGGCCGAGGTCGCGCACGCCGCCGGGATCCCGTTCGTCGTCGACGCCACGCTGGCCACGCCCTACCTGGTCCGCCCGATCGAGCACGGCGCCGACATCGTCATCCACTCGGTGACCAAGTTCCTCGGCGGCCACGGCACCACGCTCGGCGGGATCGTCGTCGAGTCGGGGCGGTTCGACTGGGGCTCCGGCCGGTTCCCGCAGATGACCGAGCCCGTCGCGTCCTACGGCGGGGTGCGCTGGTGGGAGAACTTCGGCGAGTACGGGTTCCTCACCAAGCTCCGCTCGGAGCAGCTGCGCGACATCGGCCCTGCCCTCTCGCCGCAGTCCGCGTTCAACCTGCTGCAGGGCGTGGAGACGCTCCCCCAGCGGCTGGACGCGCACCTCGTGAACACCCGGCTGGTCGCCGAGTGGCTCGAGGCCGACCCCCGCGTCTCGTACGTCAACTGGGCCGGCCTGCCCAGCCACCCGCACCACGAGCGCGCCAACCACTACCTGCCGCTCGGCCCCGGCGCCGTGTTCGCGTTCGGGCTGCGGGCCACCGACGACAAGGACGGCCGCACCATCGGCCGCGCGTTCATCGAGAGCCTGCAGCTGGCCAGCCACCTGGCCAACGTGGGCGACGCCCGCACCCTGGTCATCCACCCCGGGTCCACCACCCACCAGCAGCTGAACGCCGAGCAGCTGGCGGCGGCGGGCGTGCCCGCGGACCTGGTGCGGATCAGCGTGGGGCTCGAGGACGGCGAGGACATCCTCTGGGACCTCGACCAGGCCCTCACGGCTGCCACCGGACGCACCCGGACGGGGGTGGCGGCATGAGCACCGGCACGCGCACCTGGCTGGGACCGAGCGCCCCCGAGCGCCTCGCGCTCCTGCACTCCACGAAGTCCATCGCGATCGTCGGGGCGTCGAACAACCCGGCCCGCGCGAGCTTCTTCGTGGCCACCTACCTGTTGTCCAGTTCCCCGTACGACGTGTACTTCGTCAACCCGCGCGCCGACGAGATCCTCGGCCGACCGGTGTACCCGTCGCTCGAGTCGCTGCCGGTCGTGCCCGACCTGGTGGACGTGTTCCGCCGCCACGACGACCTGCCCACCGTGCTCGACGAGACGATCGCCGTCGGCGCCAAGGCGCTGTGGCTCCAGCTCGGCTCGTGGCACGAGGACGTCGCCCGGCGCGGTGAGGCCGCGGGGCTGACGGTCGTCATGGACCGGTGCGTGAAGATCGAGCACGCGCGGTTCCACGGTGGGCTGCACCTGGCCGGCTTCGACACCGGCGTGATCAGCTCCAAGCGCGCGCTGGGCTGAGCCGCCCGCGATGGACGACGACTACGCGGAGGCCGTCCTCGACCTCGTGGCGGCGATCCCCGCGGGTCGCGCGATGACCTACGGGACGATCGCCGAGGTGGTCGGCGACCTGCTGGAGGCGCGCGACGGGGTCCGCCGCGGGGGGCCGCGGCAGGTCGGCCAGGTCATGAGCCATGCCGGCTCGGGGGTGCCCTGGTGGCGGGTGGTCAACGCCGCGGGCAGCCCGCCGGCCCGGCACGCCACGCGCGCGCTGGCGCTGCTGCGCGACGAGGACACCCCGCTGAGCGCGGACGGCACCCGCGTCGCACTGCGCCGCGCGATCTGGTTCCCCGACGACTGACCCGCCTCCCGCGTGTCCTCGGCTGCCCGCCGTGCCCGCCGACCTAGCCTGGCCGCACGGGAGGCGCCGGCGCGTCGACCGCGCACCGCCTCGACCCGGGAGATCCATGACCGTCACCGTCCAGCGCTCCGCGCTCGTCGGGACGCGCACCACACCCCGGGTGACCGCCGTGGTGCCGTTCACGCGCCTTCCCCACCTGGGCGGCCTGGACGGGATCCGCGCGATCGCCGTCGCCGGCGTGGTCGTGTACCACCTCGGCGCGCCGTGGATGCGCGGCGGGTTCCTGGGCGTGGACGTGTTCTTCGTCCTGTCCGGGTTCCTCATCACGACGCTGGTCCTCGACGAGGTGGAGCAGACCGGGCGGTTCTCGTTCCGGCGGTTCTACGCCCGGCGCGCCCGGCGCCTGCTGCCCGCTCTCGGTCTCCTGCTGGTCGCGATGGCGGGCGTCGCGGTGGCGATGCCCAGCGAGGCGCGCGAGCTGCGCGGCGACATCCTCGCGGCCGCCGGGTACGTGTCGAACTGGTGGCAGGTGGTGGCGGACCGGTCGTACTTCGAGCTGGTCAGCCGGCCCCCGCTGCTCCAGCACCTGTGGTCACTGGCCATCGAGGAGCAGTTCTACCTGGTCTTCCCGCTGGTCGCGCTGCTCGCGGTGCGGGCGGGCCGCGCCCGGGTCGGGCAGCTGGCCGCCGTCCTGGCCCTGCTGTCCACCGCCGCGATGGTCGTCGTCGCCGTCCGCACGTCCTCGCCCGTCCCGAACGACCCGAGCCGCGCGTACTTCGGCACCGACACCCACTCCATGGGGCTGCTGGTGGGAGCCGCGATGGCGGCGGTCTGGACGCCGTGGCGGACGTGGCAGCACGCCGGGCCGTGGCTGCGCGAGCGCGGCAGCGCCGTGCGGAGGTTCGAGGCCGGTGTCACCGACGTGCTGGGCGGCACGGCGCTGCTCGGCATCCTCGCGGCGTTCGTCTGGGTGGACGAGTTCAGCAACGCCCTCTACCGCGGTGGGTTCCTCGCGTTCTCCGTGCTGGCGGCGGTGCTGGTCGGCGCGGTGGCGGACCCGGCGGGACTGCTCGGGCGAGCCCTCGCCCGGCAGCCGTGGCGCTGGCTCGGTGAGCGGTCCTACGGGATCTACCTGTGGCACTGGCCGGTCTTCATGCTCACGCGGCCGGGCGTCGACATCGCCGTCTCGCCTTGGCTCGCGACACCGCTGCGCCTCGCCGTCGTGCTGGCGATCGCCGAGCTGTCCTACCGGCTCGTCGAGCTGCCGGTCCGGCGGGGCGCGGTCGGCCGGGTCGCCGCCCGGGTGCGGGACGCCGGCGCGGACCGCCCCCGTGCGGTGCTCCGGGTGGTCGCGGCCGGGGTCGGGATGGTGGTCGTCGGCGGGGTCGCCACCGCCGCGCTCGCGCAGGTACCCCCGACCACCCGGTGGCAGCCCGTCGCGGCGCCCGCAGCCACCTCCACCCCACCGGCGTCGTCGACGCCCCGCACGACGGTCACCCCGGTCCCGACGCCGAGCACCACCACACCGGTCGCGCCCGCGGTCCCTCCCCCACCGGTCGAGACCGTCGGAGCCGCCTCCGGCTTCGGCGACTCCGTGATGCTGGGCGCCGCGGAGGAGCTGGCCGCCCGGGGCATCGCCGCGGACGCCGAGGTGTCGCGGCAGTTCGCCGTCATGGTCGACCTGGTCCGGGCCGCCGCGGCCGCCGGCACCCTGGGCCACACGGTGATCGTGCACGGCGGGACCAACGGGCCGATCGACGAGGCGACCCTGCGCTCGTTGCTCGACCTCACGACGGACCGGCGGGTGTTCCTGGTGAACGTGCACGTCCCCCGCACGTGGGCGGCGTTCGACAACGAGCTCTTCGCCCGCGTCGCGCCGGAGTACCCGAACGTCCGCGTCCTCGACTGGGACTCGCTGGCGACGGCGAACCGCGGCTGGCTGTACGGCGACGACATCCACCTGCGACCGGACGGGGGCCGCGCGGGCTACGCCGACTGGCTGGCGCAGGCGATCCAGCCCTGACCCCGGTCAGGCGCGGCGGACCAGGACCACGGCGCGGTCGTCGTCGTCGGCGGCGTGGACACCCGCCAGCACCGCCGCGGCCGATCCGCGGCCGGGACTCAGGACGCGGTCGGCCACCCCCATCAGCCGGTCGATTCCCTGGTCGAGGTCACCGCCGCGCACCTCGACCACCCCGTCGGTGTAGAGCATGAGGACGTCACCGTGCTCCAGCCGGCCGGCCCGCGCCGCGCACCGGAAGTCGGGGATCACGCCGAGCGCGGGGCTCCCGATCGTGTCGAGCAGGTCGAGCCGTCCCGACCCGGCATGCAGCTGGACGGCGGGCGGGTGGCCCGCCGAGCACACCCAGAAGTCACCGCTGGGCAGGTCGAACGCCACGTGGATGGCCGTGGCGAACCCCTCGTCCCACGCCTGGTCGAGCAGGTACTGGTTGGCGGCGCCGAGGAACTCGTCGCGCGGCAGCGCACCGAGCAGGCCGCCGAACGCCCCCGAGAGCTGGAGCGACCGGACACCGGCGTCCAGCCCCTTGCCCGAGACGTCGACCAGCACGATCTCGAGGGTGGCTCCGCCCGACCGCGTGCCCGCCACCATGAAGTCCCCGGAGAACCCGTCGGCGTGCGCAGAGCGGATCTCGCTGTCCACGCGCCAACCCGCGGGCAGCGGGGGGACGCGCCCGTGGGCTGCCAGGCGGTCGCGCAGGTCGACCAGCATGAGGTCGCCGGGAGCGCCCTGGAGGCCGAGCCGCTCCCGCCCGCGGGCGAACGCGATACTGGCGATCACGGCGATCGTGACCACCACGAGGACACCCGGGATCAGCGTCGGCGCGCCCCACACCCACAGGCCCCAGGTGCACGCCATCACGACCGCGCCGAGCACCGCGAGCTGGCGCAGCCGCAGCAGGAACACGGCCACCACGATCAGGAGCAGGAACGCGGACGGGGGGAACCACTCCGGCTGCTCCAGGATGCCCACCACGAGCAGGGCCGCGCAGAGCACGAGCACGGCCACGAGGACCACCTGCGAGCGGCCGCTCCAGCGGCGTGCAGCGAGCGAGGCGCGCGAGTAGAGCCCCTGTCTCGGCGCCTGCCGCGTCCCCCGCACCCGGTGAGCGTATCCGCAGGTCACTGCCGGAGTGCCGCGCCCGGAAATGAGTGTTCCCGGGGCGTGCGGTACCGGACGATGGGTGGCATGAACCCGCTTCCCGCCGGATACCGCCTCGTCGACGTGCCCGAGGACCGCATGCGCGAGTTCCTCGAGGTGGACCGCCTCGCGTTCGCGTTCGACTCCACCCCGGAGACGGACGCGATCGTCCCGATCACCTTCACGTGGGACCGCGCGCAGGCCGTCGAGGATCCCGCCGGGGGCCTCGCCGCCGTGCACGCCTCGTACCCGCACGACCTGCCCGTGCCCGGGACGTCGATCGCGTGCTCGGGCCTGACCTGGGTGGGCGCCCGTCCGGACCAGCGTCGTCGCGGGCTGCTCACCGCGATGATCGACTCCCACTTCGCCCGGTCGCTGGACCGCGGCGAGCCCGTCTCCGCGCTGTTCGCCGCGGAGCACGCGATCTACGGGCGGTACGGCTACGGCTCGGCCGCCGACGACGTCCGCGTCAAGATCGCGCGCGGCGCCGCCCTCCGGGACGTCCCCGGCTCCGAGGAGCTGACCGTGACGCTCGCGACCGCCGACGTCGCCGCGCACAGCGCGGTCGTCGACGAGGTCCACCGCGCCGCGGGCGCCGGACGGCCCGGCTGGATCACCCGCGACACCGAGGTGTGGCGGACTCGGATGCTGGTCGACCCGCCCGCCTGGCGCGAGGGCGCCGAGCCGCTGCGCATCGCGACCGTCCGCGACGCCTCCGGGAACGCGCGGGCCTTCGCCCTGTTCCGCCGCAAGGAGAACTGGGCGGAGGGCGGCCCGGCGGGGGTCGTCAAGGTCCGCGAAGCCGTCGCGCTCGACGCGGCCGCGACGCACCGCCTGTGGTCGTTCCTGCTCGACCTCGACCTCACCGCGACCGTCGAGGGACCGCTGCTCCCCGTCGACGACCCGCTGCTCCTCCTGCTGGAGAACCCGCGCGCCGTGGTGCCCAAGGTCAACGACAACCTGTGGGTCCGTCTGCTCGACCTCCCGGTCGCGCTTGCCGGACGTCGGTACTCCGCACCTGTCGACGTGGTCCTCGAGGTCACCGACGCACGGCTGACCGCCAACGCCGGCCGCTGGCGCCTGACCACGGGTGCCCGCCAGGACGACGGGGCGTACCCGGCCGAGGTGACCCGGACGCAGGACGACGCCGACCTGGTGCTCGACGTGCGCGAGCTCGGTGCCGCCTACCTCGGCGGTCGGTCGTTCGCAGCCCAGGCCCGCGCGGGGCTGGTGACCGAGCGGACGCCCGGCACGCTCCAGACGGCGGCGGCCGCGTTCCTGTGGCCCGTCGCGCCGATGTGCAACTACGTCTGGTGAGCTAGCGAGCGGCCTCGTAGTCCGCGAGGAGGTCGATCCGGCGCTGGTGGCGCGGGTCGTGGCTGAACGGCTCGGCCACGAACGCGTCCACCAGCGCGAGCGCCTCGTCGACGGAGTGCTGACGGGCGCCGACGGCGACGACGTTCGCGTCGTTGTGCTGGCGCCCCAGCTGCGCGGTGGCCAGGTTCCAGGCGAGGGCGGCGCGCACGCCGGTCACCTTGTTCGCGGCGATCTGCTCACCGTTGCCCGAACCGCCGATGACGACCCCCAGGCTGCCCGGCTCGGCGACCACGGCCTCCCCCGCCGCGAAGCAGAACGGCGGGTAGTCGTCGAGGGCGTCGTACGTGTCGGCGCCGTGGTCGACGACGTCGTGACCGGCAGCGCGCAGGTGCTCGACGAGCGCGACCTTGAGCTCGTAGCCGGCGTGGTCGGAGGCGACATGGATACGCATGGGCCCATCCTGCCGCACCGTGCCCAGGTCCCGGTCCGCCCTCGGCGTAACCGATCTCGTCGTCCGGCAACCCGTCCGTAGGCTGTGCCCATGACGCGCAGTGGCATCGACCTCACCGCCCTCGACCCCGACGTCCGTCCCCAGGACGACCTCTACGCCCACGTGAACGGACGCTGGCTCGCCAGCCATGAGATCCCCGCCGACCGGGCCATGGACGGCTCGTTCCGCGCCCTGCACGACCAGGCCGAGGAGCAGGTGCGCGACATCATCGCGGACGCCGGCGCCGCGGCTGCCGCGGGGGGCGCAGCCGACTCCGTCGAGGCCAAGGTGGGCGCCGTGTACGCGTCCTTCATGGACACCGACGCCGTCGCGGCCGCGGGCACCGCCCCGCTGCGCACCGACCTCGCCCTGGTGGAGGCCGCCACGACGCAGGCGGAGCTGACGGGTGCGCTGGGCGCCCTCCAGCGCACGGGCGCCGGCGGCGCGGTGCAGTTCTACGTCGACAACGACGCCAAGGAGCCGACGAAGTACGCCGTGCACCTGGTGCAGAGCGGCCTGGGCCTGCCCGACGAGGCCTACTACCGCGACGAGCAGTACGCGGCCGTGCTCGCGGCGTACCGCCCGCACGTCGCCCGCATGCTGACGCTCGGCGGTGCCGCCGCGGACGAGGCCCAGGCCGACGACCTCGCCGGCCGGATCGTGGCCCTGGAGACCAAGCTGGCCGCCGGGCACTGGGACGTGGTCAAGGACCGCGACGCCGACCTGACGTACAACGCCCTGACCCTGACCGAGCTGGCCGAGCGCGCGCCGGGCTTCGACTGGCGCTCGTGGGTGATCGCGCTCGGCGCCCCGGCCGGCGCCTTCGAGCAGCTGGTGGTGCGCGAGCCGTCGTTCGCCGAGGCGTTCGCCGCCCTGTGGGTCAGCGAGCCGCTCGAGGACTGGAAGGCGTGGCTCACGTTCCACGTCGTCTCCGGCCGCGCGCCCTACCTGTCCGACGACCTGGTCGAGGCCAACTTCGACTTCTACGGCCGCACCCTGACCGGCGCGCAGGAGCTGCGCGACCGCTGGAAGCGCGGGGTGTCGCTGGTGCAGGGCGTGCTCGGCGAGGCTGTCGGCAAGGTGTACGTCGACCGGCACTTCCCGCCCGCGCACAAGGCGCGGATGGAGGGGCTCGTCGCCAACCTCGTCGCCGCCTACCGCGAGTCGATCTCGCAGCTGGACTGGATGGGCGAGGAGACGCGCGCCAAGGCGCTGGCCAAGCTGGACGCGTTCACGCCGAAGATCGGCTACCCCGCGCAGTGGCGCGACTACTCCTCGCTCGAGGTCGCCCCCGACGACCTGCTGGGCAACGTGCGCCGCGCGTACGCGTTCGAGCAGGACCGGGAGCTGGGCAAGATCGGGAAGCCGATCGACCGCGACGAGTGGTTCATGACCCCGCAGACGGTGAACGCGTACTACAACCCCGGCATGAACGAGATCGTCTTCCCGGCCGCGATCCTCCAGCCGCCGTTCTTCGACGCCGACGCCGACGACGCGGTCAACTACGGCGGGATCGGCGCCGTGATCGGCCACGAGATCGGCCACGGCTTCGACGACCAGGGGTCCAAGTACGACGGCGACGGGCGCCTCGAGGACTGGTGGACGGCCGACGACCGCGCCGAGTTCGAGACGCGCACCAAGGCGCTGATCGACCAGTACAACGAGTTCTCCCCCGTGCAGCTGGGCGGCTCGCACCACGTCAACGGCGAGCTGACCATCGGCGAGAACATCGGCGACCTGGGCGGCCTCTCGATCGCGTTCACGGCGTACCGCATCGCGCTCGGGACCTCGTTGGACGACGCGCCCGTGATCGACGGGCTGACCGGCGTGCAGCGCGTGCTGCTCGGCTGGGCGCAGGTGTGGCAGTCCAAGGGTCGCGACGAGGAGATGATCCGCCGGATCGCGACGGACCCGCACTCGCCGAACGAGTTCCGCTGCAACGGCGTGGTGCGCAACGTGGACGAGTTCTACGCGGCCTACGACGTGCAGCCGGGCGACGCGCTGTACCTGGCCCCTGAGGACCGCGTCCGCATCTGGTGACGCTCGTCCGGGCTGCCCGTCGTCAGGCGGGCAGCTCGGACCAGCTGGCACGCGCCAGCTGGAAGCCGGCTCCGGACGCGTCGACGCACTGGACCCCGTCCGTGGCGCTGCGACAGGTGTAGTCACCGACGCTCGTCGACGACCCGTACTCCAGCACCGTCACGTCGTCCCCGGCGACGGCGGGCGGCGGGCCGCTCACGCAGCTGAACGCGACGCCGTCCGCGTTGAGCACGAGCACGTGACCGGTCACCTCGGTGCAGCCGGCGACGACCGGGGGTGCGTACGTGTAGCTGGCGATGGTGCACGTGACGCCGTCGACGGACATGGTGCACGCGATGTTGCCGGTCGGGGACGCGAACGCGAGCGGCTCGGTGGAGGTAGCCGACGAGCTGCCCGACGGCGTGCTCGACGCGGTCGCGCCGCCGGTGGACCCGTCGTCGGAGGCGTCGCCGCCCTGGTCCCCGCCGCTGAAGAACACGATCGCCAGCACGATCACGAGGACGACGAGCACCACGTCGACGATGACGAGGAGCCGGACGTTGCGTGCCGTGGCCATGCCGCTGCGTTCCTCCCGTGCGGTCGCGGCCCGTGCCCGGTTGCGGGCGGGGCCGACGACCAGGATCACACGGGACGAACCGGGCAAGCCAATCGCACCGGCCGCACGGCCTGCCGCACCGTCAGAACGAGGGTCCCGCCGTCCGCGAGCGCTTGAGCTCGTAGAAGCCCGGCACGCTGGTCATCAGGGCGAGCCCGTCGAAGAGCCGACCGGCGGCCTCGCCGGTGGGCGCGGGCGTGATGACGGGACCGAAGAACCCGACACCGTCGATCGCCACGACGGGGGTGCCGACGTCGTCGCCGACCAGGGTGATCCCCTCGCCGTGCGACTCGCGCAGGAGGGCGTCGACGTCCTCCGTGCCGGCCACGTCGGCCAGCTCGGCGGGCAGGCCGACCTCGGCCAGCGACTCGGCGATGATCGCCGACGTGTCGCGCCGTCCGCTCGGGTGGCGACGGGTGCCCATGGCGTCGTAGAGCGGCTTGATCACCTGGTCGCCATGGTCGCGCGCCGCGGCGACGATCACGCGCACGGGACCCCACGAGTCGTCCATGAGCTCCCGGTAGGAGTCGGGGAGCTCGCGCTTCTCGTTGAGCACCGACAGGCTCATCACGTGCCAGCGGACGTCGACGTCGCGGATCGCGCTCACCTCGTCCATCCAGCGTGACGTCATCCAGGCCCAGGGGCACGCGGGGTCGAACCAGAAGTCGACGACGGGTCGTGCGGTGGGCGTGCTCGTCACAGGTGTCCTCCGGGGTGGTCGATGCCTCGCGCAACCATACGGTCGCGCCCGGCTATTCCCTCAGAGCGTCCCGAGGACCGCCATGGCCGCCGCCCGACCGGGGATCCCGCTGACACCACCCCCGCGCCGCGCACCCGCCCCGGCGAGCAGGACGCGCGGGTCCGCCGTCTCGACCCCCCAGGTGCCGATCTCGTCGTCCCGCTCCGCCCAGGGCCAGGCGAGGTCGCGGTGGAAGATGTGGCCGCCGGGCAGCGCGACGTCGGCCTCGAGGTCGACCGGGCTGCGCACCTCGAGGCACGGCCGCCCGTCCTCGTCGCGCGCGAGGCAGTCCTCGAGCGGCTCCGCGAGCACGCTGTCGATCGACCGCAGGGTGGCCGCGAGCGCCATGCTCCGCGCCCCCTCGGGATCCGCGGCGAACAGCCGGGCGGGCATGTGCAGGCCGAACGCGGTGAGCGTCTGGTGGCCGGTCGCACGCAGTCCGGGCCCGAGGATCGAGTCGTCCGTCAGCGAGTGGCAGTACGTCTCGACCGGCGGCACGTCGGGGATGCGGCCGGCAGCGGCCTGTCGGTACGCGGTCTCCAGCTCGGTCGCGGACTCGTGGACGTGGAACGTTCCGGCGAACGCGGTGCGCGGGTCCATGCCGGAGCGCAGCCGCGGCAGGCGCGTGAGCAGCATGTTCAGCTTCAGCTGCGCCCCTTCGGGCGCCTCGGCCGTGGCTCGCCCGAGCAGCCGGTCGAGGACGGCCGGCGCACACGCGGCCAGCACGTGCCGCGCGCCCACGCGGTGCTCGCCACCGTCCGCGTCCGTCCAGACGACCTCGGCGTCGCCGGGCCCGATCGCCGTGACCTCGGCTGAGGTCAGGAGCTCGGCACCCGCCTGTCGCGCAGCTGCCTCGAGCGCCCCCGCGACCGCACCCATGCCCCCGACCGGGACGTCCCAGTCGCCGGTCCCCCCGCCGATCACGTGATAGAGGAAGCACCGGTTGGGCCGTCCGCCCGTCTCGTGCGCGCGGGCGAACGTGCCGATGAGGGCGTCCGTCAGCACGATCCCCCGGACCAGGTCGGAGCCGAAGGTCGCGTCGACCACCTCGCCGACCGGCCGCTCGACCAGGTCGCGCCAGTCGTCCGCACCGAGCAGCCGGCGGGCGTCGGTGCGCGACATCAGCGGCTCGGTCATCGTCGGCCAGAGCCGCGCGGCGAGCGCGCTGGTGCGGGCGCCGAACGCGCGCCACGCGTCGACGTCGCCACCGGCGTCGACCGAGGCGAACGAGGCAGCGGTCGCGGCGTCGTCGGCCGTGTCCACGAGCAGCCCGCCGCCACCGGCGGGCGTGTAGGACGAGATCCGCCGGCGGCGGAGCTCGACCCGCAGCCCGAGCTCGTCGCGGACCTGCCGGGGCATCAGCGAGACGAGGTAGGAGTAGCGCGACACGTTCGCGTCCACCCCCGGGAACGCCCGCGCCGAGAGCGTCGCGCCGCCCACGTGGTCGGCGCGTTCGAGCAGCAGGACCGTCCGTCCCGCGCGGGCCAGATAGGCGGCGGCGGTCAGGCCGTTGTGGCCCCCACCGACGATGACGGCGTCGTAGGTCGCGTGCACGCCACGACCCTAGGCCGCGCGCCTCTGCGTGCGATGATCGACCCGGCCAAGAGCCCCACCGATCGACCCCGAGGAGTACCTGCGTGCCTGGAGCGAACCTCACCCGTGCCGAGGCGCGCGAGCGCGCCTCCGTCGTCGCCACCGAGTCGTACGAGGTCGAGCTCGACCTCACGACGAGCCCGACGACGTTCGCCTCCCGGACCCTGGTGCGGTTCACCGCGACACCGGGGGCGAGCACCTTCATCGACCTCATCGCGCCGAGCGTGCACGAGGTCACCCTGAACGGGCGGTCGCTGGACGTCGCCGACGTGGTCTCCGACGCGCGGATCCGGCTGGACGACCTGGCGGCGAGCAACGAGCTGCTCGTCGTCGCCGACGCGGCCTATATGAACACCGGCGAGGGCCTGCACCGCTTCGTCGACCCCGTGGACGACGAGGTCTACCTGTACTCGCAGTTCGAGGTGGCCGACTCCCGGCGCGTGTTCGCCGTGTTCGAGCAGCCCGACCTCAAGGCCACCTTCACGTTCACCGTGACTGCCCCCGCGCACTGGACCGTGGTGTCCAACTACCCGCAGGCCGGCGCGCCGGTGGACGTCGTGGACGGCGTCAACCGCAACGGAGGCGTCGACAAGGGCACCGCCACCTGGACGTTCGAGACGACCCCGCGGATCGCGTCGTACATCACCGCGGTCATCGCCGGCCCGTACCACGCGGAGCACCGCGAGCTCACCAGCCAGGACGGCCGCACCATCCCGTTGGGCGTCTACTGCCGCGAGTCCCTCGCCGAGCACCTGGACACCGACAACATCGTCGACCTCACCCGCGCCGGGTTCGACTTCTACGAGCGGGCGTTCGGCGTCGCGTACCCGTTCGCCAAGTACGACCAGCTCTTCGTGCCCGAGTTCAACGCGGGCGCGATGGAGAACGCGGGTGCGGTGACGTTCCTCGAGTCGTACGTGTTCCGGTCCAAGGTCCCCGACGCCACGATCGAGCGCCGCGCGGTGACGATCCTGCACGAGCTGGCGCACATGTGGTTCGGCGACCTGGTGACCATGCGCTGGTGGGACGACCTGTGGCTGAACGAGTCGTTCGCCGAGTACATGTCGACGCTCGCCACCGCCGAGGCCACCCGATGGACCAGCGCGTGGACCACGTTCTCCTCGCTGGAGAAGAACTGGGCCTACCGCCAGGACCAGCTGCCGTCCACGCACCCGATCGTCGCGGACATGCGCGACCTGGAGGACGTCGAGGTCAACTTCGACGGCATCACCTACGCCAAGGGCGCGAGCGTGCTCAAGCAGCTCGTCTCCTGGGTGGGCCAGGACGAGTTCTTCGACGGGGTGCGCGCGTACTTCGCCAAGCACGCGTGGGGCAACACGGAGCTGCGCGACTTCCTCACCGAGCTGGAGACCACCAGCGGCCGCGACCTGTCCGCGTGGTCCGGCCTCTGGCTGGAGCAGGCCGGCGTCACCCTGCTGCGCCCGGAGCTGGAGGTCGACGACGCCGGCGTCATCACGTCCTTCGCGGTCCTGCAGGAGGTGCCCGACGAGCACCCGGTGCAGCGCCCGCACCGCCTGGCCATCGGCGGCTACGACCTCGCCGACGGGCGTCTGGTCCGGACCGTCCACGTCGAGCTCGACATCGACGGTGCCCGCACGGGGGTGCCCGCGCTCGTGGGGCTGCCGCGCCCGGCGCTCGTGCTGGTCAACGACGGGGACCTCGCCTACGCCAAGATCCGGCTCGACGCGCAGTCGCTCGCCGCGTCCATTGAGCACCTGGGCAAGTTCGACGACTCGCTGCCCCGCACGCTCGTGTGGACGGCGGCCTGGGACGCCACCCGCGACGGCGAGACCCCCGCTCGGGACTTCGTCGACCTGGTGCTGAACAACATCGCGCACGAGACCGACTCCTCCGTGGTGCTCGTCCTCCTGCGACAGCTGTCCACCGCGCTCGACCTGTACGTGGCGCCCGAGCACCGGTCCGCCACGGAGACCGCCGCGGCCGACCGCCTGCTCGCCCTGGCCCGCGCCGCCGAGGCCGGCTCCGACACCCAGCTCCAGCTGGTCAAGTCCTTCGCGGGCCGCGCGGCGACGACCGAGCAGCTGGACGCCGTCCGCGACCTGCTGGACGGTCACGCCACGCTCGAGGGCCTGTCCATCGACACCGACCTGCGCTGGGAGCTGCTCACGTCGCTGGTCACCGGCGCGCGTGCCGGCGACGCGGACATCGCCGCGCAGCTGGCCGACGACGCCACGGCGACGGGTCAGCGGGCCGCCGCAGCCGCCCGCGCCGCCGTCCCGACGGCCGACGCCAAGGCGACCGCCTGGGCGTCCGTGGTGGACCAGGACGGGCTGCCGAACGCCCTCCAGGCCGCGACGATCGCCGGCTTCGGCCGCGTGCACGACCGCTCGCTGCTCCTGCCGTTCGTCGAGCCGTACTTCGCCGGTCTCGAGACCGTGTGGGCCGACAAGACGAACGAGATGGCGCAGAACATCGTCGTCGGCCTCTACCCGACCGAGCTGGCCGACGACACGTCGGTGGACGTGCTCGGAGCGACCGACGCGTGGCTCGACGGGCACCCGGACGCACCCTCGGCCCTGCGCCGGCTGGTGCTGGAGTCCCGCGACGGCGTGCGCCGCGCGCTGGCTGCGCAGCAGGCGGACCTCCGCCGCACCTGAGACGTGCTCGCGTGAAGACGTCGTTGCGCCAGACGCGACGACGTCTTCACGCGAGGACCGTCAGGGTGTCAGGCCGGCCAGCCAGCGGCTCGCCTCGCGCGGGCTGCGCAGGCGGATCACCGGGATCGGGGACTCGGCCGCGAGCGTCGTGTACCGGGTGCGGTTACGGGCGTGCGACGTCCACGACCAGAGCACCACGTTCTGGTCCGGGTCGGCGTTCAGCACGTTGCGAAGGTCCTCGCGATTGCCGTGCCACAGCTCCGTGCGCAGCACACCGCGGCGCAGGGTCCGTCGGACCACCCGAGCCATGACCGTCCGGCGGGGGTAGTCGAGCCAGACGAACGCGTCCGCGTCGCCGAGAAGCCCCTCCGTCCCGACGGTCCCGTTGCCGTCGGTCACCCAGCCGTCATCCGACGACGACAGGAACGCACCGATCAGCGCACGTGCCTCGTCCAGGTCTCGCTTGGTCCAGTTGGCGTCCCAGAACACCTCGTCGAGCTCCAGGTGCGGCACCCCGAGCCGTGCAGCCAGGCGACCGGCGAGCTTCGTCTTCCCGGAGCCAGAGGTCCCCACGACCCGGACTCGGCGCAGCTGCTCGCTCATCCTCAGCTGTTGAGGACGGCCGCCAACGACCGCAGCCGTTGGTTGGTGAACAGGTCCTCCACCAGGACGACCCGCCCCGAGCTGTCCGCCAGCGGCACCTTCCAGTTCGGGTACTCCTGGTCGGTCCCCGGCTGGTTCTGGGCCCGTCGCTCCCCGACCGCGTCGGCCAGCGAGACACCCACCAGCACCGACGGGGTCGCCATGACGTACCGGTGCAGGGCCTCGACGATCTCGCGCTCGGAGGGGTCGGCGCCCACCAGAGCACGGTCGTGCAGCACGGTGAGCATCTGGTCGCGCTCGGCCAGCGCCGCCGCCCGGACCACCTCGACCGGGTCGGTGAGCAGTCCCAGCCGCTCCCGGATGGCCACGTGCTCGCCGGCCAGGTACCCCGCGGTCGGCGGCAGGTCGTGCGTGGTCACCGTGGCCAGCACCAGCGGCCGGTAGTGCTCGGGGGCCAGCGGCGCGCCGTGCATGTCCCGCTCGAACCAGAGCACCGACGTGCCGAGCATCCCGCGCTCCGACAGGTAGTCGCGCACCCACGGCTCGACGACGCCCAGGTCCTCCCCGATCACCACGGCGCCCGCGCGGTGCGCCTCGAGCGCCAGGATGCCGACGAGGGCCTCATGGTCGTAGCGGACGTACGCGCCGTCGGCTGAGTCGGCGCCCTCCGGGATCCACCAGAGTCGGAACAGCCCGATCACGTGGTCGATCCGGATGGCGCCCGCGTGCCGCAGGACGGTGCGGAGCATGTCGCGGTACGGCCGGTACGCGGCGCGCGCGAGGGCGTCGGGGCGCCACGGCGGCTGCGACCAGTTCTGCCCCTGCTGGTTGTACATGTCCGGCGGGGCGCCGACGGTCGCGCCGCGGGCGAGCACGTCGCCCAGCGCCCACACGTCCGCACCCTCGGGGTGCACCCCGACGGCGAGGTCGTGCATGATCCCGAGCGCCATGCCCCCGTCGAGCGCGGCGCGCTGGGCCGCCGCCAGCTGCTCGTCGGCGACCCACTGGAGCCACGTGTGGAACTCGACGCGCTCCGCCAGCTCCTCGCGGAGCCCGGTGACGAGGCTCGACGACGGGTCGAGCGCGTCGGCGGGCCACAACGCCGGGTTCTCGTACTTCTCCGCGAGCGCGCACCAGAGCGCGAACGTCTCGAGCCCGGCACCCTCCTGCTCCACGAACGCGTCGAACGCCGCCTGCCGCGCGGCCGACCGCGGGGCGGCGAACACGACCTCGAGCGCCGCGCGCTTGGCGGTCCACGCGGCGTCCCGGTCGATCGGGCCCGCGTCGTCGTCCATGGCGAGCACCGGCTCGGCCGCCCACTCCACGAGCGCCCGGTCGGCCGACGACAGGTAGCCCGTCTCGCGCACGTCCTCGACCCGGATGTACAGCGGACTGACGAAGCGGCGCGTGGTGGGCAGGTACGGCGACGGGGTGAGCGGGACGGTCGGCTCGGCCGCGTGCAGCGGGTTGATCAGCAGGAAGTCCGCGCCCAGCTCACGACCGGCGAGCCAGCCGATCTCGGCGAGGTCCGCGAGGTCGCCGACCCCCCAGGACGCCCGCGAGCGCACGGAGTAGAGCTGCGCCATCAGACCCCAGGTCCGACGCTCGCGCAGCGCCTCGGGGAGCTCCAGCCGGGACGGGGTGACGACGAGCGGGCTGTGCGCCGACGCGCTGGGACCTTCGGCGACGATCTCGTGCCAGCCCAGCGGGAGGTCGGTGGGCAGGGTGAAGGTGGCGCGGCCGACGAGCCTGCCGTCGACCGTCCGGGGATCGACGGGGACGTCCGCCTGAGCGACCTCGCGCCGACCGCCGCCCACCTCGGGGTCCAGCTCGATCCACACCTCGACGGGGTCGCCGTGCGTGACGTGCACCGCCACGTGGGCCTGCCGACCCTCGCGGACGACGAGCACCGGAGGCAGCACGCGCCGCCACGGCATGTCCTCGACGTGGGCGATGGCCAGGTCGACGCGCTCCGGCGAGGACGCGTCGACACCGAGCGCCCCGAGCACCCCCTGAAGGGTGGCCGCCGACGCGCGCCGGCTCTGCCCGTGGAAGTCCCAGTGGTCCGGGACCACCCCGTAGGCCCCCGCCAGGCGCAGAAGGGCGTCGGACGCGGTTGCCGGGTCGTCTGCCACACGCCGATCCTGCCAGAGCCCCGTGCGCATACGCAGGACGGACGCTCCCGACTGCGTCACTCGCGCGACCTCCCAGCCGGTCGTCGTAGCCTTGCGGACCATGACCGCACCCGCTCTGCGCACGTACCCGACCGCCCCGCGGACCGACCTGGTCGAGGACCTGCACGGGCACCGCGTCGCCGACCCGTTCCGCGCGCTGGAGGACGAGGGGTCCGACGAGACCGAGGCCTGGTCGTCGGCGCAGGACGACCTGTACGCGCAGTTCCGCGGCTCGCTCGGGACCACGGGCCCGTTCGCCACCGAGACCCTCACCGCCCGGCTCCGGGACCTGCTCGGCGCCGGCTTCGTGAGCCCGCCGGCGTGGCGCGGTGAGCGCAGGTTCTTCTCCCGCCGGTCCGGCGACCAGGAGCACGCGGTGGTCGTGGTGGCCGAGGGCGACGGTGCCGATGAGCGTGAACGCGTCCTGCTCGACCCCGTCGCGATCGACCCGGCAGGCACCACCACGCTCGACGCGTGGCAGCCGTCGAAGGAGGGCCACCTCGTCGCGTACCAGGTGTCGTCGGGCGGCACCGAGGAGAGCGTCCTGCACGTCCTGGACGTGGTCACGGGCGAGCTGGTGGACGGACCGATCGACCGCGCGCGGTACTCCCCCGTGGCGTGGCTGCCCGGCGGCGAGGCGTTCTACTACGTGCGCCGGCTGCCCCCGGAGACCCTGCCGGAGGACGAGGCGCAGTACCACCGCCGCGTCTGGCTGCACCGGCTGGGCACCCCCGCCACCGACGACGTGGAGGTGTTCGGCGCGGGCCTGGACCACACCAACTACTACGGCGTGTCGGTCTCCCGGGACGGCCGCTGGCTGATCGTGTCGGCCTCCGCCGGCACGGCGCCGCGGACGGACGTGTGGATCGCCGACCTCACGGCGTCCGACCTCGGCGCTCCCTCGTTCGTCGACGTCGCCGTCGGCCTGGATGCCGAGACGGGTGCGTGGGTGGCCCGCGACGGCCGGCTGTACGTGCACACCAACCTCGACGCGCCCCGCGGGCGGATCGCGGTCACCGACCCGACGGCACCGGGCGTCGAGCACTGGACCACCCTGCTGGCCGAGGACCCCACGGCGGTCCTCGAGGACGTGGCGTTCATCGACGGCGGCGGGGACGACACGACGCCGACCCTGCTGCTCGCGTCCTGGCGTCGGCACTCCGTCTCCGAGGTCAGCGCGCACGACCCCCGCACGGGTCAGCGGCTCCCCGACGCGGTCACGCTGCCCGGGCTCGGCTCCATCTCGGGCCTCGCGACGCGACCCGACGGGGGCCCGGAGATCTGGTTCTCCTACACGGACCACACGACGCCCACGAGCGTGCACCGGTTCGACGCACGCACCGGGCAGACCACCCTGTGGGCGTCGCCCCCCGGGCTCGTGGCCGACCTCCCGGACGTCCGCGCGCGGCAGATCGAGGTCACCAGCCCCGACGGCACGACCGTGCGCGCGTTCGTCGTCGCCCGCACCGACGCGCTCGATGCCGACGGCCTTCCGCTGACCACCGCGCCGACGATCCTCTACGGGTACGGCGGGTTCCAGATCTCCCTGGAGCCGGCGTTCTCGGCGACCACGCTCGCGTGGGTGGAGGCCGGCGGCGTGTACGTCGTCGCCAACCTGCGCGGGGGCGGTGAGGAGGGCGAGCAGTGGCACCGCGCCGGGATGCGGGCCCACAAGCAGAACGTGTTCGACGACTTCCACGCCGTCGGCGACCACCTCGTCGCGCAGGGCTGGACCACCCCGGACCAGCTGGCCTGCTGGGGCGGCTCGAACGGCGGCCTGCTCGTCGGCGCCGCGCTGACCCAGCGACCCGACCTGTTCGCCGCCGTCGTCTGCTCCGCCCCGCTGCTCGACATGGTCCGCTACCAGCGGTTCGGCCTCGGCGTCACGTGGACCGAGGAGTACGGCGACGCCGACGACCCGACGGAGCTCGGCTGGCTGCTCGGCTACTCGCCGTACCACCGGGTGGTCGACGGGACCGCGTACCCCGCCACCCTGTTCACGGTCTTCGAGGGCGACACCCGCGTGGACCCGCTGCACGCCCGCAAGCTCGCCGCGGCACTCCAGGCCGCGACCGGCGGCGAGGCTCCGATCCTGGTCCGCCGCGAGCGCGGGGTCGGCCACGGCGGGCGGGCGCTGTCCCGGACCATCGGGCTGACCGTGGAGCAGCTGCAGTTCGTCGCCGACCGGACCGGCCTGGCCGGGGGCGCCGCATGAGTGCCACCGCGCCGTCGCCGGCCCCGGAGGACCTCACGTCGGCGCAGTCCTGGGCCGAGTGGTTCGTCGGCCTGCCCCTCAAGATCATCCTCATCGTCGTGATCAGCAGCATCGTGCTGGTCCTGCTGCGCCGCGCGATCCGCGGGATCACCAACCACGTCGCCGACGGCTCGTCGATCCTCGACCGCGGCCCGCTCGGTGAGTCCGCGGTCGGCAGCGTGCTGGCCAAGGCGAGCCCGCTGTCCAGCGCCCGCCGCGCCCAGCGCGCCCGCACGATCGGCTCCGTGCTGCGCTCCACCGCCACCGTGGTGGTGGGCTCGATCGCGTTCTTCCTCATCCTGGACGCCCTCGGTGTGAACATCGCGCCGTTCATCGCGTCCGCGGGCGTCGTCGGCGTGGCCGTCGGCTTCGGTGCGCAGAGCCTGGTCAAGGACTTCCTCAGCGGCCTGTTCATGCTGCTGGAGGACCAGTACGGCGTCGGCGACATCGTGGACGTGGGACCCGCCACCGGCACCGTCGAGGCGGTCACGCTGCGGATCACCAAGATCCGCGACTCCGACGGCACCCTCTGGTACGTCCCCAACGGCACCATGCTGCGCGTCGGCAACAAGTCGCAGGGCTGGGCGACCGCGGTCGTCGAGATCGACGTCGACTACTTCGCCGACCTGGACGAGGTCCGCGCACTGCTGACCGAGGCCGCCTCCCGCGTCGTCACGGACCCCGTCGTGGGTACGCACGTCCTGGGTGCGCCGACGATCACGGGCATCGAGCGCCTCAGCGCGGACGCCGTGACGCTGCGGCTCAAGATCAAGACCTCGCCCGCCATGCAGTGGGAGGTCGCGCGCTCGCTGCGGACCGCGACGCGCGACGCGCTCGAGCGCGCCCACGTGCCGCTGGCCGGGCAGCGCGACCTCATGGCCACCCACCGGGCGGGGATCGCACCGGAGCCGCGCGACCCGCACGACACCCCGGTCGACGACGCGCTCGCCGAGCGGGACGCCCGGGCCGCGGCCGGCGAGGAGCCGCTCCCGGCGTCGGAGCCGGTGGCGGCGACCGAGGAGCCCGCACCGCGCGGCTGAGCGGGCGTCAGACCCAGTCGAGCAGCGGGTCCCCCGCGCGCACGGTGGCGCCGTCGGCGACCAGCAGGGTGAGCGCCTCCGGATCGGCCTGGAGCGCGATCACCGGGCAGATGGTCTTCAGCCCGGAGGCGGACACGTCGACGGGCGACCAGGTCACCAGCCGGTCACCGGCGCGGACGGTCTGGCCGCCGTCGACGTGCAGCGTGAAGCCCTGGCCCGCCAGCCCGACCGTGTCGATGCCGAGGTGGACGAGGATGGTGCGCCCCTCGCTGAGCTCGAGGGCGAACGCGTGCGGATGCAGGGCACCGATCACCCCGTCCGCGGGTGCCAGCACCGTCTGGGTCTGCACGTGCTGCGGCTCGATGGCCACGCCGGGACCGACCATGCCCTCCGCGAAGACCGGGTCGGGCACCTCCGAGACGGGCCGGACGACGCCGCTCAGCGGGCTGAGCAGCCGCAGGGTGGTCATCCGTCGCGCCCGGGGCCGCGGCGGCCGGTCAGCGCAGGCTGTCGAGCTCGGCGGCGAGGTTGTCGGCCTCCGGGCCGACGATCACCTGGACGATGCGGCCGGACCGCACCACGCCGAACGCGCCGCTGGCCTTCAGCGCCGCCTCGTCGACCAGATGGGCATCGCTCACCTCGACGCGGAGCCGGGTGATGCACGGCTCGAGGTCGACGACGTTCCCGTCGCCGCCCAGCGCTGCGAGGATCTGCTCTGCCTTGCTCAATGGAACTCCCCAGCTCGACCGGCGCCGATCTGCGCCAAGGGCCAGCGTAACCCTGGCACACCGACCTCAGCCTCGCAGTGCCGGACGCGCGTGGCGGGTGGCGTCCGCGGACACCGAAGGACCACACTGCCGTCAGGTCGACGAGGAGGTCCTGCCAGGTGAGCCAGCCATCCCCCACGGTCATCACCGGCATCGGGGTGAGCCCGGGACGCGTGGTCGCGCCCGCCGTGCTCATGCCCGACCCGATCGCGGAGCCGCCCTCCGGACGTCGGCTTCCGCCGGGCACCGACTACGCCGCGGAGGCCAAGCGGGTGGGCGCCGCGTCCGAGGTGGTCCGCGCCGCGCTCGACGCCGCCGCCGACCGCGCCCAGGGCGACAGCGCGGACCTCCTGCACGCCACGGCCGCGATCGCCGCGGACCCCACTCTCGTGGCCGACGCCGAGCAGCGCGTCGTCGACGACCGGCTGGTGCCGGAGCGTGCCGTCTGGGAGGCCGCGGAGGCCGTCGCCGCACAGTTCGAGGCGCTCGGCGGGTACTTCGCGGAGCGCGTGCGCGACATCGCCGACGTCCGCGACCGCCTCGTCGCGGAGCTCACCGGCAGGGCAGCCCCGGGCGTCCCCGCGCACGAGGCGCCGTTCGTCCTGGTCGCCGGGGATCTGGCGCCGGCCATCGTCGCGACGCTCGACACCGACCGGGTGCTCGCCATCGTCACCGGAGCCGGCGGGCCCACCTCGCACACGGCGATCCTCGCGCGGTCCCGCGGCATCCCCGCGGTGGTCGCCGCGCGGGGCGTCGAGGCGGCCGTGGTGGCCGAGGGCCTCGTGCTGGTCGACGGCGCGGCGGGGACCGTCACCGTCGGCCCCACCGACGAGCAGGTGGCCGCGGCGCTGGCGCTCGCCGCGCAGGTCCGCACGTTCGACGGGCGCGGGCACACGGCCGACGGGCACCACGTCGAGCTGCTGGCCAACGTGGGCGACCCGTCCGACGCGGCACCGGCCGCCGCCGCGGGGGCCGAGGGCGTGGGGCTGTTCCGGACGGAGTTCGGGTTCCTCGACCGCGAGGAGGCACCGAGCATCGACGAGCAGGTCACCGCCTACCGTCGCGTGCTCGCCGCCTTCCCGGGTCGCAAGGTCGTGGTCCGCACGCTCGACGCGGGTGCCGACAAGCCGCTGCCGTTCCTCGCCGGGGACCCGGAGGTCAACCCCGCGCTCGGCGTCCGTGGCCTGCGGACCGCCGCACGCCACCCCGAGGTGCTCGAGGACCAGCTGGCGGCGATCGCCCGGGCGGCGGCCGCCGAGACCGCCGAGGTCTGGGTGATGGCCCCGATGGTGTCCACCGTCGACGAGGCCCAGCAGTTCGTCGCCGCCTGCGCCGCCCACGGGCTCCCGGTCGCGGGGGTGATGATCGAGGTGCCTAGCGCCGCGCTGCTGGCCGGTCCGATCCTGGCGCACGCCGCGTTCGCCAGCATCGGCACCAACGACCTCACGCAGTACGCGATGGCCGCGGACCGGTTGCTGGGTGCCGTCGCCGAGCTGTCCGACCCGTGGCAGCCCGCCGTCCTGCACCTGGTCGCCGCGACCTGCGCAGGCGGCGCGCAGCAGGACCGCCCGGTCGGCGTGTGCGGCGAGGCAGCCGCCAACCCGGCCCTCGCCGTCGTGCTCGTGGGTCTCGGGGTGACCTCGCTGTCCATGACCCCGCGGGCGCTCCCCGACGTCGCCGCGCTGCTGGCCGTGACCCCGCTCGACGAGTGCCGCCGCCTGGCTCAGCTGGCGCTCGCCGCCTCGAGCGCGGCGGACGCGCGGGCCGTCGTCCGCGCCGGCCTGCCCGTGCTGGAGGAGCTGGGGCTCTGAGCTCGCGTGTGAGGATTGCGGGGTGAGATCCGACTCCTTCTACGCCGCGATCGGCGGGCACGAGACGTTCGTCCGCCTCGTCGACGAGTTCTACCGCGGCGTCGCCGCCGACCCGGTGCTGCGACCCATGTACCCCGAGCAGGACCTCGGCCCGGCCGCCGAGCGGCTGACCCTGTTCCTCGAGCAGTACTGGGGCGGGCCGACCACCTACTCCGACGAGCGCGGGCACCCGCGGCTGCGGATGCGGCACGCGCCGTTCAAGGTCAACCCCGACGCACGCGACCGCTGGCTGCTGCACATGCGCGCCGCCGTCGACAGCCTGGACCTGGCACCGCTGCACCACGCGGAGCTCTGGGACTACCTGGAGCGGGCCGCACACTCGATGCTCAACACGTTCGACGACTGAGGTCCCTGCGACCGACATCACGCCGCGCGGACCCCGGGTGGGGCGTGCTCGTCGTGAGACGCTGCGGTCCATGACGATCGAGCCCGACCCGACCGCCCCCGTGCTGGACATCCTGCGGCTGGAGGAGGACCCGGGGACGCCGGACCAGTTCACCGGTCGCAGCCTCCCCCAGCCCAGCGGGCGCGTGTTCGGTGGTCAGGTGCTGGCCCAGGCGCTGCTCGCCGCCGGCCGGACGATCACGGACGGTCGGCTCCCCCACTCGCTGCACGGGTACTTCCTGCGCGCGGGCGACGCACGCGAGCCGATCACGTTCGCCGTCGAGCGGCTGCGGGACGGCCGCTCGTTCAGCGCCCGCCGGACGCACGCGCTCCAGGGCGGCGAGGCGATCCTGTCGATGATCACGTCGTTCCAGGAGCAGCAGCCCGGGCTGGACTACGCGGACCCGATGCCGGACGGGATCCCCGGACCCGACGAGGTGCCGTCCGCGCTGGACGTCCTCGGAGGCATCGACCACCCGGTGGCCAAGTTCTGGACGCAGGAGGCCGCGTTCGACGTCCGGCACGTCGACGGGTCGATCTACCTGGGCCCGCCCGCGGAGGCGACCGGTCGGCAGGCCGTGTGGTTCCGGTCGCGCGGCCCGCTGCCCGACGACCAGCTGCTGCACCGGGCACTGCTGGCCTACGCGTGCGACCAGGTGATGCTCGAACCCATCCTGCGGCGGGCGGGCCGCTCATGGGTGACCCGCGGGCTGTCGATCGCGTCCCTGGACCACGCGATGTGGTGGCACCGGGACGTCCGCGTGGACGACTGGCTCCTGTACGTGCAGTCGACGCCCAGCGCGCAGGGCGGGCGCGGGCTGGGCGCGGCGCGCGTGTTCACGCAGGACGGCGTGCTCGTGGCGTCCGTCGCGCAGGAGGGCATGGTCCGCTTCCCGGACTGACGCTCCCCGCGCGGACCGGGCGCGCCCGGGTGACACTGCCCGGATGGTCCGCCTGCGCCGCGTCCGCCTCGACGCCCCCGGCTGGTCGCGACGTCGCGCCGGTCGGGGGTTCGTCTACCTCGACCTCGACAAGGTCCGGATCGTCGACGAGGAGCACCTCGAACGGATCACGGTGCTCGCCATCCCACCCGCGTGGCGCGACGTGTGGATCAGCCCGTGGCCCAACGGCCACATCCAGGCCGCGGGGCTCGACGACGCCGAACGCCGGCAGTACCTGTACCACCAGCAGTGGACGGTGCGCCGGGGCCGCCTCAAGCACGACCACGTGCTCGACGTCGCCCGCCGCCTGCCCGCCGCGCGCCGCCGCGTACGGGCGGACCTGGCGCTGGACGGCATGCCCCGCGAGAAGGTGCTCGCCCTGGCGTTCCGGCTGCTCGACCTCGCCTACCTGCGCGTCGGCGGCGAGGGGTACGCCCTCCAGCACGGCTCCTACGGGCTGGCGACGCTGCTGCGCTCGCACGTCCGCGTCCTGGCGCCCGAGAGCGAGGGCGACCCCGGCCGCGTGCACCTGAACTTCCCGGCCAAGTCGGGCCAGGTGCGAGACACGATCGTCGAGGACGACGACGTCGCCACCCTCGTGCGGACTCTCACCCGGAGGCGGGACGACGGCCCGGAGCTCCTGGCCTGGCGCGACGACGACGGCGGGTGGCACGACGTGACCAGCGCGGACGTCGGCGCCTACGTCAAGCGGCAGCTGGGCGAGGACGCCACCCCGAAGGACTTCCGCACGTGGCACGCGACCGTGCTCGCCGCTCGCGGCCTCGCCGACGCCGGTCCACCCCCGGCGTCCGAGCGCGCCCGCCGCCGCGTGGTCACCGACGTCGTGCGCGCGGTGGCCGAGGAGCTGGGCAACACGCCCGCCGTGTGCCGGGCGTCCTACATCGACCCCCGGGTCATCGAGCTCTGGGAGCGCGGCTCGACGATCCGCCGCACCCGGTCGCAGGCCGTCGCGGAACGCGAGACCCTGGCGATGCTGAGCGCGGGCTGAGGATCGGTCGCGACCGGGTGCGGGGGCGCGCCCGGCACCGCAGACTTCCCAGATGGCCACTGCCCCGGACGACCTCCTGCCCGCACCCGTCGCGGACACCCTCGTCGGGCTGGTCCCCGGCCTCGGCCCCGACGGGCACCCCCGTGCCGACGCGCCGCTGGTCGCGGTCACCGGCGTCACTGGCTACGTCGGCGGCCGGCTGGTCCCCGAGCTGCTCGCCGCCGGCTACCGGGTGCGCGCGATCGCGCGGCACCCCGACCGGCTGCGCGGCCGGCCCTGGTACGCGGACGTGGAGGTCGCGGCGGCCGACGCCGCCGACCCCGAGCAGATCCGTGCCGCGCTCGAGGGCACCCAGATCGCGTACTACCTGATCCACTCGCTGGGCACCGGGCGCAGCTTCGAGTCGACCGACCGGCACACCGCCCTCGTCTTCGGGCAGGCGGCGCGCGAGGCTGGCGTCGAGCGGATGGTCTACCTCGGGGGCCTCTACCCCGAGGGCGAGGACCTGTCCCCGCACCTGGCCTCCCGCACCGAGGTCGGGGAGATCCTGCTGGCCAGCGGCGTGCCGACGACGGTCCTGCGGGCGGCGGTCATCCTGGGCTCCGGCTCGGCGTCGTTCGAGATGATGCGCTACCTCACCGAGCGCCTGCCGGCCATGACGGTGCCGCGCTGGGTGGAGAACCGCATCCAGCCCATCTCCATCCGGGACGTCCTGCGCTACCTCGTCGGCTCCGCGGCGATGCCGGCGCAGGTCAGCCGCGGGTTCGACATCGGCGGCCCTGACGTCCTGACCTACCGCGACATGATGCAGCGCTACGCCGCCGCGTCGGGGCTCCACCGGCGGGTCATCGTCGGCGTCCCCGTGCTGACCCCGAAGCTGTCCAGCCTCTGGGTGTCGTTGGTGACCCCGGTGCCGGGCGGCCTCGCGCGTCCGCTGGTCGAGTCCCTCGTGCACGAGGTGGTGTGCGACGAGCACGACATCGCCGAGCACGTGCCCGACCCGCCCGGCGGCCTGATCGGCTTCGACCGCGCAGTCCGCCTGGCCCTCCAGCGCGTGCAGGACGCGGCCGTGACCACGCGCTGGTCGTCGGCCTCGGTGCCGGGCGCGCCCAGCGACCCGTTGCCCAGCGACCCCGACTGGGCGGGCGGCTCGCTCTTCGTCGACGAGCGGCAGGTCACCGTCGACGCCTCCCCCGCGGCCCTGTGGCGGGTGCTCGAGGCCGTCGGTGGCGAGCGCGGCTGGTACTCGTGGGGCCTGGCCTGGCGTGTCCGCGGGCTGGCCGACCGGTTGGTCGGCGGACCGGGCCTGCGCCGCGGGCGTCGGGACCCGCTCCAGCTCCTGGTGGACGACGCGGTCGACTTCTGGCGCGTCGAGGCGATCGAGGAGGGCAGCCTGCTGAGGCTGCGCGCCGAGATGCGCGTCCCGGGGCTCGCGTGGCTGGAGCTGCGCGTCGAGCCCACCGGCACGTCCGACACCCGCTCCGTCTTCTCCCAGCGCGCACTGTTCCACCCGAAGGGGCTGCTCGGGCAGCTCTACTGGTGGTCCGTGTACCCGTTCCACGGGATCGTGTTCGGCGGCATGCAGCGGAACATCGCCCGCGCCGCCGAGACGGCCGAGCAGGCCCGCACGGACCGACGCGTCAGCGCCTCCGGCGGATCGTGACGGGCTCCTCCAGGTAGGCCTCCCACGCCGCGCGCTGCTCGACGCCGATGCGTCGGGGCGCTCCCGTCGCGGCGTCGACGAGCACCAGCGTCGTGAGCGCCCGGGCGTAGGTGACGCGCTCGGGGCCGACCTCGCCCGCGTCGCGCACCTCGTAGCAGACGTCCAGGCTGGCCCCACCGAGGTGGCCGAGCCACATCTCCACGATCACCGGCGTCCGGCGGTAGCCCAGCGGCTTGAGGTACTCGATCTCCTGGCGTGCCACCAGCGTGGACAGCTCGGCACCTGGGCCCGCGTCGAGCACCGCGGTGGGCCACGCGCTCTCCACCCGACTGCCGTCGGGCGCCACCGGGTGGCTCCAGAACGCCTCGATCCGCGCCTCCTCCAGCAGCCGCAGCATCTCGACGTTGTTCACGTGCTGGTAGGCGTC
Organism: Cellulomonas humilata; assembly: GCF_013359775.1. Classification (GTDB taxonomy): domain Bacteria; phylum Actinomycetota; class Actinomycetes; order Actinomycetales; family Cellulomonadaceae; genus Cellulomonas; species Cellulomonas humilata. Next base: position 116,153 of record NZ_JABMCI010000068.1, on the reverse strand, counting down.
CATGTCCGACCAGCGCAGCTGCACGGGGACCTCGAGTCGAGTCATGCGCTCGATCCTAGGAGCGGGTCAGGCCGCGGCCTTCGACGCCGCCGCGCGGCACCGCGCCAGCGCGTCCATCTCGGCTGCCACGGGCCCGATGACGTGGTCGTTCACGGCCGCCGCCACGGCCGCGCCCAGCCGCCGGCGAGCCGTCGCGGCACGGCTGCGCCCCGCGACCACCCCGACGAGCCAGCCGAGCCCGGCGACGAGGAGCCCCGCGACGACTCCGCCGAGCAGCAGGAGCGTGGGCGCGGGCAACCCCCACCACACCGGCGTCTCGGGGGCGGGAAGCTGGAGCCACGCCATCGCGGCCAGCGTGATCAGCCAGGCCAGCCCCGCCACCGCGACCGCGAGCAGGACCCACTGGAGGAACGCGAGCACCCGCCACGTCCACGGCACGCGCGCGGCGCCGACAGGCACCCGCACGACGGTCCGGTCGAGCACGTCGTCGAGGTTCACATCGGCCGCGCGCGACCGGGCGGCCAGGACCCAGTGGTCGGGCGCACCGGCCGTCGCGGCGTCCACGTAGGTGCGCACCGCGCTGAGCGCGGCGGCTCGCTCGCCCGCCGCCGGAGCCGGCCGCGACGAGCGCAGCAGGTCGTCGGTCCCCGCCCGGAGCCGGTCGCGGCCCAGGCCCAGGCGCCGCAGCGGGTCCGGACGCAGCTGCGCGACCCAGCGCGTCACCGGCCAGCCGGTCGCGGCGCGCGCTGACCGCTTGGTCGAGCGCCGCACGGCGTCCGCGACCTCGTCGACACCCGCCGCGGACTCCCACGCGCGGACGAGCCCGGCGGCTGCGCCGACCTCCCGGCGGGAGTTCGGCGGCCGGCCGCAGGCCTCCACCAGCGCGCGCGCCGCCAGCCGCACGTCCCCCGTCACGCGCTCGGTCGCCGCCAGCCGGCGCTGAGCCGCACGGGCGAGCAGGTCCCGCAGCTCGCTGACGCCCGCACCGGTCGACGCGCTGGCCGCCAGCACCGGCGACGCCGCGAGCCCGTCCTCCGTGGCCAGCCGCTGCAGGTCCGCCACCATCGCGCGCTGCTCCGCGGGAGCCAGGCGGTCGGCCTGGTTGAGCACCAGGACCACGACCCCGGCGTGGTCGCGCAGACCGCGCAGGTAGCGGGCGTGCAGGGCGGCGTCCGCGTACTTCTGCGGGTCGACCACCCAGACCAGCAGGTCCACCCGCTCGTAGAGTCGCTCGGCGATCGTGCGGTGCTCGGTCACCACCGAGTCGTGGTCGGGCAGGTCCAGGAGCACCAGGCCCGTCGCCGACTCCAGGGCGCGGCTGCCGGCCACGTGCCGCTGGCGGACGTCGAGCCAGTCCAGGAGGTCGTCGGCACCGTGCTCCGAGTCGCCGCCCTTGGCGGGGACGATCACCGCGACGGGCTGCCCCGTGGTGGGCCGACGAACGCCCGGCTCCGCGATGCGCGCACCGGCGAGGGCGTTGAGCAGCGACGACTTGCCCGACCCGGTGGCTCCGGCGAGCGCGACCACCGTGTACTCACCCGACAGCGCCGCACGGTCCCGCGCCTTCGCGACGACGGCCGCGGGCGCCTCGAGGGCGACGTCGGGCAGCCGCCCGCGCGCGAGACCGACGGCCTCGTCGAGCGCCGCGACGCGCCCCTTCAAGCTCCCCGCCGAGGCGCTCACCCGTCGCCCCGGAACCATCGGCTCCACCACCGGGGACGCTCCGGCTCCTCGCGGTCGGGCACCGCGACCGCGCGGCCGACGGCCCCGGTCCCGCGCAGGTGCCCGCTGCCGCCGGCCGGGAGCTCGCCGGCGCCCCACGCGGTCGCGGCGGTCCGTGCCGCCATCGCCGACCCCACCGCCGCCGCCGACGCCCGCAGGTCGTCGCCGTCGCGGCCGCGCGCACCCGTGGCGTCCAGCTGACGCGTGAACCGGGAGGACTCCTCGTCCAGCAGCGCGTCCGTGCGGGCAGCCAGGCGGCTGTGCGCCTCCTGCGTGAGGCGTCGCACGGCGTCGTCGCCGAAGACCGCCTCGAGCAGGCGCTGCGCGAGCAGGGCCGAGCCGCCGACGATGCCGATCTCGGCACCCGTGATTCCGCCGGTCGACGCGAAGACCGCGACCATCAGCACCGCGCCGAGCCCGTTGACCCCGTAGGACAGTGCACGGGCGGTCGTCCGCTTGTCGGCACCCTCGGTCTCGACGAGGGCCAGCACGTCCCCCTGCCACGCCCGGACCTGCTCCGCCGTCCGCGTGCGCAGGTCGCTGGATGCCCGGGACAGGGCCAGGCCGTCGAGCAGCGCCAGGCCCGCCGGGTCGTGCCGCCACGCCGAGTGGGCCCTCTCGGCGGCGTCCTCGGCCGCGTCCTGGATGACCGCGGACAGTCCGTGCGCCACCGCCTCGACCAGCGCCGGCTCCGCGGGTCGACGTCCGCGCACGAAGCCCACCACGCGGTCGCGCAGCCGGGAGACGCCCTGCTCCAGGGACCGGAACCACTCGCTGGTCCCGACGACGTCCTGCCACCGCGCCAGCACCTCACCGCGCAGCAGTGTTCCGTCCGAGGTCGCGTGCGCGATCTGCTCCGACGCGGTCGCGTACGCCGCCGTGACCGCCGAGCGCAGGCGTGCGTCCGCCGCCCGCTGCTCGTCCGCCGCGTCGGCCAGGTCGAGCGCCCGGCGGGACACGTCGGCGACGGCACCGTCCCACGTCTCGGCGAGCGCCGCCGCGCGGACGGCCGGGTCCGTGGCGGTCCGGGTGAGGAAGTCGGCGATCGGTCCCACGGCGTGCTCGGGCAGCAGCCCGTCCTCGAGCGCGACCTCGGGCACCACGATCACCGTGGCCGACGCCAGCCCGGCATCGGCGAGCATCTGCTGCAGGTGGTCACCGACCGCCGTCTCGGCGCCGACGTCCACCCGGTCCAGCACCAGGGCCAGGTGCGTGCCCCGCTGGGCGGCGTCGGCGAGCAGCTCCCAGGGGACCGCGTCCGCGTACCGCGCGGCGGTGGTGACGAACAGCCACACGTCGGCCGCACCCAGCAGCTGGGCGGCGAGGATGCGGTTGCCCTCCTCGACCGAGTCCACGTCGGGTGCGTCGAGCAGGGCGAGCCCCACCGGCACCGCCTCGGAGGCCACCAGGCGCAGTCCGGGCCGCGCGCCCGCGAGACCCTGCTCACCAGCCGCGTCCGCGCGGGACAGCGACGGGAGCACCCGATCCGAGCTGAACCAGCGCACGTCCAGCGGGTGGTGCACGAGCACCGGCCAGCGGGTGGTGGGACGCAGCACGCCCGACGGGCTGACCTCGGCGCCGACCAACGAGTTCACCACCGTCGACTTGCCGGCACCGGTCGAGCCGCCGACGACCACCAGCACGGGCGCGCCAGGATCGCGCAGCCGCGGCAGCAGGTAGTCGTCCAGCTGGTCCAGGACGCGGGTGCGGTCGGCACGGGCGACCGGGGCCGACGCGGTCTCGAGCGGGAGCCGGACGTCGGCGACGCGGCTGCGCAGCGTGAGCAGGGCGCCGACCAGCTCGTCGTGCTCCATCGCCACCGCCTCTCAGGTCATGCCGAGCGTATAGGCGCAGGTCCGAGAAGGTGCGGTGAGCGCGACGAGGCCGCCCGTCCGCGTGGACGGGCGGCCTGGTCGGACGTCAGTCGCGGCGCAGCTTGCGGTACGTCACACGGTGCGGGCGGGCCGCGTCGGCGCCCAGCCGCTCCACCTTGTTCTCCTCGTAGGAGGCGAAGTTGCCCTCGAACCAGTACCAGTTGCCCGGCTCGTCCTCGGTCCCCTCGTAGGCCAGGATGTGCGTCGCCACCCGGTCGAGGAACCACCGGTCGTGCGAGACCACCACGGCGCAACCGGGGAACTCGAGCAACGCGTTCTCCAGCGAGCCGAGCGTCTCGACGTCCAGGTCGTTGGTGGGCTCGTCGAGCAGCAGCAGGTTGCCGCCCTGCTTGAGCGTGAGCGCGAGGTTGAGACGGTTGCGCTCACCACCGGAGAGCACGCCCGCGGGCTTCTGCTGGTCCGGGCCCTTGAAGCCGAACGCGGCCACGTAGGCGCGCGACGGCATCTCGACGTTGCCGACCTTGAGGAAGTCGAGCCCGTCGGAGACGACCTCGAACAAGGTCTTCTTGGGGTCGATCCCGCCGCGCGACTGGTCGACGTAGGAGATCGACACGGTCTCGCCGACCTTGAGCTCGCCCTTGTCCAGCGGCTCGAGCCCGACGATCGTCTTGAACAGCGTGGTCTTGCCGACGCCGTTGGGGCCGATGACGCCGACGATGCCGTTGCGCGGCAGCGTGAAGCTCAGGTCGTCGATGAGCACGCGGCCGTCGAAGCCCTTGCCCAGACCCTTGGCCTCCAGCACGATCGAGCCGAGTCGCGGACCCGGCGGGATCTGGATCTCCTCGAAGTCGAGCTTCCTGGTGCGGTCCGCCTCCGCGGCCATCTCCTCGTAGCGCGCCAGGCGCGACTTGGACTTGGTCTGGCGGCCCTTGGCGTTGGACCGCACCCAGTCCAGCTCCTCCTTGAGGCGCTTGGCCAGCTTGGCGTCCTTCTTGCCCTGGATGGCGAGGCGCTCGCCCTTCTTCTCCAGGTAGGTCGAGTAGTTGCCCTCGTACGGGTACAACCGGCCGCGGTCGACCTCACAGATCCACTCCGCGACGTGGTCCAGGAAGTACCGGTCGTGGGTGACGGCCAGGATCGCGCCCGGGTAGTCCTTGAGGTGGGCCTCCAGCCACAGCACGCTCTCCGCGTCGAGGTGGTTGGTGGGCTCGTCGAGGAGCAGCAGGTCGGGCTTCTCCAGGAGCAGCTTGCACAGGGCGACCCGGCGGCGCTCACCACCGGAGAGCACAGTGACGTCGGCGTCCGGGGGCGGGCACCGCAAGGCGTCCATGGCCTGGTCCAGCTGGGCGTCGAGGTCCCAGGCGTCGGCCGCGTCGATCGCCTCCTGGAGCACGCCCATCTCCGCCAGCAGCGCGTCGAAGTCGGCGTCCGGCTCGGACATCAGCACGGAGATCTCGTTGTACCGGTCGAGCTTGCCCTTGATCTCGGCGACGCCCTCCTCGACGTTGCCGAGCACGGTCTTGGCCTCGTTCAGCGGCGGCTCCTGCTGGAGGATGCCGACCGTGTAGCCGGGGCTCAGGCGCGCCTCGCCGTTCGACGGCTGATCGAGGCCCGCCATGATCTTGAGGATCGTCGACTTGCCGGCGCCGTTGGGTCCGACGACGCCGATCTTGGCGCCCGGCAGGAAGTTCAGGGTGACGTCGTCGAGGATCACCTTGTCGCCGTGCGCCTTGCGCGTCTTGTACATGGAGTAGATGAACTCAGCCACTGGCTCTTCGTCCGCCTCGGTGCTCGATGGGGGTCGCCCCGCTCGCTCGGTGCTCGGGGCAATGCTGTCCGGCTCGCCCGCGAGGCTGGTCGACCGCGCCGCTGGGAGCGCGCGGTCCGACCGGCCACGTCGTCGGGTTGCCGGTGCCCCAGCCTAGGCGATCACCTGGCACCGGCCAGCGCGGGCTCCTGCTCGTCGTCCAGCACGGGGGTCAGACCGGCCTCCTCGTCCTCGGGGACCTCCTCCAGACCGGAGACGTCCGCGGGTGCGGCCTCCCCTGCGGCCACGGACGGGCTGACCGTCCGCGCGAAGTGGCTGCTGCCGAACGCCAGGTTCGGTCCGAGCGCGCTCGCGTCCAGCACGAGCGACGTGCGCGGGCCGTCGGCGCCCACCCACTCCTCGGTCGACAGCTGCCCCTGCACGATGACCGGGTCCCCCTTGCGCAGCGAGCGTGCCGCGTTCAGCGCCGTGGTCCGCCACACCTTCACGTTGAACCACTCGGTCTGGGCGTCCTTCCAGACGCCGGCCTGCTTGTCGAACCAGCGACGCGTGCTGCCCAGCCGGAACGTGGTGAACGGGACGCCGCCGTCCGACTCGTGGTGGATCCGCACCTCGGTGCCGATCCACCCGACGACGGTCAGGTCCAGGGACTGCGAGCTCATGGGAAACCTCCGGTGCCGTGTGCCCCGGCGGGTGCGGGGGCTCGTGCGACCAGGGTCAGCGGCGGGTGTGCCACGGGGGCGCCACGGCAGGCGAACTGTGGAGCGGGTGCCTGCGCGGGGGGCTGTGGGCGGGTCAGCCCGTGGCGCCCGCGACGAGCTCGCGGACGGTGCGGTGCTCGGCGAGCACGGCCTCGGTCGGGACCGCGAGCCTCGCCCGCGCCACGTTCTCCAGCGCCGACCGACCGTCCTGGAGCACTCGGGCCGATCGCCGTCGCGCCGCCGACCGACGTGCAGCACCGGCCCCCACGGCCGCGAGCACGCACGTCACGGCCAGGATGATCGCCGCGACGGGCGCCCACACGTTGGCCTCGCCGCCACCGACCAGCGCGCCGACGGCGATCGACGCGCCGAGCACCGCGGCGCCGCCGAGCAGCAAGGCGGCGACCGTCAGCCCGAGCGCGAGCCCGGACCGCCGGGCGGACAGGGTGAGCTGCGTCAGCGCGTCGGTCACGGCCAGCCGCATCTCGGTGGTCGAGGCCACGCGCGAGGCGACGTCCTGACCCCACCGCCGTGGCAGCCCTGGCGTGACGGCGTCGAGCCACGACGACCGGGCGAGCCCGACGGCGTCCTCCTGCACGGCGCCGAACCCCGGGGTCGCCGACGTCCGACCGCGCACGGCGGAACCCACACCCGCCGCCACTGCCGGCAGGCCGATCGCGGCGGACAGCCGGTCCACGACGTCGGTGACCGACAGCGCGGCCGGAGCGGGCTCGCGCGCGGCGACCTCCGCGGCCAGCAGCGCGGCGGCGTCGTTGAGCTCCGCACTCGCCCGGCGGGCGGCCAGCGACCGCGACCCGACCACCGTGGCCAGGAGCTCGCGCAGGACGTTCACGCCCTCACCGGTGCGCGCGGAGGCCTCGCGGACCGGCACCCCCGTCAGGCCGTCGTCGACCAGCAGGTGCTCGACGTCCGCGACCAGCTCGGGGCGCACGTCCGGCGGCACCGTGTCCACCTGGTTGAGCACCACCACCATCGACGCCTCGTGCCCGACCAGCTGGCGCAGGTAGCCGCTGTGCAGGGCGTCGTCCGCGTACTTCTGGGGGTCGACCACCCAGGCGAGCAGGTCCGCCTGCGGCAGCAGCCGGTCGACCACCTCGCGGTGCTCGGGGGCGATCGAGTCGTGGTCCGGCAGGTCGAGCAGGACCAGGCCCCGCAGCGGCGCCTCGCTCTCCCCGTCCAGCAGGCTCTCGCGCTCGATCCGGCGGTCGGGCACCACGCCCAGCCAGTCCAGCAGCGGCCCACCCTCGTCGCCCCACACGCACGCCGTGATCTCCGACGTGGTGGGCCGGCGCACCCCGACGTCCGCGAAGTCCAGCCCGCTGATCGCGTTGAACAGGCTCGACTTCCCCGAGCCGGTACCTCCGACGAGCGCGACGACCGTGTGGTCGACGCCCAGCGCGAGCCGCTCCCGCACGCTGTCCACCGTCGCGACCACGCGGGCCACCACGGCGGGGGCCAGACGCTTTCCGCCGACCGCCAGCGCACGGTCGAGCGCGTCGACGCGAGCCGTCAGCGCCGCCGTCTCGTCGCCGTGCGGACCGTCGGTCGCCGTGCTCACGTCAGTCCCTTCAGCACGGCGAGCCGCAGACGCAACCGCGATGCCGCGTCCTCGGCGAGGTCCGGGTCCGCCAGGACCTCGCCCACCGCGGCCCGCTCCACGGCCACCTGCCCGGCCACCCGGGCGACCAGGTCGTCGCGCAGCTCGTCGACCGCACGCTCCCCCGCTGTGTCGATGAGGTCCACCAGCAGGTCACGGGCCTCGCGGACCCCGGCGGCGGCGGCGAGCGCGACAGCGGCCAGCCCCTGGTCGCCGAGCGCGTTCTCCGCCTTGCGTCGCCGCCGGACCTCGCGCGTCACCTCGCGGCGTCCTCGGGAGACGCCGTCGGGTGTCGACTCCGCGGGTGCGTGCGTCAGCGCCGCCCGCACGACGCGTGGACCCTGGGCGGTCCAGGCGCGCGCCGCCTGCTCCGCTGCGCTCCGCCGCCCGGTGCGCAGCGTCGCCGACGTCCAGGCGGCGTCGACAGACGCACCGCCCTCGGGTCCGTCGGGACCGGTGAGCGCGGCCCGCAGGACCTCCTCGGTCTGGGCGCCCGCTGCGGTCAGTGTGGCGGCCGCGGACCGGGTCAGGTCCTCGGTCAGCGGCTCGATCGCCGTGGCCCGTGCACGCCCCTCCCGCGCCGACCCGCGGATGCGGCCCGACGAGCGCACCACGCTGCCGAGGGGACCGGAGTCCGCCGCGAGCTCCGCCCACCGCGCCCGCACCGCGCCGTCCGCGACGGCACCGCCCCGGATCGACGCGGACACCTGCGCGGTGGGCCCCACCACCGACTCGTCCAGGACCGCCGCGATCGCGCTCGCGGCGTCGGCCTGGGCCTGCACGGCCTCCGCCAGCTCGTCGACCCACGGTCGCAGCGCGGCCAGAGAGCCGCGCAGCGTGCGGCCGATCACGGTCCGCGCCCGGTCGGGGCCGGCCAGCATCGCGAGCCAGCGGCGGATCGGTGCGACGACCGTGGCCGGCAGCAGGCCCTCGTGCGGGCCGAGGTCAGGGACGACGAACAGGGGCGAGCCCTGCAGGCCGTGCCCGCGGAGACGGTCGAGCAGGTCGCCGCGCACGGTCGGCAAGGACGCCGGGGGGACGCGGTTGAGCACCATGGCGATGGAGGCCCCGCGCTCGACGGCTCCCTGCAGCACGCGCCACGGCAGCGCATCGCCGTAGCGCGCCGCGGTGGTGACGAAGAGCCAGAGGTCCGCCGCCTCGAGCAGCCGGTGGGCGGACTCGCGGTTGGACTCCAGCACCGAGTCGAGGTCCGGGGCGTCGAGCAGGGCGATGCCCCGCGGGACGTTCTCGTCCGCGACGACGCTCACGGACTCCAGGACCGGGTGGTGCGAGAGGAGCTCCGCGTCGAGCGGGTTGTGCACCAGCACCGGGCGCCGGGTCGTCGGCCGCAGCACCCCCGCGGTGCTCACCTCGGTCCCCACCAGCGAGTTCACCAGCGTCGACTTGCCGGCGCCGGTGGACCCCGAGACCACCACCACGGCGGGCGCGGACAGCTCCGTGAGCCGCGGCACCAGGTGCTCGCCCAGCTGGTCCACCAGTCGTGCCCGGGAGGCTCGCGCGGACGCGATGCCCTCGATCTCCAGCGGGAAGCCGGTGCGCTCCACGTCGCGGCGCAGGTCCCGCACGGCATCCAGCAGGGACGTCGCGGCGAGCGGTCGGGCAAGGACGTCGCGCGGGTCGGAGGCCGCGTGACGTGCGTGTGGAGCCAGCGGCTGCGCGGTCGGCACAGGCTGCACTGGCGCGGTGCCGGGCTGTGCGCTCACGCGCCCATTGTCGCGGTGCGATCTGACCTGGCAAAACGCGCCACGCGGGTCGGTCGCGAGCGGTTCGTCCCGAAACCTTGGTTCCGGCGCCGCGCCGTTAGGCTGTGGGCGCACGTCCGGCCCCCGTAGCTCAACGGATAGAGCAACGGCCTTCTAATCCGTCGGTTGCAGGTTCGAGTCCTGCCGGGGGCGCCCATCCACCGCCGTCGCGGCACCCCCAGAACACGGGAGTCCGCGACCCCGTGACCAGCTCCCAGCACGGGACGAACCAGGCGAAACGCCCCGAATAATCGGGTGACGGCCGTATCAGGCGCGTGGTCGAGTACTCCTACACCACCGAAACGCCCGGGCATCCGGCCCGGGCACCGTCATGCCCGAGGAGCACACCGTGAACCCGATCCTGTCCTACGACCTCCTGCGCCAGGAGCACGCCGAGCGTCTCGCTCAGTCCCACCGAGCGCGCGTCCGCGAGGCGGCACGGCTCACCAGACAGCCGACCGAGAACGTCGGTCGACCTCCGGATCCGCGGCGCGTCCAGGCGCGCCCGACGAGCCTCGTCGGCGCTCTCAGCGCCCGATGAACCGCACCCCCGTGGGCGCGGACCGGTCCTCCCCGAGGATCCGGTCCGCGCCCACGGTCATGCGTGCCACCATGACGCCATGCCGAGCCGCCCCCACCAGCGTCCCCGGACCTGCGGGCAGCGCTGATGGGCCGGCACAACACCCCGGACCCCGCTGAGCGGCCGCCGCTGCGGACGCGGCTCGCGCGTCGCGTCGTCCTCTGGCTCGGGCGGATCGGGCTCGGTCTGGTCGTCGGCGCGGGCACGCTCGGCGTCCTGCGCTGGGCGGGCACGTCGTGGACGGCCAGCCTCTGGATCGGGGGCGCCGCCGCGGTGGTCGTCCCGGTCGCGGCGTGGCTGGCCTCCACGGTGCCGGCGCACGACACCTCCGGGTAGCCGGTCAGCCGGACAGCGGCGCGGCACGCAGACGGTCGACGACCATCACCAGGCCGAGCACCGCCACCGCGAGAGCCACCGCGGCGACCACGTCCGTGAGGAAGTGGTAGCCGAGGTACAGCCGGCTCAACGCCACCAGCGCGGTCCCCACGACCGTCGCGACGCCCCAGGCCACCAGCCGCGCCACGGTCGGACTCCGGCTCCAGACGAGGTACCCGGCGACCAGCAGGAACGTCGCGGTGCCGATGGTGTGCCCGGACGGGAACGAGGCGGTCGTCTCCGCACCCGGCACGAACATGGTGTCCGCAGGCGGCCGTTCGCGCCCCACCAGACCCTTGACGGACAGGCTGATCGCCGTCGAGGCGACCATCGCCCCCGCGAGCAGCGCGGGGCGCCACCACTCCCTGCGCACTACCGCCCACACCAGGCAGGCGACCGCCACGAGGATCGGGAGCACGGTAGGTCCCGAGACGAACGTGATCGCCGCGAGCACCCCGGTCCACCCCGGCGTCCGGTGGTCCACCAGGTACTGCAGCACCGGCTGGTCGAGGCTGGACAGGTCGTCCTTCTCGCGGACGGTGTCGAGCACGCCGAAGAACACCGCGAGCCCGCCCGCGACGAGCACGACGCCCGGCAGCAGCGCCCACAGCACGGGCCGCGACCACAGCGCGGCGAGAGTCGGGAGGCGAGGCGGCGTGCGTGCGACGTCGTCGGTCATCGGACGACGCTAACCGCGGCACGACCGGCGCACGAACGCAGGACGGCCGGACGCCCCCTAGGCTGACCTGCGTGACCAGCACGCCGACGCCCCCGCCCGCCACGTCCGGACAGGAGAGCGGGGACCGCATCGTCTGGATCGACTGCGAGATGACGGGCCTCGATCTCGGGGCCGACGCGCTCGTGGAGGTCGCCGCGGTCGTCACCGACTCGGAGCTGCGCGTGCTCGGCGAAGGCGTCGACGTGATCATCGCCCCGCCGCCCGAGGCGCTGGAGCAGATGAACGACTTCGTCCGCACCATGCACACCACGTCGGGGCTGCTGGACGGGCTCGCGGGCGGCACCACGATCGAGGACGCGCAGGCCAAGGTGCTGGAGTACGTGCGCACCTGGGTGCCGGACCCGGGCAAGGCCCCGCTGGCCGGCAACTCCGTCGGGACCGACAAGGCGTTCCTGGACCGCGACATGACCGAGCTCGTCGGGCACCTGCACTACCGCGTGATCGACGTCTCGTCGATCAAGGAGCTCGCCCGCCGCTGGTACCCGCGCGTGTACTTCGCCTCGCCGCGCAAGAACGGCGGCCACCGCGCGCTCGCCGACATCCTCGAGAGCATCGACGAGCTGCGGTACTACCGCGCGGCGCTGCTCCCCGCGCAGCCCGGTCCCGACTCCGCGGCCGCCAAGAAGATCGCGGCCGAGGTCGTCGCGACGTCGGTCAAGGGCGCCCTGCTCTCCGAGGGCTGAAACCCCGGGAACGGCGACGGGCGCCGACCAGATGGTCGACGCCCGACGCGATGGGGTGGCTAACGGGACTTGAACCCGCGACCCCCTGGACCACAACCAGGTGCTCTACCACCTGAGCTATAGCCACCACGATCCCCCGACGCGTACGCCGGGGCGTCGAGAAGTGTACCCGAGGCCGGGAGCACTTCTGGAATCGGCAGACAGTGGCCTCGGCCACTCCCTGCCGACGTCAGAGCCGCGCGGCGATCGCGTCGGCGAAGCGGCCGGCGGAGCCCTCCGAGAGTGCGAAGAACAGGGACGGCTCGGTGAGCTCGACCTCGAGCACGACGGGGTTGCCCTCGTCGTCCGGGATCAGGTCCACGCGGGCGTACAGCAGCGGCCCGTCCGCGCCCGGGGCGATGCCCGGCAGCGCGGCCACGACGCGCTCCGCCAGCTCGCGCTCCGCATCCGTGGCGTCCCGCGCGGTGAGGGTCTCGTCCCGGTAGAGCACCTGCTCCTCGCGGAAGGGGCCCTCGAGCAGCGCGCCCTTGCGGACCGAGTGGCTGAACTGGCCCTCGACGAACACCAGCGCCGTCTCCCCGGCCGTGTCGACCTTGCGCAGGTAGCGCTGGATCATCACGCGGCGGCCCACGCTCAGCAGGTTCTTCGCGTGCGTGATCGCCAGGGACCTCTGCTGCGTGACGCCCGCGTCGTACCGGCCGGTGTCCCGCGAGCCCGCGCTGACCGTCGGCTTGATGACGAAGTCGCCGAACGCCGGGAACCGCGTGTGGATGGCGCGCGAGTCGAGGTTGCGCTCCGGGTCCAGCCAGATCGTCGGGACGATCGGCAGGCCGGCCTTCTCCAGGTCGCGCAGGTAGGTCTTGTCGATGTTCCACCCGACCACGGACGCGGGGTTGAGCAGCGTGCTGGTGCGCTCCACCTTGCGGGTCCAGTCGGCGAACTGCGCCGGGCGGTCGGTGTAGTCCCAGGTCGAGCGGATGACGACGTGGGGGTAGGTGCCCCAGTCGACGGTCGGGTCGTCCCAGACGACGACGTCCGTGGCGACGCCACGCTCGAGCAGCGCGTCGCGCAGCGCGTGGTCGTCGGAGTCGAGCTCCGGGAGCTCGGCGCAGGTCGCGAGGGCGAGGCGTGCGGTGGGGGTGGTCACCTGCGCAGCGTACCGACGGCCGCGTCCGCGTCTGCTGTGGCGTCCGTCTCCTCTGCCCGCTCCGTGAGCCGGTCCAGGGCGCGCACGACGGTGGCGGCCGTGGCGCTGCCGACGACGAGGCCGCGCTCGTCCTGCACCGGCAGGGGCCCGTCCACGCCGACGAGGGCGTCGAGCACGTCGCCCAGCTCGACACCGACCGCGAGGGACGCACCGCGCGCGGCGTCGTCGACGGGGTCCAGGTCAGCGAGCTCCAGGCGACCGAGCGCGAGCAGGCGGGCGGTCCGGCCGCGGCCGACGAGGTCCGCCACCGCCGGAGTCGCCGGGCGGGCGACGATGTCGAGCGGGGAGGCCAGCTGCTCGATGTGCGCGCCGGTGCTCAGCACCGCCACGCGGTCCGCCATCCGCACCGCCTCGTCGATGTCGTGCGTGACCAGCATCACCGTGATGCCCAGCGTGCGCTGGATGCGGGCGAACTCGTTCTGGAGCCGACGCCGGCCCACCGGGTCCACCGCACCGAACGGCTCGTCCATGAGCAGCACCGGGGGGTCCGTGGCCAGGGCGCGGGCGACGCCGACGCGCTGCCGCTCGCCGCCGGAGAGCTCGTGCGGGAAGCGGCGGGCGTACCGGTCCGGGTCGAGGCCCACCAGGTCGAGCAGCTCCTCGACCCGCGCGGCCGTCCGCTTGCGGTCCCAGCCGACGAGGCCGGGCACCGTCGCGACGTTCTGGGCGACCGTGCGGTGCGGGAAGAGCCCCACGTTCTGGATCACGTAGCCCATGCGCCGCCGCAGGCCCACGGGATCGACCGTGGTGACGTCCTCGCCCTCCAGCATGATCCGACCGGACGTGGGCTCGACCAGACGGTTGGCCATGCGCAGGGTCGTGGACTTGCCGCAGCCGGACGGGCCGACGAGGACGAGCACCTCGTGCGGCCGGACCGCCAGGGACAGGTCGTCGACCGCCGCGCCGGACTCCCCGCGTCCGCGGTCGGACGCGTACGACTTGCTCACGTGCTCGAAGGCGATCGCCGGGTCGTCTGCCACCCCCAGGACGCTAGTCGCCCGGTCCGACACCCGCAGGGTCAGACTGCGCATGTCACAGGCCCCCGGTACGTTCGCCGCATGCGTCTGGCCCAGGCCCCACCCAACCCGTGGTTCTCGTGGGAGTACGTCGAGCGCAACGCCGCGGACATCGGGCGCGCCCTCGAGCAGCACGCCTCGCTCACGTTCCAGGCCGTCGTCATCGCGTTCGTGCTCGCCCTGCCGCTCGGCGCACTCGCCCACCTGCGGCCGCGCCTGGCCGGTCCGGTGCTCGGCGTCGCGGGCGTCCTCTACACCGTGCCGTCGCTGGCGCTGTTCGCCATCCTGGCGCCGTACACGGGCATCGGGCGCACCACCGTGCTCATCGGGCTGGTGTCGTATGCGCTGCTCGTGCTCACCCGGAACGTGCTGGTCGGGCTCCAGGGCGTCGACCCGGCGGTGCGGGACGCGGCGCGCGGCATGGGGTACGGCCGGTCGCGGCTGCTGTTCGCGGTCGAGCTCCCGCAGGCGCTGCCGAGCATCGTCGCCGGGCTGCGGCTCGCCACGGTCACCACGGTCGCGCTGGTGACCGTGGGTGTCGTCGTCGGCTACGGCGGGCTGGGCCAGCTGATGTTCCGTGGCTTCCGCAGCAACTACCACGCGGAGATCATGACGGCCACGGTGCTCTGCCTCCTGCTCGCGCTGGTGTGCGACCTGGTGATCGCGGGCGTCGGACGCCGGATCACCCCGTGGGCGCGCGTCGAGAGGCCGGTGTGACGTGGACACGCTGACCGACGCGTTCGTCTGGCTGAACGACCCCCTGAACTGGGTCGGTCGCAACGGCGTGCTGGCGCTCGCGCGCGACCACATCCTCGTGTCGGTGCTCGCCGTGCTCCTCGCCGCCGTGGTCGCCCTGCCGCTCGGCCTCTGGCTCGGGCACCGCGGGCGCGGCGCGACCGTCGGTGTCGTCGTCGCCAACACCACCCGCGCACTGCCCACCCTCGCGCTGCTCACCCTGCTGGCCGCCAGCGGGCTGTTCGGCAACACGGCCACCGTGCTCGCGTGCGCGGTGTTCGCGGTCCCGCCCCTGCTCACCAACACGGTGACCGGGCTCGGGGAGGTCGACGCCGACGTCCGGGACGCCGCGCGGGGGGTGGGTATGTCCGGCGGGCGCAGCCTGTGGGCGGTCGAGCTCCCCCTCGCCGTCCCGCTCATCGCTGCCGGCGTGCGCACCGCGGCCGTCCAGGTGCTGGCGACCGTCCCGCTCGCGGCGCTGGTCGGCGGACGCAGCCTCGGCACCATCGTGGTCACCGGCTTCGGCACCCAGGACTACGGGCAGGTGCTCGCGGGCGGCATCCTCGTCGCCGGGCTGTGCCTGCTCGCCGAGGGCCTGCTGGCGATCGCGCAGTACCTGCTCACTCCCCCGGGCCTGCGAGCGCTGGCCCGGGACACGTCCGACACGCCGTCCCGGCGCACTCGCCGGGCGCGCGTCACATCCCCAGGGCTTGCCGAGCCCGCGACCAGCGGATCGAATAGGTCGGGCACAACGTCCTGACCTCGTCGACGGCACCTTCTGTCCGTCACCGGGACCCTTCCCGCCCCCCTGCTGACTCCACGAGGAGAGCACGATGCGAGCGAGACGCTCCACCACCCTGACCCTGATCGCCGTCGCCGCCCTGGCGCTCGGCGCCTGTGGCAGCCCGGGCTCGGGCGGAGGCGAGGCCGACCCGACGTCCTCCGGCTCGTCCGGGCTCGCCACGTGCGACCCGGTCGCCGGCGAGAAGCTCGTCGTCCTGGAGGACGACAAGGGCCTCCAGAACGCCGACAACATCATCCCGGCCGTGAACAAGGCCGCTGCCGCCGCGAACGCGTCGGTGATCGAGCTGCTGGACACCGTGTCCGCCGCGCTCGACACGGACAAGCTCATCGAGCTCAACAAGGCCGTCGACATCGACCGCCGCACCTCGAGCGAGGTGGCCGAGGAGTTCGTGGACACCGAGGGCCTTGCCGCCGCGGAGCCGTCGGGTGCCGGTGCGTCGCTGGTGATCGGTGCGGCGAACTTCTCCGAGAGCGCGACGCTGGCGGAGATCTACGCGGCGGTCCTGCGCACCGCGGGCTACACGGTCGAGGTGCGCACCATCGGCAACCGGGAGACGTACCTGCCTGCGCTGACCGACGGCACGCTCACGGCCGTCCCGGAGTACGCGGCGACACTCGCGGACTTCCTCAACGCGCAGCAGAACGGTGCCGACGCCGAGTCCGTGGCCTCCGCCGACGTCGACGAGACCGTGACGGCGCTGACCCCGCTCGCGGACGCCGCCGGCCTGGTCGTCGGTGCCCCGTCCACGGCGCAGGACCAGAACGCGTTCGCCGTGACCAGCGAGTTCGCCACCGAGCACGACCTGACCACCCTGTCCGACCTCGCCGAGAACTGCGGCGGGCTCGTGCTGGCCGGTCCGGCCGAGTGCCCCGAGCGCCCGTTCTGCCAGCTGGGCCTCGAGGAGACGTACGGGATCGAGTTCGCGGACTTCAAGTCGTACGACTTCGGCCTGATCGGCCAGGCCGTGCGTCAGGGTGAGGCCGCGATCGGCCTCGTGCTCTCGAGCGACGGGTCCCTCGCCGCGGACAGCTGATCGGATGCAGGAACGAGGGGGCGGACCCGGCCGGGTCCGCCCCCTCGTGCGTGCTCAGAGCCCGGCGGTCTCCAGCAGCCGGAGCCACACCTCGCTGACGGTCGGGTACGACGGCACCGCGTGCCACAGGCGCTCCAGCGGCACCTCCCCCACCACGGCGATCGTCGCGGCGTGGAGCAGCTCGGCCACCTCCGGTCCGACGAACGTGGCGCCGACGACCACCCCACGGGCGTCGTCGACCACCAGCTGCGCGTGGCCCGCGTAGTCCGCGGCGAAGACGCTCGCCCCCGCCACGTTCTCGAGGTCGTATCCGAGCACGCGCACGTCGAGACCCTTCGAGCGTGCCGCGGCCTCGGTGAGTCCGACCCACGCGACCTCGGGCCGGGAGAACACGACCTGCGGCACCGACCCCAGGTCGGCGGTCGCCCGGTAGCGGCTCCACGGACCCGCCGTCCGTTCGTCGGCGGCCGCCAGCGCACGGTCGCCGGGCGTGGCGCCGTCGGGTGAGTCCGCCGCGGAGGACCGGGGGTCGAAGCGCGCGGCGATCACGTCGCCGACCACGCGGGCGTCGTACTTGCCCTGGTGGGTCGTCGCCGTCCGACCCGACACGTCGCCCGCGGCGAAGAGCCAGCCGCCGTCGACACCCGTGGCCTGGAGGGCGTCGTCGACCGCGACCGCCTTCCCCGGCTCGAGCCCCAGCGTCTCGAGGCCCAGCTCCGTGGTCCGTGGGCGCCGGCCGGTGGCGACGAGCACCTCGTCGACCACCAGGTCCGCACCCGTGCCGAGGTCCAGGTGCACGCCGTCGGCCTCGCGCCGAGCCGACCGGGTCTCCGCGCCGAACAGCACGCTCACGCCGAGCCGGGCGAGCGAGGCCGCCACCGCCTCGCCGGCGAACGGCTCGGCACCCGTCAGGAGCCTGTCCCCGCGCACGATCAGCGTCACCGCGCTGCCGAAGTCGGCGAACGCGGTCGCCATCTCGACGCCCACCACGCCGCCGCCGAGCACGGCCAGGCGCGCCGGCACCTGCTGCGCGGAGGTCGCCTCCCGGCTGGTCCAGGGCGGCAGCTCCGCGAGACCCTCGACCGGCGGCAGCACCGCCGCGGACCCGGTCGCGACGACGACGGCGCGCCGCGCGGTCACGCGCACCGGACCGTCGTCGCCCTCGACGGTGAGCTCGCGAGGTCCCGTGAACCGCGCGTGTCCCCGCAGGAGACTGATCCCGGTGCTCTGCACCCAGTCGACCTGGGAGCCGTCGTCCCAGTGGTGGGTGATCTCGTCGCGCCGGGCGAACGCCGCCGCGACGTCCACGTCGCCCGTGACCGCGGCCGCAGCGCCCGGGACGCCGCGGGCGGCCGCGAGGGCAGCACCGGGTCGCAGGAGCGCCTTGGAGGGCATGCACGCCCAGTAGGAGCACTCACCGCCCACCAGGGCGTGCTCGACCAGCGCGACGCGCAGCCCGGTCCGTCCCGCGCGGTCCGCCACGTTCTCGCCCACCGCGCCGCCGCCGATCACCACGACGTCGAACTCCTGCGCCTGCTCCGCCATCCCCGGCTCCGTCCCTCGCCCGAGGTCCCGGCGCGGACGGCCGGGACCTCGGCCTATCGTGGCGCTCTGGCGAGCGTCTCGCAGCCGCGGGACGATGCACGCATGCACCGTGCACCGGAGCCCGAGGCCACCGACGAGCGCGGCGTGCTGCTCGGCTGGCTCGCCTTCCACCGGGACGCCCTCGCCGCCAAGTGCCAGGATCTCTCCGACGAGCAGCTCGTGATCGCGTCGACGCCGCCGTCCGTCCTCACGCTGCTCGGCCTCGTGCGGCACCTGACGGAGATGGAGGACCACTACCTGGTCCGGGCGCTCAGCGGTGTCGACACCGGGCTCCTGTACTGCACGGACGAGGATCCGGACGGCGACATCATCGGCGTCGACGCCACGATGGCGGGCGACTCGGTGGCCCGGTGGCACGAGGTCCGGGCCGAGGCGGACGTGCTGCTGGCCGCCCACGCGGACCTCGGCGACCCCGCGGGGACCCGTACCGTCCGGTGGTACGTGGCCAAGCTGCTCCAGGAGTACGCCCGCCACAACGGGCACGCGGACCTGATCCGGGAGGCGATCGACGGGGCCGTCGGCGAGTAGCCCAGCAGAAAGGCCCCGGGTCAGCGTTTCCGCTGATCAGGGGCCTGTCTCCGGTGCGCCATCAGGGACTCGAACCCCGAACCCGCTGATTAAGAGTCAGCTGCTCTGCCAATTGAGCTAATGGCGCGCGGTTGAGAACGCTAGCAGGCCGACCACCCGATCTGCCAATCGAGATCGGGCTCCGTGACGACCGTCACGCGCCGGTGCCGTCGGACGTCGTCGCGTCCTTCTCCCACCAGGAATCCTCGGGCAGCCCCTCGGACTCGAGGATCTCGGCGGACGTGGCCTCGGGGGTCGCCAGGTCGACGATCAGGGCCAGCGGGACGTGCTCGGCGAGCAGGTCCCGCACGGGCTGGACGTCCGCGGTGTCGTCGATCGATACGGGTGTGGTCTCGTGCGTGGTCATGGGGGTCGACCTCCTCGGGGACCGTGTCCCGCAGTTCATGGCACCACCAGGATGCAGGCGGCGCAAGACGAGTAACGCTCAGAGGTACAGCCCGGTTCCCTCGCCGACGCCGCGCGGCTCGGCCACGGCGTGCACGTCCTTCTCCCGCAGCAGCACGTAGGTCGCCCCGCCGAGCTCCACCTCGGCGCGGTCCTCGGGGTCGAACAGCACGCGGTCGCCCACCTCGACCTGCCGCACGTGCTGGCCGGCGGCGACGACCGCACCCCACGACAGGCGCTTGCCGACGACGGCCGTCGCGGGGATGACGATGCCCGCGGACGAGCGCCGCTCCCCCGCCTCGCCGTCCAGCGAGACGAGCAGGCGGTCGTTCAGCATGCGGATGGGGAGGTCGCTCACGCGTCCGACCGTACCCGTGCGACATAGGCTGACCGCATCCCCGACATCCCGTCCCAGGAGATCCCGTGCCCCGTCTCGCCGTCGGCGACCTCGCCCCCGACTTCACGCTCCCGACCGCCGACGGCGGCACCGTCACCCTGTCCGACCTGCGCGGTCGCCGGGTGATCGTGTACTTCTACCCGGCCGCGATGACCCCCGGGTGCACGACGCAGGCCTGCGACTTCCGCGACTCGCTCGCCTCGCTCCAGGGTGCCGGCTTCGCGGTCGTCGGGGTCTCCCCGGACGCCGTCGACACGCTCGCCGCGTTCGTCGAGCAGGAGCACCTGACCTTCCCGCTCGGCTCCGACCCGGAGCACGCCGTGCTCGAGGCGTGGGGCGCCTGGGGCGAGAAGCTCAACTACGGCAAGACCGTCACGGGCGTCATCCGCTCGACGGTCGTCGTCGACGCGGAGGGCCGCGTCGAGCTCGCGCAGTACAACGTGAAGGCCACCGGTCACGTCGCCAAGCTGCGCCGGGACCTCAAGGTCGCGTAACCCTGTGGGAAACTTCCGCTGCGCGGGAGTGGTGAAACGGCAGCCACGCCAGGTTTAGG
This sequence comes from Cellulomonas humilata, assembly GCF_013359775.1. Classification (GTDB taxonomy): domain Bacteria; phylum Actinomycetota; class Actinomycetes; order Actinomycetales; family Cellulomonadaceae; genus Cellulomonas; species Cellulomonas humilata. Next base: position 96,046 of record NZ_JABMCI010000068.1, on the reverse strand, counting down.
TCCTGGTGCCCGAGAGGGCGTGCGGGTTCGACTCCCGTCTCCCGCACACGCAGAAGGACCGGCCCCCGAGGGGACCGGTCCTTCTGACGATCAGGTCAGGCCTGCGTCGCGGCGGCCGCGATCTTCTCGCGGACCTCGTCCATGTCCAGCGCCTTGACGGCCTCGACCACCTGCTCCAGCGCGGGAGCGGGCAGCGCGCCCGCCTGGTTGAACACCAGGATCCCGTCGCGGAACGCCATCAGGGTCGGGATGGAGAAGATCTGCAGCTCGGCGGCCAGCTCCTGCTCGGCCTCGGTGTCGACCTTCGCGTGCACGACGTCGGGGTGGTTCTCCGAGGAGTCCTCGAAGACGGGGCCGAACCGCTTGCACGGACCGCACCACTCCGCCCAGAAGTCGACCAGGACGATCTCGTTGTCCTTGATGGTCTGCCCGATCGTGCTGCCGGTCAGCTCAGTCGTCGCCATGACGTTCCTCCAGTCCTCGGTTACCGCCAGATAGAGCACGCAACCCCCCACGACTATTCCCGAGGGTGTCGTGACGCACACCTCGGGAGGGGGTGATCAGCGCGGCGTGCCCGTCGTGGCCGCCCGTGGCGAGGTAGACATGGTCAGTGACCGCTTCCGCCGAGTACCCCCGCGGCCCCGAACGTCCCGCCGGCTGGCTGAGCCCCGACGAGATCAGTCAGGCCCGCACGCAGCTGCCGATCCTCTACGTCGACGCGATCCCGGTGCGCGTGGACGACTCGGGCGACGTCGTGCAGGTGGGCCTGCTGCTGAGGGTCACGCAGGAGGGCGTCATGTCCCGGGCCCTGGTCAGCGGCCGCGTGATGTACCACGAGCGGGTGCGTGACGCCCTGCTGCGGCACATCGAGAAGGACCTCGGGCCGGTGGCGCTCCCGCAGATCCCCGCGTCGCCGCAGCCGTTCACCGTGGCGGAGTACTTCCCGACGCCCGGCGTCACGCCGTACCACGACCCCCGCCAGCACGCGGTGTCGCTCGCCTACGTGGTGCCGGTGCTGGGCGACTGCCGCCCGCAGCAGGACGCCATCGATCTCGCGTGGATGACGCCCGAGGAGGCGTGCGCCCAGCAGATCCAGTTCGAGATGAACGGCGGCCAGGGGCTGCTGCTGCGCCAGGCGATGGGGTACGTCGGCCGCCTGCCGTGAGACCTACAGGCTGTCGTCGTCAGAGCGTGAGCGCAGGCCAGTCGGCCAGGTCCGCGCGCATCCGGCGGTCGTGCGTGGCGACGACCACCGCGGCCGACGTCGCCCGCAGCGCGGCGGTGAGCTCGTCGACCAGCCCGACGGACAGGTGGTTGGTCGGCTCGTCGAGGATGAGCACGTGCGGGGCCGCAAGAAGCGCGCACGCGAGGTCGAACCGGCGGCGCTGGCCGACCGAGAGCTCGCGCAGGGGCCGGTCGAGGTCCTCCTCCGTCAGCAGGCCGAGCGCCGCGATGGGCACCAGCTGACCGGGATCGAGCAGCCGCGCCTCCAGCAGCACCAGCGCGTGCCGGGCGTAGGCGTCGAACCCCGAGAGCTGCTCGGCCACACCGGCGGCCCGCGGGTGCGCGACGACGGCCGCGGCGTGCTCGGTCGGCCCCTCCTGCGCGAGCACGCCGAGCCGGACGCCTGGCGCGATGGCGCGTACCCCGCGGTCGAGCCCGACCGATCCGGCGAGCGCGGCGAGCAGCGTCGACTTGCCGGACCCGTTGGGCCCGGTGACCAGCAGGCGACCGCACGCCGGGACCTCGATGCGCACCCCGGCCAGGTCGAGTCGGCCCCCCACGCGCGGTGCGCGCAGGTCCAGGAGCGGTCCGGGCGGGGGCTGCGGCGGCAGCGAGGGCAGGTCGGGGAACGTGAGCACCAGCGGCGGCGTCGGCACCTCGACCGCGTCGGCCTCGAGCTTCTGGATCAGCCGGTCCGCGGCCTTCACGTGCCCCCGCGCCCGGGTGGCACGCCGGTGCGTCTGCGAACCCTTGGGCGGGCGCCACTCGTCGGAGAGGTTCTCGTACGTCGAGTCGAGCCGCTCGGCCAGCTGCACCGCGCGCTTGCGCTCGGCCCGGTACCGAGCCCGCCAGCGCCGGATCATCTGGCTCTTGAGGAACCGGTAGTCGGAGTACCGCGTGGCGCCGTACAGCGCGGGTCGGCCGTCCATCGCGGGGTCGAGGTCGAGGATCGCGGTCATCACGTCGTCGAGCAGGCGGCGGTCGTGCGTGACGATGACGACCGCGCCGGGCCACTCCCGCAGGCGGGCGGTCAGGTAGTCGATGCCCGCCGCGTCCAGGTGGTTGGTCGGCTCGTCGAGGAGCAGCAGGTCCGCCCGCTCCCCGATCCGGCACGCCAGCCGCACGCGGTACCGCTCGCCGACGCTCAGCTGGTCCAGCCGCCGGTCGGGGTCTCGCGGCGCGCCGAAGCGCGTGAGCGCTTCGTCGACGCGGCGGTCGGCGTCCCAGGCGGCGAGGTGCTCGTAGCGGGCGACGGAGGCGGTCAGCCGCGCAAGGTCACCGGACTCGTGGTCGAACCCCGCGATCGTCGCCTCGAGCTCGGCCGCCGCCGCGCGGACGCCACCGAGGGCCTCCGCCACGAACGTGCCGACGGTCGCGCCGCCGGGCGCGTCGAGCTCCTGCTCCACCGAGGCGAGCGTGCCGTTGCGACGGACGGTGCCGGTCTGCGGTGCGAGCTCACCGGCGAGCACCCGCAGCAGCGTCGTCTTGCCGGCCCCGTTCTCGCCGACGACGCCCACCCGGTCCCCCGCGCCGACCGTGAGGTCGACGCGTTCGAGCACGGGGTGGCCCGGGTACCCGTAGGTCACCCCGTCCGCCACCAGCTGGACGTGGCCGTCAGACACCGCGGGTCATCCCCCGAGCACCCGCACGAGCGTCGGGACGAGCGCGCGGAACGCGGTGCCGCGGTGGCTGATCGCGTTCTTCTCCGCAGCGGTGAGCTCCGCGCACGACCGGGTGTCGCCGGTCGGTACGAGGATCGGGTCGTACCCGAAGCCACCGGTGCCGCGGGGCGCCGTCGCCAGCACCCCCTCGAGCGTGCCCGTCTCGACGTGCTCGAACCCGTCCGGGGTGACCAGCGCCGCCGCGCACACGAAGCGTGCCCCGCGGTGCGGTCCGGGGACGTCGGCCAGCTGCGCCAGCAGGAGCGCGAGGTTGGCGGCGTCGTCGCCGTGGCGACCGGCCCAGCGTGCGGAGAAGATGCCGGGTGCACCGCCGAGCACGTCGACGGCCAGCCCCGAGTCGTCCGCGACCGCGGGCAGCCCGGTGAACGCAGCGAGCGAGCGGGCCTTGATCAACGCGTTCTCGGCGAAGGTCACGCCGTCCTCGACCGGCTCCGGGGCGCCCACGTCCCGCGCACCGACCACGGACGACGGGTCCAGCCCGGGCAGGACGGGCGCGAGGATCGCGCGCAGCTCGCCGACCTTGTGGGCGTTGTGCGTCGCGAGGACCAGGCGAGCACTCACCGGACCAGCCGGGTGGCCGAACCGTCGCCCGGGGCCGACGCCAGGGCGGCGACCTGGAGGGCCGTGAGCTGGGCGGTGCCGGCGACGGCCAGGTCCAGCAGCGCGTCGAGCTCGGCGCGGTCGAACGGCGCGTGCTCGGCGGTGCCCTGCACCTCGACGAACGTGCCGGACCCGGTGACCACGACGTTCATGTCGGTCTCGGCGCGCACGTCCTCGACGTACGGCAGGTCCAGCACGGGCAGCCCGTCGACGATGCCGACGCTCACCGCGGCGACCGAGTCGCGCAGCACCACCTTGTTCTTGGGGATGTGCTTGTTCTCCACGGCCCACGCGACCGCGTCCGCGAGCGCGACGTAGGCGCCCGTGATCGAGGCCGTCCGGGTGCCGCCGTCCGCCTGGAGCACGTCGCAGTCGAGCACGATCGTGTTCTCGCCCAGCGCGGAGACGTCGATGATCGCGCGCAGCGACCGGCCGATCAGGCGGGAGATCTCGTGCGTGCGCCCGCCGACGCGTCCCTTGACCGACTCGCGGTCCGAGCGGCTGGACGTGGCGCGCGGCAGCATCGAGTACTCGGCGGTGACCCAGCCCTCGCCGGAGCCCTTCTTCCAGCGCGGCACGCCCGGCGTGAACGACGCCACGCAGAGCACCTTGGTGCCGCCGAACTCGACGAGCACGCTGCCCTCGCCCGCCTCCAGGAACCCGCGCGTCAGGGTCACGGGACGGAGCTGGTCGGGGGCGCGCCCGTCGGCGCGGACGCGCGTGATCGGGGAGGTGAGGGGAGCAGAAGTCATGACGCCGAGCCTAACTTGGCGCCCCGACACCCCCGGACGTCCGCACTCCGGAGGGTCAGGACGCGCTCGAGTGCGGACGTCAGGGGTTCTACAGGACGTGCACGCCGCCGGGGCGGGCCAGCTCGATGGGGCCGTCGTACACCGCGGCCGCCTCCGCCACGCTCACCGCGGGGTCGTTCCAGGCCGGGATGTGCGTGAGCACCAACCGGCCCGCTCCCCCGCGCGCCGCGGCCTCGCCGGCGCGTCGGCCCGTGAGGTGGATGCCGCGCGAGACGTCGTCGCGACCCTCGACGAACGCCGCCTCGGAGAGCAGCAGGTCGACGCCCGTGGCGAGCGCGTCGAGGCCTGCGCACGCGTCCGTGTCCCCGGTGTACGCGAGCGAGACGGTCCGGGCGGGGTCGTCCTCGCTCGGTCCGGAGACGCGGATGCCGAACGCGGGGATCGGGTGCTCGACGGGCACGGGCTCCAGCACCATCGGCCCGACCACGACGGCGGACCCGGCACGCCACTCGACCACGTCGAACTGCCCGTCGGTGCTGGTGGCGGGGTCCTTGCCGGCCATCTGCGCCAGGCGCTCCGCGGTACCGGCCGGTCCGTGCACCGTCACCGGCGGGCAGGGCCCCTCGGGCCGGTACCGGCGCAGCACGTTGAGCACCACCATGTCGGCCACGTGGTCGGAGTGCAGGTGCGACAGGCCCACCGCGTCGAGCCCTGTGGGGTCGCCGTACCGCTGCAGGGCGCTCAGGGCGCCGTTGCCGAGGTCCAGCAGGACGGTCCAGGTGCGCCCGTCGGCGTCGTCGGCCTGCACGAGGTACCCCGAGGCCGCCGAGTCGGGGCCGGGGAACGAGCCCGCGCAGCCGAGGACCGTGAGCCTCATCGCAGCGCCGCGCTGGGCTCGACGGTCTCGACCTCGGGGCCGAGGAAACGACGGGCGAGGGTGCGGAACTGCGCCGGGTCGCCGGTGGCCAGGAACCGGTGCGTGGGCGGTCCGGCTGCCGGGTCCCGCTCCAGGTCGTGCGCGACGAGGGTGCGGTAGACGTCCTTGGCGGTCTCCTCGGCGCTCGACACCAGCGTGACCTCCTCGCCCATGACGTAGGAGATCGCCCCGGTGAGCAGCGGGTAGTGCGTGCAGCCGAGCACGAGGGTGTCGACACCGGCCTCCCGCACGGGGTCCAGGTACTCGTGCGCGTACGCGAGGACCTCGGGTCCGGACGTGATGCCGGCCTCGACCAGTCGCACGAACTCCGGGCACGCCCGGGTGGTCAGCTCGATGCCGGGGGCGACGGCGAACGCGTCGTCGTAGGAGCGGGACTCGACCGTGGACTTGGTGGCGATGACCCCGATGCGCCCCGACCGGGTGGCGGCCACGGCACGGCGTGCGGCGGGCAGGATCACCTCGACGACGGGGATCCCGCGGCGCAGCGTGTACCGCTCGCGGGCGTCGCGCAGCATGGCCGACGACGCGGTGTTGCACGCGATGACCAGCAGCTTCACGCCGGCGTCCACCAGGTCGTCCATGACCTCGAGCGCGTGCGCGCGCACGGCGGCGAGCGGCTTGGACCCGTAGGGGGTGTTGAGGGTGTCGCCGATGTAGAGGGTGGACTCGTGCGGCAGCTGGTCGAGGATCGACCGGGCAACGGTGAGCCCGCCGACGCCGGAGTCGAAGATGCCGAGGGGGGCGTCGTTCACACGCACGAGCCTAACCGCTGGCCGCTCACGGTTCGCCCGGGCGACCGGCGGCGCGCAGGTCGTGCAGCAGCACCTCGACGAGTGACTCCTGGAGCCAGCTCAGCGCCCCGTACACGGCGACCAGGTACCGGCGGGCGGCGGGATCGAGCGTCTCCGCCGCCTCGTCGGCGACCTCGGCCTGCGGCGAGTCCAGGAGGGTGTCGTACAGGCGCTCGGCCTGCTCGTCCGTCCGGACGCCGAGGCGCTCCGCGAGCACCAGGCGCAGGTCGGTGATCGCTGCCGCGACGTCGCGCGCCTCGTCCGGGGCGACGACGAACGAGTCCGCGCGCCAGCCCTCGGCGGGCGTCGTGAGCGCCTCCCACAGCCGGGCCAGACGGGCGATCTTGCCGGCCCGAAGGTCGTCCTCGGTCAGTCGCCGGAACTCCGCCGCGATCTCCGGGTCATCCCGGGACGCGTCCGGGAGGAGTCGGCGCACTGCGGGGTCCGACGGTGGCGGCAGCGCATCGATCCGCATCCGGGGGTTCCCGTCGCCGACCGGTACCGCGTCCCGCGACTCCAGGCGCCCGCCGCCCAGCAGCTCGGCGACGTCCGCCACGAGAGCGGCGACGACCTCGCGCTCGTCGACGTCCAGGCGAGCGGCGTACATGCCGCGGCGGCGCTTGAAGCCGCGCATCACTGCCCGCTGCGCTGGAGCGTCGCCCAGAGCCCGAACCCGTGCATCGCCTGCACATCGACCTCCATCGCCTCGAGCGATCCGCTGGACACGACCGCGCGGCCCTGCTCGTGCACCTGCTTCATGAGCTTCTCGGCCTTCGCCCTGGGATGCCCGAAGTAGGACTCGAACACGTACGTCACGTAGCTCATGAGGTTGACCGGGTCGTTCCAGACGATCGTCACCCACGGATCGGCGACGTCCGTCTTCTCCTCCTCCTCGACCCTGGCGTCGGGGAGGGTCTGCGTTGGCACGCCGTCCACTGTAGGTGGAGTGCTGGGCTGGAGTGCAGCGGAGGGTGGGGGCGCGCCAGCGCACCCGCCCGCAGCGGAACGCAAGCCCAGCACGACCACGGGATGGAGTGCTGGGCTGGAGTCCAGCGGAGGGTGGGGCGCGCCACACGGGCACACGCGCCCTACGTTGGGCCCATGACCGACCCGCACCCGCCGAGCCTCGCGCTGCTCACCGACCGGTACGAGCTGACGATGCTCCAGGCGTCCCTCGCCGACGGGACCGCGCACCGGCGCTGCGTCTTCGAGGTGTTCACCCGCCGGCTCCCGGCCGGCCGGCGGTACGGGGTGCTCGCCGGGACGGGACGGGTGCTGGAGTCGCTCGAGCGGTTCCGGTTCGGGGCGTCCGAGCTCGACTGGCTCGCCGACGAGGGGGTCGTCGACGACGCGACGCTCACGTACCTCGCCGACTACCGGTTCACCGGCGAGGTCGTGGGGTACGCGGAGGGCGAGGTGTTCTTCCCGCAGTCGCCGGTGATGGTGGTCGAGGGCACGTTCGCGGAGGCCGTCCTGCTGGAGACGCTCGTGCTCTCGATCCTCAACTACGACTCGGCGGTCGCGTCGGCGGCGTCCCGGATGACCAGCGCGGCGGTGGACCGGCCGTGCCTCGAGATGGGGTCGCGGCGGGCGCACGAGGAGGCGGCGGTCGCGGCGGCCCGTGCGGCGGTCGTCGCGGGGTTCGTGGGCACGTCCAACCTCGAGGCGGGACGCCGGTACGGCTTGGCGACCATCGGCACCGCGGCCCACGCCTTCACGCTCCTGCACGACGACGAGGCGGCGGCGTTCGCGGCGCAGGTCGCATCGCTCGGCACCGGCACCACGCTGCTCGTCGACACCTACGACGTCCGGCGCGGCGTGGAGCTGGCCCTGGACGCGGCCGGGACCGGCCTGGGCGCGGTGCGGCTCGACTCCGGGGACCTCGGAGTCCTCGCGCACGAGGTACGGGCGCAGCTCGACGAGGCCGGCGCGCAGGGCACGAAGATCACGGTGACCTCGGACCTGGACGAGTTCGCGATCGCCTCGCTCGCGGTCGCCCCGGTGGACTCCTACGGGGTCGGCACGTCGGTGGTCACCGGATCGGGGGCACCGACGTGCGGGATGGTCTACAAGCTGGTCGCCCGCGAGGGGGCCGACGGGACGCTGGCCCCCGTGGCCAAGGCCGCGCGCGGCAAGATCAGCGTGGGCGGGCGCAAGGCCGCGGCGCGACGGCTGGGCGCGGACGGCCGGGCCGTCGAGGAGGTGCTCGTCACGGGTCCCGACGACGACGTCCGCGGCTGGTCGTCCCCTGACGCGTCGCTGCGAGCCCTGCACGTGCCGCTCGTCACCGACGGCACGGTGGACACCGGCTGGACGGGTCCGGACGGCGTGCGCCGGGCAACAGAACGGCACCGCGCCTCGCGGGACGAGCTGCCGCGCGGGGCGCGGCGGCTGTCTGCCGACGAGGCAGCGGTGCCGACCGTGGCGCTGCGGCTCGGGGACTGAGGTGCCCGAACCGCAGCGCCGGTACTGCGAGTGTGTCCGGCTCAGCTAGACGCGAGCGCGGCCCCGGCCGACCAGACCCAGGATCAGGCTGACGACGAGCACGATGACGCCGATCCAGATGAGGAACTGGCCGATGTTGGTCGCAACGCCAAGGATGACGAGGACGACGCCGACAAGGATGAGGATGAGCCAGGTAGGCATGGTTGACCCTTTCGATCTGTGGTCACCGATCAGGCAGTCCGGGGGTACCCGGCGCCGTGGTCACAGGACAACGGTGGCAGCCCCGGCCGCACTCGGCACGTCGAGAGAAAAGTTGCGCGGGCGAACCGAAATGCTATGTGGTCGCGCGTCCAAGGCTCTGACCTGCGTCTTTACTGCCGATTTGCCCCGTCCACATGGTGAGACGGCCCTTGTAAGTCACCCGTTGATGGATGTAATCGCGCGATGCTCATCCGCGCGTCCGCTCAACGCTTGCCGACGAACCACCCGCGGACCATCGCGACCCGCGCCGTCAGCTGGTCCGGATCCGCCAGGGCGACCTCCGGCCCACCGCACCGACGCCGCAGCTCGTTGTGCACCGACCCGTGCGGCTGCCCGCTCTTGCGCGCCCACGCCCCCACCAGCTGGGACAGCTCCTTGCGCAGCTCCGCCTGCTTGCGGTGGTCCATCTGCGCGACCTCGTCGGCCGCCGCCGACCGCTTGCGCCCGCTGATCTGGTCCGCCTGCCGCTGGCGCAGGAGCGCCGAGACCTGGTCTACGTCGAGCAGCCCGGGCAGGCCCAGGAAGTCCAGCTCCTCGTCCGAGCCCATCTCCGCGCCCGTGCCGAACTCGCCGCCGTCGAAGAGGACCCGGTCGAACGACGCCTGCGCCTCCAGGGCCTCGAACGCCCCCTGCTTGCCGTCCGGACCGATCTCGTCCGCGCCGTTGCGCTCCCGGTTCGCCTCGTCCAGCAGCCCGTCGTCGAGCCCGACGTCGATCCCCTGCTCCTCGAGCGTCTTCGGGCGGTCCAGCGCGTGGTCCCGCTCGAGCTCCAGGGTGTTGGCCAGCGCCAGCAGCTGCGGGACGCTCGGCAGGAACACCGAGGCCGTCTCCCCGCGGCGGCGCGCTCGCACGAACCGGCCGACCGCCTGCGCGAAGAACAGCGGTGTCGCGGTGCTGGTCGCATAGACGCCGACGGCCAGCCGGGGCACGTCGACGCCCTCGGAGACCATGCGGACGGCCACGAGCCAGCGGGAGTCGCCCGCGGAGAAGGCGTCGATCCGGTCGCTGGCGCCGTCGTCGTCCGAGAGCACGATGGTCGGGGACTTCCCCGTGATCCGCGCCAGGTGCCCGGCGTAGGCGCGGGCGTCGGTCTGGTCCGTGGCGATCACCATGGCGCCGGCGTCGGGGATGGCCCGGCGCACCTCGGTCAAGCGACGGTCCGCTGCCGCGAGGACGCTCGAGATCCACTCGCCGTTCGGGTCCAGGGCCGTGCGCCACGCCTGCGCGGTGATGTCCTTGGTGAGCGGCTCCCCCAGCCGGGCGCTGATCTCGTCGCCCGCCTTGGTGCGCCACCGCATCGAGCCGCTGTAGGACAGGAAGATCACCGGCCGCACCACGTGGTCGCGCAGCGCGTCGCCGTACCCGTAGGTGTAGTCGGCCACGCTGCGCCGGATGCCGTCGCCACCCCGGTCGTAGCGCACGAACGGGATCGCGGCCGTGTCGGAGCGGAACGGGGTGCCCGTCAGGGCGAGCCGGCGGGTGGCGCCCTCGAAGGCCTCACGCACCGCGTCGCCCCAGGACAGCGCGTCGCCGCCGTGGTGCACCTCGTCGAGGATGACCAGGGTGGGCGCGGCCGCGGTCCGGGCGGCGTGCAGCGCGGGCTTGCTGGCCACCTGGGCGTAGGTGACCGCGACGCCGTCGAACCCGTGGCCGTGCCGGCCCTGCGCGTTGCTGAAGTTGGGGTCGAGCGTGATGCCCACCCGGGCGGCCGCGTCGGCCCACTGCCGCTTGAGGTGCTCCGTCGGCGCGACGACAGTCACGCGCCGGACCAGCTTGGCCTCCAGCAGCTCGGTGGCGATCCGCAGGGCGAAGGTCGTCTTGCCGGCGCCGGGCGTGGCCACCGCGAGGAAGTCACGAGGGTTGGCCGTCCGGTAGTGCTCGATGGCCTCCGCCTGCCAGGCACGCAGCTTGTCCGCGGTCCCCCACGGCGCACGCGCGGGGAACGCCGGCGGCAGCTGGGACGCCGCCGACGAGGACGCGTGGGTCGAGGGGAGGGAGGACGGGCGCGGGGCGGCCGTCACGCGCCGCCGCTGCCGGGGTTGCGGCCGAAGCCCCACTTCCGGCCGCCGCCGGAGTCCTTGCCGCCCTCGTTCTTGTCGCCGTCCTGCGGCTCCCGGAGACCTTCGTAGATCTCCTTGCAGACGGGGCAGACGGGGAACTTGTTCGGGTCCCGGCCGGGCACCCACACCTTGCCGCAGAGGGCGATCACGGGCTTGCCGCTGAGGGCGGAGTCGAGGATCTTCTCCTTGCGCACGTAGTGCGCGAACCGCTCGTGATCCCCGGGCTCGACCTGCTCCGTGGTCTCCTCGCGCTCCAGCACGCTGGTCGACGTGCCCGGGTCCGAGGAGAACGGGTCGTCGGGTCCGGTGCGCTGCGGCAGGGGCTCGGTCATGGCGTGAAGTGTACGTCGGGGCTCGGACACGGTCCGGGTGCGTCCGCGGGTGCGACCGGGCTCAGAGGCCCTGCCAGTCCGGCTTGGAGGCGAACGTCTCGCGGTAGTAGCCGGCCAGCTGGAGGCGGCTCGCGGCGGCGTCGTCGACGAGCACCGTCACGTGCGGGTGGTGCTGGAGCACCGTCGCCGGCCACATCGCGCTGACCGGCCCCTCGACCAGCTGGTGCACGGCCTCGGCCTTGCCCTTGCCGGTGGCCACGAGGACCAGGTGCCGTGCGGACATGATCGTCGCCAGCCCCTGGGTCAGGACGTGCTGCGGGACCTGGTCGACGTCGCCGCCGAAGAACCGGGCGTTGTCCTCGCGCGTCTGCCGGGTGAGCGTCTTGATGCGGGTCCGCGACGCGAGCGAGGAGCCGGGCTCGTTGAACGCGACGTGCCCGTCGGTGCCGATGCCCAGGATCTGCAGGTCGACGCCGCCCACGGCCGCGATCGCGTCCTCGTAGTCCGCACAGGCCGCCACGAGGTCGTCGGCCAGGCCGTCGGGACCCCGCACGGCGCCGGGTGCGAAGTCCACCCGGGACACCAGGTCCTTCTCGATGACGTTCCGGTACCGCTCCGGGTGGTCCGCGGCGAGGCCGACGTACTCGTCGAGCATGAACGCCCGGGTGCGCGCGAACGACAGCCCGCGCTCGGTGTGCCGGCGGGCCAGCTCGTCGTAGACGGCCAGCGGGCTCGACCCCGTCGCGAGCCCCAGCACCGCGTCGGGCTGCGACCGGACGAGCTGCTCGATGGCCGAGGCGGCCAGGCGGCCCAGCTCCGAGCCCGGCGCGATGACGACCTCCATCAGACGTACTCCCCTCTGCCCAGCAGGGCCGCACCGACCGCGCCGACGGGAACGTCGGCGGGGGCAAGACTCACGCGCTTCGCCAGACCCATGGTGGCGAGGAACGGCGACACCTGCGCCTCCCTCTCCAGCTCGGCGGTGACCGCACGCAGCAGCGGCTGACCGAGCGCGCTCACGCCGCCACCGATCACCACCAGCTCGACGTCGCAGGTCAGCACCAGGATCCGCACCGCGGCGGCGACGGCCCACGCGAACTGGTCGCGGATCTCGACCGCGCGCGCGTCACCGGCCTCGGCCGCGGCGAACAGCTCCTCGGGTGCGGGACGCCCGTACCGGCTGGGCCAGGCGGCGTCGAGCGCCGACCCGGAGGCGTACTGCTCGAGGCAGCCCAGCTGGCCGCACTTGCACGGCAGCCCGTCGGGCACGAGCGTCAGGTGCCCGATCTCCCCCGCGCCGCCGGTGGACCCTCGCCGCAGCCGCCCCTCGAGCAGCAGGCCGGCAGCAAGCCCGGTGCCGAGCGCCAGGAACGCCAGGTCGTGCACCACGGCGTCGTCGGTGGAGGCGTGCTCGCCGTCCACCGTGTGGGCCGCACCGACCACCGCGACCGTCAGGTCGTTCTCCACGCGGACGCGCACCCGGAGCCGCTCGGAGACCAGCGCCGCGAGCGGGGTGCGCTCCTCGATGCCGAGGTTGACCGCGTGCTCGACCGTGCCGTCGGTGGCGTCGACCACCCCGGGCAGTCCGATGCCCACACCGGCGAGCTCGGCGACCGGGATGCCGGCCCCCGCGGCGAGCTCCTCGACCACGGCGACCGCCGTGGCGACCACACCGGCCGCCCCGGGGACGGTGGCCGACCGCAGCTGGTGGCGCACCACCCCGCCGGCGTCGAGCAGGACACCGAGCACCTTGGTGCCCCCGACGTCCAGCCCGACCGACCACGGCCGCGTGCCCCCGTCCGACGCACGCCTCGGCGGCGTCGGGATCCCCTGCGTGCTCACGTCAGCCCTTCACCGCACCCGCGACGAGCCCGGACGTCATCTTGTTCTGGACGAAGAGGAAGAACACGATCACGGGGATCGCGATCAGCGTGGACCCCGCCATGACCACGCCCCAGTCGGTGGCCCGGTTGGACTCGACGAGTCCCTGGAGCCAGAGCGGCAGGGTGCGCTGGGCGGGGTCGGTCATCACGACCAGGGCCAGGGTGTACTCGTTCCACGCCTGGAGGAAGCCGTACACGCCGGCGGCGACCAGCCCGGGGGCAAGCAGCGGGAACGTGATGCGGAAGAAGGCGGCGGTGCGCGACAGGCCGTCGACCATCCCCGCCTCCTCCAGCTCGATGGGCACGCCGGCCACGAACCCGCGAAGCATCCAGATGGTGAACGGCAGGATGGCCGCGGTGTAGACGAGGGCCAGGCCGGCGATCTTGTTCACCAGGTTCCAGCCGTCGAGCATCTGGTACTGCGAGATGAACAGGCCCTCGGCGGGGATCATCTGCACGACGAGGATGGTGAGGATGAAGCCCTTGCGGCCGCGGAACCGGAACCGGCTGACCGCCAGGGCCGCCAGGAACGCGAAGATCAGCGCCGCGACCAGCACGATCGCGACCACCGCGAGCGACACCCGCATCGACGCCCAGAAGCTCGGGTCGTCGAGCACGCGCCGGAAGTTGGACAGCGTCCCCTCGACCGGGAAGAACGTGGGGATCGGCGTCTGGAGCCGGTTCAGCGGCAGGAACGCGCTGTTGATCATCCAGTAGATGGGGAACACCCAGGCGATCGACAGGACGACCGCCAGCACCCCGAGCGCGCGGCGGCCGCCGCGGGACTGCGCGCGTCCGGCCTCCGAGGAGCGCACCGGACGGCCCGGCACGGGGTCCAGGGTGGGCGGGGCGGGTGTGGCCAGGGCGCTCACAGCTCGTCCTCCTTCAGCATCTGCCGGATGTAGAACCCGGTGAGGGCGAGCGTGATCACCAGCATGATCGTGGCCAGCGCGCCGGCCATCGAGAACTCGCTGGCGTAGGAGTAGATGAGGGTGCCCAGCAGGTTGGTCTCGCGGGTCGGAGCGCCCGCGCGCTGGAGCACGTAGATCTGCGTGAAGACCTTGAAGTCCCAGATGACCTGCAGCAGCAGCACGATCGACAGCACCGGCCGGATCATGGGGAGGGTGATGTTCCAGAACCGCTGGCGGGACGACGCCCCGTCGAGCTGGGCCGCCTCCATGGTCTCCTCGGGCACCTGGAGCAGGCCCGCGTAGACCGAGAACGCCACGAACGGCACGGACATCCACACGACGATGACCGTCGCGACGAAGTAGAACGACAGCGGCTGGATGATCCACGAGTGGCCGGCCATGTCGTCGAGCCCGAACAGGTTGGCCAGCACGTAGTTGACGACGCCGTACTGCGAGTCGAACAGCCACTGCCAGACCGTCATCGACGCGAGCACCGGCGTGCCCCAGGCGAGCAGCAGCGCCACCTGCAGCGTGATGCGCGAGGCCCGGCCGATCCGGGACATGAGCACCGCGAACGCGACACCGACGAGCATCGTCACCGCGGCGTTGACCAGGCAGAACGCGATCGACCGGCCGATGACCGTCCACACGTAGGGGTCCGTCAGCAGCTCGGTGTAGTTCTGCAGGCCCACCCACTCGGCGGGCTGGCCGAACTGCTGGCGCAGGCCGTACTCCTGGAAGGAGATGACGAACTGACGGACCAGCGGGTAGCCGAGCGCGACACCCATGAGGATCGCGGCGGGGACGAGCAGGCCGTACACGCCGAGCTGGCGACGGCGGCGGCGCGGGAAGACGACGGCTGCGTCGTCCTGCTCCAGCGCGGGGGCAGTGGCTGCCATGGGGAGAGCTCCTGTCTGGTGGCGCAGCCAGGCCGGCCTGCGGGGCAGGCCCGGCCGCACCGGGATCACCTGGTCCGGTCCCGGCCGGCCGCGTCGGGGGACGCGACCGGCCGGTGCCGTGATCAGTTCAGCGCGTCCTCGAGGAGCTGGTCCGTCTCGGCAGCAGCCTCCTTGACGTCCGCACCGGTGGCGAGCTTCTGGAAGAAGTCCTCCAGGATGCGGTCACCCTCGACGTCGGCCCACTTCTCGGCCGCCGGCGTGAGCTTGGCGTTGAGCGCAGCGGCCACCGCGGCCTGGGCGTACACGTCGTCACCCATCGAGGCGGAGTACGCCGTGTTGCCGGGGATCAGCCCGTTCTCGCCGAGCATGTTCTGGAACTCCTCCGTGAAGATGATCTTCAGGAGGCTCTTGGCCAGCTCCGGGTGCTTGGACTTGGCGGCGACGGCGATGTTCGAGCCGCCGGCGAAGCCGTTCGCGTAGGAGCCCGCGTCGATGCCCGGCAGCGGGAAGACGCCGGTGTGCTCCTCGTTGCAGGCCTGCTGCTCGCCACGCAGCGCCTTGGCCTCGTCGGACGTGTCGTCCGGGTCGACGGCCTTGTTGCAGGCGGGCAGGTCGATGCTCCAGCGCGCCCACGTGGGCGCCGAGAACATGGCCGACTGGCCGGCGTTGAACGGGACCCACGGCTCGTTGGAGTCGCTGTCGGCCGGGGCGTTCGTCGCGTTCGCGAACAGGTCCTGGACCTCCTCGAGACCCTTGATCGACTCCGGCGTGGACAGTGCGCCCTTCCAGGCGTCGCCGTCCTTGACCGCGAGGTCGCCACCGTTGGTGTAGATCCACGCGGCGCCGTTGTACCAGTCCTGGCCGGGGAACCAGAAGCCGGACTGGGCGTCCGACTGGAGCGCCTTGGCGGCCTCGGTGAACTCGGCGAGCGTGGTCGGCACCTCGACGCCGGCCGCGGCGAACGCGTCCTTGTTGTAGAAGACCGCACGCGCACCGGAGTAGTACGGGGCAGCGTAGAACTTGCCGTCCGCGCTGCCGGCGTCGACGAAGCCCGAGAGCAGCTTCTCGCCGCCGAGCTCCTCGTACATGTCCGTGATGTCGGCGAACGCGCCGGCGTAGGTGAAGGTCGGCGACTGCGTGTTGCCGATCTCCACGACGTCGGGGGTCTGGTCGGCCGAGCCGAGCGCGGTCTGGAGACGCGGCACGAGGCCGCTCCAGTCCTGCTCCTCGATGACGAGCTTGGAGCCCGGGTTCTCCGACTCGAAGGTCGTCGTCAGGTAGTCACGCAGGGCGTCGGGAGTGTCCGTGCCGTTGAGCCACAGCTTGATCGTGGCGGCCTCGGGCGTGCCGCCCTCGGTGGGCTCGTCAGCGGCGTCGTCGCCGTTGCCGCACGCCGTGAGCGTGAGCGCGGCCACCGCGCCGACGGCCGCGAAACGTAGGATCTTCACGTTGGGGTTCCTCCCGTGAGCGAGGCGAGCGCCGGACGGCGCCGCCGGGTGGTTCTTCCGACCTGCAGTGGGCCGGCTGGGGGTCGTCACGAGACCCCCAGCTGGCCTGACAGGACCAGGACTGCCGCGCCAGCGAGAGCCCCGTCCTCGTCGAGGGATCCCATCCGCAGTGCCAGTCCGTGCCCGATGACGGGCATCGTGCGTGCGCGGACGGTGGCCAGCGCCGACTCGCGCAGAGGACCGTCCAGCAGCTCCGGGGGGCCGGAGAGCAGGACCTCCGCGAGGTCGAGCGCACTGACGACGGGTGCCAGGGCGATGCCCAGCAGCCGTCCGACCGACGCCAGGGCGGCGTCGGACTCTTCGGGGGTGAGGCCGGCGGTCCGGCGGCGCAGGGCCGGGACGCTGAGCACGGTCTCGAGGCAGCCGGTGCGGCCGCACGCACAGTCCAGCGGCGGCTCGTCGCGCACGTCGCCGTCCACGACGGTGACGTGCCCGATCTCGCCGGCCGCGTGGTGCCGGCCGAGCACGAGCGCACCGTCCACGACGATGCCGGCGCCGACGCCCTCGCCGATGGTGAGGACCATGCAGCCCGACCCGGCCGCGGAGCCGTAGGTGAACTCGCCGAGCGCGCGGGTGTTGGCGTCGTTGGCCACGTGCACCGGCACGCCGAGGCTCTCGGTGAGGTTGGCCGCCAGCGGCAGGTCGTACCAGCCACGGTTCGGCGCCTGCACGACCCTGCCGTCGAGGTCGATGACGCCCGGGGAGGCGATGCCGACGCCGATGACCGGGCGCGTCGCGGCCGCCAGCAGCTCCTGGCAGAGGCTCTCCAGCAGGTCCGCCGCGGGCTGCCCCGTCCGACCCTCGAGCGCGACCGAGCGGCGGACGACGACCGCGCCGACGAGCGTCAGCACCGCGCCGAGCAGGTGCGTGTCGTCCGTGAGGTCGACCGCGACGATCTGGAACGCCTCGGTCCGCATCCCGACGAGCGTGGCCGGCTTGCCGACCTTCCCCTCGACGCGGACGCCCAGCTCCTCGACCAGCCCCTCGGCGATCAGCGCGGCCACCATCCCCGACACCGTGACGCGCGTCAGCCCCGTGCTGCGTGCGATGTCCGCGCGGGACGCCGGGCCGATGTGGAAGAGGTGCGCGAGCACCAGCGACCGGTTGTGCGCGCGAGCGTGCTCGGGCAGCACCTTGCCCGTCGGGCGCAGGGCCCGACCGACTCCGTGGGCTGCCGCGAGGGGCTGCGTGGTCGCTGTCACGTTTGTTAGTAGACCTTCCTTACAAATCAGAGTCAACCCTCCGTTGTGACCGTGACCACATCGTGACCGGACGTTCACCGGCCTGACTCATGGGATGACGAACGCGGAAACGATTCAACGTGACCTGCAGGAACGCGCGGAACAGCCGACGAGGTCGATGCGTTCGCACAGACATGGAACTCGGCCTGTACACGTTCGGTGACGTCCACCCCGACCCCGTCAGCGGGGCGAAGGTCTCCCCCGGTCAGCGGATCCGGGAGGTGCTCGAGCGGGTGCGGCTGGCCGAGGAGGTGGGCCTGGACTACGTCGGCATCGGCGAGCACCACCGGCCCGACTACGCCATCTCGTCGCCGTCCACGGTCATCGCGGCGGCCCTGGCCCAGACCTCGCGGATCACCGTCGGCAGCGCGGTCACCGTGCTCTCCACCGAGGATCCCGTGCGGGTCTACCAGCAGTTCACGACCATGGACCTGCTGTCCGAGGGCCGCGTCGAGCTGCTCGCCGGGCGCGGTTCGTTCATCGAGTCCTACCCGCTGTTCGGGGCCTCGCTCGACGACTACGACGCGCTCTACGACGAGAAGATCCAGCTGCTCCTGAAGCTCGACGAGGACGAGCGCATCACGTGGCAGGGGCGGTTCCGGCCGGCCCTCGCCGACGCTCTGGTGCTCCCCCGCCCCTTCGGCGAGCACCTGCGCATCGCCGTCGCGACCGGCGGCAACCCGCAGTCGTCGGTCCGCGCGGGGGTGCTCGGGCTGCCCATCAGCTACGCGATCATCGGCGGGCAGCCCGCCTCGTTCGCGCCGCTGGTGGACCTGTACCGGCGCGCGCACGAGCAGTCCGGGCACGACGAGTCGGCGCGGTTCGTGTCCGTGGCCGGGATGGGGTTCGTCGCCGACGACCCGAAGGCGGCGCGCGACTACTTCTACCCGTACTGGCTGGAGTCCATGCGCCGGATCTCGTCGGAACGCGGGTTCCCGATGCCCAACCGGATCTCGTACGAGTCCCAGGCGGCGCGCGGCGGCGCCTACTTCATTGGCGAGCCCGAGCAGATCGCCGAGCGGATCGTCGCCCTGCACGGCGTGCTGCACCACGACCGGCAGGCGTTCCAGATGGACCTGTCCGGGGTGCCGCAGAAGGAGTCGCTGCGCTCGATCGAGCTCCTGGGCACGCAGGTCGCCCCCCTCGTCCGCGAGGCCCTGGGTCAGTCCATCCGGCCCGACTCGTAGGCCCACATCGCCAGCTCGACGCGGTTCCGGGCAGCGAGCTTGTCCATCAGGCTGCCGAGGTGGGTCTTCACGGTGCTCAGGCTGATGTGCAGCTCGTCGGCGATCTCGGCGTTCGTCCGTCCGCGCGCGACGGTGACCAGCACCTCCTCCTCGCGGGCGGTCAGCGGGACGAAGGGCTGCGCCACCCGGCTGCGGGACCCGGAGGCCGCGAACGTGGCGAGCAGCCGCACCGTCACGTTCGGCGCGATGAGCGCGTCCCCGGCGGCCGCCGCGTGCACGGCCTGGACCAGCAGCTCCGGCCCGGCGTCCTTGAGCAGGAAGCCGCGGGCTCCGGCCTTGAGCGCCCCGTGCACGTACTCGTCGAGGTCGAACGTCGTGATCACGACGACCGCGAGCGGGTCCGCGACGTCGGGTCCGGCGAGCAGCCGGGTGGCCTCGATGCCGTCCATCTCCGGCATCCGGATGTCGAACAGGCACACGTCCGGGCGCAGCCGGCGGGCCAGCGCGACCGCCTGGCGGCCGTCGGCGGCCTGACCCACCACCTCGATGCCGGGCTGCGCGTCGAGGATCATCGCCAGCCCGGTGCGGACGATCTCCTGGTCGTCCGCGACGACCACCCGGACGTTCACGCGGCTGCCCCGGCCCTCGGCAGCACGGCGGCCACCGTCCAGCCGCGCTCCGGACCGGGCCCGGCGTCGAGCGTGCCGCCCAGGAGCGTGGCGCGCTCGGTCATGCCGACGATCCCGTACCCGGTCCCGCCACGGCCCTGGAGCTCGCCGTCGTCCGCGACCGTCAGGCGCACGCGCTCGTCGTCGGCTGCCACCCGCACGGTGACCCGCGAGGCGTGCCGGGCGTGCCGAACCGCGTTGGTGACCGACTCCTGCGCGAGCCGGTAGAGAGCGGCGCCGACCGCGGGCCGCAGGTCGTCCAGGTCGCCGGAGAGCTCGACCTCGACGCGTGGCGGGCCGCTCACGGCACGGGCCAGCCGCTCGATGTCGGCCACCCCGCGCTGCGGCGCCAGGTCGGCGGCACCGTCGTCGCGCAGCGCACCGACCATGAGGCGCATCTCCGTGAGGGCGCGGGACGCCTCGGACTCGATGACTCGGAGCGCGTCCACGGCCGCGGCGGGATCGAGCGCAGCCACCACCCGGCCTGCCTGGGCGCGCACCGCGATCGCCGAGACGTGGTGCGCCACGGTGTCGTGCAGCTCCCGCGCCAGCTGCTCGCGCTCCCGCACCCGCACCTGGTCCCGCTCCCGCAGCCGGGAGCCGGCTCCGGCCCGCACCCCGGCGCCGATGGCCGCGGGCGACAGGACGAACAGGACCTCGATGACCGCGTCGGGCACGACCGTGTAGGTGCTGGCGACGCCGAGCGCCGCGCTGAGCGCGACGAGCGGCAGCCCGAGCACGATCTCGCGACCACTCCCCCAGCGGCACAGCGCGTACGGCAGGACGAGGACGCACGCCGAGGTGTACAGCGCGACCTCGCCCGCCCCGGCGACCAGCGCCGCGACGTCGACCAGCGTCAACGCGCCGAACACGCCGGCCACCACGGCCAGCGGGTGCGTCCGCCGCCACAGCAGGGACCCGACGACGAGCAGCGCGAGCGCCAGGGTGACGGGTCTCCACGTGACGTCCGGACGGAGGACGCCCTCCAGGACGGCGGTCGGCGCGAGCAGACCGACGAGCACCCAGTCCCGCCACACCCGCTCGGGCGCGCCGGGCGCTCGGGGTGCCGTCCACAGGGGACGGAGGAACGAGATCATGTCTCGCAGCCTAGGGATCCGTGCTGCTCAGCGGCTCGGCCGAACGGTCGAGGTCCAGCCGAGCGCACCGCGGTGTCGCACGGACTCGCTGGCGCGCAGCACCCCCTCGGCCAGCGCGGGGCCTGCGTCCACGCCCCGGGCGAGGGCCGCCGCCGCCGCTCCGTGCAGCACGTCGCCGGCCCCGAGCGTGTCGATGACCTCCGACGTGGGCACGTCGGGCGGACGCACCAGCGACGACGTCCGAGTGCCGTCCGGACCGATCGTGAGGATGCGGACCGGACCGCCGCCCGCCGACTGCGCGACGAACCGCGGACCGAGCTGCGCGACCGCGCCGAGGACGTCGTCGGGCGCGCCCGGCAGCGCGAAGTCGGCCGACAGGACCGCGTGGTCGACGTCCGCCAGCAGCGCCCCCAGCCCCGGCTTCCAGCTGCCCCCGTCGAGCAGGACGGGGAGCCCTCGGCTGCGCGCCGCAGCCGCGACCACCCGCGCGGCGCCCAGGTGGTGCCCGTCGACGAGCACGGCCGTCGCGGGTGCGAGCACGCTCTCGACGGCTGCGTCGGCCGCCTCCGCCAGGTCGCTGGTCCCGGTGGCGTTCACGGAGACGACCGCCCGCTCTCCCGTGGACCGCGTGACCAGCACGGTGGACACGGCGGGGGACCCGGGGCGCCCGGCGAGGAGGTCGACCACCTCGACTCCCGCGGCGACGAGCCCCGCGCGCACCAGGTCGGCCACCGGGCCGGTGCCGAGCGCGGTCACCAGGACGGTGGGGACGCCGAGCGCGACGGCGGTCGCGGCCGCGTTCGCCGCGGGTCCCCCGAACGACACGGCCAGATCGTCGGCCACCAGCTTCTCGTCCGGAGCGGGCACGTGGTCGACCACCTGCACGACGTCGAGCGTCGCCAGCCCGCAGCACACCAGGCGTGGTGGGGTCGTCATGACCGGGTGTCGGTGAGCACCCACGCGACGACGCCGAGCACCAGCGCCGCCAGGAGCACCGCGGGCCACGGACCGAGCACCGGGCTGAGCAGGTGCGCGCCGACGAAGCAGACCGCGCCCACCAGCACCACGGCCGCGACCCTGAGCCACCCGGCAGCGCGCACCGACCGCCAGACGCACCAGGCGACCCCGGCGACCAGGAGCGCGCCGCCGAGCGCCCGGACGTCGGACAGCTGCGCGACCGCGAAGGCCATCACGAGGGTGCCCGCGGCGAGGGCGGCGGTCGGGATCGCGGGGATCGGCCCCCGGGGTCGGACACGCTCTCGGACGGGTGCGGTGCGGGGCTCGGTCGGCACGTCGACACCCTATTCGGGGCAGGCGTCGCCCCGGACGGACGTCCCGTGCACCCTGTCCCGAACGCCCCCTACGGTGGTGGGGAGCGCATCGACCGCGATCCCCCTCGTTGACCCCAGGAGCCCGCCGTGCCCACCCCGCCCATCGACGCCACCACCACCGCCGCCTGGCAGGAGCTCTCCGTCCACGAGTCGACGCTGACGCCCGACCTGCGCGGCTGGTTCGCCGCGGACCCCGAGCGCGCCACGCGCCTCACCCTCCCGCTGGCGGACCTCACCGTCGACCTGTCCAAGAACCTGGTCACCGACGAGACGATCGCGCTGCTCACGCAGCTGGCCGACGAGGTCGGGCTCGCCGCCCACCTCCAGGCGCAGCTGCGCGGCGACCACATCAACGTCACGGAGGACCGCGCGGTCCTGCACACCGCCCTGCGTCGTCCCGCGGGCGCGCAGCCGCCGCTGGTGGTCGACGGGCAGGACATCGACACCGACGTGCAGGCCGAGCTGACCAAGATGTTCGCGTTCGCCGACAAGGTGCGCTCAGGCGAGTGGACCGGCGTCACCGGTGCGCGGGTGCGGACCGTCGTCAACATCGGCATCGGCGGCTCCGACCTCGGCCCGGTCATGGCGTACGAGGCGCTCAAGCCGTACGTGCAGGACGGCCTCGAGGTGCGGTTCGTCTCCAACATCGACCCCAGCGACCTCGCGGAGACCGTCACGGGCCTCGACCCGACGACGACGCTGTTCATCGTCGCGTCCAAGACGTTCGGCACCCTGGAGACGCTCACCAACGCGCGCCTGGCCCGCACCTGGCTCTGGGAGCAGCTGGGCACCGCCGACGACGACGAGTCGCGCAACGCCGCCGTCGCCAAGCACTTCGTCGCGGTCTCCACGGCGCTCGACAAGGTCGCCGCGTTCGGCATCGACCCCACCAACGCGTTCGGGTTCTGGGACTGGGTGGGCGGCCGCTACTCCGTCGACTCGACGATCGGCACCTCGCTGGCCATCGCGGTCGGTCCCGACGCGTTCCGCGAGTTCCTGGCCGGCTTCCACGCGGTCGACGAGCACGTGGCGACGACCCCGTTCGCGCAGAACGTGCCCGTCCTCATGGGCCTGCTGAACGTCTGGTACGTCAACTTCCTGGGCGCGCACACGCACGCGGTCCTGCCGTACGCGCAGTACCTGCACCGGTTCGCGGCGTACCTGCAGCAGCTGACCATGGAGTCCAACGGCAAGTCGGTCCGCTGGGACGGCACCCCCGTCACCACGCAGACCGGCGAGGTGTTCTGGGGCGAGCCCGGCACCAACGGCCAGCACGCGTTCTACCAGCTGATCCACCAGGGCACGCGGCTCATCCCCGCGGACTTCATCGCGGTCGCCAACCCGGCGCACCCGCTGACCGACGGCGGCGTGGACGTGCACGGGCTGTTCCTGGCCAACTTCTTCGCGCAGACCAAGGCGCTGGCGTTCGGCAAGACCGCGGAGGAGGTCCGCGCGGAGGGGACCGCCGAGGACATCGTCGCCGCCCGGGTGTTCTCCGGGAACCGCCCGACGACCTCGATCCTCGCCGCGTCCCTCACCCCGAGCGTGCTGGGCCAGCTCATCGCGCTCTACGAGCACATCACGTTCGTGCAGGGCGTCGTGTGGGGCATCGACTCCTTCGACCAGTGGGGCGTCGAGCTGGGCAAGAAGCTCGCGCTCGAGATCGCCCCGGCGGTCCAGGGCGACGCCGCGGCGCTGGCGGCGCAGGACCCGTCGACCCACGCGCTGATCAGCAAGTACCTGGAGCTGCGCGCCTGACGGGGGCGTCGCCGAGCCCGCACCACGCGGCACGGCCTCGGCGGCGCTGTCCGCGCCAGCTCGCGTGAAGACTTCGTTGCGCTGCGTGCGATGAAGTCTTCACGCGAGAGCCGGGTCACGACGCGAAGCGTGTCGCCCGCTCCACGACCACCCCGTGGCCCGCCTCGACGTCCCACGTGTAGACCGTGCGGCCGTCGATGAGCACGTGCTCGGCGCGGGAGGCCACGTCGAGCGGGTCGCCGGACCACACGACGACGTCCCCGTCGAGCCCGGGCGCCAGCGCGCCGACGCGCTCGTGCAGGCGCAGGAACGTCGCCGGGTTCACCGTCAGCGCTTCCAGGGCGGTCTGCCGCGGAAGGCCCTCCTTCACGGCGAGCGTCGCCTGGTGGATGAGGAAGTTGATCGGCACCACCGGGTGGTCGGTGGTGATCGCGACGCGCACCCCGGCGGCGGCCAGCGTCGCCAGGTTGGCGATGGCGCGGTCGCGCAGCTCCACCTTGGACCGGCTGGTGAACATCGGGCCGAAGATCACCGGGATGTCGCGCTCCGCGAGGACGTCGGCGATCTTGTGCGCCTCGGTGCCGTGGTTGATCACGAGCCGGTAGCCGAACTCGTCGGCCAGCCGCAGGGCCGTCGCGATGTCGTCGTGCCGGTGGGTGTGCTGGTCCCAGGCCAGCTCGCCGTCGAGCACCCGGACCAGCGTGTCCAGCGCCAGGTCGGCCTTGAACGGCTCCCCCTTGGTCTCCGCCGCCGCGCGGGCCGCCCGGTAGTGCAGCGCCTTGGTGAACGCCTCGCGGATCACCAGCGCGGTGCCCAGCCGGGTCGACGGGGTCTGCTTGCGCTCCCCGTACACGCGCTTCGGGTTCTCCCCCAGCGCGGACTTCACGCTCACCGCGTCGGAGATCACCTGCTCGTCCACCGTCCGCCCGCCCCACGTCTTGAGCGCGACGGACTGCCCGCCGATCGGGTTGCCGGACCCGGGCTTCACGACGACGGACGTCACCCCGCCGCTCAGCGCGTCGCGGAAGCCCTCGTCCTCGATGTTGATCGCGTCGATGGCCCGGACCGCCGCCGCGTTGGGGGTGGTCATCTCGTTGGTGTCGTTGCCGGCCGACCCCTCGCCCTCCTCGTGCAGGCCGACGTGCCCGTGCGACTCGACGAAGCCCGGGAGCACCCACCGACCGGTCGCGTCGATGATCCGGGCGCCCTCGGGCACCTCGACGTCCGCGCCGACGGCGGTGATCCGTCCGTCGACGATCAGGACGGTCCCCTTCTCGATCGGCTCGGAGACGACGGGGACGACGTAGCCACCGGTGAGGGCGACGACCAGAGAAGGCGTGGGGGTCATCGGCCCACCGTATGTCGGCGGGCTCGCCGACCTACCAGCAGCCGACCGTCGCCGGAGTCGGGCTGCCCATTCCCTGGAAGCCGAACTCCGTGTACCCGCCGGCCGGGATCGAGCCGTTCCACGCCGCGTTTGCGAACGTCGTCGTCGTGCCCGAGGTCGTCGGCTGCGAGCTCCACGCGTTGGCGACCGTGCCGCTCGGCAGCTGGAGCGTGACGTGCCAGCTCGTGATCGGCAGCAGGCGGCTGGCCACCCGGAGGTTGGCGACGAACCCGCCCGGCCACTGGCTGACCACCGTGTAGGTGGCCGTGCAGCCGCCCGCCGGGGGCATCGTGAAGGTCGGGCTCGGCGACGGGGAGACCGTCGGGGTCGTCGTGACGGTCGGCGTCGGCGTCGGCGTCGGCGTCGGCGTCGGCGTCGTGCCGTTCAGGGCGGCCGTGAGCGCGGGGTACCACCGGTCGGCGAGCTTCACGATGCCGGACTCGTTCGGGTGCACGCCGTCGGACGTGTCCGTCGCGGGGTTCCAGCCGGTCCACTGGTCCACCACGGTGATCGGCGACGCCGCGGTGCTCAGGCCCGCGGCCCACGCCGGGACCGCCGCGTTGAGCGCCACCGTCCGCTGCGGGCAGTCGGCGCAGCTCGGCGGCGCCACGGGGATGATCTGCGCGACCAGGATCTTCATGGTCGGCTTGCTGGCGCGCATCTGCTGCACCAGCGTGGTCCAGGCCGCGAGGATCTCCTGCGGGCTCTTGTTGCTCCACACGTCGTTGGTGGCGAAGTGCATGACGACGACGTCCGGGTGCGTGGCGGACAGCCAGCCGACCAGCTGGTTCGACGACGCGACACTGGTCACCAGGAAGCCGCCGTGGCCCTCGTTGTCGCCGTCGTAGGTGATCCCGCAGCCCTGCGCCGGGAGCGTGCCGACCATGTCGATGCTGGTGTACCCGGTCTGCTGGAGCTTCTGCCACAGCAGCGCCCGCCAGCAGCCGGGCGACCCGGTGATCGAGTCCCCGAGCGTCATGATCCGGACGGGGTCGGCCGCGACCGTCGGACCGGCGAGGGCCAACGCCCCCGTCACCAGGAGTGCGAGGGCCGCGATCGCGCCGGCCAGTCTGCGCAGGAACGTGGTCGTCATCGGGTCCTCCGTCTGCGTCCGCACCCGGCCCCGCAGGGTCGGTCCGGGGCGGGCAGGCGCCCGCCTCCTCGCAGGGTGGTGGTCGCGCGGGGTGGGCGCAGGGCGGCGAATCGTTTCGCCGCGGAACCGGTTCGACGAACGCGTCCATGCCCCTCCGCGGGGTCGGCCGACCGCCCGTGAGAGGCTCGTCCGGTGGGCGAGGTGACGCGGGCGCGCGTGGACGCGTGGACCTGGGCGGTGCGGTTGTTCCCGACCCGGTCGGCCGCCGCGGCCGCGTGCAAGGCGGGCCACGTGCGGGTCAACGGCGACCGCGCGAAGCCCGCGACCATGGTGGTCCCCGGCGACGAGGTGCACGTGCGCGGCGGCGAGCGCGAGCGGATCGTCGTCGTGCAGCGCACCGTGATCAAGCGTGTCGGTGCCCCGGTGGCGGTCGCCTGCTACCTGGACCGCTCCCCCGCGCCGCTGCCCAAGGAGCACGTGGTCGCCGGCGAGCGCGACCGCGGCGCCGGCCGCCCCACCAAGCGCGACCGCCGCCTGATCCAGCGCCTGCGCGGTCACTGAGCCCGACTGGCGTCGCCGAGATCGTGACTTCGCGTCGAGATCGTGAGCTGCAACGCACGATCTCGACGCGAACTCACGACCTCGCGGGGGCCCCGGCGGCCGGCGTGATCCCGAGCCTCGCCGCGAGCGCCATCGAGTCGAACGGCGCCCGGACCTTGAGGTCGTTGTCGAAGTAGACGAACACGTCCCGACCGTCGGCGGGTGCGGCCGGCACGGAGAGCGTGCGCGCTCCGGCGGGTTCGCCCCCCGCCGCCCACGCGCGGATCTTCGCCGCCCAGCGGTCGAGCGCGTCGTCGTCGTACCCGCTGGCGTAGAGCTCGGTCTCGCCGTGCAGCCGGACGTACACCAGGTCGGCCGTGACGTCCTCGATCACCGGCCACCGACCGGCGGCGTCCGCGACCACCAGCCCGATGCCGTGCTCCCGGAGCAGCTCGACGAACGCCGGCGTCTCGAACGTCGCGTGCCGGACCTCCAGCACGTGCCGCAAGGGGCGGTCGGCGTCGGTCGTCGTCCAGGCGCGGCCGTCCAGGCGCTCGTCGTGCTCGGTGCCCAGCTGCGCCGCGGCCGCCGTGCTGCGCGGCAGGAGCTCGAAGAACGCGGCGAGCCGCGCGGCGTCGAAGCCGAGGTTCGGTGGCAGCTGCCACAGGATCGGCCCCAGCTTCGGCCCGAGCGCGAGCACGCCGCTGGCCAGGAAGTTCGCCACCGGCACGCGGACGTCCGCCAGCTTCTTCAGGTGCGTGACGAACCGCGGACCCTTGACGGAGAACACGAAGTCCGCCGGCGTCTCGGCGGCCCAGCTCGCATAGTGCTCCGGGCGCTGGAGCGCGTAGAACGACCCGTTGATCTCGATGGACGAGAGCTGCCGGGACGCGTACTCGAGCTCGCGCCGCTGCGGCAGCGCCGCCGGATAGAACTGCTTACGCCACGGCGGGTAGCGCCAGCCGGAGACGCCGGTGCGGATGGTCATGGCGCCCAGTCTGTCGTCGGCGCGGCGCATAGTGGTGGCGTGATCCCCGCCGCCGCCGACGACGAGTCGTCGCTGTCGTCGGTCTACCGACCGCGCGAGCCCGTGGACGTCCGGCTGACGCTCGGTCCGCTGCGGCGTGGCGCCGGCGACCCCGCGTGGGCGTCGTCCCCCGACGGGTCCGTCTGGCAGGCGACCTCGACACCCGACGGTCCCGCCACCCTGCACCTGGCCGTCCGACGTGACGGCATCCACGCGACGGCCTGGGGTCCTGGCGCCGAACGCGTGCTGGCAGGGACGCCGGACCTGCTCGGTGCGCGCGACGACCCCTCCGGCTTCGACCCGTCCCTGCACCCCGTCGTGCGCGAGGCCCACCGCACCCGGCAGGCGCTGCGGATCCCGCGGTCGGGGAACGTGCTCGAGTCGCTCGTCCCGGCGGTGCTCGAGCAGAAGGTGGTGGGGCTCGACGCCAAGGCCGCGTGGCGCCGGCTCGTCCTGGAGCACGGCACGCCCGCTCCCGGCCCCGGTCCGCGCACGCTGCGGGTGCCGCCGACCGCCAGTGCGTGGCGCGCGGTTCCGGTCTGGGACTGGCGGCGCGCCGGCGTCGAGGAGGCCCGGGCCGGGACGGTGCTGCGTGCCGCGACGGTGGCGAGTCGGCTCCAGGAGGGCGCGGACCTGCCGCTCGAGGAGGCGCGCCGTCGCCTGCTCACCGTGCGCGGGATCGGCCCCTGGACGGTCGCCGAGGTCGCCTCCCGGGCGCTGGGCGACGCCGATGCGGTGTCGGTCGGCGACTACCACCTGGCCCACCTGGTGGGCTGGGCGCTGACGGGCCGGCGCACCGACGACGCCGGGATGCTGCGCCTGCTCGAGCCGTGGGCCGGTCACCGACAGCGCGTGATCCGACTGATCGAGCTCAGCCAGACCGCCCGCGCACCCCGCTTCGGACCGCGCATGCCGCGCGCCCTGCCGCTGCGCTGAGAAACTGCTCCGCGGATCGTGTCGATCCGCGGCTCGCTGGATCGTCCGACAGATGACGGACCTACCCCCCACCTGGAGGACCCCATGCGCTACCTGCTGCTCGTCTGCGACGACCCGACCGCCGAGCCCTACCGACCCGAGGACGACGACATCGTCGACTGGGTCGCGGAGAACGACCGCCGCAGCCTGAGCGTGCTGGGCGACCGGCTGCGGCCGCCGGCGGACGCCCGCACGGTCCGGGTGCGCTCCGGGCAGCTGCTGGTGACCGACGGCCCGTTCGCCGAGACGCAGGAGACGGTCGCCGGGTTCGACGTGCTCGAGTGCGCCGACCTCGACGAGGCGCTCGACCGCGCGGCGGCGCACCCGATGGCCCGGTTCGGGCGCATCGAGGTCCGCCCGTTCTGGCCGCTCGACCTCTGAACCCGGCGTCTCCTCAGAGCGAAATCCGTCGACCCCGCGGGGTCGCACCGCACACACTGTGCCTACCGTCCGCGCCGACCCCGTCGGCCGCGCCACACCCTTCCCTCCCACACCCGAGGTACCGCTGTGACCGACGAGACCCTGACCACCACCCGACCACCCGCGGACGACGGGACCGGCGCCCGTGACCGCCTGGCCGTCCGCCTGCTGCTGATCTCGACGTTCGTCGTCATCCTCAACGAGACGGTGATGGGCGTCGCGCTCCCCCGGCTGATGGACGACCTGAGCATCCCCGCGAGCACCGCCCAGTGGGTGACCACCGCGTTCATGCTGACGATGGCGATCGTCATCCCGGTGACCGGCTTCGTGATCCAGCGGTTCACCACCCGCGCCACGTTCCTCGCCGCGATGACCCTGTTCAGCCTGGGCACCGCGATCTGCGCGCTGGCCCCGGGGTTCGACGCGCTCATCGTCGGCCGCGTCGTGCAGGCCAGCGGCACCGCGATCATGCTGCCGCTGCTGATGACCACCGTCATGACGGTCACCCCGCCGGCCAGCCGCGGCCGCACGATGGGCAACATCTCCATCGTCATCTCGGTGGCGCCCGCCATCGGCCCCACCATCTCCGGGCTGGTGCTCAGCGTGCTCGACTGGCGCTGGCTGTTCGTCCTCGTGCTGCCGATCGCGCTCGGCTCGCTGGCGCTCGGCGCGGTGCAGCTGCCCAACCTCACGGAGACCCGCCGTGCGCGCGTCGACATCGCCTCCGTCGTCCTGTCGGCGGTGGCGTTCGGCGGGATCGTTTACGGGCTCAGCGGACTGGGTGCCGCCGCGACCACCGGCATCACCACGACCACGTGGACCTCGCTCGGTGCGGGCGCGGTCGCGCTCGTCGTGTTCGTGTGGCGCCAGCTCCGGCTCCAGAGGACCGACAACGCGCTGCTGGACCTGCGGACCCTCTCCTCGTCCACGTTCACCATCTCGGTCGGCGTGATGGCGATCAGCATGATGTCGCTGTTCGGCACCCTGATCCTGGTGCCGCTCTACGCGCAGACCGTGCTCGGCCTCGAGGCGCTGCAGACCGGCCTCCTGCTGCTGCCCGGCGGCCTGATCATGGGTCTCCTGGCACCGAGCGTGGGCCGCGCCTACGACCGGTACGGTCCGCGGCCGCTGCTGGTCCCCGGCGCGGTCGTCGTGAGCGTCAGCGCGTGGGGGTTCACGCTCCTGACCCCGGCGAGCTCCCCGTGGCTGATGCTCGCCTGCCACGTGCTGCTCAGCGCGGGCCTCGCCCTGATGTTCACGCCCCTGTTCACCTCCGCCCTGGGCGCACTGCCGATGCACCTGTACTCGCACGGCAGCGCGATGGTCGGGACGGTGCAGCAGGTCGCGGGGGCGGCCGGGACGGCCCTGTTCGTCACCGTGCTGACCGCGCAGAGCGCCACCCTGGCGGCCGCCGGGTCCGGCGTGGTCGATGCGACCGCCGGCGGCATCCACGCGGCGTTCCTGGTGGGCGCGGCCATCTCGCTGGTCGCCATCCCCGCGGCGTTCTTCGTGCGCGCCGCCCCGTCGCCGCACGGGGCCGACACGGACGCGGACGAGACGGCTGCGGTCCTCACGCACTGACTACGCTGGAGGCCCACCCCGGCACCCCTTGCAGGAGGACCTCCATGAGCTACCCGGTGATCGAGCGTCGTGAGGACGACGGGTCGGGCACGCCCGGTCGCATGCTCAGCGTCGTGTTCCCCGCGCTGCTGTTCCTGGTGGGCCTCGCCCTGTTCACCGTCGCGTTCAACGTCGGCGACTGGGGTGCCTGGGCGTTCGCCGGCGGCATCCTGGCCATCACGCTCGCCTTCGCGATCCCGACGACGATCCTCCCTGCCCTCGAGGACCGCTGAGGTTCAGCCCGACGTCCTGCGGCGCCACCGACGCGGCGGCCGGGCGGGCTCGACCGGCGGCGCAGGCGGTGGCCGGCGGCGGTCCAGCCACTGCCGCACCTCGACCTCCACGTCGCGCAGCGGCGTGACCACGGGCGGGCCGCCCAGCAGCTGACGCCGCGCGGAGACGATGCGCGCGTTGAACTCCTCCAGCGCCGCGCGCACGTCGGCCTCGTCGTGCAGGCGGTCCAGCCGCTCGGGCAGCACCGCCTCGTCCTTGCGCAGCTGGATCGCCTCGGGCAGGACGCCGGAGATGTGCTCGCGTTCGATGAGCGCCTTGAGCCACCAGTCGGGGTCGTGCTGGGCGCCGATGCCGGGGATCGGCTTGCCCGCCAGGGGCAGGTCGTCGAACTCCCCGCGGGCGATCGCCTGGTCGATGACGACGTCGACCCACAGGTGCCGGTTCTCCATCCGGCCGGGCGGGCGGGCGGGCTCGGTCTCGTCGGGCCCGCGGTCGCGGTCCACGCGGTACCGGGCGGCGTCACGCACCGGGTCGTGCTCGGGCATCGTCACCTCCGGGGCTCGTCGGCCCCACGCTACGACGACCCGCGCCGGCCGTCAGCCCGGCAGCCGCAGCTCGGCCCGAAGCCCGCCGAGGGCGGAGTCGCCCAGCACCACGTCGCCGCCCTGCTCCCGCGCGATCTCGCGCGCGATCGCCAGGCCGAGGCCGCTGCCGCCGGCATCCCGCTCCCGCGCCTCGTCCAGCCGCACGAACCGCTCGAACACCCGCTCCCGGTCGGCCGGGGCCACCCCGGCACCGTCGTCCTCGACCCGCACCGTCCCGTCGGCCACCACGACCTGCACGCGGTCGACCGCGTGCCGCACGGCGTTGTCCACCAGGTTCCGCAGCACCCGGCCGACCGCGGTGGCGTCGCCACGTGCCCGCCCCGAGCCGTCGACCGTGACCGCCACCGCCCCGCCGGTGCGGACCACGTCGCGGGCGACCGCCGCCAGATCGAGCTCGTCGTGCGCCAGCGGCGAGGAGCCCATGCGGGCGAGCAGGAGGAGGTCGTCGACGAGCGCCTGCATCCGCAGCACCTCGACCTCGAGGTCCCGCGTCAGCTCGTCGGTGTCGTAGGAGCCGGGGTGCGCCCGGGCGACCTCGATGGTCGTGCGCAGCGACGCGAGCGGCGAGCGCAGCTCGTGCGCCGCGTCGGCCACGAACGCCCGCTGCCGGGCAGCCCCGGACTCGAGGCGGTCGAGCATCGAGTTGAGCGTGCGGGCCAGCGCCCCGAGCTCGTCGTCCCGCGCGGGCACGGGCAGCGACCCCGGACCGCCCGACGACGCCACGCGGGCCGCCCCGCGGCGCAGCTCCTCGACCGGTCGCAGCGCCCGGCCGAGGATGAGCCAGACCCCGACGCCGAGGGCGAGCGTGAGCAGAGGCACGACGACCACGAGCGCGAGCCGCAGCGCGTCCAGCACGCCCTGCACCTCGGTGAGCGGCACGGTGGCGACGACGGTGACCGGCTCGTCGCGGAACGTCGTCGCCCGCACCGCGACCCGCGCGGCGTCGTCGTACGCGGTCTGCTGCGTGCTCGTCGCCCCGAGGACTGCCAGGACGTCCGGGGACAGCACCGGCAGCGTGCGGCTGGCGTTCGGCGAGGTGGCCAGCACGGCACCGCCGGCGTCGATCAGCTGCACGATCTCGCCGGGCTCCTCGACGGGCAGGGTCTCGGGGAGCCGGTCGTCGGCGGCCAGCGCCGCGACGGTCACCGCACGGTCGCGCACCACCTGGTCCAGGGCGTCCACCCGGGTGTCCCGCAGGACCACCGTGAGCAGGATCGCCCCGACGACCAGGGCCACGCACACCGCCCCGGAGGCCAGCAGGGTCAGTCTGAGGCGCAGCGACGCGCCACGGCGCACCTGTGGCGCACCGTCCGCCACCGTCAGCCCGCCACGCGGTACCCGGCGCCGCGCACCGTCTCGACCACGTCCCGGCCCAGCTTGCGCCGCAGGTACCCCACGTAGACCTCGACGACGTTCACGTCCTCGCCGGTGCCGTCCCAGACGTGGTCGCGCAGCTCCACCTTGCCCACCACCCGGTCGGCGTGGTGCATGAGGTACTCCAGCAGCGCGATCTCCCGGGTGGTGAGCGCGACCGTCTCGCCGGCGCGGGTCACCCGTCGGGTGGCGGAGTCGAGCGCGAGGTCCCCGACCGTGAGGACCGGCGGTCGCACCTGGCCCTGGCGGCGCAGCAGGGCGCGCAGGCGGGCGACCAGGACGACGAACGCGAACGGCTTGGTCAGGTAGTCGTCGGCCCCGACGTCCAGTCCGTCGGCCACGTCGTACTCGCCGTCCTTGGCGCTGAGCATGAGGACGGGCGTCCACACGTCGCGCGCCCGCAGCTCGGTGACCACGTCGTAGCCGTTGCGTCGCGGGAGCATGACGTCGAGCACGATCGCGTCGTAGCCGTCCTCGGAGGCCAGCTCGAGCCCGCGCTCCCCGTCGTAGGCGACGTCGACCGCGAAGCCCTCGGCGGTCAGGCCCCGGTGCAGGGCGCGCACGAGCCCGCGCTCGTCGTCGACCAGCAGCACCCGCATGTCCTGAGCATCGCACCCGCAGCTCAGGCCGGTGCCCTGGCGCTCTCAGCATGCCCTCAGCAGGCACGATGCACAGTGGAGCCATGAACGAGTCCCGTCGCACCGCACTCTCACCCCGAGCCCGCTGGGCCGTGCCTGTCGTCGCCGCCGTCGCGGTCGGCATGGCCTTCGTCGCCCCGCCGCTGTTCGCGTCCGCCGACGACGCCGGCCTGCCGACCATCACCCCCGAGGAGCTGGCCGCGCAGGTGGCGAGCGCCGAGCCGTCGCCGCTGTCCGGCACGGTCGTCTACACCGCGCGGCTGGGGCTGCCGGAGATCCCCTTCGGCGCGGTCGCCGGCGCGGACCCGATCAACCTGCTCGGCGGCAGCTCGACCATGCGGGTGTGGTCCGACGGCAACCAGCGGTCTCGTGTGGCGCTGCTCGGCCCCACGTCCGAGTACTCCGTGGTGCAGGACGGACCGGAGGCGTGGACGTACTCGAGCATGGACGACGCGGTGGTGCACTACAGCCTGAGCGCGGCGGACCAGGCACGCTTCGAGGCGCTCGAGGCGCAGGCCGAGGCCGGTGAGCTGCCCGTGCAGAGCGACCTGCCGACACCCGAGGAGGCCGGTCGGCAGGCGGTCGGGCTGGCCCGGACATCGTCCACGGTGACGCTCGACTCGCAGACGGAGGTCGCCGGGCGCGCTGCCTACCAGCTCGTGGTGACGCCGACGAGCGACACGACCCTGGTCGGGAGGATCGTGGTCGCCGTGGACGCCACGACCTCGACCCCGCTGCGGGTGCAGGTGTGGAGCAAGGCCGACACCGAGACCCCCGCGCTGGAGATCGGGTTCACCGACGTGTCCTTCGCGACGCCCGCCGACTCGGTCCTCGCGTTCTCGGCCCCGGCCGGCTCCTCGACGCGCGACGTCGTGGTGCCACTGCCCGAGCCCCCGACGGAGGCGGCCGCGAGCCCGGACGAGAAGGAGCTCCCCGAGGGCGTGACGGTCACCGGCACCGGCTGGGACACGATCGTGCAGGCGTCGGGGCTCGACGTCGCCGCTCTCGTGGCCGGTGACCCGGCTGCCGCCGCCAACCTGCCCGGCGTGGACAAGACGTTCGGCTCGCAGGGTGCCGCAGACCTGTACTCGGAGTTCGTGCCCGAGGACGGCGCGGGCTCGCCGATGGGCGACCTCGACACCACCGCGCTCTACGACACGCTCACCACCGCGGTGCCCGAGGGCCGGCTCCTCTCGTCCGCGCTGCTCTCGGTGCTGATCACCGACGACGGCCGCGTGCTGGCCGGTGCGGTGCCCGGCGCGACGCTCCAGGCCCTGGCGGCGCAGTGACCGAACAGCCGACCGGAGCCGCGCCCTCGGGTGCGGCTCCGGTCGCGTCCGACGACGCCGACCTGGCCATCCGGACCGACGGGCTGACCAAGCGGTTCCGCTCCGGGCAGGTGGCCGTCGCCGGCATCGACCTGCGCGTCCCGCGCGGAGCCGTGTACGGCTTCATCGGGCCGAACGGCTCGGGCAAGACGACGACGATCCGGATGCTCCTCGGCCTCGTGCGGCCCACCAGCGGCCGGGCGCACCTGCTCGGCGGCGCCATGCCGGAGGCAGGCGCGGATGTCCTGCCGCGCGTCGGAGCGCTCGTCGAGGGCCCCGCCTTCCACCCGTACCTGACGGGGCGGGCGAACCTCGCGAGACTCGACGCGAGCGACGCGACGGCGGACCCTCGCACGGCCAGGCAGCGTGCCGACGAGGCTCTGGAGCGCGTCGGCCTCGCCGCCGCGGCCGCCAAGCCGTACCGGCAGTACTCGCTCGGCATGAAGCAGCGGCTCGGCCTGGCCGCGGCACTGCTGCGACCGCGCGAGCTGCTGGTGCTCGACGAGCCGACCAACGGCCTCGACCCGCAGGGCACGCGCGAGGTGCGCAACCTGGTGCGCGAGCTCGCCGACCACGGCACCACCGTGCTCGTCTCGTCGCACCTGCTGGCCGAGATCGAGCAGGTGTGCTCGCACGTCGGGATCATGAGCGGCGGCCACCTGCTGCTCCAGGGCGACCGCGCCGAGCTCACGGGGCGCGGCCTGCCCCGGCTGTCCGTGCAGACGTCGGTGGACCACGTCGGCGCCGCCGCGGAGGTGCTCACCGGGATGGGACTCACGGACGTCCAGGCGGCGGGCCACACCGTGTCGGCGCTGCTCGGGGCGGTGCCACCCGAGAAGGTGTCCGCCGCGCTGGTCCACGCCGGCGTCGACCTGCTGGGCCTCGAGGTCCGCCGGCCCAACCTCGAGCAGATCTTCGTCGAGCTGACCGGGGAGGGCTTCGATGTCGCTCGTTGAGGTCGCCCCCCGTCGGGGCTCGTTGCTGCGGCTCGTCCGCTCCGAGCTGCGCCTGGTCCTGGGCCGCCGGCGGAACATCGTCCTGCTGGTCGGGCTCTCGCTCGTCCCGCTGCTGCTCGGCACCGTCCTGTTCCTGACCCAGGACACCGCTCTGGACGGGCAGGGCCCGGGGTTCGTCGGGCGGGTGACCGGGAACGGCCTGTTCCTCGTCATCGCGTCGCTGTTCCTGTGCCTGCCCTTCCTGCTGCCGCTGACCATCGGGATCGCCTCGGGCGACGCCATCGCCGGCGAGGCGGCGGCCGGCACCCTCCGGTACCTGCTCACCGTCCCGGTGGCACGCGGTCGGCTGCTCGCGGTCAAGGCCGTCGGGGCGCTCGCGTTCGCGGCCTCGGCGGTGACGGCCATCGCGATCGTCGGCGTGGTGGCCGGGGCGGCGTTCTTCGGGCTGCGCGGCATCACGCTGCTGTCCGGGACCACCGTGCCCCTGGGCGACGGCATCCTGCGGGTAGCCGCGGTCGTCGTGTACGTCGGGCTGTCCATGACCGGGCTGGTGGCGGTCGGGCTGTTCTTCTCGACGCTCACCGAGGTGCCCGTCGGCGCGATGGCGGCCACCGTCGTCACCGCGATCGTCTGCGGCGTCCTCGACCAGCTCCCGCAGCTCGCGACGATCGCGCCCGCACTGCTCACCCACCACTGGCTCGACTTCGCGGAGTTCCTGCGGCTCGAGCCGGACTGGGGGGTGCTCGGTCAGGGGCTCGCGCTCCAGGCCGCGTGGGTGGCGATCTTCGGGGCCCTGGCGTGGAGCCGGTTCACCACCGCGGACGTGTCGAGCTGACGGGCCGTCCGCTCAGGGCAGAAGGACCGTTCCGCTGTCCGGGCTCGTTCGCGGGCTAGCGTGGCCGAAGCACCCCGACGCTCCCGGAGGACGCGATGACCGCTCAGCTCGAGCACCGCGCCGAGCCCCTGCTCCGCCGGCTCGTCGGCGCCATCCTGCGCCAGGAGAGGGAGCGTCAGCGCCGCACCCTGCGTGATGTCGCCGAGGACGCCCGCGTGTCGGTCGCGTACCTGTCCGAGGTGGAGCGCGGCCGCAAGGAGGCGTCCTCGGAGGTGCTGGCCGCGGTCTGCCGGGCGCTCGGGCTGCGGCTCGTCGACCTGGTGGGCACCGCGCACGCCCGGTTGGCGCTCGCCGAGGGGCGGGTCGTGGTGGACCTGACCGCGCCGGCCGCGGGGCGGGAGCTCGCCACGGTCACGACGCTCCCGACCCGGACCACCGGGGCTCAGGTCCTGCTCGCAGCCTGAGCCGGCACATGCTTCAGGGTCGTCACGACCTGGTCCGCCAGGCCGTAGTCGACGGCCTGCTGCGCGGTGAGGATCAGATCGCGCTCGGTGTCGGTGCGCAGCTTGGCCAGCGGCTGACCCGTGTGGCGGTGCAGGATCTCGTCCACCTGCTCGCGCAGCCGGGCGATCTCCCGGGCCTGGATCTCCAGGTCGGCCGCGGTCCCCTCTCCCCCGCCCGACGGCTGGTGCAGCAGCACCCTCGCGTGCTCCAGGACGTGCCGGTTCCCGGGCGTCCCCGCGGCCAGCAGCACCGCCGCCGCGGAGGCCGCCTGCCCGAGGCAGAACGTGGCCACGGTCGGCTTGATGTACTGGATGGTGTCGTAGACGGCCAGGAGCGCCGTGATCGAGCCGCCCGGCGAGTTGATGTACAGGTGGATGGGCGAGTCCTGGCTCTCCGACTGGAGGTGCAGCAGCTGCGCGATCACCACGTTGGCCACGCCGTAGTCGATCTCGGTGCCCAGGAAGATGATCCGGTCGGTGAGCAGCCGCGAGTAGACGTCGGAGGCGCGCTCCCCGGTCGGCCGCTGCTCGATGACCACCGGGATCGTGTACTGGCCGGCCATCACAGGCCCGCCCGTCGCAGGTTCGCGTCCGGTCGCACGTCGTCCAGGTGCTCGACCACCTTGTCGATGAACCCGTACGCCAGCGCCTCCTCGGCCGTGAACCAGCGGTCCCGGTCGGCGTCGCGCTCGATCGTCTCCACCGACTGGCCCGTGTGCTCGGCAGTGAGCGACTGCATGGTGCGCTTCACGTGCGCCATGTTCTGCGCCTGGATCGCGATGTCGATCGCGGTGCCGCCGATGCCCCCGGACGGCTGGTGCATCAGCACCCGGGAGTGCCGCAGCGCGAACCGCTTGCCCGGCGTCCCTGCGCTGAGCAGGAACTGGGCCGCGCTCGCCGCCAGCCCCATCGCCAGCGTCGCGACGTCGTTCGGGATGAGCCGCATGGTGTCGTACATCGCGAGCGCCGCGCTGACCGAGCCGCCCGGCGAGTTGATGTAGAGCGCGATGTCGCGGCGCGGGTCCTCGGCCGACAGGAGCAGCAGCTGGGCGCAGACGCGGTTGGCGATGGTGTCGTCGACCTCCTGACCCAGCACGACGATGCGCTGATGCAGCAGGCGGGTGGACAGGTCGTCGTCGAACGGGCGGACGGTCGGTGGGGCGGTGCTCATGGGGGCCTCCTCGTCGGATGCGGACCACTCGACCGTCACACGCGCCGCGCCGCTGCGGACCCCCGGTCTGCCCTCGGCGGATCTGCCGACGGCAGACGCGCTACTTGCCAATCTGGAAAGTTCGGTGCACACTTTCCACCATGGAAAGTAACCCGACGCACCCCGACCCCGACGACGCGCGTGCGACCCTGGCGATGGCCGACGAGGCCCGCGGCCGACTCACGGCCGGCCTCCGACTCCCTCCCGGCTTCCTCGTGGTGTTCGCCGCCGCCGTCGCGGTGCAGCTCGGCACCGCCGCCTACGGCATCGCCGCGCAGACCGTGGCCGGGCTCGCTGTCGTGCTGGCGGGGCTGGCGGTCTTCCTGGGCGGGTCGGCGCTGCTGCTGCACCGGTTCAGCCAGGTGAACGGGGTCAGGGTCGACGGTCTCGTCAGCCAGATCGTGCTCGCGGCCGGGGCGAGTGCCTCGCTGGTCTACCTCGGTGCGCTCGCCGCCGGGATCTGGGCCGCGTTCGCGTCGCGGTGGTGGCTCGTCGTGCTCGCGGCCGTGGTGGGCGGGGTCGGCTGCGCGCTGGGCACCCGGCACTGGTGGAGGACCTACCAGCACGAGCCTGCGGCGCACGCGCGTGGTGCATCCCCGCGAGTGCTCGCGCTGCTCGCCGTCGTCGCGTGCGTCGGGTTCGCCGTGCTCCTGGTCGTCGGCTGATGGTCGGACTCGACCCGCTGATCCACGCCCCCGCGCGCCTGCAGCTGGTCACCACGCTGTCCGGGGTGTCGGAGGCCGAGTTCGCGACGCTGCGGACCGCACTCGACGTCAGCGACTCTGTGCTGTCCAAGCACGTCTCGGCGCTCGTCGATGCCGGCTACCTGCACAGTCGCAAGGGTGTGCACGGGGGGCGGCGGACCACGTGGGTGGGCCTGACGGACGACGGCAGGCGGGCCCTGCGCGACCACGTCGCCGCGGTGCGCCGTCTGATCGACATGGTCGACTGACGGGAGCGGTCGCTAGCCTCGACGGGTGCCCGGTACGCGCCTCGAGCTGCGGTCCGACTGCGCCCGCTGCGTCGGACTGTGCTGCGTCGCCCTGCCCTTCGCGCGGTCGTCGGACTTCGCGTTCGACAAGCCCGCGGGAGCGCCGTGCCGGCACCTGGCGGCCGACCTGCGGTGCGGGATCCACGCGAGCCTGCGGGACCGCGGCATGCCCGGGTGCACCGCCTACGAGTGCTTCGGCGCCGGCCAGCACGTCACGCAGGGGACGTTCCGCGGGCGGAGCTGGCGCGAGGACCCGGAGCTGGCACGGGAGATGTTCGCGGCGTTCCCGGTGATGCGGCACCTGCACGAGCTGCTCGTCTACCTCACCGACGCGCTGGCTCGGCCTGACGCGGCCGCGGTGCACGCGGACCTCGCGCGCGCCCGCGACGAGATCACCGCGCTGACCGACGCGGACCCCGCGCAGCTGGCGGACGTCGACGTGGCGGCCCGTCGCGGGCAGGTGGGCCCGCTGCTGGAGCGTGCGAGCAGGCTGGTCCGCGCCGGTCGACCAGGACCGGGGCACCGCGACGCCGACCTCGTGGGTGCCCGCCTGCGCGGCGCCGACCTGCGCGGCGCGGACCTGCGGGGCGCCTACCTGCTCGGGGCGGACCTGAACGGGTCCGACCTGCGCCGGGCGGACCTGCTCGGTGCGGACCTGCGGGGTGCCGACCTGCGCGGGGCGGACCTCTCGGACGCGCTCTTCGTGACCCCGCCGCAGGTGGCGTCGGCCCACGGGGACGCGTCGACCCGGCTGCCCCGCGATCTGCTGCCACCCGCACACTGGTGATGTCGAGAACCTGTGAGCGGCTCCGACCACCTCACGAAGGACGCCGGGCACCCGGCCTCGCGTCCCCCGACCGGAGGTACTGAGATGCAGTCCATCAGCCCGTTCCTGTGGTTCGACGACCAGGCCGAGCAGGCCGCCGAGCACTACGTGTCGATCTTCCCGAACTCCCGCATCGTCTCGGTCGCCCGCTACGGCGAGGGGGCCCCGCAGCCCGCCGGGACCGCGTTCACCGTGAGCTTCGTGCTCGACGGCCTCGAGGTCCAGGCGCTCAACGGCGGACCGACGTACTCCTTCACCGAGGCGTTCTCGATGCAGGTGTCCGTGCCCGACCAGGCGGAGACGGACCGCGTGTGGGACGCCCTCGTCGCGGACGGAGGCGAGCCGGGGGCCTGCGGCTGGCTCAAGGACCGCTGGGGCCTGTCGTGGCAGGTGATCCCGACCGCCCTGCCCGAGCTGCTCGGCGACCCCGACCCCGAGCGCGCCGGCCGCGCGCTGAACGCGATGCTCACCATGGGCAAGATCGACGTGGCGGGCCTGCGCGCAGCGGCGGACGGCCAGAGCGTCCCCGCGTAGCCCGTCAGCCGAGGTCCGCGACCGCCGGCACCGCCGGGGCGACGGCGTCGCGAACCCAGGCCGCCAGGCTGGTGGCCGGCGGTCGCAGGATCACGGTCTCGACGCCGAGCTTCGCGTACGGACCCATCTGCTCGACGAACGTGTCGACGTCGCCGGTGAGCAGCGAGTCGCCGGCGTGCAGGAGGGTCACGCGGATCTCCGCCGGGTCACGCCCGACGTCCTCGCAGTGGCCCTTCAGCACGTCGATCTTGTGCGCGACCTCGTCGGGCGTCGTCGCGAAGAGGTTGCAGGCGTCGCCGTACTGCGCGACGAGCCGCAGCGTCTTGCGCTCGCCGCCACCGCCGATGAGGATCTCCGGCCGTGCCAGCGGCTGGGGAGAGCACAGGGTCTGCGCCAGCTGGAAGTGCTTCCCCTCGAACGGGCCGTCGTTCGCCGGGTCCCACATCTGCCGGCTGATCCGGAGCGTCTCCTCGAGCCGCTCGAACCGCTCGGCCAGCGGCGGGTACGGCACCCCGAGCCCGCGGTGCTCCTCCTCGTACCAGGCGGCGCCGATGCCGAGCGTGGCGCGGCCGCCGCTGAGCACGTCGAGCGTCGCGACGATCTTGGCGAGCAGGCCGGGGTGCCGGTACGTGACGCCGGTCACCAGCACGCCGAGCTGGACGGTCGAGGTCACGCCCGCCAGGTAGCCGAGCGTCGTGTAGGCCTCGAGCATCGGGTCCTCGGCGGGGAAGCCGGCCGCCGTCATCTGGAAGTAGTGGTCCATCACGGACACCCAGGCCAGGCCCGCCTCCTCGGCCGCCGACGCGGTGTCGGCCAGCTCCTGGCGCAGGGCGGACGGCTCGACCGAGTCGTACCGCATGAGGTGGACACCGACGCGCATGAGAGCTCCTTCGACCGGGGGTGTGTGTGCACCCTGCTCCTTCGAGCGCGCTCGAAGTCAAGCGGTCAGCCGACCACCCAGTCCGAGAGCACCAGCAGCACCACGTCCACCGCCGCGACCGCGATCGCAAAGAGGAACGGCAGCCGGTTGCGCCCTCCGCCCAGCGCCAGCACCGTCCCCGCGATGGTCAGACCGACTGCGAGCACGAGCGCGCCGGCTGCCGCCGCCCTCGGCGGACCCGCGGGAGCCAGCACCACCAGACCGGTCGCCGAGAGCAGTGCCACCGCAGTGCCGATGCTGGTCGCCGTGCCGCCCACGCGGTGCGGCAGGCCGCGGACGCCCGTCGCGTGGTCGTCCTGGAGGTCGGGAATGACGTTGGCGCCGTGCGCCCCGACGCCGAGCAGGGCGCCTGCCGCCATCGCCCACCACGCGGCGACGGGCGCACCGGGCAGGGCCAGCGCGATGGCCAGGGGCAGGAACCCGAACGAGAAGGCGTAGGGCGCCCAGGACCACACAGTGCTCTTCAGGCGCGCGTTGTACGCCCAGGCCGACGCGACCGTCGCCAGGTGCACCAGGCCGGCGCGCCACCCGAGCGCGAGGGAGAGGACGACGCAGGCCACGGTCGCGCTCAGGGCCGCCGTGCGGACGGCCGCGACCGAGAGCCGCCCGGAACCCACGGGCTTGTCGGGCCGCCCCACCGCGGCGTCGCGACCGGCGTCGATCCAGTCGTTGGACCAGCCGACGGACAGCTGGCCGGTCAGGATCGCGGCGCCGACGAGTGCGACCGTCGCGCCCGGTGCACCGGCTCCCGCGGCCATGGCGACCGCGAACGCGGTCACCGCGACGGTCGGCGCCGGGTGGCAGGCCAGGGCGAGGTCGACGGCGCGTGGACGCCGCGGGTTGTCGGTCACCTGTCTCCTCCGCTCGACCGCGACATCGTCGCAGGTCGCGCGACACGCTCCGGACAGTTGCGCCCGTGCGCACGCATGGCACGATGCCCGAATGGTGCGTATCGCCGCGATCGCCCCCGTCCTGCCCCGGCACGTGCATGCCCAGAGCGAGATCACCGCCACGATCGCCCCGCTGCTCTCGTCGGACCCCCGACGCCGCGCGACGATCGAACGGATCCACGCCTCCACGGGCATCGCGACGCGCCACCTCGCGCTGCCCCTCGAGGAGTACGCCGGGCTGACCACGTTCACCGCCGCCAACGACGCGTTCGTGCGGGAGGGCACCCCCCTGGCGGCCGAGGCGTGCCGGCAGGCCCTCGCCGCGGCGGGGCTGGACGCAGCGGACGTCGACTTCCTGCTGTTCACCTCCATCACCGGGATCGCCACCCCGTCGCTGGACGCGCTCCTGGTGGAGCGCCTCGGACTGCGCCCGGACGTCAAGCGGCTCCCCGTCTTCGGGCTCGGGTGCGTCGCGGGCGCCGCCGGGATCGCGCGCGTTCGGGACTACCTCCAGGGGCACCCGCAGGACGTCGCCCTGCTGGTGTCCGTCGAGCTGTGCTCGCTGACGCTCCAGCAGGGCGACGACACCATGGCGAACATCGTGTCCAGCGGGCTCTTCGGGGACGGCGCCTCGGCGGTCGTCATGGTGGGCGGCGACCGCGCGGCGCAGGTGGAGGGCGGCGTCGACGTCGTGGACGCCCGCAGCGCGCTGTACCCGGACACCGCCGACGCGCTCGGCTGGGACATCGGCGGCAGCGGGTTCCGGATCGTGCTGGCAGCGAGCCTCGCGGACCTGGTCGAGCAGAACCTCGGTGCGGGCGTCGTCGACCTGCTCGCGGCCCACCAGCTCAAGGTCGCCGACGTGGGCACGTGGGTGGCGCACACCGGCGGGCCCCGCATCCTCCAGGCGGCCGCCCGCGCGCTCGACCTGCCCGACGAGGCCTTCGCGGCCAGCTGGCGCTCGCTGGCGCGGGTGGGCAACCTGAGCTCGTCAGGCGTCCTGCACGTGCTTGCCGACGAGCTCGCCACCGGGGGGCAGATCCCCGGGTCGGCGGGCGTCCTGTTCGCCATCGGTCCGGGCGTGTGCACCGAGACCGTCCTGCTGCGCTGGCCCGAGGAGCCGTAGGTGACCTGGTACGACTGGCTGATCGTCGTCGTCGCGCTCGAGCGCCTGGCCGAGCTGGTGGTCTCGCAGAGGCACGTGACCTGGGCGTTCGCGCACGGCGGCATCGAGACCGGCAAGCGGCACTACCCGCCGATGGTCGCCCTGCACACCGGGCTGCTGGTCGCGTGCCTGGTCGAGGTGCACGTGGCGGACCGGCCGTTCCTGCCCGCGCTGGGCTGGACGGCGCTGGCCCTCGTGCTGGCCGCGAACTCCCTGCGCTGGTGGTGCATCGCCACCCTGGGGAACCAGTGGAGCACCCGCGTCATCGTGGTGCCCGGCATCGCCTTGGTGAAGCGCGGGCCGTACCGCTGGCTCAGCCATCCCAACTACGTGGCCGTGGCGGTCGAGGGCGCCGCGCTCCCCCTGGTGCACACCGCCTGGGTCACGGCGGCCGCGTTCACGGTCCTCAACGCCGTGCTCCTGCTGGGCTTCCGGATCCCGACCGAGGAACGCGCGCTGCGCTCGGTGAGCGCGGCGCCGGCATGACTCCCGACGCGGACCTGCTGATCGTCGGCGGCGGTCCCGTCGGGCTCGCAGCGGCGATCGAGGGTCGCCTGGCGGGCCTGTCGGTGATCGTCGTGGAGCCGCGGGCCACCCCCGTGGACAAGGCCTGCGGCGAGGGGCTCATGCCGGGCGCCGTCGCAGCGCTGCACCGCCTCGGTGTGTATCCCGAGGGCCACACCCTGACCGGGATCCGCTACGTGCGCGGCAAGGTCGTCGCCGACCACCCGTTCGCCGTCGCACCCGGCCTGGGCGTGCGACGCACCGTGCTGCACGCCGCCCTGGCCCGCCGCGCGGCCGAGCTCGGCGCGGTCGTCGTCACCGGCCGGGGCGGCGCGGTCGAGCAGGACGAGTCCTTCGTCTGGTGCGCGGGGATGCGCGGGCGCTGGCTGCTGGCCTGCGACG
This sequence comes from Cellulomonas humilata, assembly GCF_013359775.1. Taxonomy (GTDB): domain Bacteria; phylum Actinomycetota; class Actinomycetes; order Actinomycetales; family Cellulomonadaceae; genus Cellulomonas; species Cellulomonas humilata. The sequence continues at coordinate 51,482 of NZ_JABMCI010000068.1, read as the reverse complement.
GCCTGCACTCGACGGTCCGCCGCCAGGTCGACCTCGCGGTGCAGCGCCGCGCGACGGGCCGACGGTTCGGCGTGCGCAAGCACTTCCGGGTGGAGCCGTGGACCGACCTGGTCGAGGTGCACTGGGGCCGGTCCGTCGAGGCGTACGTGACGCCCGTGGCGGACGACGTCGTGGGGGTGGCGCTCCTCGGGCCCGCCCGCCACGACTTCGACGCGACGCTGGAGGCGTTCGGTGCCCTGCGCCGCCACCTGGGCGCCGCGCCCACCCTCGGGCCCGCCCGCGGGGCAGGCCCGCTGCACCAGCAGACCCGCCGCCGCACCGCCGGACGCGTGCGGCTCGTGGGCGACGCGTCGGGCTACGTCGACGCCCTCACCGGCGAGGGTGTCCGCGTCGGGCTGGCGCAGGCCCGCGAGGCCGTCGCCACCCTCGAGGACGACGTGCACCGCTCGAACGCCGCCTACGAGAAGGCGTGGACCGCGGCCACCCGCGACTACCGGCTGCTCACCAGCGGCTTGATCACCGCGGCCAGGTCGCCGCTGCGGCGCGGGATCGTGCCCCTGGCCGCCGCGGCTCCTGGGCTCTACGGCGCGGTGGTCGAGCGGCTCGCCCGCTGAGTCATGCGGTGAAGATCGCCGGTCCGTCCGGTGGCAGTGCGCTGTCGATCCGGCGGTGCATCTCGGGCGCCATCGGCGGGAGGGCGTCGAGCGGGAACCAGGCCGCCTCGGTGTTCTCGCCGTCGTCGGGGAACGGCTCGCCCGACACGTACCGGAACCGGAACGTGAGGTCGAGGTACTGCGCGTGGTCGCCGTTCTCGTACGTCATCGGCGGCAGCGCGTGCACCGAGGCGAGCCGCTCCGGGATGGCGACGACCGACGCCTCCTCCAGCACCTCGCGCGCGCCCGCCACCGCCGGCTCCTCGCCCGGGTCGATGATGCCCGTCACCGGCGTCCAGGCGCCGTTGTCCGAGCGCCTCACCAGGAGCACCTCGTCGCCGCGCAGCACCACCGCGGTCACGCCCGGCAGCCACAGCAGGTGGTGCCCGACGGCGGAGCGCAGGGCCAGGACGTACTCGGGGGTGGGCACCGGCCGATCGTACGAGGACCGGTTCGGTGGCACGCGCAGGTCGGGGGACAATGGACGCCTCCGATCGCGAAGGACCTGTGCCGTGAACCAGCCCCGCATGAACGTCGAGTCGTTCAACCTCGACCACCGGACCGTCGTCGCGCCCTACGTGCGCCTGGCCGACACCAAGAACCTGCCCGCGGGTGACGTCATCCAGAAGTACGACGTGCGCTTCACGCAGCCGAACGTCGCGCACCTCGAGATGCCGACGATCCACTCCCTGGAGCACCTGTTCGCGGAGCACTCGCGCAACCACTCCGACCGGGTGGTCGACTTCTCCCCGATGGGCTGCCAGACCGGGTTCTACCTGATCCTGCAGGGCGAGTGGGCGTACGACGACGTGCTCACCCTGGTGCAGGACACGCTCACGGACATCACGACGGCCACCGAGGTGCCCGCAGCCAACGAGGTGCAGTGCGGCTGGGGCGCCAACCACACCCTGGCAGGGGCTCAGGAGGCGGCGCGCACGTTCCTGGGCGCGCGCGAGGAGTGGAGCACGGTCACCGCATGATCGCCGTCGACGCCGTCATCGTCACCGCGATGGCCGACGAGGCCGCCGCGTTCGTGCACCGGGCCGACGTCGTCGGCGACCCGACGCAGATGGGGCACGCCGAGCACCGGCTGCTCACGATCAGCGGTCGGCAGGTGCTGCTGGTCCAGTGCGGCATCGGCCTGGTCAACTCCGCCACGGCCGCGGCGGTCGCCATCCAGGGCACGCACCCGCGCGCGGTCATCAGCGCCGGCAGCGCGGGCGGGGTCGGGCTGGACGTCCGCGTCGGTGACGTCGTCGTCGGCTCCGAGTACCTCTACTCGGGTGCGGACGCGCGGGCGTTCGGGTACGAGCTGGGCCAGGTGCCGGGCATGCCCGAGGTCTACGAGGCGGAGCAGATCCTGCACGACGCCGCGGCCACCGCCAGCGTCGACCTGCGCATCCTCACCGGCACGATCCTGTCCGGCGACGCGTTCATCGACGCCAGCCGCATCGACCGGATGCGCGCGGCGTTCCCGTCGGCCATGGCGACGGACATGGAGTCCGCCGCGCTGGCGCACACGGCCCACCTGTACGGCGTGCCGTTCCTGTCCGTCCGCGGCATCTCCGACCTGTGCGGTCCCGTGGCGGGTGCCGACTTCCTCACGCACGTGGACGACGCCGCCGACCGTTCGGCCACAGTCGTCATCGAGGTCCTGCGGCGCCTCGCCGTCGGCGACATGGTCCACTCCCGCTGACCTGGCACGACACACCCGATCTGCCCGGTCTTGTCAGCGCATGCACCCGTGGCCCTAGTCTGGCCGGGTGAGGCCTGAGCTGTCGGGCGTCCACAGGGGGAACGCGCTCGGCGCGGTGCTGCTGGACGCCAAGCTGGCCGTCCCAGCTCATCGAGCCGGCACGGTGAGTCGTGCAGCCCTGGTCGGGTCGGCCCGGACGCGCGGGAAGCGGGTCGTCGGCATCACCGCTCCGGCCGGCTACGGCAAGACGACGCTGATGACGGAGTGGCTGCGGCTGGAGGACCGCGCGGTCGCGTGGGTGTCCCTCGACCGGTTCGACGACGACCCGGCCCGCCTGCTGACCGTGCTGGCCTCGGCGTGCGTGCGGCTGGGACTCGTGGACGTGGCAGTCGAGGACGAGATGAGGGGCACCAGGGCCTCGGTCCTGGCGCGCGCCGCGCCTCAGCTCGCCTCCGCGCTCCGCTCGAGCCCGCTCCCGTTCGTGCTCATGCTGGACGACCTCCACGAGATCCGGTCGTCCGCGTGCCACGACGCGCTGGGCGTGGTCATCGCCGGCGTCCCCCCCGGCTCCCAGCTGGTGGCGGCGAGCCGCGACGCGCAGCCGCACATCCCGCGGTTGCGCGCCCTGGGCGACACGGTCGAGATCGGCCCGCGAGACCTGGCACTGGACGCCGCCGGCACCCGGACGGTGTTCGCCTCCTCCGACGTCGACCTCTCCCCGCAGGCGGCGGCCGCGGTCACCGCGCGCACCGAGGGCTGGCCCGTCGGCATCTACCTCGCGTCGCTGATCGCCCGCGACGTGGGTGGTGACGCGGTCGCCATCACCGGTGACGACCGGTACGTCGCCGACTACCTCCAGCGGGAGGCCTTCGGCCGGCTGTCCGCGGACACCCGGCGGTTCCTGCTCCGCACCGCCGTGCTCGAGCACCTGAGCGCTCCCCTGTGCGACGCGGTGCTCGACGAGCCCGGTGCCGACGAGCAGCTGCGCCAGCTCGAGGCCACGAACGTGTTCCTCGTCCCGCTCGACCGCCGTCGCGAGTGGTTCCGGTACCACGCGCTGTTCCGCGAGTTCCTGCTGTCCGAGCTCCAGCGGTGCGAGCCCGACCGGGTGCGCAAGCTCCAGCTGCGCGCCGCGGACTGGTACGAGGCCCACGCATCCCCCGGGCTCGCGGTCGAGCACCTGCTGTCGACCGACGAGCGGGACCGGGCCGCGATCCTGGTGGCCACCCTGGCGAACCCCACCTACCAGTCCGGGCAGATCGCCACGGTGCAGCGGTGGATCGACGAGCTGGGCACCCCCGCGGTGGAGGACTACCCCCCGCTGGCGCTCATGGCCGGCTACGTGGCGGCGTTCACCGGTCAGACGCAGCAGGCTCAGCGCTGGGCCGCCGTCGTCGACGCGGCGTCGTTCCCGCACGTGCCGCCCGACGGCAGCGCCTCCTTCGACTCCGGGCGGGCCATGCTCCGCGCGATGATGTGCGCGCACGGACCGCAGCAGATGGAGGCGGACGCCGAGCTCGCCCTGCGCCTCGAGCCCGAGTGGAGCGTCTGGCGGGACAACGCCCAGGCCATGGCGGGCGAGGCCGCCCTGCTCGCCGGGGACGTCGACCGCGCCCGGTCGTTGTTCGCGTCGGCGATCGAGTCCCCGACCGGGAACGTCAATGCCGACACCCTCGTGTTCGCCGCCGCCGAGCTCGCGCTGCTCGAGATGGACCACGGCCGGTGGACCGAGGCGGAGGCCCTGCTGGCTCCCGGGCTGGGGGTGCTCGAGACCCATCGCATGCAGGACTACGCCACCTGCGTCCTGGCGCTCGCCGCGGCCGCCCGGCTGGCCCTGCACCTCGGCGACGTCGAGGAGGCTCGACGGCAGCTGACCCGGGCGATGCGCGCCCGGCCCGTGTGCACCTACGTGCTCCCGTTCATCGCCGTCCGCACGCGACTCGAGCTGGCCAGGGTGTGCTGGGGACTGGGCGACCAGCCGGCCGCGCAGCACCTGCTGCACGAGATCGACGACGTGCTGCTCCGTCGACCCGAGCTGGGCACCCTGGTCGACGAGGTGGGCGCCCTGCGGGGGGCGCTCGCGTCGACGGCCCCCTCCCGCGCGCCGGGCGTCTCCCCGCTCACCCCGGCCGAGCTGCGGCTCCTGCCGTACCTCCAGACTCACCTGACCATCCGCGAGATCGGCGACCGGCTCTTCGTCTCCCGGAACACGGCGAGCTCGGAGATCGGCTCGATCTACCGCAAGCTCGGGGTCTCGTCCCGGAGCGAGGCGGTCCGGCGGGCGACGGCGATCGGCCTGCTCGGGGCGTAGCTCTCTCAGTCCCCTGCACCGTCGGAGGGCTCGATCACGTCGAACCCCAGGGCGAGCGCGAGCTTGGGTGCGGCCGCGACGACGCAGGGCAGCCCGACGATCGGGATGATCCCCGCCACGACGTCGACGATCTGGCCCGCGGTCGCGCCGGCGCCCACCGCCGCGTCCGCCTCGGCGCTGTAGCTCGGCTGCGCGCCCCCGGTGGCGACGAGGGCCGCGAGCCGGACGAGCGCCAGCGTCCGGACGTCGAGCTCCTGCGGCTGGGCCTCGAGGGGGTCGTCGTCCTCGAGATGCCTGTCGTTGAGTGCCAGCCGACGCAGTCGCTCGATGTAGTCCACGGTCCACCTCCGTCGTCACATCGACGCACGCCCGAGCCGCGGGTGGCATCACGTAGATGGGATGAAAGGGACTTCATGCGTTCTGCATGACGACTCGCGGGCCTGCCACGTCAGACAGTGGCGGTGTCCCCAGCGGGGACCGGCGACGAGGACGCCCCCACCGGGGGCAGGAGAGGCGGCGGACGATGACGGAGGACCTCACCGATCTCGAGGAGATCGGTCCGATCGACTACCTGGTGATCGAGCTCCCGACCGCGAACATGGACGGGTCCGCGTTCGAGCACCTGCTCGACCTGGTGGGCCGAGGGCTGATCCGTGTGCTGGACCTCGCGTTCCTGAGCAAGGCAGCGGACGGCAGCGTGTCCGGGGTCGCGCTCGACGAGGTGCCCGGGGGCGTCAACCTCACGTTCTTCGAGGGGGCGTCCTCCGGCCTGCTGGGCGACGACGACCTCGACGAGGCCGGCGCGGCCATCGAGCCGGGGACGACCGCCGCGCTGCTCGTCTACGAGAACGTCTGGGCGGCACCGTTCGCGACCGCGCTGCGCCGCAACGGTGCCCAGCTGGTCGCCAGCGGCCGCATCCCCGTGCAGGCACTCCTCGCCGCGCTCGACGCCACCGAGCCCGCCTCCTGACGGGCGCTCGACACCACACCGAGCTCGACACCAAGCGAGAGGACGAGACCGATGCCAGGACTCATCCGCGGGGTCGCCCGCACCGCCGCCATCGCCGGGACCGCCACGGCGGTCTCCAACCGCGTCTCCCGACGCCAGGCGGGCCGCTGGGCCGCCCAGGAGGCCCCGCAGGAGGCGGCGCCCGCCCCCACGTACGCCGCACCGCCACCGGCAGCGGCACCGGCGGCACCGGCCATGGACGACAAGCTGGCCCAGCTGGCTCAGCTGGGGTCCCTGCACGACTCGGGCGTCCTGACCGACGCCGAGTTCGAGGCCCAGAAGGCCCGCATCCTCGGCGGGTACTGACTCCCGAGGCTCCACAACCGAGAGAGACGAGACGTCGATGGACACGTTCGGGCAGTGGCTCTGGCTGATGATCTGGTGGTTCCTCTTCTTCGCCTATCTGGTGATCCTGTTCCAGATCATCGGCGACCTGTTCCGGGACAGGGAGCTCAGCGGATGGCTCAAGGCGCTGTGGATGATCGCCCTGGTGTTCCTGCCCTTCCTCACCGCGTTCATCTACCTGATCGCCCGCGGCCGCAGCATGAGCGAGCGGCAGGCCACGGCCGTGGTGCAGGCCAAGTCGGACACCGACGCCTACATCCGCGGGGTGGCGGGGAGCTCTCCGGCCAGCCAGATCAGCGACGCCAAGGCGCTGCTCGACCAGGGCGTGATCGACGACCGGGAGTTCGCCACGCTCAAGGCCAGGGCGCTGGCCTGACGTCGGGCGCCCGGGTGGTCGGAGGGGACCACCCGGGACCGCCCGGGTCCCACCGAGGACGGTGAGCCGTGGACGACGCTCGGGACGACAGCACCACCGCCTGGCACCGGCACCTCGAGCTCGTCGCGACGATCCTGCTGGCGGCCGCGACCGTGACGACGGCGTGGTCGGCGTTCCAGAGCAGCAAGTGGGGCGGCTACTCGACGGCCTCGTACAGCGCCGCGACGGCGGACCGCACGCTCTCGAACCGGTCGGCCACCCTGGCCGGGCAGCAGACGATCATCGACGTCACGCTGTTCACGGACTGGCTGGCAGCGGTGAACGAGGAGCAGGGTCAGGTCCTCCCCCCGTCGTACGTGCCGGACCCGACGACGTACTCGGGGTTCCTGTACGAGCGGTTCCGTCCCGAGTTCCGGCCGGCCCTGCACGCCTGGCTCGCCGAGGACCCGGCGACCGATCCTGAGGCGCCGCCGAGCCCGTTCGCGATGGACGAGTACGTCCTCGCCGCCGCGCAGGAGTCCCAGCGGCTCGAGTCGTCCGCCGACGCGTCTGCCACGATCGCTCGGGAGGCGAACCAGCGGAAGGACAACTATGTGCTCGCCACGGTCATGTGCGCGTCGGTGCTCTTCTTCTGCGGGATCGGCGGCAAGCTCAGCTCGGTCCGGAGCCGCACGGCGATGATCGTGCTGGCGGGCGTGTTCCTCCTCGCGACCGTCGGCGTGCTCGCCACCTACCCGGTGCGCTTCGGATGAGCGTGCTCGCGTCGGGCGCGCTCGCCGTCGCGATCACCGCGCTCACCGTGGTCGCGATGCTGCTCGTCCGACGCCGCTCCCCCGAGGGCAGCTGGTTCAGCGACGGGGACCGCGCGTCGGGCGTGTTCGGCGTCCTGGCCACCGGGTTCTCGGTGCTGCTCGGCTTCATCATCTTCCTGGCGTTCCAGTCCTACGACGAGGCCCGGTCCGGCGCCCAGCTCGAGGCCGAGCTCGTGGCCCAGCAGCTGCAGACCGCGCAGCTGATGCCGCAGGACGTGCGCGACGAGCTCACCGGCGAGCTCGTCTGCTACGCCCGGGCGGTGGTCCGGACGGAGTGGCCCGCCATGGTGGCCGGGACGATCGGCGACTCCGTGAACCCGTGGGGCGTCGCGATGTTCCAGACGTTCCGCGACGTCGACCCGCAGACGAACGCGGAGCAGTCGGCGTACGACCGGTGGGCCGACGAGACCGCCGACCGGCAGCAGGCGCGTCAGTCGCGGGTGCACGGCGCCGAGGGCCTCATCCCGCTGCCGCTCTGGATCGTCCTGTACATCGTCGCGGGCGTCATCTTCGTCTACATGCTGTTCTTCGCCGACTCGGCGGAGCGGGCGCCCACCCAGGCCGTCCTGATGGGCAGCGTGACGCTCGTCATCACTCTCCTGCTGCTGCTCATCGGCTTCTTCGACCATCCGCACGGGCCCGGTGTCGGCAAGCTGCAGCCGATCGCGATGGAGCGCACCCTCGCGCTCATGGAGACGCAGGGGGCCGCCATCGGTCTCGTCCTCGACCCGCCGTGCGACGCCGACGGCCGGGCCGGCTGACTCGCCACCTCGCCGGACGGGCGACCCCGGCGGAGCGCACTACCCTCGGTCCGTGGTCGTGCGACGCCGGACGACCGACGCACCGAGAGGCAGGAACGGATGACCCAGACCCACGCCGTACGCGTCCACCCCAGCGCGGACCGGCTGGCCCGGAGCGACCAGCTGGCGTGGAAGATCGCCGAGGTCGCCGCCGACCCGGTCGACGTCCCGGACGACGTGGTCGACATGATCATCAACCGGGTCATCGACAACGCGGCGGTCACCGTCGCCTCGCTGACGCGCACTCCCCCGTCGACCGCCCGCGCCCAGGCCCTCGAGCACCCGTACGCGGGCCCCCGGCACGGGTCGACCGTCTCGGGCGTGGCACCCTCCACCCGCGTCAGCCCCGAGTGGGCGGCATGGGCCAACGGCGTCGCGGTGCGCGAGCTCGACTACCACGACACGTTCCTGGCGGCCGACTACTCCCACCCCGGCGACAACATCCCGCCGCTGGTCGCCGTCGCGCAGCACACCGGTCGCGACGGCGCGGCGCTGGTGCGGGCGATCGCCACCGGCTACGAGATCCAGGTCGACCTGGTCCGCGCGATCAGCCTGCACGCGCACAAGATCGACCACGTCGCGCACCTCGGCCCGTCGGTCGCGGCGGGGATCGGCACGCTGCTCGACCTGTCCCCCGAGGTGATCTTCCACGCGGTCGGCCAGGCGCTGCACACCACGACGGCCACCCGGCAGTCCCGCAAGGGCGAGATCTCGTCGTGGAAGGCCTACGCCCCGGCGTTCGCGGGCAAGGTGGCCATCGAGGCCGTCGACCGGGCCATGCGTGGCGAGACCTCCCCGACGCCGATCTACGAGGGTGAGGACGGGGTGATCGCGTGGCTGCTCGACGGCCCCGACGCGGCGTACGACGTGCCGCTGCCCGCGCCCGGCGAGCCGAAGACGGCGATCCTCGACACGTACACCAAGGAGCACTCGGCGGAGTACCAGTCGCAGGCGCTCATCGACCTGGCCCGGAACCTCCACCGCCAGCGCCCCGACCTCACCAACCCGCACAACGTGGCGTCGATCGTCATCCACACGTCGCACCACACGCACTACGTGATCGGCTCCGGGGCGAACGACCCGCAGAAGTACGACCCCGCCGCGTCGCGCGAGACCCTCGACCACTCGATCCCGTACATCTTCACCGTCGCGCTGCAGGACGGCGTCTGGGACCACGTGGCCTCCTACGCCCCCGACCGCGCCGCTCGGCCGGACACCGTCGAGCTGTGGCAGAAGGTCTCCACCACCGAGGACCCCGCCTGGACCGAGCGGTACCACTCGAGCGACCCGGCGCAGAAGGCGTTCGGCGGCCGCGTCGAGATCACGACCACCGGCGGCGAGGTCGTCGTCGCGGAGCTCGCGGTGGCCGACGCCCACCCGCTGGGCGCCCGGCCGTTCGCCCGCGCGCAGTACGTGGCCAAGTTCCGCGCGCTCGCCGCCGGCGTGCTGGAGGCTGCGGAGATCGAGCGGTTCCTCGACGTGGCGCAGCGGCTGCCGCACCTCGCCGCCGACCAGCTCGCGGGCCTGACGGTCGTGGCACCGGCCGGCCTGCTCGAGTCGGTCGGCACCCCGGAAGGACTGTTCTGATGCTCTACGCGACCGCCACGTCGGCGGACAAGCGCGTCGCCCTGCGCGAGGCTCTCGCCTCAGGCCGGCTTCTCCAGCTGCCCGGCGCGTTCAACCCCTTGTCGGCGCGGCTGATCGAGGCCAAGGGCTTCGACGGGGTGTACGTGTCCGGCGCGGTGCTGTCGGCGGACCTGGGCCTGCCGGACATCGGCCTGACGACGGCCACCGAGGTCACCCAGCGCGCCGGCCAGATCGCCCGGATGACCGGACTGCCGTCGATCGTCGACGCGGACACCGGCTTCGGCGAGCCCATGAACGTCGCGCGCACCATCCAGGGCCTCGAGGACGCCGGCCTGGCCGGCTGCCACATCGAGGACCAGGTGAACCCCAAGCGCTGCGGCCACCTGGACGGCAAGGCCGTGGTCGACGAGGACACCGCACTCAAGCGGATCCGCGCGGCCGTCGACGGTCGCCGCGACCCGAACTTCCTGGTCATCGCCCGCACGGACATCCGCGCGGTCGACGGTCTGGCGGCCACGGTGGACCGGGCCAAGGCGCTGGTGGACGCGGGCGCGGACGCGATCTTCCCCGAGGCGATGACAGGTCCCGACGAGTTCGCCGCCGTGCGTGCCGCGGTCGACGTGCCGCTGCTGGCCAACATGACGGAGTTCGGCAAGGGCGAGCTGCTCACGGCCCGCCAGCTCGAGGACATCGGCATGAACCTCGTGATCTACCCGGTCACCCTGCTGCGGCTGGCGATGGGCGCCGCGATGGCCGGCCTCGACACCATCCGCGCGGAGGGCACGCAGGCCGGCCTGCTGGACCGGATGCAGACGCGCGCCGAGCTCTACGAGCTGCTGGACTACGAGGCGTACGGCGCGTTCGACGCGAACGTGTTCAACTTCAAGCTCTGACCTGCCGGAACGTTCCGTCAACGACGATGGAGGCACACCGCATGACCGAGTCCGACACGCAGATCCACAAGGGCCTCGCCGGCGTGGTCGTCGACACCACCGAGGTCTCCTCGGTGGACGCCGAGAGCAACTCGCTGCTGTACCGCGGCTACCCCGTGCAGCAGCTCGCGGCGAGGTGCTCGTTCGAGGAGGTCGCGTACCTCCTGTGGCACGGCGAGCTCCCCGACGCCGCGCAGCTGGCCGACCTCCAGTCGACCGGGCGTTCCCAGCGGGTGCTGCCGGCTCCGGTGGTCGACGCCGTGCTCGCGCTGCCGACCACGTGCCACCCGATGGACGTGGTCCGCACGGCGGTCAGTGTGATCGGCGCGCACGACCCGACCGAGCAGGACTCGTCGCGCGAGGCGAACCTGGCCAAGTCCGTGCACCTCCTGGCCCAGATCCCCGGGATCGTGGCGCTCGACCAGCGCCGCCGCCGGGGTCAGGACCCGGTCGCGCCCCGCGACGACCTCGGGTTCGCGGAGAACTTCCTCTGGATGACGTTCGGCGAGGTGCCCGACCCGGTCGTCGTGCACGCCTTCGAGGTCTCGATGATCCTGTACGCCGAGCACTCGTTCAACGCGTCCACGTTCACCGCCCGCGTCATCGCGTCGACCCTCTCCGACCTGCACTCCGCGGTCGTCGGCGCGATCGGCGCGCTCAAGGGACCCCTGCACGGCGGTGCCAACGAGGCGGTCATGGCGACGTTCGCGGAGATCGGCACGGCCGACCGGGCCGCGGACTGGCTGGACGACGCCCTGGCGCACAAGCGCAAGATCATGGGCTTCGGCCACCGCGTCTACAAGCACGGCGACTCCCGGGTGCCGACGATGCACGAGTCGCTGGTGACCCTGGTCGAGCACTACGACCGGCCGGACCTGCTGGCCCTGTACACCGCCCTCGAGAGCGCGATGACCGAGCGCAAGAACATCCTGCCGAACCTCGACTACCCCACCGGGCCGGCGTACCACCTCATGGGGTTCGACACCCCGACGTTCACGCCGCTGTTCGTGGCCAGCCGGATCACGGGATGGACGGCGCACGTGATGGAGCAGCTGGGTGCGAACTCACTGATCCGGCCGCTGAGCCGGTACGTGGGGCCGGCGCGGCGGGACGTGCCGTGACCGACCGGCCAGGAGCCGCGAACACCACGGTCCGCTGCAGCTGGTAGCTCGCCGCGAACAGGGCGGCCTCGGTGAGCACCTTGGCGGGCAGCAGCGCGATGCCGACGCTCGTCAGTGCGGTGAGCACGCCGAAGTTCGCGGCGAGCATCGTCACCGCGAGCACCCCGTACTGGGCGGCCGCGGCGCGCAGCGACTTGGCGCGACCGCCCGCGAACACGAGCCGGCGATTGGCGACGAAGTTCACCGACGAGCTCAGGACGCGCGCCGCGACCACCGACGGGAGCAGGGCGCCGGTGACCGAGAAGAGCGCGAGCAGGGTGAGCGTGTCGACGAGGAACGACCCGAACGACGACAGCGAGAACCGCAGCAGCGGGGCGTACACCCGGGCCGAGTCGATGACGGGCCGGAAGTGCGACGACGCGTTCTCGTCCAGGTAGACGGTCTCGATCTCGACCTCCTCGAGCGCGATCCCGTCCTGCGACGCGCGCAGCAGGAGGTCCAGCTCGTACTCGAACCGCTCGCCCTCGACGCTCCTCAGCCAGCCGAGCATCGCCGCCGGGTAGCCCCGCAGGCCGGTCTGCGTGTCGTGCACCAGGAGCCCCGTCGCGGCCCGCACCAGCACGCCGGTGAGCGCGTTGCCCCACCGGCTGCGCAGCGGGACGTGGCCGGTGAAGCGTCGGGCGCCGAGCACCATCGCGCCGCCCCCGCCGGCCACCCGGTCCGCCACGGCGAGGATGTCGGGCACCAGGTGCTGACCGTCGCAGTCGGCGCAGACCACGTCGCTGCCCGGCCGGTGCTCGGCCAGCCACGCGAAGCCGAGCTTGAGCGCGTGGCCCTTGCCCCGGTTGGCGTCGTATCCGACGACGGTCGCGCCCAGGGCGCCCACCTCGTCGAACGTGCGCCCGTAGGCCGGCCCGCTGCCGTCGTCGACGACGAGGACGTCGACGTCGGCGCACCGCAAGGAGGCGACGAGGGCGACCAGCCGGTCGTCGGGTTCGTAGGCCGGGATCAGCACGTACATCGTCATCAGCCCGCGATGTACAGGATGTCGGAGGTGCCGCGCTCCTGGCCCTTGCCGAGCGGGTTGTTCACCACGGCCCCGTCGAAGTACATCGTCGACGAGCCCCCGCCGTCGATGTTGTAGGCGGTCGTCGCACCCAGGCTCTGCATGATCTCGGCGAGTCCGGTCATCGTGACCCCCGCGCTGTACCCGGGGCTGCGCCCGTCGACCACCACGAACACCAGGTGGTTGTCGTCGACCACCCCGACCGCGGTGCGCGGCTGCTCGCCCTGGATCGAGTGGTTGCCCACGTTCGTGTCGACCTCGACGTCCTCGATGCCGTCGACCACCTGCCCGTCCTCGAGCAGCGCCGGCCCGAACGACAGGGTGTTCCAGACGCCCGCGGCGACCAGCGCGTCGGCGGTCGTAGCGGTCTCGTCGTACACCTCGACGTGCCCGTCGGTGTAGAACGCGAGCCCCTCGCGGGCGCCCTCGTCGCGGTAGACCACGCCGTTGCGGATGACGATGCCCGTGTCGCGGAACCCGTAGTAGTCGCCGTTGATGGCGAACACCGCGCCGTTGTCCTCGGCGATGTCGGAGGTGTCCTCCGTGATGTTCAGCCCGAAGCTGTTCTGCGCGAACGCCGACCGCAGGGCGGTCGCGTCGGTGAGCGTCACGTCGGCGACGTAGTACGTGACCGTGTCCTCGCCCGAGCCGGTGGTGACCGTGGAGATCGAGATTGCGGACGACGACGACTCGTACGACGTGTCGGTGACCACGGCGTCGCCGGACGAGTCGTCGGTCGTGGAGGACGTCGTGCCCTGGCTCGCCTCGTAGGCCTGGACGTCGGAGATCTCGACGTGCTCGATCACGAACCGGTCCAGCGCCCAGGCGCCCGCGCCGACGACGGGGAGCGAGAGCGTCAGAGCGCCGACCAGCACGGTGCGACGAAGGGGGGTGCGCTTCTTCATGCCCCTTGTCTAGGCAGCGGGTCTGTCGCTCCTCGGTGCGGACGCTGTGGGCCCGCTGTGCGGTCAGGCCTCGGCGATCGGCCTTCCCACCGTGAGCGCGTCCCGCAGCGGCGCGTCGAGGGCCCGGTACGCGGCGTCCGGCCGGGCGCCGACCGCGTCGAGCACCGTGCTGAAGAAGCACCGCGCGGCGGCGGCCAGCACGACGTCGAGGATCTCGTCGTCGGCGAACCCCAGCCCGCGCAGCTCGTCCAGGTCCTCGGCCCGCATGTCCGCCGCGCCCGCCGCGACCGTGCCGGCCAGACGCGCCACCGCCCTGTCGACCGCCGTCAGCTCGGCGGACTCGCCACCGTCCGCCAGCGCTCGGACGGCGTCCGCGCTCATGTGCCTGGACGCCAGGACGTCGCCGTGGGCGAGCGCGCAGTAGCTCGACCGGAGGCGCAGGGCCGCCGCTGTCGTCGCCACCTCGTAGCGCCGGGGGTCCATCCCCTTGATCGCTCCGTTGAGGCCCTGCCATCCGCGCAGGACTGCGAGCCGGTGCGCGAACACCCGGGTGTAGTTGGCGACGCGCCCGAGCGCGGCCAGGTCCTTGTCGAACGCGGCCGCCACCTCGCCCGTCGGGTCGTCGTCCGGTGTCGCGTCGCTGATCCAGGCCATGCGTCGTCCTCCTCGCGGGGTGGGCCGTGCCGTGCCGATCATCGCGCCCCGCGACGCGGGCCGACAGGATGAAGGGTCATGGACGCCTCCTCGGCCGCCGCCAACAACGCCGCGTGGTGCGACCGGGTCTGCCGCGCGGCCGGACTGCCGACGCGGACCCGCGCGGGGATCTGGTCGACGCCGACCCGCTCCCCCGCGGCGTACCCGGACGGGGTCACGCTGCGCCCGGGGTTGCCGCCCCGCGAGGTGCTGGGCTCCGTCGACGACTCCGCGGGCGCCTCGGTCAAGGACTCGTTCGCGGACCTCGACCTGGCGCCGCACGGGTACAGCGTGCTGTTCGAGGCCCGGTGGCTGGTCCGCGCCGCGGCGCAGCCGCGCGCACCGCGGTTGCCGTGGCGGTCGGTCGAGGCGACGACGCTCCCGCGATGGTGGGCGGTGCACGGCTCGCAGGTCGTCGGTGCGGCCGTGCTCGACGACCCCGGGGTGCGCCTCCTGCTCGCCGAGGACGACCAGGGGCCGGTCGCGGTCGCCGCGCTCAACCTCTCGGGCGACGGGCCGCGGACGGTGGTCGGGATCTCGAACGTGCGGGTGCTGCGCGCGGATCCCGAAGCCGTCTGGGCCGATCTCGCCGTCGTCGCACGCGGGGAGCTGGGCGCGCACCCGCTGGTCGGCTACGAGTCCGGTGCGGACCTGGTGCCGCCGATCGCGACCGGCTTCGAGCCCGTAGGCCCTCTGCGGGTCTGGATCCGCTGACGCCTTACGCCCGGATCTCGAACTTCGTGAGCCCCTCGGGCTCCTCGACGGTGACCACGAGCCCCGACACGCCCGCCCCGCCGGGACCGGTCCGGCACCACTCCACGAGGACCTCGACGTCGGCGGCGGCTCCCTCGAGGACGGCCTCGACCGTGCCGTCGGCCCGGTTGCGCGCCCAGCCGTGCACACCGAGCCGACGGGCCTCGCGCGCCAGCGACCAGCGGTAGCCGACGCCCTGGACGTGTCCGCGGACGATCAGGTGGCGACGGATCACCGCTTCAGTGTGCCCGTCAACCCACGGTTGACACCCGCGAACCGTCAACCTAGGGTTGACGTGTGACCACCACCCGCATCCAGAACCCCGTCCGGCTCGACGACCTCATCGACACCATCACCACGTCGCAGCCCACCGTCCTGCACCAGCTGTCGACCGCGGTGCTCACCGCACAGGCGCTCGGCGACATCGCGGACCATCTCATCGGGCACTTCGTCGACCAGGCGCGGCGCTCGGGTGCCTCGTGGACGGAGATCGGGTCGCACATGGGGGTGACCAAGCAGGCCGCGCAGAAGCGTTTCGTCGCCAAGGACCCCGGGGCTCCCGACTCGAGCCAGGGCTTCGGCCGCTACACCGAGGCCGCGCGCAACGTGGTCGTCGCGGCGCAGAACGAGGCGCACACGGCCGGCAGCTCCGAGATCACGACGGCCCACCTGGCCCTCGGCCTGCTCGACGCCCCGGACGACGTCGCCGCGAGGGCGGTCGCGGCGCAGGTCAGCTCGCTGGACGACGCCCGGCTGACGCTCACGGGCGGCCTGCCCCCGGCCGTCTCCCCCGTGCCGGATCTCGTCCCCTTCGACGCCGGCGCCAAGAAGGCGCTGGAGCTGACGTTCCGCGAGGCCGTGCGCCTGGACGACGAGCACGTCGACACCGGGCACGTGCTGCTGGCGCTCCTGGAGGCCGACGGCGGCAGCGGTCCGGTGGCGGCGCTGGGGCTCGACAAGGCCGCCGTCGAGGCGTTCGTCGTCGCCGCGCGGGACGAGGCCGACGCCGCGGAGTGAGGTGCGCGGTACGCATCCGTCCGCCGGAGCAGGGAAGATGCTCGGGTGACCTCCTCGAGCGTGACCCCTGCCGATCGCGTCGACGCCGGCCGGCGTTTTCGAACCGCCATGTTCGTCGACTTCGACAACGTCTACATCGGGCTGCAGCGCCTGGACCCGGTGGCCGCGGAGGCGTTCGCCACGAACCCGGCCCACTGGCTCAGCGAGCTGGAGACCGGCACCGACTCGGAGGGCGAGTTCAGCCGCCGGTTCCTCATCCGCGCCTGCTACCTGAACCCGTCGCGGTTCTCGCAGTTCCGGCCCAACTTCACGCGCGCCGGCTTCCAGGTGGTCGACTGCCCGTCGCTGACGCAGCAGGGCAAGAGCAGCGCCGACATCAACCTCGTCCTCGACGCGGTCGACGCCCTCGCGGCGTCCACCCAGTACGAGGAGTTCGTCATCGTCTCGGCCGACGCCGACTTCACTCCACTGGCTCTGCGGTGCCGGGCCGCGGACCGTCGCGTCACCATCATCACCGCCAGCCCGGCCGCGGCCGCGTACCGGTCGGTGGCCGACTCCGTCATCACGGCCGACGACCTGGCGGAGCTGGTGACCCACACCGCGTCGACGCTGGACGTCGAGACGGTGGTCGCCGACGTGCCGGTCATCGACCTGCCCGTGGCCGCCGAGCCGCCCGCCGGCACCCCGGCCAAGGCACCCGCCAAGAAGGCCGCCGCCGCCGCCGTCGCCGCCACGCCTCCCCCGAGCTCCGCCGCGCGCAAGGCCGTCCTGCAGCGCGTGCAGGCCGCCGACCGCCCCGTGCCGCTGGGCACCATCGCGCAGCTGGCGCAGAAGACCGAGCCGACCCTGCCCGAGACCCGGTGGGCGGGCGCGGGCGGCTTCCTGCCCTGGCTGGCGCGCAACGTCCCCGAGGTCGGCGTCTCGTCGCGACCGCCGGGGTTCGTCTGGGACGCCAACCGCTTCGGGGAGGCCGACCTGCCCGGCGCCGTCGCGGACACGTCCTCGAGCGCCCTCCAGCGCCAGGTCGTCGCGGTCACCGACACCCCCGGCCTCAGCGCCTCGAACTACCGCGTGCTGCTGACCGCGCTCGCCGCCGACCTCAAGGCGCACCCGTTCGACCGCGCCGAGACGTCGCGGCGCGTGCGCGACGCCTGCCGGAAGGCGGGTGCCCAGGTGGGCCGCTCGACCGTGAACTTCGTCATCGGCGGCATCATCTTCGCCGGCCTCGAGCTCAAACCGACCACCAAGGCCTCGGATCTCGCGCTGGCGTGGGCGGACAACGTGGTGGGCCTGTGCCGGGGCGCGCGGATGCAGCTGAGCCCCGGCGACGCGGCGGCCATCGGCGCCTGGGTGGGCGGCGGCCTGCTGGAGAGCTGACTCAGCGGTCGTAGTCGAAGCGCAGCCGCATGCGGTCGCCGCGGAACACGATCGACGAGTACTCGAACGGCCGGGCCAGGGCGTCGGAGATCACGTCCTGGAGCTGCAGGGCGGGCTCGCCGCGGCGCATGCCCAGGTGCTTGGCGTCGGCGGTGCTCACCGCGACGGCCTCGAGCTCCTCGTGCACGCGCTTCATGGGCAGGCCGTACCGCTCCTCGAGGACGACGCACAGCTGGCCGGCGACGACGTCGTGCTGGTCGAGGCCCGGCGCCAGCCGGGCGGGAACGTAGGAGCGGTGCAGGCTGATCGGCTCGCCCTGCACGGACCGGACGCGGACGATTACGTACGTCTCGTCGCGCTCGCCCAGCGCCAGCCGCTCGCGCACCCCGGACGACGGCGTCTCGAGCGCCAGCGATACCAGCCGCGTGGACGTCTCGTAGCCGAGCGCCTCCAGCTGCTCGCGCACCCCGCGGTAGGCAGGCGAGACCGCGCTGATCTTGGGCGTGGCCACGTAGGTGCCCTTGCCCGGCACCCGGACCAGGAGGCCGTCCCCGACGAGCTTGGTCAGCACGCCGCGCACCGTCATCCGGCTCAGGCCGTAGATGCGGTTGAGCTCGTTCTCCGACGGGATCCGCTGGCCCGGCACCCACTCGCCGCTGGTGATCCGCGCGTGCAGGATCTGCTCCAGCTGCGCGTAGAGCGGCACGGCCGACTCCCGCGCGAGGACCTCCGACATGGGCCCAGACTTCCACGCTCTGGTCGGCCATGAGTAGACCTGTCTAGACTGCGGACAGATCGGGACGATGCGGTCCTGGTCACGCAGGTCGCTCCCCGGGAGGGCTGAGCATGATCTCGTCGACGGTGACGATGACGCGGGCCGCCCGCGAGCACGGGTACGCGGTGCCCGCGGTGAACATCCTCGACGACCTGAGCCTGCGCGCTGTGATCGCCGCCGCCGTGGCCGCGAGCTCGCCGATGATCATCCAGATCTCCGTCAAGACGGTCCGCTCGATCGGTACCGACCTGATCACCACGATGTTCCGGCACGCGGCCGCGGACGTCCCGGTCCCCGTCGCCCTGCACCTCGACCACTGCCCCGACCGCGCGGTCATCTCCGACGTCGTGCGCGCCGGGTGGTCGTCCGTGCTGTTCGACGCCTCCGACCGGGACCTGGCCACGGCCGAGCGCGAGACCGCCGAGGTGGTCGCGGAGGCGCACGCCGCCGGCGTCGACGTCGAGTCGGAGATCGAGAACATCATCGGCGTGGAGGACGGCGTCGGCTCCGACGTCTCCCTGCACTCCTACGACGTCGCGACCCTGGCGGCCGTCGCCCAGCGCACGGGGGTCGACCTGCTCGCACCCCAGCTGGGCACCGCGCACGGCGAGTACAAGGCGCAGCCGGTGCTCCTCCCCGAGCGCGTGCGGGAGCTGGCCGCCCTGACCGACCGCTCGATCGTGCTGCACGGCGGTACCGGCCTCTCGGCGGAGGACTTCGCGACGTTCATCGACGCCGGCGTCTCCAAGATCAACATCTCCACGGGGGTCAAGGTCGCCTACATGCGGTCGGCCGAGAAGCACCTGGCCGAGGCCCGCGCGCGGGACAAGTGGGACCCGCCGTCGATGTTCCGGGACATCGCCGCCGCGGTACAGGCCGCGATCGCCGTGCACATCGAGGAGTTCGGCGCGGCCGGGAAGGCGTCGTCATGAGCCCCGCCCTGGTGTTCGACTGCGACGGGGTGCTGGCCGACACCGAACGCGACGGGCACCTGCCCGCGTTCAACCGGACGTTCGAGGAGGCCGGCCTCCCGATCCACTGGAGCGAGCAGGAGTACGGGCACCTCCTGGCGATCGGCGGCGGCAAGGAGCGGCTGGCGAGCGTGTTCACCCCGCTGTTCGTCGAGACCGCGCACCTGCCCACCGACCCCGACGAGCAGCGGGACCTGATCGCGCGCTGGCACAAGGCGAAGACCGCGCACTACACGGAGCTGGTCGCAGCCGGGGTGATGCCCGGGCGGCCCGGCATCGCGCGCATCGTGGCGGAGGCGTCCGCGGCGGGCTGGCTGCTGGCGGTCGCGTCCACGTCGGCCGAGGCCTCCGTCCGCGCGGTCCTCGAGCACGCCGTCGGTGCCGAGCGGGCGGCGGAGTTCGCGGTGTTCGCCGGCGACGTGGTGCCCGCCAAGAAGCCCGCTCCGGACATCTACCTGCTCGCGCTGCGCGAGCTCGGCGTCGGTCCCGACGAGGTGATCGTCGTCGAGGACAGCGCCAACGGCCTGCGGGCCGCGCTGGGCGCCGGGCTGCGCACCGTCGTGACGGTGAGCAGCTACACCGCGGGCGAGGACTTCACCGGCGCGTCCCTCGTCGTCAGCTCGCTCGGCGACCTTCCCGACGAGCCGGCCACCGTGCTGACCAACCCGCACGGCCTCGTCGTCGACGGCGAGGTCACCGTGTCCCACCTCGAGCACCTCCTCACGACCCCCTGAAGGAGAGTCACGTGTCCGATGCCCGCGTCGAGTCCGTCGTCCGCACCATCACGACGACCTGCATCGAGAACGAGACGTACTTCGGGGACCTCGACTCCGTGGTCGGCGACGGGGACTTCGGCTTCTCGCTGGCCCGCGGCTTCGAGAACGTGCTGGCGCAGTGGGACACGTTCGACCGCTCCGACACGGGCACGTTCCTCCAGAAGGTGGCCGTCGTCATGTCCGGCCGGATCGGCGGGACGTCAGGCCCGATCTGGGGCACCGCGTTCCTGCGGGCGGCGAGCCAGGTCAAGGGCACGCAGGAGGTCAGGGGAACCGACGTGGTCGCGATGCTGCGCGCCGCGATCGAGGGCATCAAGGCGCGCGGCGGAGCGGACCTCGGCGAGAAGACGCTGCTCGACGCCCTCGCGCCGATGACCGACACGATCGAGCGCGAGCTCGCCGCAGGCACGTCACCGGCGGACATCGCCAAGGCGGCGGCCGCCACCGCGCGCGACGCGGCCGAGGCGACCCGGCCCATGCAGGCCCGGCGCGGCCGCGCGTCGTACACCGGGGAGCGCAGCATCGGCTCGCTCGACCCCGGTGCGGTCGCGGTCGCCGTGCTGGCCGAGCGCGTCGCCGACACCTGGTGACACACACGTCCGCGCCCGGGGGCGACGCGGCGACAGGTCTGGACAACACGACGATGTGGAGGAACGACTGATGAAGAAGTTCGTCAACGACCCGAAGAACTTCGTCCCCGAGATGCTCAAGGGCATCGCGCTGGCCAACCCCGACACCCTGCGCTACGTGCCCGAGTACAACCTGATCATGCGGGCCGACGCCCCCCGCCACGACAAGGTGTCGATCGTCCAGGGCTCCGGGTCGGGGCACGAGCCCGCGCACGTCATGGTGGTCGGCAAGGGCATGCTCGACGGAGCCTGTCCCGGTGACGTGTTCGCCGCGCCACCCATGGAGTACGTGCTGGAGACCGCCAAGCTGCTGGCCTCGGACAAGGGCGTCCTGCTGCTGGTCAACAACTACACGGGCGACAAGATGGCCTTCGAGATGGCCGCGGAGCTGGCCGAGGCCGAGGGCCTGCTGGTGCGGACGCTGTTCATCAACGACGACGTCGCGGTCAAGGACTCCACCTGGACCGTCGGCCGGCGTGGGGTCGCGGGCAACTTCTTCGTCATGAAGGCCGTCGGCGCGGCCTCCGAGGCGGGCGCCTCCCTGGACGAGCTGGTGCGGATCGGGGAGAAGGTCAACTCGGTCACGCGGACCATGGGCATCGCGCTGACCCCGTGCACGCCGCCCGCCAAGGGCTCGCCCCTGTTCGAGCTGGCCGACGACGAGATGGAGGTCGGCGTCGGCATCCACGGCGAGCCCGGCCGCCGACGCGCCAAGCTGGTGAGCGCAGACGAGATCGTGGACGAGCTGCTGGGCGCGGTCGTCCCGGACCTGCCGTACTCCTCGGGCGACGAGGTCGCGCTGATGATCAACGGGCTGGGCGGGACCCCGATCAGCGAGCTGTACCTGCTGTACGGGCTCGCGCACGAGAAGCTCGCCGCGCAGGGCATCACCGTGGGCCGCAGCTACGTGGGCGAGTACTGCACGTCGCTCGACATGGCGGGAGCGTCGCTCACGCTGGTCCAGCTCGACGACGAGATCAAGGACCTGCTCCTGGCCCCCGCCGAGATCGCCAACCGGGTGTTCTGAGCACCGACGGCCACGCGCGGCGAACCCCGCATCTCGTCGCGCGTGGTCCTTTCCTTACCGGTACACCTTGTGCGCGGCCGTCCGAATTGTCATGCTCTCCAGGACGGCGCACACACCCGTTGCACGCGAACGGTCATCCGACAACGACGTAGGAGACTCCGTGTCCAGATCCCTGTCCCGCACGCGCTCGATGCTGCTCGCTGCCGCCAGCGTGGTAGCGCTCTCACTCTCGGTCGCCGCGCCCGCTGTGGCCCACGACGGCCGCGGTCACCACCACCCGGCCCCGGCCACCCGGCTGTTCACGCCCCCGCCCAACGACGGTGCGGTCGCCCAGATCAAGCAGCTGGTCAAGGCACGCCAGTGGTCGGACGCGGCGGCGATCACCAAGATGGTCGCCACGCCGCAGGCGGTCTGGTTCACCACCGGCACGCCCGCCGAGGTGAAGAGGGCCGTCCAGAAGACGATGAGGCAGGCGAAGCTCACGCGGTCGGTCCCCGTGCTGGTGGCGTACAACCTGCCGTTCCGCGACTGTGCGCAGTACTCCGCCGGGGGCGCGCTCGACACCGCCGAGTACCTGGCGTGGATCGACGGGTTCGTCGCGGGCGTCGGCGACGGGAAGGCGATCGTCCTGCTCGAGCCCGACGGACTGGGGATCATCCCCTGGTACACGTCGATCAACGGCGCGCAGGAGTGGTGCCAGCCGGCCGAGCTGGACCCCGCCACCGCGGCACCCGACCGGTTCACGCAGGTCAACGGCGCGGTCGACCGACTGGCCACGCTGCCGAACGCGTCGGTCTACCTCGACGGCACGCACAGCGGCTGGCTCGGCACCGGCGACATCGCCGACCGGCTGCACAAGGCCGGCGTGGAGCGGACCGACGGGTTCTTCCTCAACGTGTCCAACTACGAGACCACCGAGCGTCAGGCGAAGTTCGCCTCCTGGATCTCGCAGTGCCTCTGGTACGGCACCAACACCGCCGAGGGCGGCTGGCGCGTGGGCCACTTCGACTACTGCGCCAGCCAGTACTACCCGGCCAACCCGGCGGACTTCAGCACGTGGGCGCTGACCGACCAGTGGTACCTGGACAACGTCACCAACGCGGCCAACCCGCCCAGCGGACCGGACGTCCTCGCGCACGCCGTGATCGACACCAGCCGCAACGGCCAGGGCCCGTGGACCGCTCCCCCGGGGAGCCCCTCGGGCGACCCGCAGGTCTGGTGCAACCCGCCGGACCGTGGCCTGGGACTGAAGCCGACGCTCAGCACCGGTGACCCGTACGTCGACGCGTACCTCTGGGTCAAGATCCCCGGCGAGTCCGACGGCCAGTGCACGCGGTGGGCACCCGAGGGTGGCATCGACCCGGTGCGCGGCTACGCCGACCCGGCCGCCGGCCAGTGGTTCCCGCAGATGGCCCTGGAGCTCGTGCACAACGCCAACCCACCGCGCTAGCTCGCGGACGACCGGCCCTGGGCGCCCTGCCGCTCAGGGCCGGTCCGGTGGCGACCACGACACGACGAGCACGCACACGTCGTCGCGCTCGTCGCCCGCGTGCGTGAGCAGCCCGGAGACCAGCGCGGAGACCGAGCTCTCCCGCAGGGCCGCGCCGGCGGTCGCGAGGTCCTCGAGTCCGTCGAGCAGCGGACGACCCCGCCGCTCCACCAGGCCGTCGGTGTAGAGCATCAGGAGGTCCTGCGGGTCGAGGTCGAACGTGGCCTCGACGCGGACGGAGTGGACGCCCAGCGGCGTCGACCGGCCCTCCCAGAGGAACTCGTGCGTGCCTCCGGCGGCGAACCGCAGCGGCGGCAGGTGGCCCGCGCACGCGTACCGGACCCGGCCGGTCGTCAGGTCGATCTCGGCGTAGGCCAGCGTGGCCATGAACCCGACGCCGGCCTGACCCACGAACCGGTCCAGCCGCGTCACCAGCTCGGCGGGACCGACACCGGGCCCAGCCACGGCTCGCACCGCGCTGCGCAGCTGACCCATCGCGGTGGCGGCGTGCAGCCCCCGGCCGACCACGTCCCCGACCGCCACGGCGAGCACGTCGTCGTCCAGCAGGAACGCGTCGTACCAGTCGCCGCCGACCTCGAGCGCCTGCACGCCCGGCCGGTACTCGGTGATCACGGTGAACCGGTCGTCCGGCGGGAGGTTGGTGGTGAGCAGAGCGATCTGGAGCTCGTGCGCCACCGACGCCTTCTGGTCGAACATCCGGGCGCGCTCCAGCGCCAGCCCCGCCTGGAGCCCGACCGCGGTGAGCACCCCGACGTCGAGCGGCTCGTCGGCCTCGTCCGCGCGCGGGACGAGCACCAGCGTGCCCTGCGGCGCCGCGGGAGCGCCCAGTGCCACGACGACGACCCCGCTCGCGTGCACCTGGACCGCCTCGCCGGGATCGGTGGTCAGGACGTGGGCCTGCGTGTGCAGCCCGTGCGCCCACGGCTCGTCGGGCGGGACCGTGGCGCCCTCGACCCCACCCCACCCGCTGCCCGCGGTCGCCCGGCGCACCAGCGTGCCGTCCTCCGCCGTGACCCACACCGCCGCCGACGAGGCACCGAGCCGCGCCAGCGCCGTCTCGACCAGCGCACGGGCGACGCCGTCGGCGCCCACACCCTGCGACAGGGCCGCGGTCGTCGCCTGGAGCGCGCGCAGCCGGTCCGTCGACCGTTCGGCGGCCGTCCGCGCGGCGAGCAGCTCGCGCTCGTACCGCGACCGCTCGGTGGCCTTGGACAGGGCGACGTCGACGATGCGGCGGTCGTCGTCGAGCGTCCGCGCCACCGCCGAGAGCAGCACGGGGAGGCGGCCCCCCGCTCCGCGCAGCTCGACGGCGACCTCGTCGACCCGGCCCTGCATGTGCAGCAGCGGGGCCAGGTGCGTCTCCCAGTAGATCCGGCCGCCCACCGAGAGCAGCTGGCTCAGTCGCACCCCGGCGAGCACCTCCTGCGCGTCCCGGCCGACCCACTCCAGCAGGACCCGGTTGGCGTCGACGATGGTGCCGTCCTCGTCGAGCCGCAGCAGCGCGACCGGCGCGACGTCCCAGGCCTCGCTACGACCGGGCGGCGACATGCGAGAGGTAGGCGCTGATGGCGTCGATCACCTGGTCGGGGGCGCTCAGGTTGGGGCAGTGCCCGACGGCGTCGAGGAGCACCAGCTCGCTGGTGGCCAGGTGCTCGTGCACGTACCGGCCCACCTCGGGCGGCGCGATCACGTCCTCCCGGCACTGGAGGACGAGCGCCGGCGTGGTCACCCGGGCGAGGTCGGCGCGGTTGTCGGACAGGAACGTGGTCCGCGCGAACCGGCGGGCGATCGCCGGGTCCGTGCGGCAGAACGAGTTGGTCAGCTCCTCGCCGAGCTCCGGGCGGCCGGGGTTGCCCATGATCACCGGCGCGATGAACGCCGACCACCCCAGGTAGTTGTCGTCCATGGTCTCGAGCAGCTCGTCGATCTCGGCCGCGCTGAACCCGCCGCGGTAGCCCTCGTCGTCGATGTACCGCGGGCTCGGACCCACCAGCACCAGGCGGTCGAACAGGTCCGGCCGCTGCGCCGCCGCGAGGGCGCCGATCATCGCGCTCACGGAGTGGCCGACGAACACCGCCGGCCCGAGCTCCAGCGCCTCCAGGATCTGCACCACGTCCTGCGCGTACCCGTCGAGAGAGCCGTACCGCTGCGGGGCGTAGGCGCTCAGGTCCGAGCCGCCCGCGCCCACGTGGTCGAACAGGACCACCCGGTGGGTCGACTCGAACGCCGGCGCCACGAACCGCCACATGCTCTGGTCGCAGCCGAACCCGTGGGCGAACACCATCGCGGGGGCACCGGGGTTGCCGGAGAGCACGACGTTGTTCCTGGTGAGCACGGTCATGCGACGAGACTAAGCCGCGGAGGTCGCTGTCCCGTTCGTGGACGGCGCCGGGACCACTACGGTCGAGGACTCCGTCAGCTGGGTGACCATCTGCGTCAGGTCCAGCCCGGTGGTGGACTTGATCAGCTCCTGGAGCTGGAGGAAGTTCCCCGCGACGGCCTTGGGCAGCGCGGACGCGCCGTCGGTCGACACGACGGTGAGCGTGTCGATGTTGGCCATCGGTGCGGCCAGCTGCTTCGCGATCTCGGGCAGGGTCTCCAGGAGCCGGTCGAAGACGGCCGCCTGGTTGAACTCCTTGTACGCCTCGGCACGCTGCTGGAGCGCCTCGGCCTCGGCCTTGCCGCGCGCGAGGACCGCCGCGGCCTCCGCAGCCCCCTCGAGCTCGGTGGCCTTGGCCTGCGCCGACCGGAGCGCCAGCTCACCGGCGCCGCGCAGCTCGTTCTCGGACTTGGCCGCCTCGGCCGCCTTGACCGCGGTCACCCGCTGCGCCTCGGCCTGCTGCTCGAGGCGGTACCGCTCGGCGTCCGCGGGCCGCCGCACGGTGGTGTCCAGCTGGCTCTCGGTCAGCTTCGCCTGCCGCTGGGCCACCAGCTCCTCCTGCGCGAGGATCTCCTGCTGGCGCGCGGCGGCCTCGAGCGGGCCGGCGGACGCCGACAGGGCCTTGGCGCGGTCGGTCTCCGCGAGGATCTCGGCCTGCCGCAGGTCGAGCGCGCGCTGGTAGTTGGCCACCTGCGTCTCGGCGTCGATCCGCTTCTCCTCCGACAGCCGGCGCGCCTCGGCCTCCGCGATCTCGGCCTCCCGACGGATCGCGGCGGCCGACGCGCGGCCCATGTCGAGGATGTAGGTGCCGTCGCCGTGGTCGTTGACCTCCTGGATGGTGAACGCGTCCAGGCTCAGGCCCTGCGCGCTCAGCGACCCGGTCACCGACTCGAGCACCTGCTGGGAGAACGACTCGCGGTCGCGGATGACCTGCTCGACGGTGAGGTTGCCGACGATCGCGCGCAGCGCACCGGACAGCTGGTTCGTGGTGAAGCTGTCGATCTCCGACTGCTGGCTGCCGAACCGCTGGGCGGCCGCGCGGATGGACACGTCCTCGTTGTGCACCTTGACGATGGCCACGCCCGACACGGTGAGCGCGATGCCCTGCGACGACGGCGCGCCGTTGACCTCGACCGTGATGCGGCGGGAGGACATGTCGAGCACCGACAGCTGCTGGACGAACGGCAGGACGAACACGCCGCCACCGGTCACCACCTTCTGCCCGGACAGGTCGCCCGAGGTCTTGCCCTTGCGGCCGGTGACGATGAACGCCTCGTTGGGCTTGGCCACGCGGTACCGCTTGGCGATCGCGATGCCGACGATCAGGACGACGAGGGCGAGTCCTGCCACGCCGAGGACGGGCAGCCAGCTGTCGGGCACGGAGAGCTCCTAGTTCGAGTCGTGCGATGAGGGTGAGGTGGTGCTGACCTTGACGACGCCCGGCCCCAGGTTGGATACGACGGTGACGCCCGTCCCGGTGGGCAGCGGGCCGTCGGCGCGGGCGGCGAGCGCGGTGCTCTGCCCGGCGACGACCAGCGAGATCTGGCCGAGCCCGTCGGACGGGATCGACGTGGTGACTGTGGCGGACTGGCCCACGTAGTCGCTGCTGGTGATCTGGTGCGCGGTCGGACCGTGGGTCAGGGAGCGCGTCGCGGCTCCCGCCCCGGCAGCGACCACGGCCCCCGCGACGACCCCGCCGAGCGACGCGACGAGCACGCTGACGTCCGTCGCCGTGAGCAGCAGACCGCCCACGATGCCGAACGTGGCGAGGAACGCCAGGACCGCCGTGGACGACAGGTAGCCGCCGGTGAAGTCGATCGCGTCGAGGGCGCCGTCGAGGAAGTCGCCGACGGTGACCGTGAGGACCAGCAGCAGCAGCGCGACCCCGGCGATCACCCAGAAGATCAGCATGCGGTGGTTGTCCTCAGGTCGGCGGAGAGGTCGGCGCACCGGTTATACCGCGCCGCGGGCCGCCCGCGTGGCCGAATCGCGGGCGACAGGTACACCAATCACTCACGGGCGGGCGTAGGCCCGCAGCCGGTCCACGACGAGCTCCGGCACCGCCTCGGCGTCGTCGCCGACGGACTTCTCCGGGAAGTCGAACACGGCGAGCATCGCCTGCATCGGGTACGACGGGGGCCGCGCACACCGCCGGACCACCATGCCGTCGACGAGGAACGTCGCCTGCGCCGGCGACCAGTCCACCGCGTAGGTGTGGTGCTCGGCGAGGTCGAGCGGGAGCCGGACCGCCTCGAAGTCCTCGACGACCTCCGGGTCGCGGAACGGGTGCAGGCCGACCCCCACCGCGGCGGACCCCGGCTCGACAGCGTCGCCGAACAGCTCGGCCACGCAGATCTCCGCCGACCGCTGCGGCTCGTCCTCGAGTCCCACCATCCAGAACGCGACCATCGACCGCGGCGTCACCACCGCACGTGCCCGCAGCTCCACGTACCCACCGGACGGCGTCCACCCCCGGAACGGCTCCTGCGCCTCGCGCACGCGCACCCCGTCGCGGTACGGCTGCTGCCCGCGCGTGCCACCCACCGGTCCGGACCAGCTGCCCGACTGGATGCCGGAGACCCGCATCGGCGGCACGTGGTCGTCCGCGCACCAGAGGCCCTGGTCGGGCGGGATGCGCAGGTGCAGGCACGAGTCGCGCAGCTCGTAGGACGCCGCGGTCGCCGCGCGGGAGCTCCACGCAGGCAGGTAGTGCGGCAGCCACACGGCAGGATCGAGGTCGGGGCCGTCGAAGTCGTCCTCGAAGGCCAGCACCCATCCGTCGGGGTGGTCGGTCACGAACCCCAGTCTCCGACAGGATCCGAGCAGAAGGCAGCCCCCTCCATGACCGTCCCCCGCTGGGCGCTCGCGTCCGCGATCGCCGCCCCCGTCGCCATGATCGGCGGCTGGACGCTCGCCGCGGCACGGCAGCCCTCCTTCGACCCCGTGCAGGAGACGATCAGCGCGCTCGCAGCGTCGACCGCGACGGAGCCGTGGATCATGACGGCCGGCCTGGCGATCACCGGCGTCGCGCACGTGGTGACCGCGGCCGGGTTGCGGCCGGTCCCCCGCCGCGCGCGAGTGCTGCACGCGATCGGCGGAGCCGCCACGCTGGCCGTCGCGCTCCTTCCGGTCGACGCCGCCCCGCGGGCCCATGGCATCGCCGCCGGCATCGGGTTCGGCGCGCTCGCCCTGTGGCCCGCACTGGCGGGGCGCCGCGGCGCGACCGGCATCCTGCGGCCGGTGGTCACCGTCGGCGCCTCGGTGGGGCTCGTGGGCCTGCTCGGCTGGTTCGTCGTCGAGCTGCAGGGCGGCGGGGACCTCACCGGGCTCACCGAACGCGCGGTGGCCGGCGCTCAGGCGGTCTGGCCGCTCGTGGTCGTCGTCGCCCTGCGCCGTCAGACGAGCCGCTCGACGAGCACGTCGAACGCCTGGTCCCACCCGTCGTAGACGTTCTCGTCGCCCGGCTGACCGCCGTGGCCGTCCAGGTGGAACGTCATGCGCGTCTGCTCGCCGAGGTCGTCGAACGTGACCGTGATCAGCGGCGCGTCCGCCTGGGTGTCCCCCGGGTCGGTCCACGTGAAGCTGAGCCGCTCGGGCTCGAGGACCTCCCGGTAGACGCCGGCGGTCGGATAGGTGCTGCCGTCGGGCGCGACCATCGTGTACCGGTACGAGCCGCCCGGGCGGACGTCGAGCTCGACCGAGTCCCGCGGCGTCACGACCCCGCGCGGGTGCCACCAGGCGGCGGCCTCGTCGGGGTCGGTCCACGCGCGCCAGATGACCGCACGCGGCGCATCGAAGACCCGGGTGATGGTGAAGGACTTCCGGTCCGTCTCAAGCATGGTCTGCCTCTCCTCGTCTCGTCCGGAGCCGCTCGTCGAGCAGGTCGAACCGCTCGTCCCACAGCCGCCGGTGCGTGTCCACCCACGTCGCCACCTCGTCGAGCGGCTCGGTGCGCAGGACGCACGTGCGCCACTGCGCGGTCACGGTCCGCTCGATCAGCCCGGCGTCCTCGAGCACCCGCAGGTGCTGCGAGACGGCGGACCGGCTCATGGCGAACGGTGCCGCCACGTCGCCGGCGGTCGCCGGGCCGTGCTGGAGGTGGGTGAGGATCGCGCGCCTCGTGGGATCGGCGAGCGCCGCGAACACGACGCTCAACGGGTCCCGAGCTGGCATGTGAGCAACTCCTTAATTAAGGAACAACTTCAATGTAAACGTCGAACCGAGCGAAGACAAGGGGGCACCGCCGCCCCTAGCGTGTCCGGCATGGGGATCGTGCGGGTGAGCTCGTCCGTGTCGCTCGACGGGTTCAGCGCCGGCCCGGACGTCTCGACGGACGCACCGATGGGCGTCGGAGGCGAACGTCTGCACCGCTGGCTCTTCGGCGGCGGGGCCGACCGTGACGTGGCTGCGGACGGCACGACGCCGGGCGGCGACGACGCCGCCGTGTCCGCCGAGCTGTTCGCCCGGACCGGCGCGGTGGTCGTCGGGCGCCGCACCTACGACATCGGCGTCGACCTGTGGGGCGACACCCCGTTCCCGGTGCCCACGTTCGTGGTGACGCACCGGGCGCAGGAGACGCGCCCGATGACGAGCGCGTCGTTCACGTTCGTCACCGACGGCGTCGCGAGCGCGGTGGCGCAGGCCGTGACGGTGGCGGGCGACCGGGACGTCCTCGTCATGGGCGGCGCGGAGGTGGTGCGGCAGGCACTGGCCGCGGGCGTGGTCGACGAGATCGTCCTCAATGTGGTGCCCGTGCTCCTGCACCGGGGCTCCCGGCTGCTGGACGTCGCGGGCGCCCGGCACACCGCGCTCGAGACCACCGAGCTCGAACGCACCGGACTCGTCGCCACCGCCGAGGCCACGCACCTGACGTTCCGCGTCGTGCGCCGACCGGCTACCCGCGGCTGATCGCGCGCGCGATCCGCTCCGCATCGATCCCGAGCTCGCGGAACATCCCGCTGATCGGGTTCGTGTACCCGGTGAAGTAGAGACCGGGGGCGTCGACCGAGGTCCGCGGTCCGTGCACGCGCGGCAGGCCGCGGTCGTCGAGCACGTCGAGGCGGCCGACCAGCGGCTCCAGTCCTCGCCGGTACCCGGTCGCCGCGATGATCACCTCGGGTGCGATCCGCGATCCGTCGGCCAGGACCACCGCGCCGTCGTCGTCGAACGAGTCCACCGCCGCCACGGGCTCCACACGCCGCGCCTGCACCGCCGCGATCAGCCCGACGTCCTGCAGCGGGACCGATCCCTGCATGACCCGCGAGTACAGGCCGGTGGTCGGCCGCGGCAGCCCGAAGGCCGACAGGTCGGGCACCTCGACGCGGGCCACCGCCGCCGCGATCGTGTCGACCACCGGCACGGGCAGGTGCCGCACGACGATCCCGGTGCCCTGCGCCGGCCAGCCGAGGTTCGAGCGTCGGACGATGTGCGGCGCGCTCCGGATGGCGAGCCGCACGCGCGCCGCGCCACCCTCCGTGAGGTCCACGGCGATCTCCGACCCCGTGTTGCCGGCACCGACCACGAGGACGTCCTTGCCGCGGTACGGCTCGGGGTTCCGGTACGCCGAGGCGTGCACGAGCTCGCCGGTGAACGTCTCGACGCCCGGCCAGCTGGGCGGCACCGGGGTGTGGTTGTAGCCGGTGGCGATGACGACAGTCGACCCGGCGAGCTCGTCGCCCGCGGTCGTCTCGAGCACCCAGCGCCCGTAGCCGGCGCGCGCGATGCGCTTGACGTCCACGCCCGTCCGCACGTCGAGCCGATGGTGCGCGGTGTAGAGCTCGAGGTAGCGCACCACGTCCTCGCGGGCCACCCACCGGCCGAACTCCCGAGGGATCGGCAGCCCCGGCAGGCTCGACCAGCGCCGGGTGGTGTGCAGGTGCAGACGCTCGTAGTGCCGCCGCCACGACGCGCCGACGTCGTCCGACCGCTCCAGGACGACGGAGGCGACGCCCTGCCGACGCAGCGCGGCGGCGACCGCGAGCCCCCCGGGACCGGCACCGATGACGAGGACGGCAGCGTTGCTCATGGCTCTTCCTACCGTCTCGGACGCCCGTCCAATAGCCAGTTTCAACTGAACAGTTGATACTGTCGATTCATGGATCAGATCTCCGCCGACGCGGCGCGGGCCGCGCGCGACCTGCGGGTGCTGCTCGGGCGCCTCGTGCGCCGGCTCCGCGAGGTCTACGACACGAGCACGCTGACGCCGTCGCAGCTGAGCGTGCTGAGCCGGCTGGGGACGGCCGGCGCCGCCTCGGCGAGCGACCTGGCCACCGCCGAGGGGGTGCGACCCCAGTCCGTGGCGACGATCCTGACCGCCCTCGACGCGCAGGGCCTGGTCGACCGGACCCCGGACCCCCACGACGGCCGCCGCCTGCTGATCTCGCTCACACCCGCCGGTCGTGAGCGCGCCGACGGCGTCCGCCAGGTGCGCGAGGAGTGGCTGGCCCGCGCCTTCCAGGACCGCTTCACCGCCGCCGAGCGCGCCACCGTGCTCGACGCCCTCACCCTGCTGGACCGGCTCACCCTCGAAAGGCCCACCCCGTGACCCTCACCACCCTCGACCCGCGCACGGCCCTGGTCGTCGTCGACCTCCAGAACGCCGTCGTCGCCCTCCCGTCCGCCCACCCCACCGCGGACGTCGTCTCCCGCTCGGCGCGGCTGGCCGACGCGTTCCGCCGCCACGGTCTGCCGGTGGTGCTTGTCCAGGCGCTCGGCAGCGCACCCGGCCGGAACGAGTCCCCCCGCCGCGCCCGGAGCGGCCCCGTTCCCGAGGACGCCGCCGACCTGGTCGCGGAGCTGACCCCGCAGCCGGGCGACCACCTGATCGTCAAGCGGACCCTCAGCGCGTTCCACCGCACGGGCCTCGCGGACCTGCTGGAGGGGCTCGGCGTGACGCAGGTGGTCGTCGTCGGCATCGCGACGACCATGGGCGTCGAGTCGACCGCCCGCGCGGCCTACGAGCACGGCTTGAACGTCACGTTCGCGGTCGACGCGATGACCGACATGAGCGCCGAGGCCCACGAGAACAGCGTGACGCGGATCTTCCCGCGGCTGGGCGAGACCGGCACGACCGACGAGGTCATCGCGCTGCTGGGTGCCTAGCCGCGTTCCAGCAGGGTGAGCACCTCGTAGTGCGTCGTCTGCGGGAACATGTCGAGCACCTGCGCCCGGCGGGGCCGCAGCGACGGCATCGCGGCCAGGTCCCGCGCGAGCGACACGGCGTTGCAGCTGGAGTACACGACGTGCCGCACGCCCGACGCCTCCAGCCAGCCGCTCAGGGCCTCGCCGATCCCCCGCCGCGGCGGGTTGACGATCACCAGGTCCGGGGCGGCGTCGGCGCCCAGGGCGAACGCGGTGGCGTCGCCGGCCGCGAACCGGACCCCCGGCAGACCGAGGTCGGCCGCGCTCGACGTGGCGCTGGCGATCGCCTCGGTGCTGGTCTCGATGCCGACCACCTCGCGTCCGGGCGCCGCCACGTGCAGCGCGAACCCGCCGACCCCGCAGTACAGGTCCCACAGCGACGCCGGTGCGAGCTCCTCGACCCACGCGGTCGCGTGCCGGTACAGCGCGGCGGCCACCTCGGTGTTCGTCTGGAAGAAGCTCTGCGGGCGCAGGTGCAGGTCGATGCCGTTAACGCGCATCCGCAGGGTCTCGGTGGCGGTCAGCAGGATCTCCCGGTCGCCCTCGAGCACCGCCTTGTGGTCCGGCAGGAGGTTCACGGAGACCACTTGCAGCTGCGGCAGGACGTCGAGCAGCCACGGCAGGTGCTTGCGGATCCGGGCCACGGGCTCCTGCGACCGGAGCACGAACCGGAGCATCAGCTCGCCGTCCGGCGACTGCGTGACCAGCAGGTTCTTCAGCTCGCCCGTGCGCGCCGGCACGTCGTAGGGCGTGAGGTGCGCGCGCGTCACGAACGCGGCCAGCACCGGGAAGACGGCGGCCAGCGAGGCGGGGTAGAGCCCGCAGCCCTGGAGGTCGACGCCGTGGCCGCCGGCGTCGAGGATGCCCAGCGTCGGGTGCTCGACCGTCCCGCCGACCACCATCTTCGCCTTGTTGCGGTACCCCGACTCGCGCCCGGTCACGGGCGGCAGCCACACGAGGTCGTCGCGCTCGCCCAGCAGGTTCAGGCAGTGCCGCTCCTTGTCGGCGACCTGCTCGCCGTGCGGGCGTCCCATCCAGGTGCACGAGCGGCACACGCCCGCGTCGAAGTAGGGACACCGCATGCGCCGGAGCCTACGTGTCGAGGGGCTCCAGCAGACCGCGCACGTACGACGCCTGGCCGGCGTGCTGGAGGCTGTCGCCGACGATGCTCACCAGCCGGACGCCGAGCGTCACGGGCGGGTCCCAGCGCTCGTCGACGATGCGGTCGAGGTCGTCCGCCGTCAGCCCGCGCAGGTAGCTCTCGGTGTCGGCGGCCACCGCGCGGTAGTAGCCGAGCAGCAGGTCGCCGGAGGCACGGACCTTCCCCACCTCGTCGGCGGTGTGCCCGTAGCCCGTGGCGGACGTGTCGAACGGCAGCGCGAACCGGTCCGCCCACCCCTGCGCGGTCCACACCTGCTCGACGCCGGCGACGTCGGCCACCTGGGCGTCCTGCCCGCGGCCCGCGTGCCAGGCGAGCCAGGCGATCGAGTTCGCGTCCGGGTAGGGCCGGAGCGTCAGCTGGTCGACGGTCAGGCCGTCGACCGCGCGGTCCAGCACCCCCTCGACTCGTCCGAAGGACTCGATCAGCAGCTCGGCGACATCCATCCCTCGACGCTACGTCGCGCGTGGGTGGCACGCGCGACGATGGCCCTATGGAGTTCGACGCCCCGCTGTGGCTCTGGAGCGCACGCCGCACCGACGCCTGGACCTTCGTCAGCCTGCCGACCGAGCTCGCCGACGAGGTGCTCGACCTCGTTGGCGACAACACCCGCGGGTTCGGGTCGGTGCGCGTCGAGGTCACCGTCGGCGGCACGACCTGGCGGACCTCGATCTTCCCCTCGACGGACACGTACGTGCTGCCCGTGAAGAAGGCGGTCCGCCGGGCCGAGCGCCTGGAGGTCGGCGACCCGGTACGCGTGCGGCTGACGCTGGTGGACTTCTAGACGAGGTCCGCCAGCATCGCGGCCGCCCGGGCAGCACCGTCCGTCGCGACCGGTCGGTAGCGCACGTCGCGGCTGGCCTCCTTGACGATCGCCTCCGCGAGCGCGTCCGGGTCGAGCGCGTCCTCGTAGGCCAGGTGCCGGCCGGCCTCGTACCGGTCGAGCCGCTTGCGCACGTGCAGGTTCTGCTCGAAGTGGTGCCGCAGCGGCACGTACACGAACGGCTTGTTCAGCGCGGTGAGCTCCATGGTCGTGGTCAGGCCGCCCTGGACCACCGCCACGTCGCACGCCGCGAGGTGGCGGAACAGGTCCGGCACGTACCCGAGCACCGTCGACCCCTCCCACGCGGGCAGCGACCCGGGGTCGATGCGCGGCCCGGTGACGAACGCGAACTTCAGCTCTGGCGCCAGCTGGCGGACCAGCGGCACGACGTCCATCACGCGCCGGAGCAGCGACGTGCCGACGCCGGACCCGCCGACCGTCACCAGGCAGAGCTTCTCCTGCGGCCCGACGCCCAGCTCGGCGCGCAGCCGCTCCGTGCCCTCCAGCTCCGCGGGGTCGAACCCCGTGACGTAGCCGGCGAAGTCGAAGTTCTCCTGCGTCCACGTGCGGATGCTGGGCAGCCCCGGACCGAAGTCGTCCTCGACGATGTCGTCGGGGTCGCCGACGAACACCGAGCGGTCCCGCACGCGCGCGAACCGGGCCCGCTGCTCGATCATCTCCGCGTTGTAGTCCGCGGTCAGCGCGGCCTCCCGCGGTCCGCCGTCGGGCATGGGCAGCCAGCCGACGAAGTCCGTCATCCACGCGAACGAGAACCGCTTGAGCTCCGGGTTCTCGTGCAGGAAGTAGTCGACGTCCCACGCCTCGTCGCCGATCACCAGGTCGTAGTCGCCGTCCGCCACCACCTCGTCGAACACCATGAAGTTGTGCACCAGGATCTCGTCCATCCGGCGGATGGCCTGGAACGCGTGCAGGTCGTGCTCGCCGGCCTCGTGCTCGATGTGGCCGGACTCGTTGCGCAGCCACGCCGAGGCCGGGTGCAGCCTCTCGCCGTGCTGCGCGAGCACCTTGGTGACCGGGTTCTGCGCGAGCCAGTCGATCTCCAGCTCGGGCCGGCGGGCGCGCAGCTCGGCCGCGACGGCGACGTCGCGCTGCGCGTGACCGAGGCCGATGGGCGAGGACAGGTACAGGGCGCGGGGCGGCCTGCGCAGGGCACGCACCCACGTCCGGCGGGTCGGGACCGGGAACAGCCGGTCGACGAACGCCTTGATCAGGTGGTTGATCTTCACCGGGTCACGGGCCGACGGGCCGTGACCGACGCCCTCGAGCAGGACGAGCTCGCCACGGGTGAGCTCCGCCAGCATCTCGGCGATGGCGTGCGGCCGGATCCGGTCATCGGTGCCGTGCACCACGACCACCGGGCACGTCACCTGCCGGGCGAGCGGCGCGATCGGCGCGCAGAACGCCCCCTCGCAGCCGAGCCGGCCGGCGGTCGTGTCGGACAGGGTCTGCGGGCTGATCTCGTGCGCCCACCCGATGCAGTCCTCGATCTGCTTGGTCGAGTGCGGCTCGGAGAACATCTTGGCGAAGAAGAACTCGACGAAGTCGTCGTAGCCGCCGCCGAGCCAGTAGTGCTTGTTGTACTTGGCCCAGCCCTGGGTGGAGTCGAGGCGCTCGTCCCACGGCACGTGGTCGCGGTCGGGTGTCGGCACCGGGAGGCCGCACGAGGGCGCGATGGCGAACAGGCCGACGACGCGCTCCGGGTTCCCCGACGCCACGTGCACCGCCCAGGACGCCCCGCACGACTCGACCACCAGCACCGCGCTCGGGGTCGCGGTGGCGTCGAGCACCGCCAGGATGTCGTCGGCGTACTGCCGGTCGGTGTAAGCCTGCGCGCCCTCGGGCCGGCTCGAGAGCCCGCTCCCGCGACCGTCGAACGTGATCACCCGGTAGTGCCGCGCGAGGAAGCCGATCTGCGCCTTCCAGAACCGCGAGTGCACGATCGCCCAGGTGGGCACCAGGACCACCGTGACGGGGTGCTCCTGGTTGTACACCTCGTACGCCAGCTCCACGCCGTCGCGCACCGCGACGCCGACGACGTCGGGGTCCGCTGACTGGCTCGGCCTGCTCGGGTGGTTACCCACCCGAGCAGTGTCCGCCTCACGGTGCTGCTGCGTCACGGACGTACCTCGAACACGTTGTTGAACGGCGTGCTCGCGGCTGTGCGGAACGCGGAGAACCCCGCGGCCGTGGAGACGTCCTTGATCTTGGCCGGTCCGGCCTGCGTGCCGAGCGCCAGGCCCACGTCCTGGCTGAGCGACGCCGGCGTGCACAGCAGCGTCGAGAAGCCGTAGTACGTCCGGCCCACCGGGTTGAGGTTGTCCTCGACGCGGTCGCCCGCCATCGGCTCGACCACCATCCACGTGCCGTCCGCGGCGATCGCGCTGCGCACGTGCCGGGCCGCGCCCACCGGGTCGCCCATGTCGTGCAGGCAGTCGAACATCGCGATCAGGTCGTAGCCCGAGCCGCTGAAGGCCGTGGCCGGGGCCACCTCGAACGTCACCCGGTCGTCCACCCCGGCGGCCCGGGCGCGCTCGCGGGCGATGTCGATCGACGCCGCGTGGTAGTCCGAGCCCACGAACGTGGAGTTCGGGAACGCCTTGGCCAGCAGGATCGTGGACGCGCCGTGCCCGCAGCCGACGTCGGCGACCTTGGCACCGGACTCCAGCTTGGCGGTGACCCCGTCGAGCGCGGGGATCCACTCCGTGAGCAGGTGCCCGTTGTACATGGTGCGGAAGAAGCGCTCACAGCCGTGGTGCACGTCGGTGTGGTGCTCGTGCCAGCCGAGGCCGTCGCCGTCGCGGGCCGCCGCGAAGATGTCGTCGGAGTCGTGCAGGGTGCCCAGCGCCAGCTGGAAGAAGCCGGCCAGGTAGGCAGGGCTGGTCGGGTCCGCCAGCGCCACCGCGTGCTCGGCGGGCAGCGTGTAGCGACGGGCGTCGGCGTCGTACTCGACGAAGCCGCCCGCGGCCTGGTTGTTCAGCCACTCGCGGGCGTAGTGCTCGCTGGTCCCCGTCTGCTCGGCCAGCTCGGCCGGCGTCGTCGGGCGGCCGTCGGCCATCGCGGTGTAGTAGCCCAGCTTGTCGCCCATCACCACCAGCGCGGTGTTCAGGGTGGCGCCCACCTCGTCGACGGCGCGGAACACGAAGGACATGAGCTTGTCGGGGTCGATGGTCCGCTCGGTGAACGGCAGGGTCTGCGTCATGGTGGTGCAACTCCTCGGGAGATGTCGGATCTGTCGGACATGACCCTGGTCTCGACGGGGCGGCGGTCGCATCAGGGGACCCCCCTGGTGCGCTCCCTAGACTCGGTGCGTGCTGGTCGGCCGTGAGCAGGAGCGTCAGGTCATCAGGAAGCTGGTGGCCTCTGCCCGCGTGGGCGAGAGCGGCGCGCTGGTGCTCGCCGGGGAGGCCGGGATCGGCAAGAGCGCCCTGCTCGAGGACGCCGCCGCGGCCGTGACCGAGGCGGGCATGCGCGTGCTGCGGGCGGCTGGGATCGATGCCGAGCGCGAGGTGCCGTTCGGCGGGTTGCTCCAGCTGCTGCGCCCGGTGCTGGACCACCTGGACGCGATCCCCGCCCCGCAGGCCGAGGCGCTCGGTTCGGCGCTCGCGCTGGTGCCCGGGTCCGCCGGCGAGCGGTTCGCGGTCGGCGCCGCCGTGCTGAGCCTGCTCAGCCGCGTGGCCGACGACGGGCCGGTGGCGGTGATCGTCGACGACGCGCACCTGCTCGACCCCCCGTCGGCGCAGGCCCTGTGCTTCGCCGCGCGCCGGCTCACCGCGGACCCCGTGGTCGTCCTGCTCGCGGCGCGCGACGAGACACCGTCGGTCGTGAGCTCGGCGGGGTTGCCCACCCTCGTGCTCGGCGGGCTCACCGACGCCGACGCGGCCGAGCTGGCCGGGTCCCTGGGCCGACGTCTGCCGGACGAGGCCCGCGCACGGCTGCTGTCGTCGACCGGGGGCAACCCGCTCGCCCTCCTGGAGCTCACCGACGAGGGGTTCGACGCGCTGCCGCCGGGGGCGCCGGTGCCCGTGCCCGCGTCGCTGGCCCGGACGTTCGCCCGGCGCGCCGACGCGCTCTCGGAGGGCGCCCGCACCGCGCTGCTCGTCGCAGCGGCGGCTGGCGGTGACCTCGCGGCGATCACCGACGCGTGCGCGCTGCTCGGGGTGTCCGTGGGCGACCTCGACGAGGCCGCCCGCGAGCAGCTGCTCACCGTCGACGCCCACCGGGTCACCTTCCGGCACGACCTCGTCCGCTCCGGCGTCTACGCCGAGGCCGCCCCGGGGGCCCGCCGAGCGGTGCACGCCGCCCTGGCGCAGGCCGTGCCGGCCGACGACGTCGACCGGCGCGCATGGCACCTCGGCGAGGCGACGGCCTCCCCGGACGCGTCGGTGGCCGCGGTGCTGGACGAGGCTGCGACGCGGGCCCGCGGTCGCGGTGCGTGGGCGGTGGCCGCCGCCGGGTTCGACCGCGCCGCCGGCCTGAGCCCTGACCCGGCCGACCGCGCCCAGCGTCTGGTCTCGGCGGCCGAGAGCGCGTGGCGGGCCGGCCTGCCGGATGCCGCTCTCGACCAGCTCGCTCGCGCGTCCGAGCTCCCCCGGTCCCCCGCCCTGCGCACCCGAGCGGCCACGCTGGATGGCACCATCGCCGCGCGCACCGGCTCGGTCGAACGGGCCCGCGACGTCTTCGTCACCGCCGGCACGCGGGCCGACGTCGACCCCGACACCGCTGTCGCGATGCTGGCCGAGGGGATCCTGGCCTGCATGTTCGCCGGCGACGTGGCGACGGCCGAGGCGGCCACCGCCCGCATCGCCGCGCTCGAGCCGCGGACGGCGCGAGCACGGTGGGTCGGGTCCATGGCGACCGCCGTGGCGGACATCCTGGCCGGTCACGGAGGTCCGGACCTGCTGCGCGCCGCCATGGCGGAGGTCGACCAGTACCTCGACGACCCGCAGCTGGCGCCGTGGCTCGT
The DNA here is from genome assembly GCF_013359775.1 of Cellulomonas humilata. Taxonomy (GTDB): domain Bacteria; phylum Actinomycetota; class Actinomycetes; order Actinomycetales; family Cellulomonadaceae; genus Cellulomonas; species Cellulomonas humilata. Next base: position 11,855 of record NZ_JABMCI010000068.1, on the reverse strand, counting down.
CATCCTGCCGCTCTACCTGCGCGAGAGCACCGTCGGCCGGGACGTCATTCCCACGGTCGTCCCCCACTCCCGGCGGCGCAGCGACATCGGCGGCCTGCCGATCCTGCTGTTCTACGTCGCCCGCGACCAGGCGACGACCGACCGGTGGGACGACGCCGTCGCGGGGTACACGGAGGGGATCCAGCTCGCCCGGGAGGCCGGCCAGGCGACGGACCTCACCGCGTGCCTGGCCGGGCTGTCCTGGCTCGAGGCGCGACGGGGCGACGCGGACGCCTGCCTGGCCCACGCCGAGGAGGCCCTGGCGATCGCCGGCGAGCACCACCTCGGCTTCCACCAGACGTGGGCGATGACCGCGCTCGCCGAGCGCGAGCTGAACCTCGGCCGGACCGACGCGGCGCTCGAACGGTTCCGTGAGCTCGACGTGGTGCTGGCGGACCTCGGTCTGGTCGACGTCGACATCTCCCCCGCCGCGGAGATGGTCGAGGTGCTGGTGCGGCAGGGGAAGACCGACGAGGCGGGCGCCCTGGCGGCGTCGCTGACCGAGCGCGCCGAGGTGAAGGGCCAGCCGTGGTCGCTGGCCCGGGCCGCGCGTGCGGCGGGCCTGACGTGCCCGGACACCGACGTGGACGTGTGCTTCTCCGTGGCTCTCGCCTACCACCAGCACACGCCCGACGCGTTCGAGACCGCGCGCACCGAGCTGGCGTACGGGTCCCGGCTGCGTCGCATGAAGCGCCGGGTCGACTCCCGCCCGCACCTGCGGTCCGCGCTGGCCACGTTCGAGCGGCTCGGCGCTGTCCCGTGGGCCGACCAGGCGGCTGCCGAGCTGCGCGCGACGGGCGAGACGGCCCAGCGGCGCAGCGCCACCGGCCTCGACCACCTCACGCCGCAGGAGCTCCAGGTGGCCAGCATGCTGGCCGCGGGACGCACCACCCGGGAGGCCGCCGCCGCGCTGTTCCTGTCCCCGAAGACGATCGAGTACCACCTGCGCAACGTGTACCTGAAGCTGGGGATCCGGTCGCGCGCCGAGCTGGCCGGGGCGATCCCGGGCTGAGGCTCAGCCCGCGACCACCACGCGGATCTCGTTGTTCCACGGGTCCTCGAACGCGAGGACCCGGCCGTCGTCGCGCGTGGCGATCCCCCGGCTGGTCAGCCGGGCACCCAGCGCACCGCGCTCCTCGTCGGTCGGGAGCTCGATGGTGACCTCGCCGAGCCCGAGCGCCGGCCACCGGCCCTGCGCGCCGCGGCTCTGCCACGTGTTCATCGCGAGGTGGTGGTGGTAGCCGCCGGCCGACACGAACAGCGCCTGGGTGCCGTACTCGGCGGTCACCTCGAAGCCGACCGTGTCCACGTAGAACTGCTGGGCCGTGGTGATGTCGCCCACCTTCAGGTGCACGTGCCCCACCGAGGCGGCGCCGTCGAGCGCGTCGGGGTCGGTGAGGTTCTCCCGCAGGAACCCGTTGGGGTCCAGGTAGTTGGTGGCCATCGCGACGCGGCCGTTCTCCCAGCCCCACTGCTCGCGCGGCCGGTCCCAGTAGAGCTCCACGCCGTTGCCCTCGGGGTCGTCGAAGTACAGCGCCTTGGACACCAGGTGGTCGGAGCTTCCCGTGAACGAGGACGGGAAGTGCTGCGCGACCGAGTACACCGACGACGCGAGGGAGCTCTGCTCGTCGAACAGGATCGCGGTGTGGAACAGCCCCGCGGCGGTCGAGGGGGCGTGCTTGAGCAGCGGCGTGTGCTCGAGCACGACGGACGGGACGCCGAGCCGGCCCAGCGTCACGCGGTCGCCCTCGGCCTCCAGGACCGACAGGCCGATGCCGCGGGAGTAGTAGTCCGTCATCCCGTCGAGGTCGCCCACCTTGAGGGTGACGGCGCCGACGTCGGTGCGGGCGTCGAGGATCTCGCTCATGCCGTCAGCCCGAACCCGCCGGTCCATGACGTCTTCTCCGCGGCGGCCAGCGTCAGCTGGAGGAACCCGAGGGCCTCGAGCTCGTGCGCGCGCTTGAGGGACCCGGCGTCGACGGCACGCAGGCCACCCGCCTCGACGACCGCGGCCAGGGCGGCCTTGGCGTCCGCGTCATCCCCCGCGATGAGCACGGCGGTCCGCTCGGACCCGACCTCACCCGTGGTGAGAGTGGCCGCGAACGTGGTGTTGAAGGCCTTGAGCACCGACGCGCCGGGCACGGCCTGCGCGATGACCTCGGCGGCGGAGCTGCCCACCGGCACGACGAGCGAGTCGAAGGTGGCGAAGTCGAGGGGGTTGGTGAGGTCCACGAGCACCTTGCCGTCCAGCTGGCCCTCGTACTGGCCGAGCACCTCCGGCACGGCGCCGTAGGGCAGCGCGAGGACGACGACGTCGCCCGTGATCGGGTCACCGACGGTGCCGTGCTTGGCGCCCGGGATGGCGACCTTGACCGGCTCACGCGTCAGCACCTGTGCGTCGTTGCCGCCCGCGATGACGCGCCAGGCGATGGCCGCGCCCATGTTGCCTGCTCCGATGATGGTGACCGTGCTCATGACGTCCTCCTTGATTGGTTGTTGCTACAACTACTGTACCTCTAATAGTTGTCGCGTCAAGTGTTTGCTAGCATGTCTCGCATGACGGAACCGCGCTGGCTCACCCCGGAGCAGCTGTGCGCCTGGAAGAAGCTCATCGCCGTGGTCGAGTTGCTGCCCGGGACGCTCGAGTCCCAGCTGCAGCGCGACTCCGGCCTGAGCCACTTCGAGTACTTCACGCTCGCGATGCTCTCCGAGGCACCGGACCGCACGCTGCGGATGACGTCGCTCGCCGCGCAGACCAACGCCACCCTCGCACGCCTCTCCCACGTGGTCACCCGGCTGGAGAAGCGCGGGCTGGTGCGCCGCGAGGCGTGCGCGGAGGACCGGAGGGCCACCAACGCGATCCTCACGCCCGCCGGCTGGACGACGGTCGAGGCCGCCGCGCCGGGGCACGTCGGCACAGTCCTGGCGACCGTCATCGACCCGCTCACGGACAGCGACGTCGCCGACCTGGACCGCGTCATGGGCCGCATCCTCGAGGTCCTCGACCCCTCGCACATCATGGTCGGGCTCCTGCCGACCGATGACTGAGGTGTGCTCCTCTCCCTCTCGCTGATCGGCTTCCTCGCCCTCGCGGCGAGCATCGTCGTGCGGTGGATGCTGCGGCGCGTCGACTCGCTCGGCCGCATCGCGCCGTTCCCGGCGATCAGCGTCAGCCTGTCCCTCGCCCTGGCGCTGGGCTGCGCGGTGCCGATGCTGGTGGACGCCTGGGTCGAGCACCGGCTCGAGGGGGCCGCGAGCCGGATCGCCGGCGGACCGGTGCAGGTGCACTGCCAGGGCTTCGGGCAGGCCTACGTCGACGCCGGTGCCGAGCTGGGCTACGTCGCGTGGGGGCCCGACGGGGTCCCCGAGCGCGAGACCCTCCTCAAGTTCGAGCCCTGCGGCGACCTGCGCGCGTGGCTCTGGTCGACCAAGCAGAGCCCGTCGCTGGACCAGGTCGTCGCGGTGCACGTGCTCACCCACGAGACCATGCACATGGTCGGGATCACCAACGAGGCGCAGACCGAGTGCGCCGCCGTGCAGCGCGACGCGCAGATGGCCGTCGCCCTGGGGGCGTCGCCCGCCGAGGCGCAGGCGCTGGCCCTGCGCTACTGGACCGAGGTCTACCCGCGGATGCCCGAGGGCTACGTCGGCGGCTGCGGACCCGGTGCGCAGTACGACGAAGCGGTGCCGACGCCGCCCTGGTGACGTGCGTCGACCCCGGTGGGGCCCGCCTCCCGCCGCGGCTGTTCGGCCGGACGTTCGAGCTCGTCCCCGCGGGCGACCGCTACGGGCTGCCGGCGTTCTACGAGCTGCACGCGTGGCTGCTCCGGTCCAACCCGTCGGACATGTTCGAGGACTGGAACCCGCGCGTGAGCTGCGCCCGGTCCACCGAGTCGTCCTGACGTCACCGCACCTGCGGTCCCGGGTGGAGACATCCGGGACCGCAGGTGGTGTGCTGGGTGTGACCGTCGCACCGGCAAGGAGGCCGACATGTGTCGCTGGCTCGCCTACACCGGGTCGCCCGTGCTCCTGGACGACCTGATCTACAAACCCACCAACTCGCTCGTCGTGCAGAGCCTGCACAGCCGGCTCGGCGCGGAGGCCACCAACGGCGACGGGTTCGGCGTCGGCTGGTACGACGAGCACTCGCCCACCCCCGGGGTGTTCCGCAGCATCGAGCCGGCGTGGAGCGACCGGAACCTGCGCGAGCTGGCCGAGCACGTCCGCTCCGGGGTGGTCCTCGCGCACATCCGCGCGACCAGCGGGACCGCCGTGCAGCAGACCAACTGCCACCCGTTCCGGCACGGCCGATGGCTCTGGATGCACAACGGGCTGCTCGCCGGGTTCTCCGCCATGAAGCGCGACCTCGTGCTGGCGATCGACCCCGAGCTGTTCCCGCTGATCGAGGGGTCGACCGACTCCGAGATCCTCTTCTACCTCGCCCTGACGTTCGGCCTCGAGGACGACCCGCCCGCCGCCGTCGCCCGGGCGGTCGGGCTGGTCGAGCAGGTCGGCCGGACGCACGGCATCGCGTTCCCCGTGCAGATGACCGTCGCCACCAGCGACGGCGCCCGGTTGTGGACGTTCCGGTACTCGACCGAGGGGCAGAGCCGGTCGCTGTTCCGGAACGCCGACGTCGCGGTTCTCCGGGAGCAGTACCCGGAGAACCCCGTGCTGCACGACCTCGCGGACTCGACGCGGATCGTCGTCTCCGAACCGCTCGGGGACCTCAAGGGCGCGTGGCACGAGGTGCCGGAGAGCAGCTGCCTCGTCATCGAGGACGGGCGCGAGGAGCTACAGCCGTTCCGGCCCGCCGCGTAGGGCCTCAGCGGTCGAGGCAGAGGCAGAACGGGTGCCCGGAGGGGTCCGCGTAGACGCGGAACGGGTCCTCCGGATGCCCCTCCTCCTCGGGCGTCCCCGTGAGCGGTCGCGCGCCGAGGCGCACCGCCTCCTCGTGCCCGACGGCGAGGTCGGTGACCTCCAGGTCCAGGTGCACGATGGCGCCCGCCCGCCACGGCGGCACGGTGGCGTCCGACCGCTGGAAGCCGATCCGGACCGGGCGCTCGGGGTCGACGATCAGGAGGTACTCGTCGCCCTCGGGGTCCGGCTCCTCGTGACCGGGCGCCCACTCCCACCGCAGGAGGCGGCGGTAGAACTCGGCGAGCTCGCGCGGCTCGGCGCAGTCGAGGGTCGGTTGGCGCAGGTGTCGACTCGTCATGAGCCGACGCTAGGTGCTTCGTCACATGCCGGACACCTGTATACGGTTCACTCGGCAGACCATGGACCTCACCTCGCTGGACCGCATCCGTGCGGCACTGGACCGGACCGAGCTGACGCTCGGCCCCCGCAGCGTGCCCCTGGCCGGCGGCACCTGGCTGTTCTCCGAGCAGCAGCCCCACCTCGAGGAGCTGGTCGACCTCACTACCCTGCGCTGGCCGGCCGTCGAGGTGACCGCGGACGGGCTCACCCTGGGGGCCACCTGCACGATCCGGACCCTCGTGGACCTGCCGCCGGTGCCGGGGTGGCGGTCGCAGCACCTGGTGGCGCAGTGCGCCCGGTCGCTCGTGGCGTCCGAGAAGATCTGGGACTGGGCGACGGTCGGCGGGAACGTCTGCCTCGCGCTCCCGGCGGGCGCGCTGACGTCGCTGGCCGCGGCGCTCGACGCGACCGCTGTGGTGTGGACGCCCGACGGCGGTGAGCGGCGGGAGCCCGTCGCGTCCTTCGTCACCGGCGTGCGGACCACGTCGCTGCGACCGGGCGAGGTGCTCCGCGCGGTGTCCATCCCGTCCGACGCGCTCGGGCAGCCGGCCGCGTTCCGGCGCATCGCGCTGACCCGGCACGGACGCTCCGGGGCGATCGTCATCGGCCGCCGGCTCGGGCTCGGCGGACTCGTCGTCACGCTCACGGCGGGCGTCACGCACCCCCACCGGCTGGAGTTCCCGACGCTGCCCTCGCCGACCGAGCTCGCTGAGGCCGTCGCGGCCGTCGACGACTGGTACGACGACCCGCACGGCGCCCCGGACTGGCGTCGGGCCATGACGATCCGGCTGGCCGAGCAGGTCCGGGAGGAGCTCGCATGAGGTTCGAGGTCAACGGTTCGCCGGTCGAGGCGGAGCCCGCGCCCGGTCAGGTCCTGCGGACCCTGCTGCGCGAGCAGGGGCACGTCGAGGTGAAGAAGGGCTGCGACTCGGGCGACTGCGGGGCGTGCACCGTGCTGCTGGACGGCCGGCCGACGCACTCCTGCCTGGTCCCCGCGTACCGAGCGGCCGGCCGCGCGGTGACCACGGTGTCCGGGCTGGAGCCGTCGGTCGGCCAGGCGTTCGTCGACGCCGCCGCGTTCCAGTGCGGGTTCTGCACCGCCGGCCTGGTCACCACGGTGGCGGGACTGTGCCTCACCGAGGACGACGACGAGACCGCCCGGCTGCTCAAGGGCAACCTCTGCCGGTGCACCGGGTACCGCTCGATCTGCGACGCGGTCGCCCGCCGCCGCAACACGGTCGACGCGCTGGCCGGTCAGGACGCCGGCCGCTCGGTGCGCTCCCCCGCCGCGCACCGGATCGTCACCGGCCGCGAGCCGTTCACGCTGGACGTCCCCTCGACCGACCTGGCCCACCTCGCCGTGCTGGGCAGCCCGCACGCACACGCCCGCATCGCGTCGATCGACACGACCGCCGCCCTGCGCGCTCCGGGGGTCATCGCCGTGCTCACGCACGAGGACTCCCCCGCGACGCTGTTCTCGACCGCCCGGCACGAGTCGCGGCTCGACGACCCCGACGACACCCGCGTGCTCGATCCCGTGCTCCGGTTCCACGGCCAGCGGGTCGCCGTCGTGGTCGCCGAGTCGGTGCGGGAGGCGTCGCGCGCGCTCTCGTTGATCGAGGTCGAGTACGAGGTCCTACCCGCGGTCGTCGACCCTGCGGCCGCGCGGGAACCGGGTGCGCCCCTGGTGCACGGCGACAAGGGGCCCGAGTCGCGGATCTCCGAGCCCGGGCGCAACGTCGTCGCGCAGCTGCACGCCGAGATGGGGTCCGTCACCGCCGCGCTGGCGTCGTCGGCCCACCGCGTCAGCGGCACGTACCGCACCAGCCGCGTCTCGCACGCGGCGATGGAGACCCACGCCACGCGCGGCTGGCTCGACGAGGACGGGCGGCTCGTCCTGCGGACCAGCACGCAGGTGCCGTACCTGGTCCGCGACGAGATCGCGCACATCTTCGACCTCGACCCCGCGCGCGTCCGGGTGCTCACGGGTCGCGTCGGGGGCGGGTTCGGGGGCAAGCAGGAGCTGCTCACCGAGGACGTCGTCACGCTCGCGGTCCTGCGCACCGGACGCGCGGTCCAGTACGAGATGAGCCGCACCGACGAGTTCACCATCGTGCCCACCCGGCACCCGGTCCGCGTCGAGGTGGAGCTGGGCGCCGACGCGGACGGCGTGCTGACCGCCCTGCGCATCGACGTGCTGAACAACACCGGCGCCTACGGCAACCACGGACCGGGCGTGATGTTCCACGGCGTCTCCGAGTCGATGGCCGTGTACCGGTGCGCCAACAAGCGCGTCGACGCCGAGTCCGTCTACACGCACACCGTGCCGTCGGGCGCGTTCCGCGGGTACGGGCTGGGGCAGATCATCTTCGCGATCGAGTCCGCGATGGACGACCTCGCGCGGTCGGTCGGCATCGACGCGTTCGAGCTCCGGCGCCGCAACGTCGTCGTCCCCGGCGACCGCCTGCTCGTGGTCGACGCCGAGGAGAAGGGCGACCTCGACATGCACTCCTACGGCCTGGACCAGTGCCTGGACCTCGTGCAGGCGGCCCTGGCCGACCGGTCCGCCGACCCCGCCGCACCGGCCGGAGCGGTCGTCGGCGACGGCATGGCCATCGCGATGATCGCCACGATCGCCCCGCGCGGGCACTACGCGGAGGCCTCCGTCCGACTGCTCGACGACGGCCGGTACGAGGCCGCCATCGGCACCACGGAGTTCGGCAACGGCACCACCACCGTGCACGGCCAGCTGGTCGCGCAGGCGCTCGGCACCACCGTCGACCGGATCGTCATCGTGCAGTCCGACACCGACGTCGCCGGGTACGACACCGGGGCGTTCGGGTCCGCGGGCGTCGTCGTCGCCGGGCTGGCCCTGCACCGCGCCGCGCTCCAGCTGCGCGCCAAGATCCTGTCCGCGGCCGCCGCGCTGCGCGACCACCCGAGCGACGAGCCCCGCACGTGGGACTCGAGCGACCTCACCCCCGACGCGGCGAGCGGGGTGCCCCTGACCGAGATCGCGCGCGCCGTCCCCGGGCTCGCCGGTCAGGGCACCCACGACGGCACCCCGCGGTCGGTCGCGTTCAACGTGCACGGCTTCCGCGTGGCCGTCGACCCCGCGACCGGAGAGGTCACCATCCTGCGGTCGGTCCAGGCGGCCGACGCCGGCACCGTCCTGCACCCCGAGCAGCTGCGCGGGCAGATCGAGGGCGGCACCGGCCAGGCCGTCGGCACCGCCCTGTACGAGGAGATGCGGCTCGACGACGAGGGCCGCGTGACCACCGCCTCCTTCCGCAGCTACCACGTGCCGCAGATGGTCGACCTGCCCCGCACCGAGGTCCTCTTCGCGCGGACCAGCGACGGCCTGGGCCCGCTCGGCGCCAAGTCGATGAGCGAGGCCCCGTACAACCCCGTCGCGCCCGCGCTGGCGAACGCGATCCGCGACGCGCTCGGCGTCCGCCCGCACGAGCTCCCGATGTCCGCCGAACGCCTCTGGCGCCTCCTGCACGGCTGACCCCCGGGTCCTCGGACGTCCGAACATCCACGCGTCGGGGCGACCGGACCTGCGGAGTTCAGGGGTGCGGGATACGCGCGGGGCGGTGGATCGGACCGGCCAGGTCCGTCAACGGCAGCCCCGTGGCACCCGTGCGCGACGCCAGCACCTCCGCGAGCACCGACACCGCGGTCTCCCCCGGGGTCGACGCTCCGATGTCCAGCCCGATCGGCGCGTGCAACCGGGACAGGTCGTCGTCGGTGGCACCGCGGTCCACCAGCTCGGCCAGGCGGCGGTCCTGCGTCCGCCGCGAGCCCATCGCGCCCACGTACCCGGCGCCACAGCGGAGCGCGGCGAGCACCAGGTCGGCGTCGAACCGGTCGTCGTGCGCCATCACGCAGACCACGTCACGCACGCCGAGGCGCTGCTGCGCGAGGTGCCGTACCGGCCAGTCGACGACCACCTCGTCGGCCGCCGGGTGCCGTCGGGGGGTGGCCAGCACCGCGCGGGCATCACACACGGTCACGCGGTACCCCGCGGCCCGCGCCACGACGGCGAGCGCGGAGGAGAACTCGAGGGCGCCGTACAGGAGCATCCGGGGCGGGGCCGACGCCACCTCCACGAACACCTCGACGCCGCCGTCGGGACCCATGACCCGCACGAGGCCGGACCTGTCCACCTGCGGCAGCCGGCCCGGCAGCGGCCCGTCGAGTGCGGTCACCATGACCGCGTCCTCCCCACGCGCCGCCGCGGCCAGCACGGGCACGTCCTCGGGGCCCACCAGCCGCGCGTGCACGCGGAGCACCCCGCCGCAGGTCAGGCCGACGGCGAACGCGCCCTCGTCGGTGACGCCGTACTCCTGCACGCCCGGCACCGCACCGTCGAGCACGGAGCGGCACAGGTCGTACAGCGCGCCCTCGACGCACCCGCCGGCGACGCTCCCGACGGCCGCGCCCGCGTCGTCCACCGCCATCGACGTCCCGACGACCGTCGGCGCGCTGCCCGTCATCGAGACGACCGTGGCGACGGCGACCCGGTGACCGGCGCTCAGTGTGGCCAGCAGGCGGTCCGCGATCTCGAGCACGGTGGTCACCTCCCGGACCCAGGGCGCTCGCGGGGGTGCGCTCGCGGGGTGCGACGAGCCTAGACCGCTCCCGATCGCCCGCGAGTACCGTCGAGTCGGCGGGACACCTCGTCCTCACCGGTGTCCCGGGAGGAGGAAACGCGCGTGTCACATCGCCCAGGCACACTGCGGCCATGACGGCCCGACTGCACGCCCACCAGTACGGCAAGGCCGAGACGCGCGTCGTGCGGATCGTGCGTGACACGCCCCGCCACGAGATCCGCGACCTCAACGTCTCCACGGTCCTGCGCGGCGACTTCGCGGCGGCCTACCTCGACGGCGACCAGTCGGCGGTCCTGCCCACGGACACGCAGAAGAACATGTCGTTCGTGTTCGCCAAGACCCACGGGATCGCCTCACCGGAGCAGTTCGCGATCCTTCTCGGACGGCACTTCGTGGAGCACGTCGAGCCCGTCTCCGGCGCCCGGGTGGACGTCCAGGAGTACGCCTGGGTGCGTGCGGTGGTGGACGGGGCCGAGCACGACCACACCTGGGTCCGCAGCGGGCAGGAGGTGCGGACGGCGTCCGTGACCGTCGACGACTCCGGCACGACCGTCATCGGCGGCCTGCGCGACCTCACGGTGCTCAAGTCGACCGCGTCCGAGTTCCGGGGCTTCCTGCGCGACGAGTTCACCACCCTGGTCGACGCCGACGACCGCGTGCTGGCCACATCGCTGACCGTGCAGTGGCGCTACGCGGGCACCGACCTCGACTACGACGCGACCTATGCCGTCGTCCGTGCCGTGATCCTGTCCACCTTCGCCGCGGAGCACTCGCTCGCACTCCAGCAGACCCTCTGGCAGATGGGCGAGGCGGTGCTCGACGCCGTCCCGCAGGTGGTGGAGGTCCGCATCGCCGCGCCCAACAAGCACCACTTCCTGGCCGACCTCAGCCCGTTCGGGCTGCCGAACCCGGGCGAGGTCTTCTTCGCCGCCGACCGCCCGTACGGACTCATCGAGGCGGTGGTGGTGCGCGAGGGTGCCCCCGACGCCGGCGATGCCTGGATCCGCTCGGTGGGCGCCCCGTGACCGCGCGTCCCGGCTGGGCCCGGGGCACGATGGGCTGCTCCGACCGCGACCGCATCAGAGGGGGCCTCGTGTGACTCCGGAGGACGAGAGCTGGCTCTCCCAGGCGGTCGCGCTCGCGACGGCGAACGTCGCTGATGGTGGCGGCCCGTTCGGCGCCGTGATCGTCCGCGCCGGCGTGGTGATCGGCGTCGGCCAGAACCGGGTCACCCGCGACAACGACCCGACGGCCCACGCGGAGGTGCAGGCCATCCGTGCGGCCTGCCGGACCATCGAGAACTTCTCGCTCGAGGGCGCCACCGTCTACACCTCGTGCGAGCCGTGCCCGCTCTGCCTGGCCGCGTGCCTCTGGGCCCGAGTCGACCGGGTGGTCTTCGCCGCCGACCGGCACGACGCCGCCCGCGCCGGGTTCGATGACAGCGCCTTCTACGACCTGTTCTCCTCCCACCCCGACACCTGGCCGATGCCGGTCACAGGCCACCGCGTCCCGACCGCCTCCGACCCCATGGACGCCTGGCTGGCCCGCCCGACGCGCATCGAGTACTGAGCGGCCGGCCTCCTCGCCCGAGCGGCCGGTCTCCTCAGCCGGGCGGCGGTCTCCTCAGCTGCGCGCCGTCAGCGGTCGGGTGGGTGGTCGTCGGGGGCGTTGATGGTCTGCCCACGGCGGTTGCGGAACACGTAGCGCAGGGGTGTGCGTCCGGCGACAGGTTCGTCGATGCCCATGGCCGACGCGCTGCCGCCACTCGCCGTCAGACGGAGTTCTGCCTTGGCGTGCTGGCGGCGGGTCCACCCTGGGGGTTTCTCCAGGCGGGTGATGCTCAGGTTGAGTCGGTGGACCTCGGTGTGGTGGTGCTTGCACAACACCGCGGCGTTGCTGAGAGAGGTGGCACCTGTGTCTCGGTCCCACCAGCGGATGTGG
>NZ_JABMCI010000067.1 GCF_013359775.1 Cellulomonas humilata | reverse complement strand
ACCCGTCCACGCCCGCGAATCCCGAGCCACGACAGCCAGGGAGGACGTGGCATCGCGCACCCGCGCCGCCACCTCCACCACCGCAACCGTCGTCTCGAACATGTGTACGATTCTACGCGAACCGTACGCACCCGGCAAGGCTCTGACCTGCACAAACATATCCACAGACCCACTCGCCGAGCCGCCCACAGCCCGGCAGGGCAGGCCGAGCGGCGAGTCAGCCTGCCCCGCCTAGCTCCCCCGATACGTCGAGTACGCGAACGGACTCAGCAGCAGAGGTACGTGATAGTGCCCGTCATCCACCACGTCGAACACCACCACCACCTCGGGATGGAACCCCACCTGCCCGGTTGCCGCGAAGTAGGCACCGGTGTCGAACGTGAACCGGTACCGCCCGGGCGCCACGCGATCAGGCCCAAGGGACCGGGCACGGCCGTCGTCGTCGGTGAGGCCCGAGGCCAGCTCGGTCCACGTGCCGGCGTCGAAGACGGCCAGCGTCACGGGCACCCCGGCCGCGGGCCTGCCGAGGGCGGTGTCGAGCACGTGCGTCGTCAGCGCGCTCATGCCGCGAACAGGGTGCGCAGGCGCAGGAGCGCGATCTGGCGGAGCTGGTCGGCGACCTCGGCGGCCTCGGCCGCGTCGGTGAGCTGGAGCCGTCGGTGGAGCTCGGCCAGGATCTCGGGCCTGCTCCGCCCGGCCGCGCGGATCAGGAAGATGCGGCCGAACCGCTCCTCGTAGGCCCGGTTGCCGTCGGCCATCGCGGCCACCAGGGCGGGGTCGTCGGTGGACGAGGCCGCCTGCTCGGCCGCGGAGAGCCCGGACGACCGCTCACCGATGCGGGGGTGCGCGCTGAGGGCCTCGTCGACCTCGGCAGAGCTCAACGACCGGGCCGCGAGGTCGCCGACCCCGACGAGCGCGTCGACCGATGGGTACGGGCAGCCCGACGCGACCTCGTCGACCCAGCGGGCGACGTGCAGCGCGGTGGCGAGTCGTTCGCGCGTCTCAGGTCCGTCGTCGATCATCCAGGCCGCCCTCCGGTAGCGCTCCGCACTCGCGCACTGGCACCGTACGGGACGTGCCTCCCTCCGACGCAAGCCTCTGCGGGATCGTGCTCGCTGCGGGTGCGGGCACGCGGCACGGCGGCCCGAAGGCGCTGGTGGTGCCCTGGCTCGCCGACGCCGTGCACCTGCTGCTCGACGGCGGCTGCGAGCGCGTCGTCGTCGTCCTGGGTGCGGCCGCGCAGGAGGCGCGGGCGCTGGTGCCGGACGACGAGCGGGTCACCGCGGTCGTCGCGGAGCGGTGGGCCGACGGGCTCGGTGAGTCGCTGCGCACCGGTCTTGCGCATGCCACCGGGGATGCGGCCGTCGTGACCCTGGTGGACCTGCCGGGCACCCCGACCAGCGTGATCACGAGGCTGCTCGCACGCACGGGAGATCTCCGACAGGTGGTGTACGACGGCCGGCCCGGTCATCCGGTGCTCATCGCCGCCGGCCACTGGGCGCCGCTGGCCGCCACCCTGCACGGCGATCGCGGCGCGCGTGGGTACCTGGTCCGGCACGGCGTCGTCGAGGTCGAGTGCGGAGATCTGCACGACGGGCTCGACGAGGACGTGTCGAGGACGTGACCACCTGCGCGTCATCCCCCCGACAGCACCCACCCACAGGAGGCACCCCGTGAAGTACCTCATCCTCATCCACTCGAACCCCAAGCCCTGGGCGCACCCGACGTCCCGGTTCACCGACGAGGGCCGCGCGCTGCCCGTGGCCGAGCACGAGGCGGCCGATCGCCGGTTCGACACGCTCCTCTCCGAGCTGTCCGCGAGCGGAGAGCTGGTGTCCGCCGAGGCGCTCGCCGACCCGGCGTCGGCCACCGTGTACCGCTGGCGAAGCGGCGACTCGCTGGCGAGCGAGGGGCCGTACGCCGAGACGCAGGAGCACCTGGCCGGCTTCTTCCTGGTCGACTGCGCGTCGCGGGAGCGTGCCGAGGAGGTCGCGGCGCAGTTCGCCGGGCCGGGCAGCGTGGCCGAGCTCCGACCCGCCTACGTCTGGGAGTGACCGGGCCTTACGTCCCACCTACCGAGACGGCGACGGGAGGACCATCGGGAGCGTGAACGCACCGTGGTGGCGACTGGCAGCAGAACGCGAGCAGGCAAAGGAGTGCGGGACCGTCACGGTCGAGCGCACGGATGACACGTCGGACCTCCTGCCCCCGTTCTACGACTGACCGCTACAGCCAGACCGAGTCGGCGTAGACCAGCCGCGGCACCGGTGCCGCGGGCACGCCGGGCACGGTGGCGTCGGCGTCCAACAGCTCGTGCTCCTCCACGAGCACCCGCCACGTCGCGTCCGACGACCCCCCGGGGCGCCGCAGCCCGGGCGACGCTGCGCCCGCAGGGATGAGCACGGAACCGGTCCACGTGGCGCGGTGCCCGCCCGACTCCTCGACGCTCACGGCGAGCAGCACCGACGTCGACCACGACTCCCACTCGAGGTCCCCGGCTCCGGCGGCGCGACTCTGCACCGTCGCGCGCACGGTCCGCGACTGCTGGAGCCGCGACGCGCGCACGGCGGCGTCGCCGGTGGGGCTGTCGGCGCTGAGCTGCTCTCCCGCAAGCCCCGGCGCGCCACGCGGGTCGAACCGCAGCCAGCTGACGACGCCGGTGAGGGTCACCTGGACGTGCCGCGGGTCCGGGCGCGCGACCGTCAGGGTGCGGGTGGGCAGCGGCTGCACCCAGCTGGTGAGCGCCACGGGTGACAGCGAGCACCCCTCGATCGAGTGCGGCTGGTAGCGCGCGACGGCCAGGCGCACGAACGGCCACAGCGCCGGCGTGTCCTGGATCGCGACGTCGACGAACCAGCGCCCCGACGCCTCGTCGTACTCCGGGCGGTAGCCCAGCACCCGGACCGCCGGGCGTCCGCGCACGTCGCGCAGCGGCACCGACGCCGCGACCGCGACGGGGTTGCCGGGTGCGTCCGGCCACCCGCGGTCGCGCCCACCGAAGACCTCGCCGTGCAGCGGCGGTCGGATGTCGACACTCTCCGCGGCACCCGTCTCGAGGGCGTCGAGCAGCAGCTGGTCGAACGTGAGCAGCGGCGGGACGGTCGGGTTGCTCGTGGGCCCGCCGTGCTGGGCGATCGGGTCCGCGGCCCACAGGCTCGTCGCGCCGTCAGGCGCCTGCTGCGCCTTCGGCGTCCGCGACCAGGTCCCGTCCTGGGCCTGCTCCCACTCGTCGGTGTCGAACACCAGCACGCCGAGCAGCTCGCCGTCGCCGGAGGAGAACCACGGCCGCGCCAGCCAGACCCGCACGCCGGAGCGCCGGACCTGCCGCCACGCGAACGGGTCGTCGGGCTCCGTGCCCTGCTCCCAGCGCAGCAGCGGCACCGCGTCGAGCACCACGGGGGCGGCGGGTCGCGCCGACGAGGGGACGTCCATCACGACGGGCTCGCCGGTGGGCGGCTCCGCCGGGACCTGGGAGGGGTCGAAGAACTCGGCGTACCGGGTGGACCCGCTCGGCACGTACGTCACGCGCCGGTAGTGGGTGTCCTCGAACGTCTGGAGCATCCGGTGGAAGCCGACCCCGCCGAGCGCCTGCGCGAGCGCACCGGTGGGCTGGAAGTCGTAGAGGAACAGCGCGCCGGTGCTCTCGCGCTCCCCAACGGGCGAGCGCACGACGACGTCGGACTTCGACGCCACCTGCGGCCCCGCGGCCGAGACGTCGTCCACCTGCTCGGTCCAGGACGCGGTCACGACGAGCTGGTCCGTGCTGGACCCGTGCACGTCGACCAGCCCGGTGAACGCCGCGACCGCACGGCCGGGCGGGCGCAGGAACAGGTCCAGCACCCTGAGCGACGGAGGCCGGACGGGCACCGGCACCGCGTGCACCAGCCGGACGTCGACCGACGGTGTGAGCCACCAGGTCCAGCCGGACGACGCCGCGCGCATCAGGGCCGCCGCGGCGACGACCTCGTCGGTGGTGTAGCCGTCGGCGGGGTCGACGACGCTGGCCAGGTGCGACCGCCACAGCCCGAACCGCTCCAGGTCGGCCGGGTCCAGCGTGCTCGAGACGGCCACCCGCACCTGCTCGCCGGGCGGCACCGCGACGCGCACCTCGTGCCCGACCACGTGGGCGCCGAGCACGTCGCCGGGCTCCACGACGATCCGCAGCGGCTGCAGCGACGGCCAGGCTCCGGGGTACGGCACGGTGACTGCCTGGAGCGCGCGCGGCTCCGGCAGCGCGTGCGGTGCGCCGGCCTCGTAGAACACCAGCGACACCCCGGTCGCGTACGGGTCGGGCAGGTACGGCAGCCGCAGCGCGTCCGTGTCGTGCACGACGTACTGGCCCTCTCCGATCGGGCGCCCGCGGTCCGCGGTGATGTCCGGCAGCGTCGCCCGGTGCTCGGACCCGGTGTCGGCCCCCGGCCGGTCGACGAGCGCGATCCCCGGCTGCTCCTGCGTCGCGTGCGGGTCGGTGAGGCTCGGCACGTGCTGGTCGAGCAGCGTCCCGCGCTCGGCGAGCGCCACGGCGTACAGCCGGCGGATCTCGGCGGCGTCGCCGGTGCCGATCGCGGCGTCGAGCTTCCCCGCCGCCTCCGCCTCCAGCTGCGTGGCCTTCGGCGGTGCCACGTGCCGCTCGGCGGTAGCCGCGACGTCCGGCACGCCGCTGCGCACGACGAGGTGCGCCGGCTGCTCTCCCGGGCTCAGCGCGACGCGCGCCACCAGCGCGGGCGCGGGGACGGGCTCCCACCGCAGGTACGGCCGCGGTGTGGTGACGACGGACCGGGCGAGCTGCCGCAGCTCGTCGGGCCAGGCCAGGTCGTCGTTGCGGGCCAGCCCGGCGAAGTCGCCCGCCTCGATCCGCAGCTGCGGGCGCACCCGCAGCGTCTCGCGCGACTCCGCGAGGATGCGCGACGCGGCGACCACGTCGTCGAACAGACGCTGGGCCGGCGCCGCCTCCTGCGGTGCTGACGCCCGCGCCACCAGGTTCTCGAGCGTCGCGTCGATGCGGGCGTCCCCGGACAACAGCTCCTCGGGCAACCCCGCGATGCCCCGCTCGGCCGTGCGCAGGTGCGCGATCACCGCCTCCCGGCGGGCCGCAGCGATCCCGGCGCGGTCCCGCTCCGTGTACCGGCCGCGCAGCCGCTCGAGGTGGGTGCGCGCCGCCTCGATCCCCCGCGCGTCGGGCCCGAACGGTCGCCGACGCCTCGGCGGGACCTGCGGGACCGAGTTCCCCGCCAGGTCCACGGCCAGCACCCGGAAGCTGTACGAGGTGCCGTACCGCAGCCGCGGCAGAGAGCGCGGCTCCACGCGGGAGATCGTGTGCGCGCCGTCGATCGGCTCGTCGGGAAGCGTGTCGACGACCGCTTCGGTGGAGCCGTCCGGGCCGGGCGGCTCGACGTGCACGATCGTCAGGCCGGGCCGCGGCGCGGACAGGCTCCACCCGTCCCAGCCGGCCACCACCTCGTGCAGGTAGTAGCCGACGCCAGGCGCACCCTGGTTCAGCGCCGAGAGCTGGAGGAACCCGACGTCCGGCTCGTCGGTGAGGACCGGCACCCCGCCGGGCTCCCCCGTGACCGTGACGCGGCGCCGGTGCAGGCTGTGCCACTCCTTGGTCACGTCGTCCCACACCTCGACCCGGATCCCACGCACCAGGTCGTCCAGGAGCAGCTCGCGCGTGCCGTCGTCGACCGCGAGCGCCTCCGCCTCCTGGACCCGAGCCCGCAGCTGGGCGGCGCGCTCCCGACGGGCGAGCGCGAAGCCGGTGGAGCGCAGGGTGCCGGGGGCGGACGTGGCCGGGTCGCCGTTGGCCTCGCCGGCGTACTGCCGGACCAGGTTGCGCGCGTGCTGGTCGAGCTTGAGCCCGGACGCGTCCGGGTCGACGTCGAGCACCACCCACTCGTCGTCACCGAGGGGCAGCGCACCGCCCACCCACGCGGCGCTCGACCGGGCGGCGAACACGCCTGCGTCGACGACCACCGCGGTCTTGCGCGGTGGCAGCACCTCCAGGTCCGCCTCGGGCGAGGTCACGGTGACGCTCACCCAGGTGGCGCCCGCGAGCGCGGCCCGTGCGCCGGCGGCGTCGACGCCGTCCAGCACCACGTCGACCGCCAGGCCCAGCCGGCGCAGCAGCGCCGGCGTCGCTCCCAGCTGGGCCAGCCGCGCGTGCACGTCGTGCTCGGGCCGGTCCGGTCGCGGGGTGGGGGGTGCCGCGGGGTCGGGCTCCCGCCGCGGCGTCTGCTGCGGCTGTTCCGGCCGCTCGTAGTACCGCCGCATCGCGTGGGCGTCGACCACCAGCTGGAGCTGCGGGTCGGCGGACACGTCCTGCCCGAGCAACGCGTCCAGCCGGCGCGTCACCCGGGTGTCCGCCTCCGGGTCGTCCAGCAGCACCTGCACCGGCGACGGCCGGTCGGTGATCTCGGACTGGTACACCGGCAGAGGTGGGATCTCCCGGCCGTGCCCGCGCTCCGGGTCGAGGTCGTCGGGCTCGGTGAGCGGGCCGATCGTGGTCAGCGCGTCCCGCAGCCGCTTCGCCGGCACCTGGAGCGCCCGACGCGCCCGTCCGGGGGCGTCCTCGAGCAGCTGCCACAGGGGTCCGCCCTGGTCGAGGTCGGCCAGCGTCCGCAGCAGCCCGCCCGCCACGGGATCGCCTTCGAGCCCGGGCCGACGCGTGGGCGCCGAGGTCATCGCCGCGACGTGCAGGTCCACCGCGTGGTCGCTCAGCCGGCTCGCGGGGTTGGACCGCCACGTCTCGTCGGACAGCACGGGCGTCGGGAACCCGTCGACCGGGGTGCCTGGCGGCAGCACGCCCACCCAGGACGGCGAGTCGGCGGCCGAGACGACCCGCAGCGGCAGAGAGGTCCCCAGCGACGTGTCCAGCGTGAACGTGCAGCCGGCCAGGGTCGCGGGCCAGTCGGCCGCGGCCGGGAAGTCGGACAGCAGCGCGCCACCGACCAGCTTGTGGGTGAGGAACACGGTGAGCTGGAACGGCGCGTCGTCGGCCAGCGAGTGCGGCAGCGCGGTCGCCAGCAGGGTGGTGGGCATCGGGTCTCCTGGCTCAGGCCGGAACGGGCGCGAACGCGTCGCAGTAGAGGGCCCAGTCGGCGTTCATGCCGGCGTCGGGGGGCATCACCTGGAACATCGTCGGGTCGCCCTTGGACCCCGCCAGCTTGCGCTCCACGGAGATCTCGACGGAGGCCGAGAAGAACAGGATCTCGATCTCCACCACGAGCGAGGCGCGGCCGATGAGCTTGCCGGTCTGGAAGTGGTAGGTCAGCGACAGCTCGAGGGTGATCGACGCGCTGATCAGGCCCAGGACGTCGACCTCGCCGCGGATCCGGAAGTACGCGGTGAACAGTCCCTTGTCCGCCTCGAGCCGCAGGTACACGCCCACGGCGATCGACACGGAGCCGGACGCGACGCCGAGGTCGACCGACAGTGACGCGCACGCCTCGAGCCCCAGCTCCAGGAGCACCAACCCCTTGGGCGCCGCCCGCAGCGCGAGCCAGCCGCCACCCCCGACGCACATCACGGTCAGCCGGAACGGCGCGTCCTTGGAGCAGAAGTGGAACCCGACGGTCATCGCGTCGCCGAGGAACGGGATCCGCGCGTCGGCGCCCAGCGCGATGTTCTCCAGGCTGAACACGCCCACCGACACGTTGGGCAGCGTGAGGTCGAACCCGGCGGTCACGCCGTCGGGGGCCACGTCCACGTACGGCGGGTCGGAGAACCCGTCGAAGGGGATGAGCTCGCGCAGCCGGTCGACGAACGCGAGCGGCCCGAGGAACCCCATCCCCCCGAAGACGACGTCGACCTCGGGCTTGCCCGACGAGCCCGCGTGGAACCCGATCCGCCGGAACATGAGCTTCATCAGCGCGGTGTCAGTGTTGCCGATGAGGTTGAGGTCGAAGTCGACGATCTCCGCGACGACGTCGACCGCGGGCGGTGCGCTGGCCGACGCCCGGACCTCGACGTCGATGTGCAGCGAGTCCGGCTTGGGCTTGAAGATCTCCGGGGCGGTCGGCGGCAGCCCCCAGGCCTTGATCGTCGGCCGCCAGGACAGCCGCGCGGTCACCTGCCCGCCGACGACGCCCTCCAGCAGCTGCGCGAGCCCGGCGGCGTCCTTGGCCAGGTCCGTGAGCGTCCGCAGGGTCTGCACCGGGGTGGCCAGCGAGGAGCGGACGGCGGCGGGGAACCCGGGCAGGCCGATCGCGTCGAGGAGCGGCTGGAGGTCGGCGGCGAGCGTGACTGCCGCGGAGCTGACCGCCTCGGGGGTGCCCGGGAGCCCCTGCACGGCGGAGACCAGGGCGTCGAGGTGCGCCGTGGTGGCGCCCACCCGCGCGTCGAGCGCGTCCTTGGCCTGCTGCGCCACGGCCTGCGCCCCGCCGTGCGCCGCGCCCGCGACCTCCGCGGCGAGCCGCGCCTGCGCGTCGGCGAGGGCGGTCCGCAGGCGCCGCGCCTCCGTGAGCAGCTTGGTGACGGCGTCGAGGGCGTCCGACACGAACGCGGGCGCCTCGTCGAACCCGGCGACCTCGAGCAGCTCCGTGAGGCTGAACAGCCCGAACAGCTTGGGCAGGGCGCCGGACAGGAACGTCGCCGGGTCGAAGGCGCCGGCGTCGAACGGCGACGGACCCTTGCCGGACTCGCCGATCGCCCCCAGCGCGCGCGAGATGCCCTGCACCGACAGATTGGGGGCGACGAACCCGCCGGCCCGGTCGGACCCGGAGCTGAAGTCGACCGCGGCCGGCAGGCTCTTCAGGGCCAGCACCAGCTCGCCCGCGTTGGCCGCTCCGGGGACCGGCCGGGCATCGAGCGCCCGGTCAGGGAGCCCGTGCAGCAGGTACGGCTTGGCGTAGACGAGGTCGACGGCCGGCGCCTGCGGCGACAGGTGGCGCATCGACGGCACGACCGCCCGCAGCTCGGTGAGGAACGGCCGGCTCGTGACGTTCTCGACGTCGACCTCCCCGTCGAAGATGAGGTGCCCCGCCTCGACCGACGTGTCCCCCGCCTTGACCGGCTTCGCGAGGGCCAGCGTCTGCCCGCGTCCCTGGATCTGCCGCACCGGGAAGTACGCCGACGACGCGCGGTCGGGGTGGTGGACGAACACCTGGTCGCCGTCCGCGCCTGCGCGGACGAAGACCAGCGGAGCGGACCAGGTCCGCGTCTCGCCGCCCCGGTCGACGGTGGTGAGCGTGAACGGGAACGGGACGGTGTTGCGCGTGGGCACGAACGGCTCGAAGTCGGCGGGCGGCTTGTCGATGTCCGGGGTCACGAGCGGGCTCACGGTGACCTGGCCGAACGGGTTGTCGCGGTCGCCCCGGGGGTAGGTGCGCGTGGGCTGGCGGACCAGGATGAACCAGCGCTGCCACAGGTACGCGACCGGCGTGGCCCGGTGCTTGATCTCGCGCTCCGTCACCTTCACCAGGTAGCAGCGGTGGCCGAACGGGAACAGGAACCCCGGGTACGCCACGCGCACGTACCCGTCGCGGCCCATGAACGCCTGGTGGCGGTAGTCCACGACGTCGGCGGGCAGGTCCCAGGACTGCCTCCAGTCGAACCAGGCGCCCAGGCTGGACAGCGCGAGGTTGCTGACCAGCAGCGGCTTGTCGGCGTTGCGCCTGCGGCCGCCGTGCGTCTGCTCGACGAACGCGTCCCGGTCGAACGTGGTGAGCGGCTGCTCGAAGAGCGGCGGCAGCACGTCGGAGTCGCGGTTCCACAGGGCGCGGACGATGCGCTGGTCCGGGTCGGTGTCGTCGAGCGAGCCGTCGGCACGGCGCACGGTCAGGTGCGTCCGCCACAGCTCGGCCCGGTCGTCCGGCCCGACCGCGGTGGCCGAGTGCCGGAACGCACCGCGCTCGCTCGGCGAGACGACCAGGTGGTACGGCGCCTCGATCGCCGTCTCGAGGTCGGTCGGTGGCTCGGCGCCGCGTTCGTCGGGGGTCGTCTCGCCCGTCGGCGTCGCGAGCGGGGACACCCGCAGCGTGAGCCCTGGCAGCGCCTCCAGCACCCCCTCGAGGGTGTAGCCGATCCGGGTGCCCTCAGGGACCGCGTAGACGAGCCGGGTGGGTCCGGACACGATGTGGCGCGACGGGCTCCCCGGCACGGGTGGGGGCGGTGGTGGAGCGCCCGCGTCCCAGATCTGCTCGCCCAGGTGCTGCGGCGGGAAGTGCACGACGAGCGAGGCGTCGGGACCGGCGACGAGCTCCGCGCCGCCGTCGGTGGGCTCGATCGTGCAGCCGGGCGCCTCGAGCCGCAGGTCGATCAGGTCGCGGGTGCGCAGGAGGCGGACGTCGATGGGCTGCGGTCGTTCGTCAGGCTCGCCCATGCGGTGCCACCCCCGGCCCGGTCCGCTTCGGGCTGAAATGTCCGCCCCGAGCGATCATGCTCCGAGCGGCCCGTCCTGGCTACGCCTTTCGGGTGAACGTCTGGTCAGACGGTCTTCGCGCGGGTCTCGAACTCCGCGGAGACCGGCGGCAGCAGGCAGAACGGCAGACCGAC
Source organism: Cellulomonas humilata (assembly GCF_013359775.1). Lineage (GTDB taxonomy): Bacteria > Actinomycetota > Actinomycetes > Actinomycetales > Cellulomonadaceae > Cellulomonas > Cellulomonas humilata. The sequence continues at coordinate 299,155 of NZ_JABMCI010000067.1, read as the reverse complement.
CGGGTCGACCATGACGGCGTAGTCCGCGTGGCGCGTGCGGACCGTGGCACCGAGCCCCTCCAGCCGCGCGATCTCCGCCTCGAGGTCGTCCGTCTCGATGTCGAGGTGGTAGCGCGGGGTCGGGTCGTCACCGATGTCCTGCGTCGCCACGTGCGGCAGCGAGGCGGCGTCCCGCAGCGCGGTGAAGGGCTCGCCCGGGATGGGGTGCGGCGTCGCGGCGAGGGCGCCCGACCAGAACCTCGTGACCGCCTCGACGTCCGTCGCGGGGGCGTCGATGATGACCTCGCGCAGCATGATCCGGTGCATGACGTGACCCTAGTGTCAGAGGTACGTTCGAACATGTGTTCGTGCGCTCCACGATCCTGCATGCCGACCTCGACGCGTTCTACGCCTCCGTCGAGCAGCGCGACGACCCCCGCCTGCGCAACCGTCCGATCGCCGTGGGCGGCGGTGTGGTGCTGGCCTGCTCGTACGAGGCCAAGCGCCGCGGCGTGAAGACCGCGATGGGGGGTCGGCAGGCGCGCGCGCTGTGCCCGGACCTCGTCATCGTGCGGCCGCGGTTCGACGCGTACGTCGAGGCGAGCAAGGCGGTGTTCGAGCTGTTCCGGCAGACCACCCCGATGGTCCAGGGCGTCTCCATCGACGAGGCGTTCCTCGACGTGGCCGGCCTGCACCGGATCGACGTGGCGCCCGTCGACATCGCGGCCCGGCTGCGCGCCCAGGTCAAGGACGTCGTCGGGCTCCCCATCACCGTCGGGGTGGCACGGACGCCGTTCCTGGCCAAGGTGGCGTCGCGCGTGGCCAAGCCGGACGGGCTGCTGCTGGTCCTGCCGGCGGACGAGGAGTCGTTCCTCCATCCGCTCCCCGTCGAGCTCCTGTGGGGCGTCGGCGCGGTGACGGCCGCGAAGCTGCACGCGTACGGGCTGTTCACGGCCGGGGACGTCGCCGCGCTCCCCCGCTCCGTGCTCACCGGCACGCTCGGGCCGGCCGCAGGCGCCCACCTGTACGCGGTGGTGCACGGGCTGACCCCGGCGCGCGTGGTGGTGGGCCAGTCGCGCGGGTCGATCGGGGCCCAGCGGGCGATCGGGCACGGTCCGCACGATCCCGCGTTCGTCCGGGCCGCCCTTCTCGGGCTCGTCGACCGCGTCTGCCGGCGGATGCGCAAGGCCGACCGGATCGCCCGGACGGTGGTGCTCCGGCTGCGGTTCGAGGACTACACGAAGGCCACGCGGTCGCGCTCGTTCGTCACCGGCACGGACTCCTCGGAGGACATCGCCGCAGCAGCCCTGGGACTCCTGGACGCCGCCGGTCCGCTGATCCGCGAGCGCGGGATCACCCTCGTGGGCGTCGCGCTGACGGGGCTCTCGTCGGACGAGTTCGTCCAGCTGGCGCTGCCGCTGGACCACCCGGACCACGGGGGTCTCGACGAGGCCGTGGACGCGGTCGCGCTCCGGTTCGGGACGCAGGCCGTCATGCGTGCCAGCCTGCTGCGCACCGGTGAGGGGATCGCGGTGCCGCTCCTGGAGTGAGGGCGGCACCGCGATCCCGGTGTCACGGGCGGATCTCGTACGCGACGTTCAGCGCGCTCGTCGCGGCCCGACGGAACCGGGTGAACCCGGCAGCGGCGGCGATCTCGCGGATCGCGGTCTCCCCCGCCTGTGCGCCCAGCGCGTACCCACCGGCCTGCGAGAGGCTGTTCGGCACGCACAGGAACAGCGACCCCGCGTAGTACAGCCGACCGACGGGGTGCAGGTTCTCCTCGAGCGCGTCGGACGCGGCGGGCTCGACCACCAGCCAGGTGCCGTCGTCCGCGAGCGCGGCCCGGACCCGCCGGGCGGCCGCGACCGGGTCGCCCATGTCGTGCAGGGCGTCGAACGTCGTCACCAGGTCGAACCCGGAGCCGCTGAAGTCCTGCGCGGTCGCCACCTCGAAGTCGACCCGGCCGGCCACGCCCGCCTCGGCCGCCTTCTTGCGCGCGAGCTCGACGGACTCCCGGTGGTAGTCGGACCCGACGACGCTGGCGCTCGGGAACGCCTGCGCCATCAGCACGGACGTCGAGCCCAGCCCGCAGCCGATGTCGGCGACACGCCCGCCCGCGGTCAGCTTCTGCTCGACGCCCTCAAGCGCCGGGATCCACGTGGGGATCAGCTCCGCCACGTAGCCCGGGCGGTAGAACGCGTCGCAGCCGACGAAGACGTCCTCGTGGTGCTCGTGCCAGCCGACGCCGGCGCCCGTGCGGAACGCCTCGGTGAGCTGCGGCTCGGCGCGCAGGTAGCCGAGGCCGGCGACGAACGCGGCCGACACGTTCGGGCCGTTCGGGTCCGCGAGGCAGTACGCCTGCTCCTCGGTGAGCGAGAACTGCGCGGTGGCCGGCTCGTACGTGACGTACCCGCCGGCCGCCTGGTTGCGCAGCCACTCGGTCAGGTAGCGCTCGTCGTAGCCGGTCCGCTCGGCGAACTCCTGAGCCGACGCGGGTCCCTCGGCGAGCGCGCCGTACAGGCCGAGCCGGTGGCCGATCACCACCGCGCCCGCGGAGCCCGTCGCGCCCATGTCCGTGATGACCTGGCCGAGGAACGCCCCCACCTTGTCGTGATCCATCTGTCCGTCTCCTTCGTCTCTGCCCGGCCGGTCGCCGGGATGAGACGAGGCTCGCGGGACCCGCTGTCACGGCACTGTCACGGCCTGTCTCGGCGGTGACAGGCCCGGCATACTGGCGACCATGAGCGCGACGGTCCCGTCGGTGCCGTTGCGGGTGGACGTCCTCGGCCCCCTCCGGGTGCAGGTGGACGGCAGCGCTGTGGACGTGCCCGGGCCGCGCCGCCGAGCGGTCCTCGCACTGCTCGCCCTGGCCGAGGGGCGCGCGGTCGCCGCCGACGACCTGGTCGACGCGCTGTGGCCCACCGACCCGCCCGAGTCGGCACGCCAGGCGATCCAGACCCACGTCTCCCGGTTGCGCGCGCACCTCGGACCGGCCGCGGACCGGCTGGAGACGAGCCCGGGCGGGTACCGGCTCCGCCTCGCGGCCGCCGAGCTCGACCTGTCGCACGCCAGGTCGCTCCTCTCGGCTGCGCGGAGCCGCTCGGCACACGACCCCGGTGGGGCGCTGGCCGGGCTGCACGAGGCATGCGCGCTGTGGCGGGGTCCGGTCCTCGCCGACCTGGCGGACGTGGCGCCGATCGCGGTCTCGATCGAGGAGTGCGCGCGGTTGCAGCGCGAGGTGGCCGGGACGCTCGTCGCGAGCGCGGTCGACGCCGGGCGCGCCGCCGACGTCGTCGACCTCGCGACCGCTGCGCACGCCGCCGACCCGCTCGACGAGGCCGCGGCGATCGCGCTGATGCGGACGCTGGCTGCGGTGGCACGGCCCGCGGAGGCGCTCCAGGTGGGCCGCGAGCTCCGCCGCCGGCTGGCCGACGAGACCGGCCTCGACCCTTCTGCGGCGGTCGGGGAGCTCGAGCGCGTCATCGCGGGCGGTGGCTCCGGTCGCGTGCCCGCGTCGTCCCTCGCGGCGCGTCCGCCCACCCGGCTCATCGGCCGAGCGGCCGAGGTGGCCGCCCTCCACCGGGTGCTCGCCGACGAGCGCCTGGTGACGCTCGTCGGCACGGGTGGCGTCGGCAAGACGCGCCTGGCCCAGGAGGTCCTCGCCCGTGCGCCCGCGGTGACCGCCCTGCTCCTGGCCCCCGTGACCGACCCCGGCGCGCTCCCCAGCGCCCTCGCGGCCGCCCTTCGGCTCGACGTCGTGCAGGGTGACGTGCTCGAGGCGTGCGCGGCGGTGCTCGACGCCCAGCCCGGGATGCTCCTGGTGGACAACTGCGAGCACCTGCTCGACCCGGTGCGGGACCTGCTCTCGACCCTCCTGCCGGCCTGCCCCCGGCTGACGGTGCTGGCCACGAGTCGCGAGCCGCTCGGGCTGCCCGGCGAGCACACCGTCCGGCTCGCTCCCCTGCCGCTCCCGGGGGGCGACGGCGACCCGTCCACCGTCGCGTCCGTCGCGCTGTTCCTCGAGCGGGCGGCCCGGGTGCGCACGGCGACGGCGACCTCCGCGGCGGACCTGGCTCTCGTGGCGGACATCGTGCGCCGCCTGGACGGTGTGCCCCTCGCCATCGAGCTCGCCGCCAGCCGCCTGTCGGCGTTCTCGCTGCGAGACCTGCACGACCGCCTCGACCGCTCCCTCGACCTGCTGGGCGCCGGCAGACCTACCGGCGACTCCCGGCACCGCACGCTGCGCTCGACCGTGGAGTGGTCCTACCGGCTGCTGTCGCCGGACGAGCAGCGCCTGTTCCGGCACGTCGCGCCGTTCGTCGACGGACTGGACCTGGAGGCGGCGGAGTGGCTGGCCGCCGACCTCGGGCTGCCCGGCGACCCCGGAGCCGCGCTCTCCCGGCTGGTCGACGCGTCGATGGTCGACGCCCAGTTCGAGGTGCGCACCCGCTACCGGATGCTCGAGACCCTGCGGGCGTTCGCTCTCGACCGGATCAGCGCGGCCGGGGAGGACGACGAGTCGGCCGACCGCATGCTGCGCTGGGGCGTCCGGCTCGCCGCCGGCATCGAGGCGGGCCTGGCCGGGGACGACGAGTCCGACGCGGACGCCACCCTGCGCCGGGAGCTGGCCAACCTGCGCGCGGTGTGGCAGCTGGCGCGCCGCCGCGGTGCGGTGGATGCCGCCGCGGACGTCGTCGTCTCGCTGTACGGCGCGATCGCCTACCGCGACCTCCTCGAGATCCGCGCGTGGGCGGAGGAGCTGGCCGCCGACCCCGCCCTCGCCGGCCACCCGCGCGCCGCCGGCGTCCACGGTGCCGCCGCCGAGGCGGCCTACCAGCGCGGCGACCTCGACCGGGCGGCCACTCTCGCCCGCACCGGCCTCGCGCAGGCGACGGACGACCTCGGCCGCTGGTCCTGCCACGTCCCGTGGTCGGTCGTCGCACTGGCGCGGGGCAGCTTCCCGGAGGCGGTCGAGCACGCCCTGGCCGCGACACGTGAGTCCCGACGCTCCGACCCGTTCGGAGTCGCGGCGCTCGCCGAGCTCTACGCGGGCAACGCCTCACGCGCGCGCTCGCTCGGCGACGCCGCGCTGGCAAGGGCGGTCTCGCCCACGGAGCGTGCCTGGGCCGCCTACGTCGCCGGCGAGATCGAGAACGCCACCGGCCACGCCGACGTCGCGGAGCGCGACTACCGCCGCGCCATCGGGCTGGCCCGGGGCGCCGGTGCGACGTTCCTGGTCGGCGTCGCCACCGTCGGGCTGCTCACCGCCGTCGCGGACCTCGGTCGGGTCGACGAGGCGCTGCGCGGCTACCGCGACGTGATCCGGTACTTCGCCCGCACCGGCAACTGGACCCACCTGTGGGCGACGCTGCGGAACCTCGCCGACCTGCTGCGGCGGACCGGCGACGACGACGCGGCACGCCTCCTGTCCGCCGCCGCCGACGCCGCCCCGGACGCGCCGGCGGCCGGACCGGGTGCGGCTGCCGTGCCCTCGACGGGTGCCGGGACGCCTCCCACCCGGGCGGCCGTGCTCGCCGCGGCGCTGCGGGCGATCGACGAGCGGATCGGCTAGCGAGCCACGTCAGGTCCGCATTCCGGACATCTGTACATCGTTGTAGAACGGTGCCAGGATGAGCGCAGCCGCCCCCACGACGATGTGGAAGACAAGGAATACCGATGAGACGCACCCCCCTGTCCCTGGTCCTGCTGGTGATCGCCGCGCTGCTCGGGCTGGTCGCCCCGGCCACCGCGGCGACCGCCGGCGGGCACACCCCGGCACCGGCCACCCGCCCGGTCGACCCCATCGCGCACGACCCGACGATGGTCAAGGAGAAGGGCTGGTACTACGTCGCGATCACCGGCGACGCGGCCTTCGACGACACGTACCTGCCGCTGAAGCGCTCCCGCGACCTGGTGCACTGGGAGGAGCTCGGACCGGTCCTCACCGAGCTCCCGGCCTGGGTGCTCGAGTCGCTCGGCGTGACCGAGGCACCGCGCGACGCCTGGGCACCCGACCTCAGCTGGTCCGGCACCGAGTGGCGGCTGTACTACGCGGTCTCGCAGTTCGGCACCAACAACTCCGTGATCGGCCTGCTCACGTCGCCGTCGCTGGCGCACCCGCAGTGGGAGGACCAAGGACTCGTGGTCCGCTCGCAGCCGGGCGTCAACACGTTCAACGCCATCGACCCGAACCTCGTCACGGACGCCGACGGCGGCACCTGGCTCTCGTGGGGCTCGTTCTTCTCCGGCATCCACGTCGTGCCCGTCGACGACGCCACGGGCAAGCCCGTCGCCGGCGCGCAGCCCGTCAGGATCGCCCAGCGCCAGTTCGCCCCGAACGCCGAGGAGAACCCGACGATCGCGTTCCACGACGGCTACTACTACCTGTTCGTGTCCTGGGACTACTGCTGCCGCAGCGTGGAGAGCGACTACCGGACGATCGTCGGCCGCTCCCCCAGCCTGACCGGCCCGTACGTCGACGCCGACGGCGTCCCGCTGCTCGACGCCAAGGGCGGCACGGAGATCCTGCGGGGCTACAACGAGTTCGTCGGCGCTGGTGGCGGCGACCTGCTGATGGACAGGAACGGCCGCTCCGGGTACTTCGTGAACCACTACTACGACGCGACGGACGGCGGCGCGCCCCGCCTGAACGTCCGGAAGCTCACCTGGGGACGCGACGGGTGGCCGGTGATCAGCGACCCGATCAACCCGAGCCGCTCGATCGGCCACGGCGACCCCTTCGTGCAGATCGTCCCGCGCGACGGCACCGCGGTGGTCGAGAACGCCGGCTGCGGGTACGAGGGCGCGAACATCGCGCTGTGGACCGACCTCGACAACGCGTGCCAGCAGTGGCAGCTGTCCGACCGCGGGAACGGCACCCGGATCCTCAACCGGTTCAGCAACAACGTGGCCGAGGTCGGTGCGTGCGCCAACGTCGACGGCGGCAACGTCGCGCAGTGGGGCTGGCTCGGGTTCCTGCCGAACAACGACTGCCAGCGGTGGAGCTTCGCCGCAGCCGGCGACGGGTGGACCACCGTGGCCAGCGTCCTGCCGGGCAACCGGGTGTGGACCGTCCAGGGCGGGCCGGTCCCGGGCAGCAACCTCGCGATCAGCACCCCGACCGGCGGCGCGGACCAGCAGTTCCGGTTCGAGCCCGTCGGCGAGGTGCTGCTGGCCAACCCGACCGACTCCACGACGCTCACCGCACCGCGCGGTCGCGCGGGTGCGGTTACCTTCCGACCGCGCGACGAGCGCGCCCGCCAGGCGTGGGTCGTCGAGCCCGTGGCCGGGACCGCCGGGTACACCGTCCGGACCGCCGACCTGGGTGGCTGCCTGGATACGGACCTGCGGCTCGTCCGCACCGGGTGCGCCACCTGGACGCTGAGCCCGACCGACGACGGCACGTGGTCGCTGAGCAGCACCGGAACCACCCAGGCGGTGCGGCTGCTGCTGCCCTGACCTGGGCCGGACCCTCGACCGGATGCGGTCGGGGCCCCGATACTGGCAGGGGCCTCGACCGCACCCGGAGGATCAGATGACGACCGCCACGACCCACACCCTGGACGTTCCCGGGGCGACGCTCACCTACGACGTCCGCGGCCCCCTCCCGCCGGCTGACGGCCGCCCGCCGCTCCTGTTCATCGCCCAGCCCATGGACGCGTCCGGCTTCGGCACGCTCGCGTCGTACTTCCCGGACCGGACCGTGGTCACGTACGACCCGCGCGGCCTCGGCCGGAGCACCCGTAGCGACGGCGAGACCGCGAACACCCCCCAGCAGCAGGCCGGCGACCTGCACCGGCTGATCGCCGAGCTCGGCGGGACCGTCGACCTCCTCGGCAGCAGCGGGGGCGCGGTCACCGGGTTGCACCTCGTCTCCGCGCACCCCGACGACGTCCGCACGTTCGTCGCGCACGAGCCGCCCCTGCTCGGCGTCCTGCCGGACGCGCAGGAGGCGTTCGCCGCGGAGAAGCGGGTGCAGGACGCCTACCACCAGCTCGGCTGGGGAGCCGGGATGGCGGCGTTCATCGCGCTGACGTCCTGGGAGGGCGAGCTCACCGACGAGTTCGGCGCCGAGCTGCCCGACCCGGCCGCCTTCGGGTTGCCGACCGGTGACGACGGGTCCCGCGGCGACCCGCTGCTGTCGGGCATCTCCAACGCGATCACGGCCTACCAGCCGGACGTCCCCGCGCTCACCGCCGCGCCCACGCGGGTGGTCATCGCCGCCGGCATCGAGAGCACGGGCACGCTCACCTGGCGGACCTCCTCCGCGCTCGCCGACGAGCTCGACCAGGAGCTCACCGTCTTTCCCAGCAACCACGGCGGGTTCCTCGGCGACGAGTACGGCCAGCCGGGCCAGCCGGAGGCGTTCGCCGCGCGGCTGCGCGAGGTGCTCGACAGCTCGGCCTGACCGGTGGGGACCGGTGTCAGGCCGTTCTCGCCAGGTCGGCGGCCCGGACCTCGTGCACCAGGTCCTCCCCCGCGACGAACCGTGCAACCTCCGCGACCGCGCTGGCACCGAGGCGGCGCAGCTCGTTGCCGAGCGACCCGGCGACGTGCGGGGTGAGCAGCGCGCCCGGAGCGGTGAACAGCGGGTGCTCGGGCGGCAGGGGTTCGGGGTCGGTGACGTCCAGCACCGCCCGGAGCCTGCCGCTGAGCACCTCCTGCGTGAGGGCCTCGGTGTCGACGAGCGACCCGCGCGCCGTGTTCACCAACGTGGTTCCGGACCGCATGAGCGCCAGCTGGCGGCGGCCGATCAGGTGGCGCGTCTCCGGCAGCTCCGGGGCGTGGACCGTGACGACGTCGGCGTGCCGCATCAGGTCGTCGAGCCCGGTAGCCGTCGCACCCAGCGCGCGGGCGTCCCGGTCGGTGACCCACGGGTCGTGCAGCAGCAGCTCCACGTCGAAGCGGTGCAGCAGCTCGAGGACCTGGCGGCCGATGCGTGACGCCCCGACGACACCCACGACGAGGCCGTTGTTGCCGAGCGGGCCGCTGGCGCTCCCGGCGGTCAGGGACCGGTGGCGGGTGTAGGACTCGGCGGCCTCGAGGACGCGCTTGCCGGCCAGGAGCACCATCGCGAGCGTGTACTCGGCGACCGGTTGGGCGTTGGCGGAGGCGCTGCTGGACACGCGCACCCCGCGCTCCCACAGCTCCGGCGTCACGATCTTCCGCACCGTGCCGCCGGTGTGCACCACCAGGCGCAGCTGCGGGGCGAGGTCAAGGGTCGGTCCGTCCAGCCGAGGTGCTCCCCACCCGGTGACGAGCACCTCGACGTCGTGCAGCGTCGTGCGCGACCGCGCGTCGTCGAGGGTGGTGAGCACCACCGGGTCGAGCGCGACGCTGGCGCGCAGCCGGTCCAGCGCGACGCGGTCGAACAGGTCGGGGACGAGGTCGCCGTCGCGCATGGCGATCGCGGCGCGGACCCGGCTCACCGGAGGTCCTCTCCGTGGACCACGTCGACGTGGCCGTCGGGCCAGCTGACCTCGACGGCGCGCGCGTCCCGGACCCGCACCGTGGCGGTCGGCTCGACGTCGGCGGCCGCGCCGGCGAGGACCACGAGCGCCGCGACCACGTGACCCGCAGGGACAGCGCCGGAGCTGCGCACCCAGGGCGTGACCGAAGCGGCGCCGAGCGGGTCCGCGCCGTGGCGAGCGGTCGAGCCGGCGACGTCGAGGCCTCGCAGACCGCGCACCAGCGACCCGGCGCCGTCCAGTCGGCGGACCCGGATCCCGTGCGTCTGCTCGTCCAGGCTCAGGTCGTCCGCACGTTCGGCAGCCAGCGCCCACCCGCCGACCCGCAGGGCGAACGGTCCGTCCGCCCGGGGCCAGCCACCGTCGACGTCGTCCGTCGCGCCCTCCCACCACGCCAGCCTGACCTCGGCGTGTCCCCGCACGACCGACGCGGTGACCAGGTGCGGCCCTGCACGCAGACCGGCCCAGGTGGCGGCACCGACACCAGCCGCAGTCGGCAGGGTGAGCCAGTGCGTGCGCGACCGCGACACCGCGACCCCGTCGGCCAGGTGCAGGCGCTCGACGGCATCCCGGTGCGACGGCTCCCCCCGCTCGTCGAGCAGGGCGACGTGCGAGTCTTCCGGAGCCGCGATGGCGTCAGGTGCGAGCTGCGGAGAGGTGTGGTTCGAGTAGCCGAGGCGGGCGTAGAACGGGTCGTCCGCGCGCGGCGACCACGGCGGGTCGAGGACACGGTCGGAGCCGTGGTTGAGCAGCCGGACCGTGCCGTCCTGTGGGGTGCTCACGACCAGCCAACCCGGAGCGCGCAGCAGCGTGACGGCCTCGCGCTCCCAGGCCGGTGGCGTCGACGCGGCGTCGGTCCACACCGGGTGGTCCGGGCCGAGCAGCAGACCGAGGAAGCCCTTGCTGGCCCAGTACGGCGAGGCCCCGCCGGAGTACAGCTGGCGCAGCCCGGTGAAGGGCCGGTGCCAGCCGATGCTGAGCATCCCCTGGTCGTCGACGGCCCCGGACGCCAGGAAGTGGTCGACGACAGCGGACGCCAGCGCGCGGGTCTGCCCCGGCTGCAACGGTGTCGCGCCCGCGAGCGCACCGGCCCAGAAGGGGGCGAGCATCCCGAACCGGTACGTGGCCGACCTGCCGTGCAGGACGGGTGCCCCGTCGGACCCGACGAGGTGCTGCGCACCCTCGAGGTACGCGTGGAGCCGCTCCGCGTGGACCCTCTCCAGCGGGCGTCCCTCGATCCGGGCCCGCAGCAGGGGGTAGAGGTGCCAGGCCCAGCCGGCGTAGTAGTCGAATGTCTGCGGACGACCGTGCGCGCCCCGTCCGTCGGAGTACCAGCCGTCCCCGACGTAGAGGTCCTCCTGCAGCGCGTCGTTGCGGTCGAGGTCCTCCTGGCTCCATGGGCCGCCGACCTCGCGCAGGAACGACTCCACCACGTTCTGGAACCACAGCCAGTTGTTGCGGTACCCCGAGGTGCCCACGATGTCGGCCATCCAGTCGACGGTCCGGGCGCGGGTCGTGTCGTCCAGCCGGTCCCACAACCAAAGGCGTGTCTCAGACAGCGCGACGGCCACGGACGCCGCCTCGACGATCGCCTGGCGGCGTTCGGGGATCCCGGGCCACCGCTCGGCGTGCCCCCGATCGACTCCGTGGCGCAGCCCGGCGGCGTACCGCTCGAGGTGCCCGTGCGGGTCGGCACCGTCCGCGCCGCGGACCCGGAACGCGGCGAGCAGGAAGGTGCGGGCGTACCCCTCGAGGCCGTCGCTCCACGCCCCGGACGCGCTGGCCGGGCCGGGCAGCCGCAGCAGAGCGTGCGTCGACGACGCGAACGGGCGGGTGGACCGGAGCAGCGCATCGGCGAGCTCGACCCAGCGCGTGTGGTCCGCCGGGCCGGCGGTGGGCAGGGCGGGCGTGGTGCTGGTCACCCGTGCAGTGTTGGCTAGCCTGTGGGCCTGACCGATCAAACGGACACTTTGCGACACAGGCGTCGCGGTCCGTCGGGAGGAGAACCGTCATGCAGCTTCCCCAGGCTCGCCGCGAGTTCCTGCTGCGCGAGATCGAGCTGCGCGGGAGCCTGCGAGCAGCGGAGGCCGCCACCGAGCTGGGCGTCTCCGAGGTCACCGTGCGCCGGGACATCATCGAGCTCGAGGGTGCCGGCCTGCTCGCCCGCGTCCACGGTGGCGCCATCGCGCTGGCCTCGGCCCGCACACCGCAACCCAGCCGCCTCCTCGTCGGCGTCGTCGTGCCGAGCACGACGGCGCACTTCCCCCAGGTGGTCCGCGGCATGGAGTCCCTGTCGCACACGCAGCGGGTCCGTCTCGTCCTCGGCGTCTCGCACTACCGGCCGGACATCGAGGAGAAGCAGGTCGCGCGACTGCTGTCGCTCGGGGTCGACGGCCTCGTCCTCGCCCCCACGGCACGAGGACGGACGGAGGACGAGCTCGCGGAGTGGCTGACGTCCCTCCGGTCCCGGTGGTGCTCCTGGAACGCCGGTTCGCGGCGACCGCGGTGCACGAGCTCGACTCGGTGCGCACCGACCACGTGCACGGCGCAGCGCTGGCGGTCGAGCACCTGGTCCGGCTCGGCCACGGCCCCGTCGGGCTGGGGGTCTACGACCGCACACCGACCGCCCCGTCCGTGCGCGCCGGGCACCTGGAGGCGTCTCGACGACTCGCTCTCCCCCCGGCCCCCGACGTGCCGCTGCCCAAGGGCGACGACGACCCCGAGCAGCTGGACCACGCCATTCGGATGCTGCTCGACGGGTGTGTGGACACCGGGTGCCGGGCTCTGCTGGTGCACACCGACGACCACGCCACCCGGGTGGTGGAAGCAGCCCTGGACCGCGGGCTGACCGTGCCCGGCGACCTCGCGGTCGTCGCGTACGACGACGAGGTCGCCGCGTTCGCCCCCGTGCCCCTCACGGCAGTCACCTCTCCCCGCCACGAGCTCGGCCGGGAGGCGGTGCGGATGCTCGTCGACCGCGTGACCAGCGGACCTGACGGCGGCGGCCCGCCACGGCACGTCCAGCTGCTCCCGCGCCTCACCGTGCGGCGCTCGTGCGGCGCCCATGTCGCGTCGTGATCGGTTCTGCACGTTTGCCGCAGACCGGCCGCCGCCGCTCGAAGAATGTCCCATCGACCGCACCGTGCCGCTCAGCGGCTGAAGAGCAAGGAGGCTCGCGATGAGGACATCAGCACCCAAGGTCAGGTCCCGACCACGCACGCAGACGATGGCGCTCGTCGCGGCGGGACTCGTCAGCGTCCTCGTCGCCGGGTGCAGCAGCCCGGGCGAGGCGTCCGCGGACGACCCGACGACGGACGGCGGACCCGTCGCGCTGGACTTCGCCTGGTGGGGTGACACGAGCCGCGCGGAGCGGTACGAGGAGGCCGTCGCGCTCTTCGAGAAGGAGAACCCGAACGTCGACGTGCGCACGCGGTTCGCGGGGTGGGGCGACTACTGGACGGCTCGCAACACCGAGGCGGCGGGCAACAGCCTGCCCGACGTGATGCAGATGGACGTCGCCTACCTCACCGAGTACGCCACGAACGGTCAGATCGCCGCGCTGGACGACTACCTGGGCGCCGAGATCGCGACCGACGGGCTGCCCGAGTCGCTCCTGCCGGCCGCACAGATCGACGGCGAGACCTACGCCATCCCGACGAGCACGAACACGCTCGCGACGATCGTCAACACCGACCTCCTCGCCACCCTCGGCGTCGAGCCGCCGGCGTCCGACGCCACCTGGGACGAGTACGACGAGTTCCTGACCGACGTGGCGACCGCCGGTCGGTCGACGACGCCGGTGGTGTACGGGTCGGTCGACTACACCCAGATCCTCTGGCTGTTCCAGATCTGGCTCGGGCAGCAGGGCAAGACCCTCTTCGAGGACGACGGGCTCGGATTCGAGAAGGCCGACCTCGCGCAGTGGTGGGAACGCGCCGCCTCCCTGCACGAGAACGCCGTCCTGCTGCCGCCCGACCGCCAGACGCAGCTCGAGGGTGCAGACGCTCTCGGGGTCGGCGAGACCGCCGCCGACATCAGCTGGGACAACTTCCTCGTGCGCTTCTCCGAGGGCACCGACGAGGGAGACCTGAACCTCGTGCCGCTGCCGACGGACGACCCGGACGAGCGGGGCCTCTTCCTGAAGCCGTCGCTGATGCTCGCGCTCTCCGCCAACTCCGAGCACCCCGCGGAGGCAGCCGCACTCATCGACTTCCTCACCAACAGCCCGGAGGTGGGCGAGATCTTCGGGATGTCGCGGGGGGTCCCCGCGTCCAGCGCGGCGCTCGCCGGGTTCGAGCCCACGGGACTCGACCTGCAGATCCTCGAGTACGAGGAGTCGCTGACGCCCTACCTCACCAACTCCCCGCCGCCCCCCGTCGCCGGGTTCGGGACGCTGGAGACGGCCTTCGTGCGCATCAGCCAGGACCTCTCCTACGGCTCGATGAGCGTGGACCAGGCCGTGGACGAGTGGTTCGCCGAGGCGGAGTCGGTCCTGGTCCAGTAGCCCACCTGGGGTCGGTGGCCCTGTGCCTGCTCGGGGGAGGAGCATGGGGCCACCGACGAACGAGGGAGTCGACATGGCATCGCACGACGAGGACAGCACCGCGCTCGACCTCCAGAAGCTCATCCGCCTGATCACCCTGGCGCTGGCCGTCGCGGCCGTCGTCAAGGAGCTGCGGCAACCCGCCGAGGAGCGCGAGTGGCACGGACAGGTGGTCGGGTTCGTCCCCTACGACTTCCGGGTGCCCACCATGGCGCGGTTCAAGGAGCGCATGTGGGACCCCGAGGGCGCCCACGTGATCAGCCCGCGCGTGTTCGGCGTCGGCTGGACGCTGAACGCCGGCCGCATCGTGGAGCTGGTCCGGCAGCGGGTGACCTAGGCAACCGGGCGGTGCCCGCTTAGTCTCGGATGACCGTTCTCGTTCTCCAGGAGGGTCACCCATGGGCACGATCACGACGACCGACGGCACCGAGATCTTCTACAAGGACTGGGGGTCGGGTCAGCCGCTCGTCTTCAGCCACGGCTGGCCGCTCTCGGCCGACGACTGGGACACCCAGCTGCTCTTCTTCCTCCAGCACGGCTACCGCGTCATCGCGCACGACCGCCGCGGGCACGGGCGGTCCACGCAGACCAGCGACGGCCACGACATGGACCACTACGCGGACGACCTGGCCGCCCTGACCGAGCACCTGGACCTGCACGACGCCGTCCACATCGGCCACTCCACCGGCGGCGGCGAGGTGGTGCACTACATCGCCCGGCACGGGGAGAGCCGCGTCGCCAAGGCGGTGCTGATCAGCGCGGTGCCGCCGATCATGGTGCAGACCGACGCCAACCCGGGCGGCCTGCCGAAGGCAGTCTTCGACGGGCTCCAGGAGCAGGTGGCCACCAACCGGTCGAACTTCTACCGGGCCCTGGCCGCCACCGAGTTCTACGGCTTCAACCGGCCCGGCCGCGATCCGTCCGAGGCGATCATCGAGAACTGGTGGCGCCAGGGGATGATGGGCGGCGCCAAGGCGCACTACGACGGCATCGTCGCGTTCTCGCAGACCGACTTCACCGAGGACCTGAAGAAGATCACGGTCCCGGTGCTCGTGATGCACGGCGACGACGACCAGGTGGTCCCGTACGCGGACTCCGCACCGTTGTCGGCGCAGCTGCTGCAGAACGGGACCCTGAAGACCTACGCCGGGTTCCCGCACGGCATGCCGACCACCGAGGCGGCGACGATCAACGCCGACCTGCTCGAGTTCCTCCAGTCCTGACCGCCGGCGACGAGGGCGGCTGCGCGTCCGCACAGCCGCCCTCGTCGTGCGTCAGCGCCGGCCGCGCATCGCGTCCAGGACCACCGTGAACACGTCGGTGTTGTCCTGCGAGCGTGCCAGCCGTTCGGCTCCCGGCCCCTCGGCGGTCAGCGGCGTCGCGGCGCCCGTGTGCCCGCTCGTCGTCCAGTCGATCGTGAACTCCAGGTCGCTGTTCGCGATCGGGAACGGACCGTCCTCCAGGCTCTGCAGGACGCCGGGGACGGTGCTGGTCGGGTCACCCGACTCGTCGGTCGACGAGACGTTCTCGATGGCCAGCCCACCGGTCTCGTGGTCACCGACCACGACGACCAGCGTGCCGGGGTGCGACGCGGCGAACTGCCGGACCAGGGCCACCGTGGCGTCGAGCGCCTGGCCGGCCTTCAGGGTGAGCGCGCCGTTGTTGGCGTGCTCCATCTCGTCGATGGCCTCCTCCTCGACCATCAGGAAGAAGCCCCGCCGGTCCTGGGAGAGCACGTCGAGCGCCTTCGCCGTCATGTCCGTGAGCGGCACGACCGGTGCGTACTCGTCGCCCTGACCCTCGGGGAACTGCTCGAACATCTCCTCGTTGGCGAACAGGCCGAGGATCTTGTCGGAGTCCGTCGCCGCGAGCTCCGCGGGGGTGCTGACGTAGTCGTAGCCCGCCCCCTCGGCCAGCTCGACGAGGTTGCCGATGGTGCTCTTGCTCACCTCGGGACGCGGGTCCGCCGGGTCGTCCGGGTAGGCCCCCGGGTCGCCCACCGGGTACCACCAGTCCTCGCCACCGCCGAGGATGACGTCCGGCTTGGTGACCTCGATGAACTGGCGCGCGATCTCGCTCTGGTCGCCACGGTCGGGCACGTGGGAGCCGAAGGCCGCGGGGGTCGCGTCCGTGACCTGGGCGGTCGAGACCAGGCCCGTCGCCTTGCGCAGGTCGTTCGCGTGCTCCAGCAGGGTCTTCACCGGGGCGCCGTTCACGTCGACCGACACCGCCCCGTTGTAGGTGCGCACGCCCGCAGCGAACGCCGTGGCGCCCGCGGCGGAGTCGGTCACGGCCTCCTCCAGGTCGGCCGAGTCGGTGTGCGTCCAGCCGGCGTAGCGCAGCGAGTCCATCTCCAGCTGCCCGTCCTGGCCGACGGTCGCGAGCCGGGTGGCCTCTCTGGCCGCGAGGCTCAGGCCGTCGCCGACCATGAAGATCACGTTCTTGGCCACCACGCGGTCGTTCCCGCGTCCGCGATCGACGCTGTCGCCGCCCGCCGCGACCCCGCCGGTCGCCAACCCTGCCGCGAGCACCGCTGCGCCCCCGGCCCCCATCCATGTGCGTCGTGAGCTGAGCATCTCTGCCGTCCCTCGGTCGAACTTCGTTGTTCACCTTGACGTCGGCCGGAGCATCCCCCGTGCAAACCATCGTTCGACCGATCGGGTGAAAGTGCAACGCGAGGCAGCGAACCCGCAGGTCAGGGACGCGGCGGGCGGCAGACGACGACCTGGAGCCCGGCGCCTTCGAGCGCGACGCGACCGACGATGGCGGGGAGCAGGACCGTCTGTCCGCGCCGCAGCGGAGACGACTCCCCACCCGCCACGAGGACGCCGTCGCCCGCGACGACGACGAGCACCGCGAGTCCCGCGTCGAGCTCACGCGCACCGGTCCACCGCTCCACCCGGAAGAAGGCCGCCGCCTCGGGCAGCAGGTCCCCCGAGGACGCCGCGGTCGCACCGCGCAGCCGGGCGATCTCCTCGGCGGTCCAGCCGCGCCGGTCCACCGCTGCGAGCGCGACGTCGAACCCCAGCCCGAGATGCCCGTCGGCGGCCCCGTCGATCTCGAACCCGGACCACTCCAGCAGGATCGACAGGTCGGTCGGCTCCTGGAGCTCGACGACGAACGCGCCCTGGCCGATCGCGTGCGGGAGGCCGGCGGGGACAAGCACCGCGTCGCCCGCGTCGAGGTCGAGCACGTGCATCGCCCCGAGCATCGCGTCGGTGTCCTGCGCCCGCACCCAGCCGGTCAGCTCGTCGACGTCGACGTCCCGCGTGAACCCCAGGTGCACGCGGGCGGGCTCGAGCACCACCCACGCCTCGGTCTTGCCGTGCGCGAGACCGAGGTGCTCGGCGGCGAACGGGACGTCCGGGTGGGCGTGCACCGGCAGGCGCTGGCCGGCGTCGAGCAGCTTGACCAGCAGGGCCGGGTCGGAGCCGAATGCGGCGACGTGCTCGGCACCCAGCCAGTCCACGGGGTTCGCGTCGATCGCGTCGCGGAGCAGCCGGCCGTCGGGGAGCACGGTCAGACCGACCGGCTCGTGCCCGAACACCGAGGTCGCCGATCCCACCCAGTCCTCGGGCTCGTGGCTGGCTGCCGGCCCGGTGCCGCGGAAGTCGGAGATCTGGCGGCCTCCGGCGTAGAACCGGCCGGCGGGCTGGTTGGCGGGCAGGAACAGCGGCTTCATGAGGATTCCTCGATCGCGATGCGGACGCCCGTGCGCCAGGTCGCACCGGGTTCGAGCACGGGAGCGCCGGCGTGCGGCAGGTCCCTCTCGGGGCCGAACAGGGGCGCGTTGGTGGGTTCGACGCCGAGCACGTACGCGCCGCGGGCGGGCCAGCTCCACGTGCACAGCCGCGGCAGCGTCGCGCCGGTCCAGGTGACGACGACGTCGGGGAGCTCCTCGTCGCCGACGAGCGTCGCACGCGCGCCACGCACGCCGACGTGCTCGGCGACCACGGGCGCCAGACCGGACGCCGGCGCCGGGGTGACCAGCGGGTGGCGACCCTCCGGGAGCGGTTCCCGGACCACCCACTCGTCCGCGTCGACGTGCAGGCGCACACCGGGGCGCAGGAGCGGCGCACCGAGGTTGACGTGGTAGAGCAGCGGGACGCCGACCGGCTCGTCCCCGACGTTGCGGACGACGTCGCGGACCTCGACCGCGGGGACACCGGTCGCCGCCACGATCGACCGCTCGACCAGGATGCGCGGGCCGCCCAGCGAGGTGTGCGCGACCGTGCCCGTCACGCACACCTGCCAGGCGTCCCCCACCCGCTCCCGCGACCAGTGCACGTCGGCGGCGGGAGTGAGGTGGTGGGTCCCGTGCTGGCCCGACGAGCCGCGCGGCTCGCCGATGTTGTCCGGGCCGCAGGTGGCCAGGAGCCCGCCGAGGAAGCGCGACTCCCAGTCCCGGCCGGGTCCCGGGTCGACGGGGTTCGGGGAGCGCCACGCGACGGGCGTCGAGCCCCACCAGGTGGCGCCGAGGTCGAGGCCACGGTCGGGCAGGACGTCGAACGCGAGCCCCCCGGCCAGCCGCACGGCGATCACCCCACCCCGCACCTCGACGGTCGCGAGCGCCTCCGGCAGGGAGATCCGGCCGTCGTCGGTCAGCTCGGTCCAGGCGGTCATCGCCGGTCCAGCGCCGCGAGGAAGCCCCCGACGAACGAGTCGCCGAGCCCGATCGTCGTCGGCGCCGCGACGTCGCTCAGGTCCAGCGCCGGCACCACGCACGCGTCGGCGCCGAGCAGGTCCGCGACCTCCGACGCGAGACGTCGGGTCGACCCGCTCAGGGTCGTGGCAGCGGTCGCCGCGTAGTCCTCCGCCGTGAACTCGTCGCCGAGCCGGTAGCGCGTGCTCGCCATCGTGATGCCCCCGACGAGCGACGGCCCCAGTGCGGCCGCTCGCTGACCTACCGCGAGGGCCCAGTACTTGCTGTGCACCACCAGCGTCGGCGCAGGGACCAGGTGGTGCAGCTCGGCGACCGCCTTCGCGACCGTCGACGCGTCGAGCAGGTCCACCTCGCGGCCGAGGTAGGCCTGCATCTCGTCCTCGTTGAGGCTGTAGACGTCAGCCGACCACACCATCTCGTCCCGCACGCGCCGGCTCAGCTCGGGCACGTGGTAGCCGGCGTCCTCGAACACCACCAGCGAGTCCGGGGGCATGGTGCGCATGGCGTCGCGCACCTGCGCCAGGCGGGACTCGAGCGTGTCCGGGTCCTGGATCACGTTGAACGACGAGAGCAGGAAGACGTCGGCCGTCCGCAGCGCGTCCGGGAGGTCCGCGGCGATCCGCAGCTCGCGGTGCGGCGGGTCGTTGGCGTAGATGATCCGGTTGGGGTGCGGGGCGACGAGCTCGACCTCGCCCACCCGCACCCGGGCGCCGGCGGGGTACTGCACGATCAGGTGCGGGTCGCGGGAGTCGTGCTCGGCGCTCGACACGTAGTCGACGGACGCGGGCAGCAGCCGACGCACGGTGTCGTCGATGGACACCAGGTGCATCGTGCTCGGCACCCCGAGCACGTCCATCGCGATCGCCGCCCGCACGCACGTGCCGCCCAGGGTGATCGCCTTGGTGAACCGGGCGGCGACCGCCTCGACGATGTCGGAGGAGGCGACGAACCGCTCTCCCCCGACACCGTCGCGGACGAACGCCAGCAGGCTCCGCACGAGGTCGCGCACCGACTCGACCGGCGCGCGCAGGTCGAGGTCCTCGGGACCGATCCGGTGCTCCGCGGCCAGCTGCTCCAGCACGGCCGCGTCCCAGCGGATCTCGTAGTCGACCGTGCCACCCATGCCCAGCACGAACCTCGTGCTCATCGGTCGGCTGCTCCTTCGCGCGTCGTGTCCGGACCGGTCAGTACAGGTCGGCCTTGCCGGCCGCGTCGAACAGGTGGATCTTCTGGGCGGCGACCTCCTGCATCGCGGCGATGCACGGCGGCTGGATCGAGTTGGGCTCACGCAGCGAGGTGTCCGCCAGGATCTCCCGCATCTTGTCGTGGTACGCCACCTTGATGTCGCTCGAGATGTTG
This sequence comes from Cellulomonas humilata, assembly GCF_013359775.1. Taxonomy (GTDB): domain Bacteria; phylum Actinomycetota; class Actinomycetes; order Actinomycetales; family Cellulomonadaceae; genus Cellulomonas; species Cellulomonas humilata. The sequence continues at coordinate 279,144 of NZ_JABMCI010000067.1, read as the reverse complement.
ATCTTGTTGACCCCGAGCTTGACCGACTGACCGATCTCGTCGTCCGGGTTGCCCGAGCCGCCGTGCAGCACCAGCGGGATGGGCAGGAGCGCCTTGATCTGCTGGAGCAGGTCGAGCTTCAGCTGGGGGGTCACGTGCTTCGGGTACAGGCCGTGCGCGGTGCCGATGGCGATCGCGAGGCTGTCCACGCCGGTGCGCTGGACGTACTCGACGGCCTCGGCGGGGTCGGTGAACGCGATCTGGTCGACGAGCACGCCGTCCTCCGCCTGCTCGTCGAGCTTGCCGATGGTGCCCAGCTCGCCCTCGACCGACAGGCCGACCGCGTGCGCGGTGTCGACGACCTTCGTGGTGATCGCGACGTTGTCCTCGAACGGCTGCATCGACGCGTCGATCATGGCCGACGTGAACCCGAGCTGGATCGCCAGGAGCACCTGCTCGTAGGTGCCGCCGTGGTCCCAGTGGATGGCGACCGGCACGGACGAGCGGTGCGCGCGCTGGATGAGCGCGGCCAGCGCGTCGCCACCGATGTGCGACACCTCGTCCGGGTGGATGGCGACGATCAGCGGGGCGTTCAGCTTCTCGGAGATCTCGAAGATCCCCTTGCCCATCGCGTAGTCGCTGATGTTGAAGGCGGGGATGGCGAAGTAGTTCTCGTTCGCCACCGCGAGCAGGTCTCGGCCGTTCATCAACATGGTGTGTCAACTTTCCTGTGTGTGTGTTTCTGAGGATTGGGGGGTACTAGATCTTCACGGCGCCGGCGGTCATCCCCCCGATGAAGTAGCGCTGGAAGAAGAGGAAGAGGAGCAGCACGGGAATGCACCCGAGAATGCTCATCGCCATCATCTCGTTCCATTCGTACGAGTGCTGGCCCATGAGCAGCTGGATACCGATGGGGACCGTGCGCATGTCTTCGGTCCTGGTCAGCGTCAGCGCGAAGAGGAACTCGTTCCAGCAGATCATGAACGTGTACACGCCGACCGACACCAGGCCCGGTACCGAGATGGGCATGAGAATGCGCCACAATGCGGTCAGCGGACCGGCCCCGTCCACCTTGACGGCCTCGTCCAGCTCTTTGGGAAGGGTATTGAAATACCCCGTCATCATGATGATCGCGTACGGCAGCGTGAACACCATGTAGGTGAGGATCAGGCCCTGGTAGGTGTTATAGAGCTTGAGCGCCACGACGAGCCCGAAGTACGGGATCAGCAACGTGATCGGCGGGACGGCCTGGACGGAGACGACGACCACGTTGATCGTCTTCTTCCCCCAGAACTCGTACCGGCTGAAGGCGTACGCCGCGTGCACCGCGACGACCAGCGACAAGGCGGTCACCGCGAGCGCGATGACGTAGCTGTTGAAGAAGAACCGCAGCTTGGTGGGGTCGGTGAGGATCGTCGTGTACGCGTCGAACGAGAAGCCCGGCGTGATGAGGCGCGGCGGGAACTCGAAGATCTCCGGGTTCGACTTGAACGAGCTCGAGAGCATCCACACCACGGGCAGCGCCGAGAAGCAGGCACCGACGACCAGGGCGACGATGACCGCCACCTTCTTGCCGGTGTGCTTGGGCGGTGTGCGCAGTGCGGGGCGCTCGGCGGTCAGCGCCGGGGTGGCCAGCGTGGTCATCTCAGTCCCTCGCCTTCTGGTGCCGCACGTAGAAGAACGCGAGAACCATCGACATGAGGAGCACGAGGACGGCGGAGGCGGAGGCCACCGAGAACTCGTACTCGGTGAACGCGAGCTTGTAGGTGAACGTGGAGAGCACCTCGGTGGAGTTGATGGGTCCGCCGCCGGTGGTCATCCAGATGAGCGCGAACTGCTGCGTCGTCCAGATGAAGTCCAGGAGCGCCATCGAGATGATGATCGGCTTCAGCTGCGGGAGCGTGACGTTGCGGAACTGCGCCAGCGCGCCGGCGCCGTCGACCTTCGCCGCCTCGTACAGGTCCCGGGGAATGCCCTGCAGGCCGGCCAGCAGCGAGATCATGAAGAACGGGTAGCCGGACCAGATGTTGATGAACGTGACGGCCGCCAGCGCGGTCGAGGGGTTGGCCAGCCACTCGGTGTTGCCGTCGGTGATCCCGGTGGTGCCGAGCAGGTAGTTGATGACGCCGTTCGGGCTGAGCAGCAGCCGCCAGAGCACCGCCACGATCGCCACCGTGAACAGCCACGGGAGGATGTAGAGCACCCGGAAGAACGCCTTGCTCCGGTTGCCCAGCAGCGGCGAGTTCAGCAGCAGGGCGAATGCCAGGCCGATCACGAAGTGCACGACCACGGACGAGATGGTGAACACGAGCGTGTTGCGCACCGCGGTGAAGAACACCGGGTCGGTGAGCACCTCGACGTAGTTCTCGAATCCCACGAACGCGGGGTTCTTGTTGGTGATCACGCCGTCGAGCAGCGAGTAGCTGACGACCATGATGATCGGCGTGACCATCAGGATGATCAGGAGGACGCCGGTGGGGCTGAGGAAGCCGTAGGGCGTCAGCGTGCGCTTGATCCGGCCGATGGTGCGCGTCCGGGCGGAGTCTGCACCGGGGGGCGGGGCGGCCCTGGTGGGCCGTGCCTCCGCTTCGGGGCTGGTGGTCTGTGACATGGACACGGGGCTCTCTCCCTGAGGGGGTGGGCCGCGCCGGCGATGCGTGTCCGGCGCGGCCCGGGCGTTCCGGGCTGGTGGCCTAGAACTCCTCTTCCCACTTGGTCTGGGCCGCGGCGAGCGCGTCCTGCATCGACTGCTGACCGTCGAGCGCCTTCTGGAACTCCTCGCCGAAGTCGCGCATGAGCTGCTCGGCCACGGGCAGACCGGTGAACTCGTTCGCCGGGAAGCCCGACTGGTAGATCTCGAACGCGGTGGCGAACAGCTCGTCCTCCTCGACGAAGTCGGGCACGGAGGTCGTGTTACCGGGGAACGCGTTGGCGATCGACGACAGCTCGCTGTTGGTCTCCTCGCTCATGAGGAACTCGACGAGCTTGAACGCCTCGGCCTTGTGCTCCGAGTTCTCGGCGATGCCGATGCCCCACGAGGCGTACGGGATGCCGCGCTCACCGGTGTAGTCGTCCTCGGCCGGGATGGCCGAGATGCTGAAGTTCAGATCCGGGTTGGACTCCCGGATGAGATTCACGTGGGCGAGCGAGTCGATCATCATGCCGACCCGGCCGTTGCTGAACTCCTCGACCTTGTCCTGCTCCTTCATGGTGAAGGAGCCGGGGGCGACGACGCCGGCGTCCCACAGGCCCTGGATGTAGTCCGTGGCGCTGGTGACGTCCTCGTTGTCGGTGAGGGCGGGCTGGCCGTCCTTGAGCATCGAGCCGCCGGACGCCCACACCCACGACATGACGTCGTTCTGGATGCCGTTGGGGGCCTCGAGCGAGAGCGGGAGGATCCAGCCGTGCGCGTCACCGGTGGTGATCTTGGCGGCGGCGTCCGCGAACTCCGTGCGGTTGGTGGGCGGTGCCGTGACGCCCGCCTGGCCCAGCAGGTCGTCGTTGGTGAACATCGGGTAGACGAAGTTCACCACCGGGATCATGTAGGTCTTGCCGTCCACCTGGACCTGGCTGGCCAGCTGCGACTCGTCGTAGCCCGCCTCGGACATGACCGCGGACAGGTCGGTGATCGCGCCCTGGTCGGCGAAGTCGCTGACCCATGCGCCGTCGAGGCCGACGACGTCCGACATGGTGCCGGCGGCCGCACCGGCGACCACCTGCTCCTTGGTCGAGGCGTACGGGCCGGACAGCAGATCGACCGTGATACCGGGGTTCTCGGCCTCGAACTTGTCCATCAGCTCGCGGAACGCGCCGTCGGGGAGCTCGGGCTCCCACCACTGCGAGAACTCGAGAGTGACGTCACCCCCCGAGTCGCCGTCGCCGTCCGAGCTGGACCCGCCGCCCCCGGAGCAGGCCGTGAGCGCAAGTGCTGTGACACCGGTGAGTGCAATGAAGCGTCCTACGTGAGCGCCCTTGCTCATGACTCTCCCATCCTCGAAATCTGCCGCTTGGTGCGACTGTCTGCGCACTTCTGCGTGTTTCCGCCAACGTAGACCCGTGGATGTGCGTCGTCAACCGGTACTTGCGAGTCGCAACCACTCCGTGACCTGGCCGTGTCGATCGCCGGCGCACACGATCTACCTGGTTCTTCGCCTCTGAACTGGGCAAATGTCTGGTTCGCTGCCAGATCTGAGCAGGGCACGCCTGCATGCGGGTTCTCGCACAAACCCGCAGACCTGTGGTTCAGTAGTTCCATGTCAGCGACCACCGACGGCACGTCACGGCGCCTCCCCGCGGGCCGCAAGGCCGACCTCGCGGCGTACGTCGCCGAGCAGGGACAGGTGACCGTCGCCAACCTCGCCGAGCGGTTCGACGTCTCCGCCGACACCATCCGGCGCGACCTCGACGCCCTCGACGCCGACGGCGTCCTCATCCGCACGCACGGCGGCGCGATCAGCCCGCAGGCCGTCCCCCGTCCGGACACAGGTCTGGACGTCCGGCTGCGGCTCCAGACCTCGGCCAAGGACCAGATCGGCGCGCTGGCGGCGGGCCTCGTGCGGGATGGGGAAGCGCTCATGATCAACGCCGGCACCACGACCCTCGCGGTCGCGCGCCACCTGTCCGAGCACCGCGACCTCACCGTCGCGACGAACTCCCTGCGCATGCCGACCGAGATCAACCCGCTCGCGTTCCGCGACCTGTACGTGTTCGGCGGCGTCGTCCGGCTGAGCGCGCAGGGCACGATCGGCGCCGTCACGTTCCCCACCGAGAGCGGCGCGGACCGCGACATCCGCTGCGACCTCGCCCTCATCGGCGTCGGAGCGGTCAACGCCGACGCCGGCTACTCCACCAGCAATCTCGGCGAGGCGGCGATGATGAGCGCGATGATGGACCGGTCGGCCAAGGTCGCCGTCCTCGCCGACTCCAGCAAGTTCGGTCGCCGGCTGTTCGCGCAGATCGCCGAGCTGGGGCGTGCGGACTACCTGGTCACCGACGCGCCTCCTCCCCCGGATCTTGCCGTGGCCCTGGAGGCAGCGGGCGTCGAGGTCGTCCTTCCCCCGGACGCCGGCTGAGTTCTTCACCCGCGGTTTCCCGGGACTGCCGGAGTAGCATCCGATTTGTCCGGCAGGTGGCATTCAACGAGGAATGCACTCCGGGTGACGGCGGTGTTCCGTGCAGTGGAAAGCCGTGCCGGTGGGTCCCCGGCGTCGGTTGATTCCGGCGCGCCGCAACGGACCCGCTCGGCCCCACCCTCCCCTCACACCCCCGAGGAGCATTCGTGAGGAAGCTGATCGCACTGCTCAGCGCTGTGGTCCTGGTCATCCTGGGAATCAGCGTGGTCTCGTCGGCGTCCGCCGACCCCGGATACCCCAACCTGGTCACGTATTCCGGGCAAGGGCTGAATTCCGACGGAACTCTCCAGGACAACCGTTGCGACGACGGCGTCGCGCCCTATCTGCTGTTCGTGCTCACGGCCAACAAGGCCACCGCCGCGGACATCACGCTGCCCTCCGGGACGTCGTCGATGGTGCAGTCCGGAAACGGCGCCTTCAAGTTCATGGCCCCCTACCAGAACGCGTCCGCGCTGATCGGAACAGCCGTCGCCAGCTACAACGGCGTCAAGACCAATGCGCAGCTCGTGATCAGCCACGGCTGCGAGGGCGACACCACGTCGCCGCCCCCGTCACCGACCTCGTAACGGCACAGTGGGAGCCCTCCGTCGGGAGGGCCCCCACGCCGTCGCACCCGTCGGAGTCAACGCTCACCCACCAGCGGGAGGACCTCCTCGACCAGCAGCCGGTCGACGGCGCCGGCCTGCTCGAACGCCACCGCGTGCGCCGCGTCCTGGAACGTCACGAGCCGCTTCTGCGGTGCGTCCAGGGCCGCGTACCACTCGAGGGCGAGGTCGCGTCGACCGTCCAGCTCCGCGGCACCGTCGAGCACGAACACCGGGACCTCCAGGCGCGGGACCTCCTGCCGCAGGTCCAGGCCCTGGATCTGCGGGTACATCACCGCGAAGGTGTCCATGAGGCCGCGCAGCACGTCGACCTTGTCGAGGAACGTGTACTCGACCCCTCGGACGCCGAACGCGTCCAGCCCGGAGGCCTCACCGCGCGCCAGGTAGCCCTCGGACGGCGTGTACGGCCCGTACAGGTACTCGTAGGCCAGCATCACGTCGGCGTTCGCCCATGGCAGGTCGGCGTAGGGCGGCTCCCCGATCCGCTCGGTCAGGTCCGCCACCGCCCGGTCGCCGGTCCGGTCCGCGTAGTCGACGAGGTCCCGGTAGATCCTGCGGTCGGTCTCGGTGACGTCGACCATCTGCCCGCTGCCGAGGTAGGCGTGGAACAGGTCGGGCCGCCGCTCGACAGCCAGGACGCCGAGGATCGTTCCCCAGGACTCCCCCATGAGGATGACCTTGTCCTCGTCGAAGCGGGCTCGGAGGTGGAGGGTGAGGTCGATGACGTCGGCGACGGCCCGGTCGAGCGTGGCCTCCTCGGTGGGCAGGAGCGCGGCGTAGGACGTGCCGTTTCCCCGCTGGTCGAAGGTCGCGAAGACGACGTCGTCGACCCAGGGCTCGGACAGGACCCGGGCCAGCGCGAGGTCGGACTGCCCGGGACCGCCCGACAGGTAGAGCAGCACCGGAGCGTCGGGGTCGGCGGCCCGGACCAGGACGGAGTGGGGGTCTCCGCCGAGCCAGACCGTGTCGAGGGTCGCGACGCTGCCGGGCACGATCTCGCCGTCGGCGTCGCGCACGGGCGGAGTTCCGGCGGGCAGCGCCACGACGACCGCCAGCCCGAGGGTGAGCGCGCCGACGACGGCGGTGCCCACCGCACCGGCTCGCCGACGCGGCCGACCGGCCCCCACTCGGGCGCCCAGGATCATCGGCAGGACCAGCAGCAGGGCATGCACCCCGCGACCCAGAACGAGCGCCAGCAGGCCCCAGATCGAGTCGATCCGGACGTCGTGCACGGTGGGCAGGAGCACGTCACTGCGGGCGATCTCGATCGCGGCGACGTGCACGACGGCCAGCGGGACGACGACCCAGGCGGAGCGCACCACCCGTCCCCCGACGAGGCCGAGTCCGGCGCCGGTCGCCATGACGACCAGCGCGCCGACCGACGAGACCGGGCCGAGCGGTGCGACCTGACCGGTCAGCAGGCCTGTCAGGGCAGCCAGCGCGAGCACGCCCGCGAGCGGTGCCCACCGCCGCAGGGCGCCTGGGTGCGGTAGGTGCCAGGCGGACCTGTCGTCCGTCAGGACGGGACTCATCGTGCCGGCCATGATCACCTCCGGGTGCGTGCCGGCCGGCTCGCGTGCGGGCCACGGTGCCCGGCACCGACGCGCCGACCGGTCCCTTCCAGCCTGCTCGGCAGCCGCGCGCGCACCAGGGCCGGTGGTCCCTAGCCGCACCGGTCGTCGTGACGTCGGTATCCCGCCTGCGCGCCCGGACCCCTTCTCTTCGAGCACCCCCGCTCGCCTCGATCTCTCGGAGATGGTCATGACGCAGAACCCAGCCGTGCCGCCCTCGTCGGCTGCCGTGCGCCCGGACTGCGGTGTGCCGTCCGTGAACACGACCGTCGGCACCGTCCGAGCCCGCTCCTTGGAGGAACCGTGAGCGTGAAGGTGGTGTACGACGTCCTGTCCCGCGGCTCCGCCCGGAGCGCGTCGGCGTCTGCCGCGAGCGTCGCCGGTGTGCTGCTCATGGGCGTGGGGATCGCCGGGCTGTGCGTCGTCTTCGCCGTGTCGGTCGTCTTCGTCGTCGTCGTCGGGCGCGGGTACGCCGCGAGCGTCGTGCGCGGCATGGACCCCGCCGGCCGGTGGAGCCCGGACTGGCTCAGCTCGGCGCCGGCGGTCGACCTGTCGACGCTGCTGGAGCCGGGGCTCGGGCTCGGAATCGGGCTCGCCGCGTCGCTCGCCCTCCTGTGGCTGGGGCTCGCGCTGCTCCGGCGTCGGCGTCACGCCGTGCTCTTCCTGCGCCGGTTCGGGTACGACGACGCGACGCGCATCGTCACGGCCGCGCTCACGGTCCTGGGACGGTCGTGGCGAGTGGTCACGCTCGACGACTCGGACGTGCAGGCCGTCGGCGCGCGGCGGTCAGGCATGACGCTGTTCTCGCGGTCGGTCGCGCAGCACACCCGCAAGGTCGTCGGCCCGGTCATGACCGTCGGGTTCATCGCCTCCTTCGTGGTCATCCTGCGCGCGGCGGACACGACCTCCGACCCGACCACCCTGCTCCCCGCCGGCCTGCTGGACGCGTCCCCGCTGCGCATCGAGTCGGGCGCTCAGCTGGCCACCGCGGCGGTCCTGCTGGTCCTGGCGGGGATGCTGCTCGCCTGGGTGCTTCCCCGGCTCCTGTTTCCCGCCTTCCTGCTGTCGGAGCGCGTCGAGCGCAGCGCCCAGGCCGCCGAGGGTGCGGCGCGGCAGTCCGTCCAGGACGCGGGCGACGTGGCGACGGTCGGAGCGCTCGTCGAACGCATGACCCGCCGGGTGTTCAGCCCTCAGCTCATGGTCGTCGCGTCCACCAACGCCCTGTGGCGCGCGACCGTGAGCCGCCTCCTGGCCGGCACCGAGGTCACCCTGGTCGACGTGTCCCGGCCCACCGAGAGCCTGCTGTGGGAGATCCGGGAGCTGACCGCCCACGACGACGGCCGGTGCGTGTACATCGGGCACGTGGATCGTCTGGCGCGCTTCCTCCCCGACGTCGCGCGCACGGCACCCCCGAGCTGGCACGTGCCCCGGTACGAGGCCCTCGCGGCGGCGCCCAGCTCGGTCGTGGGCCGGATCGAGCAGGAGCTCGAGGGTCACGAGGTGCTGGCCTACAGCAGCGACCCGGCGACCGTGGGCCAGTTCTCGCGCAGCCTCGAGCGGTACCTGTGGAACACGGTGACCGGTCCGGCGCCGGTGGCGGGCACCAGGCCGCGCGCACGTGCGACGGCGTCATAGCGCTCGGCGGAGCACCTCTTCGGCCTGCCGCAGGATCGGTCCGTCGACCATGCGCCCCTCGCTCAGGAACGCCCCGCCCTGGCCGGCCGCGGCCGCGAGCACGTCGCGCGCCCAGCGCACCTCGTCCTCCCGTGGTCGGTAGGCCGCGCGGACCACGGGCACCTGCGACGGGTGGATGCAGGCCGTGGCGGCGAACCCGCTGGCGGCGGCGTCGGTGGCCTCGTCGGCCAGGCCGGCGAGGTCCTCGACCTCCAGGTGCACGGCGTCGATCGCCGCCTTGCCGTGCGCGCCCGCTGCCAGCAGGACGACGGACCTCGCGTGCCGGACCACGGCGCGGTACCCCCCGTCGGGCCCACGGCTCGACGTGCCGCCCAGGGAGGCGACCAGGTCCTCGGAACCCCACATCAGGGCGACGACGTTGGGCTCCGCCGCGATCGACGCCGCGGCGACCACACCGGCCGCCGTCTCGAGCAGCGCGACGACGTCGAAGGCCGCGAGCTGCCGGACGTCGGCGGCCGAGGAGGTCTTGGCCAGCATGATCGTGCGGTACGGCGTCGCCTCGAGGGCGCGCAGGTCGGCGGCGAAGTCGTGGGAGCCTGCCGGGTTCACCCGGACGATCGTGCGGTCGGGATCCAGGGGTGCGGACGACAGCGCCGCGCGTGCGGCCGGCTTCGCGTCCACGGCGACGGCGTCCTCGAGGTCCAGGATCACGGCGTCGGCCCGCGCTGCGGCCTTGGCGTAGCGCTCGGGGCGGTCGGCGGGGCAGAACAGCAGCGCCGGGCCCCTGGTGAAGCCGGTCATGGCGCGGCGTCCCTGCACCAGAAGAGGACCGTCCGCACCGCGACGGCCACCACGACGTCGTCCTGGTTGCGGCCGGTGTGCTCCAGCGTGACCACGCCCTGGCCGGGCCGGGAGGTCGAGAGCCGCTTGTCGGTGACCACGGTCGAGGAGTAGAGCGTGTCCCCGTGGAACAGCGGGTGCGGGAACCGGACGTCCGTGAAGCCGAGGTTGGCGACGATCGTGCCCTGGGTCAGCTGCGCGACGGAGCTCCCCACCAGCACGGCCAGGGTCATCATCGAGTTCACCAGCCGCTGCCCGAACGGCTGCTCGGCGGACCACGCCGCATCGAGGTGCAGCGCCTGCGGGTTCATGGTGAGCGTGGAGAACAGGACGTTGTCCGCCTCGGTCATCGTGCGTCCGGGGCGGTGCACGTAGCGGACGTCGAGCCCGAGCTCCTCGTAGTAGAGCCCGCGCTGCTCGATGTCTCTCGTCATCGCGGCGCCCCGGAGAAGCCCAGCTCCCGCGCGATCACCATGAGCTGCACCTGCGTGGTCCCCTCCCCGATCTCCAGGATCTTCGCGTCGCGGTAGTGCCGGGCCACGGGGTTCTCGTTCATCACGCCGTACCCGCCGAAGATCTGCGTCGCGTCCCGGGCGTTGTCCATCGCCGCCTCGCTGCCGATCAGCTTGGCCAGGCTCGCCTCGAGCTTGAACGGCTGCCCGGCGACCAGCCGGCGGGCGGCGTCGAGCCACGCCAGCCGGGCGGAGTGCACGCGCGCCTCCATCCGGGCGATCGTGAACGCGATGTGCTGGTTGTCGCCGATGGGGTGGCCGAACACGTTGCGGCTCTTGGCGTACCGCATGGCCTCCTCCAGGCAGCCCTGCGCGGCCCCCGTGCACAGGGCGGCGAACGCCACGCGGCCCTCGTCGAGCGTCTGGATGAACTGCGCGAAGCCCCGGCCGCGCTCGCCGAGCAGGTTCGCCTCCGGTACGCGGACGTCCTCGAACCGGAGCGGGTGGGTGTCGGAGGTGTGCCAGCCGACCTTGTCGTACGCGGGCAGGACGGTCAGGCCCGGCGTGCTGCTCGGCACCAGGATCGCGGTGAGCTCCTTCTTCACCGACCCGTCCGCGCGCACGCTCTCGCCCGTGACCGCGGTGATCGTGATGAGCCGCGTGATCCTCGAGCCCGAGTTGGTGATGAACTGCTTGGTCCCGTCGATCACCCACTCGCCGTCCTCGACGCGTGCGGTGGTCTTGGTGCCGGCGGCGTCGGACCCGGCGTCGGCCTCCGTCAGCCCGAACGCCGCGAGCGCCTCACCCCGCGCCAGCATCGGGATCCACTCCCGCTTCTGCGCCTCGGTCCCGCTGCGCCACACCGGCATCGCGCCCAGCCCCACGCCGGCCTCGAGCGTCACGGCGATCGACTGGTCCACCCGCGCCAGCTGCTCGACCGCCAGGCACAGGTCCACGTAGTCGCGCCCCTGGCCGCCGTACTCGACGGGGAACGGCAGACCGAACAGCCCCATCTCCCCCATCTGCGCGAGGATCTCGTACGGCAGCTCGCGCTTCGTGTCGTATTCGTAGGCGGCGGGCGCGACGACGGTGTCGGCGAAGTCCCGCACCTCGTCGCGGAGCTTCTGCTGCTCGGGGGTGAGGTCGAACGTCATGCCGGTGTCCCTTCGTCGGGGTGGCCGGTGATGGTGGCCACCACGTGGTCGAGTGCCACCCGGTCGGTCGGTCGGACCGTGAGGGTGACGATGCCGTCGCTGGGCGCGACGACCCGGTGCTCCATCTTCATCGCCTCGATGGTGAGGAGGTTCTGGCCCGCGACCACCCGGTCGCCGGTGCGCACGTCGACCGAGACGACGATGCCGGGCATCGGCGACCGCACCTCCGGGTCGGCGGGGCCGGTGCCGCGGGTCAGCGCCGCGAGCTCGTCGGTCAGTCGCTCGACGCGGCTGCGGAAGCGCAGCTCGGAGGTGCCGACCCAGGTGACCGGCCCGTCCGAGACGAGACGCAGCGGCTGGACGACGCCGTCGACCTCGAGCGCGACGGCGGTGGGTCCGGTACGGGTCAGCGACGCGTGCACGGGGGCGTCATCGCCGACGGTCACGGTCGCGTCCTGCGGTGGGCCGAGCACCGCCACCTCGACGTCCCCGACCTCGTAGCGCACCGGTCGCGGATCGCCGAGGCGCCAGCCGTCGGTCCCCCACGCGCCGACGGGTGCCGGGTGGCGGGCGAGGACGGCCGCGATGATCGGGGCGACGTCCGCGGCGGGGGTCAGTCGTCCGAGCAGACCGGTCTCCAGCCGGCCGGCCCCGACGTCGGGATCGGCCAGCACCTGCCGCAGGAACGCGAGGTTGGTCCGGACGCCGAGCACGGTGGTGCCGGCCAGCGCCCGGTCCAGGCGGGCGAGCGCCGTGGCGCGGTCCGGTCCCCACGCGATCACCTTGGCCAGCATCGGGTCGTAGGTGGAGCCGATCTCCAGCCCGGCGTACAGGGAGCTGTCGACGCGGATCCCCTCGCCGGACGGCTCGTCGAGCACCCGCACGGTCCCGGTGCTCGGCAGGAAGTCGCGGAGGGGGTCCTCGGCGTAGACGCGCGCCTCGATCGCGTGCCCGGTCAGGCGCACGTCGGCCTGCTGCACGTCCAGCGGCTCTCCCGCGGCGATCCGCAACTGCCACTCGACCAGGTCCAGCCCGGTGACCAGCTCGGTGACGGGGTGCTCCACCTGCAGCCGCGTGTTCATCTCCATGAAGAAGAACGCCGTCGGTGCCTCGTCGGACACCAGGAACTCCACCGTGCCGGCTCCGACGTAGCCCACGCTGCGCGCGACCTCGCACGCGGCCGCGCCGATCCGGTCCCGCGTGGCGGCGTCGAGGAGCGGCGACGGCGCCTCCTCGATGACCTTCTGGTGCCGACGCTGGAGCGAGCACTCGCGCTCGCCGAGGTGGATGACGTGGTCGAACCCGTCGGCCAGCAGCTGCACCTCGATGTGCCGCGGCACCCTGACCAGCCGCTCGAGCAGCAGCGTGTCGTCGCCGAACGCCGCGGCGGCCACGCGCCGGGCGCCGGCGAGGGCGTCGGCCAGGTCCTCGGGACGCTCGACGACCGTCATGCCCTTGCCGCCCCCGCCCGCGGACGGCTTGACCAGGAGCGGGTACCCGACGCGCCCGGCATCCTCCGCGGCGGTCGACGACGACCCCGGGATGACCGGCACCCCAGCGGCCGACACGTGCTCCTTCGCGCGGATCTTGTCGCCCATGAGCTCCAGGGCCTTGACCCCGGGCCCGACGAACACGACGCCGGCCGCCTCGCACGCCCGCGCGAGGTCCGCGTTCTCGGAGAGGAACCCGTATCCCGGGTGGATCGCGTCCGCGTGAGCAGTGCGCGCGGCCGCGATCACCGCGTCGAGGGACAGGTAGGACTCGATGCGGACGGCTGAGTCCGCGCGCGCCACATGGAGCGCAGCGCGGTCCGCGTCGGTGAACACCGCGACCGACCGGATCCCGAGCTTCTGGAGCGTCGCGATGACCCGGCAGGCGATCTCCCCCCGGTTCGCCACCAGCACGGTCCCGAACATGCCGGTCACATCCGGAAGAGCCCGAGGCGGGGCTCTCCGAGGGGGACACCTGCGCACACGTCGAGGGCCATGCCGAGCATCCGCCGGGTGTCCGCCGGGTCGATGATCCCGTCGTCCCACAGCCGTGCCGTCGAGTAGTACGGGTTCCCCTGCGTCTCGTACTGCTCCCGCAGCGGAGCCTTGAACGCCTCCTCGTCCTGCGCGGACCACTGGTCACCCAGCTGCTCGCGGCGCACGGTCGCCAGCACCGACGAGGCCTGCGCGCCGCCCATGACCGAGATCCGGCTGGCGGGCCACATCCACAGGAAGCGCGGACCGTACGCCCGCCCGCACATGGAGTAGTTGCCGGCCCCGAACGAGCCGCCGATCACCACGGTCAGCTTGGGCACCCGGGTGGTCGCGACGGCGGTCACCATCTTGGCGCCGTGCTTCGCGATCCCCCCGGCCTCGTAGTCGCGGCCGACCATGAAGCCGGAGATGTTCTGCAGGAACACCAGCGGGATGCCGCGCTGGTCGCAGAGCTCGATGAAGTGCGCGCCCTTGACCGCCGACTCCCTGAACAGCACCCCGTTGTTGGCGACGATCCCCACCGGGTGCCCGTGCAGCCGCGCGAACCCGGTGACCAGCGTGGTGCCGTACTCGCGCTTGAACTCGTGCAGCTCGCTGCCGTCGACCAGCCGCGCGATCACCTCGCGCACGTCGTACGCGGTCTGCAGGTCGGTGGGGACGACGCCGTAGAGCTGGCTCTCGTCGACCTTCGGCGGCCGGCTCTCGTGGACCTCCCACGCGGTCTGCCGTGGGACCGGCAGGGTCGCGACGATGTCCCGCACGATCTGGAGCGCGTGCGCGTCGTTCTCCGCCAGGTGGTCGGTGACCCCGGAGGTCCGCGAGTGCAGCTCCCCGCCGCCCAGATCCTCGGCCGTGACCACCTCACCGGTCGCGGCCTTCACCAGCGGCGGGCCGCCGAGGAAGATCGTCCCCTGGCGGCGCACGATCACGGTCTCGTCGCTCATCGCCGGCACGTACGCGCCGCCCGCGGTGCACGAGCCCATCACGCACGCGATCTGCGGGATCCCCTCCGCGGACATCCGGGCCTGGTTGAAGAAGATCCGGCCGAAGTGGTCGCGGTCCGGGAACACCTCGTCCTGCATCGGCAGGAACGCGCCGCCGGAGTCGACCAGGTAGAGGCACGGCAGCCGGTTCTCGAGCGCGATCTCCTGCGCGCGCAGGTGCTTCTTCACCGTCAGCGGGTAGTACGTGCCGCCCTTCACGGTCGCGTCGTTGGACAGGACCATGACGTGCCGGCCGTGCACCAGTCCGATCCCCGCAATCACCCCGGCGCCCGGGGCATCGCCGTCGTAGAGCTCGTGCGCGGCCAGCGGCGCGACCTCGAGGAACGGGCTGCCGTCGTCGAGCAGGACGTCGATCCGCTCGCGCGGCAGCAGCTTGCCGCGGGCCACGTGCCGCTCGCGCGAGCGCTTGGGGCCGCCCTCGGCCGCGGTGCGGAGCCGGTCCCTCAGCTCGACGACGAGGGCGCGCTGGGCCGCCTCGTTCGCGACGAACGAGTCGGCTGCAGGGTCGGCCGTCGTGCTGAGCATCTCCATCGACGCGGTCTCCACGGGGGTGGTGGGAGAGACGAACTGAGTTAGTGATCGCTAACTGAAATGAGGCTAGTGTGCGATCACACCGTTGTCCATGGAGGAGCGCGAGCCACATGAGCGAGGCCCCGCCGACCGCCCGCGTCCGCGCCAAGGCCGAGCGCCGCGATGCGCTGCTCTCCGAGGCTGCGCGGCTCTTCGCGAGCCACGGGTTCGACGGCGTCTCCATCGAGGACCTGGGCTCGTCGGTCGGCGTCAGCGGGCCTGCCGTCTACCGCCACTTCCCCAGCAAGCAGGCGGTACTCGCCGCGCTCCTCGTGGGGGTCAGCCAGGGGCTGCTCGACGGCGGCCGGGTGGTCGTCGACTCAGCCGGGGACGATGCCTCCGCAGCCCTGCGCGCGCTCGTGCGGTTCCACGTCGACTTCGCGCTGCGCGACCCCGACGTGATCCGCGTGCAGGACAGGAGCCTTCCCGCGCTCACCCCGCAGGACAGAGAGTCGGTCCGCGACCTCCAGCGTCGCTACATCGAGCTGTGGGTGGACGTGCTGGCCCGGCTCAGCCCGTCGAGCGAGCGCGCCGAGCTCCGCCTGCGCGCCCAGGCCACGTTCGGCCTGCTCAACAGCACCCCGCACAGCGCCCGCTCGGTGACCTCCGCCCGCACGCGAGCCCTGCTGGAGGAGATGGCGCTGGCGGCGCTGCGGCCGTCAGGGCGATGACGAACCGCTGAACCAGCCCGCGGCGTCGAGATGGGTCGGCGCCCGGATGCCCAGGTCCGCGAGAGCGTCGCCCACTGCCTCGACCTGCTCCGCGCCGATGCGCTGCGCCCACCGGTCGCGCAGCTCGTTGAACACCTGCTCCCCCGTGCGCAGCAACGCCTGGCCGCGGTCGGTGAGCGAGTACAGCCGGCGACGGCCGTCGCGCTCGTCGGCCTCGACGGCCACGTAGCCCTCCGCCTCGAGGAAGCCGACGGTCTTGATCACGGCCTGCTTCGAGATGCCCAGCTCCCGCGCGAGCTCGGCGGTGGTGTCAGCACCGGCGAGGATCGAGCGCAGGGCGAAGTCGTGGATGGGCCGGATCTTGTCGTAGCCGCGGTCGGCCAGCTCGGCGCTCCCCGCGTCGGCGAGCGCGCGGAAGCCCCCCAGCAGAAGGAGCGCGAGGTCGGCACCGGAACGCGTCATGGCGCCATGTTACGACAACCTGGTTGACGTATCGACAACCAAGTTTCTAAACTTGTCACAACCTGGTTGTCCAAAACCTCCGAAGGAGCGACTCATGACCGTCACGACCGCCGCCTCGATCCCCGAGGTCACGCACCACCGCGTCACCCTCGACGGCACCGAGCTGCACTACGTCACCGCCGGCGCCACCGGGACGCCGGTCCTGCTCGTGCACGGGTTCCCCGAGTCGTGGTGGGCGTTCCACAAGCTCATCCCGTTGCTCGCTGCCGAGCACCGCGTCATCGCCGTCGACCTGCCGGGGTTCGGCGACTCCGGCACCGATCCCGGCGAGTACACGAGCTCGACGTTCGCCGACAGCCTGCGCGGGCTGATAGCCCACCTCGACCTCGGCCCCGTCCACCTCACCGGCCAGGACATCAGCGGGACCCCCACCTTCCGTCTGGCCGCCCAGCACCCCGAGCTCCTGCGCAGCTACACCGCCATCGAGGCGGCGCTGCCGGGGTTCGGGCTGGAGCTGCTCGCCGACGTGGCGCACGGCGGGGCGTGGCACGTCGGGTTCCTCGGGGCTCCGGGCATCCCCGAGATGCTGCTCGCCGGGCGGGAGCGCGAGTTCCTCACCGGCTTCGCCTTCCCCGCCATGAACGGCACCCCGGGCGCCATCAGCGACGAGGACGTCGACGAGTTCACGCGGGTGTACTCGCGCCCCGAGGGCCTGCGCGGGACCACCGGCATCTACGGTTCCGTGCTCACGGAGGGCGCCGAGATCACGCGGCTCGCCACCGAGCACAGGCTGACGGTCCCCGTCCTGGCGGTCGACGCCGGCAGCGGGCCGTTCACCAGCGGGACGATGCACGCGGTCGCCGCCGACGTCACCACCGCGACCATCGAGGGGATCGGCCACTTCGTCGCGATGGAGGCTCCCGAGCAGCTGGCCCACGCGCTCCTCGACTTCTACCGCAGCCTCGACTCGTGACCATGCCGCCGGAGGGTCGAGCCCGGCACCGCACCACGGCGGTGCCGGCGACCCGCTAGACCATGCTCAGGACGGAGCCCGGCCGCGCGAGGATCGTCCCCACGTCGGCGAGGAACCGGGCGGCTTCTGCTCCGTCCACCAAGCGGTGGTCGAAGGAGAGGCTGAGCGTCATCACGCTGCGCAGCGCCAGCTCGTCCTGGAACTCCCACGGCCGACGCCGGATCGCGCCCATCGCCAGGATCGCCGCCTGACCCGGCACCAGGATCGGTGTGCCGGTGTCGACGCCGAACACCCCGATGTTGGTGATCGTGATCGTCCCCCCGGCCAGGTCAGCGGGCGTCGACGTCCCCGCCCGTGCGCTCTCGGTCAACTCCCCGATCGCGTCCGCGAGGTCCGGCAGTCGCAGGCGGTCGGCGTCCTTGATGCTCGGCACCAGCAGCCCACGCGGGGTCGCCGCGGCGATGCCCAGGTTGACGTAGCCGAACTGGACGATCTCCCCCGCGGCCTCGTCCCAGCGCGCGTTGAGCGAGGGGTTGCGACCGAGCGCGAGCGTCACCGCCTTGGCGACGAGCGTGAGGATCGTGATGCGGTGGCCCTCCAGCGCAGGGTCGCGCGTGAACTCCGCGAGCAGGTCGAGGGTCGGGGTGACGTCGATCGTCAGCGACGTCGACGCGTGCGGCGCCGTGAAGGCGCTGGCCACCATCGCGGCGGCGGTCTGCTTGCGCACCCCCGTGATCGGGGTCCGCACCTCGCGGCCCGACGTCGGCGCGTGCTGGGTCGGCGCGTGCTGGGTCGGCGCGTCCTGCACGGGCCTGGCCAGGCCGGGTCGGTGCGCGGCGGACAGGGCGTCGGGCCGCCGAGCAGCCGGCGAGACGTCCGCGCCGGAGACCGCCCGCAGGACGTCCTCCCGCGTGATCATCCCGTCCTTGCCCGAGCCCGCCATCTTGTTGAGGTCGACGCCGAGGTCGTGCGCCAGCTTGCGCACCGGCGGCAGCACCTTCGGCCCGATGCGCCCGCCGGCCAGGGCGAGCCCGACCTCGTCGGCGACGGCGTGCGCCGCGACCCAGTCGTCCGACCTCGACCGGCGTCGCGGTCGCGACGACCCCTCGACCAGCGGGCCGTACCCGACGAGCACGGCGGTCCGCTCGGGTGCGGCTGGCTCAGCGGCGGGCGTGGTCGGAGCCGTGGCATCGGCCCGCTCCTCCACTGCGATCGTCAGCAGCGCCGTCCCCACGGGCACCGTGGCCCCGGGCTCGACGAGCAGCTCGGCGACCACCCCCGCGTACGGCGACGGCAGCTGGACCAGTGCCTTGGCGGTCTCCACCTCGGCGACCACCTGATTGAGCTCGACCGTGTCGCCCACGGCGACGGTCCACTCCACCAGGTCGGACTCGGTGAGCCCCTCGCCGAGGTCCGGCAGCGTCACGGTCTGGATCGTGGTCATGACGCCCTCCATCCGGTCAGGGAGTGCTGTCTGCCCATCACGCGGTCGACGGCGTCGAGCATCCGGTCCAGGTCGGGCAGGAAGTGCTCCTCGAGCTTGGACGCCGGGTACGGGGTGTCGAACCCGGTGACGCGCACCGGGGCGGACGTCAGGACGTCGAAGCAGCGGTCCGTGATGCTCGCGATGATCTCGGCACCCAGCCCGCCGCTGGCCTGAGCCTCGTGGGTCACGACGAGCCGGCCGGTCTTGCGCACGGAGGCCTCGAGCGTGTCGACGTCGATCGGCGACAGCGAGCGCAGGTCCACCACCTCGATCGACAGCCCGTCGTCCTGCGCGGCCAGCGCGGCGTCGCGCGCGGTGATGACGAGCGGGCCGTAGGTGGCGAGCGTGACGTCGGTGCCCTCGACGACGACGCGTGCGCGGTCGAGCAGCGGGACGTCGTCGAACGACTCGTCGACCTCGCCCTTGACCCAGTAGCGCCGCTTCGGCTCGAAGAACACCACGGGGTCGTCGCACGCGATCGCCTGGCGGATCATCGTGTGGGCGTCCTGCGGGCTGCCGCAGGTCACCACGCGCAGGCCGGGCGTGTGCGCGAAGTAGGCCTCGGGCGACTCGGAGTGGTGCTCGACCGCCCCGATGCCGCCGCCGTACGGGATCCGGACGGTGATCGGCATGCGGACTGCGCCGCCGGTCCGGTAGTGGATGCGCGCGACCTGCGTGACCAGCTGGTCGACCGCGGGGTACACGAACCCGTCGAACTGGATCTCCACGACCGGCCGGTACCCCCGGTACGCCAGACCGACCGCGACGCCCAGGATCCCGGACTCGGCCAGCGGCGTGTCCATCACGCGGTCGGCCCCGAAGTCGCGCTGGAGCCCGTCGGTCACCCGGAACACCCCGCCGAGCGTGCCGATGTCCTCGCCGAGCAGCACCACCGTCGGGTCGTCGTCGAGTGCGTGCCGCAGGCCGGAGTTCAGGGCCGCGGCCATCGTCATCGTGGACATCACGCCTCCTCGTCGTACATGGCGAGGTAGGCGGCGTACTGGCTGCGCTGACGTTCCAGCGCGGGCGTCGGCTCGACGAACACGTCCTCGAACACGCTCAGCGGCTCGGGGACCGGCAACCCGTAGCAGCCGCTGCGCATCTCCGCGGCGAACGCCTCGGCCTTCTCCTTGATCTGCGAGGTGCGCTCCTCGGACAACGCGTCGCGCGCGTGCAGCAGCCGCTCGAGCCGGACGACCGGGTCCTTCGCGGCCCAGGACGCCTTGTCCTGCGGGTCGACGTACCGGGTGGGGTCGTCGGAGGTGGTGTGCGGGCCCATCCGGTAGGTCACGGCCTCGATGAACGTGGGGCCGTCGCCGCGCCGAGCCCGGTCGAGGGCCGACCGCGTGGCAGCCATCACCGCGAGGACGTCGTTGCCGTCCACCCGGATGCCGGGGATGCCGTAGCCGGCCGCGCGGTCCGCGATCGGGCGCTGCGCCTGCAGGCCCACCGGCTCGGAGATCGCCCACTGGTTGTTCTGGCAGAAGAAGATCACCGGGGCGTGGAACGTGGCGGCGAAGACCATCGCCTCGTGCACGTCGCCCTTGCTGGTGGCGCCGTCGCCGAAGTACGCGACCGCCACGGAGTCGACGCCGTCCTTGACGCACCCCAGCGCGTACCCGGTGGCGTGCAGGGTCTGCGAGCCGATCATCACCTGCGGCGTGGCCATCCCGATCGCCCGCGGGTCCCAGCCCGCCAGGGCCGTCCCCCGCCAGACGCGCATCAGGTCGGTCGGCTGCGCGCCACGGCAGTACGCCACGCCGTTCTCGCGGTAGCTGCTGAACACGAAGTCGTCGCTGCGCAGCGCGCGGGCGGAGCCGATCTGCGCTGCCTCCTGCCCGAGGAGCGGCGGCCACAGCCCGAGCTGTCCCTGCCGCTGGAGCGCGACGGCCTCGGTGTCGAACCGGCGCACGACGACCATGTCCTCGTACAGGGCTTCGAGCTGCTCGTCGTCGACGTCGGCGATCCACGGGTCGTACTCGGGATCCGGCCGACGGACGCCGTCGGGGGTCACCAGCTGAAGGGCCTCCGCCTGCTGGTGGGTGGGCAGGGCACGGCTGGGTGACACATCTGCACGCAACATGTTTCGCTCCGTTGTGGTGGCGGAACCGTCGCTCTCGTGAAGCTAGGCCCCATTGCCTGATGTCCCGCCAGGGTAAGTCCGCAAGGGACCTTGTGCCCATGGGCTGGCGCGAGTGTCGACCGGTCGGCGCACAATGACCTCGTCGACAGGAGGCAAGAATGGACAAGGTCGTCCAGTCCGCCGTCGAGGCGGTAGCCGACATCCCCGACGGGGCGACCCTCGCGGTCGGTGGGTTCGGCTTGTGCGGTATCCCGAGCTTGCTGATCCACGCTCTGCTCGACTCCGGCGTCCAGGACCTGGAGGTGGTGAGCAACAACTGCGGCGTGGACGACTGGGGGCTCGGCCTGCTGCTCCAGGCGGGTCGCATCCGGCGCATCATCGCCTCGTACGTGGGCGAGAACAAGGAGTTCGCGCGGCAGTACCTGGCCGGGGAGCTCGAGGTCGAGCTGACGCCGCAGGGCACGCTCGCCGAGCGTCTTCGTGCAGGTGGGAGCGGGATCGCCGCGTTCTACACGCGGACCGGCGTGGGCACGCTGGTGGCCTCCGGGGGGCTGCCGTGGCGGTACTCCCCCGACGGATCGGTCCTCGTCGAGTCGCCACCGAAGCCCGTCGAGACGTTCACCGTGCGTGGGGTGTCGTCCGACTTCGTCCGCGAGGAGGCGATCACCGCGGACTACGCGCTGGTCCGGGCCGCGCGTGGCGACCGCCTGGGGAACCTGGTGTTCCACTCCTCCGCCCGCAACTTCAACCCGCTGTGCGCGGCGGCCGGTGCGGTGACGATCGCGGAGGTCGAGGAGCTCGTCCCGGTCGGCGCTCTGGACCCGGATTCCATCCATCTGCCGGGCATCTTCGTGGACCGCGTCGTCGCACTTTCACCCGCCGAGGTGGCCGACAAGCGCATCGAGCGGAGGACGGTCTCATGAGCCTGACGCGGGAGCAGATGGCGGCGCGGGCGGCCCTGGAGCTGACCGACGGGTCCTACGTGAACCTCGGGATCGGGCTGCCGACGCTGGTGCCGGGGTTCGTCCCGCCGGGGGTGTCCGTCGTCCTCCAGTCGGAGAACGGCGTGCTCGGCGTGGGGCCGTACCCCATCGACGACGACGTCGATCCCGACCTCATCAACGCCGGGAAGGAGACGATCACGGTCGCTCCCGGGGCGTCGTACTTCGACTCGGCGACCTCGTTCGCGATGATCCGCGGCGGCAAGGTCGACGTCGCGATCCTGGGCGCGATGCAGGTGTCGTCGTCCGGCGACATCGCCAACTGGATGATCCCCGGAAAGATGGTCAAGGGCATGGGCGGCGCGATGGACCTGGTGCACGGGGCGCGTCGGATCGTGGTGCTCATGGAACACGTGGCGCGCGACGGGTCCGCCAAGATCCTGCCGGAGTGCACCCTGCCGCTGACCGGGGTCGGGGTGGTGGACCGGATCATCACGGACCTGGCGGTGCTCGACGTGACACCCGCCGGACTCGTCCTGCGGGAGTGCGCGCCAGGCGTCTCTGTCGACGACGTCGTGGCGGCCACTCCCCTGGTGCCCGTGGAGGTGGAGCTCTCATGACTGCTGACCGTGAGGTCGTGATCGTCTCGTTCGCGCGGACGCCGATGGCACGCCTGAACGGCGCGCTGTCGTCCCTGTCCGCCGCGTCGCTGGGTGCCGTCGCGATCGCCGGCGCAATCTCCCGTGCCGGGCTCGACCCGTCCGACGTGGACCAGGTGCTCATGGGCCAGGTGGTCCAGGCGGGCGCCGGCCAGAACCCCGCGCGGCAGGCCGCCGTCAAGGCCGGCATCCCGTGGACGGTGCCCGCGACGACGATCAACAAGGTCTGCCTCAGCGGGCTGACCGCGATCATCGACGCCGCGCGGATGATCCGGCTCGGGGAGGCGTCGATCGTCGTCGCCGGCGGGCAGGAGTCGATGAGCCAGGCGCCGCACCTGCTGCCGGGGTCGCGACGCGGGTGGACCTACGGGGACATCCAGGCGGTGGACTCCCTGGCGTTCGACGGGCTGACCGACGCGTTCGACCGCGAGTCGATGGGCTCGTCCACCGAGCGCGGGAACAAGGCGCTGTCGATCCCGCGCGAGGCGCAGGACGCCGTGGCGGTGGAGAGCCACCGGCGGGCGTCCGAGGCAGCGGCCTCCGGCGTGTTCGCCGACGAGATCGTGCCGGTGGAGGTGCCGCAGCGGCGCGGTGCCCCCGTGGTCGTGTCGGTGGACGAGGGCCTTCGGCCCGAGACGTCTCTGGAGTCCCTGGCGGCACTGCGGCCGGCGTTCTCCGCCGACGGGACGATCACGGCCGGCAACGCCTCTCCCCTGACCGACGGAGCCGCGGCCGTGGTGGTTGCGGCCCGGGAGATCGTCGAGGCGCGCGGGCTGTCGTGGCTCGCGGTGGTCGGCGCGTCCGGGCAGGTGGCCGGACCGGACAACTCGCTGCACTCGCAACCGTCGGCGGCGATCGCGGCCGCGCTGGCCCGAGCCGGCTGGGACCTGTCGACGGTGGACCTCGTGGAGATCAACGAGGCGTTCGGGTCGGTCGTGGTGCAGTCGCTCGGAGACCTGGCCTACCCGCTGGAGCAGACGAACATCCACGGCGGCGCGATCGCGCTCGGGCACCCGATCGGAGCGTCCGGCGCGCGGCTGGCCGGCCACGCCGCGACGGAGCTCGCGCGTCGCGGCCACGGGCGTGCGGCCGTGTCCCTGTGCGGCGGCGGCGGACAGGGCGAGGCGCTGCTGCTCTCGCGCACCGAGGGCTGAGGCGACCGGCTCATCAGTCCGCGGCGCGGCTCGCGCGCCGCCGCGCGGTGAGTCTCTGCGACTTCGCCTGGTTCCCGCAGTCCGTCATGCTGCACCACCGGCGGCTGCCGTTCTTCGAGGTGTCCAGGAACAGGTACTGGCAGCCGTCCTGCGACGCGCACGCCTTGACCCGGCCCGACGGGCCGGTGGTGGCCAGGTCGACGGCGGAGCGCGCGAGCAGCCAGCGCGCGAGACGCAGGTCGGGTTCCCACGTCCAGCGCAGGTCCGGACCGTCCGCCACCAGCCGGCCGTGCGCGAGCGCGTCCACGTACGACTCCTGGACTGCCGCGAGGAGACCGGCGGCGGCGACACCCTGCGTGGCACGCCCGTAGAACAGCCCGAACACGGACTCCCGGAGCGCGCGCGTGCGCACCAGCTCACCGTCCGCAGCCTCGGGGTCGGCCTCGGCGAGGGCGTGGAGCTCAACGGCCTGCGCGGCGGACAGGCCGCCAGCGCGCCGTACCCAGTCGACGAGGTCGGCGTAGGTGTGGAGATAGTCCAGCGGGTCGTCGAGCACCCGCCCGTCCACGGAGTTGGCGACGTCCAGGCACAGCACGCCGCCGACCAGCTCCGGGAGCACGTCCTGAGCCACGATCCGCCTCCGGCTTCGCTACCTATAAACCTTGTTTTGATGGTAGCACGGGCCTATGCTACCGGTAACCGATTGTTTACTGGTTGCGAGGTCATCATGATCGAGGGACTTGCAGTCGTCGGAGCACGGGCCACCTGGAACCTGCAGCACTCGGCGCTGCCCGGCTCGCCCGTCCTGCCACCCGAGCCGCCGCGCCGGCGCCGGCTCAACCTCCGCCCACGTGTCGCCGCCACCCTGCGGCGGACCGCGGAGAGGCTCGACCCCGTCGGGTCTCCGAGGGCGATCTACCACTGAGGCGCAGGGAGCGGCCAGGCGTGCTCACCACGCCTGGGCGCTCTCGGCGTCCCGCGGCGTCCTCAGCGTCGGGCCGCTCTGGCCCTACCGGCGGACCTGCCCCGCCGCCGGGTCGTCGTGACCCTGCCCTGACCTGTGGATGACGGACGACGCCGGCACAGGCACGACGACCGGAGCGCTCGGTCGCGACCACGTGGCTAGAGTGCGCGACGTGGCCTCCGACGCATCGACGACGACCACCTCGGGCCTGCACGTGCACGTCGCCGAGAGGACAGATGTCCTCGTCGACGCCCTCGCCGCGGTCCTCGCCGCACCTCCGGCCGACCCGTTCACCCCGGACGTCGTCTCCGTCCCCACCCGCGGCGTCGAGCGCTGGGTGGCCCAGCGGCTCTCGCACCGCCTCGGCACCGGAGCGGGCACGACGGCGGACGGCGTCTGCGCGAACGTGGTCTTCCCGTCGCCGGGCCGGCTCGTTCGCGATGCGCTGGCGAGCACGGCCGGGCTGACCGGCGACGACGACCCGTGGGGTCCCGAGCACCTGGCCGGTCACGTGCTGGACGCGATCGACGCGAACCTCGGCGCGGAGTGGCTCCGGACGGTGAGCCGGTTCCTCGGTGCGGACGGCGACGAGGTCCGCCGCAGCCGCCGGGTCCGGCTCGCCCAGCGGGTGGCCCGGCTGTTCGGCTCCTACGACCGTCAGCGCCCCGCGATGCTCGTCGCCTGGGCGCACGGCCTCGACCAGGACGGTCTGGGGGCAGACCTCCCGGACGACGTGCTGTGGCAGGCGCACCTGTGGCGGGAGGTGCGCGACACCGTCAGCGGGTCGGCTCCCGCGGAGCGGCTCGACGACGCGGTGGCGCGGCTCGTCGCGGAGCCGTCGGTGAGCGCTCTGCCAACGCGGCTCTCGGTGTTCGGGGCGACGGCGCTGCCCGACGGGCACCTGCGGGTGCTGGACGCGCTGGCCGTGCACCGCGAGGTCCACCTGTGGATGCCCCAGCCGTCCCTGGCTCTCTGGCGACGCGTGGTGTCCGACCCCCGCACCGCTGCCCGCAGGTCGGAGAGGCCCACGGTCGCGACGCACCCGCTGCTCGCCTCGATGTCCGGGGACGCGACCGAGCTGGCGACGCGAGTCCTCCAGCTCGCACCCGACGTGATTGTCCTCGCCTCGGCCCCACGCCCGAGCACGGCGCTGGGCGCGCTCCAGGACCGCATCGCCGACGACCGCACCGACGGCCCACGGCACGGGGCGAGCCCCGGCGACCGCTCCGTCCAGGTCCATGCCTGCCACGGACGCTCGCGCCAGGTCGAGGTGCTCCGGGAGGTCGTCGTCGGCCTGCTCGCGGACGACGCCACCCTGGAGCCGCGGGACGTCATCGTGATGTGCCCCGACGTCGAGGCGTTCGCGCCGCTGGTCGAGGCCGTCTTCGGCCAGGCGGACGACGGGCCCCACGATCACCCTGGTCGCACGCTGCGTGTCCGCATCGCCGACCGTGCACCAGGGAACGCCAACCCGGTCCTCTCCGTGGTCGCGACCCTGCTCGAGCTCGCCGACTCCCGCGTCGGGGCGTCCGCGGTGGTCGACCTCGCCGGTCAGGCGCCCGTGCGTCGCAGGTTCGGCTTCGACGACGAGGAGCTCGACCGCATCCGGGGCTGGGCCCTGGAGTCGGGGGTGCGATGGGGTGAGGACGCCTCCCGGCGCGAGCGCTACCAGCTGGGTGCGCTCGCCCAGGGCACGTGGGCGACCGCGCTGGACCGGCTCCTGCTCGGGGTGGCGATGGCGGAGGAGGACCACCGGTTCGTCGGCGCGGTGCTGCCGGTCGACGACGTCGGCTCGACCGACGTCGACCTGGTCGGGCGCCTGGCGGAGTTCGTCGACCGGCTCACCGCCACCCTGCACGACCTCGCGGGTGCGCGTCCCGCGGGCGAGTGGTTCGACACGCTGGACCGGGCCGTGCTCCTGCTCACCGACGTCGCACCGGCCGACCGTTGGCAGCAGGCAGAGGCGGCCCGCGCCCTGGCCAGGGCCCGGACGGCGGCCGGCAGCACCCTGCGGCTGGCCGACGTCATCGCGCTGCTCGAGCCGCACCTGGCCGGGCGACCGACCAGGTCAGGCTTCCGCACCGGGGCGCTGACCGTGTGCTCGCTCGCGCCGATGCGCGCCGTCCCGCACCGGGTGGTCGCGCTGCTCGGGATGGACGACGGCGCGTTCCCCCGCGGATCGGGCCATGACGGCGACGACATCCTCGCGCGCGACCCGCTCGTCGGGGAGCGCGACGCCCGGCAGGAGGACCGCCAGCTGTTCCTCGACGCGGTGACGAGCGCCCAGCAGCACCTCGTGGTCGTCTACTCGGGCGCCGACGAGCGCACCGGCGCCACCCGGCCGCCCGCCGTTCCGGTGGGCGAGCTGCTCGACGCCCTCGACGCCGCCGTCGCCCACCCCGAGGGCAGGTCCGCACGGGACCAGGTCGTCCACCACCCGCTCCAGACCGTCGACGAGCGCAACTTCGTGGCGGGAGCGCTGGGCCGCGCCGAGCCGTTCAGCTTCGACCTGCTCGACCTCGCCGCCGCACGCACCGGGCGCCGCGGCAACCCGCCGACGCCTGCAGCGCAGCTGCTCCCGACCGGCGCCGACGAGCTCGACCTCGAGGACCTGGCGTCCACCCTCGAGCACCCCGTCCGCGCGTTCTTCCGCGGCCGGCTCGGCGCGACCCTTCCCGGTGACGAGCCGCAGCTGGACGACCGCCTGCCCCTCGAGCTGGACGGGCTGGAGCGGTGGGCCGTCGGAGACCGGCTGCTCCAGGCCGCGCTCGACGGCGTCGACCTCACCGACGCCACCGCGGCCGAGCGGCGCCGCGGGCACCTGCCTCCGGCCACTCTCGGCGGGGCGACCCTGCAGACCATCCGCGCGCAGGTCGAGCCGCTGCTCGCGGCCTCGGACCGGTACCTCGTGCGACCCGCCGAGAGCGTCGACGTCACGATCCCGCTCGCCGACGGGCGCACGCTCGCCGGCACGGTGAACGGCGTGCGCGGCGACGTCCTGGTCCGCACGGTCTTCTCCCGGCTCGGGGCCAAGCACCGCCTGCGCGCCTGGGTGCAGCTGGTCGCGCTGGCCGCCGCGTTCCCCGACCGCACCTTCGAGGCGGTGACGATCGGTCGTGGGCAGGTCCGCCCGTCGCGCGTCGCCCGCCTCTCGGCACCGGCGCAGCCGCACGAGGTTCTCCGGCGGCTCGTCGCCCTCCACGACGAGGCGAGGTGCGGAGCCCTCCCGCTCCCCCTCGCGACGAGCCTGGCGTACGCGCACCCGCGCACCGGCGGTGGCGACGAGGCCGACGCGCTGGCCAGCGCCCGCAAGGAGCTCGGCACCGCGGAGGAGGCGGCGAACGGCCGCGGCGGCTTCGAGGCAGTCGACGACTACCACCTGCTCGCGTTCGGCGACCCGGTCACGTTCGACCGGTTGCTCGTCGAGGAGGGTGCCGGCACCGAGTCCACCCGGTTCGGTGCGCTCTCCATGGCGCTGTGGGCCGATCTCATCGCGCACGAGGAGGTCGGATGACCGCCCCGTTCGACGTGTGCGGCCCGCTGCCGGAGGGCACCGTCGTGCTCGAGGCGAGCGCCGGCACGGGCAAGACGACGACGATCGCGTCGCTGGCCGTCCGGTACGTCGCCGAGGGCGTCGCTCGTCTCCCCGAGCTCATGCTCGTGACGTTCGGCCGGCTGGCCACCTCCGAGCTGCGCGAACGCGTCCGCGAGCGCCTCGTCGTCGTCGAGCGCGCGCTCCGGCAGGACGCGGTCGATCCGACCGACCCGGTGATCGTCCTGCTCGCGAGCACGGACCGTGCGGCACGGACCCAACGCCTCACCGAGGCGCTGGCCGAGTTCGACGCCGCCACGATCACCACCACGCACGGCTTCTGCCAGCAGATGCTCACGTCGCTGGGCACCCTCGGCGACGTCGAGCCCGACGCGCGCCTGGTCCCGGACATCGCGGCGCTCGAGGCGGAGGTGGTCGACGACCTCTACCTGCGCAAGTACGCGTCGACGGGCGCGCCGACGCTCTCCGTGAAGGACGCCCGCGCGATCGCGCACGAGGCGGTCAGCGACGCAGCGGCGACGCTCGAACCGGCCGACGCCGACGGACGCGCACGCGACTCGTACGGCCTCGCCCACGCCGCCCGCCGCGAGCTGGTCCGGCGCAAGCGTGCGTCGAGGGTGCTCGACTACGACGACCTGCTGGTGCTGCTGCGCGACGCGCTGACCGACCCGGAGACGGGAACCGCCGCGGCCGACCGCGTGCGCGCGCGCTACCGCATCGTCATGGTCGACGAGTTCCAGGACACCGACCCCGTCCAGTGGGACATCCTGCGGACCGCGTTCCACGGGCACCGCACCCTGGTGCTGATCGGGGACCCGAAGCAGGCCATCTACCGGTTCCGGGGCGCCGACGTCGCCACCTACCTGCGCGCCCGCGCGGTGGCGTCGACGCAGACCCTGCACCGCAACTGGCGCGCGGACCCCGCCGTGCTCGACGGCCTCGCCCCGATCCTGTCCGGCACCGCGCTGGGTGATCCGCGCATCGTCGTCCACCCGATCGAGCCCGCACGGACGGGCCGGCGGCTGCGCGGCGGTCCCGCGGTCCGCCTCCGGCAGGTGACGCGCGCCGCCCTGCACGCACCGGACGACGCCACCACCCCGCCGGTCGGCACGGTCCGCGACTTCGTCTACGCCGACGTCGCGGCTCAGGTGCTGCGCACGCTGGCCGACGAGCAGGTGGCGGACGACGGCGGGTGGCGGTCCGCCGAGCCCGGCGACATCGCGGTCCTCACGCGGGTCAACCGCGACGCCGTCGCCGTGCAGCGCGCGCTCGCGGCGGTCGGCGTGCCGGCCGTCATCTCGATGCTGACCAGCGTGTTCGGCACGCCGTCGGCGCGCGACTGGCTCACCCTGCTCTCGGCGCTCGCGCGCCCCGGCGTCAGCGGGTTCGTCTCGGCGGCCGCCCTCACGCCGTTCGTCGGCTGGACCACGACCGAGCTCGCGGAGGCGTCCGACGAGCGCCGCGACCAGCTGGCCGACCTGCTGCGCACGTGGTCGCGCGTGCTCGACGACCACGGCGTCGCCTCCCTGCTCGAGGCCGCTGCCACCGCCGGCCTGCGGGAGCGTCTGGTCCGACTTCCGGACGGCGAGCGCCGCCTGACCGACGTCCGGCACGTCGGCGAGGCGCTGCACGCCGCCGCGACGGACGACGGCCTCGGCGCGGCTGCGCTCCTCGAGTGGCTGCGCGCCCGGGTCGACGAGGCCGGTCGGGACTACACCGAGGAGCGCAGCCGCCGGCTGGAGACCGACGCCGCAGCCGTGCAGGTCATCACGGTGCACGCGAGCAAGGGGCTCCAGTTCCCCGTCGTGCTGGTGCCGTTCCTCTGGGACAAGTACACGCCGCCCACCCCGGCGACGATCGGGTACGACCGCGACGACGTCCGCCGGCTGCACGTCGGCGGGAAGGGCAGCCCGGGTTACGACGAGGCGCGCGCGGCGGGTTCTGCCGCCGACGACGGGGAGGGCCTGCGCCTCGCGTACGTCGCTCTCACGCGGGCCACCAGCCAGGTCGTGGTCTGGTGGGCACCCTCCACGATCTCCGTGCGCGGCGCGCTCACCCGCCTCCTGCTCGGCGCCCGCGACGGGGACGGCAACCCGGCGGAGCTGGTGCGGACGACCACCGACGCCCGGACCACGGACACGCTGCAGGCCCTCGCCGCACGGGGCAGAGGCGAGCTGGAGCTCGAGGTCGTGACCTCGGCGACCGCCACCCGGCCGTGGGCGCCACCGGCCTCCCCGGCCGCGGACCTCCGAGCGGCGACGCTGGGACGACGACCGGACGTGACGTGGCGTCGGACGTCCTACTCGGCGCTCACCGCTGCCGCGCACGAGCCTGCGGCCGGGCGGGAGCGCGTCGGGTCGGAGCCGGAGGCGCCCGGGGTGCAGGACGAGCCGGACGTGATCGCGCCGGCGGGCGACGACCACGCGGCCGCCCGCGACCTGCCCTCTCCGATGGCCGACCTGCCGTCCGGCACCACGTTCGGCACGTTCGCGCACCGCGTGCTGGAGCTCGTGGACACCAGCGCGCCGGACCTGGCCGGGGAGCTCGCGACCCGCTGCGCCGAGGCCGGGACGGGCGCGCTCCTGGCCGTCGATGCCGGCGCGGTGGCCGCGGCGATGCTCCCGTCGCTGCGCACCCCGCTCGGACCGCTGGCCGGCGGACTGTCCCTGGCCGCGATCGGCCCGCCGGACCGCCTGGCCGAGCTCGAGTTCGAGCTGCCGCTCGCCGGTGGGGACCTCGGCCGTGGGCGGGACGCCGGCGCCCTGCGGGACGTCGCCGGTCTGCTGCGCACCCACCTGCCCGCCGACGACCCGTTCGGGGCCTACGCCGACCGCCTCGGCGACGAGTCGCTGTCCGGCGCCCGCCTGCGCGGCTACCTCACGGGCTCCATCGACGCGGTGCTGCGCGTGCCCGCGGACGTGCCCGGCGGCCACCGCTACGTCGTCGTCGACTACAAGACCAACCGCCTCGGCGCGTTCGACGAGCCGCTCTCGCTGTGGCACTACCGGCCGGCGTCGACGCTCGCCGCGATGATCGACGCCCACTACCCGCTCCAGCTGCTGCTGTACTCGGCGGCGCTGCACCGCTACCTGCGCTGGCGTCTCCCGCTCTACGACCCGGCCGAGCACCTGGGCGGGGGCCTGTACCTGTTCCTGCGAGGGATGGCCGGCCCGGCGACGCCGACCGTCGACGGCGTCCCGTTCGGCGTGGTGTCCTGGCGCCCGCCGGCCGGGCTCGTCGTCGCCCTCTCCGACCTCCTGGCCGGCTCATGACGATCGCCGACGACCCGTACGCCGCCAACCTCCCGTGGCGCGCGACCGGTCTGCTCGCGGCGTCCGACCTCACGGCCGCCGACGTGCACGTCGCCCGCCGCCTCGGCGCGATCGGCGGGGAGGACGACGAGCGGGTCCTGCTCGCTGCTGCCCTTGCCGTGCAGGCGCTGCGCAGCGGGTCGGTGTGCGTCGTGCTCGACGACGTCGAAGACGCACCCACCGACTGGCAGGAGGCCATCCGCCGCAGCCCGCTCGTCGCGGACGGCCCGCACGGCCCCGCCGACCGCCCGCTGCGCTGGGTGGACGGGCGCGTCTACCTCGACCGCTACTGGCGCGACGAGCAGACGGTCCGCGCGGCGGTGCACGACCGTCTTGCCCGTCCGGCGACCGTCGACCCGGACGTCCTGGCGGCGGCTGTCGACCGCCTCTACCCGTCGGCCGCCGACGACGCCCAGCGCCTCGCGCTCCGCACGGCGGCCACCTCCCACCTGACCGTGCTGACGGGCGGACCCGGCACCGGCAAGACCACGACGGTCGCGCGCCTGGTCGCCGCCCTCCAGTCCGCCGCCGGCCCCAGGCTGCGGGTCGCGCTGGCGGCCCCCACCGGCAAGGCCGCCGCCCGCCTCCAGGAGTCGGTCAACGCGGAGGTCGCCCTCCTCGGCGCGGCCGACGTCGCCGCCGTCGGCTCCCTGCACGCCATGACGGTGCACCGCCTGCTCGGCCGGCGTCCCGGCTCGTCGACCCGTTTCCGGCACGACCGGCTGCGCCGCCTGCCGCACGACGTCGTCGTCGTCGACGAGTCGTCGATGGTGTCGTTGTCGCTGATGGCCCGGCTCGTCGAGGCGCTGCGCCCCACGGCGCGGCTCGTGCTCGTCGGCGATCCCGACCAGCTCGTGAGCGTCGAGGCCGGTGCCGTCCTCGGCGACCTCGTCGCGGCCTTCCCGCGGGACGTCGTCCGCCTCACGCGGACGCATCGCTACGGTCCCTCGCTCGCCGCCCTCGCCGAGGCGATCCGGCTCGGCGACGCCGACACTGCCCTGGCGGTGCTGCGCTCCGGTGACGAGCACCTCTCGCTGGTCGAGCCGACGGGCGACAGGCTCTCACCCCAGGACGTCGCCGGACTGCGGGAGGACGTCGAGGCCAGCAGCCGCGCACTCGTGGCGGCGGCCCGGGCCGGCGACGCCCCCGCTGCCCTGCAGGCCCTGGGTGCCCACCGCCTCCTGCTCGCCCACCGCGAGGGTCCGTTCGGCGTCGCGCACTGGGCAGCCACCGTGGAGGCGTGGGTCGGTGCCGGCGGCGGTCCGTGGCCGCTCGGCCGCCCGCTCCTGGTCACCGAGAACGACCGCGCCAGCGGGCTCTACAACGGCGACACCGGGGTCGTGGTGGCCGACGGGCTCGGCGGCGTCGCGGTCGCGTTCGGCGAGCCCGACGACCCCCGCCTGGTCCGCCCGTACCGACTGCCCGCCGTCCAGCCCGTCCACGCCATGACGGTCCACCGCGGCCAGGGCAG
This sequence comes from Cellulomonas humilata, assembly GCF_013359775.1. Classification (GTDB taxonomy): domain Bacteria; phylum Actinomycetota; class Actinomycetes; order Actinomycetales; family Cellulomonadaceae; genus Cellulomonas; species Cellulomonas humilata. Next base: position 246,489 of record NZ_JABMCI010000067.1, on the reverse strand, counting down.
CCAGTTCGCCCGCGTGACCCTGGTGCTGCCGCCGGTCCCGTCGCCCCTGCTCACCCGCGAGCTGCTCTACACGGCAGTGACCCGCGCTCGCGAGCACGTGCGGGTGATCGGCACCGAGGATGCCGTCCGCGCGGCCGTCGAGCGTCCGGTACGTCGCGCCAGCGGTCTGCGCGAGCCCCGCTGACCCCGCACGCCCGACGCCTACCCTCCCGGGTCCAGCTCGTCGACCAGCGACTGCACCCACCCCGTCGACTCCCCGCGGGCGGCTCGCGCACCCGCCACCATGCGCAGGTTGCTCGCCGTCGACTCCGGCTCCCAGGACTCCTCGACCGCCGCCAGGGCCTTGGACAGGTACGCTCTGGCCTTCTCCTGCTCGCGGGCGAGCACCGCGAGCTCCAGCTGTGTGGCCCAGTCCCAGTACCCGGGCCGTGGCGACCGGATGCGCTGGTCGGCCGCGAACTGGACGACGGGGAGCATCCGATCCTTGCGCGCCGTGCTCTCGGGGCTGCCCTCGACGTCCAGCAGGGTCGCGGCGTTGACGCCGGGGTACACGTCCCGCCAGTCCGTCTCGAACCCTCGGACGTAGGCCTCGATCGCCTGCTCCAGAAGGCCCTGCGCCAGGGTGGACTTGCCCTCGTCGACAGCGCGTCTCCACTGCGACTTGTAGATCCGACCGATCAGGCCGCTGGTCTCCGCGGTCGGCCCCCGCGTCACCTCCAGCTCGCGGAGGATGTCGAGCGCCCGCCCGCGGTCGGCCAGGGAGCCGGTGGCGTCAGCGCGGCGGTTGTGGGCGAACGCCAGCTGCTGGAGAACGGCCGGCTGGCTCGCCAGCTCCTCCGGCAGCTCGCCGTGGGCCTGGATCATGCCGGCCCAGTCCTCCAGGGCGCGGTAGGCGAGCATCAGGCCGACGCGGACCGACACGTCGACGCCCTCCGCCGCGCCCGCGTCGGCGCGCAGCTGCGCGAGCTCCTGTGCCGCGTGCTCCCGGCCGGCCCCGTCCATCGCGGCCGCACGGACGTCGCGCAGCCTGCGGTTCAGCTCCTCGGTCGACCTCGCCTGCGCCAGGAAGAGCTGGGACGCGGCCGGTGAGGGGAGGCGCGGCCGCCAGCCGTCGATCATCTGGAAGAGCGGGCTGTCGACCCCGGGGTCGGTCCGGGCGCGGGCGCGCAGCGCGGTCAGCTGCTCGGCGATCGTGTCCCGCAGGGCGTACGCCTCCTCGTCGGAGAGCGTGTTGTCCCCCCCGAGGTCGTAACGGACCGTCCGCAACAGGTTGACGTCGAAGGGCAGCGGCTTGTGGGCTGCGAACAGCGTGAGGGTCGACCGGGGACGCGCGGCGTGCCGGATGCCGAGCTCGTAGAGCACGTTCGCGTTGCTGGTGGTCAGGTCCGCCACGGCGAACTCGCACAGCAGGAGCCGCTCGAACATGGCCTTGTGGATGATCCCGCCCAGCTCTTCCTCGTCCGCCCGGATCGGCTCCATCCCCGCGGCGACGACGCCCGGCCTGATCGCCGCGTCGTAGACGCGGTTGAAGTCGATCGGGGCGCCCTGGGCGGGGTCGGGCTTGGTGCCGAAGGGCATGATCACGAAGCAGAGAGGACTGACCACCCTTCAGTCTGGCGCGTGGACCCCGGTGGACGGGAGGGGGGAGAGGTCGCGCGGCTTGGCGGGGGGTGCTCCGACGCGGTTGGCTGGGCCGCGAGGTCGCATCCACACCGCCGAGTCGAGAGGCCCCGATGACGGTCACGCCCGCCGGCACCCCGCCCGTCGCCGAGGTCACTGCACCGGACCAGCTGCCCGACGCCCTCGCGGCCCTCGGCATCCCCGCCCGCCGCCCTGTGCTGGTGTGCGTGGGCGGCGCCGACGGGATGAGCGCCGCCGACCTGGCCAAGGTGGAGCGCTTCGTCGCCGACAACCTTGTCGCGGTCCTCGAGCGACACCGTGCGGTCGTGGTCGACGGCGGGACGGACTCGGGCCTCATGAGCGTCCTGGGGCGCGCGCGCCACGCCGCCGACGCGGGCTTCACGCTCCTCGGGGTGGCAGCCGCGCAGACCGTCGGCCCCGGTCGGGACGGCGTCGGCCTGGAGCGGCACCACAGCGCCGTCGTCCTGGTCCCGGGGGCGACGTGGGGTGACGAGTCGCCCTGGCTCGCGGCTGTCGCCGACCTCGTGGCCGGTGCCCTGCCGTCGGCCACGCTGGTGGTCAACGGCGGGACGGTGACCTACCGGGACGTCGAGGAGAGCCTCGGGGCAGGGCGCCGGGTGCTGGTCGTGGCCGGTTCCGGCCGCGCGGCCGACGCGATCGCGTCGGCCGCCTCGGGTGGTGCGACCGACGCGCGGACGGCACGCATCGCCGCGTCCCCGCTGGTCACCACCTACTCGATCGACAGCCCGGACCAGCTGGCCGCTGCCGTCGACGCCGCGCTGACTCCTCCGCGACCGGGCTGACGCGGCCTATCGGGTCACCTCCAGGAAACCCTGGAAGTGCCGACGGTCGACGGCCCGACCCGCCCGCATCCCCACCCGCTGGAGGTCGCGGATGTGCGCCACGGAGTCGAGGCGCTGCACGCTCTCGGGTTCCACGTCCCGCAGCTCGAGCCGGTCCAGGCCCTCACGCGTCAGGTCCGCGTTGTACCGGAGGTAGGTGAACGAGCGCGGTCCGCCGACGCCGTCCGCCGTCACCAGGTCTCCGATCTCGCGGTCGATGACCGCGCCGTGCCGGCACCGGCCGAACACCCGGCACAGCAGGTCCTGCTCGTGCAGGGCCGCGGCCATGAGTGCGGCGGGCACGGAGGCCGCGTTGAACAGCAGGTTCATGTCCCCCGGACGCAGCTGGTCGTTGGCCTTCGGGGCCGTCCCGGTGCCGACGGACACGAGGAGCAGCGCGTCCTCCCCCGTCGGCCACCGGAGCCCGTACGCGTCGTGGGTCGCCATCAGGAAGAGCTGGAACGCCGGGTTGTTGTACATCGTCAGGCCGCCGTCGACGAACACGAAGGCGTGCTCCCCCACCGTGACGACCTCGGGAGGGAAGAAGACCGGCGCGGCGGTCGACGCGCGCACCAGCTGCCACAGCGGGAGCCCGAGGTTGTTGTCGGGGTGGTCGGTCTGGTTGTACCTGGCCCCCGGGTTGTTGCTCAACGGCCACGGCGAGTCCGTCGTCGCGTTGCGCAGCACCATCATGAGCAGCGTCCGCAGCCGGTCGTCGCCCAGGGTCGTCGTCGGCCCGAACGTGCTCTGGAGCATCCGCTCCAGTCGTCGGCTGTCGTACTTGTACTGCAACCGCCGGAACAGCGCGGCCTTGTCGAACATCTCCTCACCGTGGCGGGCGTACAGGTCGCGCAGCTCGTCCACCCGCATCCCGCACGCGAGGCCCGCGGCGATGATCGCGCCCGTGCTGGTGCCCGCGACGTAGTCGAAGTAGTCGGCAAGGACGAAGTCGTCCCCGGCGCCCGTCTCCGTGCGGATCACGTCCTCGATCGCGGCGAGGATCTCGAGGGTCAGGACCCCGCGGATCCCCCCGCCGTCGAGCGCGAGCAGCTTCTTGGGGCCGACGGCCGCGATGCGATCCCGGTACGACATGGCGACCTCTCCGATGGGAGCCTTCACCTCGGGATCCAGTCTGGTGCGCCAGGGCACCCCAGCGACAGGTCTGCGTCGACCCGCTCAGGCCGCGCCGTCGGCAAGGACTCGCTGCGGCCGGCCCTCCGCCAGGTCCGTGCTGAACCACATGGTGGCGGGCCATCGGGGCAACCCGACGAGCAGGCGACGGTTCCCGTCGACGTCCTGGCCGATCACCCAGATCGACTCCGGCAGCCACGCGTCCCTGCCCTTGGTCCGGAGGGCGAAGTTGCGCGGTCCCAACAGGTCCATCGAGATGTTCGTCTCGCTCTCGACGATGTTGAACCTGTACTGGTCGGTCCTCCCCCGCTCCCGTTCGTCGTGCGGCAGGTCAGGAAAGTCCATCCAGATCTCGAACTGCGGGTTGGGCTGCGTGAACAACAGCCCGATGCTGACGCCGTCGTCGGTGTCGGCGTCGGGTGTCGACGATGTCGTGTGAATGACCCAGAAATGATCCAACCGTGCCACCGCTCTCATCCCCTCACGATCGCGATGCTCATTGTTGCCAGAAAATCCTAGTCGCTCGTCTGCGCCCGTCGTCGCCTTGGTTGACGCCGGTTGAGGGCAGGTCCAGGATCGACAGAGGACCTGCTCGGCGCGAGATCGGGGGGAAACCGTGCCTGCGTGGTATCCGGTGGGCAGCCGCCCACGCGTCCTCATCAACTGGGACACCTTCGTCGCGCAGGGCATCAACGCGGCGTGGCAGGGCCCCTTCACCGACGCGGTCATCAACGCGTACACCCGGTGGATGAATGTGGCGGGCGTCGACGTGCGGCCCCAGTTCTTCGGGTACACCACCCAGCTTCCGCCCACGAACCAGGGCGACCTGCTGATCCTCATGACCCCGTGGCACGGCGGGGGTGCACCGAACATCGCGACGACCCTCGGTGGGTGGAACTCGATCTTCATCGAGTTCCATCGCCGGTCGGGTGTGAACGGCTCACTGTGGAACTTCGTGCCGTGGAACGCGATGCCGGGGCAGATCGACATGCAGGCCGTCGCGCTCCACGAGCTCGGGCACGCGCTGGGTCTGGACCACAGCGCGTCCGGCAACGACGCGATGTTCCCCTTCTACGGCTACCCGTACCGGTACGGGCCGTTCGAGGGGGACGTCGCGCCGCTGAAGGCGCTGTATCCCGACTACCAGCAGAACCGTCTGCGGCAGCTGCGGTCGTCCGACGGTGCGGCGACCTGGGTTCCCGTCCCGAACGAGCTGACCTCCCATCCGCACTGGCACACGCGCACCAACCAGAGCCCCGGCGTCGCGGCCTTCCGCGGCTCGGGCCTGTACGTGCTCGGCTGGACGCACTCCAACCGGATCCCCACCTGGCTGCGCAACGACGGCGAGAAGTTCCTGACCCGCCTCTGGTACTACTTCGGCGGCGAGCGGACGGTGCACGGGCCCGCCTACGCGTCCGACGACCGCGGGACGGTCCTCTGGGCGCGGGTGACGAACGACGACTCGGGCGCCCTGCGCCTGTCCGTGTCGAGGAACCACGGGCGCTCCTGGTTCGCGGCCGGTCTGGCGGGGGCGCGCACCGCAGGAACCCCGGGCCTCGCGTGGACCCGCGTCGCCGGTCAGTCGTGCTGGGTGCTCGTCTGGGCGGACTTCAACCGCAGCAACGACGCCGCCACGGGGCAGGTGCGCGCGAGCACCTCGTTCGACGACGGTGCCACCTGGAGCGCGCCGACCGTGCTGCACCCGACCCTCAAGGCCCTCTCCGGCGTCTCGGTCGCCGCCTCCGACACCAACCGCCTGATGGTCGCCCTGGCGTTCGCCAACACGGCCGGCACCGCCAACCTCAATGAGATCGTCACCGTCCCGGCTGCGGTCGTCGGGCAGCAGCTCCAGGCCTCGGCTCCGGTGTTCACGGGCGAGCGGACCCGCATCCAGCCGGCGCTGGCGTACGACCGTGCCCGGGACACGTTCGTCCTCGCGTGGCGCGAGCAGAACTTCAACACGACGCTCGGCGTCGCGGTGCTCCCCCCGGGCGCCCCGGCGTGGAGCGGCCGGGTGTGGCTGCTCGCCCACGCCAGCCACGTCGCGCCCGCCCTGGCGAGCTCCCCCGAGCTCGGCGAGACCGTGCTCTGGTACGCCCACGAGTAGCCGCCCGATCGCGAGGGAGACGCGCATGACCACACGCCTGGGGCAGGCGCCGACGCTCGTCGAGCGCATCGTCGGCGCGCACCTCGTGGTGCTCGGCCGCGTCCGCGACCTGCGGGAGGTGCGCGCCGCGGACGGGTTCGACGAGCCCCGGTCCTTCGCTCTGTTCGACGTCGACGTCGACGACGTCCTGCTCGGCCGCCCCCCGCGCCGCCTCGTCGTCCGGGTGCTGTCCGCGCCCGACCGGACGGACAAGGGCGAGGAGTCCTGGGTGGTGCCGATGGATCCGGAGGTCCCGATGCTCCTGCTGCTGGCCCGCGACGTGGGTCCGGACCTCCCCGACGACACGTACGCGCCGGTCGAGGCGAGCGTCTTCCCGGTCGAGGACGGCGAGGCGGTGATCGTGGCCGAGGACGCGCTGGACGAGCGGACGCGTGAGCGCCTGGGCGCCGACGACCGCGGGCGCGTGAGCCTCGACGCGTTCCGCGGGCTCGTCGACGAGGTCGCGAAGGCGATCGAGCAGCATCGTCGCGAGGTCGAGGAGCTGGTGCCCAGCCACGGCGAGGACGTCCCGTACCCGCCGGTTCTCGAGTGGCCGGGCGACGAGACACCGCTGCACGCAGCGACGCCCGAACCCGGACCGGCCGGGAGGCCCTCGGAGGAGGACCGGTAGGTTTCTGCCTAGGCTCCAGGGCATGCCCACCGTCATCCTCGTCCGGCACGGCCGCAGCACCGCGAACGTCGCCGGGATCCTGACCGGGCGGGCCCCCGGGGTTGATCTCGACGCGGTCGGGCGCAGCCAGGCCGAGCGCGCGTCGGAGCGGATCGCCGTGGTACCCCTCGTCGCCGTGGTCTCGAGCCCGCTCGCGCGGTGCCGGCAGACGGCGCGGACCATCGCGGAGCCCCACGCGCTGCGGCTGGACACCGACCCGGGCATCGTCGAGTGCGACTACGGGCAGTGGCAGGGGCGACCGCTCAAGGACCTCGCGCGCGAGCCGCTGTGGTCGGTGGTGCAGACCCAGCCGTCCGCGGCGGTGTTCCCGGGCGGCGAGTCGCTGGCCGCCATGCAGGCACGGTCGGTGGCGGCGATCCGCACCCGCGACGCTGCGCTGGAGGCGGAGCACGGCGGCGGCGCGGTGTGGGTGGCGGTCACGCACGGCGACATCATCAAGTCCGTCCTGGCGGACGCGCTGGGCATGGGTCTCGACCTGTTCCAGCGCATCACGGTCAACCCCGGATCCGTCTCGATCATCCGGTACGGGTCGACCCGCCCGGAGGTGGTCGCCACCAACACAGACTCCGGCGACCTCTCGTGGCTGCGGGCCGCCGGGCCGGTCGGCGAGGCGCAGGTCGGCGGCGGCGCCGGGCCGGAATCGCCTCCGCACTCTTAACATGGGCGGCATGCCGGCTCTTGTCCACCAGTTCGACTGGCCCGACCGTGTCATCGTCGGCACCGTCGGAAGCCCAGGTTCGCGCAGCTTCTACCTCCAGGTGCGCGACGGCGCCCGGAGCACCAGCGTGGGGCTCGAGAAGGAGCAGTCCGCGGTCCTCGCCGAGAAGATCGACGAGATCCTGGGCGCGCTCATGGCCGACGAGGGGAACCGGTTCAGCGTCCCCGCCGCCACGCCCGCCGAGCTCGTCGACAACGAGCCCCTGGACCAGCCCGTGGAGGAGCAGTTCCGCACGGGGCTGCTGCGTCTGGGCTGGGACCCGTCGACCGCGCAGGTGATCGTCGAGGCGTTCCCCCTGGAGGACACCGAGGAGGAGACCCCCGAGCCGGAGGACGCGAGCGAGATGCTCCTGGTCCGGATGCCGGTCGGGACTGCGCGGGCGTTCGTCGAGCGCACCCGGCAGGTCGTCCGGTCGGGCAGGCCGCTGTGCCCGCTCTGCGGCGCGCCGATCGACGACGGCCACGTGTGCTGACCGACCTCCCTGGGGGTGAGCTCGAGCTCGTCGGTCGCATCACGGTCGCGTCGAACGCGACCTTCCTCGCGACGATCGGCGACGCCCGCGTCGTCTACAAGCCCGTCGCCGGGGAGAAGCCTCTGTGGGACTTCCCGGACGGGACGCTGGCCGACCGCGAGCTGGCGGCCTACCTGGTCTCGGAGGCGTTCGGCTGGGACGTCGTGCCGGTCACCTGTCTGCGCGACGGGCCGCTGGGGCCGGGCATGGTGCAGCTCTGGCAGGAGCCGGACCCCGAGCAGGACCCGGTCGACGTCGTCCCCGCGCACGCCGTGCCGCCGGAGGGCTGGCGCGCAGTCTTCGAGGGCATCGACGACGACGACCAGCCGCTCACCCTGATCCACGAGGACTCCCCCGCGCTGCGTCGGATGGCCGTCTTCGACGTCGTCGTGAACAACGCCGACCGCAAGGGCGGCCACATCCTGCCGACGCAGCAGGGCCACCGCTACGGCGTCGACCACGGCGTGAGCTTCCACGTCGAGCACAAGCTGCGGACGGTCCTGTGGGGCTGGCAGGGCGACGGCCTCGACCCCGATGAGATCGCGGGGGTCGAGCGCGTGCGCACGGCGCTCGACGGCTACCTCGGTCAGCGCCTGACCGAGCTCCTCAGCGACGACGAGCTGGCGGCCCTCGCCACCCGGTGCGACCGGTTGCTCGGGAGGGCCACGTTCCCCGGCCCGCGCGGCCAGATGCCGGCGTTCCCGTGGCCGTTCTTCTGAGCCCCGTCAGGGCACGTTCGCCCCGCCGTTGACGTTGATGACCTCGCCGACCACGAAGCTGGACTCCGGCGACGCGAGGAACACGTACGCCGGCGCCTGCTCGACGGGCTGGCTCGTCCGGCCGAGCCAGCATGAGTCCCCGAAGCCGTTCAGCTTCTCCGTGGGCTGCCCGTCCGACACCTGCAGCGGCGTCCATACCGGCCCGGGTGCGACGGCGTTCACCCGGATGCCGCGGGGCGCCAGGTCGGCGGCCAGCGCCTTGGTGAAGCCGATGATCGCGAACTTGGTGGACGCGTAGTTGATGATCATCGGCGAGGGGTTGTACCCCTGGATCGAGGTGCTGTTGATGATGGTCGAGCCCGGGCCGAGGTGCGGCAGAGCGTCGCGGGTGATCCAGAACATCGCGTACAGGTTCGTCTGGATGGTGCGGTCCAGGTCGGCCTCGTCCAGCTCGTCGAACGTCTGGTGGTACACCTGGTGCGCCGCGTTGTTCACCAGGATGTCGAGCCCACCGAGACCCTCGACCGCGTCGGCAACCAGCGAGCGGCAGAACGCGCGGTCCCGGATGTCACCGGGAAGCAGGACCGCCGTCCGCCCGGCCGCACGCACGTGCTCCGCGATGGCCTCCGCATCCACCTGCTCCTCGGGCAGGTAGCTCAGGGCCACGTCCGCCCCCTCGCGCGCGAACGCGATGGCCACCGCCGCGCCGATGCCCGAGTCACCGCCGGTGATGAGCGCCTTCCGGCCCGGCAGACGTCCGGTGCCGCGGTAGCTGGTCTCGCCGTGATCGGCCTTGGGGTCGAGCTCCGCGTCGAGGCCCGGCACCGGCTGCCACGAGGCGTGCGGCTTGATGTGCGAGTGCCTCTCGACGGGGTTGTCGAACGTGAGCTGGTCGGACGACATCGTCATCTCCTCCACGGCGGGCAAGATCGATAACGATATCGGTGAACCCGCCCGGCTACTCGAGAATCGGCGCCAGGGCCGGCACGATCCGTGGCTCCTTCTTCGTGATCAAGGGCGAGCACTGAGGCTCCGAGCGGCCGTCACCACTCGTCGTCGCGACCCCAGCCGCCGAAGGCGCCGTTGCGGCGCGAGCTCAGGTACGAGTCGATCACCGCGGCGCCCAGGTCGTCGGTCTCGGGCGTGACGACGGTGCCGCCCGCCCGCTTGGCCATCGCGTCGACGAACCGCGCGAGGCCCGGGTCGTCGCCGAGGCGGAAGAACGTCGTGCGCGCACCCAGGCGCATCGAGCCGTCGAGCTCGCGCACCGCCAGGGCGATCGTGACCGGGTTCGGCGGGTAGTCGAAGAAGACCTCGCCGTCGGGTTGCAGGTGGGACGTCGGCTCGCCGTCGGTGACGACCAGGAGCACGGGCTGGGCGTTCGGGTGCTTGCGGAAGTGCCGGTTGGCCAGCAGCAGGGCGTGGTGCAGGTTGGTGCCCTTCTCCCACTTCTCGTCGAGCCCGACGAGCTCCTCGATCTGCATGACCGACGCACTGCGTCCGAAGCCGATCAGCTGCAGGTTGTCCCCGCGGAACCGGGTGGTGACCAGGGTGTGCAGCGCCAGCGCGGTGCGCTTCATCGGCACCCAGCGCCCTTCCATGGCCATCGAGAACGAGGTGTCGACGAGCAGCGCCACGCACGCCTGGGTGCGCGCCTCGGTCTCCTGGATCTCGACGTCGTCCACCTGGATCGTCCGCGACCCGCGGGCCAGCGCGTTGGTGATGGTCCGGCTCACGTCCCACGGCTCCGTGTCTCCGAACGCCCACTGGCGGGTGGATCCCGACGGCTCGCCGGCGGCACCGGAGCGGCGGACGTCGTGGCCGCCCTGGCGACCGGACACCGAGTCGGCGACCGCCTTGAGGACCGCCTTGCCCAGCTGGCGCATGGCCTTCGGCGTCAGCAGGAGCTGCCCGTCCGAGCCGCGCCGCATCGTGCCGGAGTCGCGCAGCGCCTTCTCCAGCCGCTGGAGGGTGCGGGCGTCGACCACCGCGTCGGACCCGAGCTGGCGGGACAGCTTCTCGAGGTCCAGGTCGTCCAGCTGCGAGCCCTCGTAGGACTGCGCGAGCTGGTCCGCGAGCGCGTCGAGGTCGGCGAGGTCCTGGAACACGCCGGTGCCGTCGCCGAGCCCGAGCCCGTTCTGGCCGTCCATCCGCTCCGAGCCGCCCCAGTCCTCGCCGGGTCGCAGGGCTCTGAGGTTGTCGTCGAGCTGCCCCAGCGCGTCCATGAGGTCCGACGAGCCGAAGGCCTGCTGCGCGAGCGCGTCGAGCTCGTCGCGCTGCTCCTGCGTCATGGAGTTCCGCGTCCGCTGTGCGGCGGCGGCTCTCTGCGCGAGGGCGTCGAGGAGCTCATCGAGGTTCTGGGGATCCTCCGGGAAGTACTCGCCGTGCTTCGCCATGAAGTCGTCGAACTGCTCCTGGGTGTCCGTGCCCTGCTTCCGCGCGTCGAGGAGCCCGTTGAGGTCCGCGAGCATCTCGTTCAGCGCGGCCCGGTCGTCGTCGGTCGCGTTCTCCAGCGCCTGCTTCATGCCCGCGAACCGCTGGTCGAGGACCTCCCGGCCGAGCAGGTCCTTGATCTTGTCGAACTCCGCCCGCGCCTCCCTGCTGCGCCAGTCGTACCCGTTGAGCTCGTTGACGGCGGCTGCGGGCGACGACGGGAGGTTGTCGAGCTGGAGCTGCGCCAGGGCACGGTCGCCCTCGTCCATGTCGACGTCGCGCGCCAGCTGCTTGCGCTCGGCCAGCACCGCCCGGTCGAGCAGCTCCTTGACCTGCTGCAACGTGCCGTCGAGGTTGTTCTCGCGCGTCAGCGCCCTGCGCCGCTCGGCGACCCGCCGAGCCAGCTCGTCCAGTCCGGCCCGATCCTGACCGCCGCGGCGCAGGAACTCCCGCATCGCGCGCTCGGGCGAGGAGCCCGCCATGACGTCCGCGCCGATCGCGTCCAGCGCCTCGGCCAGGTCGACCGGCGGCGCGAGCGGGTCCGGCCCGTCCGTGTAGGTCGTGTACCTCGCGAGTCGGCGGTTGGGCCTAGCCATAGATCGTCTCGCCGCCTCCGGACTCCTTGCTGATCCGGCGGGACAGGTACAGACCCTCCAGCGCCAGCTCGATCGCGGCCGCCCGCTCGCCGTCGGTCGTGGCGTGGAGCCGCTCGCAGATCTCGTCGTAGAGCTCGGACTCCCCGAGCGCGGGCAGACCGGTCAGGACGTCGCGGGCCGTGACCTGCTCGCCGGTGGTCACCATGGCCCCGCCTTGGATCGCGTCCACCAGCAGGCTGAAGTCGATGCCGCGGAGGTGCGCGCGGACGGTCTCCGCCGTCGCGGTGCGCAGCAGGTGGTCGAGGATCTCGTTCTCGCGACCCTCCTCCCCTGACTCGAACTCGATCTTTCCCGCAAGCACGTCGACCGCGGTCTCCAGGTCGACGGGCCGGGCGACCGCACGCTCCTCGCCCTGCCGTGCGGCCCGGTGCAGGGCTGAGGCGGCGACGGTCTCCGCGCCCGCGATGGCGAACCGCGCGCTCACCCCGCTGCGCTGGTCCACCGCGCTCGACGCGCGCAGCGCCTTGGTGAAGCGCGCCAGGATCTCGATCAGGTGATCCGGCACCTCCGCGTGGAGCAGGGCCTCCTGTCGGATCACCGCGACCTCGTCGGCAAGCTCGGTCGGATAGTGCGTCCGGATCTCCGCGCCGAACCGGTCCTTCAGCGGCGTGATGATCCGCCCACGGTTGGTGTAGTCCTCCGGGTTGGCCGTCGCCACCACGAGCACGTCGAGCGGCAGGCGCAGCACGTAGCCGCGGATCTGGATGTCGCGCTCCTCCATCACGTTGAGCATCGCGACCTGGATGCGCTCGGCGAGGTCCGGAAGCTCGTTGATGGCGACGATGCCGCGGTGCCCCCGTGGGACCAGGCCGAAGTGGATCGTCTCCGGGTCACCCAGGGCGCGCCCCTCGGCGACCTTCATCGGGTCCACGTCGCCGATGAGGTCCGCGACGCTCGTGTCCGGCGTCGCGAGCTTCTCGACGTACCGCTCGTCGCGGTGGCGCCAGGTGACCGGGAGGTCGTCGCCCTGCTCGGCCGCGCGTCGCTTGCTCGCCGCCGTGATCGGTTCGAACGGGTGCTCGCCGATCTCCGACCCCTCGATCACCGGGGACCACTCGTCGAGCAGACCCTGGAGGGTGCGCAGGATCCGCGTCTTGCCCTGGCCGCGCTCGCCGAGCAGGACGATGTCGTGGCCGGCGATGAGGGCGCGTTCCAGCTGCGGAATCACGGTGTCGTCGAAGCCGTGGATGCCCGGCCAGGGGTCGCGTCCCTCTCTGAGGGCGGCGAGGAGGTTGGTGCGGACTTCCTCGCGCACCGACGTGTGGACCTGCCCGGAAGCGCGGAGCTCGCCGACAGTTGCGGCAGTGGGACGCATCATCCGGTCGAGAGTACGTCCGGTTGCGACCAGTTGCCGATGGAGGGTCGCGGGGGCAGGGTCGGTGCAATGGCGAAGAAGAAATCCACTGGTGTCGCCCTGGCGGTCGCGTGGCCGTTGGCGAAGAAGGTCGCGGCACAGGTCAGCGTGATCGTCGCCAACAACCCCGAGATCCAGAAGCGCCTCGAGAACCTGGGCAAGAAGTTCGCCGACGTCCAGCGCGCCCGAACTCCGGAGGCCAAGATCGCGCGTGCGATGGAGTCGGTGCGGGAGCAGGCCGAGATCGTCCTGCGTTCGGAGACCAGCGCTGCCGAGTCGGTGGCCTCGGTCCAAGCCATGGGCTGGAAGCAGCGGGCCGATCAGGTCGAGCGGGCCCTCCGGATCCTCCAGCACCAGCCCCGCAAGATGCAGAAGTCGCAGCTCCCCCGCATCGAGGCGATGGCGGACTCGCTCGTCGCGGAGGTCCTGACGTCGCTCATCGACGATGCCGTCGATGGCGAACCGAGGGATCAGATCGGTCGCTGAGCCGCGCGAGTGGAGACCGTGACCGTGAACTTCGGGTCTCGGCTGACCTGGCGGGTCGGGCCGACGACACGCTCCAGCGTCGGCCGATAGCGCAGGTGCGAGTTCCACACAGCCCACAGCTCCCCGCCGTTCGTGAGCACGCGCGCGGCTTCGGCGAAGAGCGTCCGGGCCACCCCGTCGTGGACCGCCGCGCCGACGTGGAACGGCGGGTTGAGCACGACAAGGTCGACGCTCGCGTCGGGGATCGTCTCCGCACCGTCCGCGCGCACGACGACGACTCGACCCTCCAGACCGTTCGCCGCGACCGTGGCGCGGGCGGAGGCCACCGCGGCGGCGGACTCGTCGGTCGCCGTGACGGTCAGCCCCTCGTTCGCCCGTGCCAGCAGAGCGGCCAGCACCCCCGTGCCGCAGCCGAGGTCGACGGCCTGTGCGACGTCCCGCGGCATCGCGTCGAGGTGCTGCAGCAGCGCGCGCGTGCCGATGTCGATCCCCGTCCCGGCGAACGCGCCGCCGTGGGCGCACACCGTGATCCGGAGGTCGCGGTGCTCCTCTGTCTTGGGCCAGCGCTGGCCGGCCGGTCGCGGTCGTGACGCCACCAGCACGCGAGACTTCTGCCGGGCCAGGCGCGCCTGCACGTCGGTGAAGTGGCGCCCGAGGACGTCGTTCATCGCGATCGTCATGTGCTTGACCCGGCCACCGGCGATGACCGCCACGTCGGGGTCCGCGTGCTCGGCGATCAGGCTCGCAATCTCGTCGAGCGCATCGAGCGACCGCGGGAGCTGGAGCAGAACCACCCTCGCTTGGTGGACGAGCTCCGGCGTCAGGCCGAGCTGGGTGAACCCGCTCAATCCGAGCCGCCCCGCGTTTACCTGGAGCGCCCGCTCGCCGAGCAGGCGGTCCTGATGCGTGCGGACCCCGGAGAGCCCGTGCCGCGCGATCGCACCGAGCGTCAGCGCGCCGTGGTGATCGCCGATCACCACGACGCCGTCCCCCGCTCTCGACAGCGTGGGCGCGGCCTCGTCGAGGATCAGCCGGTCGCTCGCGTCGACCGCGTGCAGGTTCGGCGCCTCGAGATCGGGGTAGCGGCGGAGGTCGGCGAGCACGTCGGTCTCGTCATGTCCCGCAGCCGCTTCCACGCCACCGAGGCTAACGGGCTCCCCCGGGACTTCCGCCCCTACCGGGCGGGGCCCGGGCCGACGAAACCTGGACGACATGGGTGCAACGGTCAAGACCGTTCAGGGCGTCCTGCGTGGCAGCGTCGCCGATGGCGTGTACGCGTTCCTGGGAGTCCCGTACGCCGCACCGCCCTTCGGTGCGAACCGGCTTCGACCCCCGCAGAGCGTCGAGCCCTGGGGCGGCGTGCGCGACGCCACCGCCCCGGGCCCGGAGCCCCCGCAGGTCGCTCCGCCGACCACCGGCGGACCGACTGAGGACTGGCATGACGTCTCTGGAGCCTTCGCCGCCGTCGAGCGCGCCACACCGTCGCAGGACTGCCTGAACCTCAACCTGTGGACGCCCGATCCCACGGCGACCGGCCTGCCCGTGATGGTGTGGATCCAGGGCGGCATGTTCGAGCTCAGCTCGACCTCGGCCTACGACGGTGCGCACTTCGCCCGCGACGGCGTCGTCTGCGTCGTCATCAACTGGCGCCCCGGCGCCGAGGGCTTCCTCTACCTAGGCGACGGCATCGCGAACATCGGCCTGCTCGACCAGGTCGCCGCCCTGGAGTGGGTGCAGGAGAACATCGACGCGTTCGGCGGAGACCCCGGCAACGTCACCGTCTTCGGCGAGTCCGCGGGCGCGATGAGCATCGGCACCCTGCTCGCGATGCCTCACGCCAAGGGCCTGTTCCGACGGGCCATCCTGCAGAGCGGCGCGGCACACCAGGTGACCCCGGCCGACGAGGCCCGACGCATCGCCGGCTACCTGGCCGACATCCTCGGCGTGCCGCCGACCCGCCAGGCGATCGCGGCGGTCGGTGTGGAGCGCCTGCTCGCGGCCCAGGCACAGCTGAAGACCGAGCTGCTCACCGCCCCGGATCCGGAGCGCTGGGGCCAGGCCGTGGTGACCAGCACGATGCCGTGGCAACCGGTCGTCGACGGCCAGGTCCTGCCTGGCGTCCCGATCGACCAGATCTCGGCCGGCGCCGGCGGCGAGGTCGACGTCATCGTCGGCACGAACACCGACGACTGGAGACTCTGGCTCCTGGTCAGCGGCGCCCTCGGCCGGATCACCGACGAGATCCTGACCGGCCCCGTCCACGGTCACGGCTACCAGGCGCTGGCGGCCTACGGCCTCGATCCGTCGACCGCGCTCGCCGCCTACCGGGACAGGTATCCGCGGGCCTCCCCCGGCGACCTGCTCGCGAACGTCCAGACCGACTGGTGGATGCGGGTGCCGGCCCTCCGCCTCGCCGAGGCCCGCACGCGCACGCCCGCGACCGGCCGCACCTACATGTACGAGTTCGCCTGGCCCGCCCCCGGGCTCGGCGCGGTCCATGCCGTCGAGGTGCCCTTCGTCTTCGACACAGCGACTCCCGACGCGCCGCTGTTCGGCCCGATGCTCGGCGCCCACCCGCCGCAGGACCTCGCACATCGGATGCACGCCACCTGGATCGCCTTCGCCAGAACCGGTGACCCCGGCTGGCCCCCGTACGACCACCACCGCAGGGCCACGATGCGATTCGGCACCACCTCCGAGGTCGTCGACGACCCCCGGGCCTGGGAGCGGGCGCTCTGGGAGGGCATCCGCTGACCATGGCCTACGTCGTGCGGGCTGTGCCCCGGGAACGCCAGCCGATCCTGGACAGGCTGGCGGGCGCGAGTCGACGGTTCCCGGTCCACGCCCTGCTCGAGCTCGACGTGACCGCCCCCATGGCGCGCATCGCCGCATCCGAGCCGCACGTGTCGTGGACCGCCTTCGTCATCGCGAGCGTGGCACGGGCGGTCGCGATGCACCCCGAGGTGAACGCCCGCAAGGCCGGCAACGCGATCGTCTCCTTCGACCGCGTCGACATCGGCGCGACCGTGGAGCGGCACTGGCAGGGACGCACCGTCCTCGACGCCATCACCGTGGCCGACGCCGACCGGCAGTCCTGCGCGACGATCTCGCAGACCCTGCAGTGCGCGAAGCACGGGCCGGGTGAGCTGCACCGCCCGAGCGGGCTCATCGGGGCGCTGATCCGCCTGCCCGGACCCCTTCGGCGGACCGCCATCCGAGTCGCCGCCACCAGACCCGACATCGCCGCCACGTTCGGACCCGCGGTCGGAGTCACGTCGATCGGGATGTTCGCCGGCGGGTGGGGGTGGGCCATTCCGCTCGCACCTCTGACGGTGATCGCGACGGTGGGGCGGATCGCGGACCGCTCAGTCGTGCGCGACGGAGTCGTGGTCGTTCGGCCGATGCTGCCGCTGACCTTGAGCTTTGATCACGCCGTGATCGACGGGGCACCTGCAGCGCGGTTCACCCAGACCCTGAGCACGTTGATCGAGACCGGCGTCGTGCTTGAGGAGATCCCGCTTCCGGTTGAGCCTTAGGCACCTGCCGCGTGTTAGCGCGCTGGCTAGCGTCCGCCGCGATCAAGGCCGACCGGTTCGTCCTCGCCGCGAAGCACCTGGACTGGTCCGGAGTGTCACGCCAGGCGTGAGGGCCGATAGCGTCTCGGCGCGGCTACCGCCGGATGGGGCGCCCCTCAGGAGGCCAGGCCGCCCCGACCGGACGCGACCAGGTGGAAGTACGGGGTCCGTGTGGTCGGCGTGAAGCCGAGCGCGGTGGCGAGGCGGAACGAACCGACGTTGTCCTCCCGGCAGGACCACACGGGAACGAGGCCCGCATCGAGTGCCACGTCGATCATCGTCGCTGCAGCGGCGGCCGCGAATCCCCGCCGTCGCCACGGTGGCGCGGTCTCGATCCCCAGCTCTACCCGACTCCCCTGACGGTACGAGGCGAACGCCATCGCACCGACCTCGTCGCCACGCGCGAGAGCGACGCCGCCGCCCTGCGCGAGGAACGACCCGGCGTCGGACCAGAAACGACTCGGCACGACCGACCCCGCCCAGCCGAAGTCCTCGGCGGTGGCCCGTCGAGCGACCCACCCATCCGGCGGGACGGACTCCCCCCGGCGCACCGCGTGCGCAGCCTCGTCGAAGGCGAAGTTCACGCGTGTGTGCCGGGCCGTCGTCACGCCGCCACAGCCGGGCGACGAGGCGTCCGCGACTCTCAAGGCGTCGTCCCAGCCGAGCCCCGTCCATCGCGGCTCGACCTGGAGCCACTCCTCGCCCGCGCGCCGGCCGGCGAGGTGCGAGACGACTAGCGGGAAGGCCTCGTCGACCGCCGGCCCCCACACGAACGACATGCCGTACGGGTGCACGACGTGGAACGCGCGCGCGTCGGCCTCTCGGTCGGACCACAGCGGCGCTCCGAGGTCGAGCGCCGCCTGGGCGAACATCGCGTTGACCGGCACCGACGCCAACGCTTGTCGTGCCGTGTTCCGGCGTTCGTCCACGTGAGCCTCCCGGGTGGTCCTCCCCAGGACGCTAGTGAGTAGTCCCCGGCTCTCGTGCGGGACGAAGGGCCTGGTGAGAGGGCTAGCTGAACCGCTCACTCTTGGTCTCGACCGGCGTCGCTGAGCGGTGTCGGTCGCCTTGCTGGCGGCCGACGAACCGCCACCCCGCCGCCGTCGATGTTGCCGAGCTTCTTCACGTCGACGTGAGTCATCGCCCCGGCGTAGGGGGCTCGCAGCGGCGGATCGGTTCCCCGGTGCGGATGTCCACGTGGGAGCGCCGGTTGAGCCGGCAGGGGTCAGCACGGTGTGCACCGTCGTGGCCGGCATGCCCAGGCGGGCACCGATCGCGATCGGGGACAACCGCTTCTTCCAGCTTCGCGGTCGGCCGCGAGACGTGAAACCCCTCGGCCGACCGGGCGACCGGCCACCCTTCATCGACGATCAGCCGCGCGATGCGCAGGGGCACCACCGGGGTCAAAGCAGCATCACACGACGACCTCCTGGTCATCGAGTGCGAACCTTCAGCAGTCCCCACTCCACGCCGGGAGGTCGTCGCCTGTCCACGCTCATTCAGAGCTCGCCGCAACCGTGGACGTCGTGGCATTGGGGATGGGAGTTTCGGAGCTCAGACAGCCCGCCGGAGGCTTCTGAGGGCGGAGGGACCAACGATGTGGGAAGCACTGGGCTGGGGCGGTGTAGCTGCATCGTCGCTCGTCATCGGCGCCGCGTTGGGCATCTCACGACGATGGCCCCGCGGACTGATCGGGGTCGTCCTCGGTTTCGGTGCCGGAGCTCTCATCTCGAGCGTCTCGTTCGAGCTGGTCAAGGAGGGCTACGTCAAGGGCGGAGGACTGGCGCTGGCGACTGGCCTCGCCGCCGGCGCCGTGACGTTCTACATCGCCGATCGCCTCGTCCAGCGACTGGGCACCCGGTCGGCTGCCGGTCTCGCCGGCCTCCCCCTCGCTCTCGGGGCCCTGCTCGACGGCATCCCCGAGCAAGCGGTGCTCGGGCTCGGGCTGGCTGAAGGTGCAGGCGTCGGCGTCGCGCTGCTGGTCTCGATCTTCGTGTCGAACCTGCCCGAGGCGATCGGCTCGTCCAGCGACATGAGAGCGGCCGGCCAGTCCCCTGGACGCATCATGAGGTTGTGGGCGCTGGTCGCTGTCGCCTGCACGCTGGCGACACTCGGTGGCTACGCGGTCGCACGGGTCACCGCAGAGCGGTTCGAGGCCGCGGTCGACGGCTTCGCCGCAGGCGCCCTGCTCGTCATGCTCGTGGGCTCGATGATCCCCGAGGCCACGGAGAAGGCCCGGGACAAGGCTGGCCTGGCAGCTGTCCTGGGATTCGCCGTCGCCGCGGGCCTGTCGGCGCTGACGTGATGTTCTAGGCCGTGTCTCCCTGATGGGGGGCCACAGACACTAAAGCAGCTCCACGTCAACGAGACGCTCCTTCCTACATGGCCATGCGTTTCCGCAGGGCGGGCAGATGGAGGTGGCGGGAATCGAAGACGATACGGCTCTCGTTGACACGAGCCGGCGGACGTCTGACCTGCAGCTCCGCTACGGTCCCTCCGGCGCGATCTTCAGATTCGGAGCCGTTTCGTTGACGTGGTCAACGGGAGCTCGTTGAATGCGCACTCCCGGCCGAGCGCATTTACCGGGCCGGATCCCGTGGAGGCTCACCATCGGCCACGTCTGCAACCTCTGCGCCTCGGATCCCAGCCCAGATACGAGCTGTTTCACGATTGAGCCTCTCGACCTCATCTGCGAATGTGAGGAACTCCTCAAGTGTGATCGTGGTCGAGACGCGTGCATCTGCCAACTTCTTCGACCGTCGAACGCCCGCGTCTTGCTTCGTGATAGTTGCTGAATTTCGCTCAGGATCGAAGTCGGTCCAGACCCCATGTATGAACAGGTTACGACGGTCGGCGAGTGCACCGAACCCTTCGCTCAGCGCGACGACTGCCGGGTGGTTGTCCTCGTGTCGGGTGGCGGTCGCGGCGAGCTCAGATCGAATCGTCGCAGTGGTTGACGCGTACACCTTTTTGATGAAGTGGTCGCCCGACGCGTCAGCCGAAGGCCGGAGCTGGCCGATCAGTCCGATGAGGGAGGACTCGAGGATCGCGAGTTCCATGACGACCTTGCCCAAGACGATTAGGAAGGGCTCGGGCGCGAACGGATCCTCGCTCATGGTCGGAGGGTAGCCCTGTATCGGCAATCGCGGGACGGTAACCGCGGCATCTGCCATTCCACGAACCGACCAGAACAAGCCTGTCGTTCGAATCAGCCCATAAGCCTGGCTCGAAACACCGCTCCTTCATCGTCGGAGATGAGATCCGCGGCTCTCATCTGAACTATCCGCTCGAGTTCCTCGTGAAGAGCACCCATTGCGCTCGAGGACGTCAGCGCAGTCACGGCTCCGCCTTCAACAGCGTTGCCACTGCTGACTAGCTTCGCGACGATCGCGTTTAGTCGGTGAGCTATCGGTCTGGTTGCCGCGGCTGTGAAGGGGTCGAGACGGACCGTCTCGCCCCACTTGAATCGCCCTGGGTCGCTTGGATGATCCTGACCTTGGAACCGAGGATGAGGCCTGAACACCGCTGCGGCGGAGGCCGAAGCTTCAGGTGCGAGCATCAACTGAACCCGGGGCGAGACAGATCGAGGCCAGCCCGGCCGCTCAAGCCCTGCGACCGGTCTCGCTCGCGTACCGCCGAGCGCGTCGAGGGGCGAGACGCAGGACTTCAAGTGGCGGCCTCACAGATGATCGGCGCTCGCTAGTAGGAGCCGCTACCGTGCGGAGATGCAACGGAAGGAAAGACCGTGAGCGACGACGTGCAGGTCGCACTGATAGGCCTGATCGTGCCTGTGTGCTCGCTCCTGGTCATCGGGATCGTCCTCGTAGTGTTCCGGAAGCAGATCGCGGGATTGACCAGCCGCACGACCCGGATCAAGGTCGCCGGATTCGAGCTTGAGCTGGCGACGCAGGCATTGATCGAAGCGAAACCCAATCAAAAGGTCTCGGCAGGCATCGCCCGAGGTATCGAGGAACGCGCTGCTCGCCTCGCGCCGCGACTGATGGGCGTCCAGGTCCTATGGGTCGACGATCAACCGCACGGCAACAAGGTCGAGCGCCGTTTCCTACGCGTGGCGGGGTTGACTGTCGTGAACGCCAGGACATCCAAGCGCGCGTTCCAGCTACTCGACGAGGACGATTTCGGCGTCGTCATCACGGACATTGAGCGAGCCGAGTCACCAACGGCCGGCATCGACCTGGCCCGCGACGTCGCTGAGCAATACGGCATTCCGGTGATTGGCTACATCGGCAGTGTCGACCTGGCTCGTCCGGTACCGGCGGGCTTGCTAGCTTTGACCGACCGTCCGGACGTCCTAATAAGCCGGATCTTGGACGCGGTCGAGGCGAGCGAATGGTAGCTGCCGGCGTCGCGGCCCAGCTGCTCGTTGTTCTAGGTATCGCTCTCCACGATCCACGTGGTAGTCGCGGTGACCGGGTAGGCCTCACCTGACTGCCCGGCAGATGACTTCTCGTAGATGTGCTGACACGTGGGGGACACGATCCCCCCGTGTAGTGCGCCGTCGCGTCGCTTCGGCACGTCTCGGCGCGGCCGTCACCCATGTCCCACACGATCTGCCGAACCTGCGCGGTCTCGGTCACGGCCAGCCCGGTCACGGACCCCATGGCGAAGTTCGAACCCCGCGTCGTCGGGCCGACGTCGGTCCATAGTCACAGCGGCACCCCGACGACGCCCATCGCTGGGCCCTCGATCGTCAAGGGGATCGCTGGCCCGGTCAGTTGCATGCGAGCGATCGCGCCCCGGTCGCCCTCGGCGCGGTCCGGGGACGTCGCACCGTGAACAGTCACCACCAACCCGGCACCGAGGTGGTCACCACAGGTAAGTGCTCCCCCAAGTGGTTGAGGGTCAACGCGACGAACCGTCACGTGTGCGGCACACCGCCGGTCGGGTTACTCGGCTTCCTCGACGTTGTTCTTGTACGTCTCGTAGTCATCGATGCCGAACGCCTCCATGCGCCCGAACGTGTCATACCCACCACGGTGGGAGTACGTCACCGGGTCGTGCATGCCATCAGTCACCGGGTACGACTGACCGGACGAATACCCACCACCACTGCTGCTTGAGCCTGATGGGGCCGAGCCGGGACGTTCCGTACGGGTGTGGTATCCGATCTCCATCAAGTAGCCGCGCTTCCACCGCTGGGTCGCGAGCTGAACCTGGCATGAGTACGTAACCGACAACAAGCAGCCCAACGTGAACGCAGTGAGAATCCCCGCGACCATGCCCATGATCGGTTCTGCACCCACGATGAACGGGGCGAGCACCGCCAGACCGGTAGCGGTCAGCCCACCAACCCAGTACCCGACCTTCAACCGGTGCAGCCGGGACATGGCCGTTTCCGGGAGATGGTCGGTCGCATTCGTCTGCGAGATGTACCGCAGCACCCCTGTGCGGCGCTCGTACTCCAACACTTCGGCGTGCGTCATCAGGGACGTGTCCACCTTGCGTCCCACGACTGCCTCCTGATGACGAGACGAGAGCGCCCCCTGGTGTGGTGCACCAACCATCCGAGCGTAGCGACCCAGGTCGTGACCGCCAGAGCCGGCACCACTGCGGGGAGGACGAACTCGTCAGCCTCGACCAGCAGTGGTGGCGGTGTCGGCGCAGGTCGGCGGGTGAGCGGTGGCGGGACGACGGTGTGATCACCGCGCAAAACAAGATCGGCGAAGGCCGGCCGATACACGTCACCCTCATTCCGGACCTAGCCCGGCACGAGATACTCGCCGTGCTGTCGGCCCTGCGCCGCCAGAAGGGCATCCCCTACGAGCTGCGCACACCCCGAGCAGCACCATGGCGCCAGGGAGCCTGGCCCGGTTTCCCGGACAGTTTGATCTTGGCCCGGTTCGACGGACTCATTGGTGAGGAGCGGTCGGCTGCGGGCGGGTGGTGTTCTCGAACTCTAGGGGCGTGGCCCAGCCGAGCGCGCAGTGGCGTCGGACGCACGTAGGCGCCGGAGTGGAAGCCGCGCTCGTTCAGAAACGCGCGGAACGAAGACGGGGAGAACGACATGTTGAATCCTCGAGGCTCAATCCCGCCCGGGTGGGCTGGGGTTGGAAACCCCGGAACCATGGCGGTGTGCGCTGCTCATACCACCGAACCGTAGTCAGGACCGCTGACATCGCCGCGCTCAGCCGAGTTCTCCACTGGTCAAATCCTCGAGCACGCCATGGAACTCACGCACCGTGAACGGATAGGCGAGCGTGATTTTCACCGCCCGGTACCGGATGTCGAGGTCCGCCTCGTCGCTCTCGAGTGCGAAGGTCCACGGCTCGTCGTCCGACAGTTCAACCGCAGCGTCGTCCAGGTCGCGCGCACCGAGATACCAGCACAACGCCCGCGGCGAGGCGATGAACCCTCCGGCACTTCGGGACAAGCCACGGGGATCCGACTCGCGAATGTCACCGTCGAGCACGCTGACGCTCGCGAACGGCAGATCACAGGCGTCGCAGGACCAAGTCGGCAGGACGCCGGCCGGAACCACGCAACCGGCGAACATGACGTCCTCGCGTGAGGCGTCATCGATCGACGGCAATCCCCAGACGATCGGACGCACCATTTCTCGCAGGCCACACCTCGGGCAGGACGGACGGGTCCGCCGCCGCAGTCCGTCGAGGGTCGGGAAATGCAGGAGGCGATGGCACGGAACGCACAGCAGGCTCGCCTCGTCGACAAGGTCCTGGAGCTCTACGCGACTCGGGAGCGGCTCGTGATGCAGCGAGGAGTCGGCAGGGTGCAACGGCTCGTCGCAGCTACCGCACACGGTGGACTCGTCGCGGTCCTGAAGCAGCTTCAAAACGTGGGCCGCACTGTGCGCTTCGAAGCATTGCGACCCGTCGATAAGAACGGCGTGCGGCGCATTCACCATCGCGACCAACGCGTCGATGGCCCGGCCACAGGTGTCGAGTGTCGTGGTGTCCGCCACCGGCTCGCCATCGACGGTGACGGCGAGCCCGTCCCACGGGATCGCGTCGGTCAGCATGATTCGCTCGAACGCTCGGCCTTCGTCGCTCACGAGCTCCGCACTCACAACCAGAGCAGGGTCGGTGCCAAGCACTGTCAGCAGAACGTCGCCATCCGTCATGCCGGCGGGGAGCTCCCACGTCCGCTCGCCGTCGCCGAGCACTAGGGCCGCAGCACCGTCGAGCCAGTCGTCCTCCCAACCGACGTGCGCGCGGCCGGTGAAGTCGGTCAACCAGGCGGGTAGATTCCGCGGTTCGGCTCGTCGGCGGATGTCGTCCTGACGACTCGACGCGTGCCTCACGCGACGCCGAAGGTCTGCCCGCGACAGGGAATGCGGATCGGCGGCGTCGTCGTCCGCGAAGGCCCCGGACAGAGCGACCAGCTCGCGCCTCGACAGGTCTGTGTCGCGTTCCTCAGGTCGCCGCATGTGCTTCACGCTATCGGCAACCACCGACATCGATCCGCGACTTCGTCAGGATGGAGACCTCAACGGCGCGGCGCTCGACAGCAACTCAACGATCTCCGGCGAAGGACGGGTCGAGGCCGACTTCCCGTTCCACGGATCCTTCCGGGTGCAGGAACAACAGCACCGCCCGGACCGGTGCGCCGGTCGCGTCGCGGACGCACCGCGCGTAGGCCTCGAGCTGGGGGCGGTAGTAGACGACCCGGCTTTCGACAGCCCCGGCCGGGATGGCGTCGGTCTTGTAGTCGACGACCACGAGCGTCCCGTCGTCGTCGCGGAAGATCAGGTCGACGTACCCCTCGAGAATCGTCCCGTCGTCCTGGAGCGTCCCGACGTACGTCTCTCGCCAGTTCTCCCGGGTGGCGGCCCGGCGCACGAGGTCGCTGACGATCGCGGACCGGGCCAAGTCTTCGACGAGCTGCACCTGCGCCGTTACACCCTCCGCCACGGCCTGCGCCGCGGCCGCGGAGGGCAGCCCGTCACCGGTCGCGAGGTCGGCGGTCTGCAGGACCGCGTGTACCGCGCGACCGATGGCCGAGCCGTAGCGGCCCTTCGACCACGGCGGCAGCTCGAGGTCGCGCGGACCCTTGGCGAGCCCCGGGTCGATGACGTCGGTCAGGACTACCTCCGGCTCGGTGCCTTCCAGGCCGGAGGCGACGATCGAGGCGTCCTTCGCCGCAGAGGCCCGTGCCGCGACGATCCCGCGCTGCCACTCGTCGTAGGGCGGGACTGACACCACAGTGGCCTGCGGGACCTGTCGATGCGGTGTCTGGAGAGTCGGGGCCACAAACGACAAACCATCTGTCGCACCCGCAGCCCCCGCGAGAATCGCCGCCGAAGTTCCCGCGGTAGATCCCGCGGCGCGGTGCAGCGAGACCACCAGGTGGTCGCGCGCCCGAGTGGCGGCGACGTAGAGCAAGCGCACCCGTTCCATCGCGTCCATCTGCTCGTCGACGGGCGCCACGTCGTCGAAGTCCCCGGTCTGCACCCCCGCCCCGAGCTTGACGGCGTACCCGCCGGCAGGCGGCCACAGCAGCTGCACACCGCGAGGTCGGTTGGGCTGGGCCGTCATGCCGGACATGATGACGATCGGGAACTCGAGCCCCTTCGCCGCGTGGATGGTCATCACGCGCACGGCGTTGACGTCGGTCTCGGGTAGCACGGACTCGGCGACACGCGTTGCCTCCTGCCCCTGGAACGCGGCCCATGCGAGGTACGCCCGCAGGCCGCCGTGCGACACCTCGGACCAGGCGCGAGCCTGATCGACGACGAACCGCAGCCGGCGCCAGCCGTCCCTGGCACGCGGCCCGGTGGCGGCGACTTCGAGCATGCGACGGTCGTCGATGATCGCGCCGAGGAGCTCACTCGGCGAACTCCACCGTGCCGCCGCCGAGAGCCGTCGAAGCGCCAGCAACGCGTCCGCGACCGGTCCCGTGGCGTCTTCGTCCTTTCGCGACCAGAGCACGAAGCGGCCGCCGTCTCGCTTCCACCGCCACAGGTCGTCGTCGCCGCACCCGAACAACGGCGAGCGCAACGCCGTGACCAGGGAGAGCTCATCCGTCGGGTCGGCGATGGCACGCGCGCAGGCGAGTAGGTCACGGACCTCGGCGGCCTCGTAGACGAGCGAGCTGGACTCGGCCCGGTACGGCACACCGGCCGCCTCGAACGCGTCCTCGAGGAATGGCAACGAGGTGCGCGCCGGGACGAGGATCGCGACGTCACTCAACTCCGCGGCTCTCCACGCGTGTGCGGACTCTTCGTAGACCTGCCAATGGTCGTCGATCGCGTGCCGCACGATGCCTGCGACGTCCGTCGCCTCGCGCTCCCGCAGGATCGCGGCCGCGGCCCGGGGCAGGTCGGTGTGGGCGTCGGCACCCAGGAGGACGACGGCGGAGCCGCGGCCCAGCTCGTCGCGAAACTGGTCCAGCGGCTCGTAGGCGGGCTGCGCTTGCGGGGTAGCCGTGATGAGCTGCGAGAAGGCGGTGTTGACCCAGTCGAGGACGGGCGCGACGGTCCGGAAGTTCGTCGTGAGGCTGACGGGCTCGCCCACGTGCTCCTGAGCGTCGAGGTAGGTGGCGATGCTGGCGCGGCGGAATTTGTAGATCGACTGCTTGGCATCGCCGACGACAAACAGCCGTCCCGACGGCACGACGACGTCGGTCCACTGCGCCTGGTCCGCGTCGGCGCCTCCGGCGATCCGGACAGCGATCTCAATCTGGATCGGGTCTGTGTCCTGGAACTCGTCGAGGAGCAGCCGCTGGTAGGTGTCGTGCAGGTCGGCGCGGGCGGCGGCATCGCGCGCCAGCAGCTCGCGGGCTAGCACGAGCAGGTCGTGGAACTCGAGGCGTCCGTCGCGCCGACGCGCGGCGGCGGTGTCGAGCACTCGCTCCGCGGTCCAGCGGGTCACGCGGCGCAGGCACGCGTCGAGTAGACCGGCGACGAGCTCGGTGGCGTCGGCGGCGAGGTCCTTCGCCGCTGTCCGGATCGCGTCGATGTCGGCCCACGAGCCTGCTCGACCGTGCGAGAACTTCAGAGCGCTGATCGCGCGGATCGCGGACATGCGGGCGCCGTCGTCGATTGCGGCTTCGAGGGCGGTAAGCGGTTCGGACACCGCGAGGATTTTCGGCAGGAGCAGGTCGTCGGCATTGGTGCAGGTCGCGGCGCTTGCCACCACGTCGCGTGCCTGGCGAAGGAACGCCGTCAGGTCGGGCAGCCGTATGGGACCGGGATCGCCCACCAGGACGCGAGACGCGATCAGGTCCCAGTTCGCGCCCAGCGCCTTGGCGAGAGAGCGCACGTGCTCAAGCTTGAGCCCGATCGCCAGCCCGAGCAGGAGCGGCTCCTCCATATCGTCGTCGTCGAGCAGCGCGGTCTGCAGGACGGCCCACCGCTCCGCGAACGCGACGGACGACCCCACCTCGTCCAGCACCTCGAGCACCGGCGGCAGCCCCGCGGCGATCGCGTGCTGCGCGAGGATCCGCTGCGCGAAGGCGTGCAACGTGCCGATCGCGGCACCGTCAAGGTCATCGAGCGCCTGCGACGCACAGACCCGGCGTTCGCCCTCGGAGGTGCGCCTCTCGGCCTCGAGCTGGGCGCGCAGGCGATCCCGCAGCTCGGCGCCGGCCTTCTCGGTGAACGTGACCGCCGCGATCGAGGCGAGCGGGACGCCGTCGTCGAGAACGAGCGTGAGGATCCGGCTGATCAGGGCCGTCGTCTTGCCCGAGCCCGCGCCGGCGTTCACAAAGAGGGTCGACGCGGTGTCCGTCCTGATCCGGTCGCGCGCGGCCTGATCGACGGGGACCGTCATGAGAGCGCCTCCGGCTCGATCAGCTCGACGAGCTCGCGCAGGTCGACATCGTGACGCTTGCGCTCCCACCGCTCACGGTTGGCGCCGTGCCCGATCCCGTCGGGGTTGCAGTACGGGCACTGGACCCAGGCGAAGTCCGGCGCGTCGGGCGCCCGCAGCGGGAACCGACCGGCCGCGATGGAGCGCACGATGACGTCGACGCCGTGCGCGAGGGACTCCTCGACCTCGGGCGTCAAGTCGATATCGATGCGTCCGGGGTCCTTGCGCACGAACCAGTAGCCGGCCTTGACGGCCGAGGTCGTCGCGCCGAACTGCTCGCGCGCGGCGAGCGCGTACACCGGGAGCTGGAACTTCGTCGCGCCCGCCAGCGGGTCGTCCTGCGTAATCTCCTTGAACGAGCGCCGGCTGCCGGTCTTGAGGTCGGTGACGTAGATGGTCCCGTCCGATCCGATGTCAACCTTGTCAGCGCTACCGCGCAGGAGCACCGTGCCCCCGGTGACGGCGACGCCGAGAGCAGGGACGTCGTCCGCGCCGAACGGCATCTCGCTCGCGACGACCCGCGCCCCGACCGACGCGCGCCACTCGTCGTCGCGATCCAGCATCTCCTGCAGGTCCGCCTCGATCCGCTCACGCTCCCGCTCCCACAGCCTCGGATGCCCGCTCAGCCCCTCGGCTTCGACACCGGCGGCCAGCTCCTGCGCGATCGTGACGAGCCGCGCCCGCTGGTCCGGAGACCACGGCACGCCGGCTCCGGGCAGGTCGTCGGCAAAGTCCTGCACGAGTCGGTCGAGGCACTCGTGCACGAGGGTCCCGACATCGGCCGGGCTGACGGTGACCAGGTCTTCGGGGGCCTCGATCGGACTGACACCGAGAAGCCGTTGCACGAAGAACGAGTGCGGGCAGGAGACGTAGCTCTCGAGGGCCGTCGGCGAGATGCTCCGGCTTCCGTCGGCGAAGTCCGGCAGCCCCGCCAAAGCACCCAGGTTTCCGTCGAAGCGCGAGAACACCTCGCTGCCCCGGGCCCGCCGCATCTCCCCCGCGGCGGTGACGACGCCGTCCTCGAGCCCACCCTCGACTGCCCGGCGCGTGCGCCACTCCTGGTCCGTCGCCACGTGCGGCGTCGTGAGCAAGGCGTTCGCGAACGACCCGGCGGTCGCCAGCGAGTCCTCGGTGTACTGCGCCTGCTGCCACTCAGTGGCAGCGAGCTCCTTGTTGCCGCTCAGTTCTCGCAGGGACCCCAGCAGCCAGCGGCTGGGCAGCCGGCGGCTCGAGCTGCGCAGGTCCCCGCGCGGGAAGGACGCCACAACCTCGGGTGCCGACGAGAACGCGGCAAGCAGGTGCCGGAACGCGCGATTCTGTGCGTCACGAGAAGTCCGCAGACCCCCCGCGGCGACCGTGCGCACGGCGTCCGGCAAGAGAGCATCGACCCGAGGCCGCCCCGGATACAAGTCCTCGCTCAGCCCGACGATGTGCACGACGTCTAGGTCGAGCCCGATGGCCTCGGACAGCGGCGCAACGAGTACCCCGTCCCCGACCCGACCGACCCGCGGCAGTGCGTCGTCGAGCTCTAGTTCCAGGGTCTCGCGCAGCGCGGTCAGCGACGCGTCGTCGCCGATGTCGTCCAGGACATCCAACCCGCGCAGCACCGACGTGATGGTTGCGAGCGCGTTCCGCTCCTCAGGCGGCAGGGTGGCGAGATCGTCGCCGACGCCGATCAGGTCGCTCACCAGCTCCAGACACCACGCCGACAGCTCCGCCCACGAGGTCGTGCGGTCGGCGGCGGCGAGCTCGTCGCGCAACCGCCCGACGAATGCGCGCAGCTCGGCGCCCGCCTCGGCCCGCCGGCGTGCCCGCTGGTCGGCGTCGTCTGGCGCTACGTTCGCCTTGGCCGTTTGCTTCGCGACGTAGGCCGCCAGGCGCCCGTCCCAGTCGTCACCGCGCACGATTCCCGCCTCGCGCGACGTCCGCTCCCACCGCGACACGGGGACGCGCCGCCCGGTGTAGTCGCGCACGGGCGCATCCGCGAGCGCCCGGAACAGCTCCGCGCGCGGCACGTCCCCGTCGGCGAGGTGCAGAATGCCGAGAACCGCCCGGGCGATCGCCCGCTCCGCCACGGGCCGCGTCCCCGGCCCCTGCACCCGGATCTGTGCCGCCTGGAGCTGCTCGTGCAGAAGCCGCCCATACGGGTTGGCGCTCGCGTACAGCACCGCGACCCGCTCAGCCGGGGTGGTTTTCAGGGTCTCGACTACGTCCCGGACGACCGCCCGGACCTCGTCGTCGGAGTCGGAGGTGTTGAGCACGCGGGTCGCGGTCGCGACCTTGCCCGTCGTGTCGTGCGTGTTGAGGAGCCAACGAACTCCCGCGTCCGCCCGCTCGGTATGCGTGGTCCCCACCAGCACGTGCACGTCGCCCACGCCCGCGAGCGCCTCGAGAAACCGCCGCTGCGCCGCACTCAGATCCTGCGGCAGGTAGACGACGACGGACGCGGTCTGTGTGACGCGCTCGGTAGCCCGGTCGAGCAGATCGCGCACGTCGTACCAGTCGCGCGCCAGGGTCTGCGTGACCACCCGATGTAGCCGCACCGTGTCCCGCGCCGTACTCGACGCCGCCGCGGCGGCCTCCAGCTCGTCGTCGGACAGGTCCCGCAGCTCACGGTGCGCCCGCGTCAGAGCACGCACCGTCGCCGGATGGTCCGCGACCTCGGCAAAGACGCCCGCGTCGTCGCGCAGGGCTCGCCTCCACGCGGCTGCGACAACAGGTCTGGTCGCGGGCCGGCGCGGCGCGAGGCTCTGCGCAACGAGCCGCTCGGCCAGCCGATCGAGGGTCGTGACCTCGATCCCGGCGATCCCCGGGACGTCGGTCGCCGTCGACCCGTGCTGCGCGAGATGCCGGCGAGCAACCGTGCCCGCGAGCTGGCTGGGTGACACGACGACGACCGGGGCCATCGGGTCGTCACGCTTCAGGTGCGAGACGATCGTTCGCAGGGCAGTCAGCGCGGGCACGCCGTATGCCGTCGTTGTCACGTCGAACATGGGCACCTTTCGGAAGACCTTGCACGGCGTCGCATGTCCATCCCAGCACAGTTCGCGCCGCCACGGTCGTTGCCTGAATTGTGCGCAGACCTCAAGACGACGCGGCCGTGGCCGCCTTCTGCCCCTCGAATGACAGGAGCGCCGAGCCGCGCCGGACGAGGTCGTCGGCGAGGTCGCACGCCTTCTGCAGGTCGGCCACCGCGTCCTCTCCGATCGCGTGCTCGCTGATCTCCTGCCGAAGCGCTTCGACGTCGGGCTCAAGGCTGAGCATTGCCCTGTCGGCCGCGTCGGTGACGATGCGCCGTACCTCGGCCTCGACTTGTTGGCGTCGAGTGCGCTCGCGTGTCCTCTCAGCCTCCGACTGGACCTTGCCTTCTATCAGCGAAGCTAGCTCGGTGACAAATGGCAGCACCGCGTTGACGACGTCTGCCGCGTGGCCGAGATCGAGAGCCGATTCGAGGACCTCGCCGGCCCGCGACGGGCGCTTCGCGGTTTCCTGAGCGCGGCGAACTTTGTCCATGGCCTTCAGGGCATCAGCAGCCTCTCTACCCAGGGATTGGATGAGTGGGGCAAAACTCAGACCTGGTTGGCTGGTGCCCTCGTCCGGCCGGGCGAAGGTCGAGTACAGGGACTCGAGCTGGGCCCAACCGCGCCCCGAGCGCTCCGTGACGAATGCCTGGATCGCGTCTTGGCGGATGCGCGCGAGCTGGGCTTGCTGCTCGTGCCACCACTCACTCAGAACTGGGTCGACCGCTTCCCGGATCGAGGTCTCGTCAATCTGGGGGCCATTGAGCGTGCGTCGGATCGCAGAATCGATGGCACCGCCGAGCGAAACCCTGGCAGCGTCGACCAGCGCGTCCACCCTCTTCAGATAGACAGTCGCCCTGCGAAGCGAGGAGGTTGCGACATCACTGGACATCGTCAGCTCTGCAAGCTCAGCGCGCAGCCCCGTTAGACGCTGGCCGACCGCGATGCTCCAGAAGCGCTGCTCCGCCGCAGCTCGGGAGCTCGTGAGCTCGTCGTTCGAGAGCTGGCTGAGGGCGTTGCTGAGTGTGTCCATACCGTCCCAGGCCCGGGAGATGTCCCATGTCGCGGGCTCTGGCTGAGGCTCGAACGCGCCGAGACCCGCGTAGTCGGGAACAACGACGTGGATCGGGCTGTCGGCGTCAAGAGCTAAGGATTCACGTAGCTCCTGTCGCTTTCTCTCCGCCCACTCCTGAAAGCCGATCTGGTCACTTGCGGGATCAACCGTTCCCTCGTCGGCTCGCGAGATCAAGAACCAGACGCACGAGACCGGCCACCCGGCGGCCAAGGTGGCGAGGAGCTCAGGACGTTCCCCGGTGGGTAGCTGCGTGTTGAGAGTCACGAGCAGCACATCCGTGAGCCCAAGACTTGCTCGGGCGGCATCCGAGTTCTTGAGCGATCGGGCGTCCTGCCCTTCGGGTGACAAGCCGGGCGTGTCTCGGACGAGGCAGCCGTCCACCTCAATGAGGCTGGACACAGAGGTCTCGTGTCGAGCGCTGACGGTGAGCCAGTCGGGGATCGGCTGGCCCGAGTCGACGACGAGGCGGCGCAGGATCGAGCTCTTGCCGGTGTCGTAGGCACCGAACAGCGTGACGACCGGCTGCCCGTAGGACAGGAACTCCGCCCATCGAGAATCGAGCACGTCGAGCGCGGCGGCTCCCGCCGCTTCGCTGATCCAGGCTCGCAGGTCGGCGATGGGTGCTGTGCTCACGTGGTTACCTCGGTTGTGGCTCGGTGGGACAACGTGTCGCCAGCGTCAAGAAGTGTGCTCACACTATCGAGCCGCTGACTGGCCTCCTGCGCTGACCTTCGCCGCTCGTCAGCGGCGATCTGGAGGCGTCCCAGGCTCTCGGTGATGCCGGCTCCCAATTCCTGCAATGCTTCGATCGGGCTATCTGGTTGACTCAAGAGATCCTTCGCGACGATCTCTCGGGTGGCGCGCACATGTCGCACGGCCTCCAGTCGCGCGCTCTCGCGATTGTCTTCCTTCTTTGCAGCGACCACCCATTCGACTATATCGAATCCGACCGCTATCACGCCCAGGACGGCGCCAACCTTGGCCACCTTCGTACCGAGCTTGACGGCCCCCCACGGCTTGAACTTGCCTCCGAATGACTTGACGATGGCGTAGACGGCGTCGCGAGTTCCTGCCGCCTTCACCATCGTCGCCGTGTGCTTTGTGATCTCGCCCGCAACGCGGACCCCGTCTTTGACGCTGTTCTTCGCGTCCTTGCCCATCGCGTCGTATTCGTCAGCCTCCACCGTGAACATCATGCGTCGAACCTCACGCTCGAACTCGGAGGCGTGACGGCGCGACCAATCGGTGAGATTGCGTCTGATCTCGGGCTCAAGCGCGGCGATCGCGCTACCCAGTCGAGGGTCCTGCCACCAGAACTGCAAGCGCTTCGACATGGTCTCGACCTCGTCGGGACCAGCGCCCAACGCCTCAGCCAAGACCTCGTTGGCGTGGTCATCGATCGCTCCACGCACGCGCCGCTCGACAGACTGCTCCAACAATCTGAGCTCCGCGAGCGAAGTCTCCATGAGTTGCTCGAAGCGCTCACCCGCGGCCTGGGCGCCTTCCAGATCGTCAATCTCCAACTTGGTTCGGTGTTGTGCGGCCAGGAGGGCTGACCGGCCGAGATCAATCGCCGTCACAGCGGCCATCCCGGACAGCGTCTGATCGTCGGCGCTAAGGAGGGGCGCGCTCATCGCGCCTGCACCATCCCAGATGCGATTGCCTGCGGCGTAGTCCGCTGCCGTCACCGCCGGCTTGTCCGCAACCAGTCCGTACGGATCAGCAGCGAGCGTGAGCACCTGATCCCGCGCGATGCCCATGCCTTTGGATTCAAGGATGCTGAGCAACTCGTCCACCTTCTGGCGTCTGCGCACGACGAACTCGCGGGGCGAGGCGATGGGATCGACACCAATCTCGTCGATGCGGCCGACCACGAAGATCGTGCGGCGACCCTTGCCGACGCTGGTTTCGTCGCCGAGGAGCAACCGGTCCAGTCGAGACGTGTCACCGATCAGCAGGTTGACGTGGAGCACGACGACGGTCATGGCCGACACGTCGGACGCCTCCAGCGCCGCGGCGTCGTGCTCATCGTGCCCGCTCTGGAATCCGGGGGAATCGACCAGCTCCAGGCGGCCGAACGCGTAGCGGCTCGGCGTGCTCGTGGCCGCACGCGCGTCGACCTGCATGTTTCGAGGGGTCTCCACCCCGGCTTCTGCCAGTAACCGTTTGATGAGGCTTGTCTTTCCGGAGCTGTAGTCACCCAAGAGGACGACCCTCGGTGGCTGGCCGAGAAGTGCTCTGGCCCGCCGCACCTCCGTCTGGGCGGTCTCGTCCAGGTAGGCGGATGACGCGAGACTGTCCAACCAGCTCTCGACCGGTTCTACAAATTCCCGGTAAGTGCTCGCGAGGTAGGAAGCGAAGGAATGTCTGTTCTCCTGCTCTACCGCTGCGAGGAACTCGCGATCTGCCTCGGACAGTTGTTCCGATGGGTCGCCGTGGCTGCTGTCGTCAAGCCAGTCCTCGCCAAGGAGCAAGGCTCGCACGGGCAGGCTCGAAGACGCGTCCGCGAGCACCCGTCCGGACGCGCAGAGGATGATGTCGGCCGGTGACGGCACCGGCGGTTGACTGGCTGCCTGTTCACGCAACCACACCGCATCCGCCGCGAGCCTGTGGCAGCCGGCGCGAACATGAAGCGCCTCAGCAAGCTGACCCGCCAAGGACTTCCGGGCGCTCGCCCAAGCGTCGTCCATGATCTTGGCCAACTGCTGGGCCTCGCACTCATCGAAGAACGTGTTGACGCTGGTCCGTGCGTCCGCCAAGGCGCGAGCGCGGGTTTCGACGCGACGCTCCTCTGAGCTCCTTCGACTGCGCTTGCCGAAGAAACCGAGCACGGCGCTCGCGATGCCCAGCCCGCCGAGTATGGCGGCTGCGGTCCAGCCGGCGGGGTTCCAGAAGTTCGTCAACAGCACGACTCCGAGGGCGGCCCCCGTTCCGCTGCTGAGAAGTCCGCCGGCCTTGAGCGCGTCAGCAGCGCGGCGACGCCCTAGGCCCGTGTTTCCCCTGATCGCGGTCGGAGAGCGGTCGATCAGGTCCAGGTCGATCCGCGCGTCGATTCTCACGATGTCCAAATTCTCCACGAGGAAGTCCGCTGCAAGGTTGCCTACAGCTGCTATTGACTTGGCGACCTCCTCGACATCGAAGACCTTCGACTCGAACTCGTCCTTGGAAACCTGACGGCGCCGGTCGAAGGCGTCAAGAATTAGCTCGTCAGCTGCCCCGTGCGAATGATCGCGATGCTGGTAGAGGTGTGATCGGAGGAGATGCCTCACGTGGCTTTCCAAACGTCCCGAGGAAGGCGCCGTGAATGGCTCGCCCCGCGCAGCCTCCAACCTTTCCACCAAGTCGGCGCCATCGTCGTGCGGCAAGAGCGCTCGGCGTCTCTTCGGATCGGGATAGCCGAGGATGTTCAGACCCTCTGCAACGACCCCTTCGATCGTCTTCCCGCGACGCTGCTGTTGGTTTGCGAGAAACTCGATCTCGTCCGCCCAGGCCAGCAGTGCAGCCTGGAGGCCCTCACGCAGCGCAGCGAGCCTGAGGTCGGCAGCTCCCTCGACAACGCACGCAGAGATCAATCGCTCGAGGACCGGCAGGTTAGACATCCGGTCCAGGTAGGCGAGTCCGTACGTCGATCTCTCGGCCTCGAGCTCCGTTGCCGCGGGGCCAAAGAACGGTGTCGAGGCGCGGGCGAACAGGCTGCGCTTCGAGTGGATGGCCACAACTGGCACATCCTGAAGACCGATCGCTTCGAGTTCGCTGGTGATGTTGTCGGCGTGCTGTTGTGCCGTTCGGGACAGCCCCTGGCGCTGAGCGGCGGCGGCGACCCTGGCGGGGTGGCGCCACATCGTGTTGCGGACGTTGAGAACGGCGATGACCGGCTTCCGGTAGGCGCGCACCCATGCGGCGACCTTGGTGAATTCTGATGCCTGTTGACTCTGGCTGTCGAAGCAGAGCAACACGATGTCGGCGACCTCGACGGCTTCTCTGGCGGCCTCTTCGAGGTCCCGTCGTGGGCGCGTCCGGCCCCACCCATTGATTCCGGGGGTGTCAAAGAGACGGCAGCCGTGCCAGTCGAGCGGCTGGACGTCAGTGGTGAAGTCACTTCGGCCGTCTGAGACCAACTGTCCGTCGAGCCTGCCGAGAGCCGATAGCAGGGTGCTCTTACCGGCTCCGGTTCGGCCGAAGAACGCGATGTTGAATGTCGACGCCACGCGACGACTGTCTTCGAGCCGATCTCTCAGGTCGGCTACGACGGTCTCCAGAATGACGTAGAACCCGTCGTCGTCCTTGGACAGGACTGATCCGGGGGACGATATCTCGAGCCACGCGTCCAGCAGGCGCGACTCGGCCTCGGCGACGATCGCGTCCAAACGGGTCAATTCTGCGAGCCCGGAGGCTGCGGCTTCAGCGACGGCACCCGTCAGGCCCGGCTGTTGCGCCGCTTCGAGTTCAGCCAGATCCCCGTTCCAGGTCGGGCGGTCGGGGACGACATCGTCGACACTCTTTGCCACAGAATTCGTCCCTTCAGCACTCACCACGCCACCCCCGTGCGGGACCGGTCCCGGCACAGCCGCGACAAGACAGCAATGGCATTGCACGAGAGCCGGTCGCTGCATGGGATGTCAGTGTCATCGTCGCCAAGGCTAGTCAGCCCGTCCGACACCCGTTGGCGCTTGCTCTGACCTACGGCCTCTCAATCGGAAGTCAAAGGCACCTCGCGGGCGACGTCCGGGGTATCGCCCAGTGCAACCGCACGGCGTCCCGGTACGTGCTCGACGCCCGTGCGACGGCCTCCAGCTCCGATCGGACAGATATCGCAGCGCATGACGCCAGCACAGTTCGCGCCGCCACGGTCGTTGCCCGCGCGCCGTCGGGCACGAGCTATCGAACGAGCGAGACGTCGTCACCGTGGCGACGTACGCCTCTGCTAGCGTGCCCAAATGGTCGACCCGAAGGTCCGAGCCGAGCCCGCCGCATTCGTAGCGCAGCGAGACTGGGCGCAATTCCACACTCCGGAGAATCTCACAAAGTGCATTGCGATCGAGGCGGGAGAGCTGCTCGAATGCTTCCAATGGGTTGCTGAAGCCGACCCTGACCAGATTCGCACGAACTCGCGGCACCTGATCCTCGACAAGCTGCTCGTAACTCGAGCGAAGTACCCAGCCAAGAAGGCTCGCGGACGAAGCACGAAGTATGACCAGCTCTGAGCTTGAGCGTCTCGAGTTCACCGCCCGCGCGTTTGACGCCTGGGCTGCTTCCGATCCCCGAGGCGCCAACTGGCCCGTCGTCTACGTCATTGACGGCCTCCCGACATCGGCACCAACCACGTCGTCCGTGTATGTCGGCGAGACGCTGAACGTCCGGACGCGCATCCGGCAGCACATCGACTCAGGCTCGAAAAGCGGGATGCGCAACGTCCGAGTCGTGGTCGACGACGAGTTCAACAAGTCGGTGTGCCTCGACCTCGAGTCCCATCTGATCCGGTGGTTCTCCGGCGACGGCAACTTTGCCGTCCTCAATCTCAACGGCGGCATCACCGACGCAGACTATTTTCACCGCGAGTCCTACCGGACGCGGTTCAAGGACATCTTCGAGCGGCTACGTCACGAGGGCCTGTTCTCGAGCACGATCACCGAGATCGAGAACAGCGATTTATTCAAGCTGTCACCGTTCAAGGCGTTGACGGAAGACCAGGCCGTCGCCGTAGACGACATCCTCGAGGGCTTGTTTGCGGATCTCGAGGCTAGCGCGCCTAGCACGATGGTGATCCAGGGGCAGCCAGGCACCGGAAAGACAATCGTCGCGATCTACCTGATGAAGCTGCTCACCGACATCGCCTCGACCGCACCCGCGGACGTGCTCGATCGGGACTGGATGTTTGCCGACTACTTCGCTGAGGGCCATAGGGAGCTGCTCGCAGGCTTCCGCATGGGCCTCGTCGTGCCGCAGCAGTCCCTGCGCACCTCGATCCAGCGGGTGTTCCACCGCACTCCGGGACTCGACAAGAGCATGGTGCTCTCCCCATCCCAAGTCGGCGGCGGAGACAAGTTCGACCTGCTGATCGTCGACGAGACCCACCGGCTAAATCAACGCGCGAACCAGCCCTCGGCAGCGCAGAACAAGAAGTTCGGCGAGATCAACGAGCGCCTGTTCGGGGCGGACGACAACGCAAAGACTCAGCTGGACTGGATCCGCGCACAGAGCAGTCACCAGATCTTTCTCGTCGACGCCGAGCAACGAATCCGTCCGGCAGACCTGCCTAACGAAACCCTGGGTCAACTTGCTCGATCCGCACGGCAGACGGACAGGCTGTACACCTTGAGGACGCAGATGCGCGTCAAGGCTGGAGCCGACTACGTGGAGTTCGTGCGACAGCTCCTCCATCCTGCTCCGGCGCAGCTCGCGCCCGATCGCCGGGCATACGAGGGCTACGACCTGCGTGTCTTCGACGACCTCGGCGACATGCAGAGCGCGATCGTCTCCCGGGACCACGACATCGGCCTTGCGCGTCTCGTAGCGGGGTACGCCTGGGAATGGAGGAGCAAGAAGGACAGTGACGCGTTCGACATCGAGCTCGACGGCTGCAGGCTGCGCTGGAACAGCACCGACAAGGACTGGATCAATTCGTCCGGCTCGCTCAACGAGGTCGGGTCGATCCACACGGTCCAGGGCTACGACCTGAACTACGCCGGCGTCATCATCGGCCCCGAGCTCGCCTACGACATGGCCAGTGGGCGGCTCGTAGTCCATCGCCATCACTACCGCGATCGCAAGGGCAAGGAGAACAACCCGCGGCTCGGTCGGGTCTACTCCGACGATGACCTGCTCGAGTTCATCGTCAACATCTACCGAGTCCTCCTGACCCGAGGCATGCAGGGGACGTATGTGTACGCGTGCGATCCAGCACTTCGCGCGTACCTCCACCGGCACATCGGACCTAGGTGAGCATCGCGGAGAATGGGTACGTGCAGATCAACTGGAGCCGCGAGGAGCTGATCCTGGCGTGTGATCTCGTCCGCCAGAACGACTGGTGGGAACTGCGACCGTCCGATCCACGCGTCGCGGAGCTCTCGCGCCGACTGCAGGTGCCGTTCGTCCATCCGACGGAAGGGCGTCCAGCCAACTTCCGGAACATCAACGGCGTCTCCCGCAAGACGGCAGACCTCATGACCCAGCTCCCTCACTACCAGGGCAAGGCGACGAAAGGCGGCCGTCTTGATCGGGTCGTGTTGGAGGAGTTCCTCGAGGATCCAGTGGCGATGGCAGCGGCGGCGGGCGAGCTGACCCTCCGGATCGACAACGGTGACTGGGGCCTGCTACCGGACCCAACGATTCCGAGCGTGGGACGCACACGGCCCACAGCCGCTCCGCTGTCGCGAGTCGCCGATCGACCGACGCTTGCTGAACGCCGCACCCAGCCAGCGCTCCAGCCGCGCGCCATCGATCCGAGCGGCCCCGAGGCGGCCCTGGCTTCGGCTCTGGTCGAGAGCCCGACCTTCCGCGAACAGCACGTGAAATCCGGCCGCCACGCCCTTCGGATCGGACTCGTCCACGCGGTCGTCGCTCAGCTCGCCGCGGGCGATGGCCGTGCGTCTTCGCGTGAGCTCGCTGCCGCCGCTGGACTCGAAGGCCGTTCCTTTGATCCGACCTGCGCAGCGATGCGCCGGCTCTTGAACCTCGAGGGCTACACCGTGCTAGCGCTGGACGCTGACGGCACGACTGTGCGCCTGGATCTGCCGCTGCTGCGCGACCAGTTCCGGGTCGACGCCGCGTAGAGCGTCACAGGACGACGATCGACGAACGGACAACGTCGAGGGCGCCGGGACGATCGACGAATCGCTCGGCGAGCGTGGCACGAGCGAGATCCGCGGGCAGTGCTGCTGAGAATTTCAACCCCTCGATGGCCTCGGGGCTGATTACCGGCAGCGCCGTGGAGATGTCCGCAGCCCGCAGCTCGGCGGGGCCGATCTCGGCCGGCATATCGATGTACGGGTTGTTCGACGCGGCGTCGGCGGCGATGCCGAGTGCGCCGACGATGGTCTCGTTCGCCCGCCGGCCCGCCCAGGTCCACAACCGGCTCCGCGGTCCGCGACGCTCCAGCACGAGCCCGCCGCGGTCAACGGTCCAGAGCTCCTCCTCACGCACGGACGCAAGTCGGTCCACGGCCCTCTTGGAGAGCGTGACGCGGGGATCTGCGCCAAGCAGCACGTCGCGTTGAGCTCGGCTCAAGGCAAACGACTCGGACACTGCTCCGCCCGACCACCGCGAGACCCCCTTCTCCGGCTCCGGCCGGACGAAAACTGTGTGCTTCTCCCAGTCGACGTGCTCGATAAACCATGCGTACCCGGACAAGAGCAGTCGCGACTCGGCGCCCGGGGCATGGCTCCCGACCGAAAGCGGCGAGACGAAGCCGATCTCCTTCGTTCCGGCAAGAACTCGCAGCTCCAGGTCGGCCGTGAACGTCGCGAGCAGATCCATGAAGTGCCGCCGCCCGAACTCCCTCTCCGCGCGCGGACCCATGAAGCAGATGCCTTCGTCCTCGACCAAGAACTCTTCGGCGCGCAGGTAGTCCAGCACGACGTCGCCGTCGGCCATGACCTCACTGTCACCCCACCATCGCCGCCACGTGCTCGGGCCGAACCGCCCTTCTTGGAGCGCGAGCGCAAGGAACTGCTGTGCTGCCAGATGCCTTGGGGACGGCGGCGGCTCGACCGGCTCGACGTACCCCCGTCCCCAGAGAAGCAGGAGCCCGGCAGCACGAAGCAAAGCGTCACTGCTCGTGGCGACGACGAGCATGTTGCGCACCGACCCTGGACGTCGACCGGTACGCCCAAGGCGCTGCAGCAGCGATGCGACAGTTCGGGGTGCGTCGATCTGGATCACGCGGTCGAGGTCGCCGATGTCGATGCCGAGCTCGAGGGTGGAGGTCGCGACGATGACGCAGTCGTGCGCGTCGGCAAAGGCCCGCTCGCTAAGCCGTCGTTCGTCGACCGAGAGCGATGAGTGCGAGACGTACGTGGTGACTCCACGCTCCCGGAGCTCGAACGCCAGCTCCTCGGCCTGAGCGCGCGCTTCGCAGAAGACGAGACGCTTCTCGCCGCGGAACATCTGCGAGAGCAGCACGGCTGCGTTGGTCAGCGAGCCGACGTAGTCGAGCGTGATCTGGGCGGCGGGCGCGTCTGCAGCAGGTGGGATGTCGACGAACACTCCCGGTGGCCGCGATGCAGACGACTCACTGCTCCCCCGCAGCCACGTGATCATGTCGGCAGGGTTGCCCACGGTGGCGGAAAGCCCGATGCGCTGCAGCGGTGCATTCGCGATGCGCTGGATGCGTTCGAGGACCGCGAGCAGGTGCCATCCGCGGTCCGCACCCGCGAATGCGTGGAGCTCGTCTACGACGACAGCGCGAACGTTCGCGAACATGATCCGGTGGTCGGTGCGCCGGGAGACCAGCATCGCCTCGAGGGACTCCGGCGTGGTCAACAAGATGTCGGGCCGCTCCGATCGGATCTTGCGCCGGGCGCCGTCACCGACGTCACCGTGCCAGAGTCCGACTGTTCGGCCGAGCCACCCGGCGTACGCCTCGAGGCGTGGGTGCAGATTGTTGAGGAGGGCACGCAGGGGTGTCACATAGATGATCGAGGTGCCCGTCCACTCTTCGGCGATCATCCTGCTGAGCAGGGGAAACATTGCCGCTTCGGTCTTGCCTCCCGCTGTCGGAGCGACGAGCAGCGTGTCGGCCCCCGAGAGCACCGGCCGCACCGCTGCCCGCTGCAAAGGGCGCAGGGCGGGCCACCCGAGGGTGTTGACGATGTGGTACTCGAGCGCCGAGTCCAGCCCCGTCTCGCTCACGCGGAGCTCACAGATCGAGGTCGATGTCGTCGACGCTCGCAGGTGCGGTGCGGATCGCCGCGCGCGCATCGCCCAGGTGGCTCGCTTCGAGCTCGGTCTCGGTCAGCTCGGAGCCCGAGATGGTGAGCTTGTAGTGCTGGCGAGGGTCGAAGTCGGCGAACTGATCGACCCGGTCGAGCACATCGCCTACCAGCTTCTTGAGGAACAGTCTGGGGGCGACACCGACGCGGCCGCCGAGCTCCCCCGCAACCGCACCTGCGAGCAGCTCGATGTACCGGTCGTCGACCACCGTCTCGATCCGGTCGGGCGACGTTGCGCCCGCGGCGTAGATGTCGCGCACCCGCATGCCGAGCGACCGCAACGAGTCGGGCGTGAAGCCGGGAAGCCGAATCTGGACAGCCCGCGGGTTGTCGAACCGCGCATCGGTGTCGAAGTCCACGGCAAGCCGCTGCGCCAGAGGAGCGAGGCGCTGCACGCCCTGCTGTCCATCGAAGAACGCAGGCGTCCCGGTCATCACCAGATAGAGGCCGGGGAACCGGCCACCGTCGACTTCGTCGATGAGCTGGCGCAACGCGTTCAGCGACTTCTCGCGGACGTCGGAGCGCACTCGCTGCAAGGTCTCGACCTCGTCCAGCACGACGACCAGACCTCGGTAGTCGGAGTCCCGCAGGACCGTCAGCAGCCCCTGAAGGAATCCGAGTGCGCCGAAATGGTCCAGCTCCCCGCGCACTCCCGCGGCACGTCGCACCGATGCCGCGACGTGCGGTTGACCGCCCAACCACGCCAACAAACCCTCTGCCTGAACCGCGTCCCCCTCGGCCCGAGCACGTCGATAGCCACGGAGCACTGTGGCAAACGCGGGTGCAGTGCGACTGACGCCGGCGAGACGCAGTTCCATCAGCTCGTCGGTCGCGCGCTCGAGTGCTGTCGCATCAGAGGGGTCCACCGTGCCGGTCGCGATGACGTCCTCGGTCAGGACGTGGAACCAGCCGTCGACAACGTCCCGCAGTGCACTTGGAGGCGCCTCGGCAGTCGACAGGCTCTCGACGAGGCGGCGATACACGGTCTCGAGCTTGTGCAGCGGGGTCTCTGTCTCGGAGATCTGAATCTCCGCGGCGGCAAAGCGTTCACGCTTAGCGCGCTCCACGAGCCAGCGAGTGAAGAAGGTCTTGCCTGAGCCGTACTCGCCGCGAACCGCCTTGAACTGACCGCCGCCGTTGGCGACGGTCGTGAGCTCGCCGTCGATTGCGGATT
Organism: Cellulomonas humilata; assembly: GCF_013359775.1. Taxonomy (GTDB): domain Bacteria; phylum Actinomycetota; class Actinomycetes; order Actinomycetales; family Cellulomonadaceae; genus Cellulomonas; species Cellulomonas humilata. The sequence goes on along the minus strand of NZ_JABMCI010000067.1, from coordinate 203,601 downwards.
CGAACTTCTCCAGGCCGACGGCAAGCACGTCAAGCCCCTGTTGGGGCACGGTGCCACGACGGAGTGCGTCGATGACTTCGGAACGGCGACGGGGGCTGATGACGACCACGGCGTCAGGATCCCAGGTCGAACTGCTGACGGAGGAGCGCCGCGTCGAGCACGAGGGTGACTCCGTCCTCGTCCTCCTTGATGACGGGGTACATGTCCACATTCAGGAGCCGACGGAGACTCACGATCGTCCCCGCCACAAGCGGCGTTGCCACCCCTGCCTCTGCCGCAAGGGTGTATCGATGCGCTCGCCCACCGCGTCGAATCGCACCGAGCACGAAAGCTTGCACGACGCCGTCGTCGAGAGGGTGGCGACCGCTGTGCCGACGCTGCTCCGCGTAAGTCGGGGACTGTAGGAGTGCGTCCACCAGCGCGGACTCCGCATCAACGGGTTTGGGCGTGACAGGGTCGGCAACGTCGAAGCCGAGCATTCCCTGCCCGGCATCCTCAGCGTCCCGGCGCAACTTGCTTGATCGTGCGGCCGGCGGGTCCGACACGACCACTGGGCCGGCTCGAAGAGCGCGCCTGCCACCCACCGACGGATCCGGACGAGCGATGACTGGGTCGTTCCACCAGCTCGGCATCTGCGGTGGCCCCGCGCGCCATCCCGCGATCTCGGCATCGGGCGTAGGGGCCAGAACGATGATCGGCACGGTGATCTCGGCAAGGCTCGCCCCGCCGTGGTAACCGGCGGACCGCTTCCCGAAGCGGATGTCCTCATCCCACGCCAGTACCGCGCGACCGCCGGGAGTAAGAACGCGGCGTCCCGCCACCAACACCTCGCCATCCGCCGCGACGGAGTCGGCGGTACGCCAGCGTGCATCCGAGCCGGCGTAGTTGCGCAGCGCCCCGCCGCGTTCGATCACGTGCCCGTGGTCGGAGGTCAGGATGACGGTGCGGCCGGCGATGTACGCCGCGTTGAGCAGCGGCGCCAGGTAGCGGACTGTCTCGTCGGTCCATGCTGTCCCGCCCGGGTCGGCGCTCTTGAGCGCGTCGTCGACGGTGTTCAGCACGACGCCGATGACGCGGTCCGGTCCCTCGAGCGCCTCGACCAGGCTCGCGGGGAGCATGGCGCCAGCCACCGTCTGCAGCTGTTCCTTGTGGAAGATCGCGGCACCGAGATCGTCGCGCCACCGCTTCTTCTCGGCGTCTTGCGTGCCCGTCTGCAACGCACCGGCGAACAGCGAGGTCCGTGAGTACGTGGTCATGCTCGGCAGCACGGCGAGCCCAACGGCCCGGCGTGCAGAGTTGGCTGGGAGCAACTCGGTCCACGTCCGCGCGAGCCCCGAGTCGACGATCTCGGTTGCGACGGCCGCGGACATTCCATCTACGACGACAACGAGCGTGCCTGTGGCCTTGGCCACGGGAACCACGACCCGCTGGCGCAGGTCTTCGAGGGGAACGACGTCGTCGAGGGGTTGGTCATCGGCCGTTGCACGAGCGAGCAGGGCCGCCGCCATCGCGTCACGCTCGCGTCGCTGCCCGCGAACACGCGTAACGAGTTCTCCGTAGACCAGCGCGACCTCGGGGAATGCCGAGCCCGTGTGCACGGCGGCGAGGGCATGATCAACCCACGCGCCATCGTCGACCTGGATGTGGAGCGCCTCTGTCAGGGAGCCGGCCGGCGGGCGCCCGGCGCCGTCCGGTGAGCCAAGCCACCGAACCAGCCGCACGGCCATCTGCGCGGCGACGATCTCCCGCGCATTCCTGCGCGCGAGCCGGTGTTCGAGCAGCTCTGCCAACTGGCTCTCGGGACCAGCCCCGGCCGGGTTCATCAAAAGATTGGCGCGGATGTGCTCGGTCAGATGCCGCAGCCGCGCTCGGAGCCCGGTGGCCAACCAGTCACTTCGTTCGGCACCGTCGGCCCATTGAAGGTCGCCGAGGACGGCTTCCGCTGCGTCGAGCGCGACACCCAACGCCGCATCGCCGGAGTCTTCGTGGCGGGTGGCGATCAACCTGGCCGCATCGGCTAGGGCGCGCGACCTGATCCCGTTGGCGGCAGGGTGAATCTTCGCCTCCGCGCGAATGCGCGCCGCCTTCTGGTCCTCCGTCACCACCGCGTGATCTTCAGGACGCGGCCAGACGACGTCGAGCGCGAGGCCTACCCCGCAGACCGAAACCTGCTGGGCCGCGGCGATGCGCAGAGCGAGCTCGGCCGCAGCGCCGAGGCCGTCGCCGGCCCAGCCCGCGAGCCCATCGCGGAGCGTGGGCGACGTCGACTGCCACGCCAGCCGCCCCTCGGGGGTGTCGAGCCGCAGGAGCAAGCTCCCCTCGTCGAGGGTCGTCGGCAACCGCATGCCCAACACGTGGGAGAGCAGATTGCTCAGGGCGTGGGCCTCGGTCACTGTCCCGGCCGGAGCCGCCGGCCATCCAGGGGACGGCCGCTGGCTGAGCAGGGCCTCGGGCACCCATGAGCCCCGCGCACGAAGGTCCCGATCAGCGGTTCGTGCGCCGAACATCTCGGGGACCGCCGACCACGGATCGATGACGTGCGGTCGGTGACCTCGCGCCCGAAGCAGGATCGTGTCGCCAAGATCATGGGCGTCCCGGTCCGTCAGCACGACGAGGTAGTCCTCCGCACCGAGCTGCTCGTACGCATCCAGCACCGCCAACGCTGAGACGCAAGCTCGCACACGGACAGTGAATCCCGCCTCGACGAGGGCTTCAGGCCCGTCCCACACGGGAGCGGCGCGAAGAATCTCGACTCGCTCGGACGCGCGCTCGACCAACGCGGCCGCTCGTTGCCGGACATAGCCCGCATCGGCAGGGCGAATCCGGCGACTGCTGTCCACACTCATTCCACGACGCTCCATGTGACCCGGATCGTCTTGCCCGGGTGGTCTTGTGCAAACTGCGCAACGCCGCGTCGCACGCGGTCAATATCCACCGACCCTGCGCCCTCGACGACGAGGTCAACGTGATCGGGATCGGTGATTGGTCGATGGGATTCCCCCGATCCGCCCTGCTCCCGCCGATGGCGCTCTTCTGCCTCGCGAGCCAGGCGCTCCCGTTCGAGCCGCTCATTTTCGAGCCGCTCACGTTCGAGCCGCTCATGTTCGAGCCGTTCCCGCTCCTCGCGTTCGCGACGAACCTGCTCCAGTTCCGCGAGGACAAGAGAGTCCGCGTCCGCGCCCGCAGCCAGCAGTGCCGGTGCGAGCGGCGCGTGCAGTTCCTCCGCCCGGGCCGCACCGTGCACGCGGTCGAGAATCTCGCCGCCACCAAGCAACTTGGTGGCAGCGCGAACCTGGTCCCAACGGACGCCGGAGATGGCTTTCGCCACCTCACCTGCGGAGGCCATCGACTTCGCCAACGGCTGGACCTCGGTCGGCACGTCCGCGCGAGCGAGAGCAACGAGCAAGTCCGTGTCGTCACCGTGAGAACTAAGCACGACGATAAGGTCGCGCCCGCGTTCGGCGGTCTGTAAGCGAGCGTTCGCTCCGGCAACGTCGATGCCGAGCTCGGGCCCGTGTCGGAGCAGTGCGTCGACGAGTTGCTCGTTGGGGGCAGCGAAACCTCGTGCCGTTTCGCGGATTTTGGCGGCCAGCCGCTGCACAGCGGGAGCCGACCGGCGGTGCTCGCCCGAGATTCCGAAGAGCGACGCCGCGCGGGCGACTGCCGCCGCCCACTCCCCCTCGTCCGGCAAGGTCGGCGAGGACATCTCGACATCGTCGGGAAGTGCCCCGATGGCGGGCTCGGGCAACCGACCCCCGTGCCGCCGGTATTCCCGGTCGTCGAGAGCCGCCCACGTCAGGATGAGCAGATCTTCGACGTCGCGTGCCATGCCGAAGCCCGACAGCCCGGACCGAATATCGCCGACACGGATCGCGCCGTTCACTGCGGCGGCAGTCGCCACGGACTGCGTGATCTCTCCCCACCAGCGGAACGTCGCCTGCGAGATGGCGAAGACATTCTCGTGCGCCTCGCCCAGTCCGAGGGGCATGGTCACGCGACGAAGCACCTGCGCACGAGGGCGGTCGAGCGCGTCGAGACGGCCGGCTGGCGTGGAGATGGCCTGCCGGACTGCGGCGAGAACGGTAGTGACCTCGCTCCGCTTGACCTCGGACGCGCTGGGCTCGAAGCGTGGGTGCATGGGGTACTGGTCGGCATACGCCTCGTCGAGCACCTTGGCGAGGCCCTCGCGCAACGTCGCGGCGTTGGGCTTACTGATCTGCAGCCCCGCGCGCAGCGTCGCAAAGATGCGGTGTTCCGACTTACCCGCGTCGACGTCGGACTCTCGGGGCGCGTGAATGCCATACGCCTGCAGGAGCGCCTCCCCGAGGTCCGCTCGGAGGGACTCACGCTGCGTCTCGAGTGTGCGTCGCGCCTGTGGGCGTTCCAGGACCGCGAGGTGATCTGCGTTCTGGTCGAACCGGTCGCCGGTGAGGAGGTACTCCAGCAGGACCAGCCGGCCAACGGCGTTCATCCGCTCCGCGGTGAAGAAGTACGGGATCCAGGCAACGGTGTCCGACTCGAGCCCCTCGGACTTGAGCCGGTCGAGGCGTGCGAAGTCGTCGGAGGGGAAGAAGTCCGCCTCGTCGAACGGGTAGTCGATGACGAGCTTCCAGCGGCCTGCGTTCGCGCGCAGCTGGTCATCTCGCACGTTCGAGTCGCGGACGTTGGCGAACATGACCTCCACGTCACGCCGCGATCCGCGCCAGACGTGGTGGTACAGCCGATCGGTCAGCAGGCCTTCTTGTGCGGGGAGGTCGAGCGCCGTGCCCAGGATGTCCCGGATGAGGCGCCGCCGGGTCTCCGCCTTGTCCTCGGCGGCGACGCGCTCGACGACCGACTCGTAGTCCACGCCCGACAAGGTCAGCGTGATGATCGGGTCCTGGCCGGTGCCGACGCGGATCTCGCCGAAGTGGCTCGACCAACCCTTGACCATCTGCAGGACCTGAGTCGCCTCCTGGCCGGGGAGCATCGCACGGACCGACCCGAAGTTCAGCGCCGCGAGGCGCCCTGCGGTCAGGTTCTTCAGGGAACTGGCCTCCGGGACGATCTCCGCGACGAGCAGCGTCTTGGCGAGCCGGTCATGGTTGCGGAACGGGTGCGTGCGCGGCAGGTCCGCGGCGGCCTCCTCGGTCAGCCCGTGCTCGGCCAGCAGGTGCGGACGCAGCCGGTCGCGGTAGAACCGACGGGCCACCTCGAACCGCTGCTCCATCTCGGACGCAAGCGCCTTCTGCTCGAGGACGACGATGTCGAACAGGTCGCCGACAGGGATCACGTCGGTCACCACGAGCTCATCGCGTCCCCGGCACAGCAGCTCGGAGAGCACCTTGAGCGCCGTGCGCTCGCGCTGCAGCAGGGACGAGAGTGCAACCAGCGCATCGATGAGGGCGGGCGAAAATGGGTACACGAGCTCGAACGCGCGCTCGTCGGCGTTCGCGTCATCCGTCAGCAACGCCGACCAGGCCGCGCGGTTCGCCTTGATCTGCCCGAGCGCCGAGCGGAGCTCGCCCGCTGCATGCTCGCTCGTCGGCTGCAGGATCCGCTGGTGGACGATCTTCGGCAGGTCCGCCGCGGCGAGCGTGATGGAGTCGAAGCGGCCCTCGAAGAAGCCGAAATTCTGGGCGATGCCCTGCTTCTCGGCACCCACACCAGCGTCGCCAATGAAGTCCTTCAGGTCACGCTGACGCGCGACGAACGAGATGATCGGCACGGCAAGTGACGCGGACTCCGTCTCGACGAGCTTGGAGACCTTGCCCACCTCGGTGGCGATGAACGTCGGATCCGCAAGCCGCTGGGCCAACCAGAGGACGAGCTCGTCGAGAAAGAGGACGAGACCGTCGTACCCGAGCGAGCGGGTGTGATCCGTCATCGCCTGCAGTCCGTCGGAGATCTCCAGCCATTCACCGCTGTCGACCGATGCGGTGAAGAACGTCTCCCGCAGCTTGGAGACGAGTGCCAGTCGCTGCTTGTCGGTGGGCCCTGCAGCGGCTGCTGCATCAAAGGACTCAGGGGTCCAGGCGCCTCCGGCGGCAACCCTCGATCCGAACCCTCCGCCGGCCGGGGCGGCCACACCCTCATTCAGTCGTGTGAAGAAGGCCCCGTCCCCGAAGTCGGCACGCAGGCCGCGCGCATCCGCCAGCAACGAGTCGGACTTGTGCAGAACCGGCAGGGCCTTATCCGGGTGGCGACGTTTCACCTCGGCGAGGTACCCGCCGAACAACGCTTCCTCCAGCGACTTCTTCCCCAGCAGGTGGTAGTCGACAGCGAGGTACCGCTTGGTCAGGGTCGCTTCGTGCTTGGCGACGACTTCCTGGAGACGAGGCAGGGCCCGCGCCGTCGCGTTCCCCGTCAGCAGGAGATGGAGCACCGCCATGAAGTGCGACTTGCCGGACCCGAACGAGCCATGGACGAACGCACCCTTGGGCGCTCCCGAATTGACCGCGCTCCCGACCAGTCCCAACGCCGAGTCGAACGACTTCGCGATCGCATCCGTGACGATGTACTCCCCCAGCGTCCGGTCGGCAGCCTCGACGCCGGCGTGCAGCTGGAGGACAAAGTCGGCCGCCGCGACGTGCGTGGGGATGTCAAGGACATCCCGCAGCGGGGTGGTCTGGCTCATCAGGCGTCCTTCCGGGGGCGGCCACGGGTGACCGCCGGTGGGGTCCATGCCGTCACGCCATCGCGGGTGACGCCGTACTCGTGCAGCTCTCCGTCGAGGAAGCCGCTGACTGCTGCGGCCGGGCTCGTGCCGAACGCCGGGTCGATCTCGTGGTGCCACTGCGCGACCCACGGCTCGACCTCGGCAAGACCCGCGAGCAACGGGATCACCGTGTCGTGGGTTGCGCCTGCAGCCTTGGCATCACCGACGAGGCGCGCGAGAGCCAATCCCTGCTCCGCGTAGTTCCAGCCCGCCCACCCGAGCACCGTCGAACCTTCGCCGGTCCGCGTCACGCGTGGGTACACGATGAACCGCTCCTTCGGCACGTCGAGCTTGCCGCGCGCCTTCCAGTAGGCGGTCCTGACGAAATCGACCTGACCGAACTTGGGCGGAACTGCGATCGTCGGCTTTGTCCCTGGACCACCGACATCGATGCGGTCCTCCTCACGCTGGAGGTCCCAGACGTGCTGCCACTCGCGGAACTTCTCCACCCCGGACGGCTTGTAGCGCAGCGCGGCAAGGTAGGGAACGGCCTCCTCCGCGATCAGCCGCTCCAACGCAGGGACGACGTCGACCTCCGCACCGCCCACGAGGCGCTCCAGAAGATCGATAAGCACCTGGTCGTCGCGGAGCAGGTCAGCCAGCTCGGCGACCGACCGTGTCACGGGACCCGACGCATCGCGCCACAGCTCCGCCTGCTCGAGCCGGTCGAGCACCGCCGCGGTCACGGCATCCTTCTCAAGCGTGTCCCAACCGCGCGTCGCCCACCGTCGCTTGTACTCGGGCCGCTCGAGCAAGCCGATGAACGGGTCCGACGCGATCAGCGCCAAGCGCCTCTCGACAACGTCGCGGTAGTCCGCTGGCCAAGAAGTGGGGAGGCCGGTGATCGGAGTGCTTCCGTGGCGGACGAACCAAGTGGACTCGTCCGCGCCAGACTCGTTCCGTCGGGCAAGTTGGATCTCGAATGCGCGCTCGCCAAGTGCAAGGCCTGCGAGCCCCGCACCGGCATAGGTCAGGTTGCCGTCGACGAGTCCGAAGGCGCTGTAGGCGGCCCAATCGAGCTCTTCCTGTTGAAAGACCATCTCCTCGAGTACGGCCAACCAACTACGACGACTCTCATCGAGCATCCCGACTTGTGAGGATGCAGTATTTCGAGCCAAGAGCGCATCGGGTTCTCCATCATCAAGCGCTCGGGCCAGGTCATCCAATTTCTTACCAAATGCCATGAGATTAGTAACAGGCAGGGGAAATCTTTCAAGCTTGGTGCCTGTGAATTCGTAGAACTCCTCCCACTCGTCGTGCATGAACCCACCGGTTCCGGATTGACTTCCCTTACTGTGGGATACCTGCTTGAGCCAGAAGCATGCGGTGCTGGTGTTGAGGATCGCGAGGAGGTTGAGGTGATCCTCCTCCGTCGCCAAAGCCGGCAACTTGATCACGGGTGCCGACCGATTAAAAACCTTACCACCACGATCCAACACAAAATGATTATGTGTAGCCACAAACGCAAACGTGATGGATCGACTTGCGCCTGCTTGCGGAAGCTGGTGCCATTCGTAGAACGCCTTTCCAGCCTCCCGATAGGTTTGCCCCGAAAAGACCCGACGCGACCACAGTGTTGTTCGACGCTGCCACAGCAAGCGATTCACTGCATCCGACAGCAATTCCGCACTTAGCAGTTCGTGAAACTCGTCGTACGGAAAGATCGCGGACTCTGAGAACTCCGCAGAGTAGTCGCGAACCAGTTCACCTCGGGTTGCCCGGCGAACCTCCTTCTGAATGCCCAATTGGGCGGGCAATCTGTCGGCGAAGAATGCCTCGTCTGCGTGTGAGTCACCGAAGAACCCTATGCGATCGACCCGCGCACCCAACTGGTCAGGCCGACGATCAATCGCCTCCTTGAGCGCTCCGGCTCCGCCCCCAGATAGCGACCAAGGATGCCGTGCGAATTGATCACGCGGAGTGGCCGCAACCGTCACGAACTTGCCTTCGAAGTGATCCGATTGCACGTTCGCCACCAGTTCTGACCAGACCAGTCCTCGCGCAGGTTCGGTCGGCTGTCCAGGCTCACCACGAATGCCCATCACAGTCTTGATTGAACCAGAAACGGGTCGCCGTCTGCGTCCCACAAGGATGACCGTCGGAGTTCCATGTCCAGGAATATACGCGCCTGACGTGTCTGCCACGAGCTCCAGATCAACCGGATTGCTAAAATCTCGACCGGAGAGAAACTCTTCGATCAGCTTCCGTCCAAACTCGCGCTTCATGAACGAGTTCGCGGTGATTTGACCGACGTACCCCGCCGATCGGATCGGGTCTTCTCGGGCAGCCAGGCGGAAGAAGAGCTCCATGAACGGCACCGATAGCGCGTACTGTCTGTGACAAGTGGGGTATGCAAGTCGATACCGATCCGCGAGCGCCTTGTCCTTCGGCGTAATGTAGGGCGGATTGCCTACCACCGCGTGATACTGACCAGGCGTCAGGATTCCTTTATAGTCGCCCAGATCCTCCGTGGCATAAGCAAATGCGTCCTCGCTAGCGAGCAGATCCCCTTGAGTTCCCTGCTCGCCCAACAGCGAATCACCGATTGCCAGGCGGAATCCGTAAGCCGGTGCGCCAACGAACGATCGTTCGCCGGACGCTCGGAGCGCGCTGACCGTCAGCCGAAACCGAGCGATCGCAACCGCAAACGGGTTGAGGTCAACACCATGGACAGAATCGAGAGCCCGCTGAACACGTTCTCGGCGATCGAGAGCCGGGGCCTCGTCGGTCCAATGCGCGAGGAGGCGGTCGAAGGCGCCGAGCAAAAAGTGGCCCGAGCCGCAGGTCGGGTCGATCATCTTGAAGTCCTTGAGCCCGAACTCGGCGATGGCCGGTTCGAGGGTGCGGTCCAGGATGAACTCCTCGACGAACACCGGCGTCTGCAACAGGGCGAACGTCTTCTTCGCGTACTCGGACAGGTCCTGGTAGAGGTCCCCCAGGAAGCGCGTGTCCAAGTCTGCGTCCGTGAAGTCGTGGTTGAGCGCTCCTGCCTCGTCGGTCCGCCGGAAGAACTCAAGCAGTCCGCGCGCGGCCTCCGGGGAGATGTCGGCGCGCCACACCGGGTTGTGGGCCGGGTCGACCAGCGACTTGCCCGCCGGCAGGTTTGCCAGCACCGAGAAGGCTTCCCGCCACCAATGCCGATCGTTGCGAGCAGGGTGATCGGTGAAGTAGCCGGTCTGGTGCTCGACGGCGCGCGCGACACGTGAGCCGGTCGGCGTGCCTGTAGGACCGGCGATCCACGGCGCGGGAATCTGCCCGTCGGCGACCGCTCCCTCGAGCAAGTCGTTGTCCTCGCAGAAGCGGATGAACGTCGCCGCGATCAGCCACGCCACCGCTGCCTGGGAGATCTCGCCGTCGCGCCACGCCGACCAGGTCAGGCCCGTGCGGCCTGCGGCGGTCGCGTAGTCGAACTGCTCGCGGAGCTCGCCCGACCACGCGACCTCGGCATCTTCCGCTTGCTTGCGCAGGTCGGCCTCCACCAGCTTGAGCTGGCCTCGCAGGTCTTTCAGCAGGGCACTCGAGACGATCACGCGTGAGCTCCAAACGCAACGGGCGCCGGGGAAACGGCGGCGGTGACGTGCGTGCCGATGACGTCACGTAGCGGGATGGTCTGGCTCATCAAGCGTCCTTCCGGGGGCGGCCACGGGTGGCCGCCCGTGGGGTCCAAGCGGTCACGCCATCACGGGTGACGCCGTACTCGTGCAGCTCTCCGTCAAGGAAGCCACTGACCGCTGCGGCCGGGCTCGTGCCGAACGCGGGGTCGATCTCGTTGTGCCACTGCGCGACCCACGGCTCAACCTCGGTCAGGCCTGCTAGCAGCGGGATCACCGTTTCCTCCATCGCGCCTGCCGCCTTGACATCGCCGACGAGCCGCGCGAGTGCCAAGCCCTGCTCCGCGTAGTTCCAGCCTGCCCAGCCGAGCACTGTTGAGCCCTCGCCGGTGCGGGTCACACGGTGATACGCAATGAAGCGCTCCTTGGGCACGTCCAGCTTGCCGCGCGCCTTCCAGTAGGCAGGCTTGAGGAAGTCGAACTGACCGTACTTCGGCGGGACCGCGATCGTCGGTTTGGTCCCCGGACCACCGGATTCGATCCGGTCCTCCTCCCGCTGAAGCTCCCACGCGTGCTGCCACTCGCGGAACTTCTCCACTCCCGACGCTTTGTAGCGCAGCGCCGCGAGGTACGGCACCGCCTCCTCAGCGATCAAACGTTCCAATGCCGGCACGACGTCCACGTCAACGCCGCCTGCTAGGCGCTCCAACAGCTCGATGAGCATCCGGTCGTCACGGAGCAGGTCAGCCAGCTCAGCTACCGACCGAGTCACGGGACCCGACGCATCGCGCCAGTGCTCCGCATTCTCAAGCCGGTCAAGCACCGCCGCTGTCACGGCGTCCTTCTCCAGCGCGTCCCACCCGCGCGTCGCCCACCGACGTTTGTACTCCGGCCGCTCGAGAAGCCTGATGTTTGGGTTGGACTCGATCTCGACGAGCCGCCGCTCAATAAGTGCGCGGTACGAGCTGGGCCACTTTGTCGGGATCTCGCCAGTTGGAGCGAACTTGTGGTTGTGGTGCGTGAACCACGTCGTCGACGTGCGTCCGGCGTCGACATCTCGAGCGAGCGCGATCGCGAAGGCACGCTCGGAGGGACCGACAGAATTGACGTCTGCATCGCCATACGTGAAGTCTTCGTCTGTGAGGCCGTACGCCTGGTAGGACGCCCAGTCGAGTTCCTCCTGCTCGAACACGAGTTGTCCGCGCAGTTCGTTCCACCGGACCTCGGCTTCCGCTAGGGCGTTCGCCATCCGGGCGGATGTTACGTCTAGCGCTTCGACCGGGGCGGTTGCTGAGAGGGCGCCGCCAAGTGCATCGAGTACCCGGCCACGTTCAGCCAGAGGCATGGCCGGCAAAGGAAACTCCTGCACCTTCGTGCTGGTGAACTCGTAGCGGTGCTCCCACGGCTCGTCCGCACCGGCCAGCTCGGCCCCCGGTCGACCCTTGTTATGGCTGACCTGCTTGAGCCAGAAGCATGCGGTACTGGTGTTGAGGATCGCGAGGAGGTTGAAGTGATCCTCCTCGGTCGCCGAAGCCGGCAACTTAATCACTGGCGCCGTCCGTCCGAATGCTTTCCCACCCCGATCCAACACAAAATGATTATGCGTAGCTACATACGCAAATGTTATAGACCATACATGCGCCCCAACATCTTTGGGCAGTTGGTGCCATTCGTAGTATGGTCGCCCTTCTGCAAAATATGTCTGACCCGAGAACGTCGCTCGATTACCGAGTTCGCAACGCACACTCCACAACCTCCGCGATGACGCTGGAAACGCATCGAGGGATAGCAGGACATGACTGTTGCCGTATGGAAAGAACGTTGGGTCGGCACTAATGATTTGGAAATCACGGACCTGCTCTCCGACGACCAGCGGCCGAAAGTCGTCGGGTTCACCCAACCGTCGAGCGAGGTCGGGCGGGACCATAAACGCGTCATCGGCGCCCATTATTCCAAACACGCCGATCCGATAGGCAACGGCGCGCGGCACGAGCGTGCCCATCGAATCGATACGCGCCTTTAGGTCGCCCGCGCCGCCACCCGTAAGCGACCATGGGAACGTCGATAGAGCATCGCGATCGAGATCCGACACCGTTACGAAAGGCCCTTGATAGCCCGGCTCGTCCAGATGATCGACTATATCCGTCCAGACCAGACCAGTGGCCGGCTCAGTTGGCTGACCAGGTTCACCTCTCACTCCTAGGGCCGCTCGGACCGTCGCGCCCAGTGGACGACGCCTCCTGCCGATAAGAATGACCGTCGGCGTTCCATGTCCAGGAATGTAAGCACCAGACGTGTCGATAACAGATCTTAAGTCAACTGGGTTTGATTCGTCACGGCCGGCAAGCAGGATCTCAACGAGCGGCCTCCCGAACTCTCGCTTCATAAATGAGTTGGCTGTGATCTGCCCAACAAAGCCTGCGCCATGCGATCCGTCAGCCCGTGCCGCCAATCGAAAGAACAATTCCATGAATGGAACAGAAAGTGCATACTTGCCGCGGCACATCGAGTACGCTCGACGGTAAGACTCGCTGAGCGTCTTATCTTTTACTGTGATGTAGGGAGGATTGCCCACAACCGAATGGTACCTACCCGGCGTCAGCACGCCGCGATAGTCCTCGATGTCCTCGGTCGCATACAAAAAGGTCTCATCAGGGACTAGCAAGTCACCCTGCGTCCCTTGCTCCCCTAATAGTGAGTCGCCGATCGCGACGTGGTGACGGTATACAGGGGCGCCCAGCAGTGAACGGTCACCGGACGCCCTGAGCGCGCTTACCGTGAGGCGGAATCGAGCGATCGCAACGGCGAACGGATTGAGGTCGACCCCGTGGATGGAGTCCAGCGCACGTTGAACGCGCTCTCGGCGGTCGAGGCCTGGGGCCTCGTCTGTCCAGTGGGCTAAGAGGCGGTCGAAAGCACCGAGGAGGAAGTGGCCCGAGCCGCAGGTCGGGTCGATCATCTTGAAATCCTTGAGCCCGAACTCGGCGATGGCAGGTTCGAGGGTGCGGTCGAGGATGAATTCCTCGACGAACACCGGCGTCTGCAGCAGGGCGAACGTCTTCTTCGCGTACTCGGACAGGTCCTGGTACAGGTCGCCGAGGAAGCGCGTGTCGAGATCGGCGTCCGTGAAGTCGTGGGCGAGCGCACCCGACTCGTCGGTACGGCGGAAAAACTCGAGCAGGGCGCGTGCGGCCTCCGGGGAGATGTCGGCGCGCCACACGGGGTTGTGCGCCGGGTCGACCAGTGCCTTGCCAGCGGGCAGGTTCGCCAACACAGAGAAGGCCTCGCGCCACCAATGCCGATCGTTGCGGGCGGGGTGATCGGTGAAGTAGCCGGTCTGGTGCTCGACGGCGCGCGCGACACGGGAGCCCGTCGGGGTGTCTGTGGGACCGGCGATCCACGGTACGGGGATCTGCCCGTCGGCAACCGCGCCCTCGAGCAGGTCGTTGTCCTCGCAGAACCGGATGAACGTCGCCGCAATCAGCCACGCCACGGCAGCCTGCGAGATCTCTCCGTCCCGCCACGCCGACCAGGTCAGGCCTGTGCGGCCCGCGGCCGTCGCGTGGTCAAACTGCTCACGGAGCTCGCCCGACCACGCGACCTCGGAGTCCCCCGCCTGCCGGCGCAGGTCAGTCTCCACCAGCTTGAGCTGGCCTCGCAGGTCTTTCAGCAGGGCACTCGAGACGATCACGCGTGAGCTCCAGACACCGCAGACTCCAGATCAAGAGGGACGTCGACCGGGCGGTCGGCGCCGAGGGGAATGGCGTGGCCATCGAGGGTCGGGATCGCGACCGCCCTGGGGCGTGGCACCAATAGCCACCGCGCCGCGGGTCGGTCGGTCGCCAAGTCGAGCATCTCCGCCAGCGCCGACGTGAAGCCGTACCGCAGTAGCGGGCCGGCGTTCGTCAGGAGAAGCGGAGAGGTGTCGGCCATGAGGCGATCCCACACCGCAGTGACCGTTGGCTCGAGGAAGACGCGTAGATCCGAGCCCAAGGGCGAAGTCGGCGGCTCAACGTCCGCGCCAAGCACGAACTCCCACGACGCACCGACCACCTTCGCATCGGCTCGGGCGGCACGCACGAGCTCAGCACCGACGTCGACGGTTCGGATCTCGGGGAATACCCGCCCGAGCATTCGCGTCGTGCTGACGTAAGCGTCGGGGTGCGCGCAGAGCGTGACCGCTGACTTGGTGCGCAACGACGACACAAGCTGGGCGGCAACCTGACTGGCAGGAACCAAGCCCCGATGAACCGATGAACCCGTCGAGGTTCCGGTCCTGCCCGTGCTGGACTCGACCCGCGTGAAGACGTCGCCCGTGGCGCGCATCCCGGGAACAGCAGACTCGACGACCGAGTCGAGCTGAGGGCGGCCGGGAACGTCAATCACGCTCGGGAATCGCGCCGTGACGCGCCGTCGAATGCCAGCGACATCGATCGTCCGCAGGCCCTGGCCCGCGAGAACGGCGCGCACCGCGACGCGCCAGTCGAGGGTCCGCAGGTAGAGCTCGCCGGAGTTCGAGAGCAACGCGGATGCGGACGCCGACGCCGCCAGCCGGACCAACCGCTCATCCTCCATTGCGCCCGACGAACCGATGCCCCGCAGTGTGCTCCGCGCCCGGACATGCGGGACGGGTTCACCCGCCGCCACGAGTCCGTCGGCCGCCGCGGCAAGCCGCTCGGCGAGGTCGAGAAGCGTCTCCGCTGCCGCGGCCGGTCGCTCTCCCGACTCCAGCGCGGTCGCGAGGACGACGCGCTCCCCCACGCGGCGCACGGCCAGACGGGGAGCTGGCCTCACGGCATCGATCTCGGTGGCGGCTCGGACATACCCCGCAGCGCGACGCACACGATCCCGTGCCGAGACCGCAGAGCCGTGTGTCCGGAGCACGGCGTGCGTGAGCTCGTCGAGTGCCGCTACGCCGCCCAACTGCTGCAGCAGCGCGACAACGTCGTCATCCGGGCGGGCCGCCTTCCGAGCGGCCCATACGGTCGCGGCCGCCGCGACCTGTTCGGCGACCTCCGAGCGCGGCAGACCGACCACCGTCGCGATGTCCGCGAGCGCCGGCCACATCCCAAGGGCATCTGCTGCGGCCTCGTCACCAGGCTCCGCGGCGCCAACCATCAACTTGACCGATCGCGTCATCGCGACGGACCGGGCCTCCAGAAGTCGCTGGACCACGACCTCAACAGCAGAGGCGTCAACGTCGTGCACCGAGATCCGGCCGAGGGCGGCCACGTCCTCGTCGAGGAGGCGACCGCGCCATTCACGAACCCGCGCCTGCACTTCTTTGCGGAACCGTTCGCCCAGCCCGGCGATCGAGTTGACCTCGACCGGGCTCCGACCCAGGAGCTCGCGAATCGTGGACGCACCGAGGCGTCGAACCCCCGACAGCGCGCGCGCCGAGAGACCAGCGTTTTCCACGGTGGTGTCCAGCGTCGCGGCGGCCGCGAGTGCCTCTCGCGCCTTTGCGTCCAGCTCGTCGTCGGGTCGGTCGTCGATCTCGTCGAAGATCGACTGCCAGGCACGCGCCATCTCGTCGACCGAGCCGAAGCGGCCATCCGGGTCACTGGCGAGTGCCGACCGGAAGAAGGCCAGCAGGCCGGACGCCACGCTCGGCTCAAATGTCGACTCCGTGAAGCCGACCAGGTCCGACGCGCCCTGCGGCTGCGAGCCCCCGCTCATCCACCACGGCATCGCACCGGCAGCCATCTGGAACAAGGTCACCGCGACGGCGTAGAGCTCGGCGGCCCGATCGAACTGCCGGCGGCGCCCCTTGCCCAATCCCGGGTCGAGGTAGTCGGCCGTCCCCGACGACAGGTTGGTCAACGGCTCGACCGCGAGCGACAGATCGAACAAGTTGAGCCGTGGCCGGCGCGTCGACCGATCGGGACCGATGGCGAGGTTCGCGGGCTTGATGTCCCGGTGGAACACCCCCCGCTCGTCCAAGTGCGCGACGGCCTCGAAGAGGTCACGGCCGTAGTTCTCGAGCTGTTCAATGGTCGACCTGCCTTCGGCCTCCAATCGCGCCGCGAGGGTCTCCGCACCCGCATCGGTGAGCAGAATCGCGCTGCGCCCCTGGATGTTCACCGGCCCATCGACGAGCTTGACCACCCGGGGGTGATCGAGGCGCGCGAGCACCCCTGCCTCGTCGGCCAACCGAGCGATCGAGCGCTCGTCGCGCGCGACTTTCAGGATGAGCCCATCTTGTCCCGAGTCGTAGTCGGTGACCTCGAGCGCGATGCCCGTGCTCCCCGAGCCACGTC
Source organism: Cellulomonas humilata (assembly GCF_013359775.1). Lineage (GTDB taxonomy): Bacteria > Actinomycetota > Actinomycetes > Actinomycetales > Cellulomonadaceae > Cellulomonas > Cellulomonas humilata. Next base: position 187,093 of record NZ_JABMCI010000067.1, on the reverse strand, counting down.
TGCCGGTCACCTCGAACCGCTCGCCGAGGATCGCCCCCTTAAGGGCGTCGACGGGGTCGATCTCGGGCCGCGGCTCCGTGATCGGCTCGGTGACCAGCTCGTAGGCGGCGGTGAGGGCGTCGAGCACCTCGTCGACGCTGGCCATGCGGTCTGTCTCGATAGCCCGGGTGGCGTCCAGGACGACGGTCGCGAACGGTTCGGGGATGTCCGGCGCGGCGGCTGACGGATCGAGCCCGCCCGCCGATGCCAGCTTCTGCTCAAGCTCGGCGAACGTCGTCGCGGGTGCCGTGCCCGTGAGCACCAGGTAGGCAAGCGCGCCGAATCCGTAGACGTCCAGCGGGACTGGCGGTAGGTCCGCCCGACCACTGAGCTGTTCCGGCGCCAGGTAGAGCTGGGAGGTCACGTCGACGAGGTTGAGCACATCGGCGGCACCCTGGGAGTGGATAGTCAGCTGCGTCGTGCGCGAGCTGGCGACCCGCTGCCCGGTCATCCAGTCCCGGATGGCGACGTGCGGCTTGGCACCCGCCTCACCAATGACCTCGATCTGGCGGGGCGTTAGTGCACGGTGCATGAGCCGACGCTCGTGCGCCCAGCGGAGCGTCTCGCCGATATCCCGAATGATCGCCAGCCGACTGTCGAGGTCCAGGTCGGCACCGTGATCTGCGATCCAGTCGTCGAGGAAGCGCGCCTTCGGGTTGTAGTCGAACAGGAGCGCAGGCCCGCTGTCCGTCTGGTAGAACTCGCGCGGGCTGACGATGCCGTCATGATTCAGACCGTCGGTCAGGGTGAACTCGCGTTCGGCACCGATGACGATCTCGGCCCGCTGCTGCGCGCCCGCCCCGGGCGGGACATCGAACAGCCGGAGCCGACGCTTCGCGCCTTGGAGGTGCGGGTGCATCGCCAGCAAGTCCTGCCAAGTCGGGCCCTCGCCCAACGGGTCGGCTTTCTCTAGCGAGTAGTCGCCGATCATCCGCGTCTTCGGAGTGGGCGCGAACCCCGCGTGCAACATCAGGGTCTCAACCTTGCGAGCTTGGGTCCCGTCGATCATCCGGCTCGAGTCATCCGCTGGCGTGCCCAGGAACGTGCCGAGGGTGTGGTCGCCAGCCCAGCTCACGCCGGCACCGTCGAGCGTCAAGATTCGCTGCCCGGCGTGGTCATCCAGATCGACGACGCTGCCCTGAGCATGCAGAACCACCAGCGCACCGATGAACGGCACCGCCGAACGTTCCTGCGCGTTCCGTGCCTTGGCCATCAGGAGGCTCTTGAGCCGCTTGGCCTTGAGCTCGGTCAGCCACAGCGGGTTCTTCTCGGTCCGCACGGTTCCCGCGCCCGACGTGACGCGCCACGACTGCTGGGTTCCGCCGATCTTGCCGGACCAGCCCTTGAGCTCGACGACGAAGACGCCCACGCGCGTCACGATCACCGCGTCGAGCTCAGCCGTCCGGCCGTTCAGGTCGACGAACGTGACGTTGGTCCAACCGCGCGCAACCGGTCCAGCACACACGACGGCACGGAGCCGTTCGAGCGCCTCGGCTTCCGCCGGGCTCGCCGGATCCCCCAGCGACTCCCACTGCGTCATGGCGCGCGCGTCCCCTGCTTCGTGGTCCAAGTGGTTCTCCTGGGCATCCTGCCAGTGCGTGAGCGATACACCCAGGACCGTCCGTGCGCTCCGGGGCAATAGTCGGGAAAGTCCCCCATCGAATCTCCGACGCCATCCATTCACGGTCGTGACGGTCGGTACGTTGACAGCAGCCACGCCCAATCCGACGTAGCGGAGCCCACCCATGCTGTACGACCTCACCACCGGCGCACTCCAGAAGGTCCCGCCGACCACGTTTGCTGCCGAGCACATCCTCGAGCGCACGCATCTCCAAGCCGCGGTGCGTGATCACATCGAAGTCCTGGGTGGAGACCTGCTCGTTATCGCGGAGGAGTTCGGCGACTTCGAGGACGCCCACCGCCGCATCGACCTACTGTGCCTCGATCGATCAGGCCGCCTCGTCGTCGTCGAGCTCAAGCGCACCGACGGCGGCGGACACATGGAGCTGCAGGCCTTGCGCTACGCGGCGATGGTCTCGGTGATGACGTTCGACGACCTCGTCAGCACGTACGCACGCCACAAGCAACGTCTCGGACTCGAATCGAGCGACGAAAGCTCGGTTCGAGCTGCGGTGCTGGACTGGCTCGGCACCGGCGATGAGGAGCCGGTCATCGGGCGCGAGGTCGCCATCGTCCTGGCGTCGGCCGACTTCAGCCAGGAAGTCGCGACCACCGTGCTGTGGCTCAACGAGTTCTACGGCATGGACATCCGTTGCGTCCGACTGTCGCCGTACAAGCACGACGGCCACCTGTTGCTCGACGTGCAACAGGTCATTCCGTTGCCGGAAGCGGAGGAGCTCGTCGTCCGTCTCAAGCGCCGCGAAGCCGCCGTGCGCGAGAGCCGGAACGACTCACACGATCTGACGAGGTACGCGATCACCACACCAGGAGGCGAGACCGATCCGCTCCCCAAGCGGAAGGCGGTCCAGGCCCTCGTTCGGGCACTGCACGAGCTCGGCGTCCCGCCGGAGCAGATCGCTACACAGCTGCCGGCTGGACGGTTCCTCGTCGTCGCAGGGACGCCCGAGGGCGACGAACTCTGGTCCGCCTTCGCTCAGACCTACGGCAGGACGCCAGAGAATCGCCGACGGTGGTTCCTCGATGACCCCATCATCGACTCGGGCCAGACCTGGGTCTTGTTCAGCAACTGGGGCACCAACACGCTCGAGACGCTTCGCGGGCTCGTCTCGCTGGCGCCCGGTGTCGTGGGCTTCAGCGCGAAGGCATAGCGCGCCTCTCAGCCGCCAAACGGCGCGGCGTCGTCAGTCTTCCAGCCGTACGTGAGCGGCGTCAGGTCGACGTCGTCGGGCGTCCAGCTCAGGAGCCGCAGATCACCACCCATGGCTCGGCGTGGTGCGCCGGGGGCATCGTCCAGCCGGATGTTGGAGACGACGCCGATCACGCATCGGCCCGGATGCTCACGCGCGAATCGAACCTCGTTCTTCGTCACGATGACGGAGGCACCGGCTCCGGTCGTGCCTTTCGCCTCGAGGTACAGAGTTTCGCCGTCCCTGGTCGCTACAGCATCGAAGGGGTTCGTCAGGCGGACGTCGCTCACCTCCCATTTGCGTGACTCGAACCAGGCGGTCATGACGAGCTGCCCACGGTCCTCGATGAGTTTCCGGTCCGCTGCGGACTGCCGCATCGACGTTCCTGTGGTGGGTGTCGACGTTCCGATCGAGTAGTACGCGCTCCATGAGGCCTCGAGGTCTGCGACCGCCTCAGGCTTGACGCGAGTCCCGCTGCCCAAGATGTAGTTCCACTTCACGAGCGGTAGGGAAGCAAGGAGCTCCTCGGTGGGCAGCGGCGCGTCGAGCGGTAGCAGCGACTCCCACCGGACATCGGCGTAGTTGGCCTGGCCGCCATGGTCAGAATCCCAATGGTCGCCCTGGTAGACATCGGACTCGACCCACCCCGCAGCAACGAGGCCACGCACGCCGGTGCCTTGCCGGAGAAGAATGACTCGGTCGCCTGGCGCCATCCGGGTGTTCTGTCCGGTCGACCACCGATCCTCGTAGGCCACACCCGCGGCCGCCTGTGCGATCCCGTCAGACCAGGCGGCCTCGTCGATCGTGGAGAACGCCGGGTTCCATGTCATCAGATACGTGTCGAATCCGGAGCCGCTGCGTCCGTCGTCCATGGTGGCTCCTCACTAGTTGCTGCGACCGTCGCCCGCCATCGAAGCGGACAGACATCGGTGGAGTCGGCAATGCCATCCCGACACGCACGGGCGCCTCGAGATCAGCAATGCGACCTGCGCACCACGTCCGAGCCACGGACGAGATCGCTAGAGTCCGCAAGGTGAGCCGACAGCGCGTGATGCTCGAACTGGATGAGGAGCGACACGTCCTGCGTACTGGCGAGCTCGTCAGTGCCCCGGGCAGCCCGCCCGAAGTCCGATGGTCGGATGGAACCGTGCAAACGATGCGGGACAGCCGTCGGAGGGGCTACCACTACGTGACGCCTGTGCTGGGAGGTCTCGAACATCGACTGCTCGTTGACCCTGACGGTGCTCGTGCGCTCTTCCAGAGCGTTCCCGTCGAGGCATTCCTCCTCGCCCTCCGCGACGCGACCGAACCCCAGTTGAGCAAGGACCTGATCGCCGGCTGGGAGCGCGCGTTCGACCGAACGGAAGTCGCTGCCGCGTGGCGAAAGGCCAAGGTGCCGTTCGAGGACCTTCCTGAAGTTCGGGTCAGGGGCGCCGATCGGGCGCGGCGCTACCTGTGGGTCGGCGAAGACGAGATGCAGAGACCGCCCGCGGAGCAGACGCCCTCGGTCGCTCCGGCGGACGTGGTCGCCGACGTCACCCTTGAGACAGAGATCGATACGGCCCACGACGTGGCGACACTCGCGACGGCACCGGTCGCTCTGCCCGCGCGCAACCTTGTGCGGGACTTCAAAGCACTCGCGCGCGGCAAGGGCGCAGACCTCCCGGTCGACGAGCTCGATGCCCAGGTCCGAACAGCACCGCCCGCCGTCCAGGCGCTCTACGGGGCGCTCAGTGCCTCCGAGTGGCGGACGGCTCTCGGTCGAGCGCTCGCAACGCCACTGAAGTCGGCGATCTCGATGGCGGAGTTCGGCGATGAGGTCCTTGCGTCCGCGCTCGACCGTTCGCAGGGCGCTCTCGGCCTCCTCTTCCTGGCCCTCCCTCGCTCGTCAAAGGCAGTTCCTGATGCAGGACTCGACCCAGAGGGCATCGTCGCAGTTGTGGGAAGGGCGATCGAGGAACATCGCGTCCATCGGTCCTCCGCGGATGCGAAACCCCTCGCGGCCGCCCTGGGCTTCCTTCTGGATCGGGTCCTGGCCGAGCCCATTGCCAGTCGATTAGCACCGTCGACCGTTCTGTCGACAGCGGCCGCCGCAGATCGGCTCCGACCACAAAAAGAGGACCACGAGGCATCTGTCGGGGCCTTGAATGCCTCGATCGTGACTCTCGGCCGCGACGGCTGGGCGCGGCTCCCGGCCGCCGACAAGGCCTCAATAGCCCGACGTGCAGCCCGCGGCGCGCTGGCCCCGGGGACTGCGCGCGTCCGATTGATGACAACCGTGTGGCGATTCGAGCCCGATCAGATTCGAGACGCTGCGTGGTGGGAACGCGTGACGTTCGACGACCTCGTCGCCATCGCAAGCTCGTCCACCCGATCGATTCTCACTGATCCCGCAATCAGGTCGTCGGTCGTAGACCCGCGAACTCGACGAGCGCTGGACGACGCGTCGACGCGGCGGCGTCTGATGACCGTGCTGGCAGCCCCTGGAGAGATTGCCCCAGCGCTTGGCGCCGATCACGTGCGGGAGGCGATTACTCGGGTCGCCGCCGACGACGACCTCACCCGCGAGTGGCTCGGCGAAATTCGTGACGATCGGGGGAAAGCCGCTCTCGAGCACCGCCTCGACGCGGCCGTGCAAGAGGCGCACACCCTCACGAGCTCCGTCGCAGAGGCTCAGGCAACGACCGCCGCCGCGACCGACCGCCTTCAGCGCGCCGAGCAGCGCTTGCGCGATGCCTCGGACACAACCGACGCGCTTCGCGACTCCCAGTCCCGGCAAATTCGGGTCGACGCGATGCGGGCGCTGGCGGACATGGCGTCCTACGTCGGAAGCGCGCTTGAACGGCAGTCCGCGGAGCGGATCGGCGGCCGAGTGGCGGCAATCGCTGCGCGCGAGGGACTGACCCGATTGGGTGAACCTGGCGAGCATGTCCCGTACAAACCGTCCGAACACGACCTCGTGGGTTCTCCAGCAGAGCCAGGAACGGCGGTCGTTGTCAGACACGTGGGCTACACATGGGACGGACCTGACGGCGAGATTGTGCTCGCCCGAGCCTTGGTCGAGCGAGCCACATAGGAGCCACGTTGGCGACGTCATTGCGCACTCTCGGAGTCGACTTTGGCACCAGCACGACGCTGATTGCCGAAAGCGGACCCACCGGGAAGCCCTCGATCGTTCCCATGGGCGACAGCACCAGCTGGATGCCGTCCGTTGCATCGCCCCGGGGCGCAGATTTGATCGTCGGTGAGGACGCGCTCAGGCAGAGCCCCGGGAGCTTGATCCGGTCGGTCAAGCGGTGCATCACGACGGGCGCTACGACGGTCTGCAGCGCCGACAAGTCGTTCGAGCGCAGTGCAGATGAGGTTATTGGCGCGGTCCTCACTGAGCTTGCCTCCAGAGCACAGTTCGAGCGGCTTCCCATCTCGGAGCCGGGAACGACTCGCCTCGGATGTCCAGCGATGTGGGATGCGGACCAGAGACTGAGACTTCTGAACCTTGCCTCCGCCGCCGGATTCGCCGTCGGCGCGTCGACTCTCATTGACGAGCCCGTAGCCGCCGGACTCATGTGGATCACTGAGCAGACGAGACGCGCCATCTACCTCGACGGCGCTCGAGTCCTCGTCTTCGACATGGGTGGCGGGACGCTCGACGTCGCGATCCTCGACGTCACGACGAGCCCCGACCGCGACCCGGAGATCTACGTGCTCGCTTCGGCCGGCGTCGACGAGGCTGGCGACGTGCTGGACACCGCAATTGCGAAAAACCTAGAGGACATCCTTGGGGAACGGGATATTTTCCTCGGCGACCTGCCGGATGAAGGACTGGCGCGGGCGTATCTCGATCGGGCAGCAACCGAAGCCAAGATTGCATTGACCGATGTCAGCGAGACCGACATCGATGTGGCATACGCCGCCGTGCAGCTCCCGCGACTGCATTACAGCGTCGAGCAGCTCGACGATGCGCTGCGCCCGCAGATGGAGCGCGCCTGGAGCCTTGTCGAGTCCACACTCCGAGCCGCTTACCTCACGCGCGAAGGTCCGCAGTCTCGCGCGTCCGACCTGCGCAAGCTGAGCGCCGAGCAGTTGACCTCCAAGATCACTCACGTGCTGCTCACCGGCGGCATGAGTCGGGTGCCGGGCGTCGCCCGGTTCCTCGGCCCGAGGTTCGCCAACGCGGTAGTCCATCAGGACGCGAGCATTCGCGTGCAGGAGTCGATTGCGGCCGGTCTCGCCGAGAACACAACCTACGAACGCGTGAACCTGCACCTGCCCGGCTTCGACTTTGTCCTCGACTACATCGACCGTGACGGCACCCAGCAGACCGCCACCTTGTATCGCGCTCACACTCGCTTCTACGAGCCGTGGGAGGCGATGTCGAGGGATCGCCTCTACTACAGCTGGCCCGACGGCGCGACGGCATACCGCAGCGAGGCTGTTCGTGACCTGCCCGACCATGGCTCAGGTGCCATGCGCGTCGTCGCACTCGACGGTTCGCCTGTGACCCTGCGCCACGGCGATGATGAGGTCGATCGTCTCAGAGTGGACTTCGGACTCAGAGATGTGCGCTTCACGCTAGCGCCCGATGGATCACTCACGCTGACTGACGGTCGCCTCTACCAGCAGACTATGCGCGTCGACAGGTGGCCTGCCCTCCGATCAGGCTTCGGCCGGTTGGCCCTCAACATCGAAAAGCCGCGTTGGGTGCCGATGGAACGCCGCGCCTACGATACGAAGTAGTCGGCTACCCGGCTCCGATCACGTCGAGCAGTGCGACCGTCGTCATCGTCAGAGACAACTCGCGCTGTCTGGCCATCGTCGCCTCGAGCTCACGCAGGTCATCCTCGATGTTGCGCAGGCGCCCCTCGGCCAGCCTGATGATGCGCTGGTCTCGGTCGTCGGCCCGCACGAGAGCGAGCGTGCTTCGCGCCTTCGCAGCCTTCAAGCGAAATGACTCGCGCCGTGACGCAAGACGAGCCGCGGACAATGCGTCGTTATCCAGGCGCCGACGGTGCTCGTCGCTCTGGCGCCGCGCCCACGCCGCGTCCTTCACGAGGTTGAGAACGTCCCTGCTCGTCATCGAGACCAGGCCGGCGGCGTCCGTCAGCTGGCCCGCGGCGAGCGCAGCGAGGATCGCGGGGCCGACGTCATCGTCGGGTTCGCGAGTGTCCACGTCGACAGCGGTCGCCCACAACTCCCTGGACGGACGGATGCCCGTGGTTTCGACGAGGTCGACCTGGACCACGTACCGGCGCCCGGCCGGCACTCCTGGCACCGTCACGCTTCCATAGCGGCGCAGGTGGAGGTGGTCTGTCTCGAGGTTGTCGAGAGCCAGGTCGACCAGCGGATGGCGAACGGACAGCAGCTCCACGTCGCGCCCGCTAGCGAGCTCGGCGTCGAAAGTCACCTCGATCGGATCGCCGTTGCGGAGCTTGCCCTGCAAGGCGGTCACCGAGAACTTGCTGCCCTTGTCCTTCTTGCGAGACCGCCAGAGTCGATCGGAGAGCTCAGGCGTGCCACGCAGATGGAACACCCCAGTTCGGTCCGGTCCGGTCAGTGTCGCCCCGGTAGCCCGGACCAGCGTCTCGATCAGGGACCTGATCTCGGAGGCCCCCACATAGCGGCCATCGGTCGGGCCGGACTCGGTCATACCGTCGACCTTGAGCTGATCGATAGTTGAGAGCGTCGCTCGCTCCTCTTCTAGCTTCTTGAGCTGCTTGGCCTTGGTTTCGATGGCGATCGCGATCTCATCGGCCCGACGCCGTCGCTGCTCGTCGGTGAGGCGCGGATCGAGCAGCTGTTTCGTGATGTCTCTGAACTCGTCGCGCAGGATGGGCTCGAGATCGCCGATCGAGTTCTCGAAGATGCCGATGCGCTGATAAAGGCGAGCGAGGATGTCTGTCTCGATCGTTCCGGGCACGTGCATGTTGAAGATGAAGATTTTCTCGTTCTTCTGCCCGAACCGGTCCAGGCGCCCGATCCGTTGCTCGACACGCATCGGATTCCAGGGCAGGTCGTAGTTCACCAACACGTTGCAGAACTCGAAGTCGAGGCCCTCCGAGCCGACCTCACTCACGACCAAGATGTCGAACTCGCCCGCGCGGAAACCATCGATGATCGGCTGCCGGTCCCCCATCGGGACGCCGCCGTGCATCTCTCGAACCGAGAAGTCCTTGCTCAGCTGGTCCACGAGGTACGTGATGGTGCCGCGGAACGTCGAGAAGATCATCGCCTGGTTGAGGCCCTGCTCACGTAGGTGGATGAGCCGGGTCCGAAGGGCAGCGAACTTCGTATCCGGCCCGAGCGGGCGGGCGAGGACCGGCACATCAACGAGGTCGTCGAGCTCAAGCGGCTCGTCATCATCGACGTCATCGACGTCGTCGCGAAACAACGACGGATCGCGGCGGCGGAGCGTGGCCTGCAGCGCAGGGAGGCAGCTCGCTGCCTGCCGCAGCGGCATCTGCATGGCGAATCCTGGCGTCGTGCCCGAGCTCATCGCTCGTGCCATGTAGTAGCCGAAGACCGAGTCGTAGAAGTCCTTCTCCGCCGGACTCCACTCGACGTGGATCTCGTGCGGCTCGCGGATCGCCTTGGCGTCAGGAACGTCGATCTTGCGAGTCCGAGACAGGATCCCGCTCAATGTGTTGAGCTCGGCAACCAGCTGCTTGACCTCCGCGCGCTGGTCGTGCGGCAGCGCCTTCGGCGTCGCAACGAGCTCAGCGAGCCGAACGAAGTCTGGCCGCGCCGCGACGAGCCGCCCGAACGGCAACAACCGGATCGCGTCGAGATGAGCCACGACCCGAGCACCAGGCTCGCCCAGAGCAATCTTGCGCGCGACCGCATTCAGGTGCTCGTTCGGCTCGAGCTGAAGGTGGAAGACGTCAGCGTCGGGGAACATGCCGTCGTCGAGCAACGAAAGCAGGTTGTACAAGTCGTTCGAGCGCAGGTTGATCGGTGTGGCAGAGAGAAACAGCAGGTGATCCGCCCAGTCGGACAGCAGGCCGCCGAGGATGTGCGACCGGTTGCCTGCATTGCGCAGTGCGTGCGCCTCGTCGACGATGACGAGATCGAACCGAGGGCGGATCGTCGTGAGCTTGTCCAGCACATCACTGGCGGACCGCAGTGATTCGAGGGAGATCACGGCATGCAACTCAGGGTCGCTGCCTGCCAGGAGGTCATCTGCCATCTCTGCGAGCCGCTGCGGCTTGATGGTCTCGAGCTGACGGTCGAACCTCCGGCTCATCTCCGTGCGCCACTTCAGGGTGAGCGACGACGGCGCGACAACGAGCGTCCGACGCAGCTGCGTGCGCTGCTCGAGCTCGCTCCAGACCAGTCCTGCCTCGATCGTCTTGCCGAGTCCGACCTCGTCCGCAATCAGCAACCGACCCGTCGCCGAGTTCAAGATCTTGAGTGCCGGGATGAACTGATACGCGCGAAACACCGTCTTCGATGCCTGGAACGAGTAGAGCGTGTTGGACAACGGCTTGCGCAGCTTCGTCCATGTCAACGTGAGCGCGATGTCGTCCGCTGGAGCAGGCGGTTGCTTCACCCAGAAGTCCGGGTCCCGCGGATCACCGTCGATCTTCAGTAGCGACTCTTCGCTAGCGGTATGGATCTCGCCGTCTGCGTAGACCTCGACGCGGTACCCGGCGTCCGTTCGCTGCACTCGCCGCACGCGCCCGATCGTGTCCAACCCGCGGATCTTGACGATGTCGTCGATCTTCAGACCACTCGAGCCGAAGAAGGGACGCCCCTCGTCCCATCCTTCGAGCAAGACCTCACGAGCAATCCCCAGATGCCGGCGTGAGCCCTCGTCGGTGAACCGGTGTCGAGCGCCAATCGGAGATTGCTCGTCGCCCCACCCGTTGACCACGAGCGCCTCCCAGGCACCGCGCCGGAGGAATCCGTACACCCCGGAGTGCAGCCTCTCGGCTCCGTCGGCCGCATCCGCCTGGCGAACGTCGGAGCTCAATCGCTCGAGTGCGGCGACCTGGCTGGCGTCGGGGGTACCCAGGACAAGGACGCGTTGCGGAGTTTCAGCCGTGAGCCATGCCAGACCTGCACGAAGAGGGCGGTAGAAAAGGTCGTCCTGCGTCATTGCCAGTCACCCGCCGTGTAGTCACGCGCCAGCCCCGGTGTCCGGGTCCTCGGATGCTATCGGCGCGGCCGGCTGTGACGGACCGAGATGCGGATGGCGCGCGGAATTGTGCATCGAGCGAGCGAACGGGTGAACCCGGACTCGCTGGCGGAGCGTCCGACGCACGCAGGATCCGAAGTTCCGATCTCGGATCCTGGATCAGCTGCGAAGCTAAGGCGTGCAGTGGATCTCCGCGACGACCGATGCCGGCGAAGCCAGCGCCTCCATTGGCGCGATGGCCCGCATCCTCGACGCGCGGATGAGCTACCTCTCCAAGGTGATTCCTCCCGACGGCGGTCTGCGCAAGAACGACCTACTCGCTGCGCTCGAGCCCGACACACTCGGCGAACCGCTGACTCCTCCGGGCGACCACCCGTTTGCGAATGTCCTCGATCTCGTCTCGCCATCCGGTATGGCCATCAGCGTGCAGACCGGTCGCGCCAAAAGCAACAACGAGGCGATCCTGGCTGTCCTCGCGGGGGCGTCGCACCCCCACGTCCGGTGGGTCGCACTAGTCCTGCCCGACCGGTACAAGGGTTCGAGCACTGCGCCCTCCGTTGAGCGCGACGTTCGGTCGCTGGTCACGAGCGTGGGCGTCACGCTCGACCTCACAGGAATCCTGGTCCTGGTCTACGAGGGCTCAGCCCTTCGTAGAACCGATTCGGACCGCAGAACCACGCTCGACGTCGGCCGCGGTCCGGCATCGGGCGCTCACACCGCCGCCTTCCAAGAAACGGGTGGACAGACTCGAACGACATCCGAACCAGGCGAGGTTGAGGCGCGGCGGAAGCGCCTCATGGCTGACACCATTCCCGCCGGAACCCCGCAGTCGCAGGTCTCACCCCTAGTCCGCGTTTGTGAAGCGCTCGGGCTCAAACTCGTAGCCCCAGAAGCGGCGTGGCCCGGCTACGGCAAGGTGGTCGACCTCGACGAGGAGCGGAGCATCTACATCAATCGCACGAACGCTGATGTCCGCTCGAGCCCGTCTGAGATCGCTGCCTGGCAGAAAGCCGGCCTCGGCACGGTACGGCCCGACAACGACCGATACCTACGCGTGAAGCTAGCCGCGTTCGCTCCGGACAATCGCTCCGCTCGTGCCGACGTAACTCCGGGCCTGCGGCACGAGCCGCGCACGCTCCGGCCGTTGAACCCGGACTCGCCTGCGTGGAAGCAGGCCTCGTTGATACTCGCGAGCGATTCATTCAAGCTGCAACGTGAACGAGCGGGCAGGGCAGCGCTACGTGACGACATCGTCCACGGGGTTCTGGCTCAGCTGCTCTCCTGCGACGGGCGAGTGACATCGAGCGAACTCTCAGTCGTGCCCGGGCTCGAAGGTCGTGCGTTCGACCCGACGTTTGCTTCACTGCGACGCTCGCTCAACGTCGACGGCTACGAGGTTCTGACGCTGGACTCGGACCTCACCACCGTGAGACTCGACTACGGCTTGCTGCGCGATCAATTCGGGGTCAATCTGACGTAGCCCGTCACCTCGTCGGGACCCATCCACAGCGTCAGCTGAGGGCGCCGGCCTTCAGCTGTTCGCGATCGCTCCACTTCCTGCAGTAGCGGTCGATTTGACGGCCGCTCGAGGCCGACTTGGTGGCGTCAAGTCGATACGGAGCCACGTTGCATCGGCCCCGACATATCGCACGAGGTCGTCTTGCCGGGGCTGACCCAGGATCAGCCGGTACGCGCCAACGGTGCGCAACAGGCGGTGGTACTGCTGGGCTTCGAGGCTCAGGGGCAGCGCCGGCACGTACCGTTCGATCACAGCTCCGCCAGGACGCGTGAAGATCCAGAACGGCTTGATGTCGGAGTCCTCGGGCGCCCTGTTGGATCGAGCTGCGTCGAACATGGCAACCCACGGGTCGTCGTGCCGCGGCTCCAGCGCGGCCCCGCCGTGCTCGGCCGCGACGTTCTTGCGTACGGCGTGCCCCTTGTAGCGGTGCACGCGTCCTTCGCGTTGCTCGAGGTCGACGGGGTTCCCGGGCAGGTTCCAGTGCACGATGGCGTGGCTGTAGGTGTGGAAGTCGAGGCCCTCCTGCCCGACGGAGGTCGACGCGAGAACGAAGGGTCGGAACGGAGAGTTGTAGGCGGTCCGCACGGTCGTCTCACGCACCATCGCTTGGTCGCTGGACTGCGTCCGCCCGTAGCGAGCGGCGAAGTGGCTATTGATGCGGCGGTCTTCGAGCCGGATCTCTCCGTCGACGACCTGGACGTCCTCCACCGCGTTGGCCGCGGTGCGGATCGAGAGCGCCTCGGTCATGGTGTCGGTCAACGTCGACGCCCGAGTGTGGGCGCTGGCGTCTTGCAGGCCCTCTGACTCGATGAGCACGTGCGCGTACTCATCCAGCACCGATTGGAGGCAGCCATCCAGCGCGTGGTCCAGGACGGCGCGCCAGTAGGCCTCGTCTTCCTCGCCGGACCGCAGGAGCGCGACGATCTCCGGCTTGTTGAACAACGATCGGAGCCCTTGGGCGATCTCGTATGCGGACGCGCGGATCACTGGATCGGCGAGTGCAGGCGAACCGCCGGTCACTCGAGACAACGCTCGAAGTGCACAAACCCCCGGGCCCGCAATGGCCATCGTCGCCAGGACGTCGCCAAGATCGTCGGGACGCGGGCCGAGAACGAGCTCGTCGACGGCGTCGGCGGCGCGGATATGAGCGCCCACTCGTGACTCGACGTCATCGTCCTCGGAATTCCACGTGCGCATCGTCTTGAGGAACGGCTCGTTCTCCGAGCCCCACAGGACGCGATCGAACAGGAATGGAGCAGCCCAGTACCAGCGCTGGTCGGGCACTGCTCCAGGATGTCCGTCCGGCAGCTCCTGCAGGAGCACTCGTACACGTTCACGAGCGACCTCGAGCAACGACTCCCGAGCCATGGGCAGTTCGCGAGCGCGCGAACGAGCGATCTCCAGTGGGTCACCCGCGAGTGCGAGGCTCAGCGACGGATAGAGCAACGCGAGGGCGGGCATGCCAGCAACACGCTCGCCGTCCATCCGGAACTGGAGCGGTGGTGTGATCGGGCGGTCGTCGTATGCACGCGCGCTCAAGCCTGCGGCCTCAACGCCGCGACGCTCGGCCTCGTAGCTGATCATGACTGCGATGGCCTTCGGCACCACGGCCCACGCCGAGAAGATCAGACGCTTGGTGAAGGCGCGCAGGTCAGGCTCGGCGTACGCGCCGGCGGGTTCGTAGTACGGCAGAGCCGGTGGCAGCCAAGCCAAGCGCCAGGCGCCACGGTCGAGCACGTCCGCCGATAGCCCGCGCATCTTGGCGTTCCCCGGGTCGACCTGCTGGTAGGTCCGGATGTCGTTCCAGCTCAGCAGCCCTTGCGAGCTGGCAAGTATGGTCGCGACCTTTGGATCGTTGCACTCGGCAGCTGCCTGGAACTTGGTCCGCACTTGGTAGCTTCCGCGCTCCATGAGGTTGAGCGGGTACGGGGTGGAACGCCAGTACTCGAAGACGTCATGGCGATCGATTTGCCGGGCGACGTCGTCGAAGGTGCGCCAGGAGCGCAAGTCCTGCACTGCGAGCTCCACCCCAGGCATCGTGCTCTCGCTGAGCATGCCGTCCCGGTCGGGCGTCGACGACAGCCGTTCCGTCCGGCTCATGACCCGCCGGAGCTCGATCTCGACTCGGTGCCGCGCGTCCCGAGCCCGCTGCGGATCGCCGCCGAGCACGAGCGTCTCTCGCATGGCCCGAAGCTCACGCTCGACGACGTGCGCCCGCTCGTCTCCGGCCAGGAAGCGCACGGTCCTCGTGAAGTCCTGGTAGTGGTCGTCACCCTCGGGTTCGTCGGGCAGCGTGTACATCTTGTAAGGGGTCGCCGACAGGAGAAGCACCTTGGCGTCCGGGTGGTCGAAGATCGCGTTCGCAAGCCGCGCTCCTTCGTCGTCAGCGTCCAGAAGATCCTTGAACCGCTGGAACTCGTCCAGGATCACGAGATCGGGCTCGAGGTGCTCGACGGCGGCCCGTGCCACGAGCTGACGAAGCGTGCCGACGAGCCGATCGCGGCGCGACCCCAGATCGCCCGACGGTCGACCGCGCATGTAGTTGAACTCCGTTGCACAGGCGTCGAGCTCCGCCCGGAGCGGACCCCCGTTCGGACCCGTCGCTCCCTCGATGGCCTGCCCAAACGACACGCACAGATCCTCGTCGAGGCTCGAGCGGTCGAACCACGCGAGCTGATCTTGGAAGTTGCCACGATTCATGCCGCCCTCGAAGAACTTCTTCCAGCGAACGCGCCCGCTGACTTCTGTTCCCCAACAGTCGGCGAGCATCCAGTAGAGGAGGACGCGCTCCGCGTACGCGCCGCCCGAGTTTCCGACCTTGAACGATGTTCCGGGAGTGAAGGAGACGAAGTTGACGCGCTGTTCGCGCAGGTTGCGGATGACCTTGGGCAGCAAGGTCAGCCGGTCGGCGTGCTTGACCTCGGATCCGCCGACCACGTTGAGCCGGCTCAGGTTCTGACGTGCGATCTGGCTGTTGGAACAGATGTAGACGATGTCGATGCGCTTATCGGTGTCCCACAGGTGCTCGACGGTCTTGGAGATGACGCCCTTGGCGACCATGGTCTTGCCGAGTCCGACCTCATCGGCGACGAGGAACCGCTTGACCTGGTCCTCGTCGGTCCACAACCGGCGGAACGCGTACTCCACGGTGTCGTGCTGAAAGTCCTTGAGGCTCGCGAGCGCCGGCGCTGGGTCGGGTCTCATGCGGTGTGCTCCAGGTGGGCTTGCCACACAATGTCCCACAGCGCGTCGAAGCCGTCGGGAACGAGCTCATCGCCGTTGGGGAGCTGACGGATCTCCGCCACAAGGCCGGCGACTCGTGCAAGAGCGTCTGCGTCGCGTCCGGTGGCCCGCACCAACGGCTCGAACAAAGCGACATCAACCGTCCCAGCGTTCGATTGTTCGCTGCCGAAGAACCCTCCGCTGTCGACGCCCGCGATCTGGTCGAAGAGTGCGTCGTACGAGGGATCGCCCAGCAGGAAGACGAGATAGCGCAGAACGTCTTGCTTGTTGCGCAGGATCGAGAACACCGCGTCCGATCGCCGTCCGTCCACCGCGCCGCTCAGTGACGCTTTCAGGACGCAGCGGCGTGTGACCTTGGCATCGCCCTCCCCGGCAGTCGTCTCGACCGCGATGAACGGCGTGATGTTGAGCGGCGCTACCGTCCAGGTCAGCGACTCGGCTATCCACTGGCCTTGGACATCGCCCGGCAGGGATGCGAGCCACACCCGTGTCGATCCGGGGGCCTCGGCCGGAATGCTCATCGTGAGCGTTACCTCGACGCGTTCGTCGACCGCCTCGGAAACGTGCAGGTCGGGATTGTTGACTGCGAGCTGCTGGTGGAACCGCTCAATCGTGCAAGAGGTCTCTATTGCGGCGTCGCTGGCGCCGGTCTTCTCGGTGACCGTGTACTCCTCCAGGATCCGGCTCAAGCCGGGTGCTTCCGGTGAACCGTTCAGCACCGCCTCGACACCGCATGCCGACGTCGGCCCGATCAGCACCGCGTCGAACTCGACATTGCGGCCCCAGGTCTGACCCGTCATGTTGGCGCTTCCGGTCACGACCATCGACTGGCTGCGCGGCAAGTCGACCACGAAGGTCTTCGCGTGGAGCCCTTCGTTCGTGCCCTGGAACTCGTTCATGGCCTTCGATGGCGTGTCGGTGATGTCTTCATCTGAGTCGACCTCGGCAAGCCGCTGCAGAACGTTGATCGCCCAACCGTCGAGCATCTCCGAGCCGATCAGCTCGAGCGACTCCGCCCGGGACACCAAGGTTCGGTTCGCCGTGAGACTGCCCAGAGCTCGGACCGCGGGCTTGGTCAGGAATGGGCTCATTGCGAGCAGTCGTCGAGCCTGCTGCGGGAACGGCCAGACGGGGTCGTCGATCAAGCCGATCGGCAGCAGGTGCCCTTCGGTGAAAGGACTCGGTGCAGCCAGCCGGACGCTGCCCAAACTGTCGGCCACACCCTCGATTTCCCGCGCCCGCCGACTAGACACCGTGCGGATCGCCCGACCCGGCAGCCGTCGCACGAAATCTGCGGCCGGGGCGGCGTCGATCACGCCGTCGTCCGTCTGGTCGAGCACGAGCGCCGTGTCCCACGAGCGGTCGAGGGTCATGTTCCGGCTGAGGACAACCACGCGGTGCAGCCACCCACCGTCCGGGTCGACGAACCTCAACGCCCAGATCTTCGGGTGGAAGATCGTGTCTTCATGGATCGGCATCACCTCTAGGACGCTCTCCTCGACGAATGTGAGGATGCTGCGGTAGTTCGACGGCACGTGTATCCCGCCGGCCTGGCAGAAGATCGTGGTGTGCTCCGCGTGCCGGCGCACGGCGTCCAGCAATCGGATCGGATCCACCCTGCCCACGTCGCCGGTGTCCGCCTGGTCGAAGACCGCGAAGGACAGTGGGGCGAGCAGGAGCGCCGTCAGGTCAAGCGAGTAGGTCGTTCCTACCGCTGCGTCGACCCGGTACCCGGCGGGCGGACGCAACGCATCGGTCAGCAGCACTCGGGCCTCAGGAGTCAGGGTCATGAGGCAGCTCTCGCGACGTACAGGTCTTCGAGATGGCGCCTGGCGGTCGTCCAACGGAATTCGTGTCGGCCAAGCCCGCTTCCGCCAGACCAACGATCCAGCGCCGACTGATTCACCAGCCGCGCCCGGCCGCCCTTGATCTGCCGCTCGCGCCCGCCGACGAGGCTCGCGGCAGCGGCGCTGGTGGCGGGGTGCACGTCGGACTCCAAGAAGTCGAGCCAGCGGTCGACAAACTGCCGAGTCATCGGCCGAACCCGAGGGTTCTGGCGTCCGATTGTGGCCCACCAATCAGTGCGACTCCACCCGACCAGCGCCGCCGTGCGCCGTAGCTCGTCCCGCCAGGTTTCAATCGCGCCCTCGTATTGAGCAACCGCTTCGTCGCGCCCCGTCTTTCGGGCGAGCAGCAGGTTATAGACCAGGGCCGCGCCATGAATCGCCGTGTGAAACCGCCTCGCGTGGTCGCTCAGCTCGGCGAGCTGAGACGGGGCGTCGTCGAGATTGTCGACCTCCCACACGTAATCAGGCAGATTCCCCGGTTCGTGATGAACCAGCCAAGAGAGCATCGACCCCTTCGTCGAGCTCGCGATGAGGTCCGACAAGTACTCCTCCTCGGCGGGCCTTAGTGCGAAGTCGACGGACGAGAGCAGCGCCCCGGGCGCCTTCGGGAGGTGAGGATCGAAGCCAGTGCCTGGCAACACCTGACGCCCCTCCGGATCGTCCGTCGCGGCGGTCCGTCTGACCAGCTGCCGGTAGTCGGACTGTCGACGGAAGAACGCGTCAGACGTGAAGTCCGACTGCCGGATTCCCCAGGCGCCGAGGGTGGACCAGTACATGCCGCTGGGCAGACGCTTGAGATTGCCGCGAGCCCTGTTCCCGACCACGCCGAGCGTCTCGCCGCCCGCGAGCAGGCTGCCAATCAAGCGAAACTCGAGGCTGCGGAACTCGGCGCTCATCTCCGTCGGTGTGGGCTTCTGCGCGGCGCGCTGCATCAGCCACGGCACGAACAGGACGTAGCGCAGCCTGGTGTGCAAGACCGAAGTCCCAGGGAACAGCGCATCGGCGAGCGCGTCCCGGATAGAGCCAATCCCCAGCTCGTCGACCGTGCCTTCCTCCTTGAAGAGGTCGACGACCTCGAGCATCTTGCGGCGCTGCTCATCATCGGTGTCGAGCCAGCCAAACGTCGAGGTCATGGCTCGAGTCTGTCGGCTCTCGCGTGCTGGCCACGCCAGGCGCGACGTTGCGCGTCTCGGGGTCATTGCCGGGGCCGTCGTCGACCACGCCGTCGCCCAGCCAGCGCGCCCTTTCTGACCTGCCCGGGACGACAACACCCGTTGCCATTGGTGCCAGAGGTGTCATACCCCTTCTCGTCTTCGCCATCAGCCCAACCACGACGCCGAGGACGGCCTCCGCGATCGCTCTCGTGAAGCCGCTGTGATCAGTCGGGTTTGCGTTGCTCGGCTTGCTCGATCACCGGATCTCTTCGATGGTCTGGCGGCTCGACCGACCGCGCGCTCATGTCACCCCTCCCGCCGGCACGAGCTGACACCCCCACGCCTGCGACCCCCCGACGTTGCTACGCCCGCGGCCGGAAAGCACCAGCGGTCCGCGTCTCGCGCGAGCGACTGAGTCGCGTGTTCCACACAATCTGGCGCACTACTTCCAAGAAGAGCTCGCGGCGATCACCAGCGAGCGGACTCGCGAGGGAGGGCACGATGGGCAACCAGCGCCGCGCACGACGAGAACGGGCGATGGCTCGTGCCCAGGAGGCGCCCGTCCCCTCGCGCGGTGCGGCCTTCGGCATCGGCGCCCTCGAGGACTCTCGGCTCAGCGCCCGCGACGCCGCCTGGCTCGAGCAGATCAAGGCGGTCGCAGCCGTAGAGCGCATCGAGCCCGAGCCGCAGCTCCGCGTCGAGGAAGCACCCGGCCAACGGCAACTCGATCGACGTGACCCCCGACGCGGCCTGCTCAACGGGCGCGCACAGAGCTACGTCCCCCGTCTGGACTACGACCGGACGGTGGTCACCGACCTCGTCGCCCGCCGGCGCCGCGTGCGGCGCGAGTTGGTCCGCATTGAGTCCGCCATTGAGCACCAGGTCGAGCAGGCACGCAGCTGTGGCCTGAGTTGGGACGAGATCGGCCAGCTCCTCGGAATCACTCGCCAGGGTGCTCGACAGCACTACGGCGCCCAATCCGTCCACAAGGCGGCTGCAACGGCGCCGTCCACAAATTCCGTGGAAGACCACCTTGCGCGGTCAGTAAGTGCATCCCTGGAGTGACCCGAGAGAAAGGCACGTGCGATGAGCATCGACTACAAGACCCTGACGCCGGAGGAGATCGCCGAAATGCTAGGCACGTCGCCGTACTGGGTGCGCGAGCAGGCGCGGCGTGGCCGCGTTCCCCACCTCCGGTTTGGTCGCGGCCGCATTCGCTTCCTGCCTGAGCACGTCGACGCGCTCGTGCGACTAGTCACGGTGGAAGGCCACGCTCCGGAGGATGCGCCGCCAGCCGCCGCGTCTGTCGACCTTGGAGCGCTCGGGGCGACGGTGAAGTCCATCCGGGCGCACCAGCGCCGACCGCATGTCCAGGGTGACACCCAGATGTACTGACCTGGCTCGAGCCTTGATCCGGGAGCTGCGCGCGCCGATCACTTCCAAGTGGCCACACCGATCGACGACATCCCAGCAACGACGAAGATCATGCGACTGCGATACGCGGGTACGTGCCGCGACTGCGGAGTCGACCTCGACGCCGGAGTTCGCGCCGTGTACGACCGATCGACGAAGACAGTGACGTGCGTGGCCTGCCCCGTCCCCGACGCCGCCGTGGAGGCCGCGGAGGCCGTCGAGGTGGTGAGCATCCCCGCCATTCCCGAGCCTCGCCCAGCGCCCATCGAGACCGGTGCTGCTGGCGCCTCGGCGCGGCGTGAGTACGAGCGTCGATCGGCCAAGCGAGAGACCCGGATCCGCGACGCACACCCCCGGCTGGGCGGGTTGATCCTGGCGTTGTCTGACGAGCCCCAGACCACCACAGCCTGGGCTCGTGGCGCGAAGGGCGAGGAGGTGCTCGGCCGGGGCCTGGACTCGCTGAGTGACCGGGGAGTGTTGGCGTTGCACGACCGTCGAATCCCTCGGACGCCGACCAACATCGATCACATCGCCGTGAGTGCAGCCGGCGTGTTCGTCATCGATGCCAAGCGATACAAGGGGCGCCCGCACGTGGTGACCACGGGTGGTCTGTTCCGTCCCCGCACCTCGACGCTGGTGGTCGGATCGCGCGTCTCCACGAAGCTCGTCGACGGGGTGCACAAGCAGGTCACCCTCGTCCGTGCCGTTCTCGACAATGCCGGTTTCCCCGACGTCGCTGTCCGAGGGATGCTCTGCTTCGTCGATGCTGACTGGCCTCTGTTCGGCGGCTCGTTCGCGATCGACGGTGTCGACGTCCTGTGGCCGAAGAAGGCCGCCGAGCAGCTCGTCGCTCCGGGCCCGATCCAGACGGACGTTGTCAGCGAGATCCATCGCGCCCTCGCCGGAGCATTTCCCGTCGCCTGATACGTCACCGGCGCGAGCTGCCGGGGCCACCGACGCCGTGTCATAGATCCGTCTATCGATCTCCTCTGTGTGACCCGCCCTCACGGGCCCCGTGATAGATCCGTCTATCGAACCGCGCATGTGGTGGTGCTCTGACGGTGCTGTGTGATCGATCGGCCTCTTGAGCACCGCGGGAGCGGTGAGAATCAGACGCTGGGTCTGGGCTCAGCCTTCAGCAACATGTGGCTTCACTGTGCAGTTCGTAGTCGCAGGAACTACGAACTGCACAGTCATCGCGACGCGACGCGTGAGACCAACGGTCACGGCTCGGGACGCGCGGAGCCGAGCAGGATCCCGCTCAGGGCGCGTCCCGCTGCCGCCGCAGCAGCAGCCTGCTGATCCGGCAACAGGTGCGCGTAGGTCTCGGTCGTCGTAGTGATCGACTCGTGCCCGAGTCGCCGCTGGAGCACAAACAGGTCGACCCCCGCCGCGATCATCCACGACGCATGCGTGTGCCGGAGGTCGTGCACCCGGGGTCGCTTCGTCAGCCGGGGAGCCTTCGGATCCGGCGTCCCGTCAGCCCGCAGCGGTGCGTTCGCCGCATCGAGCGCCGGTGTCCATGTCTGTGTCCAGAACCGCGACGACGACAGCTGCGACCCAATCGTGTTGGTGAACACGAGGTCGCCGGGTGCCTTGTCGGCCATGACGGGCGCGAGGACGTCGATGAGATCGTCGGGCAGAGCGACGGTGCGCCTCGCTCGCCGCGTCTTTGGCGGGCCGACGTACCAGTGTCGCTCCGCGTCGCGCTTCCACGCCTTCGTCACCCGGACGGTCGGCGTCGGACCGGCCAGGTCGAAGTCGCTGACGGTGACCGCCGTGGCCTCGCCCCACCGGAGCCCGGTGGCCACGAGGGTGATGACGAGCGGCTGGTAGAACGGCGAGACCTTCGACAGCAGCAGACCGAACTCGTCGCGCGTCAGCACCGTCATCTCGTCGTGCGTCGCCCGCGACTTCGGCAGGACGACGCCGGCGCACGGGTTGTCGTCGCGATAGCCAAGGCGGACGGCTGTAGTCATCGCGGCGGAGAACAAGCCGTGCACGTTGGCGATCGTCTTCGGCGCCAGCCCTTTCTCGCTCATCTCGCGTACCCAGCCGGCGATGTGGCGGTACGTCAACGCGGCGACCGGGTACGGGCCGAGCGTCGGGCTGATGTGAGCCGCGAGCTGGTTCGAGTAGTGCTTGCGGGTATCCGGGCCGACAGACGTCAGCAGGTCGATGTGCTCGGTGATCACGTCATCGACCGACGGTCCTGTCTTGCGGATTCCTTCGGCAATCCGGGCGGCCTCCAAAGCATGCCCGCCGGCCGCCTCGATCAATTGGCATGCCACCGTGGCATCGCGCTTATCATCGTAGGTAAGCGACGTCTGGCGACCGGTGTCAGGATCTCGCCACAGCACGGCGTACGCCCTCGTGCCATCGGCTCGGCGCCGCTCGCGGATGCTCGCCACGGACACAAAAATAGCCACCCGAGTCAACGGATGGCTACTTTTGGTCAACATGACTTGCGTTTCCGCAGGTCAAACTGGTGGAGGTGGCGGGAATCGAACCCGCGTCCGGTGACGCAGTACCAGGGATTCTCCGGGTGCAGCCTGCTGTGATTTTCTCGGCCCCCACGGTCACACAGGCAAGCCGTGGACAGGCCCAGTCAGCTAAAAGTCCCGGCAATCGCACTGACGACGATTACCAGCAGTGGCTCTCTAGATGACGCTGGTTACTGAGTCGAGAGCAAACTCAGGCCAACGGACTTCGGGACTCGCTCAGGCGGCGAGGGCGAAGTCGGTGCGGTTTGTATTGGCACCTATTGGTTTGCACGGAGCGTTGACGAGATAACCGTGCGTCCTCGACCCGCTTCTCCTGGTTCGACGATCACCGTCGAAACCGATCACCCCCATGTTCAGTTATCAAGCACCAGCCACACCGAAGCGGAGCTAGCACGACCAGCCTACCTCTCAACGGCAGGCCGGTCGTGCTCATTCCGGGTCAGTCGGCCGGTCCGGCGATCAGGGTGACCGGCGCGGAGGTCGAGGCGCCAGACGTACCGACCGTCCAGGTCAGGGTCACGGTGTCGCCGGGCGAGTAGGCGGCCAGCAGGTCGGACAACGACAGAGCAGAGGACACGGACACCCCGTCCACGGCCGTGATCACGTCGCCGGCCACGAGACCGGATGATGCCGCGGGCGTGCCCTCCAGCACGCCCGCCACGGAACCGTCGGAGCCGAGCGAGATCCCGAGGAACGCCGGGTACCCGATCGTGACGGTGTCGGAGGCGACGCCGGACTGGATCTGGTTGGCGATCACCAGGGCATCCTCGATGTCGATCGCGAACGCGACCGTGTCCACGGTGCTGCTGGAGGCGGCGGTCGTCATGCCGATGACCTCGCCCTCGTCGTCGAACACCGGGCCACCGGAGTCGCCGGGCACGACGGCCGCGGAGAACTCGATCAATCCGGACAGAGTCTCGGCCGACGATCCGTCCGTCGAGGCCGTCATCGTCTGGTCCAGCGCGGTCACGCTGCCGACCGCCGCAAGCAGGTCTCCCCCGCCCTCCGCGTTGCCGACCGCCGTCACCGCGTCGCCGACCGCCGCGCCGCTGTCGTCGTCCAGGGAGACCGCGGCCAGCCCTGACGCGCCCTCGAGCTGCAGGAGCGCGACGTCCGACGAGGCATCGGTGCCGACGACGGTGGCGACATACGACGCACCGGTCGACTCGATGGTCACCTCGATGGACGTCGAACCCTCGATCACGTGGTTGTTGGTGAGCACCAGGCCGTTCGCCGTCAGCACCATGCCGGTGCCCGCCGCCGACGCGTTCTGATAGCCGAGGGTCGTGGTGATGGTGACGACGCCGACCTGCTGATCCGCGCTCGCCGCACTGGCGGCCGCCTGGTCAGAGGTGGACGGAGTGCTGCCCCAGGACGGCGGGGCGAACGACGGAACCTCGGCGGAGGGCGGCTCGTACGCCGCGCCCTCGACCGTCGACGCCGCGGCGTTGTCGGTGTCGGTCGACGCCTGGGCCGCGACGATCAGGCCGCCGGTCGCCCCACCGGCCAGCAGGCCGAGGGCGAGGGCCCCTCCGGCGGCGCCGAACGCGAGGCCGCGACGGACGGCGGGCTTGGTCGCGACGGCGACACCGCCCGGCCCGGACGCGGCGGCAACCGAGTGCCCCGCATCCAGCGGCGCAGTGGCGCCGAGAGAAACCGAGCCCGCACCAGGCACCGACCCGGCGGGCACGGGAACGCCCTCGACAGGAGCGCCCAACGCTCCGGAAACCTGCTGCTCGTCCATGGCTCTGACCTCCCCGACGGCCCCCGTCTGGCGCCGTCAGGGAACAGAGAACGCCCCGCACCCGAGAGGTCGCTGGAGCCCACCCGTGCGCAGCCTGTGGAACGGTCAGCTGGTCGCGAGCACGTCCTTCAGCGCGTACGACACGGGCTCCTCGAGCTGTGCATAGGTGCACGACGACGGGTCGCGGTCCGGGCGCCAGCGGCGGAACTGCGCGGTGTGCCGGAACCGGTCGCCCTCCATGTGGTCGTAGGCGACCTCGACCACCAGGGTCGGTGAGAGCGGCACGAACGACAGGTCCTTCCCCGCGGACCAGCGGCTCCCCGCCGCCTCACGCGGCGTGCGGCCGAGAGCGGAGTAGTCCCACGGGTGGCCCTCCAGAGGCACGACCAGGGGCGCGAGCTCCGTCACCAGCTCCCGCCGACGAGCCATCGGGAACGAGGCCGACACTCCCACGGAGGCGAGCGTGCCAGACGAGTTGTACAGCCCCAGCAGCAGCGACCCGACCGCGTCGTCCCCGGACTTGTGCGGCCGGTACCCGGCGACCACGCAGTCGGCGGTCCGCTCGTGCTTGATCTTCTGCATCGTCCGCTTGCCGGGCTCGTAGACCCCCGCGGGGTCCTTGGCGACGACCCCGTCGAGCCCCGCGCCCTCGAACTGCGAGAACCACTGCGTCGCGACGTCGAGCGAGGAGGTCTGGGCGGTGATCGAGATCGGCCCGCCCGGCGTGACCAACGACTCCAGCACCGAACGGCGTTGAGCGAAGGGCAACCCCGTCAGGTCGTCGTCCCCCAGAGCCAGCACGTCGAAGAGCACCAGCAGCGCGGGCGTCTCGACGGACAACAACCGCACCCGCGACTCCGCCGGATGCACCCGCTGCAGGAGTGCGTCGAAGTCGAGGCCGCTGTGGGTCGACGACGGCACGATGATCTCCCCGTCGACGACGCACCGCTCGGGCAGGTACGACAGCACCGCCTCGACGATCTCCGGGAAGTACCGCTGCATCGGCTTGGTGTTCCGCGAGCCGATCTCGACGGAGTCCCCGTCGCGGAACACGATCGCGCGGAACCCGTCCCACTTGGGCTCGTACAGCTTCCCGGGCGGGATCGACGGAGCCGACTTGGAGAGCATGGGGTCCACGGGCGGCATCACCGGCAGCGTCATGGACACCAGTCTTACCAGCCCCCGCCACCACCGCCGCCGACGCCACCGCCGGAGAACCCGCCGCTGAACCCGGACCCGCCCGAGGATCCGGGCGTCGGCGCGGAGATCGCCTCGGTGGCCACGGACTGGAACCGGTCCAGCGACGACGCGAACGCGGTCGCCCAGTAGATGTTGGCGCCCGGGTAGTACCCGCCGACGTACCAGCCGGGCTGCTCGAACGACCGGCCCTGCGCGGCCAGCTCCGCGAACACCCGCGCCCACCGGTCGGCCAGCCCGAACACGATCGCGTAGGGCAGGTACCGGCTGAAGATGTCCTCGCCTTCCTCGAACCGCAGCTGGTTCGCCTCGGCGGTGGCCAGGTAGCGGCGGAACCCGAGGGACTGCGCCAGCACCGCGGTGCCGTCCTCGGTGCGGGCGGGGGCCGCCTTGCCGAGGATCGTGACCAGCACGCCGACGACCACCAGCGCGATGGGCACCAGGGCGAGGCCACCCACCGACAGGCCGACGCCGAACACGACGAACGTGAGGAGGATGCCGAGGATGGCGAGCGCGATGCCGGCCCCGTACCACCGGGCGCGCACCGACTTGGGGTTCGCGCGGAACCAGCCGGACTGCGTCACGTGGTCGTACAGGCCGTCCTGCACCTTGGCCATCGAGGCGGCGAAGGTGGTCTTCAGGTCGGAGAGCTTGACAGTGGTCGACGAGGCGAAGATCGAGGACAGCAGCTCGTCCTCGTACGGGAGCAGCGAGCCGTCCTTGTTCTTCAGCTGCACCAGGGTCCAGTCCTTGGCCTTCTTCTTCGGGTTGGACCGCGGCACCTCCTCGATGCGCAGCCAGCCGCGCACGGCGAGGTCCACCAGGGTGGCGGTGACGTCGACGGGATCGGCCTTCTCGTCGACGAGCGTGCCCACCTCCCCCGGCCGCACGCCCGCGGGCGGCTGGAACTGCACCGAGACGACCTCGCGCCGGTCGCGGTAGCCCGTCGCGGCGCCCGGCTGGTTGTCGGCGGGTCGCAGCCCCGGGGTCAGTCCGAGGTAGGCCTTGTCGCGGCCCACGCGGCGCACCCGGAGGAACGCGAGGACGCCGCCGCCGACGAGCACCAGCAGCGCGACGATCCCGAACGCCGAGGCCGGCCGCACGGGGGCCAGCGGGTCGGGCTTGTCGACGAGGATCGGCTCCACGCCCGGGAACGTCCCGGCCGGCCAGCCGGTCACGGTGGAGAACTGGTCGCCGACGGGCACCAGGTCCTGCGTGAAGCTCGACGTCGAGCCGGAGAACGACGACGAGGTGCACGGGGTGGTGGACCCGTACGGTCCGGCGAAGCAGGCGGCGCCCTCGACCGGGGCCGGGCCGTCGACCGCCACGGACAGGTCTCCGAGCGGGATCTCCCAGCCCGCGCCGATGACGTTCCAGTAGAGCTCGTCGCCGGAGTGCTGCGCGTTGGCGGGGTTGAGCAGCCCGTCGGCCGTGTACTCCACGTGGTAGGTCTGCACGCCGGAGACGTCGTCGATGTCCTCGTCGCCGATGCGCAGGATCAGGGCGTCGGAGGTCGACTCCTCGTTCACCTGGTCGGGCGCTCCAGACGCAGACGATGCCGAGATGTCCGTGTAGCGGAACGCGCGGTCCAGCGTCTCGTCGTAGTAGACCCTCGTCGGCAGGCTGAGGAACGGCCCGTGACCGGGGTCGTCACCGAAGTCGAAGTCGAAGTCGAGTGTCACCCGCATCGTGCCGTCGGGGGCGAGCGACGCGGTGACGTCGTACCGCGTGATCTCCCGTCCGCTCGTCTGGTCGGGGGCAGCGGCGGCCGTCAGCGCGACGACGAGACCGAGTGCCAGCAGGACCGCGCGCAGGGCCCTCACAGGTCGCGCTTCTCGCGGATGGCCCGGGTGGCCTCCAGGTTGTCCTGCCGCTCGCGCAGCGCCTGCCGCTTGTCCCACTCGCGCTTGCCGCGGGCCAGCGCGATCTCCACCTTGGCGCGCCCGTCGAGGAAGTACAGGGACAGCGGGATGATCGTCTGCCCCTTCTCCCGCGTGCGGGACTCCAGGCGGTCGATCTCCGAGCGGTGCAGCAGCAGCTTGCGCTTGCGGCGGGGGGCGTGGTTGGTCCAGGTGCCCTGCGAGTACTCGGGGATGTGCACGCCCTCGAGCCACAGCTCGCCGTTGGTCACCTCGCACCAGCCGTCCACCAGCGAGGCCCGGCCCATCCGCAGCGCCTTGACCTCGGTACCGCTGAGCACCATGCCGGCCTCGAACACGTCCTCGATCACGTAGTCGTGCCGAGCCTTCCGGTTCGAGGCGACGACCTTGCGCCCGATGTCCTTGGCCACGGTGGTCGAACCTCGTTCCTGAGCGCGCGAATGGTGCGGGTCGAGACTACCCGTCGAGCGCCACCCGAAATCAGGTGCGCGTCAGAGACCCAGCAGCGGCCGCGGGTTCGCCGTCGCCCCGTTCACGTAGACCTCGAAGTGCAGGTGGCACGCGGCCGACGTCCCGGTGTTGCCCGACCGGCCGATGAGCTGGCCCCGCTCCACCGTCTGCCCGGAGCTGACGGCGAAGCTGGTGAGGTGGTTGTAGCTGGCCGACAGGGCGTTCCCGTTGACGAACCCGCTGTCGATCATCACCTGGTTGCCGAAGCCGTACCGCGCCTTGGCCCACGTGACCGTGCCCGAACGGCCGGCGTACAGCGGGGTGTTGCAGTAGGTGCGCAGGTCGATGCCGGCGTGCAGTCGCGTGTAGTGCAGCGTCGGGTGGAACCGCATGCCGTACTCGGAGGTCACGTAGATCGGGTTGACGCTGGTCGGGTTGCCGAACAGCGCGTTGCCGATGGGTCCGGCGGGGCCGTGCGGCTGACCGGCTGCAGCGTCGCGCGCCTTCTGGGCGGCGATCGCCGCCTGGAGCTCGTTCTGGATCGCTGCGGCTTCGGCGTCGGCCTGAGCCAGCTGCGCCTCGAGGGCCGCGCGCTGCGCGTCCAGGGCCGCCTGCTGCTGCACCTGCTGCGCGAGCAGCGCGTCCAATGACGCCTTCGCCGCGGCCGCGGCGGCCTTCGCGGCGTCGGCCTCGACCACCTTCTGGTCGGCCTCGGCCTTGAGCTGGGCGATCTTGTCCTTCACGGCGCCCAGCCGGGCCTCGGCGTTCTTGTTGGCGGACTCGGCGGCCTTGAGCTGGTCCAGGATCTGCGCCTGGGTGCGCAGCGCCGTGGCCATGAGGCCGTACCGTTGCACGAAGTCGTCGGAGCTCTGCGCGTCCAGGATCACGTCGACGCCGGACACGCCGCCGCCGTCCTTGTACGCCTCGCGGGCCATCTGCCCGATCGCGGCACGCATCTGCGCGGCGTACTCGGCGTCCTGCGTGATCGTCGTCGTGATCGTCGCCTGCTGGTCCTCGGCGTCGACCAGCCGGGCCGCGATGATCGCGGCCTCGCGCTGCGCCTTCTCCAGCGCCGCCTTGGCCTCGTCGAGCACGGCCTGCGCGGCGGGGATCTTCGCCTGCGTGTCCGCCAGCTGCATCGCCAGAGCCTGGAGGTTGGCGTCGACGCCCTCCATCGCGGCCTCGGTGTCGTCGCGCGCCTTCGCGATCGCGGCCTTCTGCGCCTCCGCCGCCTTGCGTCGGTCGTCGATCTTGTCGGCGTAGGCGGGCGTGCTGACCAGCGCGGTGAGCAGGAGGACCAGCACGACGAGGAACGCGGGCATCCGGGCGCGCGACACGGTCACACCCTCGTGTAGCGGCTGAGGGTGACCAGGGACGAGATCGCGGCGAGCAGGATCGCGACCCCGACGAGGATCGGCGCCACGGCGAGCACGTCGGACGTGTTGACGTACGGGATCCATGCCGCCTGCTCGCCCAGCCAGTCGTCGATGAGGTAGCCGACGCCCAGCCACAGAGCGCCGACCGCCAGCAGGGCGCCGATCGTCGCGGCGATCGCCCCCTCGAGCATGAACGGCAGCTGGATGAACACGGTGGACGCCCCGACCAGGCGCATGATCCCGGTCTCGCGACGGCGGCTCAGCGCGGACAGCCGGATGGTCGTCGTGATGAGCAGCACCGCGGCCAGGAGCATCACGGCGGCGAGCCCACCGGCCAGCAGGGTCGCGTTGTTGAGCACCGAGAACAGCCGGTCGAACAGCCGCTGCTGGTCCTTGACCTCCTCGACGCCGGGCCGGCCCGAGACCACCTCCGCGACCACCGGGTACTGCTCGGGATCCGTGAGCTTGATCCGGTAGGAGGAGTTCATGTCATTGACCGTCGCGGCCGAGGCCCAGAACTGGTCCTTGAACTGCTCCTGGAACGCCTCGAAGGCCTGTTCCTTGGTCTCCGTGTAGATCTTCTCGACGAACGGCTTGACCTCGGGCGACGCGAGCGCCGCCTGGATGTCGGCCTTCTGCTCGTCGGTCACCTCACCGCTCGCGCAGGTGGGCTCCGTGGAGTTCTGCGGGCAGAGGAAGACCGACACCTCGACCTTGTCGTACCAGTCGTCCTTCATCTTGCCGATCTGCGTCTGGAGCAGCGCGGCCGCGCCGACGAACGTGAGCGACACGAAGGTGACGAGGATGACGGAGATGGTCATCGACAGGTTGCGCCGGAGGCCAAGCCCGATCTCGGAGAGGATGAACTGGAGGCGCATCAGCGGTCCGACCCGTAGACGCCGCGCGACTGGTCACGCACCATCGCGCCGGTCGACAGCTCGATCACGCGCTTGCGCATCTGGTCGACGATCTCGTCGTCGTGCGTCGCCATGACCACCGTGGTGCCCGTGCGGTTGATCCGGTCGAGCAGGCGCATGATCCCCAGGGACGTCGTCGGGTCGAGGTTTCCCGTGGGCTCGTCGCACAGCAGGATGTTCGGGCGGTTGACGAACGCGCGCGCGATGGCCACGCGCTGCTGCTCGCCACCGGACAGCTCGTGCGGGCGACGCTTCTCCTTGCCGGCCAGGCCGACCATCTCGAGCGTGTCCGGCACGGTGGTGAGGATGTGGTGCCGCGGCTTGCCGATCACCTGGAGCGCGAACGCCACGTTCTCGAACACCGTCTTGTTGGGCAGCAGGCGGAAGTCCTGGAACACCGCGCCGATCTGGCGGCGCAGCGTCGGCACCTTCCACGACGACAGGGTGCCCAGCTCCTTGCCGGCGACGAACACGCGGCCCGCGGAGGCTCGCTCCTCGCGCAGCACGAGGCGCAGGAACGTGGACTTGCCGGAACCGGACGCGCCGACGAGGAAGACGAACTCTCCCCGCTCGACATCCAGGGACACGCGGTCCAGCGCCGGTCGGGCGCCGCGCGCGTAGACCTTGGTGACGTTCTCGAATCTGATCACGGTGCTCGAAGCGACCAGGTTCGGGGATGGGCATGACGGACGGGACTACTGCTGGCCTTGTCGAGAGTAGGCAGCGGACCCGCCCGCCCCGGGTGGTGACACGCCGCAGCGGAACCTGTGAACCTCAGCCACCCTCGGGCAGGTCGGGCAAACTGCCCCGAAACGCCTGTCAGTGGGGGGTCGGCAGGAACGCCCGTGAGTCGAGCTCGCGGGTGGACGGCGCCCCGGTGATCGCAGCCAGGATCGCCTCGTGGCTGACCGTGGCCGCGTCGAACTCCCCGTTGTTGCGCCCGTGCCGGAGCACGATGATCCGGTCGGACACCGCGCGGACGTCGTTCATGTTGTGGCTGATGAGCACGACCCCGAGCCCCAGGTCGCGCAGCCGCTCGATGTGCGTGAGCACCTCGGCCGTCTGGGACACCGACAGCGCGGCCGTCGGCTCGTCGAGCACCACGATCCTGGGCCGGCCGATGAGGGTGCGGGCGATCGCCACCGACTGCCGCTGCCCCTTGGACAGGGTGGACAGCGGCGACTTGACCGACGGGATGCGGCTGTTCAGGTCCCGCAGGACCTTCCGGGCGATCTGCTCCATGGTCTCGTCGTCACGCACGCGACCGCGGTGCAGCTCGCGGCCGAGGAACAGGTTCGACGTCACGTCGAGGTTGTCCGCCAGTGCGAGCTCCTGGAACACCGTCGCGATGCCGAGCGCGTGCGCCGCGATCGGCGTCGGGATGGTGACGGTCTCGCCGTCGATCTCGATGAGCCCGGTGTCGGGGACGAGCACGCCGGAGATCATCTTGGCCACCGTCGACTTCCCGGCTCCGTTGTCGCCGACGAGCGCGACGACCTCGTGCGCGTAGACGTCCAGGTCGACGTCGACCAGGGCCTCCACCGCACCGAAACGCTTGCCCAGACCCCTGAGCGACAGCAGGGGCACGTCGTTGGCCGTGCTCATCGCCACTCACCTGCTCCCCGTTGGGCACGTGACACGTGCAGTGAATCTTCCACCATGTGCGGCGTCAATCGCGTCATTGCGTGGCTCCGACCCCGACGGCCGCCTGGTCGTCGTCGACGCGGAGCGGCAGGGCGGTCGACTGGAGGGCCAGCACCAGGGCGCCGATCACCTCGGCCCGGGAGCCCAGCGAGGCGGCGACGACCTCGAGCGGGGCGATCTGGTTGAGCAGCACGTTCCTGCGGACGGCCTCACGCAGGGGACGGAGCAGCAGCTCCCCGGTCTCCGCCAGCTCGCCGCCCACGACGACCAGCTGCGGGTTGACCGCAACGCCGAGCCCCGCGACCACCATCCCGATCATGGCGCCCGCCTCCGCGACCACCTTGCCGCAGCGCTCGTCGCCGTCGATCGCGCGCTGCACCACGTCGCGCAGTGCCAGGGGTCCGGAGCTCACGCGGAGCCGGTCGATGAGTGCGGAGGCGCCGACGACGGTGTCGAGGCAGCCGCGGTTGCCGCAGCGGCACAGCTCGCCCGGGAACGCGACCTGCACGTGACCGATCTCGCCCGCGGTGCCGGCGACGCCGCGGTGGACCTGGCCGTTGATGACGATCCCGGCACCCGTGCCGTACGAGGCGCGCACGAACACGCTGTCGCTGTACTGCCGCGCCGCACCGAGGGTGCTCTCGGCGATCGCGCCGAGGTTGGCGTCGTTGTCCACGTACACCGGCCGGCCGAGCCGCTTGGACAGCACCTGGCCGATGTGCACCGTGTCCCAGCCGGGCATGATGCCGCGCACCGAGACCATGCCGGTGGACGCGTCGACCGGCGCGGGCAGCCCGACGCCGAGCCCGACGACGTCGTCGAGCGACGCCCCCACGCGCTCGACCAGGTCGACCACGAGCAGGGCCACGCGGTCCAGGCTGGTGTCCACCCGGTGGTCCGCCGGCAGCGGGAGGGTCTGCTCCGCGATCACCTGGTGGCTGAAGTCCCCGAGCACGAGGCGCAGGTGCCGGTGCCCGATCTGCACGCCCGCCGCCAGACCCACGCGGCGGGCGAGCGTGACCATCTGGGCACGCCGCCCGCTGCGGGTGGTCGTGGCGGTGTCGACGACGCCGGCAGCCAGGAGCTCCCGGACGATCGTCGACACCGTCGCCTGCGACAGACCTGTCGCCTCGGAGAGCTCGACCTGCGTGAGCCCGCCGTACCGCTTGACCGTCTCGACGACGAGGTTGCGGTTCGCGTCGCGCAGGGACGACTGGGAGCCGGCTGCGGGTGCTCGCCTGCTCACCGTGCGAACCTAGTGCAACTCGTCGTCCATGCAGTCATCGCCTTGCTAGCGCGTCCCTGCCCGGCGCTTGTTGATCAGGTCGAACGCCACGGCGAACAGGAGCACGAGGCCCTTGATCGCCATCTGCCAGGACGGGTCGACCGACAGGATCGACAGGCCCATGTTGAGCACGCCCATGATGAGCGCGCCGACGATCGCTCCCGAGATCCGGCCGATGCCACCCGTGACGGCCGCGCCGCCGATGAAGCACGCGGCGATGGCGTCGAGCTCGAAGTTCTGCCCGGCCGACGCGATGGCGGCACCGGCGCGGGCCGTGGTGACGATCGCCGCAGCACCGGCGAGGACGCCCATGTTGACGAAGATCCAGAAGTCGACCCGACGGGTGTCCACACCCGACAGGCTCGCGGCGAGGCGGTTGCCGCCGATCGCGTAGATGTGCCGGCCGAACACCGTGCGCCCCATGAGGAACGTGTAGGCGACGATGAGCACCCCGACGATCACCAGCACGGTCGGCGTGCCACCCGCGGAGAACGACAGGATGACCGTGAGGACGCCGATACCGATCGCCACGAGTGCGAGCTTGGTGGCGAACAGGCCCACCGGCTCGACGTACAGCTCGTGCTTGCGCAGCGAACGGCGGGCCCGGACCTGCGAGACCACGATCGCCCCGATCGCCAGGACGCCGATGAGGATCGTGACGACGTCCATGTTGTTGGCGTAGCCCAGGAAGTTCGGCAGCGACCCCTTCGAGATCGCGATGAACTGCGACGGCAGGCCGGCGACGGTCTCACCGACGATGACGAGCGCGAGCCCGCGGAAGATGAGCATGCCGGCCAGCGTCACGATGAACGCCGGGATCCCGACGTACGCGACCCAGTACCCCTGCCACGCGCCGACGACACCGCCGACCGCGAGCCCGAGCAGGACGGCGACCATCCACGGCAGCCCCATGTCTCGCATGCTCACGGCGACGATGCCACCGACGAACGCGACCACGGAGCCGACCGACAGGTCGATGTGCCCGGCGACGATCACCATGACCATGCCGATGGCCAGGATCATCACGTAGGCGTTCTGCTGGAACAGGGCCGCGACGTTGTTGGCGAGCAGCAGCTTGCCGTCGGTGAGCACCTGGAACAGCAGCACGATCACGACGAGCGCGCCGAAGATGCCGTACTGGCGCGCGTTACCGCCGAGGCCGGCCATCCGCTGTCCGAGCGGCACGCGGGCCGGAGCTCCCGGAGGGGCTGCAGGGGCGGGGGTGAGGTCGGTAGTCATCGGGGGGTCACGTCCTTCTCCATGGTCATGTACTGCATGAGGCGCTCCTGCGTGGCGTCGGCGCGGGCGACCTCGCCCGTGACGCGGCCCTGGCTCAGGGCGTAGATGCGGTCGCAGATGCCGATCAGCTCGGGGAGCTCGGAGGAGATGACGATGACGCCCTTCCCCGCATCCGCGAGCCTGTTGATGATCGTGTAGATCTCGTACTTGGCGCCCACGTCGATGCCTCGGGTGGGCTCGTCGAGGATGAGCACGTCAGGATCGGCGTAGATCCACTTGCTCAGCACGACCTTCTGCTGGTTGCCGCCGGACAGCTTGCCCACGAGGGCGGAGACCGTCGGCGTCTTGATGTTGAGGTCGCGCCGGTACTGCTCGGCGACCTTCTCCTCGGCGGTCCTGTCGACGACGCCCCAGCGCGCGAGCTTGCCCAGCGCGGACGCCGAGACGTTGTGCTGGATGGTGTCGATGAGGTTGAGGCCGAACCGCTTGCGGTCCTCGGTCGCGTACGCGATGCCGTGCCTGATGGCCGCACCCACGGAGCGCAGCTCCACCTGCTTGCCGTCCTTGAAGGCCCGGC
The DNA here is from genome assembly GCF_013359775.1 of Cellulomonas humilata. Classification (GTDB taxonomy): domain Bacteria; phylum Actinomycetota; class Actinomycetes; order Actinomycetales; family Cellulomonadaceae; genus Cellulomonas; species Cellulomonas humilata. The sequence continues at coordinate 152,103 of NZ_JABMCI010000067.1, read as the reverse complement.
CGGAGATGCGTGCGCCGTAGCTGCGCCCGAACAGGCTCATCGCGAGCTCCGTGCGGCCGGCACCCATGAGGCCGGCGATGCCGACGATCTCCCCGCGGCGCACGTCGATCGACGCGTTGTCGACCACCTTGCGCGCCTGGTCGATGGGGTGGTGCACCGTCCATTCCTCGATCCGGAGCACCTCCTCGCCGATCGTGGAGACGTGGTCCGGGAACCGGTTGTCGAGCGAGCGGCCGACCATCCCTCGGATGATCCGCTCCTCGCTGACCGCGTCGTCCCCGTGCATCTCGAGGGTCTCGATGGTCTTGCCGTCGCGGATGATCGTCGTGGTGTCGGCGACCGCCTCGATCTCGTTGAGCTTGTGGCTGATGATGATCGACGTGATCCCGTGCTCCTTGAGGCTCCGGATCAGGCCGAGCAGGTGGGCGCTGTCCTCGTCGTTCAGGGCCGCGGTGGGCTCGTCGAGGATGAGCAGCTTCACCTCCTTGGAGAGCGCCTTGGCGATCTCCACGAGCTGCTGCTTGCCGACGCCGATGTCGACGATCTTGGTGTCGGGGCGCTCGTCCAGGCCCACGCGGGCGAGGAGCTTGGCGGCCTCCGAGTTGGTCTTGTTCCAGTCGACGACGCCCCGCTCCGCCTGCTCGTTGCCGAGGAAGATGTTCTCGGCGATCGACAGGAACGGGCTCAGCGCGAGCTCCTGGTGGATGATGACGACGCCGTGCCGTTCGGAGTCGCGGATCCCGCGGAACTCGACCGGCTCGCCGCTCAGGACGATCTCCCCCTCGTACGTCCCGTGCGGGTAGACGCCCGACAGGATCTTCATGAGGGTGGACTTTCCTGCGCCGTTCTCGCCGCAGATCGCGTGGATCTCGCCGGCGCGGACCGACAGGTTCACGTCCTGGAGCGCGACGACTCCGGGGAACCGCTTCGTGATGTCCCGCATCTCAAGGATGTGGTCGTTGCTCATGCTTCCTCACAGTGTGTCGTCAGGCGAGGCCGCCGAGCGCCGGCCCGTGCAGGTCGCACGGGCCGGCGGTCAGCAGCATTCTCCGGGTTGGGTCAGAGACCCAGGTCGGAGGCCTCGTAGAAGCCGGACTCGACGAGAACGGACTCGACGGTGTCGGGCGTGACGACCTGCGGGTCCAGGAGGTACGTCGGGACGACCTTGTTGCCGTTGTCGTACGTCTCCTCGTCGTTGACGTCGACCGTCTCGCCGTCGATGATCTGCTGGATCATCTTGGCGACCTGGTCACCCAGCGCGCGAGTGTCCTTCCAGACCGACATGGACTGCTTGCCGGCCAGCATGTTGAGCACGTTCGCCTGGTCGGCGTCCTGCCCGGTCAGCACCGGGTAGTCCGGACCCGGGGCGTAGCCCGCGCCCTCGAGCGCCTGGGCGATGCCCAGCGCGAGCGAGTCGTTGGGCGACAGGACGACGTTGACCTTCTGGCCGGCGCCGTAGAACGAGTTGAGCCGGTTCTCCATCTCGGCCTGGGCGGTGTCGGAGCCCCAGCCCTGGATGCCGATGCTGGCCCAGTCGTCGTTGCTGGCGGGCGACTTGCCCGACGGGACGACGAGCTTCCCCGCCTCCACGTACGGCAGGAGGATGTCCCACGCACCGGAGAAGAAGAACTTCGCGTTGTTGTCGTCCGGCGAGCCGGCGAAGGGCTCGAGGTTGAACGGGCCCGCGGCGTTCTCGAGGTCGAGGGCGTCGACGATGAACTCGCCCTGGAGCGTGCCGACCTTCTCGTTGTCGAACGTCGCGTAGTAGTCGACGTTGTCCGTGTCGTTGATGAGGCGGTCGTACGCGATGACCTTGACGTCGTTGGTCGCCGCCTGCTCGAGGACCGGCGCGAGCGCCGTGCCGTCGATCGAGGCGATCACGAGGACCTTGGCGCCCTGGTTGATCATGTTCTCGAGCTGCGTGATCTGCTGGTCCACCTTGTTGTCGGCGTACTGCAGCGTCGTCTCGTAGCCCGCCTCCTTGAGGAGCTCCTCGAGGTGCGCGCCGTCACGGTTCCACCGCTCGAGGCTCTTGGTCGGCATCGCGATGCCGATCAGGGTGTCCTCCACCGCTGCGTCGCCGGTCGGCTCGTCGGCCGCGTCCCGCTCCTGGCTGCAGGCGGAGAGGCCGATAACCAGGCCAGCCGTGGCGATGCCGACGGCCACCTTCTTCCATGCAAATGACATCGTTGTCCGCTCTCTCGTTGCACCGTCCGACCTGCGGCGCCGAGGCATCTGTGCCCCGGCGGCCCGAGCAGGACCGTCTCTGGTCCTACCGGTCCGCATGGCCGGTCATGTCGGTTGCATTCAAGACCTGAAGGCTAGGTTGGCGCAAGTGTCGTTACCAACCCGTGTCCTGCGGGGGTTTGAGAGCGTTTTCCGAAGGACCTTCGACCTATAACTTCGGCCTTCGAAGCCAGCGCGGTCAGGCGGAGGTGTTGTCCTGGGACCGGCGCCAGCGGATGCCGGCCTCGATGAAGTCGTCGATGTCGCCGTCGAACACGGCCGCGGGGTTGCCCACCTCGTGCTCGGTGCGCAGGTCCTTGACCATCTGGTACGGCTGGAGGACATACGACCGCATCTGGTCCCCCCAGCTCGCCTTGACGTCGCCGGCCATCGCCTTCTTCTTGGCGTCCTCCTCGGCCTTGCGGACCAGGAGCAGGCGGGACTGGAGCACGCGCAGCGCGGCGGCGCGGTTCTGGATCTGGGACTTCTCGTTCTGCATCGACACGACGATGCCCGTGGGGATGTGCGTCATGCGCACCGCGGAGTCGGTGGTGTTGACCGACTGCCCGCCCGGGCCCGACGAGCGGAAGACGTCGACCTTGATCTCCGACTCGGGGATGTCGATGGAGTCGTTCGACTCGATGAGCGGGATCACCTCGACGGCCGCGAAGCTCGTCTGGCGGCGGCCCTGGTTGTCGAACGGGGAGATGCGGACCAGGCGGTGCGTGCCGGCCTCGACGGACAGGTTGCCGAACGCGTACGGCACCTTCACCTCGAACGTGGCCGACTTCAGCCCGGCCTCCTCGGCGTAGGAGGTGTCGAGCACGGACGTCGGGTAGCCGTGGCGTTCCGCCCAGCGCAGGTACATGCGCAGCAGCATCTCGGCGAAGTCCGCGGCGTCGACGCCGCCCGCGCCGGAGCGGATGGTCACGACGGCCTCGCGCTGGTCGTACTCCCCGGCCAGCAGCGTGCGGACCTCGAGCTCGCCCAGGTCCTTCTTGATCTTCAGCAGGTCGGCCTCGGCCTCGGCGAGCGTGTCCTCGTCGTTCTCCTCGGCGGCCATCTCGACCAGCGTCTCCAGGTCGTCGATGCGCCCGTCGAGCTTGCTCATCCGGTCCAGCTCCGCCTGCGTCGACGACAGCGCGCTGGTGATCTTCTGGGCGGCGTCCGGGTCGTCCCACAGGTCCGGGGCCGACGCCTGCTCCGACAGCTGCGCGACCTTCGCCTGGAGCGCGGTCGGGTCGCTCACCGCCTGGATGGTGCCCAGGGTGCTGCGCAGCTCGCGGATCGCGGAGGGGAAGTCGGTGGTGGCCACAACCGTCCAGGCTACCGGGTCCCACGCCGCCGCTCCCTCCGGACGAGCCCGGCCGGCCGACGGAGCCGCCGTTGAGGCCTTTGGACCCTGGACCGCATCGCCGGACCGGGCCAACGTGGGCTGAAGCGGACGGCCCGAGACGGTCCCGCGGCCGACGCGCGATCGAGGTGCGCGATGACATCCCCCTCCCCCAGCCGACGCCCGATCACGGGCCTCCTGCGGCTCCTCGCCGTCCTCCTGACCGTCCTCGGTGTCGTCGCCGTCTCCGCCGGCGCCGCTGTCGGCCCGGCCAGGGTCGAGCGCCCGATCGGCTCCGGCCCCGTGGCGTCGTTCTCGATCACGACGCCGGCGTGCGCGGTCGCGGGTGTCCCGTTCCGCCTCACGGTCACCGCTCGGGACGCGGCGGGCCGAGCGGTCCCTTCGTACAGAGGCACGATCAGCTTCGGCCAGGGCCCCCACGACTACTCCGGGCTCCCGGAGACGTACACGTTCACCGCAGCCGACCGCGGACGCCATGCCTTCTCGGTCACCGTCTTCACCGCGGGCGGCTGGGCCTTCAGCACGCACGAGCTCGGGGACCTGTCCGTCGCCGGGACGGGGCGGGGCATCACCGTCCGGCCGGGGCGTGCGACCCAGCTCGCGGTGGCGATCCCGCCGGAGCCGATCGTCGCCGGGGTGACCGTGCCGATCGAGGTCATCGCCTGGGACGACTGGGGCAACATCGCCACCTCCTACCGTGGCACCGTCGCGATGAGCACGACCGACCCTGCCCAGGGCGCAGGGGTGGCGCCGGCCCGGATCCGGTTCACCCGCGCCGACGTCGGACGGGTGGCGCTGGAGCTGCCGGACGGCCTGACCCTGCTCACCCCGGGGGACCACACCGTGACCGCGACCGACGTGCGCCGGCCGACCCTCACCGGCAGCACCCACGTGGTGCTGCCCGAACCCCGGACGACCGGCCCGGGACTCAACGGCTGGGGCGACAACGAGTTCGGCCAGCTCGGCGACGGAACCCTCACCGACCGGTCGACACCCGTGGTGACCTCCACCGTGCGCACCTGGACCGACGTCGCGGCCGGCGGTCAGCACAGCCTCGCTCTGGCCGACGACGGGACCCTGTGGTCGTGGGGCTCGACCGACTTCGGCCAGCTCGGCCGGATCAGCGAGGAACCAGGCGTCGACCCGGGCGAGGTCGGGACGTCCAGCGCGTGGACGCAGATCGAGGCCGGGAGCGTCTCCTCGGCCGGCATCATGGACGACGGCACGCTGTGGCTCTGGGGCTCTCTCGCGGACAGCTCGGCACCGGTCCAGGTCCCGGGCACCGGCTGGGTCGACGTCGCGCTCGGCTCCGACCACGGCGTGGGTCTGCGCAGCGACGGCACGCTGTGGACCTGGGGCCGCAACGACAGCGGTCAGCTCGGCACCGGCTCGCCCGAGGAGTACGTCAGCGTCCCGACCCAGGTCGGCGGAGGCTACTGGGCCGCGATCGCGGCCGGGGCGGACCACACGCTGGCCCTGCGCGCCGACGGCTCGCTCTGGGCGTGGGGCAGGAACGCCTTCGGCGAGGTAGGCGACGGCACGACGACGACCCGTTCGACGCCCGTCCCGATCGCGCCCGGCACCGCGTTCGCCGCGGTCGCCGCGGCCGGCGATCACAGCGCGGCACTCACCGCCGACGGCGGGTTGTGGACCTGGGGTCGGAACACCCAGGGGACGTTGGGCGACGGGACGACGACCGACAGGCTGGTCCCCCAGCAGGTCGCGACCGACCGCACGTGGAAGACGGTCCAGCTCGGCGGCGCGAGCGCCGCGGCGATCGCCACCGACGGGACGTTGTGGGCCTGGGGCAGAGACTCGGCCGGCCAGCTCGGGGACGGGACGGCCGTCGACAGGTGGGCTCCGACGCAGGTCGGCACCGCTGCCGACTGGACGACGGTCTCGGTCGGGACGGAGTTCATGCTCGGGCTACGGAGCTGAGTTCTCCCCCAGCCTCACGAACCCCGCGCGACCGACTCCGCCTCGAGCGCGATCCCGTCCTGCCACGGCGCGAGCACCCAGCTGAGCAGCACCGGACGGACCACGGCGGCCAGGTGCACGTGCGCCGAGCGGCCGTCGGTCGTCGACGCCGAGAGCACCGCGAAGTCGTCCCAGGCGGTGGCCGCGTCGGGGTTGTCCCGCAGGTAGGCGTCGACCGCTGCCCGCACCGACCCGTCGGTGAGCGGGAGCCCCTCCACGTCCGGGTCTCCCTGCCCGGCCCCGGGGGCGAAGTACCGGTCGTCGCTCACCGCGTCGGCCGCCTCGAGCGCCAGCACGTCCGCGAGCGCCAGCAGCCTCTTGCGCTCCAGGTGCACGCCCGCCGCCGACACGACGACCGTGATGAGCAGCAGGGCGACCACCACGAACCCGATGGTCAGGATCATCACCTGCCCACGGTCGTCGGACGTCCCGCGCCTCACCGGGTCGACCTGTAGGTGTCGACCGGCGCGACCCGCTCGGAGCTCACCCGCACCTCCAGCGGGACGACGTCCCGCACGAAACCCGGCACGAACGGCAGCGGCACGCGCACGTCGATCCGGGCCGCCACGTCGCTGCCGGGCGCCAGGCACGGCGACGCCGAGCAGGTGAGCGTGAGGGCGTCGGAGGGGTCGTCGTCGAAGCCCTGGTCCCGCAGGGCGATCCCGACCGCGGCCAGCGCCCGCTCGGTGCCCTCGTCGGACCGGTCGGCGACGACGAACGTGCGCGCCGCCTCCCGCGCGGCACCCTCCGCGGCGAACGTCGCGGCCTCGATGCGGCCCAGCACGAGCACCAGGTACACCAGCGGCACCAGCAGGACGAGCGAGAGCCCGAGGAACTCGACGACCGAGCTTCCCGCGTCGCCGGTGAGTCGTCCGCGCAGGCTCACGGGTCCTCGACCAGGGCGTGCCCGCGGACGGTCAGGGTCCCGGCGGCACCGACCAGGCCGACGAGCGGCAGCGGGGCCTCGACCTGGACCTCGACGACGTCCAGCCCGTCGAGGGTGGTCCGGGTGGCGCTGACCCCCTGGGAGTACGCCGACGACAGCGACTGCGCGATCAGGTCCCGCGACCGCTCGGCCCCGTCGGCAGGCTCGTGACCCCCCAGCGCCCCGTAGCGCGCGCCCTCGGCCGCCGAGTCGACCAGCGTGTTCCGCACATGGAGCACGATCGTCAGCTGGAGCACCGCGACGAACAGCACCGTCACCAGGCCACCGACCAGGGCGAAGTCGACGATCGCCGAGCCGGCATCCGCCCTCAGGGCGCCTTGACGCTGGTGATGGCGTCCTCGAACACCCGGCCCAGGGCGTCGCCGGCGATGATCCAGAGCGCGGTCACCAGCCCCGCCGTCATCAGGGTCACGAGCACCCAGCCCGGGACGTCGCCCCGGTCGGTCCCACCAGTCCGCAGGCGTCGCTGGACCCCTGTCCACGCCGTCGCTCCCCACACCAGCGAGCCCCACAGCAGCGCCGCGGTGCGTCCGGCCGGTCGGTCGTCGGTGCTCTCGGTGCCGCTCGTCATCGGTACTCCCTTCGTCGGACGCCCCTGGGGCGCCGTGCCACGTTCCCGTGCGGGTCACAGACCGACCCGCAGGACCACCATCGAGGGGAAGACGGCGAAGACGACGGTCACCGGCAGGATCAGGAAGACCACCGGGACCATCATCAGCACCTCCTTGCGCCCACCGGTCTCCATGAGCGCGCGGCGCCCCTCCTCGCGGACGTCCTGCGCCTGCGCCCGCAGCACGTCGGCCAGGGGCGTGCCGCGCTCCACCGCCACGGCGACCCCCTCCGCGAAGCGGGCGAGCGCCGTGAGCCCGGTCCGGTCGGCGAGGTTGTCGAGCGCGACGGTCAACGGGGCGCCCGCGCGGGCGTCGGCGAGGGTCCGGGCCAGCTCGGCGGACAGCTCGCCGTGCGTGCTCCGGACCACCCGCTCGAGCGCGCCGACCGCTCCCTCGCCGGCGCCGACCGCCAGGGCGAGCAGCTCCGCGATGGTCGGCAGCTCCGTGAGCATCCGGGACTCCCGCGCCTGCACCTCGCGCGTCAGCGCCCAGTCGCGGGCGAGCACGCCGGTCAGCCCGCAGATGACGACCAGCAGGACGAGGGCGGCGACGCCGGTGCCACGCGTCGCGGCGAGCACGAGCGCGAGCGCGAGGCCGCCGGCGAGGCCGAGCACGCCCCAGACCACCTGCCCGGCGCGGAACTGCTCGACGGTCTCCGGCCGGCCGGCGCGCGACAGGCGGCGGCGCAGCTCGGACGTGGGCGATCCGAGGCGCGTGACCAGCCGGACCGCGTCGGACATCACGGGTGCGACGAGCCGTTCGACCGTGGCGAACGGTCCCCGCACGGTGGGCGCCCGCAGCAATCCCGAGGACGTGGGCTGCGGCCGCAGGTAGGGCGCGAGCCGCTGGTCGAGGCTGATGCGCCGGGAGCGCAGCCTGAGCACGACGATCGTCAGACCGAGGCCACCGAGCAGCCCCACCAGAGCGCCGACGACGCCCGGGCTCACCGGAGCACCCGCGGGTCGTCGGGCAGCCGCGCGATGCGCAGCATGATCAGGTACGCGACCACCGTGCAGGCGCCGCCGACCACCAGGACGGCGAAGCCCGCCGCGGTGTCGTAGGCGCTCGCGGCCTCGGCACGCGTGGCCAGCAGCGCGAGGACGATCCACGGGGCGGCCACCGCGAGCCGAGCGGCGTAGACCGTCCAGCTCTGCCGCGCCTCGAGCTCGCCGCGCGTGCGCACGTCCTCGCGCAGGAACGTGGACAGGGTGCGCAGCAACCGGCCGAGATCGGTGCCGCCGACGTCGCGGGTCAGCCTCAGTGCCTCGATGATCCGGTCGGCGACGGGATCCGCGAGGCGGGCCTTGAGCAGGTCGAGGCACTCCCCGAACCGGCCCGTCGCCCGGTAGTCCTCCGCGAACGCGGTGAACGCCTCCCGCAGCTCGACCGGGCCGCGCTCCCCGATCTGCGCGACCGCCTCGGGCAGCGCCAGTCCTGCCCGGATGCCGGAGCCGAGGTGGTCGACCACCTCCGGCCACAGCTGTCGGAGGCGGGCTCGGCGCCGTCGGGCACGCGAGCGCACCACCGCCCAGGGAGCCATCACCGCGAACACCGCGAAGCAGAGCGCGATGGACGGGATGCGGGTCAGGGCGGTCCCGACGACCAGGACCACCAACCCGAGCAGCACGCTGGCGAGCACCAGCCCGCCGGGGTTCACCCCCGTGACACCCGCCTGGACGAGGGAGTCCTGGGTGCGGGCGTGCCACCCGGCCCTGCGCGCCGGAGCGGGCCGTCGCGGCTCGGCACAGAACGACCACCAGATGCAAGCGACCCCGGCCCCGAGCACGAGGCCGACGACCACCCCCATCAGCCCCGCCCTCGCAGCAGCGCGGACAGGTCGGTGCCCGTCCGGGCGAAGCGCTCCGGGTGCGGCGGATAGCCGTCGGCCCGGACCAGGTGCCCGTCCCGCGCGTGGAACACGTCCGCCGTCTCGACGATCCCCTGCTCGACCCGGCCGGGCACCGCGACGATCTCCCGGACGAGCCGACGGCCGTCGCCGTCCAGGTCGAGGTGCACGACGAGGTCCACCGCGGAGGCGACCGTGGGGACCACGAACCGGTCGGACACGTTCTCCCCCGCCAGGAGCGGCAGCGTGCAGAGCTTGGTCAACGCCTCCCGTGCCGAGTTGGCGTGGATGGTGCACATGGCCGGCACGCCCGCGTTCAGCGCGATCAGCAGGTCGAGCGCCTCCGCCTCGCGCACCTCTCCGACGAGCAGGCGGTTCGGGCGCATGCGCAGCGCCTCCTTGACCAGCCGGCGCAGGGGGATCTCCCCGGTCCCTTCGAGACTGGGCTGCCGGCACTGCATGGCCACCCAGTCGCGCGCGACGAGCCGGAGCTCGAACACCTCCTCGCACGTGATGACGCGTTCCCGAGCGGGGATGGCACCAGCGAGCGCGTTCAACATCGTGGTCTTCCCGGCCTGAGTTCCGCCGGAGACGAGCACGTTCAGCCCGGCCCGGACGGACGCCTGGAGGAACGCCGCCGCGTACGGGGTCAGCGTGCCCAGGCCGACGAGGTCGTCGAGCGTCGTCGCCCGGACCACGTACTTGCGGATGTTCACCGACCAGTGCCGCCGCGTGACGTCGGGGATGACCGCGTGCAGCCGCTCCCCGCCCGGCAGGCTGGCGTCGACGAACGGGCTGGACAGGTCCAGCCGCCGCCCGGAGACCTTGAGCATCTTCTCGACCAGGTCGCGGACCTGGCCGTCGGTGAGGATGGTCGTGGTCAGCTCGGCCTCGCCGCGGCGGGCGACGAACACCTGCGTCGGGGAGTTGATCCAGATCTCCTCGATCTCCGGGTCGTCGAGGTACTTCTGGAGCGGGCCGAGCCCGGCGACCGCGTCGACCACCGACTTGTGCGCAGCGACCGCATCGACGAGCGGTGGGACCGCGCCGACGACGGACCGCTCGTCGTAGTCGGCGATGGCGTCCGAGACCAGCGCGATGACGCCGGGACGGTCCCGCACCGGGTCGAGCCCTCGCCGTCGGATGAGCTCACGGACCTCCGTCTCGAGGATCGCCACACCGTCCACCGGTGCCCCCTCCTCGCGTCATGGGTGTCCGGTTCATCCGTCATGTCCGGTTGCACTGGCCGGAACCCTAGGGGACGCGAGAGGGGTGGCACACCTCGCTGTCCACAGACAAGGCCCCGTTCACCCGCACGAAGGACTCCGTGGGACCTCTGTCCCATGCCCGGGGCAACCGGATACGCGACAATTGTCATGACATCGAGCAGGGAGAAGCGGACGCGGTCGACGACCCGTCCCGACTTCCGACCCGGGCCCCCAGCTGAGGCCCGTCGGTTCCCGCCGTCGTCACCACCACCATTCCGAACACCTCGAGGCGCACCCACGCACCCCGAAAGGATCACCATGCACATCCGCACCCTCGGTGCCGCTGCCCTGACGGCCGCACTCATCCTGATCCCGACCGCCGCCCACGCCGGCGGCTCCGACAGCCCGACCCCCTACACGGTCACGGCCGAGGGCGTCACGCTCCCGGCGGGCGCTACGTTCGAGGCCAACGGCCACCTGAACTACCGCGTGACCGCGCTCGACGGCACCGGGGAGCGGACGTTCAACGTCCACCAGTCCGTGCCGCACAACGGCGTCTGGCCCCAGGCGGCGTACGTCGGCAAGAGCGCCTACGCCTGGGCCGACCACCCCGCGTTCGCGGGCGCGTTCCCCGACGGGCACTGCGTGACCTGGGTGCAGATCAGCGGGTTCAACGAGCACTTCGGTGAGGGCGGCCAGGCACCGGTCTGCACCGACCCGGTCGAGCCGGTGGAGCCGGTGGACCCCGTCGACCCGATCGACCCCGTCGACCCGATCGACCCGATCGATCCCATCGACCCCGTCGAGCCCATCGACCCGATCGAGCCCGTCGACCCGACGGACCCGGTCGACCCCGTCGAGCCGATCGACCCCGTCAACCCGGTCGACCCCGGCACGCCGGTCGACCCTCTCGACCCCACCGACCCGATCGACCCGATCGACCCCGGCACCCCGGCCGTCACCGACCCGGAGCCCATCGCCGAGGTCCTCTCCTCGAGCCCGTCGTTCGTCAGCGAGGTCCTGGCAGCCCCGCCGGGTCAGCTCGCATCGACCGGGTTCGCGAGCCGCACGATCATGGTGCTGGGCACCGTCGCTCTCGTCGGCGGGACGGCGCTCGTCGTCATGGCCCGCGGCCGAAACGACGACACCGAGCGCTGAGCGCCCACGGCGATCCTCGCTCTACAGCTCCGGACGGTCGCGGCTCCACGCGATCAGCGGCTGCAGCGCCTCGATCAGCCCCGCGCCCATCGGGGACGGGGTGTAGAGGATCTGCACCGGCGTCGTCGGGACGACCTCGCGCCGGAGCAGACCGGACTGCTCGAGCTCCTTGAGCCGCAGGGAGAGCATGCGGTCCGAGATGCCCGGCGCGAGCGTGCGGTACTCGCCGTAGCGCCGCGCGCCCTGCGCGCCGGCCAGGAGCACCGCGCCCACCCAGCGCCGACCGACGAACTCGAGCAGGGCCTGGTAGGAGCTGCACCGCTCGTCGCCGACCACGAAGTGCACGGCGGTCGGCGGCGGGCCGGTGCGGGTCGGGGCCACTTACCCAAAGTAAGCGACTTACGCTGTGCTTGGCAACGGTTCTGGTGGCGCCGAGACTGCGGGTATGACCACGACTCCCCGTGACGAACCCCCGACGAACGCTCTGATCCAGGAGCTGGAACGGGTGCACGACATGCTGCGCCACGACCTGCGCGCCTGCCAGGACCTCGCGGACGCCGCCCGAGCGGGCGCCCCGGCCGCGGAGCTGCGCGGTGCGGTCGACCAGCTCGGCCGGAGGAGCCCGCACCTGCGCCTCGGCGTGGACTGCATGCGCTTCTGCGGGCTGGTCCACGCGCACCACGGCGGTGAGGACCAGACCCTGTTCCCCCTGGTGCGCCGCGACGCCCCGCACCTCGCCCCCGTGGTCGACCGCCTCGAGGCCGACCACCGGGTGGTCTCCCACCTCCTCGACCAGATCGAGGCGGCCGTGGACCGGCTTGATCTGCAGGCCGACGCCACGCGCGACGTGGTCGAGGCGCTGGACGCCCTGTCCGACCACCTCCTGGCGCACCTCACCCTCGAGGAGAGGGCGCTGCGGCCGTTCCTCCTGAGCCTGGACGGCTGGCCCACCGACGAGAGAGCCAGCTGATCCACCGCACCGCCGGCGGGGACACATGAGCCGTTCCCACGGGTCGTGGGTCCGGCCCGCTAGCGTGTGAGCGTGTCCACGACCCTCACCACTCCCCTGCCCACCGGCCGCCAGCACGTCCTCGAGCTGGACGGTCAGCGCGCGGTCATCACGGCCGTCGGTGCCAGCATCCGCTCGTACTCCGTCGACGGCAGGGACGTCGTCCTCCCGTTCGACGAGACGGAGATCCCCCCGGCGTTCTCGGGCGCGGTGCTCGCGCCGTGGCCGAACCGGCTGCGCGACGGCGAGTTCGGCTACGAGGGTCACACCTACGAGGTCCCCCTCACGGAGCACGCGCGGCAGACGGCTCTGCACGGCCTCGTCGCCCACACCGCCTTCGAGACGACCGACGCGGACGCGACCTCCGTCACGCTCGAGCACGTCGTCGTCCCCACCCACGGGTACCCGTGGCCGGTGCGGGTGCGGCTCACCTACACGCTCACCGACGCGGGCCTGCACGTGCGGGCCGAGGGCACCAACCTGGGCACCACGACGGCGCCGTACGGGATCGGGTTCCACCCGTGGCTGTCCCCCGGCGGCGCCGAGGTGGACGACTGCACCCTCCAGGTGAACGCCGCGCGGCACGTCACCATCGATGACCGGCTGCTCCCGACGGGGGCGGAGCGGGTGGACGGGGACTACGACCTGCGCTCGCCGCAGTCGCTGAAGGGCCTCGACCTGGACGACGCCTGGATCGACGTCACGCAGGACGCGGACGGCCTGTCCTGGATCCGCCTCGGCTGCCCGGACGGACGCACTGTCGCGCTCTGGGCGGACGACGCGACACGGGCCTGGCAGGTGTGCACGGGCGACACGGTGGTGCACATCGCGCGGCGGGGGGTCGCCGCGGAGCCGATGACCTGCATCGCCGACGCGTTCCGCACGGGCGACGACCTGGTGCACCTGGCACCCGGCGCCAGCCACACGATCACGTGGGGCCTCGCGCTGCTCTGAGCGGCGTCGCCCAGGCGTCAGCCGTCGTAGTACTCGCCGTCCTGCTGGACGCCCTTGGTGAACTCCCAGTGCCACTTCTCGAACGGGCCGCTGCCGCCCGGCTGCGCCCAGTCGGGGTTGTCCCACCCGTAGGTGGGGCCGTTCTCGGTGATCCAGCGCCACTTCACGCCGGACGTCTGGTCCTGGCAGAGGTCCACGGCGAGTCCCCAGCCGTGGTTGCTCTTGCCGGGGGCCGCCGCGAGGCCACCCTTCTGCGCCTTGACGGCCCGCTGCGCGGCGAGCGTCCGGTATCCGGAGCTGAGGCACAGGTCGCCGCCGAACCGGGCGGCGAAGGCCTGGTTGAACTCGGCGAGCGAGACGGCCGCGTCCGCGCGCAGCTGCGTGTGGTTGTCCCACAGCGTGCACAGGTCGGCGACCTTGAGCAGGCCGTTCTGGCCGGCCGCGCGCAGGGAGCCGTCGCACCCGGGGAGTGCGGAGCGCTCCTCCGTGCGGCTGGCGGCGGCGAGGCCGCGGGCCTGGAGGGCACCGTCCGCGGAGACCAGCGACGACGGGGGCAGGGCCGACAGCGACGACCCGGCGAGCGCGGACACGGTGGACGGCAGGGTCGAGTCGGCCAAGGCGTCGGAGCCGAACGCCGCCGGGCCGGTCACGACGCCCTGGCTGACGGGGATCACCACGGTGATGCCCGCCAGCACGCCGAGGACGCTGAGCCGGGCGGCGGTGCGGGTGGGACGGCGGGTGCGGCGGCCGACCGTGCCGTGCGGGACGCCGGCGAGCTCGGGGACGTCCTCGACCCGGGGCGCGACCACCGGCTCAGGAGCGGCCGACCGCGCGACCACCGGGGCGGGCGCGGCCGACGGTGCGGGCTCGGGCTCGGGGTCCGCGGCGACCGGCGTGCTGCCGGCCCATGCGCGGGGCGGCGCCGGCCAGGTGACCGTCGCGACCGGGGTCGGCGGCGCAGCGACGACGGCGGGCGCGGGAGCCGAGCGGACCGGCGGCGCGGGGATCGTCTGCGTGAAGGCGGCTGCGGTGCGCTGCTGGAGCGAGGGAGTCGACGGCGCGGTGCGCGCGGGCGGGGCGGACGAGATCGGCGACGCGCTGCGCGTCTGCGGAGACGAGGTCCAGGCCGAGCGGGCCTGCGGGCCGGCGGGGTGCTGCACGCGGCCGGCCGGCACGGCGAACGCCTCGGTGACGGGCGTCGGAGCGGGCTCGTGGTGCGCCCACGCCGGTACGTGGTGGGCAGCGGTCGGGGCGTCGGGATCAGGTCGCGGGGCGGTCACCGGGGTGGGTTCAGAGGCGGCCCGCCGCTCCGCCTCTCGGAGGCTGCGGCGGGTCGGCGGTGCCGTCATGGGCTGCTCGCTGTGCGACCCCACGACACCTCCAGTCCCTCACACGTCTCTGATCTGCCGCGACGTCGTCGTCGGGCGCGCTGCGCGCAGCCCGGCGTCCTGCGGTCACGAAACCATAACGGCTGATGAACGCGCTTCCAAGTCTCTGGACGATCGTCCAGTCCAGGGAACGGACAAACCGGGCGACACGCGGAGCGACACGCCGACGGTGCGCACGCGATCCTTACAACCGGACGACCGCTCAGGACAGCTGGCCCCGCTGCATCGCGTCGCGCACCTCGCCCACCAGCTCCTCCAGGATGTCCTCGAGGAAGACGACCCCGACAGCCGCCCCGGCCTCGTCGACGCGGGCCAGGTGCGACCCCGAGCGCTGCATGGCCGCGAGCGCGTCCTCGACCTCGTCCTGCGGTCCGACGACGGCCAGCGCCCGGACGCGCCAGGCCGGGACGGGCGCGCTCCGCGTCTGCTCGTCGGCGTAGAGCACGTCCTTCAGGTGCAGGTACCCTGTGGGCGACCCGGTGTCGTCGACGACCGGGAACCGGCTGAACCCGGTCCGGGCGACCAGCTTCTCGACGTCCTCGGGAGTGCTGCCCTCACCGACGGTCACCAGCTCCTCGGTCCTGATCATGACGTCGTGCGCGGTGCGGTCGGAGAACTCGAGCGCGCCGGCCAGCAGCCCCTGCTCGTCCTCGAGGAGCCCCTCCGCCTGCGACCGCTCGACGATCGACTGCACCTCCTGCGCCGTGAAGGCGGAGGCCACCTCGTCCTTGGGCTCGACGCCGAACAGCCGCAGCGCGTGGTTGGCGATCCAGTTGAGGGCGGTGATGACCGGGCGCACCAGGCGGGCGATCCACACGAGCGGCGGGCCGAACATGAGGACCGCGCGGTCGGGGCCGGCGACGGCGAGGTTCTTGGGCACCATCTCGCCGAGCACCACGTGCAGGTACACCACGATGGCGAGCGCGACGACGAACGCGATCGGGTGCGTCAGGTCCTCGTCGACCCCGAGCGCGTCGAGCGGGCCCTCGATCAGGTGCGCGATCGCCGGCTCGGCGACCACACCCAGGCTCGTCGAGCACACGGTGATGCCCAGCTGGGCGCACGCGAGCATGAGCGAGACGTGCTCCATGGCCCACACCACGGTGATCGCGCGGCGGTCGCCCTCGCGAGCGAGGGGCTCGATCGCGCTGCGTCGCGCGGAGATGATGGCGAACTCGGCACCGACGAAGAAGGCGTTCGCGGCGAGCAGCAGGACGCCGACGACCAGCGCGAGGCTCGAGCTCATGACTCGTCCTCCTGGCCGGTCGCGGCCTCGCGCACCCGCACCCGCTCGACCCGGCGTCCGGCCATGGCCTCGACCTGCAGCTGGACCCCGTCGACCACGATCTGGTCACCGTCGGCCGGGATGCGGCCGAGCACGAACATCAGGAGCCCGCCGAGGGTCTCGTAGGGCCCCTCGCCCGGGACGTGCAGACCGGTGACCTCCACCAGCTCGTCGGGCCGCAGCACGCCGGGCAGCAGCCACGACCCGTCGGCCGACCGGGCGGTCGAGGCGCGTCGACGGTCGTGCTCGTCGGCGACGTCCCCCACCAGCTCCTCGACGACGTCCTCCAGCGTCACGACGCCCGAGGTGCCGCCGTACTCGTCGACGACAACGGCCATCTGGAGGCCCTGCTCGCGCAGCTCGACCAGCAGGGGGCCCAGGTGCACCGTCTCGGGCACCCGCGGTGCGTCCACCATGAGGGCGGCTGCGGGCACCTCCGCCCGGCGTTCGTACGGCACCGCGATGGCCCGGCGCAGGTGCACCAGACCGACGATGTCGTCGCTGGAGTCGCCGATCACCGGGAACCGGGAGTGGCCGGTGCGGCGGGCGAGGTCGATGACGTCCGCCGCCGACTCCTCACGCCGGACGACGACCAGCCGCAGCCGGTCCGTCATCACGTCGACCGCCGTCAGCTCCGTGAACTCGATCGAGTTGGTGAGCAGGGTCGCGGTGGACTCGTCGAGGGTCCCGACCTCCGCCGACCGGCGCACGAGCGCGGCGAGCTCCTGCGGGGAGCGCCCGCCGGAGAGCTCCTCGCGCGGGTCGATGCCGACGCTGCGCAGGAGGGTGTTGGCGCTCCCGTTGAACACGGTGATGAGCGGCCGCAGGGCGCTGGTGAAACCGCTCTGGAGCGGGGCGACCATGCGGGCGGTGGGCAGGGGGCGGCTGATCGCGAGGTTCTTGGGGATGAGCTCGCCGACGACCATCGAGAACCCGTTCACCAGGACGATCGCGAGCACCGCTGCGACGACACCCCCGACCGCCCGGCCGAGCACCGAGTCCTGGAGCGGCAGGCGCAGCAGCCGCGCGACGGCCGGCTGCGTGGTGTACCCGAGCAGGATCGTGGTCAACGTGATGCCCAGCTGCGCGCCCGAGAGCTCGGTCGACAGGCGCCGGAGCGCCTTGAGGACCGACTGGCTGCGCCGGTCGTCCGGAGCCGCCTGACCCTCGACGAGGCCCGGGTCGAGGGTGACCAGCGAGAACTCGCTGGCGACGAACACCGCGGTGCCGAGCGTGAGCAGCACGCCCAGCCCGACCAGGAGCCACTCGGTCAGCACGTCGCGCTGCCGTCCGCAGGACCGGAGCCACGACGAACGCCGACCCGGAGGTCGGCGCTGGTGGGGATCCCCGGAGGGAGTGAGAAGGAGAAGAGGTGGCCGGCATGGTCTCCCCCGAGCTGGTGGGCCCGGGCGGGACGCCGGCAGCGACTTGAGCTGCTCATGGTGGGCTCGATCATACGGGCGACCGCGCGACTCCACCCGGTACGTCCACGCATCGGGGCGTCAACGCCGCGAGCCTGTGCCACGCTGGCGCCATGGCGAACGTGAGCGGTGGGCCGACGACGGCGCCCGGCGGAGCAGCCGGCACCACGGTCCTGGTGGTCGAGGACGAACCGGCGATCGCGCAGGCGATCGTGCACCGGCTCTCCGCGGAGGGCTGGACGGTCGAGTCGGTCGGCGACGGGCTGAGCGGGGTGAGCGCGGCGTCGCGGCTGCGCCCGGACGTGGTGGTGCTCGACGTGATGCTCCCCGGCATCGACGGGCTCGAGGTGTGCCGCCGCATCCAGGCCGAGCGGCCGGTTCCGGTGCTCATGCTCACCGCCCGCGACGACGAGACGGACATGCTGATCGGGCTCGGCGTCGGCGCCGACGACTACATGACCAAGCCGTTCTCGATGCGGGAGCTGGTGGCGCGCACCAAGGCCCTGCTGCGGCGCACCGAGCGCGCGACGCGGGCCGCAGAGATGGCCTCGGCCGAGCAGCCGGACCCGCCGCTGGTGCTGGGCGACGTCACGGTCGACCGGGCGCAGCGCCGCGTGCTGCGCGGCGAGACAGAGGTGCACCTGACCCCCACCGAGTTCGACCTGCTGCTCGCCCTCGCCGCGACGCCCCGCACCGTGCTCACCCGCGAGCGCCTGCTGGCAGAGGTGTGGGACTGGGTGGACGCCAGCGGCACCCGCACCGTCGACTCCCACATCAAGGCGCTGCGTCGCAAGCTCGGCGCCGACCTGATCCGCACGGTGCACGGCGTCGGCTACGCCTTCGAGCCGAACGACGGCACCGGCGACGCCGGCGGGGCGCAGGTCCCCGAGGGCGCGTGAACGCACCCCGGCACGTCCGCGGCGAGTTCGCCCGCTCGCGGATCCCGGACGTCCGGCCGCTCGACCGCCTGAGCTCGATCAAGATCAAGCTCGGAGTCCTGGTGGCGGCCACGGTGACGGCCGCGGCGTTCATCACCTGGGTCGGCCTGTACAACCACCTGGGGCCCTCACGTACGCTCCCGATCGCCATCATCGGGTCGCTCATCGTCACGCAGCTGCTGGCTCGCGGCATGACGTCCCCGTTGCGGGAGATGACCTACGCGGCCCGCCGGATGGCCGCCGGGGACTACAGCCGTCGGGTGCGGGCGACGAGCCTGGACGAGGTGGGCCAGCTCGCGGACGCCTTCAACACCATGGCCGACGACCTCGAGAAGGCCGACCTGTTCCGGCGCGAGCTGGTGGCCAACGTCTCGCACGAGCTGCGCACCCCGGTCACCGCGCTCCAGGCACAGCTGGAGAACATCGTCGACGGGGTGACCGAGGCGGACCCCGCCACCATGCAGGCCGCGCTGGCGCAGACGGAGCGCCTCGGTCGGCTGGTCACGTACCTGCTCGACCTGTCCCGGCTGGAGGCGGGCGACGTCCCGCTGGAGGTCGCCGACGTGCGGCTCCAGGACTTCCTCGAGGAGGCCGCCGAGGGGGCGATGCTGGTCGGCGCCGCCAAGCGGCTTCGCTTCCCCGTCGTCGTCGAGCCCCCGGACCTCACGGTGCCCGCCGACCCCGACCGCCTGCACCAGGTGGTCGCCAACCTCCTGCACAACGCGGTCCGGCACTCCCCCGACGACGACGAGGTGCGGCTGGAGGCCTCGCGGGTGGGGACGGAGGTGCGCATCGACGTGGTCGACCAC
Organism: Cellulomonas humilata; assembly: GCF_013359775.1. Lineage (GTDB taxonomy): Bacteria > Actinomycetota > Actinomycetes > Actinomycetales > Cellulomonadaceae > Cellulomonas > Cellulomonas humilata. Next base: position 132,973 of record NZ_JABMCI010000067.1, on the reverse strand, counting down.
GGCCCCGGCATCGCGCGCGACCAGCGACCGCACGTGTTCGAGCGGTTCGTCCGCGGCAACACCCCCGCGCTCACCGGTCAGGTCTCGACGGGTGGCACCGGCCTGGGCCTCGCGATCGTGCGGTGGGCGGTGGAGCTGCACGGGGGCCGGATCGAGGTGGCGGACACCGAGGTGGGCTGCACCATGCGCGTCACACTCCCCGCGACGGGCCGGGCCGCCGGATAGCGTTGCCCCCATGACCAGCGACGGCACCATCATCGTCGAGCACCTCTCCAAGTCGTTCGGTCCCGTCCGCGCGGTCGACGACCTCTCGTTCGAGGTGGCACCCGGTCGCGTGACGGGCTTCCTCGGACCGAACGGTGCGGGGAAGACGACCACGTTGCGGATGCTGCTGGGACTGGTCCGGCCGACGTCGGGCGTCGCGACCATCGGCGGCGAGGCCTACGGTCAGATCAGCCGGCCGCTGCGCACGGTCGGCGCCGCGCTGGAGGCGGCGAGCTTCCACCCGGGACGCACCGCGCTCGACCACCTGCGGCTCTACACCCCGCAGGTCGGCGTCCCCGACGCCCGCGCGTCGCAGGTCCTCGAGCTCGTCGGCCTGTCGGAGGCCGCGCACCGCCGGGTCGGCGGGTTCTCGCTCGGCATGCGGCAGCGGCTCGCCCTGGCGACCACCCTGCTGGGCGACCCGCGGGTGCTCCTGCTCGACGAGCCGGCCAACGGCCTCGACCCGGAGGGGATCCGCTGGCTGCGCGGGTTCCTCCGCGCGCTGGCCGCCGAGGGCCGCACGATCCTGGTGTCCAGCCACGTGCTCTCCGAGGTCGAGCAGACCGTGGACGACGTGGTGATCATCGCCCGCGGCCGGCTCGCGCACGCCTCGTCCCTGGCCGAGCTCGCCGGCATGGCGCGCGTCCAGGTGCGCGCGGTCTCCCCCGACGCGGCGGGACTCACCGCCCTCGTGGACCGGTCCGCGTGGACGCGCACCGACGCGGGCGACCCCCGGGTGGCGGACCTGTGGGACGTCGACGCCGCGACGGTCGGCGCCGCCGCGTTCGCCGCCGGCCTGGAGCTGCACGAGCTCAGCAGCCGGGACCCGGGGCTCGAAGGGCTGTTCCTCCAGCTCGTCGGCGCCGTCGAGTCGGCGGTGGCCTGATGCGCGCCGCACTGGTCACCGAGTACCGCAAGCTCGTCACCACGCGCCTGTGGTGGATCCTCCTGCTGGCCATGGGGGTCTACATGGCGTTCCTGGCCGCCGGGCTCGGCTGGGCCATCTCGCAGGGCGGGAACATGTCCAGCGGCACGGGTGGCGAGGAGGTGGTCCTGGCGCCCGACGCCGTCGTCCGGGCGGTCTACACGATCGCCGTGACGTTCGGCTACGTCTTCCCGCTGGTCGTGGGCGCGCTGGCCGTCGCGTCCGAGTTCCGGCACCAGACGATCACGCCCACCCTGCTCGCGGAGCCGCGCCGGACGGTCCTGGTGTCCGCCAAGGTGATCTCCGCGGGCATCCTCGGCCTCGTCTACGGGCTCGTCGGCACGCTCGCCTCGGTCGGCGCCGGAGCTGCCGTGCTGACGCTGCTCGACAAGCCCACGTTCCTCGACCAGGCCTCGACCTGGCGGACGATCGGGCTGTCGGTGCTGGCGCTGGCCCTGTGGGCGGTCGTCGGCGTCGGGTTCGGCTCGGTGCTCACCAACCAGGTGGCCGTGATCGTCGTCGTGCTGGCCTTCACGCAGTTCGTCGAGCCGGTGCTGCGTTTCGTGCTCGGTCTGACCAGCTGGGGGGCGGGTGTCTCGGCGTACCTGCCGGGCGCGGCCGGAGAGGCGATCTCCGGCGGGAGCTTCTACTCCGAGACCGGCGTCGGCACGCTCCTGGAGTGGTGGCAGGGCGCCCTCGTGCTCCTCGCGTACGGCCTCGGGCTGGCCCTCATCGGGCGCCTGACCACGTTCCGCCGCGACATCACGTGACCGCGCGCGCCCGCCCTGAGCGGGTGTGCACAAGCATGACCTCGCAGGGGTGCCGACAACCCCGCCTTGAGGCGCCCCGAACGGGCACGTTGCCCCGTGTTGACCCGCGTGTGCTGACCAGGTGAAGACGCCTGCGGATCCGCCCCGAACAGCCGTCCTGAGGCGGGGCGGGAGGCGCTCAGGCCGTAGTGTTGTCATCAACAGATGTCGCAACCCAACCAGCAAAGGCGCGGTCACGGACCGCAGCGGAAGTGGGCGATCCCAGCGTGACCCAGATGGCGGATCCTGACTCGACGCGCGCCGTTTTCGGCGCCAACGAGTGGCTCGTGGACGAGCTGTTCGAGCAGTACCAGCGGGACAAGAACTCGGTCGACCCGGCGTGGTGGGACTTCTTCGAGGGCTACAAGCCCGAGGACGCCTCCGCCAACGGCTCGGCTGCCGCTCCCGCAGCCGTGAACGGCAGCCCGGCGACGAAGCCGACGCCGGTCCAGGCCGCCCCGGCCCCCGCACCCGTCGCGCCTCCCGCTGCCCCCGCGCAGCCGGCCACGTTCGTCGAGCCGCCCGCGGTGACGTCGCCCATCGCCACCGCGCAGCCGGCGACCGCCCCCTACGCCCAGGTAGCGCAGCGCAGCTCAGCCGCCGACGAGGCCGAGGCCGCCGACGACATCCAGAAGCTGCGCGGTCCCGCCGCGCGCGTGGTGACCAACATGGAGGCCTCCCTCGAGGTCCCGACGGCCACCTCGGTGCGCGCCATCCCGGCCAAGCTCATGGTCGACAACCGCATCGTCATCAACAACCACCTCGCCCGTGGTCGCGGCGGCAAGATCTCGTTCACGCACCTCATCGGCTTCGCGCTGGTCGAGGCGCTGGCGGAGATGCCGGCGATGAACACCTCGTACACCGTGCACGACGACAAGCCGAGCGTCCTGACGCCCGCGCACGTCAACGTCGGCATCGCGATCGACCTGGCCAAGCCCGACGGCACGCGCCAGCTGATGGTCCCGTCGATCAAGAAGTCGGACACGCTGGACTTCGCCGGGTTCTGGTCCGCCTACGAGGACGTCGTGCGCCGGGCGCGCGGCAACAAGCTCACGGTCGAGGACTTCGCGGGGACCACCATCTCGCTGACCAACCCCGGCACCATCGGCACGGTCCACTCGGTCCCGCGCCTGATGCAGGGCCAGGGCACGATCATCGGCGTCGGCGCCATGGACTACCCCGCGGAGTTCGCGGGCACGTCCGAGGACGCGCTGAACAAGATGGGCGTCTCCAAGGTCCTCACGCTCACCTCGACCTACGACCACCGGATCATCCAGGGCGCGCAGTCCGGCGACTTCCTGCGGATCATCGGCCGCAAGCTGCTCGGCGAGGACGGTTTCTACGACCGCGTCTTCGCGTCGCTGCGTGTGCCCTACGAGCCCGTCCGCTGGGTGCGGGAGGCCGCCGACCCCGACGCCGAGGCCATCAAGCCCGCCCGCATCGCGGAGCTCATCCACTCCTACCGGTCCCGCGGCCACCTCATGGCCGACACCGACCCCCTGGCCTACCGCCAGCGCAAGCACCCCGACCTGGACGTGCAGACGCACGGCCTCACGCTCTGGGACCTGGACCGCGTGTTCCCCACGGGTGGCTTCACCGGCAAGCCCCGCGCCAAGCTGCGCGAGGTCCTCGGCCTGCTGCGCGACTCGTACTGCCGCACCGTGGGCAGCGAGTACATGCACCTCCAGGACCCGCGCCAGCGCAAGTGGCTCCAGGAGCGCCTGGAGTCCGGCTACGCCCGCACGCCCCGCGAGGACCAGCTGCGCATCCTGCGTCGCCTGAACGCGGCCGAGGCCTTCGAGACGTTCCTCCAGACCAAGTACGTCGGCCAGAAGCGGTTCTCGCTCGAGGGCGGCGAGTCGGTCATCGCCCTGCTCGACGCGATCCTGTCCCGGGCCGCCAACAACGGTCTCGACGAGGTCGGCATCGGCATGGCCCACCGCGGCCGGCTGAACATCCTGGCCAACATCGCCGGGAAGTCCTACGCGCAGATCTTCCGCGAGTTCGAGGGCAACCAGGACCCCAAGTCGGTCCAGGGCTCCGGCGACGTGAAGTACCACCTGGGCACCGAGGGCACGTTCACCGCCGAGTCCGGCGCGACGACTGCGGTGTACCTGGCCGCCAACCCCTCGCACCTCGAGGCGGTCGACCCGGTCCTCGAGGGCATCGTCCGCGCCAAGCAGGACCGCATCGACCTCGGTGGCGACGGCTTCTCCGTGCTCCCGATCCTCATCCACGGTGACGCGGCGTTCGCGGGGCAGGGCGTCGTGTTCGAGACGCTCAACCTCGCCCAGCTGCGCGGGTACCGCACCGGCGGCACCATCCACGTGATCATCAACAACCAGGTCGGCTTCACCACCGGGCCGTCGTCGTCGCGCTCGTCGCAGTACGCGACCGACGTGGCCAAGGGCCTCCAGGTGCCGATCTTCCACGTGAACGGGGACGACCCCGAGGCGTGCGTGCGGGTGGCCGAGCTGGCGTTCGAGTACCGCGAGCAGTTCGACCGCGACGTCATCATCGACATGGTCTGCTACCGCCGCCGCGGCCACAACGAGGGCGACGACCCCTCGATGACGCAGCCGCTGATGTACAACCTCATCGAGGCCAAGCGCTCGGTCCGCAAGCTCTACACGGAGACGCTGGTCGCCCGCGGGGACCTCACGATCGCCGACGCCGAGCAGGCGCTGCAGGACTACCAGTCGCAGCTGGAGCGGGTGTTCACCGAGACGCGCGAGGACGGGTACACCCCTGCTCCGCCGGAGGCCGAGGCCGTCAAGGGCCTGGAGCGACCGGAGTCGCAGCTCGAGGACGCGGGCGTCATGGTCGGCTGGAAGACGGCCGTCGACGCCGGCACCCTGGAGCGCATCGGCCGCGCGCACGTGCGCCCGCCGGAGGGCTTCACCGTGCACCCGAAGCTGGCGCAGCTGCTGGCCAAGCGCGAGGCGATGACCCGCGAGGGCGGCATCGACTGGGGCTACGGCGAGCTGCTGGCGTTCGGCTCGCTGCTGGTCGAGGGCACCCCCGTCCGGCTCGCCGGGCAGGACTCGCGCCGCGGCACCTTCGTGCAGCGGCACGCGGTCATGCACGACCGCGAGACCGGTGCCGAGTGGACGCCGCTGCTCTACCTGTCGGCGGACCAGGCGAAGTTCTGGGTCTACGACTCCTCGCTCTCGGAGTACGCCGCGCTCGGGTTCGAGTACGGCTACTCGGTCGAGCGTCCCGACGCGCTGGTGCTCTGGGAGGCGCAGTTCGGCGACTTCGTCAACGGGGCCCAGACGATCATCGACGAGTTCATCTCGTCGGCCGAGCAGAAGTGGGCGCAGCGGTCCTCGGTGGTCCTGCTCCTGCCGCACGGGTACGAGGGCCAGGGTCCGGACCACTCGTCGGCGCGCATCGAGCGATTCCTCCAGCTCGCGGCCGAGGACAACATGACGATCGCGCAGCCGTCCACCCCGGCGTCGCACTTCCACCTGCTGCGTCGTCAGGCGTATGCCCGGCCGCGTCGCCCGCTCGTGGTGTTCACGCCGAAGTCGATGCTGCGCCTGAAGTCGGCATCGTCCGACGTGCAGGACTTCACCTCGGGCACGTTCCGCACGGTCATCGGCGACGAGCTCGCGTCCGCGAAGGCCGACCAGGTCACCCGCGTGCTGCTCTGCTCGGGCAAGGTCTACTGGGACCTGCTGGCGCACCGCGTGAAGACGGGCGACGAGCAGACGGCGATCGTCCGGCTGGAGCAGCTCTACCCGCTCGACTCCGAGTCGGTCCGTGCGGCGGTCGCGCCGTTCGACGGGGCCGAGCTGGTGTGGGTGCAGGACGAGCCGCGCAACCAGGGCCCGTGGACGTTCCTGTCCATGCACCTGCCGCAGCTGCTCGGACGCACCCTCCGGGTCGTGTCCCGCAAGGAGTCGGCGTCGCCGGCCGCCGGGTCCGCCAAGAAGCACCAGGCGCAGCAGGCCACCCTCGTCGAGACCGCCTTCGGGCGCTGAGGTCTGGTCGACCGAGAGCCGCACTCCCCACGGGGTGCGGCTCTCGTCGCGTCAGGAGACCAAGGTGGGCGCGACCGTGCAGCAGGCCTGCGGGCTGGTGCCGGGCGTCAGGAGACCGGGGTGGGCGCGAACGTGCGGCGGTAGGCCTGCGGGCTGGTGCCCAGCGTCCGGGCGAAGTGGTGGCGGAGCACCGCGGCTGTGCCGAACCCGCACAGCCGGGCGATCTCCTCGATGCCCGCATCGGACCGCTCGAGCATCTCCTGCGCCCGGACCACCCGCTGCCGGGTGACCCACGCGGCCGGCGTGGTGCCCGTCTCGGCGCGGAAGCGGCGGGCGAACGTCCGCTCGGAGACGAAGGCGCGGGCCGCGAGGTCCGGCACGCTCAGCTCTTCCTCGAGGTTCTCCACCATCCACGCGAGCAGCGGGGCCAAGGTGTCGGCGTCGCAGGGCAGCGGGGTGTCGACGTACTGGGCCTGGCCGCCGTCGCGGTGCGGCGGGACGACCATCCGCCGGGCGATGGCCGACGCGGCAGCGGCCCCCAGCTCACGACGGACCAGGTGCAGGCACGCGTCGATGCCGGCCGCGGTGCCGGCGCTGGTGATGACGTGCTCGTCGTCGACGTAGAGGACGGCGGGGTTGAGCCGGGCCTCCGGGAACCTCCGGCTCATCTCGTCGGTGTACATCCAGTGCGTCGTGCACTGCCGGCCGTCCAGCAGGCCGGCGTAGCCGAGGGCGAACGACCCGCTGCAGATGCTGAGCACCCAGGCGCCGCGCGCGTGGGCGGCCCGCAGGGCGTCGAGCACCACCTCCGGCACCTCGTCGGCTTCCCCGTACGCCGGCACGATCACCAGGTCGACGTCCTGGGTGGCCTCGAGCCCGTGCTCGACGACGATGGAGTAGCCCGCGCCCTTCGTCGGCACGACGCCGGGCTCGATCCCGCAGATGGTGAAGTCGAATGCCGGGCCCCCGGTGTCGCGGCGGTCGATGCCGAAGACCTCGCAGGCCACCCCGAGCTCGAAGGGGGCGACGTTCGGCAGGGCGATGGCGGCGACGGATCGGAGCATGGGGCCAGCATCGGCACGACGTGGCGGAATGTCAACGGTCAGCGTCGGTTCTGCCACTCGTGGCGCGTTCTGGCCGGGCGGAGACTTTCTGCCATGACCACCCTATGGATCGTCCTCACGCTCCTCGCGGCAGCCTGGCTGGTCGCCCGTCTGGTCGTCACGGTGCGCCGCGACGGCCTGGGCAGCAGCCGACCCCCCGTCTCGCACGCCGACTGGTCGGACATGGCGTCCGACCTGCCGAGCCACCCGTACCGCAGCGCCTGACCCACCCGCGCCCACCCCGCGACAGGCCCGCCGATGAACCGGCGACCGCCGCCCCACCCTGAGAGACTGTGCGGCGACGGCCGTCGCACGACGGGTCGGACGGCGAGAGGTGAGGCGTGTGGGCGAGCTGCCGCTGAGGCTGGCGGTGGTCGGCGACGAGCTCGTGGCCGGCGCTGGTGACCCCAAGGGGCTCGGCTGGGTCGGGCGCGTGACCGCCAGGACGCCGACCCCCACCCCGCTCACCGTGCTGACCCTCGCGGTCCCGGGCGAGACGAGCACCGCCCTCGGCGCCCGATGGGACGAGGAGGTCACTCGTCGCCTGTCCCCCGAGGCCGACAACCGCCTCGTCGTCGCCCTCGGCCGCGCCGACGTCGCCGCGGGCCTCTCGCTGGCACGCAGCCGGCTCAACCTCGCGAACATCCTCGACGTGGCCGACCAGCGCAGGATCCCGACGTTCGTCGTCGGCCCCCCGCCGGGCGGCACGGCCGACGCGGACAAGCTGGCGGACCTCTCAGCCGCGTACGCAGACGTGGCAACCCGGCGTCGGGTGCCCTTCGTCGACACCTACACCCCCCTGGCCGCCCACGACCAGTGGCTGGGCGACCTCGCCGCGGGCGACGGGGTCCTACCGGGGCAGGCCGGCTACGGCCTGATGGCCTGGCTGGTCCTGCACACCGGCTGGCACGCCTGGCTCGGCCTGCCCGACGACGGCGCCTGACAGCCACCGCACCCCGAGCGTCATCGCAGCGTTCCGCGCACCGCGGTCAGCGCCGAGTCCAGCACGGTCCGCAGGGTGTCGAGCGTGAGCTGCTCGACGCTCCCGCGCGCGTCGGCCCGCCGCAGGTCCGCGCGGATCTCGTCGCGGAACCGCTGGATCATCGCCTCGGCGTCCTTGGTCCGCACGTGCGACGCGACCCGTGGCTCGTCGGGCGCGCCCGCCGGGTGCGGCACCGCGTCCGCACGGGCCTGCTGGGCGGCCGCCGCGAGATCGGCGCGCAGTCCACGCATCGATCCCCGCACGTCCTCGCGGACCTGCGCGGCCCGCTCCCGGACGGACTCGGCGATCCCCTCCTCGAGGTGGCCCAGCTCCGCCCGCCGGGCGTTCAGCTCGGCGTAGCCGGCCTCGGTGAGCGCGTACGTGCTCTTGCGCTCCTCGTCGACCCGCTGCACCAGGCCCTCCTCCTCGAGGCGGGCGAGGCGCGGGTAGACCGTGCCCGGGCTGGGCCGGTAGGTCCCGCCGAAGCGGTCCGACAGGGCCGTGATGAGCTCGTACCCGTGCTTGGGGCCGCTCTCCAGGAGCGACAGCAGGTAGAGGCGCAGCTGTCCGTGCGCGAAGACGGGGGCCATCATCACGCGACCCCGGTCCCTGCGCCGCGCAGCACGGTCAGGTGCCCCGACACCGTGCTGGACGAGACGAAGCACGCGCCGTCGCCGGTGCGCAGGTCGACCTTGCGGTGACCGGGAGACGTGCCCTTGTACTCCTCGCCGTCCACGACGAGCCGCCCGGAGACGGACTGCCCCTTCACCTGGACGCCCTTGCCTGCGGGCAGCCGGACGGTGACGTCCCCCGAGACCGTCGTCGCCGTCACGCTGGACGTCCCGGACGTCACGTCGAGGGTGAGCGAGCCGGACACCGAGTTGGCCTGGACCAGGCTCAGCTCCCCCGAGGCCGCGAGCTCGCCCGAGACCGAGTTGAGCTTGAGGTCGCCGCGGTGGTCGCGGATCACGATCTCGCCCGAGACGGTGTTGGCGCCGAGGCGGCCCACGGTGCCGTCGGTGATGAGCGTGCCCGAGACGGTGGACACCGAGGCGTCCTCCGTCACGCCGGCCAGCAGGCCGTCGGCGCTCACCGTGCCCACCTTGGCGCGGATGCCGCGCGGGATCGCGATGTGCACGTCCGCGCGGTCCTTCCCGCGGAAGTTCCGGAACTTCTCCAGGAACCCGTCCCAGCCGCCCAGGGTGAACTGGTACCCGACGCGGAGCTCGCCGTCGGACAGGCTGACCTCCAGGGGCCGCCCGTCGACGTCGTGCACCTCGATCCGGGCTCCCGGTCCGTCGTGCGCGACGACGTCCACGCGGCCGCCCACCAGCTGCACCCGGAGGTCGGAGACCGCCTCGATCTCGATGATCTGCGGGCCGGCGACGACCCAGGACTCGCTTGCCATGATCCGTTCTCCATTCGCGATATATCTCGTGTCAGAGACACGTTATATCGCGTTCGGGTCGCGCGCAAGAACTCACGTCATATCGCGTCTGCTGACGCGAAAGAGCCCGTGACCGCGGACGGTCACGGGCTCTTCGGGGGTGCGATCAGGACACGAGGCCGGCCTGCCGCAGCTCGACCGTGAGGTCGTGCGGGCTGGTCGACGCGGAGAGCGCCTCGTCGTAGGTGATGATGTCGTCGCGGACCAGCTGGAACAGGTGCTGGTCGAACGTCTGCATCTTGTAGAAGTCGCCCTCGCGGATCAGGTCGATCAGGGGCGGGGCGTCCTCCGGCTCCAGGATCGCGTCGCGCGTCCGGCCCGTGTTGACCATGACCTCGATGGCCGGGCGACGGCCCGTGCCGTTGGCCAGCCGCACCAGCCGCTGCGACACGATGCCGCGCAGCGCCTGGGCCAGCGCGATGCGGACCTGCTTCTGCTCGTGCGGCGGGAAGAAGTCGATGATGCGGTTGATCGTCTCGGCCGCGTCGATGGTGTGCAGCGTGGACAGGACCAGGTGACCGGTCTCGGCCGCGGACAGGGCCGCGCGGACGGTCTCGACGTCACGCATCTCGCCGACCAGGATCACGTCCGGGTCCTGGCGCATCGCGGCGCGCAGCGCCACCGTGAAGTCGGCCGTGTCCTGACGGACCTCGCGCTGGGACACGATCGACTTCTTGTCCTGGTGCAGGATCTCGATCGGGTCCTCGATGGTGACGATGTTGACCTCGCGCAGCGTGTTGATGAGGTCGACCATCGACGCCAGCGTGGTCGTCTTGCCGGAGCCGGTCGGGCCGGTCACCAGCACGAGCCCGCGGGGCTCCAGCGCCAGCTCGCCGACGACCTCGGGCAGCGACAGCTCGGCCAGCGCCTGCGCACCGACCGCCACCCGGCGGAACACCAGGCCGTACGTGCCGCGCGCCTGGTAGGCGTTGACGCGGAACCGGCCGACGCCGGACACCGAGTAGGCGAAGTCCGCCTCCTTGTGCTCCCGGAACGCGTCGACCAGGTCGTCGGGCAGGACCTCTTCGAGCATGCGCTCGGTGTCCGCGGGCTTGAGGTCGGGGACCTGGAGCTTGCGCAGCCGCCCGTCGACGCGCACGCGGGGTGCTGATCCGACCTTGCAGTGCAGGTCGGATCCGCCCGTGCTCGCGAGGGCGTGCAGGAACGGGATCACGGACTGTGTCGGATGGCTCACGCTCTGGATATCGGACGCGAGGGCCGCGCACTTGAGGGCACGTGAGATGTGGGACGATGGAGCGAGTCCGGCGTGCAGCACGGGCGCCGACCACCCGTTCGTCGACGAAGGAAGATCCCATGAGCAAGCGAGGCCGCAAGCGCCGCTCCCGCAAGGGCAGTGCAGCGAACCACGGCAACCGTCCCAACGCCTGAGCGTTGGCAGACAGGTAGTCAGAAGGCCCGGGCAGCATCGCTGCGCCGGGCCTTCGTCCGTCTGTGGGCGCTCAGTCGAGCGTGACCCGCATGACGGTAAGCTGCTCGTGGATCTTCAGGCGCAGGTGCTCCGGCGCCGCCTCCTGGCAGCCCCGCTTCACGATGGTCTTCACCACGACGTCGACGTCGTACTCCTCGAGGCAGCCCTCGCACTCGGCGAGGTGCGACCGGACGGTCTCCGCGTCGGGCGCACCCAGCTCGGCGTCGAGGTACTCCCAGAGCCGGTCGAGGGCATCGGCGCAGTTGTTGCCGCAGTTGGACGACGACACAGTCGACAGGTCCGGTGCGTCTTTCCAGTCGTTCATCGTTCGCCCTCCGGCGCGACGGGGGCCACCGCGACCAGACCGCGCCCGCGGGCGTAGTCCGACAGCAGGTCGCGCAGCTGTGCGCGGCCTCGGTGCAACCGGGACATCACCGTCCCGATCGGCGTCCCCATGATCTCGGCGATCTCCTTGTACGCGAAGCCCTCGACGTCCGCGAGGTACACCGCGATCCGGAACTCCTCCGGCAGGCGCTGGAGCGCGTCCTTGACGTCGGAGTCCGGGAGGTGGTCGAGCGCCTCGGCCTCGGCAGACCGCAGACCCCTCGACGTGTGCGACTCGGCGCGGGCCAGCTGCCAGTCCTCGATCTCCTCGGAGCGGGACTGCTGCGGCTCGCGCTGCTTCTTGCGGTACGAGTTGATGTACGTGTTGGTGAGGATGCGGTACAGCCACGCCTTGAGGTTGGTGCCCGGGCGGTACTGGTGGAACGCGGCGAACGCCTTGGCGAACGTCTCCTGCACCAGGTCCTCGGCGTCGGCCGGGTTGCGCGTCATCCGCAGGGCAGCGCCGTACAGCTGGTCCAGGTAGACCAGCGCCTCGGCCTCGAACCTCTCGGTCCGCGCAGCGTCGCCCTCGGACTCGGGCGCGCGGTTCGTGTCCTCGCTCATCGCCGACGAGCCTAGCCCCGGACCCTGAGGACCACCGACCGGCGTGGGCCACGCCACATCCACCCCGAGATCCACCCCGGACGCCTGCATCTGTGCGGGCCGCTGGGACGGAAGGGTGTCTACGGGGAATCCGATCGCCCACCCGGTCACAGGGACCGGCGCAGGTCGCGTCTCGGTAGCGAAGCTCATGGCCAGCACAACGGCACGAGCGCGCGAGCCATTCCCTCCGTCGCCAACCTCGGGGGACGGCACTAGGTTGACGACATGACCAGCAGCACCGACGGTTCCACGTTCCTGCGCCTGCTCCGCGAGCAGATCGGCCACGAGTTCGACGCCCACCAGCAGTACGTGGCGATCGCGGTGTGGTTCGACGGGCAGGACCTCCCCCAGCTCGCGCGGCACTACTACCGGCAGGCGATCGAGGAGCGCAATCACGCGCTGATGATCGTGCAGTACCTGCTGGACCGGGACCTCCCGGTGGCGATCCCGTCCGGCAGCCCCGTGCGCAACGACTTCACCCAGGTCACCGAGCCCATCGGCCTGGCGCTCCAGCAGGAGAAGCAGGTCACGTCCCAGATCGAGGCGATCTTCGCGGCCGCGCGCGCCGAGGGCGACGCCCTGGGCGAGCAGTTCCTGCTCTGGTTCCTCAAGGAGCAGGTGGAGGAGGTCGCCTCCGCGACCACCCTGCTCACCGTCGCCACGCGAGCCGGCGACAACCTGTTCGACCTCGAGAACTATGTCGCCCGCGAGCAGATCGGCGACGGTGGCGAGTCCGCCGACGCGCCGTCCGCCGCCGGCGGCGCCCTGTAGGAGGAGCTGCCGTGCTGCTGCGCCGTCTCGCGCGTCCCCTGTTCGCCTCGTGGTTCGTCACCGAGGGTCTCGACGTCGTCCGGCATCCCGCCGCGCACGCCGCCGACGCCCGCGGCGCACTGACCACGCTGCGCTCCCGCCTGCCCGACACCGTCCGGCAGGGACCGGCCGGCGAGGCCATCGGCCGCGAGCTCAGTGACCGGCAGCTGACCACGATCGTCCAGGCGCACGGAGCCGCGCTCGCCGGAGCGGGCGTGCTGCTCGCCCTGGGCAAGGCCCCGCGCACGGCTGCGCTCGCGCTCGCGGCCCTCACGGCGCCGCTCGTCCTGCTGAACCTGCCCACCAAGCGGGTCAAGGGCGAGGACCCCCGGCTGCGGCGCGAGCGGCGCGACAAGCTCGTGCGGGCGCTCGCGTTCACCGGAGGCGCCCTGATCGCCGGCGTGGACCTCGAGGGCAGGCCCGGGATCGGCTGGCGCGTGCAGAAGGCCCGCAGCGAGCACGCGGCGGCGAAGGCCTCCGACTGAGGAGCCTGAGACGCTCACGGTGCTCCTCGGCACCCCCGATAACCTGGGTGCCATGGACCTGTGGACCGCACCGCTCGCCGACGCCCCGCTGGACGCGCTCGTCGAGGTGCCCGGCTCGAAGTCGCTGACCAACCGGTACCTCGTCCTCGCCGCGCTCGCCGACTCCCCCGGCCGCCTGCGCGGTGCTCTGCGCTCGCGCGACACGCGCCTGATGGCCGCGGCCCTGACCCGCCTGGGTGCCCGGATCGACGAGGACGGCAGCGACTGGGTGGTGACGCCCGGACCCGTGCGCGGCTCGACCACCGTCCAGTGCGGCCTGGCCGGCACCGTCATGCGCTTCCTGCCGGCCGTCGCGGCGCTCGCCGACGGCCCGGTCCGGTTCGACGGGGACGACTCCGCCCTCGCGCGCCCGATGGGCCCGGTGCTCACGGCGCTGCGGACGCTGGGCGTGCGGGTCGAGGAGCACGGCGAGCCCGGACACCTGCCGTTCACGGTGCACGGCCGTGGGTCCCTGCTCGGCGGCCAGGTAGACGTGGACGCGTCCGCGTCGAGCCAGTTCGTCTCCGGGCTGCTGCTGGCGGCCGCGCGGCTCGAGCGCGGGCTGACCCTGCGGCACACCGGGCGGACGCTGCCGAGCCTGCCGCACATCGAGATGACCGTCGCCCTGCTGCGCGAGGCGGGCGTGGTGGTCGACGACTCGCGCCCCGCCATCTGGCAGGTGTCCCCCGGCCCGATCGCCGGCCGCGACGTGCGCGTGGAACCCGACCTGTCCAACGCGGCCCCATTCCTGTGCGCGGCGCTGGTGACCGGCGGCACCGTGCGCGTCCCCGGCTGGCCCGCCGCCACGACGCAGCCCGGCGGCCTGCTGCCCGGCATCCTGGAGCGGATGGGCGCGACCACGCGGCTGGACGGCGACGTGCTGAGCGTGACCGGCACGGGCGCGGTCCGCGGGGTGGACCTGGACCTGCACGCGGCGGGCGAGATCGCCCCGACGATCGCGGCCCTCGCCGCCCTGGCGGACTCCCCCACGCGGCTGCGCGGCATCGCGCACCTGCGCGGCCACGAGACCGACCGGCTGGCGGCGCTGGCCGCCGAGATCACGCGGCTGGGCGGGCAGGCGGAGCAGACGTCGGACGGCCTGGTCATCACGCCGCGACCGCTGACCGGCACCACCTGGCACACGTACGAGGACCACCGGATGGCCACCGCGGGCGCCCTCATCGGGCTCCGGGTGCCGGGCGTGCAGGTCGAGGACGTCGCGACGACCGCCAAGACGCTCCCCGACTTCGTCGGGCTGTGGGCCGGGATGCTGGCCGGATCGGCTGTGCTCGCCTGATGGGGACCCGGCGCTACGACGAGCGGGACGTCCGCATCCGTCCCGGTCGCGGCTCGCGCCCCCGGACCAAGCAGCGCCCCGAGCACGCCGACGCCGAGGTGGCGCTGGTCACCGCCGTGGACCGCGGTCGCTACGCGATCCTGGTGGACCCCGACGGTCCCGACGAGCGCGTCGCGATCGCGATGAAGGCCCGGGAGCTGGGCCGCGACCGCGTGGTGCCCGGCGACCGGGTGGACATCGTCGGCGACACGTCCGGCGACGACGGCTCGCTGTCCCGGATCGTGCGGATCAGCGAGCGCCGGACGGTCCTGCGGAGGACCGCCGACGACACCGACCCCATCGAGCGGATCATCGTCGCCAACGCCGACCAGCTAGTGATCGTCACGGCGCTGGCGGACCCCGAGCCGCGCACGCGGATGATCGACCGCTGCGTCGCCGCGGCCTACGACGCCCGCATGGACGCCCTGCTGGCGCTGACCAAGGCGGACCTGGCGGACCCGGCGGAACTGGTCGGCATGTACGCCCCGATCGGTGTGGAGGTGGTGGTCACCAGCGCGGAGAAGTCCGTGGGCGGCCGGATCATCCACGGGCTCGACGACGTGCGCGCGGCCCTGGAGGGCAAGACCTCCGTGCTCGTCGGGCACTCCGGCGTCGGCAAGTCCACGCTGGTGAACGCCCTGGTCCCGGGCACGTACCGGGCCGTCGGGGTGGTCAACGACGTGACCGGCCGCGGGCGGCACACGTCGAGCTCGGCGGTGGCGCTGCGCGTGCCGGGGACGTCGAAGCCCACGTGGGTCATCGACACCCCCGGCGTGCGCTCGTTCGGGCTGGCGCACGTGGACCCGCAGCACCTGCTGGGCGCGTTCGCGGACCTGGCGGAAGTCGCCGAGGAGTGCCCCCGCGGCTGCACGCACGCGGACGACGCCCCCGACTGCGCGCTCGACGAGTGGGTCGATGCCTCCCCCGACGACGTGACCCGCGCGGCCCGCGCCGCCCGCGTCGAGTCCTTCCGTCGCCTCCTGGCCAGCCGGCTCGGCAGCGGCGAGCCGGACAACCGGGAGCCCGCACGTCCCTGACGTGGGAACTCGACCCACTACCGTGTCGGGCATGAGCCTGCGCCCCGGGTACGACGACGACCTGCGCCTCGCCCACGTGATCGCGGACCAGGTCGACTCGATCACCATGGCGCGGTTCAAGTCGCAGGACCTGCGGGTGGAGACGAAGCCCGATCTGACGCCGGTCACCGACGCCGACAAGTCCGCCGAGGAGATCGTCCGCGGGCAGCTGTCCCGGGCGCGGCCGCGGGACGCGGTGCACGGCGAGGAGATGGGCGACACCGGCCACGGGCCGCGGCGCTGGGTCATCGACCCGATCGACGGGACCAAGAACTTCGTCCGCGGGGTGCCCGTGTGGGCCACGCTCATCGGGCTGCTGGACGGCGACCAGGTCGTCGTCGGGCTCGTCAGTGCACCCGCGCTCGGTCGGCGCTGGTGGGCGGCGCAGGGCAACGGCGCGTGGACCGGCAAGTCGCTCGCCGCCGCCAGCCAGCTGCACGTCTCCGAGGTCGACCGGCTCGAGGACGCCTCGCTGTCCTACTCGTCACTGGGCGGCTGGGAGGAGCGCGGCCAGCTCGACGCGTTCCTGAACCTGACCCGTCGGACGTGGCGCACCCGCGCGTACGGCGACTTCTGGTCGCACGTGCTCGTCGCGGAGGGCGCGGTGGACCTGTCGGCCGAGCCCGAGCTGTCGCTGCACGACATGGCCGCGCTCGTCCCCATCGTCACCGAGGCCGGCGGGATGTTCACGTCGATCCGCGGGGTCCCCGGACCGTTCGGCGGCTCGGCGCTGGTGTCGAACGGTCGGCTGCACGGGGCAGCCCTGGAGTACCTGGACCCGCTGCCGGAGGCGTGATCCCCGCAGTCGCGGGACGATCGGTGCCATGAGCACCGACGACCGCGGCGACCGCGCCGCCTCGTTCGACCGAGCCGCGGCCGTCTACCAGGCCACCCGGCCCGGCTACCCCGACGAGGCCGTCCGGTGGGCCGTCCCGGCGGAGGCGCGCGACGTGCTCGACCTGGCCGCGGGGACCGGGAAGCTCACCCAGCGGCTGGTCGCGCTCGGGTGGCACGTAGTCGCGGTGGAGCCGTCCGACGCGATGCGGGCGGAGCTGACGGCCGCGCTGCCGGGCGTCGAGGCGCGGCCCGGGACGGCCGAGCACCTCGACCTGCCGGATGCCTCCGTCGACGCCGTCACCATCGCGCAGGCATGGCACTGGGTGGACCCGCCCGTGGCCTCCGCCGAGATCGCCCGCGTCCTGCGGCCGGGCGGCTCGGTGGCGCCGATCTGGAACGTGCGCGACCAGGAGCACGACTGGGTGGCGCGCTGGACGGAGATCGTGCACCGCGGCGACACCCTGGAGACCAGCTACCGGAACCCCGAGCTCGGCGACGCGTTCACCGAGCCGGAGCACGCGACGTTCCCCTGGACGCAGCGCCTGCGCGCCGCCGACCTGCGCACGCTCGCCGCCAGCCGCAGCCACCTGATCCTGCTCCCCGCCGACCAGCGGGACGCGCTCCTCGACGAGGTCGACCGGCTCGTCGCCACGCATCCCGACCTGCGCGGACGCGAGTGGATCGAGGTGCCGTACCGGACCGAGTGCTACCGGGCGTCGTTGCGGTAGGCCATGATCTGCGCGTGCCCCTCTTTGGACGCCGCCCCGGCATCGAGCTCCCCGACGACCAGGTGACCGCGCAGGTCGGCGCGTTGTGCACCGACCAGGCGTCGCGGCTGTCCGGCGTCGCCACCGTCGAGCTCATCCTGGACGAGGCACCCAAGCCGCCGACCGGAGCATGGATCACGCCCCGCGCGGTCGGCGCGGTCGCCGTGAGCTGGGAGCAGTTCGACGACTGCCTCGTCGCCGGCGTCTACGGGTGCGAGCAGTGGGAGTTCCCACGGACGACGGCGGGCGTCGCGACGGTGAGAGCCGTGGTCGACGCGGCGGTCACGGGCGCCATCGAGGTGGGTACCGGCCGCGGCCAGACCCACTACCGCGTGCGCCTGCCCGATGGCTCGGTGCGCGAAGCCGCCCGGTCGAGCTTCAAGGGATGGCTCCTGACCATGCCGGGAAAGCCGCGCCTGGCGTGGAGCACGACCGCGCCGTACTCCTAGATGCGCCCTACTCGTCGATCCCGAGCACACCCGGGAGCTCGGCGAGCGACGCGATGACCCGCACACCGGCCTGTCGCGCGACCGCGAGATCCTCCGGCGACACCGGGAGCCGTCTCTCACCCGGACGGTCGATCCAGACGCCCACCAGACCGGCCGCGACCGCCGCCCGGGCGTCGACGTCGAGCTCGTCACCGACGTACACCGTCCGCGTCGGGTCGGTGCCGAGCCGGCGACACGCCTCCGCGAACACCCGTGGGTCCGGCTTGCCGAAGCCGAGGGTGTCGACGCCGACGAGCATCGGCACGCGCTCCAGCAGCGACACCCGCTCGAGCTTGATGGTCTGGAGCTCCACCGACGCGTTGGACAGAGCGCCCACCGCGAGGCCGGCGGCGAGGAGCTTGTCGAGGACGTCGTCGACGTCGGGGTGAGCGGTCCAGGCGTCCGCGAACTCCGTCTGGAACGCCTCGTCCCACACCTCGAACCCCGCGGCGTCCAGCACCGGTCCGCCGAACTGCTCGTGCAGCTCGTTGGCTCGCGTCATCCGCTGCTCGACGAAGCCGACCTCGCCGCGCGTGTACGCCGCGTAGTGGCCGCCGACGTCCGCGCGCCAGACCGTCACCAGCTCGGCGTGCCGGTCCACGGGCAGGTCGGGCAGGTAGCGGCGGGCGACGCCGGCCAGCGCGTGGCCGAACGCGCCCCGCGTGTCGACCAGCGTGTCGTCGATGTCGAACAGGACCCCGTCGACGCGCATCACAGGGTGGCGCGCAGGGCCGCGATCCGCGCAAGCGTGGAGTCCTTGCCCAGGATCTCCATCGACTCGAACAGCGGCGGTGACACGCGTCGACCGGACAGGGCGACGCGCAGCGGGGTGAATGCGAACCGCGGCTTGAGGCCGAGCCCGTCGACCAGCGCAGCCTGGAGGGCCTCCTGCGTGGTGGCGGTGGTGAACTCCGTGAGACCCCCGAGCGCGGCCGCGGCGGCATCGAGCACGGCCGGCGACTCCTCGCGCAGCGCGCCGCGCGCGTCGTCGGCGATCGTCAGGGCGTCGTCCGAGGCGAACAGGAACCCGAGCATGCCCTCGGCCTCGCCCAGCAGCGTGATGCGCTCCTGGATGAGCGGCGCGCCCGCGTCGAGGAGGGCACGGTGCTCCGGCGAGAGGTCCGCGTAGGAGTCCGTCGGCACCAGGCCCGCGCGGTGCAGGTACGGCACCAGCCGGTCGCGGAAGTCCTCGGGCGCGAGCAGCCGCACGTGCGCGGAGTTGATCGCCTCGGCCTTCTTCACGTCGAACCGCGCCGGGTTGGGGTTGACGTCCGCGGCGTCGAACGCGGCCGTCATCTCCGCCATCGAGAAGATGTCGCGGTCCGGGCCGATCGACCAGCCGAGCAGCGCCAGGTAGTTGAGGAGGCCCTCGGGTGTGAAGCCGCGGTCGCGGTGCAGGAACAGGTTGGACTCGGGGTCGCGCTTGGACAGCTTCTTGTTGCCCTCGCCCAGCACCGACGGCAGGTGCCCGAACACTGGCGACCCGGACCCGACGCCGATCGCCTCGAGCGCCTGGTAGAGCGCGATCTGCCGCGGCGTCGAGGACAGCAGGTCCTCGCCGCGCAGCACGTGCGTGATGCCCATGAGGGCGTCGTCCACCGGGTTGACCAGCGTGTACAGCGGCTGGCCGTTGGCGCGGACGATGACGAAGTCCGGCACCGAGCCGGCCTTGAACGTGACCTCGCCGCGCACCAGATCCACGAAGGTCAGGTCCGCGTCGGGCATCCGCAGGCGCAGGACCGGCTCGCGGCCCTCGGCCCGGAACGCGTCCTTCTGCTCGTCGGTCAGGTCGCGGTCGACACCGTCGTAGCCCAGCTTCGGGTCGCGGCCGGCAGCCTTGTGCCGGGCCTCGATCTCCTCCGGGGTGGAGAACGACTCGTACGCGTGGCCACCCTCGACCAGGCGGCGGACCACGTCCGCGTACAGGTCCATCCGCTGCGACTGCCGGTACGGCTCGTGCGGGCCGCCCACCTCGACGCCCTCGTCCCAGTCCAGGCCGAGCCAGCGCAGCGCGTCCAGCAGCTGGAGGTACGACTCCTGCGAGTCGCGCGCCGCGTCGGTGTCCTCGATGCGGAACACGAAGGTGCCGCCCGTGTGGCGCGCGTACGCCCAGTTGAACAGCGCCGTTCGGATGAGGCCGACGTGCGGCGTCCCGGTGGGCGAGGGACAGAAACGGACGCGCACAGCAGAGCCGGTGGGAGAAGTCACGGCCTCAAGGTTAGTGGCGACGCAGGACCGGGTTGCGCAGGACGCTCGTCTTCCCGCGTCAGCGGGCGGGAGACTTAGTGGCGCAGCACGGGGTTGCGCAAGACGCTCGTCTTTCCGCCGCAGCCGGCGTGGAGACTCAGTGGCGGCGCAGCACGGGGTTGCGCAGGACGCTCGTCTTTCCGCCGCAGCCGGCGTGGAGACTCAGTGGCGGCGCAGCACGGGGTTGCGCAGGACGCCGATCTCCTCCACCTCGACCTCGACGATGTCCCGGTCCACGATCGGGCTCACGCCCGCCGGGGTGCCGGTGAGGATGAGGTCGCCGGGCAGGAGCGTGAACACCTCGGACACGTAGGAGACGAGGTACGCCGCGTCGAAGATCATCTGCGACGTGCGGCCGTCCTGCTTGGTCACGCCGTTGACGCGGGCGCGGACGAAGAGGTCGTCGACGTCGAGGCCCGGCACGATCCAGGGACCGATCGGGCAGGAGCCGTCGAAGCCCTTGGCCCGGGTCCACTGGAGGTCGGCCTTCTGCACGTCGCGCGCGGTGACGTCGTTGGCCACGGTGTAGCCAAAGACGTGCTCCAGGGCGCGGTCCGGCGTGACGTCCTTGGTGACCTTGCCGATGACGATGGCCAGCTCGGCCTCGTGCTCGACGTGCTCGGTCCAGTCGGGCAGGACGATCGGGTCGTCCGGGCCGATCACCGAGGTGTTCGGCTTGAGGAAGAGCAGCGGGGCGGGCGGCAGCTCGTTGCCCATCTCGGCGGCGTGCGCGGCGTAGTTGCGGCCGACGCCGATGATCTTGGAGCGCGGGATGACCGGCGCCAGCAGGCGGACGCTGTCGTCGTCGAGCCGGATCTGCTCGCCCGTGGGCTGCACCGGCGTGTAGAGCGGGTCCCCCGTGATGACCACGAGCTCCTCGGAGCCGGGGTCTCCGTCGATCAGGGCGTAGCGGGGGTCTCCCCCGGTGGTGAACCTGGCGATGCGCACGTCGTCACCCTAGTTCAGGCGCGAGCGAGCACCTCGCCGTGCAGCACCGCGAACCAGCCGTCCGGCTGGGTGCCCCACTCGCGCCAGGCGTCGGCGAGCAGCTCGAGACCGACCTCGTCGGCGAGCCCGTGCGCGATGGCCTGCGCGGCGAAGTTCGAGGCGACCGAGCGGTCCGCCCACAGCCCGGCCCACCACGTGCGGTCCTCCGGCGTGGCGTAGCACCAGACGCCGGCACTGGGGACGATGCCGGCCGGGTCGAACCCGGCCTCCCGCACCCACGACAGCAGCTTGCGCCCGGCGTTCGCGTCGGCCTCGTTGGCCTGCGTGACCTCGTGGTAGAGCGCCAGCCACTCGTCCAGCCCGTTCG
Organism: Cellulomonas humilata; assembly: GCF_013359775.1. Classification (GTDB taxonomy): domain Bacteria; phylum Actinomycetota; class Actinomycetes; order Actinomycetales; family Cellulomonadaceae; genus Cellulomonas; species Cellulomonas humilata. Next base: position 111,641 of record NZ_JABMCI010000067.1, on the reverse strand, counting down.
ACGGCGGGTACCAGGTCATGCCGGAGTAGTCCGCGTCCCGGAGCGCCACGATGCCGCCGGGCTTGGTCACGCGGCGCATCTCCCGCAGTGCGGCGATCGGGTCCGTGAGGTGCTGGAGCACCTGGTGGGCGTGCACCACGTCGAAGGCGTCGTCCTCGAACGGCAGGCCGTAGGCGTCGGCCACCTGGAACGTCACGTTGTCCGCGCCGGCGTCGGCTGCGGCCTTCTGCGCGATCTCGACGACGGCGGCCGAGGTGTCGACGCCGACGACCTCGCCGGGCTCGAGCCGGGCCGCCAGGTCGATGGTCACCGAACCCGGTCCGCACCCGACGTCGAGCAGGCGGGTCCCCGGGACGAGGGCGGGCAGCAGGTACGCGGCGGAGTTCTCGGCGGTCCGCCAACGGTGCGAGCGCAGCACGGACTCGTGGTGTCCGTGGGTGTACACGTCGGGGTGCGTCGGGGAGTTCACATCAGACTGTAATCATCGATGAGGCCCAGAGTTCAATAAACGGGACGAACCGTTTCGACATGCGAGATCACGCGGCTCGCTAGCATCCCTCCATGCGCCGCATCGTGGGGATCGACGTCGCCCGCGGGCTCGCCGTGCTCGGCATGATGACCGCGCACGTGGGTCCCGACGACCACGGACCGGTCCCACCCGGCGGCTTCTCGCAGCTCGCGGACGGGCGGCCCGCGGCCCTGTTCGTGGTGCTGGCGGGCGTCTCGCTCGCCCTGCTCTCGGGCAGCTCCGCGCCCGTCGTCGGCACCCGGCTCGTCCAGGCGCGGGTACGGATCCTGGTCCGGGCGCTGCTCCTGTTCGCCCTCGGTGAGCTGCTGATCCTGCTCGCGACGCCGGTCGTCGTGATCCTGCCGACCTACGGGCTCCTGTTCGCGATCGGGTGCGTCGCGCTGCGCTGGTCCCGGGCCGCCCTGCTCACCGCGGCGGGGGTCGTCGCCGTCGTCGGCCCCCCGCTCGGCCAGGGCGTCGCGGCGAGCCTCGAAGGTGCCCGGCCGACGGTGCTCGCCGAGATCACGGTCGGCCACTACTACCCGGCGATCGTGTGGACCGCGTACCTGCTGGTCGGGCTCGCCCTCGGCCGCAGCGACCTGCGCTCGACCCGGCTGCGGGGGCTCGGCGCGCTCGTCGGCGTCGGCCTGGTGGTCCTCGGGCACGGCGGCTCCTGGGTGGCGCTGCACGTGCTCGGCTGGCCCACCGCACTGGCCACCACCGAGCCGCACTCGTCGACCACGTTCGAGGTGGTGGGCAACGTCGGTGTCGCGATGCTGGTCATCGCCGCGTGCCTCGCGGTCGCCGACCGGTGGCCGGGAGCGCTCGCCCCGCTCGCCGCGGTCGGGTCGCTGGCCCTCACCGCGTACAGCGTGCACATCGTCGTGATCGCCGCCCTGGGCCGGACGGTCGTCTACGAGGCGACCGCCGAGGTGTGGCTCGGGTTCCTCGTCACGACCGTCGCACTCTGCTGGCTCTGGGCGGCGACCGTCGGCCGCGGACCGCTCGAGTGGGTGCTGCACCGGGTGTCGACGAGGGCCGCGGACATCGCTCCCGACGCCCCGCCGTCGCCGGCACCGGGGCCTGGGCAGGACGTCGACCGTCAGGCGCACTCGTAGACGATGTTGGCGGCGTCGGACCGCATGCCCAGCAGCCACTCGCCGGCTGGACCCTGCAGCGCGAACAGGGCGTTCGCCTCGAGGAACGCCGCGTCGGTGGTGTACGGGTAGCCCGCTGCGGCGCCGTGCACGGCCCCGTACTCGTCGCCCTGCACGCCCTCGGGCGCGATGGTCGACGAGTTGTCCTCGTGCCACGCCCGCACCGCCCGCGAGACCGGGTTCCCGCCGGCCACCGGCACGTAGACCCGGTGCCCGTCGGGCGTCGTCCCCGCGGGGCGCCAGTCCGCGGCCACGTGCGCGTCTTCCTGCGAGTACGTCGTCGCGACGCAGCTCTGCCCGCCGGGCGCCATGGTCACGTCCGGGTCGTCGTACTCGTCCACGGGGTCCGGTGCTCCACGCGCGACTCCGTCGTCCCAGCGGATCGCCGTGAAGTCCCCGCCCGGGACGTCGCCCGGCTGGAGCCGGAGGAACGTGCCCAACGGCGTCAGGATCCCGTAGGTGAGGTTGGTCAGTCCCGGCACCGACGCCTCCCGCACCCGGACCGCGAGCGCGACCGGACCGGGCTCGCGCAGGACCCGGTGCTCGAACGTGTCGTCCATGAGCGGGTCGGCGTCTCCGTAGAGCGAGGACGGGTAGAACGGCGACCCGATGGTGCTCGTCGTCGTCACCCGGAAGTCGTCTCCCAGGTCGATCGACGTCGGCAGCGTCAGCGTGTCGTAGAACGTCTCCACGTCCCGCACGACCCCCGGGGGCAGGGAGATGTTCACCTCGGAGGCGCACGGGTCGGTGGTGCGCGCGCTCGGGCACGCGATCAGCCGGGCGCCCTGCGCGTCGACCTCGTAGAGCCCGCTGACGAACCACGTGCCGAGCTGCTCGTACGTCGTCAGGTAGATCGACGACGCGCCGCGAGTGCCCACGAGGAAGACCGGTGATGTGTCCTCGTCGAACTGCCGCAGCTGGGTCATGTCCGGCGCCGGCGTCGGCGTCTGCCACACCTCCCCCGTCCTCGGGGCGCTCAGCCGCGCGATCACGGTCGCGTCGTCGATCGACTCCGCCCGGGTCACCGGCCCGGTCGGTGTCGGGGCCGTCGTGGGGGTCGGGCTCGGCGTCGTGGTGGGGGTCGGGATGACCGTCGGGGTCACGACGGGCACCACCGGCTCCGGCGGCTGCTGGCCCAGCCCGAACCACAGGCCGACCCCGAGCGCGCCCACCACCCCGACGCCCGCGAACGACTCAGCCGTCCGCCGCGTGATCCGCCGGCGACGGGCCGCCGACCGGACCACGCCCAGCCGGCCGGCGTCCAGCGCCGGCGCAGCACCCTCGATCTCGTCGGACGCCTGAGCCAGCAGGGCGTGCAGGTCATCGGTCACGACGCACCTCCGTCGGAGTCAGCTGGGTGACGGGGATCCGCTCCACTGCGACCGCCGTGCTGCCGAGCTCAGCGTTCAGCCGCGCGAGCCCGTCGGACGTGTACCGCTTGACCGCACCCTCGGACAGCCCGAGCGCACTGGCGGTCTCCACGACGGACAGGTCCTCCATCTGCCGCAGGACCACGCACGCGCGCTCCCGCGGGCTGAGCGTGGCCAGCGCCCGGACGACGTCGGCGCCGGGGAGCCGGTCGTCGTGCCGGACGACCTCGGGGGTCTGCGCCGCGGCGCGGGCCAGCAGGCGGGCCTCCCGCGTCCTGCGGCGGCCGGCGTCGATCGCCCGGGACGCGATGGCGCGGCGCACGTACGCCTCCGCCTGCTCGACGGACCCGAACCTGGCGCGCCCGGAGAACGCGGCGATCAGCGCCTCCTGCACCAGGTCCTGGGCGTCCGACGGCGAGGCCGACACCAGCGTCGCGTGAGCGACCAGACGCTGATAGCGCTCGCGCGCGACCTGCTCCAGCAGGTCCTCCCACCGTCTGCTCACACCACGCACCTCTCGCGACGACGTCCTGCACCCATAACGTCCGTCGACCGCAGCGGCGTTGGGGGTGGGACGTCAGGCGACGAGCGCGCCCACGGCGAAGACGACCGCGAGCAGAGGGAACGTGCCCTGCGTCGCGGCGGCCCGAGCCATGCGGCGGTTGGTCGCGACGAGCACGAGCGCCGCGGCGAGCATCGACCCGCAGGCCAGCAGGATCAGGGCCAGGCCGACCGACTCCTGCCCCGCGAGCGCGAGGCCGACGCCGACGAGGGCGCCGATGGCGAGGAACAGGTTGTAGAAGCCCTGGTTGTACGCCCACGGCTTCACCGCGGGGACGTCCTCGGTGCGCGTCTGGAACCTCGCGTGGACGTCCGGCCGCTCGAAGAGCACCGACTCGTACGCGAAGAACAGGACGTGCAGCAGGGCGGCGAGGACGGCGAACACCGAGGCGAGGATCAGCACGCGGTCAGTCTGTCAGGCTCGCCTACCCTGGAGACGTGCCCCTGACCGCCGCGCCCGCGCTCGACGCCGCCACCTGGCAGTCGCTCGCGGCCACGCACGGCGAGCGGGCCGACGCCTTCACCGCCGGGCGCCGCGAGCGCCGGTCCCGCCAGCAGAAGCACGCGATCGAGGACTTCCTGTTCGAGTACTACCCGGTCACCCCCGCCGCGCTGCGCCGCTGGCACCCCGGGGTCGGCGTCGCGCTCGAGCCGCCCGCCCCGCACGCCGGGTGGCGCTGGTACCGGACGTCCGACGACGGCACGGTCCGGCTCGACGTGGACGCGTTCGTCGTCGACCGCGGTGAGGCCGTCCGGTTCGTCCACGCCCTGCTGACCGCCACGCTCTCCCGTCCGGCGGCCACCGGCTGCTTCGGCCTGCACGAGTGGGCGATGGTCTACCGGGAGACCGACGAGCACCGCCACCCGCTCCCCCTACGGCTCGGGCCGGCCGGCACCGACGCCGTCGTCGAGGCCCACAAGATCCGCTGCACCCACTTCGACGCCTACCGCTTCTTCACGCCCGACGCGGTGGAGCGCAACACGCTGCGGCCGACGCGCTCCTCGATGACCGCGATGGAGCAGCCCGGCTGCCTGCACGCGGGGATGGACGTCTACAAGTGGGCCACCAAGCTGGGGCCTGCGGTGCCGGGGACCCTGCTGCTGGACTGCTTCGAGCTGGCACGCGACATCCGCACGCTGGACATGCAGGCGTCGCCGTACGACGTCACCACCTACGGGCTCGATCCCGTGAGCATCGAGACGCCCGAGGGCAAGGCGGAGTACGTCGCCCGGCAGCGGGTGTTCGCCGAGCGGGGGAACCTGCTGCGCGCCCGGCTGGTGGACGTGTGCGAGGCGCTCCCCGCCTGATCGACCGTCAGCCGTCGTGCCGGACGTCGACCACCACGCGGGCGGGGTCGGCGAGCGCGAAGACGCGGAACGGGTGGTCGGCCGTGTCGAGGCCGAGGAACGCGAGCTCCTGCCCCTCGAACTGACCGCGCACGTTCACCTCGCGCAGGGTCGTGTACCCGGGCGTGAGGATCGGGTTGGTCCCGCTCCACTCGGGGATGCCCGTGGTGTCGGGGATCTGCACCCCGAGCAGGGTGACCGCCAGGGTGCCGTCGCCGGCGATGTCGAGCACCGTGTCCGCGGGGTCGTCGGTCGCGCGGTCCACGTAGCGCACCATCCACCCGGGCGCGCCGGTCCCGCCGAACCGGAAGACCACGCGGTCGTAGCCGTCGTGCTCGCCGGTGGTCACGTCGGTCAGGGTCAGTATCGCGCCGTCCGACGACGCCTGCTCGTCGGGCTCCAGGTCCGCCGGGAACGGGACGGGCTCCTCGGTCTCGGTGGCCACCGCCGTCGGCACCGGGTCCGTGGTCGGCGTGGCGCTCGCGCTCGGAGCGGGCGGGGTCGTCGTCGCCGTCTGCGAGGGCGTCGCAGGTCCGCCGTCGGCGCACGACGCCAGCAGCAGGGCGGTGCCGGCGACCAGGCCGGCGATGCGGCGAGACCGTCCGGGCATCGCGTCTCCTCGTGTCGTCCGTCCCGGTGCTCGGGGCGAGTACGGCCACCGTACGGTGCCGGGCCGTACCCAGCGGGGAGGACACGTGGACGACGGCACCCACCGAGGTGGGCACGGTCCGCATGCTCACGGGCAGCCACGACGGACCTGCCGGGGAGGTCGCCGCCCAGCACGGCGGGTCGGTCAGCGCCGCTGCGCGCGCGGACGGGCTTCCCGGCGCCGCGATCACGCAGGAGCGGCCTGGACCGCCGTGACCAGCTCACCGTCGGCGTCCACGGCGAGCACCGCGGCGGCGCCGTGCTGCGCCGCCCACGCGATCCCGTCGAGACCCAGGGCCAGCACGCAGGTGGCCAGCACGTCGGCGGTCGTGAGGTCGGCCGCCACGACGGTGGCCGCGCGCAGCCCGGTCGCGGCCTGTCCGGTGCGGCCGTCCCAGACGTGCTCGCCGCGCTCGTAGGTGCCGGACGTGGCCACCGCCCCGTCGCGCACCTCCAGCACCGTGAGGAACGCGTCGGGGTCGTCCGGGTCCCGCACGCCGACGTTCCAGCCGCGGCCCGGCTCGGGCTCGCCCCGGACCACGACGTCGCCGCCCGCGTTCAGGCAGAAGGTGGTCAGCCCGGCGGCCGTCAGCGTGTCGGCGGCCCGCTGGGCGGCCCAGCCCTTGACGACGCCGTCGGTGTCCAGCGTGCCGTCGGGCCGGCGGACCGAGAACGCGCCGCCGGAGAGGTCGCCGAAGCGCGCGGCGATGTCGAGGACCTCGCGAAGGTCGGTGCTGGCGTCCACGCCGTCGTCGTACCGGCTCACCTCGCTGCCCGGCTGGAACCGGCTGAACCGGCGGTCGGCGTCGTGCATCCGGTCGAACGCGTCCCGGACCGCGGCGCGTTCGGCCTGCTCGTCCAGCGCGCCGCGGACGTCCACGGACATCGGGATGCCCATCACCAGCTCCAGGTGGCGCACGCGTCAGCCCTGCTGGTCGATGGCGGACTGCACGGACTCGGCGTACGCCTCCGAGGTGTAGGTGGCACCGGACACGGTGTCGATCTGCGCCGACTGGGCGTCGACCACCTCCTGCGCGAGGATCGGCGTCGCTCGCGCGTTGATCTGGACGCTCTCGTGGTGGCCGCCGGGGACCTGGAGGACCTGCACGTCGGTGATCTGGCCCGCGGCGAACGTGACCGACACCTGCACGGGTCCGTACCTCGTCTGCACCGAGGAGCCGACGACCGTGACGGTGTCGCTCGTGGTCGAGCCGGTGTCGGTGCTCGTGGCGGGGTCGGTGGTGGACCCTGCCTGCCCCGAGTCGGCCGCCGCAGTGTCGTCGTCGGAACCCGCCGCGTCGTCGTCGGACGCGGACATGTCGTCCGATGCGGGGACGGACGCGGCCATGCCGTCCGTGCTCGACTCCGCGACCGTGTCCGCGGGCGTCAGCACGGCGAACTTCGCGAAGCCCGCGGCTCCCATGGCGGCCAGGGACCCCGCGTAGATCAGGGTGCCGCGCCAGCGTGGCGTGCTCATGAGTCGATCTCCTCTCGGTGGATGGCGGACCGCGGCACCCCGAGGGCGCGGGCGGAGCGGGCGACGGCGTCGGCCATCGCGGGCGGGCCGCACACGAAGACGTCGCGCGAGGCGATGTCGGGGACCAGCCAGCGCAGGTGCTGCGGGGCGAGCGGGTCGTGGCCGAGGTGGGCACGGCGACCGGGGACCGGCAGGTAGGTCAGGCTCGGCGACGGCGTGAACTCGGCGGCCAGCGCCAGGCCGGCGGCGTCGTGCGCGCGGTGCAGGACGACGACCTGGCGGCCCTGGTCGAGCAGCTCCTCCGCGAGCGCACGCACCGGCCCGATCCCCGCGCCGCCGGCCACGAGGAGCACGCGGTCGGACCTCGCCTGGTCCGCGGTGAAGTGCCCGAACGGCCCCTCGACCTGCACCCGGGTGCCGGGCCGCAGGTCCGTGACCGCCGACGAGTGGTCCCCGAGCGCCCCCACGGTGAACCGCAGGTGGTCGTCGGTCGGCGCCATGGACAGCGAGTACGGGTGCGCCGTCGCCCGGTGGCCGGGGGTGAGGAAGCGGACCAGGAAGAACTGCCCGCCGCGGGCCTCCAGTCGCGTGAGCCCCCGGCCGTGCACCCAGACGCTCGCCAGCCCGTCGGCCTCGGGCACCACCGCGGACACGCGCATCGCGTACCGGCGGTGCGACATCAGCGGCAGGACCACGCGCCAGGTCAGCAGCGCCGCGGCCGTCCCGGCGTAGAGCAGGATCCAGAGGCCGCGGGCCACCGGCGAGCCGACGAAGTGGGTGCCGCCGGCCACCTGGTGGGCGAACGCGAGGAAGATCCCCACGTAGATCGACAGGTGCACCGCGAACCAGACCTCGTACGACAGGTGCTGCCGGGCGAGCCGGGCGCTGGACACCCCGACGGCGAGGAACAGGACCGTGCCGATCAGTGCGGGCCACAGGTACGGCTGCGTCGCCAGCACCGAGGGCACCTCGGACCACACGCTCAGACCGTCCAGCAGCGACCCGCCGACGATCATCAGGACCACGTGCGTGAGCACGAGCAGGACCACGGACGTGCCGAGCGACCGGTGCCAGGCCACGAGCCGGTCGAAGCCGATCCCCCGCTCGAACCAGGGCACGCGCCCGATGAGCAGCAGCTGCGCACAGACGAGGTACGAGGCGAGCAGCCCGGACAGCTCGCCGAGCGACATGAGTGCGCCACCGGGAGTCGTGCCGGTGGCCGCGGTCGTGCCCGCCCACCAGAACGCCAGCACCGCGACGACGCCGAGCCAGAGCGTCGGCAGGACGCCGCTGACGGTGCGGGTCGGTCGCGGCTGGGCGGTCGGCGCCACGGGGGGCGCCTCCCAGGTCGACGTGGTCATGAGACGAGTCTGGGTGGGGGTTCTCCGAGGATCCTCGGAGCTACCTGTCCGTGCGCTGTGCGATGGCCCGCGGCGGTGAGGGGTCCGCCGCGGGCCATCGTCGGTCAGCGGGCGCCGGCCCCCGCGCTCACGATCGACTTCACCGACGAGGCGGTGTCGAGCGTGTACGAGTAGGTCACGGCCTTCACCGATCCCCCGGTCTGACCGGCCGAGGAGTTGACGAAGTGGTTGTTGCGGGCGACGAGCGTGCCCGCGGGCGACGAGCCCTCACCGAGGTGGTAGGTGTCGTCGGTGTTCTCGAAGTAGTTGCCCTCGACGAGCACGCCACCTTCCATGGTGGACGCCACGCCGTAGGAGCCGACGCTCGAGTACAGGTTGTTGAACACGTGCACCGGGTTGCCGAACCGCACCCGCGGGTTGCGCTGGTTGGTACCGTCGAACCAGTTGTGGTGGTAGGTCACCCGCAGCTTGCCGCGGTCCTGCGACCCGTTGTCGTCCGAGTGGCCGACCAGGGAGTTCTTGTCCTGGCCGTCGAAGTGGTTCCACGAGATCGTCACGTAGTCCGAGCCGCGCTTCGTGTCGACCGAGCCGTCGTAGCCCGTGAAGAACGTGTTGCGGTCGATCCAGATGTTGGTCGACGTCTCGATGTTGATGGCGTCGTCGCCCCAGTCGTCGAACGTCAGGTTGCGGACGATGACGTTCTTCGCGCTCTTGATGTTCAGGCCGCAGCCGACGAGCTTGGCGCCGCTGGCCCCGAGCACCGTCTTGTTGGACGCGACGGTGAGCATGCCCGAGCAGGAGATGGTGCCCTGCACGCGCACGACGGGCGCCGATCCGGACAGCGCGCTGGACAGGGCCGACGAGCTGGTCACCGTGGTGGTGGACCCGGAGCCGCCGCCGGTGGTGCCGCCGTTCTGCGACGCCCAGCCCACGAGGCCGGTGGCCGGCGGGTTGGTGGGCGGCGTGGTCGGCGTCGTGCCGCTGCCGACCTTCACCAGCTCCCACTGCTGGTTGTACTGGTTCTTCTCGGCGAGCTGCGTGATCGTGGCGCCGTCGGCCGTGGACCGGTCGGTGACCGTGACGGCCTTGCCGCTGTGCTCGTTCACCAGCCGCACGCGGCCGCCCTCGGAGTCGACCAGCTTGAACTTCTGGTTGGCCGCGTTGGCGTCCGTGTACTGCCGGATCTCACCGCCGTCCGCGGTGCTCCAGCCCCACACGTCGAGCACCTTGCCCGAGTGCCGGTTCTGCAGCCGGTACCAGCCGGAGCCCGAGTCGAGGAACTTGAACTGCTGCCAGTTCCCGTCGTTGCGGGTCCACTGCTGCATGATGCCGCCGTCGGCCGTGGAGAAGTCGCGCACCTCGAGCGCCTTGGCGCTCTGGCGGTTGACGAGCACGTAGTAGGCGCTGGTGTCGACCGTGGCGGCCTGGGCGGGCAGCGCCGCGAGCGTGACTCCGGCCAGTGCGAGCGTGATGCCTGATGCCAACGCGGCGACGAGCCGCCTGGTCTTCTTCTGGATCCTCATCGATCCCCCTGGGGATGCTCGAGTGGAGATGAGCCGACGACGTCCGGGAGGGCGTCGAGGACGGGGGCGGACCGGCCGATCCGCACCCCTGTGGTGAAGCGCTTTCCGCTCGTCGGCCAGGCTAGGCAGCGTCGCCGCTCCTGAACAGGGGAACCGGTTTCCCGAACCGATTCACCGTGCCGTTTCTCATCTGTTCAGAACGGTCCGCTCAGTCCCTGCGGTACCGGCGCACGAAGGCCTCGAGGATGCGCGGCGGCGCCCACACGTCCGCGCTGCGCACCCGGGCGATCACCTCGTCGTACTCACCCGGGCGGTAGTAGCCGTAGTCGCGGTAGACGCCGATCCGGGTGGTGATGCCGGCCAGGTCGAGCTCGGGGTGGAACTGGGTGGCGTACAGGTTCTGGCGCACGCGGAACATCTGCACCGGGCAGGTGGGCGACGACGCGAGCAGCACGGCCGCGGGCGGCAGCACGCGGCACGCCTCCTTGTGCCCGACGAACGCGTCGAACGACGCCGGCAGCTCCGCGAGCAGCGGGTCGGCGCGACCCTCGTCGGTGAGCGTGACCGTCACCGCCCCGATGGGCTCGGCATAGGTGCGGTCGATCACCGCGCCCTGGTGCACCCCCAGCGTGCCGACGCCGTAGCAGGCGCCGAGGAACGGCAGGTCGCGATCGACGATGTCGTCCAGCAGCGTCGACACCTCGGCCTCGACGCGACGCTGGGTCGCCGACTTCTCGCTCTCGGGCTTGCTCGCGTCGAAGGGGCTCCCGCCGACGATGACGCCGTCGTAGCGGTCGAGGTCGACGGGCAGGAACGGCGCCGCCTCCATCCGGACCTGCTCCAGCTCGTCGGCGCGCAGGCCGCCGAACCGGAGGAACGCGGCATGCTCCCCGACTGCCGCGACGTCCTCGGCGCGCGAGCTGAGGAGCAGGAACCGGGTCATCCGACGCCCGCCACCCGGCTGGCGTCGTCCGGTCCGAGCATCCACCGGATCGACCGCGTCGCCACGGCGCCGGCCGTCCGCGACGCGCTCAGCCCGACGGGGCCGGGCCGGTCCAGGCCGAGCAGCTCGAACGTCCACGGGGGCATCGACGCCACCGCGGCCCGCGCCAGCAGCGCATAGCCCGGCCGCAGCGACCGCGGCACAGGTGGTTCGTGCAGCAGGAAGTCGGCGGCGTCACGTGCCGCGGTCGACGGGGCCAGCTCGGGGCGGAACTCCTCCAGCGCCTTGGCCAGCTCGGCCACCGACTCCGGCACCCGCTCGGCACCGAGCTCGACCGCCACGCGGGAGGCCTGCGCGACGTACTCGTCGGCGCCCGCCGCGTCGAGCGGGCGCTGCCCGTACACCCGGTGCGCCCGCAGGAAGCTGTCCACCTCGGCCACGTGCACCCAGCGCAGCAGCGCGGGGTCGCCCGCGAAGTACGCGAGCCCCTCGGGCGTGACGCCGCGGATCCGCTCGTGCACCCAGCGGACCCGCTCGATGGCCGCCGTGGCGTCGTCGATGGTGCCGAACGTGGTGACGGCCAGGAACGTGCTGGTCCGCGCCAGCCGGCCCCAGGGGTCGCCCCGGTAGCCGGAGTGCGCGGCGACGGCGGCCATGGCGGCCGGGTGCAGCGACTGCAGGAGCAGCGCGCGCATGCCGCCGACGAACATCGAGGCGTCCCCGTGCACGGTCCGGATGGCGGAGCCCGGCGGGAACCACCGGGGGCCGGGGGTGCCGTGGATGCGTTCGCGGCTGGCCAGCCCGTCCGGTCCTGCGACGCGCAGGAACAGTGCGGTGCCTGCGCGATCCCGCACGTCGGCGAGGCTCTGCACCATGGGCCCTTCCGGTCGGCGGATCCCCCTGCCCGACGATGCTATGGCTGCCAGGCGACCCGCGCTCAGGCCCGGGCCCGCACCTCGTCGACCCCACGGTTGGCCAGCTGGTCCGCGCGTTCGTTGCCCGGGTCCCCCGCGTGCCCCTTGACCCACACCCAGCTGATCGTGTGCCGGGCGGTCTCGGTGTCCAGCGCCTGCCACAGCTCCTGGTTCTTCACGGGCTTCTTGTCCCCCGTGCGCCAGCCGTTGCGCTTCCAGCCGGCGATCCACTTGGTCACGCCGTTCATCACGTACATCGAGTCGACGTGCAGCACCACGTCGCACGGCTTGGTCAGCGCGCGCAGCCCCTCGATGACCGCGGTGAGCTCCATGCGGTTGTTGGTGGTCACCGGCTCGCCGCCGAACAGCTCGCGCTCGTGGTCGCCGTAGCGCATCCAGGCGCCCCAGCCGCCGACGCCCGGGTTGCCCTTGCAGGCCCCGTCGGTCCACATCTCCACGGTCGGGCGCTCGGTCACGGCCCACACCCTAGACGCACGAGCGCATGGGACCATCGAGGCACGATGAGCACCCCCACCCTGGCCGACCGCATCCCCGCCGACCCCTCCGATCCCGACGCGCTGTACGAGGCCTTCACCGGCTGGGCCACCGACCAGGGGCTCGAGCTCTACCCGCACCAGGACGAGGCGCTGCTGGAGCTGGTCACCGGGGCGCACGTGATCCTGTCGACGCCGACGGGTTCGGGGAAGTCGCTCGTCGCGGTCGCTGCGCACTTCGTCGCGCTCGCCCAGGGGCGCCGCACCTACTACACCGCCCCCTTGAAGGCGCTGGTCAGCGAGAAGTTCTTCGCGCTCGTCGAGGCGTTCGGCTCCGCCAACGTCGGGATGATGACCGGCGACTCGGCGGTCAACCCGGGGGCGCCGATCATCTGCTGCACCGCGGAGATCCTGGCCAACGTGGCCCTGCGCGACGGCGACGGTGCCGACGTCGGCCAGGTGGTCATGGACGAGTTCCACTTCTACGCGGACCCGCAGCGCGGCTGGGCGTGGCAGGTGCCGCTGCTCGAGCTCACCACGGTCCAGTTCGTGCTCATGTCCGCGACGCTCGGCGACGTCGGCTTCTTCGCGGAGGACCTCACGCGCCGCACGCACCAGCCGGTCGCCGTCATCGCGAACGCCGAGCGTCCCGTGCCGCTGACGTTCTCCTACGCGATCGAGCCGCTGCACGAGCTGCTCGACGAGCTGGTGAAGACCCGTCGCGCCCCCGTCTACGTCGTGCACTTCACGCAGAAGGAGGCCGTCGAGCGGGCGCAGTCGCTCATGTCGACGCCCCTGGCCAGCCGCGAGCAGCGGGACCGGATCGCCGACGAGATCGCGGGGTTCCGCTTCGGTCCCGGCTTCGGCCGCACGCTCAACCGGCTGCTGCGGCACGGGGTCGGCGTGCACCACGCGGGGATGCTGCCCAAGTACCGCCGGGTGGTCGAGCGGCTGACGCAGCGCGGCCTGCTGCCGGTGGTCTGCGGCACGGACACGCTCGGCGTCGGCATCAACGTCCCCATCCGCACGGTCCTGCTCACCAGCCTGGTGAAGTACGACGGCGTCCGCATGCGGCACCTGTCCGCGCGCGAGTTCCACCAGATCTCCGGGCGGGCCGGGCGGGCCGGCTTCGACACCGTGGGCGAGGTGATCATCCTGGCACCGGAGCACGTGATCGAGAACCGCAAGCTGCTGCTCAAGGCCGGGGACGACCCGCGCAAGCTGAAGAAAATCATCCGCAAGAAGGCACCCGAGGGCCACGTCAACTGGACCGACAAGACGTACGAGCGCCTCCGGGACGCGCCGCCCGAGCCGCTCACGTCGAGCTTCTCCGTGTCGCACGCGATGGTCCTGCACGTGCTGGCCCGCGAGGGCGACCCGGTCGCGGCCATGACCAAGCTCCTCACCGACAACCACGAGCCCGAGGGGGCGCAGGGTCTGCACGTCCGCCGCGCGATCGCGGTGTACCGCTCGCTGCGGGCCGCCGGCGTGATCGAGCGCCCCTGGGTGGAGGACCCGACCGCCCCGCACGGTCGGCGGCGCGCGGTGCAGCTGACCGCGGAGCTGGCCCCGAACTTCGCGCTCAACCAGGCGCTGTCGCCGTTCGCGTACGCGGCGCTGGACCTCCTCGACCGCGACGACCCGGCCTACGCGCACGACGTCGTCTCCGTCATCGAGGCCACCCTCGACGACCCCCGCCAGGTGCTCTCCGCGCAGGAGAACCGCGCCCGCGGCGAGGCCGTCGCCCAGATGAAGTCCGACGGTCTCGAGTACGACCAGCGGATGGCCCTCCTGGAGGACGTCGGCTACCCCAAGCCGCTCGCCGAGCTGCTCGAGGCCATGTTCGTCACGTACCGGCAGACCAACCCGTGGGTCGCCGACCTCGCCCTGTCCCCCAAGTCCGTGGTGCGCGACATGCACGAGCGCGCGATGGGCTTCGCCGAGTACGTCGCGTACTACCAGCTGGACCGCACCGAGGGCGTGCTGCTCCGGTACCTCGCCGACGCCTACCGCGCCCTGCGGCAGACCGTCCCCGAGGAGGCCCGCACCGAGGAGCTGTGGGAGATCATCGAGTGGCTCGGTGACCTCGTCCGCCGCACGGACTCGAGCCTGCTCGACGAGTGGGAGCGCTTGAGCAACCCGCTCGACGAGCGCGGCGCCGACGCCCCCGGAGGAATCGACGAGGACGTTCCCGAGCCGATCACAGCCAACCCCCGGGTGTTCCGGGCGCTGGTCCGCGGCGCGCTGTTCCGGCGCGTCGAGCTGGCCGCGCGGGAGTTCTACGGCGGGCTCGCGCAGCTGGGCGACCTCGACCCGGAGGACGCGCCGTGGGACGCCGACCGCTGGCGGACGGCGCTGGACCCGTACTACGACGACCACGACGAGATCCTCACCGGTGCGCCCGCCCGCGGCCCGGGGCTGTTCCAGGTCACCCCAGGCCGGGGCACCTGGCAGGTGCGCCAGCTCCTCGATGACCCGGAGGGCGACCACGACTGGCGCATCGACGCGGTCGTGGACCTGGCCGGCTCCGACGAGACGAGCGAGGTGCAGCTGCGGATCGTGGCCGTCGGACCCCTGGGCGACCTCGGCGCCTGAGGCCTAGCGTGACCGTCATGGCCACGTGGGACGACGTGCGGGACGCCGTGGCGGCGCTGCCGGAGACCTCCGAGCAGCCCGGGCGCAGCTGGCGCGTCGGGACGAAGCCGCTCGTGTGGGACCGGCCGCTGCGCGCCGTCGACCACGAGGCGCTCGGCGCGTCGGCGCCCGCCGGACCGGTCCTCGGCGCCCGCGTCCCCGACCTGGAGGCCAAGGAGGAGCTGCTGGTCCGCGCCCCCGACGTCTACTTCGTGACGCCGCACTTCGACGGCTACCCGGCGGTGCTCGCGCGGCTCGAGGTGATGGACACCGACGAGCTGCGGGAGCTCGTCGTCGAGGCGTGGCTCACGCAGGCGCCGAGGCGCGTGGCGAAGGCGTGGCTGGCGAGCCATCCGGACGGTCCCGACTGAGACGGGCCGCTCCGGGTTACCGTTCGCGCATGAGCACCCAGCCCACCGAGCCTCCCGCGCGCACCACGAGGTCGCCGCGGTTCGTGTTCCTCATCTGCCTGGTCGCCGCGCTGGTGTCGGCCGTCTGGGTGCTCGGGATCCTCACCCTCGTCGCAGCCGTGGTGCTCGTGGTCACCGCGATGGTGCTGCAGGCTCGCGGCAAGAACCCCGCGCTCTGGTTCGCGGCGAGCACCGGCGTCGCGGCCGGCACCCTGATCTACCTGCTGATCGTGCTGATCACCGGGCAGTAGTCACTGCCCGTAGGCCGCCATGAGCCGGTCGGACGGGACGATCTGCTTGCCCAGCGGGAACAGCGAGATCGGCACCATCTTCCAGTTGGCCAGCGCCAACGGGATGCCCACGATCGTGAGCGCCTCCGCGATGCCGGTGATGATGTGCATGAGCGCCAGCCACCAGCCCGCGACGATCACCCAGATGACGTTCCCGATCACGGACCACGCACCGGCGGTCGGCTTGTCGACGACGGTGCGCCCGAACGGCCACAGCGCGTAGCTGGCCATCCGGAACGACGCGATGCCGAACGGGATCGTGATGATGAGGATGCAGCAGATGATCCCGGCGAGCACGTAGCCGAGCGCCAGCCAGAAGCCCGCGAGCACGAGCCAGATGATGTTGAGCAGGGTCTTCACGCGCCCAGCCTGCACCCTGCGCCGTCGCGGACGGTATCCGGGATGACCCTGATCGGCCCCTATCGTGGCTGCGTGGCGAAGAAGGAGCATGCCCCGACCGGTACGCCCGCTCTGGTGGCACTGACGGCGGCGGACGTCCCGCACACGGCGCACGCCTACGTTCACGACCCGGCCAGCACGCTCGGCTACGGGCTCGAGGCGGCGGCGGCACTGGGCGTCCCGCCCGAGCAGGTGTTCAAGACGCTGATGACGGTGGTGGACGGCACGCTCACAGTGGCCGTCGTCCCCGTGACCGGTCAGCTGGACCTCAAGGCTCTCGCACAGGCGGTCGGCGGGAAGAAGGCGTCGATGGCGCCGAAGCCCGATGCCGAGCGCGCCACCGGGTACGTCCTCGGCGGGATCTCGCCGCTCGGGCAGCGCAGCGCGCACCCGACGGTGGTCGACGAGACCGCGTGGCTGTTCGACACCGTCCTGGTCTCCGGCGGCCGCCGCGGGCTCGACGTGGAGCTCTCCCCCGACGACCTCATCCGGCTCACCTCGGCCACCGTGGCCGACATCGCCCGGTCCGACGCGTGATCGCCGGGCGCCTGGCCCAGGTGCGTGGACGCGTGGCGCAGGCTGCGATCGACGCCGGTCGCGACCCCGCGGACGTGCGCCTGCTCCTGGCCACCAAGACCCAGCCGGTCGAGCGCGTGCGCGAGGCGCTGGACGCGGACGCCCGGGCGCGCGCCGACGACCCCACGCTCGCCGCGGTGCTCGTCGGCGAGAACCGGGTGCAGGAGCTCGTCGCCAAGGGCCCGTCGCTCGCGGGCCTGACCGCGCTGCACCTCATCGGACCGCTGCAGTCCAACAAGGTGAACGCGGCGCTGCGCTGGGCCTCGTGCATCGAGTCGGTGGCGTCGATCGACCTGGCCGAGCGGCTCTCCGCGCGGGCGACCGACCCGCTCGACGTCTACGTGCAGGTGAACGTGTCCGGCGAGGACACGAAGCACGGCGTGGAGCCGGCCGAGGCGGTCGCGTTCGCCGGGGCGGTCGCCGCCCTGCCGAACCTGCGCGTGGCCGGACTCATGACGGTCGGGGCGCGCTCGGACGACCCCGCGGTGGTGCGCGCCGGCTACGCGCTGCTGCGCGGCCTGCGCGACGAGCTCGTGGCGTCGGGGACTCAGACCGCCACGGAGCTGTCCATGGGCATGAGCGGGGACCTCGAGCT
Source organism: Cellulomonas humilata (assembly GCF_013359775.1). Taxonomy (GTDB): domain Bacteria; phylum Actinomycetota; class Actinomycetes; order Actinomycetales; family Cellulomonadaceae; genus Cellulomonas; species Cellulomonas humilata. The sequence continues at coordinate 94,434 of NZ_JABMCI010000067.1, read as the reverse complement.
GGCGATCGCCGAGGGAGCCACCCTGGTACGCGTCGGCAGCGCGGTCTTCGGCGCACGGGCCACGTGACCGCCGCGCAGGAGCACCACCTCGGCGACGCGTGCCGAGGCGCCGGGTACCCGGCGGCGGACGGCAGACAGCTCGCGCGCGTGCAGCACGCCCAGTCGGCGCAGCTGGCGGTCCAGGTCCGTGTCCATCGCTCTCCCCTTCGTCGACCACCAGGAGCGCGCGCCGGGGCACCTGATACACGTCCGCGCGCGAGGATGGGCCCATGAGCGACGAGCGACGGTTCCCCCGGTGGGTCTACGGCACCGGGACCGACCCCGACGCGCGCTTCTCGCTGGCCAACGAGCGCACGTTCCTCGCCTGGATCCGCACCTCGCTGGCTCTGCTGGCGGGCGGCGTGGCTCTGGAGGCCCTCAATCTGCCGGTGCAGCCCGACCTGCGGTTCGCCGCCGCGCTCGTGCTCGTCACCATCGGCGTGCTCGCCCCGGTGCTCGCGTGGATCAGCTGGGCCCGCGGCGAGCGCGCCATCCGGCAGAGCTCCGCGCTGCCCGCACCGTCCGCCTTCGGTCTGCTGGTGGTCGGCGTGTGCGTCGCGGGCGGCCTCGTGCTCGTCGGGCTGATCGCCGCGTGAGCACAGCCGGCGACGTCCCGACCCTGGCCGCCGAGCGCACGCACCTGGCCTGGCGCCGTACCGCGATCGGCCTCGCCGGCGGCGGCGTGGCTGCCGCTCACCTGCTCCAGGAGTTCCTGGGCGCCGCCGCCTGGAGCCTGGCGGCCACCGGCGTGATCATCGCCGTCGCCCTGACCGTCGTCTCGCACCGTCGTCACGTCGCCGACGGAGCGCTGCCTCCGGGCGGACGGCTCGTCGCAGCCAGCGCGGCGGGGGTCGTCGTCATCGGTGTCGCCGCCGTGGCCTTCGTCGTGCTCCGCGGCCGCTGATTCAGAGCACCCGTGCGGTCCAAGCAGGATCGGTGAACTTGGTGCGCATCAGCTCGGTGGCCCGCTCCAGCTCCTCGGGCCGGAGCACGCCGTCCACCGTCGGGTAGCGGCTGCGGAAGTGCGCGGCGAACGCGGAGATGACCTCCTCGCGCGGCATCTGCGTCTGCGAGCGCACCGGGTCCACCCGCTTGTTCGCGCTCGTCGTGCCCTTGTCCGACAGCTTCTCTCGGCCGATCCGGAGCACCTCGAGCATCTTGTCGGCGTCGATGTCGTAGGACATGGTCACGTGGTGCAGCACCGCACCGCCGACCATCCGCTTCTGCGCCGAGCCCGCCAGCTTGCCCGCCGGGGACGCGATGTCGTTCAGGCCGCTGGTGAACGCCTGCACGCCGACGTCCGCGAGCGCGCCGAGCACCCACTGGTTGAGGAACGCGTAGGAGTCCTCGAAGGTCATCCCGTCCACCAGCGACGCCGGCACCACCAGCGAGAACGTGATGCAGTTGCCGGCCTCCATGAACATCGCGCCGCCGCCGGAGATCCGGCGCACCACCGTGATCCCGTACCGGTCGGCGGCCTCGAGGTCCACCTCGTTGCGCAGCGACTGGAACGACCCGATGATCACGGCCGGCTCCACCCACTCCCAGAACCGCAGCGTGGGACCGCGACGGCCGGCGCCGAGCTCCTCGGTGAGCACCTGGTCGAGCGCGGCGTGCAGGGCCGGGGGCAGCGGACCGGGGTGGATCAGCTCGAACGTGTGGTCGGCCCAGGCGGTGGAGAAGCCGAGCGCCCGCCGCACGGCCACGGCGACCGCGTGGGCGTCGAACCCGACCATGTGCACCGGCTGGTCCTCGCGGGCCAGGGCGCTGGTCACCGCGTCCGCCAACCGGCTCACCGGCGAGTCCCGCGGCAGCCCGTCCAGCGACGACGACACCACCGCCAGCGCCTCGTCGGGCTCGAGGAAGAAGTCGCCGCTCACGCTGACGCCGCTGAGCAGCCCGTCCACCACGTCGAGGTCGACCGCGACGAGCTTGCCGCCGGGCACCTTGTACTCACCATGCACGGGCCCAGCGTAGGTGGCGTGGTCAGCCGAGGGACCGGACCGCCGACTGCGCCTGCCCCTGGACCATCGCCGCCAGGTCGGCCGGGTCGCCCAGGGTCGCCAGCGCCGCCTGCCGGTCACCGGCCGTCAGGGCCTCGGCCGTCCACGTGACGATCGTGTTCCCCACCAGCAGGTGTCCCCGGTAGCCGGGCACCTCGGACCCCTCGGCGGAGTGCGTGACCTCCTGCACGATCGAGGGGAAGACGCCCTGCCCCTCGATCGCGGGTTCGGCCGTCCACGTGGCCCCGTCGATGTCCGGGTTCACCTGGCTGTACTCCGGGCACGCGTCGACGGTGGTGACCAGGGTGCGGAACGCCTCGCGCGCCGCCGCCGGGTCGGTCAGCAGGACGACCTCCTGCTGGAACGCCAGGGCGCCGTTGCCCCACATCAGCGTGTCGTACCACGGGGGTGGCACCGCGACGACGGTGGCAGCCACGAGGCACTCCGGCGGCTCGATGGTCGATCCGAGCGGCAGGCCCCACGGCAGCTGGCCCGAGGTGATCCGTGGCTGCACCTCGGGGTCGGCCGCAGGGATCTGCGCCACCAGGTCGGCGGCGTCGACGAACAGGGTGAGGCCGGTGGTCGGGTCGAAGACCGCGTCCGCGCCGGGGACCTCGGCCGAGGGCGACGGCGTGCCGGGCGGCACGGTCGGCTCGGGGGTCGTGACGGTGATGCTCGGGGTGAGCGACGGCTCCGTCTCGACGGGCGCCCACGGCTGCGCCACCAGCGCCGTGATCAGTGCGATCGCGAGCACGGCGACGAGGAGCCACCACCAGCCGATCCGCGACCGACCCGGTGGGGGCCCAGGGTCGGGCGGCGGCACGCTGCCGGACACGACCGCTCCCTCCGCACGTCGGCGGCCGCGCTGCAGCGGCCGGTCCCCCGAGGCTAGGCTGCCCGGCTCGAACGCGCAGGGATGAAGTTCACAGCGGCGTCACGCCGCGGTGCCGCAGACCCCAGATGGCGGAGTCCGTGAGTGCTTCCCACGACGCCTCCAGCAGGTTGGGGCCGACGCCGACCGTGCTCCACGACCGCTGGCCGTCGGTCATCTCGATGAGGACGCGCGTGATGGCGTCGGTGCCGTGCATCGAGTCGAGGATGCGCACCTTGAAGTCGATGAGCTCGAACGACTCGAGCTCCGGGTACACGGTGACCAGTGCCTGCCGCAGCGCGTGGTCGAGCGCGTTCACCGGCCCGTTGCCCTCCCCGGTGCTGACGATCCGCTCACCGCCGGCGTGCAGCTTGACCGTGGCCTCCGCGGTGGCCGGCGTGCCGCGCCCGCCCGACCGCTCGACGATGGTCCGCCACGACTCGACGCGGAAGAACTGGGGGCGCTGGCCGTCGATCTCCTCGAGCAGCAGCAGCTCGAACGAGGCGTCCGCCGCCTCGTAGGTGTAGCCGTTGGCCTCGGCGTCCTTGACCCGGTCGGTGACGCGCCCGAGCAGCTCGGGACGCCCCGCCAGGTCGAACCCGAGCTCGCGGCCCTTGAGCTCGATCGAGGCGCGGCCGGCCATGTCCGAGATGAGCATGCGCATGTCGTTGCCCACGTTGGCCGGGTCGGTGTGCTGGTAGAGGTCGGGGTCCACGCGGATGGCCGACGCGTGCAGGCCGGCCTTGTGCGCGAACGCGCTGGCTCCCACGTAGGGCGAGCGGGCGAACGGGGAGATGTTGGTGATCTCGCTGATCGCGTGCGCGATCCGGGTGAGCTCGGTCAGGCCCCCGGGGAGACCCTCGGAGACCTTGAGCACCGGCAGGCCGTACTTCAGCTGGAGGTTGGCCACGACGGACAGCAGGTCGGCGTTCCCGGTGCGCTCGCCGTACCCGTTGACGGTGCCCTGGACGTGCGTGCACCCGGCCTCGACCGCGGCGAGGGTGTTGGCGATCGCGCAGCCCGAGTCGTTGTGCGCGTGGATGCCCAGCACGGCGTCGGGGCCTACCGCGCCGCGGATCTCGTGCACGATGTCCGCCACCCAGGTGGGCACCATCCCGCCGTTGGTGTCGCACAGGGCGACCACCTCGGCACCGGCCTCGAAGCCCGCCAGCACGGCCGCCCGCGAGTACGCCGGGTCGAACCGGTAGCCGTCGAAGAAGTGCTCGGCGTCGACCACCACACGCCGCCCCTCGCGCACCAGGAACGCGACCGTGTCCGCGATCATGGCGATGTTCTCGTCCCCGGTGGTGCGCAGCGCCCGCTCCACGTGCCGCAGGTCGTGCTTGGCGACGAGCGCGACGACCGGCGCCTCGGAGTCGACGAGCGCGCGCACCTGCGGGTCGTCGACCGCGCGCGTACCCGCCTTGCGGGTGCTGCCGAACGCCGCCAGCTCGGCGTTGCGGAAGTCCAGCTCCTTGGCGGCCCGCTTGAAGAACTCCGTGTCCTTCGGGACCGCGCCGGGCCAGCCGCCCTCGATGAACCCGACCCCGAGCTCGTCGAGCAGCGGCGCGATGGCCAGCTTGTCGGAGACGGAGAGGTTCATCCCCTCCTGCTGGGCGCCGTCGCGCAGGGTCGTGTCGTAGACCTGGAACGGGGTGCTGGCGGGGACGGACACGATGGGCTCTCTTCGGTGCTGGGACGGGCAACGTCACTACTGCTGAGAACGATCCGCCGGCGGGGGTGTGCCGGTGCAGTCGACGGTAGCCGGGGCGGTGGTGGTGCCCCGACCAACAAAAAGACCCCCCGGGGTACGGGAGGTCTGCGCGTCAGCTGGTGGGCCGACGCGCTACTCGATAATGAGGGAGGAGCGGGTCACCCCTGCATCGTGGCACACGTCACGTCCGGGGGTCACGCGTTCCACCCCTTGGACAGGTTGTCCAGCGCCGGGTCCGCTCGCCCCGTCCTCTCGCTACGGTGACAGGGTGCCGCGACGGCACCGATCCCGAGGAGGACACATGTCGGTGCCTACTCCCCCGCCGGAGCGCCAGTCCGCCTTCCCGCACCAGACGCCGTCCCCGTCGCCCGCACCCCCGCCTCCGCCTCCGCCCCCGCCGGACCCGACGATCGTCTTCCCCGCCGCGATCCAGCCGCAGGCACCCGCGCCGGCGGCCCCCGTCGCACCGGTCCCGGCGGGGCCGTCGGTCGACGCCGGCCGCTACTGGGCCGGTGTGGCCGCGACGGCGCTGGTCGCCGCCCTCATCGGCGTCGTCGGCGTGGTGGTCGTCGACCGGATCCTCCAGATCGACCTCGTGGTGCAGGACCCGCTCGGGACGGGCTCGACCGGTGCGGCGTTCGTCGTCGGCGGCGTGCTCGCCTCCCTGGTCGCCGGCGGGCTGCTCCACCTGCTCGCGCTCACCACGCCGAAGCCCCGGGCGTTCTTCGGCTGGATCATGTTCCTCGCCACGCTGACCGCCGCCCTGCTGCCGCTGACCTGGACCGACGTGACGGAGTCCGCGATCTCCTCGGGCGTGATCAACGCCCTGATCGGCATCGCGATCTGGTCGCTGCTGCTCGGCGTGCTGGGTCGGACGTTCCGCCCCGGCACGCTCGTCGACTGACGCCGGTCAGTCGATCAGCTGCGCCTGGAGCGCCTTCGCCAGGGGCCACGCCGCCTCGGCGGTGGTGCCGACGACGGTCACCGTGAGCCCCTCGGCGGGGTCGTGGTTGCTCAGGAACGACACCCCGGCGTCGTATCCCTCGAGCTGGACGACGTCACGCGTCGGGTGCACCCAGAACCCGAGCCCGTACCGCCGGTCGTCGTACGGTGCCGTGCTGCGCGGTCGCACCATCTGGGCCACGGTCTCCGGGCGGACGATCGCGCCGGCGAACAGCGCTGTCCAGAACCGGTGCACGTCGGCTCCGGTGGTGTAGATCCCGCCGTCACCGGTGCCGAGCACCGGGAGGTGGAACACGTTGGTCCGCCACTCGCCGTCCATCTCGACGTACCCGAGCGCCGCGCGGCCGGGCAGCGCGTCCGAGCGCAGGAAGTCGGTGTCCACCAGGCCGGCCGGCGCGCAGACGCGCTGCCGCACCAGGTCGTGGAACGGCACCCCGGACGCCCGCTCCGCCAGCAGGGCGAGCACCACGAAGCCGCCGTTGCAGTAGAAGAACTTCTCCCCCGCCCGGAACGCGGTCGGGAACCCGTCCAGGACCGCCAGGAACTGCTCGGTGGTGGCCAGGTGCTGCACGGGGACCGTCATCGCGTACGCGCTGATCGGGACGTCGTCGTCCTCGTCGAGGTAGTCGCCGATGCCCGACGTGTGCGCGAGCAGGTGCTCCACGGTGACGTCGTCGGCGATGAGTGGGAGGTCGGAGCCCAGCAGCGAGCGCGCGGTCGTCCCCAGCGAGAGGGTGCCGTCCTCGACCAGGCTCATCACCGCGAGCGCGGTCATCCCCTTCGACCCGCTCGCGATCGCCACCTGGGAGTCGGGCGTCAGGGGGATGCCGTGCCGCCGGTCCGCCAGGCCGTACGCCGCCGAGAGCTCCGTGGACCCGGCGCGGTCCACCCGCACCACTCCCGCGAAGTCGCTCTCGGCCGCGATCCGGTCGACGTCTGCCGCGAGAGTCATCAGACCAGGCGGTGCAGCCAGCCGTGCCGGTCAGTGGCGCGGCCGTATTGGATGTCCGTGAGCTCCGCGCGGATCCGCGTGGTAACCGGTCCTGCCTCCCCGTCGCCGACGGTGAGGTCGAAGTCGTCGCTGGCCATGCGGCCGATGGGAGTCATCACGGCTGCCGTGCCGCACGCGAAGACCTCGCGCACCGACCCGTCGGCCAGGCCCTCGCGCAGCTCCGTGAGCGGGATCTGACGCTCGGAGACCTCGTGCCCCGCATCGGTGAGCAGCCGCAGGATCGACGAGCGCGTGACGCCCTCGAGGATCGAGCCCGAGATCGGCGGCGTCGCCACGCTGCCGTCGGCCTGCACGACGAACACGTTCATGCCGCCGAGCTCCTCGAGCTGGGTGTTGGTCGACGCATCGAGGAAGCACACCTGCTCGAAGCCCTTGGCGTAGGCCAGCTGCTGCGGCAGGAGGCTCGCGGCGTAGTTGCCGCCGCACTTGGCGTCGCCGGTCCCGCCCGCGCCGGCGCGGTGGAACTTCTGGTCCACCCAGATCGACACCGGTCGCACGCCCCCCGCGAAGTACGGCCCGACGGGTGAGGCGATGACCAGGAACTCGGCCTCGAGCGAGGGCCGCACCCCGAGGAACGTCTCGGAGGCGTACATGAACGGGCGCAGGTACAGGCTCGTCTCCTCGCCGGACGGCACCCAGACCACGTCGGTGGCCACGAGCGCCTCGATGGCGCCGAGGAAGTCCGCCTCGGACAGCTCGGGCAGAGCGAGGCGTCGGGCCGAGCGCGCGAACCGGGCCGCGTTGTCGCGCGGCCGGAACGTCCACACCGACCCGTCGGCGTGCCGGTACGCCTTCATGCCCTCGAAGATCTCCTGCCCGTAGTGCAGGACGGCCGTGGCCGGGTCCAGCAGCAGGGGGCCGTACTTCTCGACGCGACGACGGGTCCAGCCGTCCTCGTTCGAGTACGAGATGCGGGCCATGTGGTCGGTGAAGACGGTGCCGAACTTCGGCGACGCGAGCGCTGCCTCGCGCTGCTCCGCAGGGACGGGGGTGTCGGTCCGCGTGACGTCGAACGTGTCGACAGCCGACGGGGTGAACGTGGGGTTGGTCGTGGTGCTCATGTGCGGGGGCCTTTCACCAGAGTCAGGTTTGACGGTACCGGTGAGGACGGCCGGGTGACAGACGAAGGCGTGGAGCCTGCGTACGGACTAGCCGGCGATGCGCGCGGCGAGGTCCTTGCCCACCTCGGCCGTCGACCGTACTCGGTCCGTCCCGCGGTCGGCGATGTCGTCGGCGACCGCCTTCTCGACACGCGCCGCGGCCTCCGGCAGACCGAGGTGCTCGAGGAGCAGGGCGACCGACAGCACGGTGGCCGTGGGGTCCGCCTTGCCCTGGCCCGCGATGTCCGGCGCGGAGCCGTGCACGGGCTCGAACATGCTGGGCGTCGTGCGGTCCGGGTTGATGTTGGCCGACGCCGCCAGCCCGATGCCGCCGGTGATGGCCGCGGCGAGGTCCGTGAGGATGTCGCCGAACAGGTTGTCGGTGACGATGACGTCGAACCGCGCCGGGTTGGTGACCAGGAAGATGGTCGCCGCGTCCACGTGCAGGTAGTCGACCGTCACGCCGGGGAACTCGGCGTTCACGGCCTCGACCGTGCGGCGCCACAGGTGGCCGGCGTGCACGAGCACGTTGTGCTTGTGCACGAGCGTGAGCTTCTTGCGCGGGCGCGCCGCGGCCCGGGCGAACGCGTCGCGGACCACGCGCTCGACGCCGAACGCGGTGTTCACGCTGACCTCGTTGGCCACCTCGTGCGGGGTGCCCACGCGGATGGCGCCGCCGTTGCCGACGTACGGGCCCTCCGTGCCCTCGCGGACGACGACGAAGTCGATCTCGCCCGGGTGGGCCAGCGGCGAGGCGACGCCCGGGTACAGCCGGCTGGGCCGCAGGTTGACGTAGTGGTCCAGCGCGAAGCGCAGCTTGAGCAGCAGCCCCCGCTCCAGCACGCCGGACGGCACGCTCGGGTCACCGATGGCGCCCAGCAGGATCGCGTCGTGCGCGCGGATGGCCTCGAGGTCGGTGTCCGTGAGGGTCTCGCCGGTCGCGTGGTAGCGGCGGGCGCCGAGGTCGAAGTCCGTCGTCGTGACGGTGACCCCGCTGCCGTGCAGCGCGGTGTCGAGCGCCAGCAGGCCCTGCTCGACGACCTCCGTGCCGATGCCGTCACCAGCGACGACGGCGAGGCGGATGTCCCGGGCAGCAGCGGTGTCGACCATGGATCGAGCGTAGACCCCGTCCCACCGCTCGGGACGGGTGTCTCATCTGACGGAACGCGACGCTCAGTCGACCGCGGGCGTCGGACCGCTCGTCGGGTAGATCAGCTCGAACCGCTCGAGCATGACGTCCAGCGACGGGGAGAAGGCCTCGCCCAGCACCCGCCGCCACGACTCCTCGTGCTGGGTCCGCCACGACTCCAGCGTCCCGTCGTCCTCGGCCTCCGCCGCGGCGTGCTCCGCGCCCACCTGGTCGAACGGGACGACCTCGACCTCCGTCGTGCGCAGCAGCGCCCGCGGGGTTCCCTCGCCGTCGACGACGATCGAGAGGTCTCCGACGCGCGGCAGCTCGAGGCCCACCTGCTCCAGCTCCGCGACCGCCAGCGCGGTGGCCGTCTTGCGACCGTCGAGCACCCGGGCCAGCAGGTCCTCGGCCTCGGCGTCGTCGCCGTACGACCACGACGGCGGCGGCACGACGTCCTCGGGAGTCCCGCCGACGATCGCGTCCAGCTTGCCGAACCCGACGTGTCCCCGGGCCGCCTGCCAGAACGCCGCGATCCGCTCGTCCTCGACGGCGCCCTCGACACCCTCGGGCGGCTCCACCTGCTGGTCGGTCATCGTCGTCCCCTCCGTCGGTCGTCCGCCCATCCTTGCGTACCCGCAGGTGACCGGCACGACCACGCAGAACGGCACCCCGGCCGGAGCCGGGGTGCCGCTCGGTGGAGCAGGGATCAGCGCGCTGCAGAACCCTCAGCGCTCATGGTCGCGCTCGGCTCTGCGCTGCCTCCGGCACGTGCCACCCTTCGGGCGGCCCGTACCTCCGTCAGCGCGCCGCCGAGCCCTCGACGTAGTCGGACTCGGCAGGCTTGACCCAGGCGAACAGCTTGCGCAGCTCGCGGCCGACGGGCTCGATCGGGTGGTTCTGGCCCTTCTCGCGCAGCTCCTTGAACTCCGGTGCGCCGGCGTCCTGGTCGTTGATGAACCGCTCGGCGAAGGCGCCGTTCTGGATGTCGGCGAGGACCGCCTTCATGTTCTCCTTCACGTCCGGCGTGATGACGCGCGGACCGGAGACGTAGTCGCCGTACTCGGCCGTGTCGGACACGGACCAGCGCTGCTTGGTGATGCCGCCCTCGAAGATGAGGTCGACGATCAGCTTGAGCTCGTGCAGGACCTCGAAGTACGCGACCTCGGGCTGGTAGCCGGCCTCGGTCAGCGTCTCGAAGCCGTACTGGATGAGCTGCGAGACGCCGCCGCACAGGACGGCCTGCTCACCGAACAGGTCGGTCTCGGTCTCCTCGGTGAAGCTCGTCTTGATGCCGGCGGCGCGCAGGCCACCGATCGCCTTGGCGTAGGACAGGGCGAGGTCCCAGGCGGAGCCGGACGCGTCCTGCTCGACCGCGACGATGACCGGCACACCGCGCCCGTCGACGTACTCGCGGCGTACCAGGTGACCCGGGCCCTTGGGGGCGACCATGAGCACGTCGTGCTGCGCGGCCGGCTTGATGTAGCCGAAGCGGATGTTGAAGCCGTGGCCGAAGACGAGCGCGGCGCCGTCCTTCAGGTTGGGCTCGATCTCGTCGCGGTACACGATCCGCTGCACCTGGTCGGGCGCCAGGATCACGACGACGTCGGCCTCGCGGACCGCGTCGGCCACCGAGGCGACCGTGAGGCCCTGGTTCTCGGCCTTGGCGCGGGACGCCGAGCCCTCACGCAGGCCGACGGTCACGTCGACGCCGGAGTCGCGCAGGTTGAGGCTGTGCGCGTGCCCCTGGCTGCCGTAGCCGATGACGGCGACCTTCTTGGACTGGATGATCGACAGGTCGGCGTCGTCGTCGTAGAACAGCTCGGCCACGATGGGTCTCCTCGGTGTGTGGTTCGTTCGAAAAACAGGTCAGGCGGAGCGGTTGACGCGCTCCAGGGCGCGGTCGGTGATCGAGCGGGACCCGCGGCCGATGGCCACGGTGCCGGACTGCACGATCTCCCGGATGCCGAACGGCTCCAGGGCGGCGAGCAGGGCGTCGAGCTTGCCCGGTCCGCCGGTCGCCTCGATGACGACGGTGTCCGGCACGACGTCGACGACGTGCGCCCGGAACAGCTGGACGACCTCGAGGACCCCGGTGCGCTGGCTGGCGTCGGCGCGAACCTTGACCAGCAGCAGCTCACGTTGCACGGACGCGGAGTCCTCGAGCTCGACGATCTTGATGACGTTGATCAGCTTGTTCAGCTGCTTGGTCACCTGCTCGAGCGGCAGGGCGTCGACGTCGACGACGACCGTGATGCGCGAGATCTCGTCGTGCTCGGTGGGACCGACCGCGAGCGAGTGGATGTTGAACGACCGCCGCGCGAACAGGCCGGCGACGCGCGTCAGCACGCCGGGCTTGTTCTCCACGAGGACCGAGAGTGTGTGGCGCGACATGGTTCAGTCCTCCCGGTCCCACGCCGGGCTGATGCCCCGCGCGTACTGGATGTCGTCGTTGGAGACGCCGGCGGCGACCATCGGCCACACCATCGCGTCGCGCGACACGGTGAAGTCGATGACGACCGGCTGGTCGTTGATCTCGAGGGCTCGCTTGATGGTCGCATCGACGTCACCGACGGTCTCGCAGCGCAGTCCCGCACAGCCGTAGGCGTCGGCCATCTTCACGAAGTCGGGGATCCGCACCGTGCCGTGCCCGGTGTTGAGGTCGGTGTTGGAGTAGCGGGACTCGTAGAACAGGGTCTGCCACTGCCGCACCATGCCGAGCGACGAGTTGTTGATGATCGCGACCTTGATCGGGATCTCGTTGATCGTGCAGGTGGCCAGCTCCTGGTTGGTCATCTGGAAGCAGCCGTCGCCGTCGATGGCCCACACGGTCCGCGACGGGTCGCCGACCTTGGCGCCCATCGCCGCCGGCACCGCGTAGCCCATGGTGCCCAGGCCCCCGGAGTTCAGCCAGGAGTTGGGCCGCTGGTACTTGATGAACTGCGCGGCCCACATCTGGTGCTGGCCGACGCCCGCCGCGAAGATCGACTCCGGCCCGGACAGCTCGCCGATCCGCTGGATGACGTACTGCGGGGCCAGGTGGCCGTCCGCGGGCTCGTCGAACCCCAGCGGGAACGTCGCGCGCCAGTCGTCCAGCTGGCGCCACCACCCCTCGAGGTCCGGCTTGCCGTGCTGCGTGTGCTCGCGGGCGAGCTCGGGCAGCAGGTCCGCCATGACCTCCTTGAGGTCCCCGACGATCGGCACGTCGACCGTGCGGTTCTTGCCGATCTCGGCCGGGTCGATGTCCGCGTGCACGATCGTCGCGTTGGGCGCGAAGCTGGACAGCAGGCCCGTCACGCGGTCGTCGAACCGGGCGCCCAGGGCGACGACGAGGTCGGCCTTCTGCAGGGCGGCGACGGCGGCGACCGTGCCGTGCATGCCAGGCATGCCGAGGTTCTGCGGGTGCGAGTCGGGCAGCGCGCCGCGGGCCATGAGGGTGGTCACGACGGGGGCGCCGGACGCCTCGGTCAGCGCCTTCAGCTCCGCCGACGCGCGAGCCCGGATGACGCCGCCGCCGACGTAGAACACGGGCCGGCGGGACGTGGCGATGAGCCGGGCGGCCTCGCGGATCTGCTTGGCGTGCGGCTTGGTCACCGGGTGGTAGCCCGGCAGGTCGAGCTCCTGTGGCCACGAGAACGTGGTGCGGGAGACCATCGCCGACTTGGCGATGTCCACCAGCACGGGACCCGGGCGCCCCGTCGAGGCGATGTGGAACGCCTCGGCGATGACGCGCGGGATGTCGTCGGGATCGGTCACCAGGTAGTTGTGCTTGGTCACCGGCAGCGTGATGCCGACGATGTCCGCCTCCTGGAACGCGTCCGTGCCGATCATCGACGCGGACACCTGGCCGGTGATCGCGACCAGCGGCACCGAGTCCATGTGCGCGTCGGCGATGGGGGTCACGAGGTTCGTCGCGCCCGGGCCTGAGGTCGCCATGCAGACGCCGACCCGACCGGTCGCGGCGGCGTAGCCGGCGGCCGCGTGGCCACCGCCCTGCTCGTGCCGGACCAGGATGTGGCGGACCTTGGTGGAGTCCATCAGCGGGTCGTACGTCGGGAGGATCGCGCCGCCGGGGATGCCGAAGACGACCTCGACGCCGGCCTCCTCGAGCGAGCGGACGATCGACTGCGCGCCGGTGACCTGCTCGACCGTCGTCGGGGCAGGGACTCGCGGCGCGGACGGTGCGCCGGGTGCGGATGTTCGCGGCGGCGCCGGGTGAGGGCCCTGGACCATCGATGTCTCCCTGAGTGGTGCTGCGTGGGTCGTGCGTCGGGTACTGCGTGGGGTACTGCCTGAGCACGAAAAAGCCCCTCGAGCCACGTACGGGCTGGACGAGGGGCGAGCGCGCTGACGGGGCCTGTGCGGGAGGCCTCTAGCCGGCGCGCTCAGGAAGTACTACGAGAAGGATCGTCTGCACGCTGTGGACACTACGCCCAGGTTTCCGATGTGTCACGTCGCCCCCCGGCCATCTCACATCGTGGTTCACGAGATCATCCAGTGGACGCCGTGGACGGTTCGGGATCCATGTCGAACGCCGGCAGGCCGTCGATGCTGGTCCGGTTCTTCAGGCGTCGGTACGCGGCCTGGCCGTCGGTCCCCTTGCGCTCCATGTGCTGCGGCAGCAGGTCCCGCTCCCCCTCCAGCGCCATCCGCGGGACGCCGTAGCCGCACGAGTCCGACACCCGGTCCACCTCGACGACGATCACGGCTCGGGCGCCGCGCGTCTCGGGGAACAGGGCCGCGAGCTCGTCGAAGCCCTCGTCGTAGAGCGTGACGAACCGGCCGCGACCGTAGAGGCGGACGAGGTTGGGCGGCCCCTCGAACGCGCAGAACATGAGCGTGATCCGGCCGTTGTCCCGCAGGTGCGCGATCGTCTCGGCGCCGCTCGCTGTGAGGTCGAGGTACGCCACCGTGTGCTCGTCGAGGACCACGAACGAGCCGGCGATGCCCTTGGGTGACAGGTTGACGTGCCCGTCCGGGCCGCTCGGCGCCGTCGCGACGAAGAACATCGGCTGCGCCTCGACGAACGCCCGCAGCCGACCGTCGATGCTCTCGTGCACGGTGCCCACGCCTGCTCCTACCTCTCGACGACCTCCGTGCGAGCGTAGCCACCGTCGGTGATCCGCAGCGCCGGCAGCCCTCGGCGCCGGACCATCAGCTCGGCGATGACGAGGTTCGGGAGCCAGCACAGGAACGGGACCGCGGCGTACGCGTTGGCGAAGGCCGCCTCGACGCCCTGGTCGCCGTCGACGAATGGCAGCTGGACCCCGAGCAGCAAGCCCGTCCACGCGCGCAGGGTCACCGCGGCGAACGTCAGGGCGAAGTTCCGGATCATCCAGGCCTGGTGCGCCCGAACGTCGCCGGAGCGGATCGCCCGGTAGCCGCGCCAGCCGGTCCAGAGCCACAGGACGCCGAGCGTGCCGAACCCGAAGAACCCGACGAAGCCCACGCTGTTGAACGGCGCCATCACCAGCGAGGCCACGCCGCCCACACCGACCGCCGTCAGGTACGTGCGGCCCGTCCACCGGTGCACGCGCGGGAGCCGCCGGCGCAGGCCCGCCCAGAACTGCCACGGGCCCAGCAGGAGCGCCAGCCCTGCGCCGACGACGTGGACGTAGAAGGCAGCACGCACGGCCGCGGGCTGGTCGAGGTAGGCGGACGCGAGCCCGAACCCGTCGTCCGTGAGCGCCCGCAGCGACGAGGTCAGGTACGGCGTCACGGAGTACGCGGCGATCGCCAGCGAGGTCAGGAGCACCGCCGTCCACCCCGCCCACCGGCGGCGCGTCCGGACGGGCAGCGGGTGGGGCGGGGCCGTCGCGATCGTCATGCTCGGGACGCTAACGAGCCCGGAACACCCCGGTCTGTCCCGCCAGCCCCCGGGTCGGCACGGTGGCAGACCCGACGGTCAGGACCTGTGGACCCGCGCCTCCCACGGCCGCAGGGCCGACCCCGCCGGGTCCGGGTAGTTGCCCAGTACCAGCTCGCCCAGCTCGAGCCCAGTCTCCTGCACCTCGCCCGAGAAGTTGCCCAGGACGGTGAGCGTGACGCCGCCGAGCCGGCGGGTGAACGCGTACACGTGCTCGTGGTCCGGGAGCAGCATGGTGAAGTCGCCGAGGGCCACGACCGGGTCGTCGTGCCGCAGGGCGATGAGCGCCCGGTAGTAGTGGAAGACCGAGCCGGGGTCCGCGCGCTCCGCCTCGGCGTTGACCGTCGGGTAGTTCTCGTTGACCGAGATCCACGGGGTGCCCGTCGTGAAGCCCGCGTTCGGGGAGCCGTCCCACTGCATCGGAGTGCGGGCGTTGTCCCGACCCGTCGCCGCGATGCCGGCCAGCAGGTCCTCGTCGGACCCCGTGCCGACGGTCTTCGCGACCGCCACGTGGTTGAGCGTCTCGATGTCCCGGTACTGGTCGAACCGCGTGAAGTGCGCGTTCGTCATCCCGAGCTCCTCGCCCTGGTAGACGTACGGCGTGCCGCGGTGCAGGTGCAGCACGGTGGCGAGCATGGTGGCCGACTCGCGCCGGTACCGCCCGTCGTCGCCGAAGCGGGACACGATCCGCGGCTGGTCGTGGTTGTCCCAGTACAGGCTGTTCCAGCCGACGTCGGCCAGCGCGGTCTGCCAGCGCCCGAACGACGCCTTGAGGTCCCGCAGCCGCAGCGGGCGGACGTCGAACTTCCCGCCCGGTCCGTGGTCGAGGCCGACGTGCTCGAACTGGAACACCATGTCGACCTCCTCCCGCGCCGGGTCGGTGAAGTCGCGCGCCTGCTCGACGGTGACGCCGGGCATCTCCCCCACGGTCAGCAGCCGCTCGGGGCGACCGGCGAACACGGCCTTGTGCATCTCCGCGAGGAACTCGTGGATGCGCGGACCGCAGACGTAGGACGCCGAGCCGTCGGCGAGCAGGCCGTCGGTGACCACGCCGTCCGGCAGGGCGATGTCCTTGGAGATGAGGTTGATGACGTCCATGCGGAAGCCGTCGACCCCTCGGTCCAGCCACCAGCGCATCATCGAGTAGACCGCGTCCCGGACGGCAGGGTTCTCCCAGTTGAGGTCCGGCTGCTTGCGGCTGAACAGGTGCAGGTAGTACTCGCCCGAGCGCTCGTCGAGCTCCCACGCGGGTCCCTCGAAGAAGGACCGCCAGTTGGTGGGCTCGGCGCCGGGAGCGCCCGCTGCCATGCCCGCGCGGGGCGGCCGCCACCAGTACCAGTCCCGCTTCGGGCTGTCCGGGTCCCGGGACTCGACGAACCACGGATGCTCGTCGGACGTGTGGTTGACGACGAGGTCCATGACCAGCTTCATGCCCCGGTCGTGCAGCGCCGCGATCAGCTCCTCGAGGTCCTCGAGGGTGCCGAACATCGGGTCGACGGCCTGGTAGTCGCTGATGTCGTAGCCGTTGTCGTCCTGCGGGGAGGCGTAGATGGGCGACAGCCAGACCACGTCCACCCCCAGCTCCGCCAGGTGGTCGAGGCGCCCGAGGATGCCTCGCAGGTCACCGATCCCGTCTCCGTCGGAGTCCGCGAACGAGCGCGGGTACACCTGGTACACGACGGCTCGGGTCCACCACGGGGCGTCCTCGGGGGTCCAGCTCATGTGATCGCTCCTGCATCGGCGGAGAGCAGCACCGGCGCGCGCTCGTCGAGACGGATGCGGTCGACGGCGTCCTGGATCGCGATCGTCGCCGCCCCTCGGGCCCACGCCGAGAAGCCGGACTCGTCGACGTAGAGCCCGACCGGCTCGGCGCGCGGGTCGCGGTCGGCGGCGATGGCGGCCCGCACCCGATCCTCCGCGAGGGCGAAGAGCCCGATGCCCTCGCCTGCGAGGACGACCGCCGGCTGGAGGGTGAGGTTGACCGCGAGCGCGACGAACCGTCCGAGGGCGGCCGCAGCCTCGTCGACGACGGTCGTCGCCGCGGGATCGCCCTGCGCCGCCAGGCGGAGCACGTCGTCGTAGTCGAGCGGACGCTGGAGCGCGGCCGACACCTGGGCGGCGATCGATCCCGAGGCCAGCATCGCCTCGGCGCACCCGCGATGGCCCACGTGGCAGACCGGGCCGGTGGTGCTCAGGGGGATGTGGCCGCCGAGGCCGACACCGGCCTCGCGGGAGTGCACGACCTGCCCGTTCACGACCAGCGCGTACCCGACGCCGGCGCCGATGGTGATCACGGCGAACCCGGGGATCCCGCGGCCGAGCCCGAACCAGCGCTCGGCCTCGGCGAGCGCCACGAGGTCGTTCTCGAGCGACACGGGGATGCCCAGCCGGTCCTCGACGAGCTGGGCGAACGGCACGTCCGTCCAGTCGAGGAACGGGGCGAACTCGACGCGACCGTCCCTCACGGCCCCGCCGAGCGACACCCCGACGCCGGCGATCTGGTCGACGCCGAGACCGCGCACGGCCGCTGCGATCTCGTCGGCGACGCCGTCCGGGTCGCGGCGACCGAGCGCGTGCTCCTGGTAGGCGAGCAGTCCGGCGCGGACGTCCGTCGCGACGACGTAGAGCGACTCGCCCGCCACCTTGACGCCCGCGAAGCTGGCCAGTCCCGGCCGGACGTCGAGCGGGCGCACGGGTCGGCCGATCGACCCGTCGGTCCGGTCGTCCAGCTCGACGAACAGCCCGCGGTCGAGGAACGGCTTGACCAGGCGTGTGAGGCTCGGCGGCGACAGGCCCAGGCGACTGGTGAGCTCGCTGCGGGAGATCGGCCCGTGGATGAGCACGGCGCGAGCGAGAGCGCGCTCGCTCTCGCTCAGCATCCGCTCAACCCGTTCATTGGTTCCATCATGACACGAAAACCGACCCACCTGGCCCGAAATGTACCGGAATCAGAACTTGTCCCGGTTGTTTCTTCCGTGTTAGAACTAATACATGCTCTCTCACGACGAGGTGACTGCGGACACCACTGCCCGACGCGTCCTGCACCTGCACCGCGGCGGCACCAGCGTCGTGATCGACCTCGACGTCGCCCCCCACCCGGCGATCGTGCACTGGGGCGAGGAGCTGGCCGACTCGAGCGAGCAGACGCTGCACGGCCTGGCCGTGGCGGCCCTCCCGCAGCGGGTCTCCGGCGGACTCGACGAGCCGGCTCGCGCCACGCTCGTCACCTCGCAGGCGGCCGGCTGGCTCGGCACGCCCGGCCTGGAGGGCCACCGCGACGGAGCCGCGTTCAGCGTCCGCCTGGAGCTCGAGGACATCCGGGCCGACGATCACCAAGTCCGGCTCTCCCTGGTCGACCGGGAGGCCGACCTGAGTGCGGTGCTCGAGTTGCGGGTGGGCCCGAGCGGGCTCCTGCACCAGCGGATCACGCTGCGCAACACGGGCGACTCCCCCTACACGGTGCAGTCGCTCCACCTCGCGTTCCCCGTGCCGTGGGACGCGACCGAGATCCTCGACACCACGGGTCGGCACCTGAAGGAACGCACTCCCCAGCGGCGCCCCTTCACGTACGGGACGCACCTGCGCGAGAGCCGCCGCGGCCGACCGGGTGCGGACGCCACCCTCGTCCTCGCCGCAGGCCGCCCGGGCTTCGGCTTCGAGCGCGGGCGCGTGCACGCCGTGCACGTCGCGTGGAGCGGGAACCACCGCCTGCTCGCGGAACGGTCCGCGGCCGGGGAGGCCGTCCTCGCGGGGGGAGAGCTCTTCGCGCCCGGGGAGGTCATCCTCGCGCCGGGTGCCTCGCTCACGTCGCCCGACGTGATCGGGTCGTGGGGCGACGGGCTGAGCGAGCTCGCCCACCGCTTCCACGACGAGTGGCGCCGCCGTCCGGCCCATCCCGTCCGGCCGCGCCCGATCACGCTCAACACGTGGGAGGCGGTCTACTTCGACCACTCCCTCGACCGGCTGACCGCGCTGGCGGACGCCGCCGCGTCGGTCGGGGTCGAGCGGTTCGTCCTCGACGACGGGTGGTTCCTCGGGCGTCGCGACGACACCTCGGGCCTGGGCGACTGGTACGTGGACGCGACCGTGTGGCCCGACGGGCTGCACCCCCTGGTGGACCACGTCGTGCGCCGCGGCATGGAGTTCGGCCTCTGGGTGGAGCCCGAGATGGTCAACCCGGACAGCGACCTCGCCCGTGCGCACCCCGACTGGATCCTGCGCGCGCGGACGACGCTGCCGCCGTCCGCGCGTCAGCAGCAGGTGCTCGACCTCGCGCACGACGACGCCTACGCGTACATCGCCGGCCGGCTCCACGCCCTGCTCGACGAGTACCCCATCGCCTACCTGAAGTGGGACCACAACCGCGACCTGCTCGACGCCGGGAGCGGTCCGCAGGGCGTCGCCCGGGTCCGCGAGCACACGCTGGCCCTCTACCGGCTGCTGGACGAGCTCAAGGCGGCCCATCCCGGCCTGGAGATCGAGAGCTGCGCCTCCGGGGGTGCGCGTGTCGACCTCGGCATCCTGGCGCGCACCGACCGGATCTGGACCAGCGACACCCTCGACCCGCTCGACCGCCTGGTCAACCAGCGGTACACGGGCCTGGTGGTCCCGCCGGAGATGATGGGCATGCACCTGACCAGCCCCGTGGTCCACTCGACCGGCAGGACCGTGGACCTCGACCTCAGCGCCGCGGTCGCGCTCTTCGGGCACGTCGGGATCGAGTGGGACCTCACGGCGACCGACGAGCCGACCCGCTCCCGGATCGCGGCGTGGGTGGAGTACGCCAAGCGCATCCGCCCGCTGGTGGCCACCGGCCGCACGATCTCCGTCGACGACACCGAGCCGGGCATCGACGTCCGCGGTGTGGTCGCGCACGACGGCACGTCGGCGGTGTTCACCCTCACGCAGACCGACACCACCGTCGCCTACCCGCCGGGCAGGGTCCGGATCCCCGGGCTCGACCCCGGCCGGCGGTACCGCGTCAGCGTCGTCGGCGGCCCCACCGGGACCGCCGGCCAGTCCGAGCTCGCCTGGCAGACGCACGACATCACCCTCACGGGGCGCGAGCTCGACGCCGTCGGCCTCCGGCCGCCGGTCCAGTACCCCCAGAGATCCACCGTCATCGAGCTCGTCGCCCAGAGCTGAGCACGACCACACGCGCAAGGAGGCGCACGATGAGATACCGAGAGAAGCGACACGGTCGAACCGCAGCAGCGGCGGCCCTCGTCGCTCTGCTGGCCGCAGTCGGCGGCTGTGCGAACGAACCGTCCGACGGCGTGACCACCCTGAGCTTCTTCCAGTTCAAGGGTGAGGCGCTCGAGGACTTCACCCAGATCATCGCCGACTTCGAGGCGGAGAACCCTGACATCCGCGTGGTGCAGAACCAGGTCGCCGACGGCGACACGGCCATCCGGACCCTCCTGGTGAAGGACAAGGCGCCGGACGTCATCGCCCTGAACGCGAGCGGGAACTTCGGCCGCCTCGTCCAGGCCGGGGTGTTCTACGACTTCTCCGACGAGCCGGTGCTGGACACCATCAACCCGGCGGTGCAGGAGATCATCGCGGACCTCGGCACGTACGGCGACGAGGTCAGCGGCCTGGGCTACGTCAACAACGCCAACGGGGTCATCTACAACCAGGACATCTTCGAGGAGCAGGGCCTCGAGGTCCCGGAGACCTGGGACGAGCTGGTCGCCGTCTGCGACGCGCTCCAGAGCGCCGGCATCACCCCGTTCTACGGGACCCTCGCCGACTCGTGGACGGGGCTGCCCTCCTTCAACGCGCTCGGCGCCTACCCCGCCGGCGACGACTTCTTTGACCAGATGCGCGAGCAGGGCGAGGAGACGGGTCCGGACTCGGAGGTGTCGTTCCAGAAGAACTTCGCCGAGGCGATGGACCAGCAGTACCAGCTGTTCGGGTACATGCAGGAGGGCTACCGCGGCAAGACCTACGACGACGGCAACGCCGCGTTCGCCGCCGGCGAGGTCGCCATGCTCCTGCAGGGCATCTGGGCGCTGAGCCCGATCAAGGGCATCAACCCGGACATCCGGGCGGGGATCTTCCCGTACCCGGCCACCGACGACCCCGCCGACCGCGTGCTGGTCTCGGGTGTCGACGTCGTCGTGACGATGCCGAAGGACTCGCCGCGCCAGGCCGAGGCGAAGCGCTTCATCGAGTACCTGTTCGAGAAGGACGTGATCGAGGAGTTCGCCGCCTCGCAGAACATGATCCCGTCCGTCGAAGGCGCGGAGCTCAGTGACGAGCCGGCGATCCAGTCGGTCGCCCCGTACTTCGACGAGGGCCGCATCGCGGGCTTCATCGACCACCAGATCCCGCCGAGCATCCCGCTCGCGGCGATCGACCAGCAGTTCCTGTTCAGCGGCGACGCCGAGGCCGCGCTCGCCACCCTCGACAGCGAGTGGAGCAAGGTCGCCGCTCGCACCATCCCCGTGACGGGAGAATGACGATGACGTCCTCCACGCAAGCCCTGCCCGCGGCACGCGGCGCCGGCGGTGCCGACACACCCCCGGCGCGGCGCCTCGCGAAGGACCGCGCGCAGTCCACGTTCTACTGGATGGTCTGGCCCGCGGTCATCGCGTTCTTCCTGTTCCACACCGTCCCGGTGCTCGTCGGCATCTTCTTCAGCCTGACGAACTACGCCGGGTACGGCGCCTGGAACTTCGTCGGCCTGTCCAACTACGTCAACCTGTTCAAGGACGACCGCGTCCTGCAGGCGTACGGGTTCTCGTTCCTGTTCGCGATCGCCGCGACCGTGCTGACCAACTTGATCTCGCTGTCCATCGCGATGGGTCTCAACTCCAAGATCATGGCCCGCAACTTCTGGCGGGGCGTGTACTTCGTGCCCTACGTGCTGGCGATCCTGGTCATCGGCTACGTGTTCCAGTTCTTCTTCTCGAACTCGCTGCCCAAGATCCTGGCGAGCATCCCGCTGTTCGCGAACAACATCCTGACCAACGAGACCTGGGCGTGGACCGCGATCGTCGCCCTGGCCGTCTGGCAGTCCTGCGCCTTCGCGATCATCATCTACCTGTCCGGGCTGCAGACGATCCCCCGCGAGCTCTACGAGGCCGCGTCCCTGGACGGTGCGAAGCCGTGGAGGCAGTTCTCCGCGATCACCTTCCCGCTGATCAGCGCCTTCTTCACGATCAACGTCGTGCTGAGCCTCAAGAACTTCCTGCAGGTCTTCGACCCGATCGTCGCCCTGACCAACGGTGGCCCGGGCACCGCCACGGAGTCCGTGACGCTGCTCATCTTCCGCGGCGGGTTCTCCGGCGGGGAGTTCGCCTACCAGACCGCGAACGCGGTGATCTTCTTCATCGTCATCACCATCGTCTCGCTCTTCCAGTTCCGAGTTCTTCAGCGCAGAGAGGCGGACTTCTGATGACCACCGCCGGAACCGTGCTCGGCCAGGCCGAGCCCGTCCTGCCCGGGCCCCGTCGGCGCCGCACCAAGAACGTCGCGGACGACGACACCCGCAAGATCAACTGGTGGGTGACCGCACTGATCGCGGTGTGCTCGCTGACGATCCTCGTCCCGCTCTACCTGGCCGTGGTCGTCGCGCTCAAGACCCCCGACCAGCTCACGACCGGCACCGGCTTCGAGTGGCCGAACCCGATCCGCTGGGAGAACTTCCCGGAGGCGTGGGAGCGGACCAACTTCTCGCAGGCACTGATGAACACGGCGATCATCACCGTGGGGTCGGTCGTCTTCACGCTGCTGACCAGCTCGGTCGTCGCCTACGGCATCGCGCGGAACATCCACCGCCCGTTCTTCAAGGGCGTGTTCTTCTACCTGCTGGCGGCCCTGTTCATCCCGTTCCCGATCATCATGCTGCCGCTGGTGAAGCAGACCTCGCTCCTGGGCCTGGACAACCAGGCGGGGATGATCGTGCTCTACACGATCTACGGGTTGTCGCTGAACATCTTCATCTACACCGCCTACATCCGCTCGATCCCGATCGAGCTCGAGGAGGCGGCGCGGGTCGACGGTGCGTCGACGTGGCGGGTGTTCCGGCAGATCATCTTCCCGCTGCTGACACCGATGAACGCGACGGTCGGCATCCTCACGTGCGTCTGGGCGTGGAACGACTTCATCATGCCGCTGGTGGTGCTCACCGACCCCGGGGCGCGGACGCTGTCGCTCGCGCAGTACGTGTTCCAGGGGCAGTTCAACACCGACTACACGGTGGCGTTCGCGTCCTACCTCATGGCCATGGCACCCCTGCTGGTGGTCTACATCTTCAGCCAGCGCTGGGTCATCTCCGGGGTCACCCGGGGGTCGATCAAGTAGGCCGACGTGACGACAGGCCCGCTCCCCGAGAGGAGCGGGCCCGTCGCTGCGTGCACTCAGATGAGCACGGCGCCCTTCGACGCCGACTGGACCAGCTTCGCGTACTTGGCCAGCACCCCGCGCGTGTACGTGGGCGGCAGCGGCGCCCAGCCATCCTTGCGGCCCTCGAGCTCCTCGTCGCTGACCAGCACGTCGAGCGTCTCGTTGGCCACGTCCAGCCGGATCCGGTCGCCGTCCTTGATGAACGCGATCGGTCCGCCGTCGACGGCCTCGGGGGCCACGTGGCCGACGCACAGGCCGGTGGTGCCGCCGGAGAAACGGCCGTCGGTGAGCAGCAGGACGTCCTTGCCCAGGCCGGCACCCTTGATCGCGCCGGTGATGGCGAGCATCTCGCGCATGCCCGGACCGCCCTTGGGGCCCTCGTAGCGGATGACGACGACGTCGCCGGCCACGATCGTGCCGTTCTCCAGGGCGTCCATGGCGGCGCGCTCGCGCTCGAACACGCGGGCGGTGCCCTCGAAGACGTCGGAGTCGAAGCCGGCCGACTTCACCACGGCGCCGTCGGGCGCCAGCGAGCCGTGCAGGATCGTGATGCCGCCGGTCTTGTGGATCGGGTTGTTCATGGCCCGCAGGATCTTGCCGTCGGGGTCCGGCGGGTTCACGTCCGCCAGGTTCTCCGCGATGGTCTTGCCCGTCACCGTGAGGCAGTCGCCGTGCAGCAGGCCCGCGTCGAGCAGCGCCTTCATCACGACGGGGACGCCGCCGATGCGGTCGATGTCGTTCATGACGTAGCGGCCGAACGGCTTGAGGTCGCCCAGGTGCGGCACCTTGGCGGCGACGCGGGAGAAGTCGGCGAGCGTGAGGTCCACCTCGGCCTCGTGCGCGATGGCCAGCAGGTGCAGGACCGCGTTGGTGGAGCCGCCGAAGGCCATGACCACGGCGATGGCGTTCTCGAACGCCTCCTTGGTCATGATCTGGCGCGCGGTGATGCCCCTGCGCAGCAGCTCGACGACGGCCTCGCCGGACTTGTGCGCGAACGCGTCGCGCCGGCGGTCGGCCGACGGCGGGGCCGCGGACCCGGGGATCGACATGCCGATCGCCTCGGCCACCGACGCCATGGTGTTGGCGGTGTACATGCCGCCGCACGCGCCCTCACCCGGACAGATCGCGCGCTCGATGCGGTCGACGTCCTCGCGGCTCATCAGCCCGCGGGCGCAGGCGCCGACGGCCTCGAACGCGTCGATGATCGTGACGTCCTTCTCGGTGCCGTCCTCGAGCTTGACCCAGCCCGGAGCGATCGACCCGGCGTACAGGAAGACGCTGGCCAGGTCGAGGCGGGCGGCCGCCATGAGCATGCCCGGCAGGGACTTGTCGCAGCCGGCCAGCAGCACGGAGCCGTCGAGGCGCTCGGCCTGCATGACGGTCTCGACGGAGTCGGCGATGATGTCGCGGCTCACCAGCGAGAAGTGCATGCCTTCGTGGCCCATGGAGATGCCGTCGGACACCGAGATGGTGCCGAACTCGAGGGGGTAGCCGCCCGCCGCGTGCACCCCGGACTTGGCCGCCTGGGCCAGCCGCTGGAGCGAGAGGTTGCAGGGCGTGATCTCGTTCCACGAGCTGGCGACGCCGATCTGCGGCTTCGCGAAGTCGTCGTCGCCGAGGCCGACGGCGCGGAGCATGCCGCGCGACGCGGTGGCCTCCAGACCGTCGGTGACGGTGCGCGAGCGGGGCTTGATGTCGATGCCTTCGCCGGGGGAACCGGCCACTGAGCTGGGAGCGTTGTCCGACGTCACGGTCATGCTCGCGAGTGTATGACTGCGCTCAGCGCATCCCGCGGGAGGGTCACCCTGCGGACGACGGCACTCAGTGCTCGTCGGAGAACAGCTCGTCGACCGTCAGCTCGAACAGCCGGGCGAGGCGGAACGCCACCGGGAGGCTCGGATGGAACTTCCCGGTCTCGATCGCGTTGATCGTCTGCCGGGAGACGCCCAGGCGCTGCGCGACGTCGGCCTGCGTCCAGGCGCGGTCGGACCGGAGCTCCGCGATGCGGTTCTTCATCGGTACCTGATCTGCCCGACCGCGACGGCGACCAGGAAGACGACGCTCATGAGCACGGGGAGCGCCGCGACGTTGATCTCGGCCTGCACCAGTCCGGCCGCGTCCGCGACGACGTAGCCGAACCCGGCGATCCACCCCGCTCCGAGCGTGACCGCCAGCGCGTCGAGCTGGATCTTGCGCTGCAGCTCGTCGACAGCTCGCAGGAAGCGGGTGTAGGCGACGATCCAGAGCACCCCGACGACCAGGTTCACGACCACCGCTGCCCACGTCGCCGCCGGTCGCCCGTCTCCCCAGAGCTCGGGGCCGAAGCGGGCCAGGGCAAGGGTTCCCACCCAGGCGAGCGTCCAGGCAGCGAGACCTCCGGTCGCCCTGATCTCGGCCCGATAGGTGCTGGTGTCCTGCGGTGCGTGCACGATCCGACCCCTCTCCGTCCGTGTCAAGTACACTTGACACGGTATAGGTGCGCGCATCGGGATGTCAAGTTCACTTGTCATCCACCCGGACGCAGCGAAGCCGTCGCCCGTGGAGTGCCACGGGCGACGGCTCGCGTCGGGTCAGCCGGCGACCGACACCGTGGTCCACCGCGCGGCGTCGACGCCGACGGGGTGGACCGGACCGGTGAGCGTCAGGCGCCCCTCGGTCTCGCGCTCGGCGCACGACGGTCCCACCCACAGGTCCACGTCGCCGGGCTCGACCACGCGCACCAGGTCCCGGTCGGAGAACGCCAGCCGGGTGGTCGGCACGGAGAACGTGACGACCGCGGACTCGCCCGGCTCGAGACGGACGCGTCGGTAGCCCACGAGCTGCGCCACCGGGCGGGTCACCGAGCCGACGAGGTCGCGGGCGTACAGCTGCACCACGTCGTCGCCGGCACGGTCGCCGGTGTTGGTGACGCGGACGCTCGCGTCGATGCGGCCGTCCGTGGGCACCTGCGCGTGCACGGCGAGCTCGCTGTGCACGAAGGTCGTGTACGACAGCCCGTGCCCGAACGGGAGCGCCGGGGTGCTGGCCAGGTTGGTGACGTCGCCATTCCCGCCCAGCGGCGGGTGCAGGTAGCTGAACGGCTGCGCGCCCGCCGACCGCGGCATGCTCACGGGCAGGTGCCCCGACGGGTTGACCCGGCCGGAGAGCACGCCGGCCAGGGCCGTGCCGCCCTCCTCGCCCGGGAAGAAGGCCTGCACCACCGCGGCGCAGCGCTCCAGCGCCCAGTCGATCGCGTACGGGCGACCGGTGAGCAGGACCAGGACGACCGGCGTGCCCGTGGCCAGCACCGCCTCGACCAGCTGCCGCTGGACGCCCGGCAGCTCCAGGTCGTCGCGGTCGCAGCCCTCCCCCACGGTGCCTCGGCCGAACAGCCCGGCATGGTCGCCGACGACGAGCACGGCCACCTCGGCCGACGTCGCCGCCTGCACCGCCGCGTCGAACCCCGACCGGTCGTCGTCGTCCACCGCGCAGCCGCGCTCGTAGGCGAGCTCGACGGCCGGCAGCTCGGCGGCCAGCGCCTCGCGGACCGTCGGGCTCTCAAACCCGACCTCCACCTCGGGGTGGTGCGCGAGCACGTGGTTGAGGAAGGAGTAGCAGCCGAACAGCGCTTCGGCGCGGTCCGCGTTGGGTCCGATCACCGCCACGCGGGCGGACCCGGCCAGCGGCAGGGTCCCGTCGTTGGAGAGCAGGACGACGGACTCCTCCGCCAGGCGGGCGGCGATCCGGCGGTGCTCCGGGCCGTCGAGGTCGACGCTGGTCGGCGGCTCGTCGTCGAACGTGGCGTCGAGCAGACCCAGCTCGTCCTTCTGGCGCAGCGCGCGCAGGACCGCCCGGTCGACCAGGGCCTCGTCGACCCGGCCCGCACGGACGGCCTCTGCGAGCGGGGTCAGGTACGCGTCCCCGGTCGGCAGCTCGATGTCGACGCCGGCCGCGAGCGCGAGCCCGGCCGCCTCGCCGAGGTCACCCGCGACCGCGTGCAGGAGGTGCAGGAACGCCACCCCGAAGTAGTCCGCGACGACGGTGCCGTCGAAGCCCCACCGCTCGCGCAGCACCCCGGTGAGCAGCGTCGGGTCCGCCGCGACCGGGACCCCGTCGATCTCGGTGTAGGAGGACATGACCGAGCGTGCGCCGCCGTCGAGCACGGCCATCTCGAACGGCACGAGCAGCACGTCGGCCACCTCGCGCGGTCCCGCGTGCACCGGCCCGAAGTTGCGGCCCGACTGGGACCCGGAGTACCCGACGAAGTGCTTGAGCGTCGCGTGCACCCCGGTCGACTGCAGGCCGCGGACGTACGACGTCCCGATCGTGCCGACGACGTACGGGTCCTCCGCGATGCACTCGTCCACCCGACCCCACCGCGGGTCCCGGATGACGTCGAGCACGGGTGCCAGGCCCTGGTGGACGCCGAGGGTCCGCATCGACCCCCCGATGGCGGCACCCATCTCGGCGACCAGGTCGGGGTCGAACGACGCCCCCCAGGCCAGCGGTGTCGGGAACGTCGCAGCGCGCCACGCCGACAGCCCGGTGAGGCACTCCTCGTGGACGAGTGCCGGGATGCCGAGCCGCGTCTCACGCACGAGGCGCCGCTGCAGGTTCCACAGCCACCGTGCCCGCTCAACCGCGTCGACGGGGCGCGTGCCGTAGGCGCGGGTGATGTGCCCGAGCCCGTGCCGCGTGGCCTCGTCGAGGGTCTGCTCGCGCGTGAACTCGCCCTGGAGCGGCGCGACGACCTCGCCGTCGCCCTTCTCCCAGAACCCGACGATCTGCGCCAGCTTCTCCTCGAGGGTCATCCGGGCGAGCAGCTCGCTCGCGCGGTCGACCGGCGCGGTAACGGCCAGGGTCTGGAGATCCGTCACGGATCTGTCTCCTTCGGTGGTGACGTGCTGTGCTTGCCGGGTGGTCACGGATCAGCCCTTGACCGCGCCCTGGAGGCCGTTGACGATCCGCTTCTGCATGGCGAGGAAGAACACCAGCGCGGGGATCATGGCCAGGGTGGTGAACGCGAACACGCCCGCCGTGTCGGACGCGTGCTCGGACGAGAAGTCCGCGACGCCGAGCGGCAGGGTCTTCATGTCGCTCTGGAGCAGGAGCAGCGGGAGCAGGTAGGCGTTCCACGAGCCGACGAACGCGAGCACGCCGACCGTGACCATCCCGGGACCCGACAGCGGCAGCAGGATCCGCCAGAAGAAGCCGATGCGGGACGCGCCGTCGAGCAGGGCCGCCTCCTCCAGCTCGTCGGGCAGCGCCTGGAGGAACGGCCGCAGGATCACCACGGTCACCGGGAGCGCGAACGCGGCCTGCGGGAGCGCGACGCCCCACCAGGTGTTCCCCATGCCCAGGTCGGTGATGAGGATGAACAGCGGGATGATCGCGACGGTGGCCGGGAACAGCAGGCCGAGCACGAAGACCAGGAACAGCTGCTCGCGGCCCTTGAACTTGTACCGGGCCAGCGGGTACGCGGCCATGATCCCGAACACCACCACGAGCGCCGTGGTGAGCAGCGCGATCGCCGTGGAGTTGAGCGCGTACTTCCAGAAGCTCGGGTTGGTGAGCACCCCGGTGTAGTTGGTCAGCACCCACGGGTCCGGCAGGCCGGCGGGGGTCGCGGCCAGCTGCGCGTTGGTCCGGAAGCCGCCGAGCACCCCGTACATCACGGGCCCGAGGGTCAGGGCGACGACGACGAGGGCGAGGGCGTAGACGAGCGGGTTGCCGCCCGTGTACTTGCCGCTCTTGCGTCGCGACCCCTCGGTGGTCGGCGACGTCGCGGTCAGGGTTCCAGCGCTCATGCCTTCGCCTTCTTCTGGAGTGCGGGGTCCTGGATGTCCCGGCGAAGGATGAAGCGCTGGTACAGCAGGGCCAGGACGAGGGCGACGACGAACAGGATCACGGAGGCCGCCGAGGCGATCCCGTAGTTCTGCCGCTTGGTGCCCTCGTTGATGAGGAAGGTCGCCATGGTGGTGGTCGCGTTGGCGGGGCCTCCGCCGGTGAGGATCCAGACCATGTCGAACAGCTGGAGCGAGCCGATCATCGACAGGAACGCCCAGGTGCGGATGGTGGGGCCGAGCAGCGGGATGGTGATCTTCCGCTGGGTCTGCCACCAGCTGGCACCGTCGATCTGCGAGGCCTCGTACAGCTCCTCGGGCACGCTCTGGAGGCCGGCGAGGAACAGGATCACCGCCAGACCGAGGTACTTCCAGGTCAGGACGACGATGACGGTCCACAGCGCGTACTCGGGGGTGCCGAGGAAGCCTTGCTCCGGACCGCTGATGCCCACCGCGTCGAACAGGGTGTCGACCACGCCGTACTTCGGCTGGAGCAGCTGGAACCACACGACGCCGGCGATGACCTCGGCCAGCACGTACGGGACGAAGATGATCGTGCGCAGGATGCCCTGGCCCCACATCTTGCGGTTGAGCAGCAGGGCGATGCCCAGGCCGAGCGGGAGCTGGATGGCGATCGAGGCCACCACGATGATCAGGTTGTGCTGGAGCGCACCGATGAAGACGTCGTTCTGGAGCACGCTGACGTAGTTCTTCAGGCCCACGAAGTCGACCAGCGGGCCGTAGCCCTTCCACCGGTAGGCCGAGAGCTGGATGGCCCGGACGATCGGCACCACCACGAAGAACAGGAACAGCAGGAGGGCGGGTGCCACGAAGAAGGCGATCTCCAGGCGCTTGCGGAGAGCCGATCCCGTCCCACGGCGTCCGCCCGGGGCCGGGGCCGCCGGCCGCGCCGAAGCGCGACCGGCGACCGAGACCTCTGGGGTGGACGTCGCAGGCGAGGCGGTGACGCCCACGCGGGCGGTCGCTTCGTCTGCCACGTCGGTCACTTCTCCGCGTCAGCCGCCGCCTGCGTGGCGTCGACGATGTCCTGCGGGGTGGCCTGGCCAGCGAAGGCCAGGGCGATCTCGTCGTTCATGGCGCCACCGACGGACGCACCGAACGCCGTGTCGAAGTAGAGCTGCACGTACGGCGCCGCGTCACGGATCTTGAGGAGCTCGGCCAGGGCCGGGTCCGACACGTACTGCGAGGCCGTCGAGTTGGTCGGCAGACCCATGTCGAGCTCCGCGAAGCCCTTCTGGACCTCGTCCGACAGCAGGTAGACCGCGAAGTCCACCGCGGCGTCGGGCGCCTCCTGCGACACGGCCCACGCGTCACCGCCACCGAGTGCGGCCTCCGGGTCGCCCTCGCCGCCGTCGACGGCCGGGAACGGGAACCAGCCGGTGTTCTCGCCGAGGCCGTTGCCGTCCTCCGTGAGTCCCTGCATGACGCCCGGCTCCCAGTGGCCCTGCATCTCCATGGCGACCTTGCCGGTGGCCAGGAGACCCGAGGCGCTGGTCGCGCCCGTCTGGGCCGGGGTGGACAGGAAGCCCGCGTTGAACGGCTCGGTGCCGATGAGCGCCTCGAGGTCCTCGCCCGCCTTGACGAAGCACGGGTCGGAGAAGTCGAGGGTCTGCACGGCGTCCGTCAGGACGTCCTGCGAGCACTCGCGCAGCGCGAAGTAGTACCAGTAGTGCGCGGCCGGCCACTTGTCACCGGCACCCACGGAGACGGGCTCGATGCCCGCGGCCTTGAGCTTGTCGACGTCCGCGTTGAAGTCGTCCCAGGTGGCGGGCGGCTCGGTGATGCCGGCCTGCTCGAAGAGCGCCTTGTTGTACCAGAATCCGACGACGCCGACCGAGAACGGGAGGCCGTAGGTCTTGTCGTCCACCTGCCAGCCGGCGATGGAGCCGCCGATCTTCTCGATCGTGTCGGCGGCCGCCTCGGAGATGTCCTTGGTCAGGCCGGCCTCGACGTGGTCGGCCAGCTCGCCGCCACCACGCTCCATGTAGACGTCGGGGGCGTCGCCGCTCTGGAACGCGGCGTCGAGCTTGGTGAGCATGTCCTCGTGCTGCATCGCGCTGACCTCGACGGTCACGCCCGGGTTTGCGGCCTCGAAGTCGGCTGCCACCTTGTCGTAGTAGTCCTTGCCGTCACCGGTGTTCGAGTTGTGCCACCAGGTGATGGTCGTCGCGTCGCCGGAAGCGCCGTCGGTCGTGTCGTCTCCCGCGCCGCCCGAGCTGCAGGCAGATGCCAGCAGGGCGACACCAGCACCCAGGGCAAGGGTGCGAAGGACTGTTGTCCTCATCATCGTTGAATCTCCTCGTCGTCACTGACAGGGCTGGACGGCGCCAAGGTTGGCACTCGGGTCTGTGGATGTCAATCGTTGTCGATAACGTTATCGACACGGATTATCTCGTCTCGATAACGTTATCGAAACCATGCTCTATGCTCCCCCACGTGGACTCGACACCTCGCGTGAAGATGGAAGACGTCGCCCGCACGGCCGGCGTCTCGGTCGCCACGGTGTCCAAGGTCGTCAACGGGCGGTACGGCGTCGCGCAGAGCACCCTGACCCGCGTGCGCGAGGTCATCGACCAGCTCGGGTACGAGGCCAGCCTCGGTGCGCGGTCGCTGCGCAGCCACAAGACCAACGTCCTCGGCATCCTCGTCGCGGAGTTCGAGCCGTTCAGCACCGAGCTGCTCAAGGGTGCGTCGGCGGCGGTCGGGGCCACGGGCTACGAGCTCCTCGCGTACTCCGGCGGCGGCGGCGGCTCGGTCGGCTGGGAGCGCCGGTACCTCTCGCGGTTGTCGGGCACGTTGATCGACGGCGCCATCATCGTCACCCCCACGGTGGTCGAGGCCAACACCGGGGTGCCCGTCGTGGCGGTCGACCCGCACACCGGACCCACCGGCCTGCCGACCGTCGACTCCGACAACTACGCCGGCGCCGTGCTGGCCACCGAGCACCTCATCGGCCTGGGCCACCGCCGGATCGGGTTCCTCGGCGGGCGGCTGGACCTCGAGTCCGCCCGGCTGCGCGAGGCCGGGTTCCGCCACGCGATGGAGGTGGCCGGGCTGCCGGTCGACGAGTCGCTGGTCGGCGTCGGCGGGTACCGGCGCGAGACGGCCGACGCGCCCGCACGGGTGCTCCTGGACCGCGACGACCCGCCCACCGCCGTGTTCGCCGCCAACGACCTCTCGGCCATCCAGGTGATGGCCGTCGCCGTCGAGCTCGGCCGGTCGGTGCCCGCCGACCTGTCCGTGATCGGGTTCGACAACGTCCCGGAGTCGGCGCTGGCCTCTCCCCCGCTGACCACGATCAACCAGCCGCTCCAGGAGATGGGCGCCGAGGCGCTGCGCCTGCTGGTGGACCTGATCGACGGCAAGGACCGGTCCACGCACCTGCGGCTGCCGACCGAGCTCGTGGTCCGCGCGTCCTGCGCGCCGCCGCGCCGCTGAGCACACCCGCACGATCCTGCGGGAGCGACTTCACGATTCGATAACGTTATCAATAACGTTGTCGAGATCCCTGGCGCCCCGTCCCATTCGTGCGTAATCTCCCGCCCGGAGTGGAGACGATCGCGCAAAGGAGCGCTGATGAGACGTGCACGAGTCCTCACCGCGGTGGCAGCATCTGTGGCACTGGGTCTGACGACGACCCCGCCCGCGCTGGCCGCCGAGACCGAGCCGACGGTGGTCCTGCAGAACGACTTCGAGTCGCCCGACCCGGCCCCCTGGGGTCCGCGGGGGCCGGTCACGCTGGCGGTGACCGCGGACGACGCGCACGCCGGCACCGGGAGCCTGCTGGTCACCGGGCGCACCGGCGACTGGAACGGACCCGCGACGAACGTCGCGACCCTGTTCGACGCCGGCACCACCTACACGGTGTCCGCCTGGGTGAAGCTCGCCCCCGGCACCGTCGGCACTGCGCCCGTGCACTTCACCGTGGAGCAGACGCCGGCCGACAACCAGTACGCCTGGGTGGGCTCCCCCGTCGACGTGACCGCGGACGCCTGGGTGCAGGTGGGCGGCACGTACACCAAGGACGCCGCCGTGACGGCCGCGACCCTGTACCTCGAGGCCGGCGTGATCGGCTCGGCGCACCCGAGCTTCCTGGTCGACGACGTGCTGATCACCGCCGCGGGCGGCACCGACCCCGTGCCCGGCGTCGTGCCCGGCGGGGCCGTGAACCCGACCGCTACGCCCGTGACCGCCGCGCGGGGCACCGGCGACGTCGCCGCGCTGACGTTCGACGACGGACCCAACGGCGCGACCACCGAGGCGCTGCTGGACTACCTCGGCGAGCAGGGCCTCCACGCGACGTTCTGCGTGATCGGCCAGAACATCACCGCCCCTGGCGGCGCCGCGGTGCTCCAGCGCATCGTGAGCGAGGGCCACACCCTGTGCAACCACACCACCAGCTACGCGGACATGGGCAGCTGGACGCCGGAGCAGGTGCAGGCGGACCTCGTCGAGAACCTGGGCATCATCCGGGACGCGCTCGGCGACCCGAACGCCAAGGTGCCGTACTTCCGGGCGCCCAACGGCAGCTGGGGTCAGTCCCCGGCGGTCGCCGTGTCGCTCGGCATGCAGCCGCTCGCGGTGATCAACACGATCAGCGACTGGGAGACGCAGGACGTCCCGACGCTGACCACCAACCTGCGCGCGGCGATGAAGCCCGGACAGGTGGTGCTCGCGCACGACGGCGGCGGTGACCGCTCCGGCACCCTCGCCGCGGTGCGCACGGTCGTCTCCGAGCGGCTCGCCGCCGGTTGGCAGTTCACGCTCCCCGTGGGCGGTTCCGACGACCCCGGCGTCCCCACCACGTCCCTGTCGACCGGGTTCGAGGACGGTCTCGGCGTCTGGACCGCGCGCGGCAACGGCACCGCACCGGTCGTCGCAACCACCACGGCGGAGGCGCACGGAGGCGTGCAGGCGGCCTCCGTGTCCGGCCGCACCGACACCTGGCACGGCCTCGGCGCACCGGTGACCGGCATCTTCCAGGCCGGCCGGACCTACCAGATCTCGGCGTGGGTCAAGCTCGCCGCGGGCGAGACGGCTCCCGCCGACGTGCGCGTCAGCGTCCAGCGCGACAACGCCGGCTCGTCGTCCTACGACACCGTCGCCACGGCGACCGGGGTGACCGCGGACGCGTGGGTGCAGGTCCAGGCGTCGTACACGATGGCCGCGGCCGAGAGCGCACTGCTCTACGTCGAGACCGCCTCCGGCACGCCGTCGTTCCTCGTGGACGACATCGTGGTGACCGGGTCCACCGCTCCCCCGGTCCAGCAGGACATCCCGTCGCTGCAGGACGTGCTGCCGTGGCCCGTCGGCGTCGCCATCGACGCCCGCGAGACCGTGGGCACGGGCGCAGAGCTGGTCACTAAGCACTACGACCAGATCACCCACGAGAACGCGATGAAGCCCGAGGCGATCCAGCCGACGGAGGGCACGTTCACGTTCGAGGCCGCCGACGAGATCATCGACTTCGCGATCGCGAACGGCCAGCGCGTGCACGCCCACACGCTCGTGTGGCACAGCCAGACGCCGGACTGGTTCTTCCAGCACGCCGACGGCACGCCGCTCGCGGACAGCGCCGACGACCAGGCCCTCCTGCTGGGGCGGATGCGGACGCACATCGAGACCGTGGCGGACCACTACCGCACCACGTACGGGGAGTTCGGCACCGCCGGCAACCCGATCGTCAGCGTCGACGTGGTCAACGAGGTCATCGCCGAGAGCGAGGCCGACGGCCTGCGCCGCAGCGCGTGGTTCGCCACGCTCGGGGCGAGCTACATCACGGACGCGTTCGAGATCGCCTCCCAGGCGTTCAACGGCGGCGACCCGGACGGGCCCGTCCAGCTGTTCATCAACGACTACAACACGGAGCTGCCCGCCAAGCGCCAGGCGATGTTCGACCTGGTCGAGGGCCTGCTGGCCGACGGCGTGCCGGTCGACGGCGTCGGGCACCAGTTCCACATCAGCCTGTCGCAGTCGGTCGACCAGCTGCGCACCACGCTCCAGACGTTCGCCCCCCTGGGCCTGCTGCAGGACGTGAGCGAGCTGGACGTGCAGATCGACGGCACGGTCACCGCCGAGAAGCTGGTCGAGCAGGGTTACTACTACGCCAGCGTCTTCTCGATGCTGCGCGAGTTCCCGGACCTGTTCGCCGTCACCATCTGGGGTCCGTACGACAGCCGGAGCTGGCGGGACGGCGCACCGTTGCCGTTCGACGACGACCTGCAGGCCAAGCCGGCCTACTGGGGCATCGTCGACCCGACACAGCTGCCGACCCTCACCCGGCAGGCGAACGCCCCGCAGGCCGACGCCCCGGACGACCTGCAGTGGAGCCTGCTGCCGCTGCAGACCATCTCCGGCGGGACCGGGTTCCAGCTGCGCTGGTCCGGCGACCAGCTCACCGCGTACGTGCACGTCGTGGACGCGACGGACGACGGCGCGGCCGACACCGTGACGCTCTTCGGCTCGGGAGACCCCGTGGTGGTCACCCGCGCGGCGGGTACCGCGACAGCGGACGGGTGGACCGCGGTGGCGCAGCTGCCGCTCGCCGCACCCGGTGCCGTCGGGACGACCGTGCCGTTCGACGTCCGCGTCGCCGACGGCAGCGGCGGGCTGGTGTCCTGGAACGACCTGGCCCACCACCAGGAGACCGGCGGCCCGCTCGGCGTCGTCACCCTGGTGGAGCCGGTCGGCTACGTGGCGGTCCCCCAGACCTCTGCGGCGCCGGACATCGACGGTGCGGTCGACGACGCGTGGGCCGACGCCCCCGTGCTGCGGACCGACGTGCAGGTCGAGGGCACGCCCGGCGCGACCGCGGACGTGCGCGTGCTCTGGCACGACGACCGCATCGACGTGCTGGCGCAGGTCACGGACCCGTCGCTCGACGCGACGAGCTCCAACGCGTGGGAGCAGGACTCGGTCGAGATCTTCCTCGACCCGGTCAACGCCAAGTCCGGTCCGTACAACCCGGCCGACGGGCAGTACCGGATCAACTACCTCAACGCGGTGTCGATCTCCGGCGACCTCGCGGTGATCGGTGACCGCCTGACCAGCGCGACCGCCGTGGTCGACGGCGGGTACGTGGTCGAGGCGTCGCTCTCGCTGGGGCGCGCGGTCACCGCCGGTGACCTGGCGGGCCTGGACTTCCAGGTCAACGACGGCACCGCCGGGGTGCGCGGGTCGGTGCGGACCTGGTCCGACCCGACCGGGCGCTCGTACCAGAACACCTCGCGGTGGGGCGTCGCCCAGCTGGTCGCTCCCGTGACGCCGGAGCCGTCGGCACCGGTGGTCACCGAGCAGCCGGCGTCCGTCACCGGTGCCCTCGGGTCGCAGGTCACGCTCACCGCCGCCGCGTCGGGGTACCCCGAGCCGACGGTCCAGTGGCAGGTGCGCGGCTGGTTGCCGTGGCAGTGGAGGGACGTGCCCGGGGCAACGTCCACGACGCTCACGGTCAGCCTGACCGCGCGCTCGGACGGTGGCCGGTACCGGGCGGTGTTCACCAACAGCGAGGGCTCGGCCACCACCGCGGTCGCCCGGGTGCGGATCACCCGCGCGGCACCGGTCATCACCGTGCAGCCCACCTCGGTCACCGCGAAGGCGGGCTCGAAGGTGACGCTCACGGCGGCGGCCACCGGGTACCCGGAGCCGACCGTGCGCTGGCAGCAGCGCACCGGCCACGGCGGCTGGCACTGGGTAGGGGGCGCCCACCGGACGTCGCTCACGGTGAAGGTGGGCAGCAAGCCCACCGACTACCGCGCGGTGTTCACCAACCCCGAGGGGCGCGCCACGACGGCCGCGGCCACCGTGTCGCCCTCGCCGCGAGGCCGGAGCTGACGGCCCGCGCCTGCTGACCGCCGAGGGCCCCGGATCAACCTCCACTCCGATCCGGGGCCTTCGGCCTGCCCGCGCTCAGCTCCTGCCGCGCGCCTGCCAGGTGCACACGCAGACCTCATTGCCCTCACGGTCGGCGAGGACCCAGAACGCCGGCGCCCGCTCGTCGCTGACCAGGTGGCCGCCGGCCGCGACCGCCGCAGCCACGCGTGCCTCCGCCTGGTCGTGCGCCACGATGACGTCGAAGTGGATCCGGTTGCGCTGCGGCCGCGGCGAGTCCATCTGCTGGAACCAGATGGACGGTCCGATGCCCGCCGGGTCCACCAGGTCCTCGGCCTCGGTCACGTCGTAGCCCATCACGGCGGCCCAGAACGGCCGCACGGCGCCGATGTCGAGCGCGTCGACGGCGATCTCCAGCATCTCGCTGCGCGGCACGTCGCCGGTCACCCCGAGCTCGTCGGCCAGCGCGCTCACGGTGGCGGCGAGGTCGATGTCGCGCTGGGTGAGCCCGCCGGCGTCGTGGCTCGTGGTGGTCACCGTCACCTGCCCCCAGCGCAGGACCACGTCGGGGTGGTGGTTCGCCGCGTCCGCGGCTGCCGCGATCCGGGCGACGAAGGCCGCGGCGGTGCTGAAGTCGGGCGTCGCGAAGGTGGCGCGCAGCGACTGCAGGAGGACACGCCAGTGCCGGGAGTCGACCGCGGCGGTGACGTCGGAGTGACGCAGGAGCGTGGTGTCAGCCATCCGTCCACCCTGCCACCGGACGTTCAGCGTTGCAGCACCGCCCGCGCCCCCGTGGCCTCGCGCCCCTCGGTCCACCACCCCGGCCGCTCGGGCGGCGCGGTGGCGGCCCCACGGCTACCGTCGCCGGGTGCCCTCGCTCCACTGGTTCCGCCGCGACCTGCGGCTCGCGGACAACCCCGCGCTGCTCGCCGCCGTCGAGGAGGCCCGAGTCGCCGACGACGAGGTCGTGCCCCTGTTCGTCGTCGACCCCGCCCTGTGGCGCGCCGCGGGGGCGCCGCGCCTGGCCTACCTCGCGCGCAGCCTGCGCGCGCTGGACGAGGCGCTCGACGGCCGGCTGGTCGTCCGGCACGGCGCCGCCTCGTCGGTGCTCCCCGCGGTCGCGCGCGAGGTCGGGGCGCCGAGCGTGCACGTCACGGCGGCGACCGAGCCGTACGGCCGGCGTCGCGACGAGGCGGTGGAACGCGCCCTCGACGTCCCCCTGGTCCGTACCGGCTCGCCCTACGCGGTTGCGCCCGGCCGGCTGACCACGCAGGCGGGCACCCCGTTCCAGGTGTTCACCCCGTTCCGCGGCGCGTGGCTGGACCACGGCTGGTCCGTCCCTGCTCGACGACCGCAGCGGGTGCCGTGGGCCGACGTCCCGTCCGACGGCGTCCCGGACGAGCCGGGCACGGACGTGGACCTCCCCGCTGCGGGCGAGCGCGCCGCGCATGCCCGGTGGGCGGCCTACGTGCAGGACGGTCTGGCCGAGTACGGCACCCTGCGGAACCGGCCCGACCTGGACGGCACGTCGATGCTCTCGATCCCGCTCAAGTACGGCGAGCTGCACCCGCGGACGCTCCTGGCGGACCTGACGCAGGCGCCGTTCGACACGGCGACGTTCCGGTCCGAGCTGGCCTGGCGCGAGTTCCATGCCGACGTGCTCTGGCACCACCCCTGTGCCGCGCGTCGGTCACTGCGGGCCGTGGTCCCGGAGGACTCGTGGGACGACGGTGACGCGTCGTTCGCCGCGTGGGCCGAGGGCCGGACCGGTTACCCGTTCGTCGACGCCGGCATGCGCCAGCTGCGCGCGCTCGGCTGGATGCACAACCGGGTCCGCATGGTGGTGGCATCGTTCCTGGTCAAGGACCTGCACGTGCGCTGGCAGCGGGGCGCCCAGCACTTCATGGACTGGCTCGTGGACGGTGACGTGCCGCAGAACCAGCTCAACTGGCAGTGGGTGGCCGGCACCGGCCGGGACGCCGCGCCGTACTTCCGGGTGTTCAACCCGGTGACGCAGGGCGAGCGGTTCGACCCCGACGGCGCCTACGTGCGCGAGTGGGTGCCGGAGCTTCGCGGGATCCCCGGGCGCGCCGTGCACCAGCCGTGGAGGCTGGGGCTCGAGGCACCCGAGGACTACCCGGCCCCGATCGTGGACCACGCGGTGGAGCGCAAGGTGGCCCTCGACGACTTCCACCGCGGGCGCGACGCCTAGACGGTCACGAGCTCCGGGGTGGCCTCCTCGACCGCGGCGGCAGTCGCCGCTCCCGCGTCGCGGAAGTGGCCCACGGTCGCGAGCAGCAGGCCGAGCACCGCCCACGATGCGAGCGCGACCCAGAGCTGCGTGGTGTCGGCGTGCGGGAAGTACGACTCGTCGCGCAGCAGCGCTGCCGCGGCCCCCGGGGGCATCCACTGGCCGATCGCACCCCACGGCGTCGGCAGCATCTGCCACGGCTGGGCCGCCGACGCGATCGGGTTGGCGACGAGCAGGAAGAGCACCGGCCCGATCGCGATCCCCGCGCGGCCGACCACCGACACGCACCCGACGATCACCCCGGCGACCGCCAGGATCGCGAGCGCGACGATGCCCGCATTCACAGCGTAGGAGCCGGCCAGCGCACCGAACCAGCCCTGCAGGACGCCCGCGACCGCGAGCCCCCCGAGCACCGAGTAGCCGACGACCGCGGTGATCCGGCGCCACACGCCGACGACGGTGAGCGAGATCGCGATGCCGCCGATCATCCCGCCGATGACCAGCGGGAACGTGACCGCGCCGAGGACGGCACCGCGAGGGTCGCCCTCGACGAAGGGCGCGATGTCGGTCACCCGGACGGGTGCCCCCACCTGCGCCTGCAGGGCCGGCGCCAGGGCGGCGAGCTGCTGCGCGACGAGCGGGCTGCCCCCCGACGCGGTGAGGATCTCCGGCTGCGCGCCGAGCACGACCGCGCCGTACGCCTCGCGCGTCTCGATCAGGTCGACGGCGGCGCTTCGGTCTTGCGCGGCCACGACGTCGAACGCGCCGGGCGCCCGCTCCTGGAGCGCCGTGGCGAACGGATCGACGGCGGCGGGCGGTCCGGCGACGGCGACCGGGAGGTCCCGCGGCTCGGACGTGACCGCCGGCCACAGGAAGGCGAGCGCCAGCACGGTCAGGACGGCAGCGAGGCCGGCGCCGAGGCCGAGCAGGCGTCGCCACGGGGTGTGCGGCTGCGTGTGCATGACAGGTCCTCTCGTCTAAAGCGAACGTTCGTTCTTCTAGAGAATCGTCGTCCTCCCGTGTCACGCTTGTCAAGAACGATCATTCGTTTTTATGCTGCACCGTGCCCAAGGTCACCGAGGAGTACCGCGTCGCCCGGCGGGACGAGATCGCCGAGGCCGCGCTTCGCGCGTTCCGTCGCAAGGGGTTCCAGGCCACGTCGATGGCGGAGATCATCGCGGAGTCCGGGCTGTCCGCCGGCGCGATCTACGGCCACTACCCGAGCAAGGCCGCCATCGTCGTCGACGTCGCCACGAGAGTCGTCGGGTCGAGGATCGTCGACCTGCGGAACCTGGCGGACCAGGACCCGCTCGCTGCCCCGCCGACCGTGCCGCGCACCCTCATCACCGGCATGCGGCGCGAGGTCGGAGACCCCTCGGTCCTCCTGCAGCTGTGGGGCGAGGCCGTCACCGAGCCCGAGCTGCGCGCGCTCGTCCTCGACGTCATCCTGCAGCTGCGCGGCGCGCTCACCGCCTACGTCTCGGTCTGGCACCAGCGCACGTACGGCGTGGCGGTCGAGGAGGCAGACATCCTCGCCGCCGAGCAGGTCCCTCTGCTGATCTCGGCCGTGCAGGGCTATGTCCTGCAGTGGTCGGTGCTCCCCGACTTCGACCCGGACGCCTACCTGGCCTCCGTCGAGAAGTACCTGCCCCGCTAAGGGATCTGGCTCGCCCGGAACTCGTCCTCGAGCAGCCCCATGAGGATCCCGTCGCACCAGCCCTCGCCGTCGCGGTACGCGTCCCGCTTACGCCCCTCGATGCGGAACCCGAGGTTCTCGTACAGGGACTTGGCGCGCGCGTTGATGCTCAGCACGTCGAGCTCCACCCGGTGCAGGCCCAGGCCGTCGAACGCGAGCCCGAGCATCAGCTGGATCGCCTCGGTGCCGTACCCGCGGCCGCGGTAGCCCGGACGCATCGCGAGCCGGAGGTTGGCGGACCCGACGACGTCGTCGATGTCGTTGAGCACGATCTCGCCGAGGTACTCGTCGGACCCGTTCACGGTGACCGCCAGGTCGATCCGTCCCTCGGCGGAGGCGATCGCCTCGCACCAGGCATCGATCTCGGGCCGGGTGAACACCGCGGTCGTGCCGGTCAGTCGCCGCCCGTCGGGGTCGCTCACCGACTCCCAGACCGCGTCCGCGTCATCCGCCCGGATCGGTCGGAGCACGATCATCTCGCCCTGGAGCGTGGGCTTCTCCATCGCTGCCTCCTCGTCCCTGCTCACCAGCGGCGAACGCTACGGCCCGGGTATGGCGGGGACGTTACCGGCGGATCACGCCGCACGGTCAGCGCCCCGCCGCAGCGGGGCGCTGACCAGTGCCGTCACTGCGCGATGCGCTCCAGCAGCAGCTCGCGGACGCGGCCGGCGTCGGCCTGCCCGCGCGTCGCCTTCATGACCGCACCGATGATCGCGCCGACCGGCCCGAGGTTGCCCGAGCGGATCTTCTCCGCGATGTCCGGCTGCGCGGCGAGCGCCGCGTCGATGGCCTCGAGCAGCGGGCCGTCGTCGGACACGACCTCCAGGCCGCGCGCGACGAGCACCGTCTCCGGGTCACCCTCGCCCGCGAGCACGCCCTCGAGCACCTGGCGGGCCAGCTTGTCGTTGATCCGGCCGTCGTCGACCAGCTTCTGGAGCTGCCCGACCTGGGTGGGCGTCACGGGCAGGTCGGCCAGCTCGACCTCCTGCTGCTTGGCAGTGCGCGCCAGCTCGCCCATCCACCACTTGCGCGCGGCGGCCGGGCTGGCCCCCGCGGCGATCGTGGTCTCGATGAGCTCGACGGCGCCGGCGTTGACCACGTCGCGCATCTCGGCGTCGGCGTACTGCCACTCCCCCTGCAGCCTCCTGCGTCGCGCGGCCGGCAGCTCGGGCAGGCGTGCGCGGATCTCCTCGATCCACGCGCGGTCCGGGGCGATCGGGACGAGGTCGGGCTCCGGGAAGTACCGGTAGTCCTCGGCGTCCGACTTCACGCGGCCGGACGCGGTGGTCCCGGTGTCCTCGTGCCAGTGGCGCGTCTCCTGGATGATCGCCACACCGTCGTCGAGCACGCCCGCCTGCCGGCTGACCTCGTACCGCACGGCCCGCTCCACCGACCGGAACGAGTTCACGTTCTTGGTCTCGGTGCGGGTGCCCAGGGGCGACCCGGGCGTCGGGCGGATCGAGACGTTGACGTCCGCGCGCACGTTGCCGCGCTCCATGCGGGCCTCGGAGACCTCCAGCGCACGGAACAGGTCCCGCAGGGTCTGCACGTACGCACGTGCCACCTCGGGCGCCCGGGCGCCGGCACCGGTGATCGGCTTGGTGACGATCTCGACCAGCGGGATGCCCGCGCGGTTGTAGTCCACCAGCGAGTACTCGGCGCCGTGGATGCGTCCGTCGGAGCCGCCGATGTGCGTGTTCTTGCCGGCGTCCTCCTCCATGTGCGCGCGCTCGATCTCGACGCGGAAGATGCTGCCGTCGTCGAGCTCGACGTCGACCCAGCCCTCGTACGCGATGGGCTCGTCGTACTGCGAGGTCTGGAAGTTCTTGGGCACGTCCGGGTAGAAGTAGTTCTTCCGGGCGAACCGGCAGGTCTGCGCGATCGAGCAGTTCAGCGCCAGGCCGATGCGGATCGCGTACTCGACCGCGAGCCCGTTGACCACGGGCAGCGATCCCGGGAGGCCGAGCGAGACCGGCGTGATCGAGGTGTTCGGCTCCTCGCCGAACCCGGCCGGTGCCCCGTCGAACATCTTGGTCCTGGTGCCCAGCTCGACGTGCACCTCGATGCCGATGACGGTGTCGTAGCGCTCGACGGCGTCGTCGTAGTCGACCAGGGTGCTCATTTTCCGGCCTCCAGTTCTGTTGCGAGTTCAGGAGCCTTGAGCAGCAGCGGCCCGCCCCACTCGTTCTCCAGCAGCGCCTCGAGCGCGGCACCCACGCGGTACAGCCGGTCGTCGGCCTTGGCCGGGGCCAGCACCTGGAACCCGACCGGCAGGCCGTCGTCGGACAGCCCGCTCGGCAGCGACAGGCCCGGCACACCCGCGAGGTTGGCCGGGATGGTCGCGACGTCGTTCAGGTACATGGCCAGCGGGTCGTCCAGCTTCTCGCCCAGCTTGAACGCCGTGGTCGGCGCCGTCGGGGACACCAGCACGTCCGCCGTCTCGAACGCCGCGGTGAAGTCGCGCTGGATGAGCGTGCGGACCTTCTGCGCCGAGCCGTAGTAGGCGTCGTAGTAGCCCGCCGACAGGGCGTAGGTGCCCAGGATGATCCGGCGCTTGACCTCGTCGCCGAAGCCCTGCCCGCGGGTGGCGGACATGACGCGCTCGGCCGTCGGGTTGTCCTCGGGCACGACGCGCAGGCCGAAGCGCATGCCGTCGAACTTGGCCAGGTTGCTCGACGCCTCCGCGGGGAGGATCAGGTAGTAGGCCGCGAGCGCGTAGGTGAAGTGCGGGCAGGAGACCTCGACGATCTCGGCGCCGGCCCCCCGCAGCAGCTCGAGCGACTCCTCGAACCGCGCGAGCACGCCGGGCTGGTAGCCCTCGCCCTGGAGCTCGCGGATGACGCCGACGCGCACGCCCGACAGGTCGCCGTTCGCACCCTGACGGGCCGCGGCGACGAGCGCCGGCAGCGGCTCGTCGATGGACGTCGAGTCGCGCGGGTCGTGGCCGCCGATGAGCTCGTGCAGCAGCGCGGAGTCGAGCACCGTGCGCGTGACGGGACCGGCCTGGTCCAGCGACGACGCCAGCGCGATGAGCCCGTAGCGGGACACCCCGCCGTACGTGGGCTTGACGCCGACCGTGCCGGTGACGGCCGCGGGCTGACGGATCGAGCCGCCCGTGTCCGTGCCGATCGCCAGGGGCGCCTCGTAGGCGGCGACCGCCGCGGCGGACCCGCCACCGGAGCCGCCGGGGATGCGGTCGAGGTCCCACG
Organism: Cellulomonas humilata; assembly: GCF_013359775.1. Classification (GTDB taxonomy): domain Bacteria; phylum Actinomycetota; class Actinomycetes; order Actinomycetales; family Cellulomonadaceae; genus Cellulomonas; species Cellulomonas humilata. The sequence continues at coordinate 50,559 of NZ_JABMCI010000067.1, read as the reverse complement.
GGTTGTGCGTGTTGCCGTAGGCGGAGTGCTCCGTGGACGACCCCATGGCGAACTCGTCCATGTTGGTCTTGCCCAGGATCGGCAGGCCCGCGGCCTTGAGCCTCTCGACGAGCGTCGCGTCGTACGGCGGGATCCAGCCCTTCAGGATCTTCGAGCCGGCGGTCGTCTCCAGGCCCTTGGTGACGACGACGTCCTTGACCGCGATCGGCACGCCCGCGAGCGCGTGCAGCTCCTCACCGGCAGCGCGACGGGCGTCGACGTCCGCGGCGGCGGCGAGCGCGGCGTCGCCGCTGACCTGGAGGAACGCGTGGATCGCGTGGTCCACGTCGGCGATCCGGTCGAGGTGCGCCTGCGTCACCTCGACACTGGACACCTCCTTGGCCGTGAGCTTGTCCGCGAGCGCGGCGGCAGACAGCCGAGTCAGCTCGGTCCCGCCGCTCATGCGTCCTCCCCCAGGATCTGCGGGACCGCGAACTTGCCGTCGATGTGCTCCGGGGCGGCGGCGAGCACGAGGGCGCGGTCGAGCGGCTCCACGGGCACGTCGGGGCGGAACACGTTGGTCAGCGGCAGGGGGTGGCTGGTGGCCGGCACGTCGGGCGTGGCGATCTCGCTCACGCGGGCGACCGACTCGACGATGACGTCGAGTTCGCCCGCGAGGCGGTCGAGCTCCGTCGGTGTGAGGTCGATCCGTGCCAGGCCCGCCACGCGCGCGACCTCGTCGCGAGAGAGGGTGGACATGGGTCGGAGTCTAGACGGTGGGGACCGGCTGCCTACGCTGGGCAGCATGGCGACGAGCCCCGACGACATGCGGGCAGCGGTGACCGCGAGCATGGCCGACCGGACCGGCCGGACGCTCGACGCGTGGGCGACGTTGGTGCACGACACCAGCGGCGTCGACCCGCTGGACCAGAACGCGGTGCGGCGCTGGCTCAAGGACGTGCACGGCGTCCCGCAGAACAGCCGGTGGACGATCGCGTTCGAGGTCGCCGAGCGGGCCGGCTGGGTGCGCCCGGACGTCGACGGCTACGTCGACCGCCAGTACGCCGGCCGCACCGCTGGGCTGCGGCCCGTGTACGACGCGCTGGAGGCGGCACTCCTGGGGCTCGGCGAGGACGTGCGCCGGGAGGGCCGGTCGACCTACGTCCCGTTCGTCCGCGCGCGCCAGTTCGCCGCCGTCGCCGCGACCACGGCCACGCGGGTGTACGTCGGGCTGCGGTTCGTCGACCCGCCGTCCCACCCCGACCTCGTGCCGGCGAAGGCGCCCGGGTCCGCCACCCACAAGGTCGGCGTCACGCACGTCTCCCAGGTCGAGGGCCTCCTGCCGTTGCTGCGCGCGGCGTACGAGCAGAACGGCCGGTAGTCGGACACTCGTTCACTTTCCCGGTGTGTGCTCCCCGCTCGGCACCGCCCGGTAAGTACGCTTTGCCGGGACTGGTGGTGTCGGCCGGCCCCTGCGCCGCGGGTCGCGATCCGCCGCTGCCCCCGACCGTGCTCCCCCACCGTGCCTGCGAGGACCCCTATGCCGCCGAAGCTCAAGACTGCGCTCTTCTGGATCGTCGCGATCTTCCTCGTGTACGCCATCATCACCAGCCCCGACCGCGCCGCCGACCTCGTGCGCGCCCTGTGGGACATCATCGTCAGCGCGTTCTCCAGCTTCGGCCGGTTCTTCGCCAACCTGGCCGAGTGACGTGAGCTGACATGCCCACCGTCGAGCAGACCCTTGCGGGGCACCGGACGCTGCGCAAGTACGTGCTGCCCGGCGAGCGCGTCGTCCTGACGCGCCGGTCCCACTGGGCCAAGCTCGTGGAGCCCTGCGTGACCACGCTCGCCGGTTTCGTGCTCGTGGCGTGGCTCGTCGACGTGGCCGGCCCCGTCGTCGGCGACCGGTCGGCCTGGCTGTGGTTCCTGTGGTTCGCCCTGCTCACCCGGCTCGGCTGGCGGGTGCTCGACTGGCGCAACGAGTGGTTCGTCGCCACCGACAAGCGCATGCTGATGCTCTACGGGCTGATCACGCACAAGGTCTCGATGATGCCGCTGGTCAAGGTCACCGACATGCGGTACTCGCGGTCCATCGCCGGTCGCGTGCTCGGCTACGGCGAGTTCACGCTGGAGTCAGCCGGACAGGACCAGGCGCTGAGCCGCATCGCGTGGGTGGCCGACCCCGACGCCACCTACCGCGAGCTGTGCGGGATCATCTTCACGCCCGCCCAGGCGACGCACTTCCGGCCGCCGTCCGTCGCCGTGCGCCGACCGGCTGCGGTGCCCGACGGCCAGCCCGATTGGCCGCCCGTCCGCCCCGGCGACACCCAGCCGATCCGGATCCCACCCCGAGCGACGCCCGGAGGAGACGCTGCCGGGTGGGCGGTGTCGGGCGACGCGGGCACCTTCGTGCCGATCCACGACCCCGTCCAGCGCTATCCCCGGAACGAGCAGAACGGTCCTAGCCGGCCCAGCTGAGCTCGACGCGACGGTTCCTCGCCATCGCCTGCTCGTCCGTCTCGGACACGGCCGGCTCGCTCGACGCCTTGCCGACGACCGCCAGCACCAGGTCGGGACGGTGGGCACGCAGCACCGCCGCCACGGCCTCCGCGCGGGCGGCGGACAGCGGGAGGTTCACGGCGTCCCCGCCCCGCGAGTCGGTGTGGCCCTCGACGGTCACCTGGGCACCCGCGGGGATCTGGTCCAGCTGCGCCGCGACGGCAGCCTGCGCGCTCTCGTCGACGACGGCGCTCGCATACGCGAAGAGCACGTCGGAGCCGATGGTCAGAGTCACGCCGGCGGAGGTGGGCTTCGGGGGCTCGACGCGCTCCACACTGCCCTCGAGGGAGTAGGTGCTGACGGAGCGCTCGATCTTCTCGGCCGACGGCTCGGGCGCGTCGGCGCGGTCGACGTACGCGAACGGCAGCAGCATGCCCACCACGACGAGGACCGGCACCGCGCTCATGCGGTCACCTCGACGCCCGGGACCTCGAGTGCCCAGCCGTCCATGGTCAGCGTGAACGCCTCGACGTCGTCCTCGGGGGCCGCGTAGACGAACCAGGAGGAGAGCGTCTCGTCGTTCTCGGTCCGGGTGTCCTCGTTGGTCAGCCAGTCCTGGGGGCCCTCGCCGGTGATCACCGAGTAGCGCTTGAGGTGCTCACGGTCGAGCAGCTCCGGGAAGATGAAGAAGAAGTTGTTGATCATCGACAGGGTCATCCCGTCCTCGGGCTTCACCAGGTGCGGCGTGAAGTCGACGCGGAGGGTCATGGTCGTGCCGTTGTCGTCCAGGACGAGCGAGCGGACGGCGACGTCGACCGTTCCGCGCTCGTCGGGCAACGTGGCGACGACCGGCTCGACAGACACCTCTGGCGTCGCCGACGCACTGGCGTCGGCGGTCGCCGTCTCCGACGTCGCGGGCTCCGGGTCGGGCTCAGGTGACGTGCAGGCCGTGAGCCCCAGGACTGCCACGACGCTGAGCGCCGCGATCGACGCGCGGGCACGGGGGTGGTGCGGGGATGTCGGCATGCCGCGCATCCTCGCAAACCCTCACGGCCGCCGCTGGCCGGACCGAGGGGTGGGCGGGACTACACGCGGTCGACGGCGGCGGCCACCAGCGCCAGCAGCGCCTGCGCGTAGGCGTCCGCCGCCGTGTCCGCGGTGAAGAGGCGCTCCGGGCGGCCCGAGTGCTCGATGACCACCCCGAACTGCCCGTCGGTGGACCGAGCGAGGCTGCGGAACGTGCCGCCCAGGAGCTCGCGCAGCTGGTCCTCACGGGGCAGCCACAGGGCGTCCTCCTGCGCGACCGAGTCGAGCGCCCACTCCGTGGTCCCGTTGAAGCCCAGGACGGTGCCGGTCGGGTACTCGTGCGGCTCCACCACCATGTCCGAGATCGTGAACACCTGGTCCTCGAGCGTCCGGACCGCGAACCGGTCACCCGGCAGGGGGTGCCATCGCAGCCCGGCCTCGTGGAGCTGAAGGGCACGCTCGACGGAGATCATCGCCCCAGTATCCGCCCGGGCATCCGCTCAGCGCGTGCTGAACGCCGCGTCGAAGGAGGCCGTCGGCGGGTCGAACGCGTTGCGCTTCACGAACTCCAGCGCCTCGGGAGCGCCGAGCAGCCGGTCCATCCCCGCGTCCTCCCACTCCACGGAGATCGGCCCGTCGTACCCGATGGAGTTCAGCGCCCGGAACGACGCCTCCCACGGCACGTCGCCGCGGCCGGTGGACACGAAGTCCCAGCCGCGCCGCAGGTCCGCCCACGCCAGGTGCGAGCCGAGCCGGCCGTTGCGGCCGTTGCCCAGCCGGAGCTTCACGTCCTTGCAGTCGACGTGGTAGATCCGGTCGGCGAACTCGAGGATGAAGTCGACGGGGTCCAGCTGCTGCCAGATGAAGTGGCTGGGGTCCCAGTTGAGCCCGAACGCCTCGCGGTGGCCGATCGCCTCCAGGGTGCGCACGGTCGTCCAGTAGTCGTAGGCGATCTCGCTGGGGTGCACCTCGTGCGCGAACCGCACGCCCACCTCGTCGAACACGTCGAGGATCGGGTTCCACCGCCTCGCGAAGTCCTGGTAGCCCGCGTCGACGGCCTCCTGGGAGACCGGCGGGAACATGGCGACGTACTTCCAGATGCTCGATCCGGTGAACCCGACGACGGTCTTCACGCCGAGCTTCGCGGCGATCCGCGCGGTGTGCTTCATCTCCTCGGCCGCGCGCTGCCGGACGCCCTCGGGGTCCCCGTCGCCCCACACGACGTCGGGCAGGATGTCGCGGTGCCGCTGGTCGATCGGGTCGTCGCAGACCGCCTGGCCCTTGAGGTGGTTGGAGATCGCGTAGACCTTCAGGCCGTACTTCTCCAACAGCGCGAGCTTCCCGGCGACGTACTCCTCGTCGTCCCAGCGCCAGGGGTCCAGGTGATCGCCCCAGCACGCGATCTCCAGGCCGTCGTACCCCCAGCCGCTGGCCAGTCGCGCGACCTCCTCGAACGGCAGGTCCGCCCACTGGCCGGTGAACAGGGTGATCGGTCGCGCCATGGTCAGCTCTCCTTCGCCACAGGTGTCCACGTGCTGTTGTCGGCCGCGGACCGCTCCACGGCGTCGAGCACCCGCTGCACCGCGAGACCGTCGGCAAAGCTCGGCTCCGGCTGCCGACGCGACGCGATCGCCGTGATCAGGTCGACCGCCTGGTGCGTGAACGCATGCTCGTACCCGAGGCCGTGACCCGCAGGCCACCAGGCTGCCACGTAGGCGTGCTCGGGCTCGGTGACGACGATCCGCCGGAAGCCGGCCTCGGCGGCGGGCTGCGACGCGTCGAAGAAGTGCAGGACGTTCATGTCCTCGAAGTCGAACGCGAGCGACCCGGCCGAGCCGTTGATCTCGAGGCGGATCGCGTTCTTGCGGCCCCACGCGAACCTGGTGGCCTCGAACGTGGCCAGTCCCCCGCCGGACATCCGGCCGAGGAAGATCGCGGCGTCGTCCACGGTGACCGGTCCGGTCTCGGTGCCCGCCGTGCCGTGCAGACCCGAGTGCGCGGAGGCGATCGGGCGCTCCTTGACGAACGTCTCCAGCACCGCCGAGACGCCCGTGACGGACTCCCCGGTGACGAACTGCGCGAGGTCGACGATGTGCGCGCCGATGTCCCCGAGCGCCCCCGACCCGGCCTTCTGCTTGTCCAGCCGCCACGACAGCGGCGCCTGCGGGTCGGCGATCCAGTCCTGCAGGTACTGGGCACGGACGTGCCGGACCGTGCCGATGCGGCCGTCCGCCACGAGTGTGCGGGCCAGCTGGATGGCGGGGACGCGGCGGTACGTGAAGCCGACCATCGCCAAACCCGGGGCGCGCTCGGCGGCCCGGACCATCGCCTCGGCCTCCTCGACCGAGTTGGCCAGCGGCTTCTCGCACAGCACGTGCTTGCCGGCCTCGAGCGCGGCGATCGCGATCTCGGCATGGGTGTCGCCGGGGGTGCAGATGTCGACGAGGTCGATGTCGTCCCGGGAGACGAGCGCCTTCCAGTCCGTCTCCGTGCTGGACCACCCCAGCTTCTCGGCGGCGGCCTGCACGGCTGCCGCGTCGCGCCCGGCGACGGCGGCCATGTCAGGACGCAGCGGCAGGTCGAAGAACCGGGGGGCGTTGCGCCAGGCCTGCGAGTGCGCGACGCCCATGAACGCGTACCCGACCATGCCGATGCCCAGGCGTGGGACTGCTTCTGTCACGACTCCTCCTTCTGGCCCCGGGCGGGTCCCCTGCGGTGGGACCCGCCCGGCTCGGTCAGGTTGGCTCAGGACTCGAAGGCCGTGGGCAGGTACTGCTCGACGTTCTCCTTGGTGACCACGGGTGCGTACAGCTGGATCGTGCGCGGCACCTCGACCTCGACCAGGTCGCTCATCGACTTGCCCTGCACCAGCAGCCGGGCCAGCTTGATGCCGTCCGCGGCCTGCGTGGACGGGTAGATGACCGTGGCCTTGAGCACGGAGTCGTCGGCCTGGATGGCCTCCATGACGTTCTTCGAGCCGGCGCCGCCGACCATGATGAACTCGTCGCGACCGGCGTTCTCGATCGCCGCCATGACGCCGACGCCCTGGTCGTCGTCGTGGTTCCAGATGGCGTCGAGCTCCGGCGCCGCCTGGAGCAGGTTGGCCGCCGCGGCCTCGCCACCCTGGACCGTGAAGTCGGCCGCGACGCGGTTGCTCACCTCGAGGCCGCAGGCGGAGAGCGCGTCGGAGAAGCCCCGGCTGCGGTCCTGCGTCAGGGGCAGCGAGTCGATGCCGGCGATCTCCGCGACCTTGGCGTCGGGGGTGCCGCCCAGCTCGCCGCAGATGTACGCACCGGCGCTGACGCCCATGCCGTAGTTGTCGCCGAGGATCGTCGTGCGCGCAGCGTCGGAGTCCTCGAACTCGCGGTCGACGTTGACGACGACGATGCCGGCCTGCATGGCCTTGATGGCGACCTCGGTGAGGGCGGCCCCGTCGAACGGCAGCAGGACGATCGCGTCCACGCCGTCGTTGATGAACTGCTCGATCTGGCTGATCTGCAGGTTCACGTCGTTGGTGGCCTCGGCCTGCACCAGCTCGACGTCGGAGTACTTGGCGGCCTCGGCGACAGCGGACTTGGTGATCGAGCCCATCCAGCCGTGGTCGGCCGCCGGGGCGGAGAAGCCGATGACGACCTTGTCGCCGGGCTCGTCGTTGCCGGTGGCTGCGGCGGCCGGCGCCTGCGCGGCACCGGTGTCCTCGGCCTCGGGGGTGTTGGACGTGCAGCCGACGACGAGTGCGAGGGCTGCCGCGGTGCCGGCGGCGGCGAGCCACCTGCGGCACGTGGATGAAGACATGACGATCCTCCTTGATCGGGACATGGCAGGGCGGGGAGCTGGGGCTTGGGGGGGTCAGGTTCCGGCGCGGGAGCGCTCGGCGATGCGCTGCTGGAGCAGCACGGCGACGACGATGATCACGCCCTTGGCGATGGCCTGCGCCGAGATGGACAGGTTGTTCTGCGTGAACACGTTGCTCAGCGTCGTGAAGATCAGGACGCCCAGGAAGGTGCCGACGATCGTGCCGCGACCGCCGATGAGCAGGGTGCCGCCGACGACCACGGCGGCGATCGCGTCGAGCTCGTAGAGCTGGCCGTTGGTGGAGCTGCCGGCCGTGGTGCGACCGAGCATCATGACGCCGCCGATGCCGGCCGTGAGACCGCACAGGGCGTACAGGTACATCGTGTGCCGCTTGACCTTGATGCCGGCCAGCCGCGCGGCCTCGGGGTTGCCGCCGACCGCGATGGTCCGGCGACCGAACGTGGTGCGGTTCAGCAGGACCCAGCCGGCGACGGACACGAGCACGAAGATCCACACGAGCATCGGCACGCCGAGCGGCGACGACCGGAAGAAGTCGAGGAACGGGTCGACCCTGACGATCTGGGTCTGCCGTCTGGCGATGATCTCCGCCAGGCCGCGGGCGGACACGAGCATGGCCAGCGTCGCGATGAACGCGACCACCTTCCCGTACGCGATGAGCACGCCGTTGATCAGGCCGGCGCCGATGCCGACCCCGAGCGCGCAGAGCACCATAATCGTCCAGTGGAGGTCCTCCGCCATGGTCTGCGTGGCCAGCGTGGAGGCCCACACCGACGCCAGCCCGATGACGGAGCCGACGGACAGGTCGATGCCGCCGCCCGTGATGACGAAGGTCATGCCGATGCTGATCACCCCGAGCACCGACGCGAGCCGCAGGATCGTCAGCACGTTGTCGATGCTGGCGAACCGCTCGCCTGCGGTGATGACGCCGAAGGCGCAGATCGCCACGAGGGCGATGACCAGGCCGAGGTTGCGCCCGGTGGCTCCGCTGAGGAGTCCTCCGCGGGACGTCTCACCGGCCTTGGCCACCTGCTCGACCCGAGCGGACTCGTCGGCGGCAGGGGCTGTCACGTCATGCTCGCTCACGCGGCACTTCCTTCCATGACGAGGTCGAGCACGCGGTGCTCGTCGATGCCGGACGCCGGTCCGTCGTGGACCACCCGCCCTTCGGAGACGACCAGGACGCGGTCGGACAGGCCGATCACCTCCGGGATGTCGCTGGAGACGACCACGACGGCAGCCCCCTGGGCGGCCAGGTCGGCGATCAGGCCGTAGATCTCGGCGCGGGCGCCGACGTCGACGCCGCGGGTGGGCTCGTCGAGCAGCAGCACCCGGCAGCCGTGCACGAGCCAGCGCGCGAGCAGGACCTTCTGCTGGTTGCCGCCGGACAGCGTGCGGGCGCTGCGGTCGGGGTCGGACGGTCGGACGTCGAGGGCGTGGATCTGCTCGCGCGCCACCTTGCGCTCGGCGCCCTCGTCGAGGAACGACGCGGTGGCGTTGCGCGCGAAGGTCGAGAGCGTGATGTTGCGGTACACCGGCTCGTCGAGGATCAGGCCCTGGCTCTTGCGCTCCTCGGGGCACAAGCCGATGCCGGCGGTGACCGCGTCGCTGACCGAGCCTGCGCGCAGCCGGCGGTCCCCGACCTGAACGGTGCCGGCCGTCGCCTTGCGCGCCCCGAAGACGGTCTCCAGGATCTCGGTGCGGCCGGAGCCGACCAGTCCCGCCAGCCCGACGACCTCGCCGGCGCGCACCTCGAACGAGACGTCGGAGAACGCCCCCCGCAATGCGAGCCCGTCGACCGTGAGCACGGTCGGGGCATCGGGCGCGATGGTGTCGCGAGGCGGGATGGCGTACTCGACGTTGCGGCCGGTCATGAGCTTGATGAGCTCGGCGGTCGGGGTGTCCGCCACCGGCAGCCCCGTCGCGACCGTCCGGCCGTCCTTGAGCACGGTGATCCGGTCGCCGATCTGCCGGATCTCGTCGAGGCGGTGGGAGATGTAGACGACGGCCACGCCCGACGCGGTGAGCTCGCGGACCACACGGAACAGGTTGGTGACCTCCTCCGCGTCGAGAACGGCGGACGGCTCGTCCATGACGATCACCCGGGCGTCGTGGGACAGGGCGCGCGCCATGCTGACGATCTGCTTGCCGGCGGCCGAGAGCCGGCCGACCTCGCGGTGGGGCGACATGTCGCCATGGCCGAGCCGCTTGAGCAGCGCCCGCGTGCTGGCCGTGGCGGCGCGGCGCTGCGAGAAGCCGCCGGTCGCCAGCTCGTGCCCGAGGTAGATGTTCTCCGCGACAGACAGGCCGTCGACGACGTCGAGCTCCTGGTACATCGTCGCGATGCCGAGCTTGAGGCCCGCGACCGGGTGCGTGATGGTGACCGGCTGTCCGTCGAGCAGGATCTCGCCCTCGGTGGGCTGGTGGGCACCGGCGAGCACCTTGATGAGCGTGGACTTGCCCGCACCGTTCTGACCCAGCAGGCAGTGCACCTCGCCCGCCCGGATCTCCAGGTCGACTCCGTCCAGCGCCCGGGCTCCCGGGAACTGCTTCACGATGCCGCGCATCTGGAGCAGCGGCGGGTCCTCGTTGACCATGAGCAGGACCGTAGAACCCACTTCTGCCGTGCGTCAAGCAAAAGTCGCCACTGATGTGTCATGGTTACGGGAACGTGACCTACGTAAGGCGGAATGGTTCACTGTGCGCATGGACGAGCTCCTCAAGGTCGCTCCCCGGCCGACGGGCGCCGGAGAGATGTTCCAGCTCCTCCGCGACGGCCACCCGCGCACCCGCTCTGACCTGGCCACCCTCACGGGCCAGGCCCGCTCCACGATCGCGACGCGCGTCGACCTCCTGCTGTCCTCCGGGTTCGTCGCACCGGCCGGCGAGGCCAGCTCGACCGGCGGTCGCCCGCCCGCCACGTTCGCGTTCAACCCGGCCGCCCGCGTGGTCCTCGCGGTCGACCTCGGCGCCACCCACTCGCGGCTCGCCCTCACCGACCTGGTCGGCACCGTGCTCGCCGAGCACCACGAGACCATCGCGATCGCCGAGGGACCCGGCCCGGTCCTCGACCGGGTGGTCGAGGTCGGGCTCGACCTGCTGGCGACCGCCCGGCGCCCGGTCAGCGACCTCGTGAGCGTCGGCGTCGGGCTCCCCGGACCCGTCGAGCACTCGACCGGCCGGCCGATCAACCCGCCGATCATGCCGGGCTGGGACGACGCGGACGTCCCCGCGCTGCTGTCCCGCAAGCTGCGCGTCCCCGTGCTGGTGGACAACGACGTGAACGTCATGGCCCTCGGCGAGCACACGTCGCAGTGGCCCGAGGTGGACCACCTGCTGTTCGTCAAGGTGGCGACGGGCATCGGTGCCGGGATCATCTCCGACGGCCAGATCCGTCGCGGCGCCCAGGGCGCGGCCGGCGACCTCGGGCACATCGCCGTGCCGGGCGGCCTGGACCTGCCGTGCCGCTGCGGAAACACCGGCTGCCTCGAGGCGGTCGCCAGCGGTCCGGCCATCGCGAGCGCCCTGAAGAACGCCACCACCAGCGCCGACGTCGTCGCGCTGGTCCGTGCGGGTGACCTCGACGCCAGCCGGGAGGTGCGCGAGGCGGGCCGGCACATCGGCGAGGTGCTCGCCGCGTGCGTGAGCATGCTCAACCCGTCGGTCATCGTCATCGGCGGCGTCGTGGCCGAGGCGGGCGAGCACCTGCTGGCCGGCATCCGCGAGGTGGTCTACCGGCGCTCCCTGCCGCTGGCCACCCAGCACCTGCGCATCGTCGCGTCCCGCACCAAGGGCCGCGCGGGGGTCCTCGGTGCGAGCGCGATGGCCGCCGAGCACGTGCTGTCGGCGGCGGCGATCGACGCCCTGATCTCCTGATCCCCTAGGTTGCAGCCGTGACCTCGGAACCGGACGAGCGGGACCGCGCGGTGCACGCCACGGTCCTGGCCGCCCTGCGACCGTTCGGCGACGACGTCGCCGACGTCCGCCTCGAGTGGTTCGAGAGAGCGCACGCCTGGTTCACGGTCGTGACGCCGCACGCGGCCGGCGCCGCGCCCCTGACCGTCGCGGTCGAGGACGGCGACTGCCTGCTCGTCACCATCGGTGCCACGACCGGCGAAGTCGTCGGGCTGGACCGTCCGTCGGAGTGGCTCACCACGCTGGCGACGGCCGTCTTCGCCGGGAGGTCGCAGGAGGCGGGCCGGTCCGGTCAGCACGCCCGGGTCCTGTGCGAGGACGGCAGCGTGGTCACCCTCCGACGCGGGCTGCCGTGGCCCGGCATGTGGCGCACCGCCACGCGCCACGCGCCGTACGGCCTGCGCGCGACCGACCGCCTGCGCGGCCTCGGCACGTTCCTGCGCGACAAGGCCGGCGACGTCGAGACGTTCAGGGACGTCGACCAGGTCCAGGCACACCTCGAGTGGCCCGACGTCTCCGACGGCGAGTACACCGGCGCGCTCACGATCGACGGCCACGTCCTCGAGCTCGTCGCGACCCCGGACGAACGCGTCCTCGCGCGCGTCACCGAGACCGTCGACCCCGCGCTGCTGCGGGCGCTCGCGGAGGCTGCGGCTGCCCGGGCCGGGCTGCCGGCCGGCCTCGACCCGGCCAACGTGTGGCGCGCGACCCTGCCCCCGCCGCGGCGCTGACCGCAGTGTGAGAAGGAGTCCGCCAGGGCTGTCCGGTAGGGGTAGGTTCGCCCTGCCAACGCAGGGGAGCTCGGGACAGCCGGGCTGAGAGGACGTGCCGCGACACCACGGTGTCAGCGCAGGTCGACCCGAGAACCTGAACTGGGTAATGCCAGCGGAGGGATGCGCCACCGAGCGCGGCGTGGGCGGTCGTGTCCGTCGCCGGGCCGCCGTCGTCGTCGTACCCGTGCGGACGGACCTCGGCGCAGCGTGCCCGGTCCGACCCCCGGAGGAACACCGTGCTCGCACAGATCCAGGTCTCTCCCCGCCCGAGCGGGACAGACGACGACCGCTACGCCTACGTCGACGCCGCCATCGCCGTCATCCAGCAGTCCGGACTCGTCTACGAGGTCGGCGCCATGGGCACCACCATCCAGGGCACGCCCGACCAGCTCTGGCCGCTGCTGCGCGCGGTGCACGAGGCGACCGTGCTGGCGGGAGCGTCCGGCGTCTCCAGCGTGATCAAGGTGGGGCAGGCCAAGGACGACACCGGACCCACGATCCAGGACCTCGTGGGCAAGTTCCGGGCCTGACGCGATGCTCGTCAGGCATCGCTGGCGCCGCGTCGTCGCACCGGCGGCGGCCGGGCTCGTCCTGCTCGTCGGCTGGGAGGTCGGGGTGCGCCTGTCCGACCTCCCGGCGTTCGTCCTGCCACCGCCGTCGCAGGTCGCGCGCACCGCGGTCGAGGTCGCGCCGCTGCTCGGGACCGACGTCGCCACGACCCTGACCGAGGCCGGCCTCGGGCTGGTCGTCGGGGCCGTCGTCGGGCTGCTGCTCGCCGTGCTCATCGCGGCGTTCCCGTGGGTGTCGGACACCCTCTACCCGCTGGTCACGCTCACGCAGACCGTGCCGACGGTGGTGCTCGCGCCCCTGCTCATCCTGTGGGCCGGCTTCGGCCTGCTGCCCAAGATCGTGCTCGTCGCCCTCACGGCGTTCTTCCCGGTGCTGGTGGCGGCCGTGACCGCGATGGCCACCGTCGACGCGGAGCACTCCGAGATGGTCGCCGGGCTCGGCGGCACCCGCCGCCACCAGTTCTGGCTCGTCCAGCTCCCGGCGTCCGTGCCCGGAGCGCTCGGCGGCCTGCGCGTGGCCGCGACGTACGCGATCGGCGCGGCCGTCGTCGCCGAGTACCTCGCCGGCCAGAGCGGCCTGGGCGTGTTCGTCCAGCGCTCGCGCAAGGGCTACGAGGTCGACCAGATCCTCGTCGCCGTCGCCCTCGTCGCCGTGCTCACCGGCCTGCTGTTCCTGCTCGTCGACGGCCTCGCCCGGCTTGCCACCCCGTGGCAGCGGCCGTCGCTCCCCTCTCGTCCTGGAAGGACCCCCTTGTGAGAACCCGTCTCCTCGCTGCTGTCGCGAGCCTCGCTCTGCTCACCGCCTGCACGGCGGTCGCCGCCGACGAGCCCGCGCTGCGACCCGTGTCCGTCATCCTCGACTGGACACCGAACACCAACCACTCCGGCCTCTACCTCGCCCAGGCACGCGGTTACTTCGCCGACGCGGGGATCGACCTGACGATCGTCGAGCCCGGTGACACCTCCGGCCTGCAGCTGCTCGCCGCGGGCAAGGCCGACTTCGCGTTCTCCGTGGCCGAGGGACTCGTCCCCGCCCGGGAGCAGGGGGCCGAGGTCGTCTCCGTGGCGACCGTCATCCAGCACAACACGTCGAGCCTGATCTCCCTGACGGAGACGGGCGTGACCCGGCCCCGCGACCTGGCGGGCCACTCGTACGGGTCGTACGGCTCGGAGCTCGAGGAGGCGCTCATCCGGACCCTCGTCGCGTGCGACGGCGGCGACCCGGACGCCGTCGAGCTGACCCCGCTCTCGAGCGACGACTTCCGGATCGGCCTGACGGAGCGCCAGTTCGACACCGCGTGGGTGTTCGACGCGTGGGACACGATCCGGCTCGGCCAGATCGACGGCCTGGACGTCTCGACGATCCCCTTCATCGACCACACCGACTGCATCCCCGACTGGTACACGCCGCTCGTCGCCACCTCGCAGCAGCACCTCGACGACGACCCCGCGCTGGTCCGCGACTTCCTCGCCGCCCTCACGCACGGGTACCAGGACGCCATCGCCGAGCCGCAGGCCGCCGCCGACGCGATCCACGCGGCGGCGCCCGAGATCGACCCGGAGCTGCTCACGCTCAGCGCGCAGTGGCTCGCCCCCCGCTACACCGACGACCCTGAGCACTGGGGTGTCCAGGAGGCGACGGTCTGGGACGACTTCGTCGGGTTCCTGCAGGAGCACGACCTCGCCGACGCGGGGTTCGACACGGACGCCGCGTGGACCGATGACTACCTCCCCGTCGACTGAGGCGCCGACGGCGGCGGCGCCGGCACTCGAGGTCGCCGGGCTCACCGTGACGTTCCCCGGCACGGGGCGCCGCGCGGTGGGCGCCGTCGTCGCACTGCAGGAGGTCGACCTGGAGGTGGCGGTCGGGGAGTTCGTCGCGGTCGTCGGCCCGTCCGGCTGCGGCAAGTCGACCCTGCTGCGGGTGCTCGCCGGACTGACGCCGCCCGGCGCGACCGTGACGGGCCGTTCCACGGGTACGGCGTGCGGCCGGAGCGCAGCGTGGATGCCCCAGCGGGACGGGCTGCTCCCGTGGCGCCGGGCGCTCCCGAACGCGCTGGTCGGGGCACGGATCGCGGGAATGGACCGGGCGGTCGCCGACGCCCGGGCGCGGGCCTTGTTCGACGAGTTCGGGTTGGCGGGGTTCGAGCGGGCGTGGCCGCACGAGCTGTCGGGGGGCATGCGGCAGCGCCTCGCCCTGCTCCGGACCTGCCTGCCGGGGCGCCCGATCCTGCTCCTGGACGAGCCGTTCGGCGCGCTCGACGCGATCACGCGACGCCGCATGAACGCCTGGCTCGCCGGCCTCGACCTCGCGGGCCGCGGGCGTGCGGTGGTGCTCGTGACGCACGACGTCGACGAGGCGCTGCTGCTGGCGGACCGGGTGGTGGTGCTCTCCGACCGGCCCGGTCGCGTCGTCCTGGACCTGCGCGTGCCACGCGACGGGACGGCCGGAGCGCGCCGGGCGCTGCTCGAGGCGCTCGACCCCGCCGGGGAGGCCCGCTGACCACCCGCTCTAGCGACGCTCCCGGTACACGTACCGTTCCGCGGGCTGGAACCCGAGGCCTGAGTACAACGACCCGGCACCCGTGTTCTCCGCCTCCACCTGGAGGAACGCCCTCCGGGCACCGCGCTGGGCGGCCTCGTCCAGCGCGCGCAGGGTCAGGGCCCGACCGAGTCCGCGGCGGCGGGCGCGTGCCGCGACGACCAGGCACGACAGAGCCACCCAGTCCTCCGCGAACGCGGCGCGGATCACGCCGACCAGCCCCGTGGGATCGGTCGCCGTGAGGTAGATCGCCGGTGCGCCGCCGAGCACCGTGCGGGCCAGCCGCAGGCTCGTCTCGTCGGCCTGAGCGGCGGCACCCGTGGCGTGCAGGCGGGCCTTGGAGCCGGACCACTCCGTGAGCCAGGCGTCGTCCGGTCGGTCGGCGACGGCGATGCGCACCGGACCCGCACCCGTGCGCGGGGCGCCGTGCGGCAACTCGATCCCGTCGAGCTCCCGGACCAGCACGTCCGTGCGCGACGCCACCTCGTAGTCGCGCAGGGCGAGCAGGTCGTCCAGGCCGCGGGGCGACGCGCGGCACACCCGCACGATCGACGGCTGGCCCTCGCGGGCGTAGAGCTCCTCGACCCGGTCGAGCGCGGCCGTGACGTCCACGGGCGCACCGAGCGGCAGCACGCTGTTGGCGCGTCGCGTCAGGCCACCCGACAGGCCCACCCGCCAGCCGTCGACGTCGACCACGCGGGCGGGCAGCCACGTCGCCGACTCCACCAGCGCCCCGGGCGCATCGGGCGGGGTCCAGGTGTGCACGCGCAGGTGGACCTCGACATGCCCCCAGTCCCGCTCCGGCACCGCGACGAAGCCGAGCCGCTTGTACAGCCGCTGCGCGGCCTCCATCGAGTCGAGCGTCGAGAGCACCACGCGGCGCGCCCCGCCGGCGACCGCCTCGCGCAGCGCCGCCGACACCAGCAGCTCCGCGATCCCCCGCCGCCGCGCCTCCGGAGCCACCGCGAGCATGCGGATCTCCAGCTCGCCCGGCTCCGCGATCTCGGCGTACGACGTGCCGTAGGGCGCGAGCGTGACGGTGCCGACGACCACCGGCTCTCCGTCGTCCGTGGGCAGCAGGGCGACCAGCAGGGTCGCCTCACGCGCCCGGCGCTCCGCGTCCCGCAGCTCGTCCGCGTAGGAGTCGGTCGCGTCCACCAGCCGGTCGGCCAGGTAGGCCTCGGCGGTCAGCGCCCCGGCGTCGGCCACCTGCCCACCGACCGCCACACGGACGACGGCGCCGGCGGCCACCTCACGCCTCCGCAGGTTCGGCCGGAGCGTCTCCCACCCCGGAGGGCCCCTCCGCCAGCAGCCGCTCGAACCCCGCCTCGTCGAGGATCCGCAGCCCGAGCTCGCGCGCCTTGGCCTCCTTCGACCCCGCGTTCTCCCCCACCACCACGTAGTCCGTCTTCTTCGAGACGCTCCCCGCCGACTTGCCGCCGCGCGCCAGGATCGCCTCCTTGGCGCCGTCGCGGGTGAACCGCTCGAGCCCGCCGGTGACCACGACCGTCAACCCCTCGAGCGTGCGGGGCGCGGACTCGTCGCGCTCCTCCTGCATCCGCACGCCCGCCGCGGCCCACTTCTCGACGATCGCCGCGTGCCACTTGTCGTCCTCGCCGGGCTGCTCGAACCACGACACCACCGCCGTCGCGATCGTCGGGCCGACGCCCTCGGCTGCGCCGATCTCCTCCTCGCCGGCCGTGGCGATCGCCGGGATCGACGCGAAGTGCTGCGCGAGCGCGCGTGCTGCGGTCGGTCCCACGTGCCGGATCGAGAGCGCCACGATCACCCGCCACAGGGCGGCCTGCTTCGCCTTCTCCAGGTTGCCCAGCAGCGCGGTGCCGGTCGCGTTCAGGTCCCCCGCCTCGCGGACGACCCCGCCGACCTTGGAGCTGGTGGAGAGCGTGAACAGGGGCACCTTGCGCAGCGCCTCCGCGTCGAGCGCGAACAGGTCCCCCTCGTCCGTGACCACCCCCGCGGTGAGCAGCGCGTTGGCCGCCTCCCAGCCGAGCGCCTCGATGTCGAACGCCCCGCGGGACGCCACGTGGAACAGCCGCTCGCGCAGCTGCGCCGGGCAGGACCGCTGGTTGGGGCAGCGGATGTCGACGTCGCCCTCCTTGGCCGGCGCCAGCGTGGTGCCGCAGGACGGGCACTGCGTCGGCATGACGAACGCGTGCTCGGTGCCGTCGCGCAGGTCGACCACCGGGCCGACGATCTCCGGGATCACGTCCCCGGCCTTGCGCAGCACCACCGTGTCCCCGATGAGCACGCCCTTGCGCGCCACCTCGCTCGCGTTGTGCAGCGTCGCCATCTCGACGGTCGACCCCGACACGAACACCGGCTCCATCACGCCGTACGGCGTCACGCGACCCGTGCGGCCGACGTTCACGCGGATGTCGAGGAGCGTGGTGTTCACCTCCTCGGGCGGGTACTTGTACGCGATCGCCCACCGCGGCGCCCGGCTGGTGGACCCGAGCCGGCGCTGGAGCGCGATCTCGTCGACCTTGGTCACGATGCCGTCGATCTCGTGCTCGACGTCGTGCCGGTGCTCGCCGTAGTAGGCGATCATCTCCCGCACGCCGTCCAGCCCCTCGACGATCCGCGTGTGCCCGGAGACCGGCACGCCCCAGGACGCCAGCAGGTCGTACACCTGCGACTGCCGCTCGATCCCGGTCCCGCGGCCGGTGCCCCAGACCAGCGCTCCGATGCCGTGCGCGTACATCCGCAGGTCCCGCGACGCCGTGACCCGCGGGTCCTTCTGCCGCAGCGAGCCGGCGGCCGCGTTGCGCGGGTTCGCGAACGGGCTCTTGCCCGCCTCCACCTGGGACGCGTTGAGCTCGGTGAAGGCCGCGACCGGCAGGAACACCTCGCCGCGGATCTCGATGCGGTCGGGGTGCGTCGCAGGGTCCCCGCCGAGGACGTCGGGGATGGTCGAGATGGTGCGGACGTTCAGGGTGACGTCCTCGCCGGTGCGCCCGTCGCCGCGCGTCGCGGCCCGGACCAGCCGGCCCTTCTCGTACAGCAGCGCGATGGCCAGGCCGTCGATCTTCAGCTCGCACAGGTAGTGCAGGGCGGCATCCGTCTCGAGGTCCCGGTGCAGCCTGCCGGCCCAGGTCGAGATGTCCTCGTCGGAGAACGCGTTGTCCAGCGAGAGCATCCGCTCCACGTGCTCGACGGAGGCGAACTCCGTGGAGAACGTGCCGCCCACGCGCTGCGTCGGTGAGTCGGGGGTGCGCAGGCCGGGGTGCTCGTCCTCGAGCGCCATCAGCTCGCGCAGCCGCTCGTCGTACTCCTTGTCCGACGACACCGGGGCGTCGCGGATGTAGTACGCGAACTGGTCCGCCTCGATCAGGCCGGCCAGCTCCGTCCACCGGTGGCGGGCCTGCGAGGGGATCTCGGTCTCCGCGGACGCGCTCACGGGCGCGGGTGCTTCGTCGCTCACCAGCACATCCTCTCGCGCACCGCCCACAGTGCGCTGTCCCGACGCACCCGCCAGCGCGCACTCGCCGCCGCGCACCCACGGCGTGGTGATTCGCGGTCGTCGTCTGCCCACCAGCCGACGATGTCCGTCTCGCGGTCGCGCCGCTATGGTCGCCCCCATGGCGAACGCGCACCGCAGCACACGGACGAACGTGCTCGTGGCGGTGGCGGCCGTGGGGATGCTGCTGGGCGGCTGCGTCGGTGGTCGCGGGCCTCTAGCCGCTGAAGACCCCCTGTTCGAGGGCCTCGAGCCAGCGGTGGTGGACGAGGCGCTCGCGCTCAAGGGGGATGTCATCGCGGCGGCACCGGACGATCAGAGGGCGTGGACGGCCCAGCAGATCGCGGTGGAGATCGGGGTGTGCCGTGCCGCGTACGCACACCTGGAGGCATGGCCCATCGGCGGCCCACCGCCCGGAGAGCTCGACCTGCCCCGACTGACGTCGGATGCGGTCGACGCGGCAGCTGTCGACGCGGGGGGCGCGGGCGGCGACTCCCGCGGTCTGCCGTTCGCGAGCATGCCGTGGGACGCGCTGGAGATCCAGCTTCGCGGCTTGGTCGATGCGGAAGGCCGCGACGGACTCGTCCACTTCCTGCAGCTCGTGCCCGGCTGCTGGATGTCTGTCGCGCCAGGGGCCTCGGGTCCCAGCATCTTCGACGCGGTTGCCGCGGAGTACGGGCGGGCGACGCAGTAAGCAGGTGAGGGTCGGTGGTGGGTGATCGATCGAGGCGAAGACCTACGCCTCGTCGAGCCGCCGTCGTCGGCTCAGCCACGGCCCGACCACCAGCACCCCGCACACCAGCACGCCGCCCACGGCGAGCACGGCACCGGTGGCGAACAGCGGCACGGACGCAGCGGCCACGACCACATCGGTCGGCTCGCCGTCCACGTCCCACGTGCAGATGGCCCGCGGCGGCGCGACGGTGTACCGCACGCTCGCGGAGTCGGTCCCGGCCGAGTACGCCTCGACGCACGGGTCCATGTCGTCGACCGAGGACGTCAGGCTGGTCACCCCGATGCCCGTGTAGCAGATCACGAGCAGGACCATGCCGACGATCGCCGCCCCCGACGCCACCAGGAGCGCGAGGGCGCGCCCCACGCTCGGCTGTGCAGCAGCCACGCTCAGTCCTCCGCTCGTTCGGCCACGATCCGTGCGGCCCGCGCCAGTCCGGCCAGCACCGCCCGCGCCTCGTCCGGGCTGCCGCGGCCGGTGATGTCGCCGGCCAGCAGCACGACGTCGCGCAGCCCCGCCATCGCCAGCCCCACGGACCGCCACGGCCGGGTGAGCGTATCGGCCTGACCGGTCACGTCCGGGCCGGCGCACTGCGAGGACGCCTGCGGGGGCAGCTCGGGCCAGAACGCGAGCCCGCCCTCGACCGCCTCGGCGACCTTCTCCCAGCTGCGCTCGTCGAGCGCGGAGACCGCGAGCGCGAACCCGTCGACCTCGGATGCCCGGATGGCGCCGAGCGACGTCCATGCGCTGCCGCCGTGCACGATCACGCGGACGCCGTCCAAGGCGGAGGCCACGTCGCCGATGCGCTCGGCAGCCACCGGCCCGGGCACCGAGCGGAGCGCGGAGTAGCCCGAGAACGACGGCAGCACGCCGGCCATGACCTGGGCCAGCAGGGGCTCCTGGAGGAGCACGGTGGGCTCGATGCCGGGCACCGACCGGCGGATCGCGGCCAGGTGCTCGACGATCCCGGCAGCCAGGGACGCGGCGAGCTCCCGGACGGCGCCGGGGTCGGACACCACGCGGTCACCGCGCGCCAGGTAGAGGTTGGCGGCGAGGGTCATCGGCCCCAGGACCGGCACGACCAGCGGGCCGGTCCAGCCGTGGCAGGCGACCGCGAGCGCGTCGACGTCCTCGCGCAGGTAGGCCTGCGCCCGGGCGACGTCACGGCTGGGCCGGTCGGCGAGCTTCCAGCCGTGCGGCCCCAGCTCGGTGGGCAGCTCGGCGAGCAGAGCGGCGGCGCGGCCCACCCGGTCACCCCACGGCCCGCGCTCGGCCAGCAGCACCGTGAACGGCAGACCGGCCACCTCGGACGGGGTGTCGACGAGGTCGCCGACGACGACCGTCTGCGCCTCGAGCGCGTCCAGACCCGGCCACGGCCCCGTGCCTGTGACGCCCGGTCGTCCCCCGCTCACCTGACGAGACCAGAGGTGGCGCCCAGTGAGCGAAGGGCGGCGGTCACGGTGGCCTGGCCCAGCACGCGGGTGCCGTCGTACAGCACGGCCGACTGGCCCGGCGCGACACCGCGCAGCGCACCGGTCTGGTCGAGCGCGATCTCGACGGTGCCGTCCCGGCGGGTGGCTCGTGCGGGCACCGCGGCGCCGTGCGCACGGACCTGCACCGCGCAGTCGAAGGACTCGTCGGTCCCGTCGAACCACACCGCGCGGTCCGCCTCCACCGAGCGCACCGCGAGATCCTCGGCCGACCCGACCACGACCCGGTTGTTCACCGGCTCGACCGACAGCACGTACCGCGGCTTCCCGTCGGCGGCGGGCCGCCCGATCGACAGCCCCCGGCGCTGGCCCACGGTGTACGCGTACGCGCCGTCGTGCGCGCCCAGCACGGTGCCGGAGGCGTCGACGATCTCGCCCGGCTGCGACCCGAGCCGCTGGCGCAGGAAGCCCTGGGTGTCGCCGTCGGCGACGAAGCAGATGTCGTACGAGTCGGGCTTGGCCGAGACCGACAGCCCGCGCGCGGCGGCCTCGGCGCGCGTCTGCTCCTTCGACTCGACGTCGCCGAGCGGGAACATCGAGCGTGCCAGCCGCTCCGGGCCCATCACGGCGAGCACGTACGACTGGTCCTTGGCCAGGTCACGGGCACGGTGCAGCTCCCGGGTGCCGTCGGCACGGGTCTCGATGCGGGCGTAGTGGCCGGTGCAGACGGCGTCGAACCCGAGGGCCACGGCCTTGTCCAGCAGCGTGGCGAACTTGATGTGCTCGTTGCAGCGGACGCACGGGTTGGGGGTGCGGCCGGCCTCGTACTCGGCGACGAAGTCCGCGACCACCGTCTCCTCGAACCGCTCCGACAGGTCCCACACGTAGTACGGGATGCCCAGCACGTCCGCGGCCCGGCGTGCGTCGCCGGCGTCCTCGATCGAGCAGCACCCCCGCGAGCCCGTGCGGAACTGGTCGCGGGTGCGGGACAGGGCCATGTGCACGCCGACGACGTCGTGCCCGGCGTCCACCGCGCGCGCCGCCGCGACGGCGGAGTCCACCCCGCCGGAGAGTGCCGCGAGGACGCGCATCAGGAGCCCGCCCCGACGGTCGCGAGCCCGGCGGCGCGGGCGCGGTCGACGACGCCCGGCAGGACCGCGAGCAGCGCCTCGACGTCGGCGTCGGTCGAGGTGTGCCCGAGGCTGAACCGCAGCGCACCGCGCGCGGCGAGCTCGTCGACCCCCATCGCCAGCAGCACGTGGCTGGGCCGCGGCACGCCCGCCTGGCAGGCGGAGCCGGTCGACGCCTCGATCCCCGCGGAGTCCAGCAGGTACAGCAGCGAGTCGCCCTCGCAGCCGGGGAAGGTGAAGTGCGCGTTCGCGGGCAGCCGTCGGGCGGTGTCCCGCGGCCCCCGGAGCACCGCGTCCGGCACCAGCGCCTCGACCCCGGCGACGAGCGTGTCGCGGAGCGCTCCCACCCGTGCCGCGAACGCCGACCGGTCCCCGACGGCGCGCTCCACCGCGAGCCCGAACGACGCCAGCAGCGCCGCGTCGAGCGTGCCGGACCGCACCCCGCGCTCCTGCCCGCCCCCGTGCAGCACGGGCGTGAGGTCGAGGCCCCGGCGGGCGAGCAGCGCACCGGCGCCACCCGGACCGCCGACCTTGTGGCCGGTGACCGTCATCGCGTCCAGCCCGGAGGCCCCGAAGTCGACCGGCACCTGGCCGACGGCCTGCACCGCGTCGGCGTGCACCGGCACCCCGTACCGGCGGGCCAGCGAGACGACGTCGTCGAGCGGCTGGAGCGCACCCACCTCGTTGTTCGCCCACATCACCGAGATCAGCGCGGCCTGGTCCCCGTTGCTCTCGAGCTCCTCGCGCAGCGCGTCGACGTCGAGCACCCCGTCGGCGTCGACCGGCAGCAGGACCAGCTCCGCCCCGGCGTGCTCGGCCATCCAGAACGCCGGGTCCAGGACGGCGTGGTGCTCCACCGCGGACACGAGCAGGCGGCGGCGTCGTGGGTCCTGGGTGCGGCGCGCCCAGAACAGACCCTTCACCGCGAGGTTGTCCGCCTCCGTGCCGCCGGACGTCCACACGACCTCGCTGGGGCGGGCGCCGAGCGCGGCGGCCAGCCGTTCGCGGGACTCCTCGACGACGCGACGGGCGGCACGCCCCGACGCGTGCAGGGAGGAGGGGTTGCCGGTGCGCGCGAGCTGCTCGGCGAGCACCCGCGCGGCCTCCGGGATCATGGGCGTGGTCGCCGCATGGTCGAGATACACGCTCATCGGCTCCAGTCTACGAACGGAACGGCCCAGGCCCCGACCGCACACCTGGTGGGATCACCCGGTAGGTGCTGCGCGCGACCTGGCAGGATGTGCCGCGTGAGTGCCGACGACGTCATTGCCCTCCCGCTCGCCTTCAGTGGCCAGCGGCTGGACTGGCGTGATCTGCCCCGCCACGTCCGAGGTCGGATCGCCGAGCTGGCAGGCTCCCAGGTGACCGCGGAGATCAGTGCGACCAGCGGGTTCAGCCCCGGGTTCGCCGCCGTGCTGGAGCTCGCCGACGGGCGCGGCGTGTTCGTCAAGGCCGTCTCGGCGGAGCAGAACCCCGTCTCCCCGGACCTGGCACGCAACGAGATCCGGGTGTCCCACGCGCTGCCGCCGCAGGTACCCGCGCCGCGGCTGCTGTGGTCGTCCGACGACGACGACTGGGTCATCCTCGGGTTCGAGGTGGTGCACGGCCGCTCCCCCGAGCTGCCGTGGAAGCCCGTCGACCTCCAGGCCGTCGCGGACGCGCTGGGAGCGCTTGCAGACGCCGAGCCGCTCCCGGGTCACTCGCTGCCGCGCACGGACGACCAGCTGGCCGACGACTTCACGGGCTGGCGCAAGCTGCACGCGCTCGACCTCGAGACGCAGACCGGCTACGCCGAGCTGGCGGGCGACGTCGGTCGGTGGGCGCTGGACAACGTCGAGCAGCTGATCCGCTGGGAGCAGGACTCGCTGCGGGTGTGCGCGGGTGACGCGCTGGTGCACGGCGACCTGCGGGCCGACAACGTGATGATCGACCCCGACCACCAGCACCGCGTGTGGCTCATCGACTGGCCGCACGCGAGCGTCGGCGCACCGTGGCTGGACCTGGCGTTCATGCTGCCCAGCGTCGCGCTCCAGGGCGGCGGCGACCCGGCCACCAACTTCCGGAACCACGCGATCTCCGACGGGGTGCACGACGACGACCTGCGGGCGGGGCTGGCCGGCCTGTCGGGCTACTTCGCGTGGAGCGCGCGGCAGCCCGCACCCCTGGGCATCCCGAACCTGCGGCGGTTCCAGGCCGCGCAGGGCGTCGCCACGGTCCGGTGGCTGCGCGAGCTGTCCTGAGCGTCAGGCGCTCGGTGGCGGGTCGTCCTTGAGCCTGGCCTCGCGGTCGCGCAGCTGCGCCTCCCAGTCCTTGAGCATCTTCTCGTGCTCGTCGTCGGACGCGCGCATGCCCGCCAGGAACTCCGGGTCGTCGTCGGGAGACGACCGGCGCGGCCGCTCGTACTCGGGGAAGCCCGCGGTCTGCGTCGACGGCCACGCCACGTTCCGCGCGGGCCGGTGCTCGGGGCGCCCCGCCACCAGCCACGCGACCCCGCCCGCGATCGGCACCAGGATGATGACGAACACCCACGTCGTCTTGGAGAGGTTGCGCGGGACGTCGGTCTGGATGCAGTCGATCAGGCAGTAGACCAGCAGAGCGGCCTCGATCAGGTAGGGCAGGTAACGGATCACGGTCTCTCCTCGGGCGCCCCTCCCGGCGCACCACGGCCAGGACCGACCGAGACGTTAGCGGAGCGCACGGCCCCCTGTCCGGCACTTCGCGGCAGTCACCCGGTCAGCCCAGCACGGAGGAGCCCGCGGGCCCCCAGCCGACCAGCGTGGAGCCGGTGGACCACACGCCCAGCAGGTCGCCGGGCAGGTCGACGCGCCAGTCCTCGCCGCCGTCGGCGAACCGGTAGGCGACGAGCTCGCCGACGCCCGGCCAGTCGTCCTGGGTCACCTCACCCGCGCCGTCGGGACGCTCCTGCGCGCTGAGCAGGTGCCGTCCGTCGGTGACGAGCGCGCCCATCGTCCGGCCCGCGGGGGTCGACGCCCGCCAGAGCTCCTCACCCGTACGCGCGTCGACCGCGACCAGGCCGACGTCCGTGCTCAGGTACACCCGGCCGCGCAGGACGAGCGCGTTGCCGGCGACCGCGTGCGAGATCGACCAGCGCGGGGTCGACCGGCCTCGGTCGTACGCGCGCACCGTCGTGTCGGACATGAGGACCAGCCCCGGCACGCTGCCGTCGTCGGCGGACAGCGTCACCCGGTTGCCCGTGAGCATGACGTCCGGCCCGCGGCTCAGGAACGTGGTGCGCTGGAGGCCGTCGGGCGCGAACGACAGCGCCGCGACGGTGCGGGTGGCCGCGTCGACCTCGAACCCGGAGCGGGCGTCGATGCCCGAGCGGACCACGACCCCGCCGGGGTCCAGCAGGGTCATCCGGCCCGGGGACTGGACCACGCCCATCCCCTCGGCCGTGCCGAACAGCGAGATCCTCCCGTCGACGTACAGGTCGTCGTCCGCATCCCGGGGTGGAGCCGGCAGGCTCGTCCGCCAGGCCTGCTCGCCGGTGACCAGGTCGGACGCGGTCACCACGAGCCCGCCGTCACCCACGGGGACCCCCACGACGGCGAGCCCAGGGAGGGCCGTGAAGGCCACCGCGCCCGGCGCGGGGTGGTCGCCCAGCACGGCCCCGTCTCCGGTGTCGACCACGACGAGCCGGCTGAGCGTGCCGACGACCGTCCGGACGGACAGCTCGCCGTACTCCAGGTACGTGTCGCTGACCAGGCAGAGCACGCGGCGGGACACCTCCGGGAGGGGGACGCAGCCACCGACGCCGCTCCCGCCGCCATCTGCCGGAGCGACCGCCGGCGCGGGGGCCACCGGCGTGGTCCACCGCTGGTCGCCGGTCAGCCGGTCGACCGCGACGACCGCCTGCGAGCCGTCGGGGGCGTGTGCGAGACCGACCATCGCACCGGCCGCCTCGATCCCCGACCACAGCACCGAGTCGGTCCCGTCCTGCGGGGTCCACAGCACGCGCAGGTCCCGGTCGACGGGCCGGACGACACCGGGCACGGCCGCCAGCTCCGCGAGGCGCGCCCGCTCGCGCGCGTCGGTGACGGCCTGCGCCCCGGCCAGCGCCAGCACGAGGGCGACGGGCACGGCGACCCACCGCCACGGCGGCCGCCACCGAGCGGGCGGGGGCGTCGACGGCGCGTCCTCGAGCTCGTCGTGCTCGACGAGCTCGACCGCCAGCATCTGCGCGCGCCGGGTCATGAGGGCACCGTACCCACGCCGCGAGCTGATCAGCCCTTGAGGCGGCGGATCTCCGCGGCGGCCTGGGGAACGACCGTGAACAGGTCCCCGACGACGCCGAAGTCCGCGATCTCGAAGATCGGCGCGTCGGGGTCGGAGTTGATGGCGACGATGGTGCCGGACGCCTGCATGCCGCCGCGGTGGTGCACGGCGCCGGAGACACCGACCCCGATGTACACGCGAGGCGCGATGGTGACGCCGGTCTGGCCGATCTGCGCGTCGTGCCCGATCCAGCCCTCGTCCGTGGCCACGCGGGTGGCGCCGACCGCTCCGCCGAGCACGTCGGCCAGCTCCTCGACCACCGAGAAGTCGCCCTCGGTGCCGCGGCCGCCGGCCACGACGATGCTCGCGCTGCCGAGGTCCGGCCGCCCGCTCGCGGGGCGCTCGGTGCGCTCGACCAGCGTCACGCGCCGCGACTTGTCGCTCACGGCGACCACGTGCTCGCCGATCTGCGGCGCCGGGGCGCCCTCGGCCGGTGACGGCTGCACGGAGTTGGGCTTCAGGGCGACGATGGCCAGCGGCGCCGTGACCGCGCACGTCGTGGTCCAGGTGCCGGCGAAGACCGTCTTGGAGGCCACGTACCGGCCGTCGACGAGCGCGAGGCCGTCCGCGTCCGTGACGACGCCCGCCCCTGTGCTCACCGCGAGGCGCGCGGCGGCCTCCTTGTTCTCGAACGACGAGACGAGCAGGAGCAGCCCGGCGCCGGTCGCGTCGAGCAGCGACGCGAGCGCCTCGGCCAGCACCGCCGACAGGTGCAGGTCCGCGTCGGCGACCACCCGGTGCACGTGCGTCGCCCCGAGCGCGCCGAGCTCGGCGACGACCTCGGCGGACGGCTCCACGCCGTCGACGGCCCAGGCGGCGTGCACACCGGCGTCGCCGGCCAGTCCGCGCGCGAGCGTGAGCAGCTCGCGCACGGGAGCGCGGACGGCCCCGCCCTCGGTGTGGTCGACGAGCACGAGCACGGGTGCGGTCACGGCAGTGATCCTTCGGTTCGGGACGTCAGACGAGCTGGTTGTCGACGAGGTACGCCGCGAGCCGGATCCCGGCGTCGCCCGTGTCCTGGACCAGCACGCGGTTGTCGCGGGGCGGGCGGGCGGCGGCCTCGAGCACCTCGGTGCGGGCCCCCAGGGCGCCGACGCGGGACGCGTCGACCTCCAGGTCCGCCAGAGTCAGGGTGGTGATCGGCTTCTTGCGGGCCGCCATGATGCCCTTGAAGTTGGGGTAGCGCGGCTCGTTGGCCTGGTCCGTCACGGAGACGAGCGCCGGGAGGGTGGCCTCGAGCACCTCCGACGCGTGGTCGAGGTTGCGACGGACGCGCACCGTGCTGCCCTCGACCGTGAGCTCCGCGGCGAGCGGGAGGGCGGGCAGGTCGAGCAGCTCGGCGAGCGCGGTCGGCAGCAGGGACGTCAGCCCGTCCAGGCCGGCCATGCCGGTGATCACCAGGTCGACGTGCTCCTGGGCATCCAGGTGCCGGACGGCGGCGGCGAGCACCCGGGCGGTCCCGATCACGTCGGACCCGGCGATCGCGTCGTCGACCACGTGGACGGCCTCGTCGGCCCCCAGCTGGAGGCCGCGGCGGACTGCGTCGGCGGCGTCGGCCGGACCCACGGTCAGCGCCACCACCGAACCGTCCGACGCCTCCACCAGGGCGAGCGCCGCCTCGACGGCGTTCTCGTCCAGCTCGTTGATCGTGCCGTCCCCACCGTCGCGGACCACGCGACCGTCGGGGCCCAGGGCCCGCTCGGACTGGATGTCAGGCACATGCTTCACGCAGACGACGATCCTCACCCGCGGAACGTTACCGTCCGCCCACGTGACCACGGACACCGCGTCCAGGGGCGAAGACACCCGACACGTGTGGGGTTGTGTCCCGCACAATGTCCGGGTGACCCCGCCCTCCCCGCGCCGCCGAGCGCCCCGCCTCGGTGTGCACGCCACCGACGAGGGCATCGACGTCGCCGTCTACGCGGCTCACGCCACGGGCGTCGAGCTCTGCCTCTTCGACGGTCCGGCCGAGCGACGCGTCCCCCTCGACGGTCCGGTGCACGGCGTGTTCAGCGCCTCGATCCCCGGCGTCCGCGCCGGTCAGCGGTACGGGTTCCGCGCGCAGGGACCGTGGGAGCCCGCCGCGGGCCTGCGCTACAACCCGGCCAAGCTGCTGGTCGACCCCTACGCCCGAGGGCTCGTCGGCGACGTCGCGCACACGCCGCAGACGTACGGCCACGTCGTCGGCCCCGACCTGGCGGGCGACCCGTACGGCCCGGCCGACCCCCGCGACTCGGTCGGCCACGTGCCGTACTCGGTGGTCGTCGACACCCGTGACCTGCCCGGCCCGGACCCGACGAGCAACCGCCCGTGGACCCCGTGGTCGCACACCGTGGTCTACGAGGCCCACGTCCGGGGGCTGACCCTGCTGGACGACCGGATGCCCGAGGAGCTGCGCGGCACCTACGCGGGCCTGGCGCACCCCGCGGTCGTCGACCACCTGCTCGGCCTCGGGGTCACCGCTGTCGAGCTGCTCCCGGTGCACGCGTTCTCCTCCGAGCCGCACCTGATCGAGAAGGGCCTGACCAACTACTGGGGCTACAGCACGCTCGGCTTCTTCGCCCCGCACGCGGCCTTCGCGACGGCGGCCGCGCAGGCTGCCGGCCCGGCTGCCGTGCTCGCCGAGCTGCGCGGCGCGGTGCACGCGCTGCACGAGGCGGGCCTGGAGGTGCTGCTCGACGTCGTCTACAACCACACCTGCGAGGGCGGCCTGCCCGGCCAGCACCTGTCGTGGCGCGGGCTCGACAACGCCACCTACTACGCGCACGACGGCGGGGCGCCCGCCGCGCTCGCGGACGTCACGGGTACCGGGAACTCCCTCGACTTCCGCCGGTCCGAGGTGGTCCGCATGACGATGGACTCGCTGCGGTACTGGGCGGACGTCGTCGGCGTGGACGGGTTCCGGTTCGACCTGGCCGTGACGCTCGGCCGCGACCCGTCCGGCTTCTCGCCCGACCACGCTGCGCTCGTCGCGATGGCCACCGAGCCGTCGCTGCACGGGCTCAAGCTGATCGCGGAGCCCTGGGACGTCGGCCCCGGCGGGTGGCGCACGGGTCAGTTCCCCCTCCCGTTCGCGGAGTGGAACGACCGCTTCCGCAACGCGGCCCGGTCGTTCTGGCTGGCCGACCCCGGCCGCGCCGCGCACGGTCTGCCCGGGCACCGCGTCCGCGACCTGGCCACCCGCCTGTCGGGGTCCGTGGACCTGTTCGGCCACAGCGACCCCCCGCTGGTGCGGGGGCCGGGCGCGTCGGTCAACTACATCACCGCCCACGACGGGTTCACGCTCGCCGACCTGGTGGCCTACGACCACAAGCACAACGCGGCGAACGGCGAGCAGAACCGCGACGGCAGCGACGACAACCGCTCCTGGAACCACGGCATCGAGGGCCACGTGGGGCCCGACTCGCCCGCGGTCGACATCGTGCCCCTGCGGCGGCGCTCGATCCGCAACCTGTTCGCCACGCTCGTGCTCGCGGCGGGCACGCCGATGATCACCGCCGGCGACGAGATGGGCCGCTCGCAGCAGGGCAACAACAACGCGTACTGCCAGGACACCGAGATCTCCTGGGTGCACTGGGACCTGAGCCCGTGGCGCAAGGACATGCTGGCCACCGCGCGCTGGCTGCTCCTGCTGCGCCGCGAGCACCCGGCCCTGCGCACCGAGGAGTTCTACTCGGGTCGCCCGGCGGTGCCGGGACGCCGCCCGGACCTCGCCTGGTTCGACTCGTTCGGCCTGCCGTTCGACCACGACCGCTGGCACGACCCGTCCATCCGCACCCTCCAGATGGTGCGCACCGCGCCGCTGCCCGAGCGGGACACCGTGCTGCTGGTGATCAACGGGTCGCTCGACGCCGTGCACCTGATCCTGGCCGACGACCACGGCGGCCGCTGGCGCCTGGCGTGGGACTCCGTCTGGGAGAACCCCGCGGAGGAGCGTGCGGCGGCCATCGAGGGCAGCCTGCACGCGGAGCCCGGCGAGGCCACGGTCGTGGAGGCGCTCAGCCTGCGGGTGTACGTGCTCGTTCAGCCCTGACGGCCCGGGCGGACCATCGCGGTCTCGTCCGGTGCGGTGAAGCCGTACTGCCGATACAGGCCGTGGGCGTCGCCGGTGAACAGGGTCCAGCGGAAGTCGGCGCCGGGTCCCTCGTCGATCATCGTCGCGACGATCCGGCGGCCGAGCCCGGCTCCCCGGTGCGCGGGGTCGACGATGACGTCCGCGAGGTAGGCGAAGGCGACGGCGTCGGACACCGCGCGGGCGAACCCGACGAGCTCGCCGGTGGGCTCGACGTACGCGCCGACCACCCGCCACGCACCGTCGAGCTGGCGCTCGACGTCCTCGCGGCTGCGCCACCGACCCCAGTAGGCCTCGGTGGACAGCAGGCGCCAGACCGCCTCCCGGTCCACGCGGTCGAGGGCGTCGCTCAGCACATAGGTCACGAGACGGATCGTAGAGTTGCCCACCATGACGCACTCCGATGTCGTGGTCGTCGGCGCGGGCCTGGCCGGGCTCGTCGCCACCGCCGAGCTGGTCGCCGCGGGCCGCCGGGTCACCCTGCTGGACGCGGAACCTGCCGCGAGCCTGGGCGGCCAGGCGTTCTGGTCGTTCGGGGGCCTGTTCCTCGTCGACACCCCCGAGCAGCGCCGCCTCGGCGTCAAGGACTCCGCGGACCTGGCGCTCGCCGACTGGCTCGGGTCCGCGGGCTTCGCGGACGACGGCTCCGACCGGTGGGGACGCGCGTGGGCCGAGGGCTTCGTCGACTTCGCCGCCGGTGACCTGCGGTCGTGGCTGCACGGCCTGGGTGTGCGCTGGTTCCCGCTGGTGCAGTGGACCGAGCGGGGCGGGTACCTGGCCGACGGTCACGGCAACTCGGTCCCGCGGTTCCACCTCACGTGGGGCACCGGACCGGGCGTCCTCGAGCCGTTCGTCCGCGCGCTGCTCGACGCCCGCCGCGAGGGACTGGTGGACGTGCGGTTCCGGCACAGGGTGACCGACCTGGTGACCACGGACGGTCGGGTCACCGGCGTGCGGGGCGACGTGCTCGTGGCGGACCCCGTGGCGCGCGCCGTGCCCAGCTCCCGCGAGGTCGCCGCACCGTTCGAGATCTCCGCGGCCGCGGTCGTCGTCGCCACGGGCGGCATCGGCGCCAACCACGACCTGGTCCGCTCGACGTGGCCGGCGTCGGCCGGCCGGCTGCCCGCGCGGATGCTCGCCGGGGTGCCGGACCACGTGGACGGCTCCGGCATCGCCGCCGCCAAGGCGTCCGGCGCGGCCGTCGTGCACGAGGACCGGATGTGGCACTACCCGGAGGGCATCACCAACCACTCTCCGGTGTGGTCGCGGCACGGCATCCGGATCCTCGCCGGCCCGAGCAGCCTGTGGCTCGACGCCGACGGGCACCGGCTGCCCGCCCCGCTGTTCCCCGGCTTCGACTCGCTCGGCGCGCTGCAGCACGTCACCGAGCGCGGCGACGACCACTCGTGGTTCGTGCTGGACAAGACGATCCTCGGCTCGGAGTTCGCACTCTCGGGCTCGGAACAGAACCCGGACCTGACCGGCAAGGACGTCAGGCTGCTGCTGGAGCGCGTCAAGCCGGGCGCGGTCGGGCCCGTCGAGGCGTTCGCGGAGAAGTCCGACGAGTTCCTCTGGGCGGACACGCCCGCCGAGCTGGCCGTGAAGATGAACGCGCTGTCCGGCACCGACCGGATCGACGCCGCCGCCCTGGAGCGGACGATCGTCGCCCGGGACCGGCAGGTGGAGACCGGTCTGGGCAAGGACGCCCAGGTGGTGGCCACCGCGATGGCGCGGCGGTACGTCGTCGACAAGGTCATCCGGGTGGCCAAGCCGCACCGGCTGC
Organism: Cellulomonas humilata; assembly: GCF_013359775.1. Classification (GTDB taxonomy): domain Bacteria; phylum Actinomycetota; class Actinomycetes; order Actinomycetales; family Cellulomonadaceae; genus Cellulomonas; species Cellulomonas humilata. Next base: position 18,518 of record NZ_JABMCI010000067.1, on the reverse strand, counting down.
TCGACGCGCAGCACGGTCCGCTGCTCGCCGTGCGGCTCTCGGTGCTCACCCGCAAGACCCTCGGCGGCCTGCACACCGACCTCGAGGGCCGCGTCCTGCGCCCCGACGGCGAGGTGCTGCCGGGGCTGTGGGCGGCCGGCGAGGCCGCGGGGTTCGGCGGTGGTGGCGTGCACGGGCACCGCGCGCTGGAGGGGACCTTCCTCGGCGGCTGCCTGTTCACGGGTCGCACGGTGGGCAGGGCGCTCGGCGCATAACCGGCGCTCCAGATGCCTGCTACCAGGACCAACGGATAGGTTCGGGAGTGTGACGATCAGCCCCGTGCCCCTGGGCACCTCCGTCGGCCGCATCCCCGTCGTCGATGTCTCTCCTGTGGCGGAAGCCGGACGGTTCCCGGCCAAGGCCGTCGTCGGTGAAGCCGTACCCGTGCGGGCGACCGTGTTCCGCGAGGGGCACGACGCCGTGGGCGCCACGGCGGTGCTCACCGATCCCACCGGCGTCGACCGCGCGAGCGCGCGGATGGTCGACATCGCGCCCGGCCTCGACCGGTTCGAGGCCCGCCTCGTCCCGACGAGCACCGGCGACTGGACGTTCCGCGTCGAGGGCTGGTCGGACCCGTACGGCACCTGGGTGCACGACGCGACGATCAAGGTCGAGGCCGGGGTGGACGTCGAGCTGATGCTCGCCGAGGGTGCGCTGTTGCTCGAGCGCGCCGCAGCCCGCACCGGTGCGGACGCGATGCCCCGCGCGGCAGCCCGCGTGCTCACCGACGCGGTGATCGGCCTGCGCGACGTCCGCGACGCCCCGCGCGAGCGCCTCTCGGCCGGGCTGTCGGCGCAGGTGCACGCGGTCCTGGCCGCCCACCCGCTGCGGGACTCCGTCACCCGGTCGCCCGCGTACCCGCTGGTGGTCGACCGCCCGCTCGCCCTCGCCGGGTCCTGGTACGAGCTCTTCCCCCGCTCGCAGGGTGCCAAGTACGACCCGGAGATCGGCCAGTGGCACTCCGGGACGCTGCGCACCGCCGCCCTCGACCTGCCGCGCATCGCCGGCATGGGCTTCGACGTGGTCTACCTGACGCCCGTGCACCCGATCGGTGCGACGTACCGCAAGGGCCCCAACAACTCGCTCTTCGCCGACCTGGGCGACCCGGGCTCGCCCTACGCCATCGGCTCCCCCGTCGGCGGGCACGACGCCATCGAGCCCTCGCTCGGCACCTTCGACGACTTCGACGACTTCGTCGCCGATGCCCGCGGCCTCGGCATGGAGGTGGCCCTGGACATCGCGCTCCAGTGCTCCCCCGACCACCCGTGGGTGACCGCGCACCCGGAGTGGTTCACCACGCGCGCCGACGGCACGATCGCGTACGCGGAGAACCCGCCGAAGAAGTACCAGGACATCTACCCGCTGAACTTCGACAACGACCCCGAGGGCATCTACACCGAGATCCGCCGGGTGCTCCAGGTCTGGATCGACCACGGGGTGACCCTGTTTCGCGTCGACAACCCGCACACCAAGCCGCTCGACTTCTGGGCGCGGATCCTGCAGTCCGTGCGGGCCGACCACCCCGAGGTCATCTTCCTGTCCGAGGCGTTCACGCGGCCGGCCATGATGCAGACGCTCGCCAAGATCGGGTTCCACCAGTCGTACACGTACTTCACCTGGCGGAACACGAAGGACGAGATCACCGAGTACCTGGCGGAGGTCTCGGGCGAGCAGGGCGCGTGGATGCGGCCCAGCTTCTGGCCGACCACGCACGACATCCTGCCGCCGTACCTCCAGGCCACGGGCGTGCGCGGGTTCGCCGTCCGGGCCGTGCTGGCCGCCCTGGGTGCGCCGACGTGGGGCATCTACGCCGGCTACGAGCTGGTCGAGGACGTGCCGCGGCCCGGCGTCGACGAGCAGATCGACAACGAGAAGTACGAGTTCAAGCCGCGCGACTGGTCGAAGGCCGACGCCATCGGCATCAACCTGCTCCTCGGCCGCCTGAACGAGCTGCGGCACACCCACCCCGCCCTCCAGCAGCTGCGGAACCTGCGGGTGCTCCCGACGTCCGACGACGCCCTCGTCGCCTTCTCCAAGCACCTCGACGCCGAGCACTCGCCGACCGGTCGGGCGGACACCATCGTGGTCATCGTCAACCTCGACCCGTGGAACGCCCGGGAGGGCACGGTGCAGCTCGACCTGCACGCGTACGGCCTCGATCCAGGCCGGCCGGTGGTCGCGCACGACGTGCTCTCCGACGAGGCGTACGAGTGGGGCTCGTCGGTGTTCGTCCGGCTCGACCCGATGATCCGGGCGGCTCACGTGGTGAACCTGGTCGCGCCGTGACCGAGACCCCCGCGGGCCGGCACGCCCGCGAGCCTGCGCCCACCACCGCCCAGATCGCGCTGCCCGCTCGTCGCCAGCCCGCGATGCCGCACCCCGTCGAGGTCGCGGGCGGCCTCACGCAGGACCGTGAGTGGTACCGGACCGCGGTGTTCTACGAGGTCATGCTCCGCACCTTCTCCGACTCCTCGGGTCAGGGCAGCGGCGACCTGCGCGGGCTCATCGACCGGCTGGACTACCTCCAGTGGCTCGGCATCGACTGCCTGTGGCTGCCGCCGTTCTACCCGAGCCCGTTGCGCGACGGCGGCTACGACGTGGCCGACTACACAGCGATCGCCGGCCAGTACGGGACCATGGCGGACTTCACCGAGCTCATCGAGCAGGTGCACGCCCGCGGCATGCGCATCGTCGTCGACCTGGTGATGAACCACACCAGCGACCAGCACCCGTGGTTCCAGGCCTCCCGCTCCGACCCCGACGGGCCGTACGGCGACTTCTACGTGTGGAGCGACGACAACACCAAGTACCCGGACGCGCGCATCATCTTCGTCGACACCGAGACGTCCAACTGGACCTTCGACCCCGTGCGGCGGCAGTTCTTCTGGCACCGGTTCTTCGGCCACCAGCCGGACCTGAACTTCGAGAACCCGCGGGTGGTCGAGGCGATGCTCGACGTCGGCCGGTTCTGGCTGGGCATCGGCGTGGACGGGTTCCGCCTCGACGCGGTGCCGTACCTGTTCGAGGCCGAGGGCACCAACTGCGAGAACCTCCCCGAGACGCACGCGTTCCTGCGCAAGGTCCGCAAGATGATCGACGACGAGTTCCCGGGCCGGATCATGCTGGCCGAGGCCAACCAGTGGCCCGAGGACGTCGTGCACTACTTCGGCACCGAGGAGGAGCCGGAGTGCCACATGTGCTTCCACTTCCCGGTGATGCCCCGGATCTACTACTCGATCCGCGACCAGCGGGCGACGCAGATCATCGACATCCTGGCCGACACGCCGCCGATCCCGAACAACGGCGCCCAGTGGAGCACGTTCCTGCGCAACCACGACGAGCTCACCCTCGAGATGGTCTCCACCGAGGAGCGCGCGTCGATGTACGGCTGGTACGCGCCGGACTCCCGGATGCGCGCCAACGTCGGGATCCGGCGTCGGCTGGCCCCGCTGCTGGACAACTCCCGCAAGGAGATCGAGCTCGCGCACGCGCTGCTGCTCTCCCTGCCCGGCAGCCCGTGCCTGTACTACGGCGACGAGATCGGCATGGGTGACAACATCTGGCTGCCCGACCGCGACTCGGTGCGCACGCCTATGCAGTGGACTCCCGACCGCAACGCCGGCTTCTCCACGGCGGATCCCGGCAAGCTCTACCTGCCGCTCGTCCAGTCGCTGGTGCACCACTTCAGCCACACCAACGTCGAGGCCCAGCTGGCGCAGCCCACCTCGCTGCTGCACTGGGTGCACGGCATGCTCGCCGTCCGGCGCCTGCACCCGGCACTGGGCGCCGGAGACTTCGAGGTGCTGGCCTGCGACAACGACTCGGTGCTGGCGTTCTGCCGGCGGACCGCCGACGAGACGATCCTGGTGGTGGCCAACCTGGCGTCGACCGCCCGTGCGGCCACGGTGACCCTGAAGGACCGCGCCGGCTGGTCCGTGCACGACGTCTTCGGCGGGGCTCCGTTCGCCTCGATCCGGCCCGACGGCACCGCCTCGTTCACGCTCGGGTCGCGCGACTTCTACTGGCTGGAGCTGACCGCCCCGTGAGCCTGAGCGCCCGCACCTCCCCCGACGACGCGCGCCTGCTCGACGTGCTGCGGGACTGGCTGCCCACGCGCCGCTGGTTCCCCGCCAAGGGTCAGGCGGCGGAGCTGTCGCCGGTGGCGTCGTTCGCGCTCGCCCCCGACGTCACGATCCTGCTGGTCCGTGCGCGCGCGGGATCCATCGACGTCGTCCTGCAGGTGCCGCTGGTCCTCACCGACGAGCCGTCCCCCGAGGCCCTCGGCACCCTCGACGGCCGGACGGTGCTGGACGGCGCCCACCACCCGGCATTCCTGCGCGCGTGGCTCGCGGCCGCGGACGGTCCGGGTGCCGAGGTCGACGTGTCCGCGGCCCGGGTGGTCTCCGGCGAGCAGTCCAACACCTCGGTGATCCTGCCGGGCGCCCGGCCGGGCATCCTCAAGGTGCTGCGCGCCATCGCCCCGGGCGAGAACCCCGACGTCGACGTGCCCCGGCACCTGGTGGACGTCGGCTGGGCGAACGTGCCGGCGCCGCTGGCGTGGCTGCAGGCCGAGTGGCCCGGTCACGACGGCGACCCGGTGACCGGCTACCTCGGGGTCCTCGCCGCGTTCGTCGACGCGGCCGAGGACGGCTTCGAGCTGGCCTGCGCGTACGCGGGCCGCGCCGAGACGTTCGCACCCCTGGCCGCGGAGCTGGGCGCGATCACCGCCACCATGCACGTCGCCCTGGTCGAGGCGTACGGGGTCGACCCGTCCGACGACGGCCCCGAGGAGGTCGCCCGCGCGGTCGCGGCCCGCTTCTCCTGGGCACTGTCCGCGGTCCCGGCCCTGGCGCGGTTCGCCGACGGGGTCGCGGCCGTCGTCGCCGAGGTCCGGGCGCTGTCGTCTGCACCGCCGCGCCAGCGCGTGCACGGCGACCTGCACCTCGGGCAGGTGCTCCGGTCGCACGACACCTGGTTCATCATGGACTTCGAGGGCGAGCCTCTCGCCCCGCTCGCGCAGCGCACCCGGCCGGACCTGGCCCTGCGGGACGTCGCCGGGCTGCTGCGCTCGATCGACTACGCCGCGGCCGTCGGCGGGCTCACGGGCGCCGACGCAGCGTCCTGGACGGCCGACGCCCGCGCCGGCCTGCTGCGCGGGTACGGAGGCGGGGACCAGACGCTCCTGCGCGCGCTGGAGCTCGACAAGACGCTCTACGAGGCCGTGTACGAGTCCCGCAACCGCCCGTCGTGGCTGCCGATCCCCCTCGCGGGGCTGGAGCGGCTGACCGGCTGATCAGCCCGCGGTGACCTCGAGCGGGAGCTCCAGCGGCATCCGCACGCCTGCCTGCCGCGGCGCCAGCTCGCTCTGGAGCACCAGCGCTGCCGCACCGACCGCGGCGGCCTCGGGAGCGTTGGAGGAGATGATCACCCGCACGGGGTGGCTGCCGCGGGCGAAGAACGACTGGCCCAGCCGACGCTCGATCTCGGGCAGGTAGAGCGAGCCCGCGAGCGCGAACGCCGGTCCGGTGAGGATGACCAGCTCGAGGTCGAGCACGTTGGCCAGGGTCTGCGCGGCGACCCCGAGGTACCGGGCCGACCGCTGGAGCAGCTCCATCGGCAGCGCCTCACCGCGGCTGGCGGCGCGCGCGAGCGAGCCGAAGTTCTCCGCGACGTTCCGGCCTGCCAGATCGATCCCCGCGTCCCGCGCCGCAGCGACGACGGCGGCGGGCCCGGCCAGCGCCTCGACGCACCCGCGGTTGCCGCACCAGCACTCGGGACCGTCGAGGTCGACGCAGATGTGCCCGACCTCCCCGGCGTTCGAGCTGGAGCCGCGGTACACCGTGCCGTCGACGAGGATCCCCGCGCCGATCCCGGTGCCCATGTAGAGCGCGGCGAACGCCGACCCGGTCGAGATGCCGCCCGACCAGTACTCGCCGATCGCCGCGGCGGTGGCGTCGTTGTCCAGCAGCACGGGCAGGCCGATGGCCTCCTCGAGCGCGGCGCCCAGCGGGAACTCGGTCCAGCGCTGCATCACGGGCGGGGTGAGCGTCATGCCGGTCGACGCGGAGATGGGACCGGGCGAGACGACGCCCAGCCCGAGGATGCGTGCCGGGTCGACGCCCACGCGCGTCACCGTGGTGCGGATCTCGGCGGCGATGCGGGCGACGACCTCGCGCGGGTCGTCCGAGCCCGCGCCCGGCCGGCGCCAGCGGGCGACGATCGCGCCACCGAGGTTGGCGATGACGTAGGTGATGCCGGCGTGGTCCAGGTGGACGCCGATGGCGTAGCGCGCCGACGGGTCCAGCTGGAGGAGCATGCGGGGCTTGCCGCCGGTGGACTCGGCGCGGCCGACCTCCAGCACGAGGCCGTCGTCGATCAGTCGCCGGACGACGGTGGAGATGGTGGCGGCCGTGAGGCCGGTCGCGCGCGTGAGCTCGACGCGGCTGATCGTGCCGGCGGCCCGGATGAGGTCGAGGATCGCCGACCGGCTGCTCGCGTGCGCGGCGCCGAGACCCGGCTGGGAGCCGCTCACCCGTCCTCCTCCATGGGGTGTCCCCCTCGTCGCACACCATAACGATCCGGGAACGGACGGCCGTGCCCACGACACGCCCGTTGACTTACTTTGTTCACTTGCCTAAGAATGCCACACGGAGCACAGCGGCTCGGCCCCCGGGCCGCTCTGCCTCATCAGACCCCGGTCGGCACGCGGAGGTGCCGGCACGACGAGAGGATCAACGATGTTCCCTCAGAAGCGACGCACACGCCTGATGGCGATGGCGGCCGCCACCTCGATCCTTGCCCTCACCGCCGCCTGTTCGGGCGGCGCGAGCGGTGACGAAGACGAGGCTGCCGACGACGGCACCCCCTCGGGCTCGATCACCGTCCTGACGTGGCGCACGGACCGCGTGGAGGACGGCACGTTCGACAAGTACGTCGAGGAGTTCAAGGCCAAGTACCCGGAGGTCACCGACGTCAAGGTCGAGGGCGTCAAGGACTACGAGGGCACCATCAAGACCCGGATGAACACCGACGAGTACGGCGACGTCCTGGCCATCCCGGGCTCGGTCACCCCCGACCAGCTGCCCGACTTCTTCGAGCCGCTCGGCGACCAGGCCGAGATGGAGAAGGAGTACCGCTGGATCAACGACAAGTCCTTCGAGGGCAAGACCTACGGCATCCCCGTCGTCGGCAACGTCCAAGGAGTCCTCTACAACAAGCGCGTGTGGGAGGAGGCCGGGGTCACGGAGTTCCCGACCACCCCGCAGGAGTACCTCGACGACCTCCAGGCCATCAAGGACAAGGGCATCGCGGTCGCCCCGCTCTACACCAACTACAAGGACTCGTGGGCGCTCTCGCAGTGGGACGGCTGGCGCGGCGCGGTCACGGCGAACCCGGACGCCATCAACGAGATGACGCAGTCCGACACGCCGTGGACGGACGACTCCGACTACGGCGCCACGGACGGCACGCTCTATGACGCCGTCGCCCAGGGCCTCACCGAGGCGGACCCGACCACCACCGACTGGGAGGGCTCCAAGCGCATGATCGGCGTCGGCGAGATCGCGACGATGCAGCTCGGCTCGTGGGCCATCCCGCAGATGGCTGCGGCCGCCGAGGCGGCGGGCGCCGACCCGGAGGACATCGGCTACATGCCGATCCCCGTCCAGGTCGACGGCAAGTTCCACGCGGTTGCGGGTGGCGACTACAACCTCGGCATCAACGTGAACTCGAAGAACAAGGCGACCGCCCGGGCGTGGATCGACTGGTTCAACCACGAGTCGGGCTACTCCGAGGCAGAGGTCGGCCTCTCGCCGATGATCGACGGGGCGGTCCCGGCCGCGCTCGCAAGCTTCATGGAGGACGTCGAGCTCATCACGATGAACCCCGCCCCCGAGGGCAAGGAGTCGCTGTTCGCGGACATCGACACCGCGTCGGGCATCGTGACCACCGATCCCAAGTACCGCCTCCAGATCATCGACGACGCCCGCTCCGGTGCCCGCACCAAGGAGCAGATCTTCGACGACCTGAACGCCAAGTGGGCCGAGGGACGCGCCGACGCCGGCGCCTGAGGACACCATGACCACCGCATCCTCCAGCGTCACCGGCCAGGTCGCCGCGAACGCGGCGGAGCCGGACCTGGCGCGCCCCACCCGGAAGGTTCCGGGTGGGGCGGGCTCCCGCTCCGCGTGGTACCGCCGGCTCACGCCCTACCTGTTCCTGCTCGTCCCGATCGGGCTGCTGCTGCTCCTGACGTACACGCCCGTGATCAACATGTTCTGGTACTCGGTCACCGACTGGGACGGGCTGGACAAGACCAAGAACTTCATCGGCCTCGACAACTACGTGGAGGTCTTCACCGACCCGGACAACCTGCGGGTCTTCTACGTCTCGCTGTTCTACATCGTCGGCTCGCTCGTGCAGATGGCGCTCGCCCTGTACTTCGCGACGATCCTGTCGTTCAAGGTCCGCTTCAAGAACATGTGGAAGGGCATCCTGTTCTTCCCGTACCTCATCAACGGCGTCGCCATCGGCCTGATCTTCCTCAACTTCCTCAAGCCGGGCGGCGGCCTCGACACGGTGCTGCTGAACACCGGTCTCGAGAGCCTCATCCACCAGTGGACGGGTGACCCGGACGTCGCCAACTACTCGCTCGCCGCCGTCTCCGTCTGGCGGTACACGGGTCTGACGTTCGTGATGTTCCTGGGCGCGATCCAGTCCATCAACTCGGAGATCTACGAGGCGGCCGCCCTCGACGGCGCCAACCGCTGGCACGAGTTCTGGTCGATCATCCTGCCGTCGATCCGGCCCATCGTCGGCCTGGCCTTCATCCTCGGCATCTCCGGCTCGCTGTCGGTCTTCGAGATCCCGTTCGTCATGACCAACGGCGCCAACGGGACGGAGACGTTCGTCATCCGGACCGTGTGGATGGCCTTCCAGCGCAACATGGTCGGGCTCGCGTCCGCGATGGCCGTCGTGCTGCTGCTGTTCGTCCTGCTGGTCACCTGGCTCCAGCGCAAGCTCGTCCCCGAGGAGGAGGTGGACCTCACGTGAAGACCTTCGCCGCCGGGACGACCAAGTACGTCACGCTCGTCATCGCCTCGATCGCCACGCTCCTGCCGCTCGGGCTGATCCTGTTCGGGTCGTTCAAGACGAACCAGGAGTTCCTCTCGACGAACCCGTTCCAGCCGCCCGAGAACTGGCTCAACTTCGACAACTACGCGCTCGCGTTCACGCGGGGCGGCATGGCGCTGGCGTTCTTCAACACGGCGCTGATCTTCGTCGCCGCCATCATCGGCACCATCTTCATCGGCGCCGGGACGGCGTACGCGCTCGACCGGTTCCGGTTCCGGGGCCGCAGCACGGTCCTCATCCTGTTCCTGCTGGCCACACTGGTCCCCGGCGTCACCACGCAGGTGGCCACGTTCCAGATCATCAACGGCCTGGGGCTCTACGGGTCGCGGTGGGCGCTGATCCTGCTCTTCATGGGGACGGACATCGTCTCGATCTACATCTTCGTGCAGTTCATGCGCAGCATCCCGCGCTCGCTGGACGAGGCCGCGATGATCGAGGGCGCGGGCCACCTGCGGATCTTCTTCCAGATCATCCTGCCCAACCTCAAGCCGGCGATCGCCACCGTGGTGATCATCAAGGGCATCGGCATCTACAACGAGTTCTACCTGCCGTACCTCTACCTGAACGACCCGGACACGCTCCCGGTCTCCACGGCACTCTTCGCGTTCAAGGGGCCGTACGGCTCGCAGTGGGAAGCCATCTGCGCGTGCGTGGTCATCACGATCATCCCGATCCTGCTGCTCTTCCTGTTCCTCCAGCGGTACATCTACAACGGGTTCACCTCGGGCGCGACGAAGTAGCCGACGGGGCGGCCGGTCCCGGCCGCCCCGTCGTGCGTCACACGCGCGTCGCCCGCACCAGCGCGATGCGCTCCGGCAGCTGGAGGGGCGCCTCGAGGCCCACCCCGGACAGCAGCCGTCCGGGCAGCCGCACGCCCTCGGGGGACCACCACGCAGGCGCGTGGTCGACCGCGTCACCCGGCGCCTGCGGGCGCACGTCGTACAGCGCGTCCGGGTCGAGGCCCGGGAGCGTCACGCGCGGCAGGGCGGTGTTCGTCGACCGACCCGTCATGGCGACCGCGTACAGCGCGTCCGCGCGGTCCCGCGCGACCACCCCGTGCACCGCCAGCACCGGGTCGACGACGTCCGCGTGCACGGACGTCCCCGAGTGCAGCAGCTGCCGCACGGCCTTGTAGAGCGCGATCCACGACACCAGGTCGGCGCGCTCGGCGTCGTCGGCCTCCTTCAGGTCCCACTCGATCCCGAGGTGCCCGAACAGCGCCGTCGCCGCCCGGAACGGCAGCTCGTGGCGCCGGCCGGTGCTGTGCGCGTGGCCGGACCCGATGTGCGCGCCGATCAGCTCCAGCGGGATCAGCAGGTTGGTCCAGCGCTGGATCTGCTGCCGCTCGAGCGCGTCGATGCAGTCGCTGGCCCAGACGCGGTCGGTCCGCTGGAGGACCTCGAGGTCCACGCGCGCGCCGCCGGACGAGCAGGACTCGATCTCGACGCCCGGGTGCAGCGCCCGCAGCTCGTCGAGCAGCCGGTAGATCGCCACGGTCTGCCCGTGCACGCCGGGTGCTCCCCCGTGGCCCGCGTCGACCAGGTCGCGGTTGTGGTCCCACTTCAGGTACCCGATCGGGTACTCGGTGAGCAGCGCGTCGAGCCGCTCGAGGATGTGCGCGAAGGCCTCGGGGACGGCCAGGTCGAGCACCTGCTGGTGCCGCGCCTCCCGGGGCAGCCGCGACGGCACGCGCAGCATCCAGTCGGGGTGCGCGCGGGCCAGGTCGGAGTCGGGGTTGACCATCTCGGGCTCCACCCAGAGGCCGAACTGGAGCCCGAGCCCGGTGACGTGCTCGACCAGCGGGTGCAGACCCTGCGGCCACACGTCCGCCGACACGTACCAGTCGCCCAGGGCTCGGGTGTCGTCGCGCCGGTCGCCGAACCAGCCGTCGTCCAGCACGAACCGCTCCGCGCCCACGGCGGCCGCGGCGTCCGCGAGCGCGGTCAGCCGGCCGAGGTCGTGCTGGAAGTAGACCGCCTCCCAGGTGTTGAGCGTGACCGGCCGCGGCGAGCGCGGGTGCTGCGGGCGCGCGCGCATCCAGGCGTGGAACCGGCCCGCCAACGCGTCGAGCCCGACCCCCCACGACCCGTAGACCCAGGGGCTGGTGTACGACTCCCCGCGACCCAGCCGGACCTCCCCGGACCCGAGCAGCTCGCCGCCGCCGAGCAGACCGGAGTGGTAGTGGCTGCGCTCGGCCAGCGACCGGTGGTTGCCGGACCACGCGGTGTGCAGGCCCCAGACCTCACCCGTGCGGTTCGCGAACCCGGGGGTGCCGGCCACCAGCACGAACGCCGAGTCGTACCCGGTACGTCCGCGCCGGTTCTCGCGCAGGCGGGTGCCGTGCGTGAACGCGGTGCGCTGCGGGCTGCGCTCCCGTGCCCAACGGCCGGAGAAGTCGAGCAGCTCGGTGGCCACGGCGGGCACCGGAAGCGTCAGCAGGAGCCCGTCGAGCCCGTAGACGTCGTCCGCGTCGTTGGTCAGCACCGCGTGCTGGCGGACCAGGCCGTGCGCGGTCAGCTCGAGCACCAGCGTGAGGGCCAGGCGGGCGGCGTCGTCGACCGCGTGCACGGTCAGTCGCTGCGTGCCGTCGTCGGTCGTCGCGACGTCGTGCGTGCGGACCGCGAACTGCGTCGAGAAGTCCTGCCCCGCCCGGCTCCCGACCAGACCGGGGGTGCCCAGGAAGCCGGCCGACTCCTGCGGCAGCACCGCGATCTCGACCTCGCCGTCGACGGGGAACCCGTGCGGCACCGGTCGCCAGGCACTGCGCGCGGCGTCCAGCGCGGCGGCGTCGAGGTCACCGAGGTCGCTCCCCCAGTGCAGGACCCGCGGCAGGGTGCCGCCGGTCAGGTCCACCACCACGCTCACGCCCGAGGCGCGCAGGTGGATCAGGTCGGCGGGCACGGTGCGTGTGGTGTCGTCGCTCACGGCGCCACGCTACCTGCGTCATTGACTTACTTTATTCAGTTGTCTAAGAATGGGTCCAGGGTACTTGCCAGACGATCGGCCCCTCGCGTGGGGAGCCGACGACGTGCGTCGCGAGGATGCGGCGGACACGCGCCGGACCCCCGGACCCAGGAGCTCGACGATGCACACCCAGGACCTCTACGACGGCTGGACGCTGACCGCCGTCGCCGGCCCCGTCCCCGCCGATCTCGTCGGCCGCCGCGTCCGCGCCCGCGTGCCGGGCACCAGCCACACCGCGCTGCTCGAGGCGGGGCTGATCCCCGACCCGTACCTGGACCGCCACGAGGAGGAGCTCGCCTGGATGCGCCGCACGGACTGGGCGTACGAGCGCGACCTGGACCTCGCCCCGGCCGCACCCGACGAGCGCGTCGACCTCGTGTTCGACGGCATCGACACCGTCGCCACCGTCGCGTTCGACGGACACGTGATCGGTCGCACCGCCAACCAGCACCGCTCCTACCGGTTCGACGTCCGAACCCGGCTCCGGCCCACCACCCAGCGGCTCACCGTCGCGCTCTCGTCGGCCCTCGTGCACGCCGAGGCGGAGGCAGCACGCCTCGGTGCCCGCCCGCTCGCGTACGACCAGCCGTTCAACATGGTCCGCAAGATGGCCTGCTCGTTCGGCTGGGACTGGGGACCGGACCTCCAGACCGCGGGCCTGTGGCGACCGGTCCGCGTCGAGCGCTGGACCCACGCACGCCTCGCGGCCGTCCGCCCGCTCGTCACGGTCGACGCCGCAGGCACCGGTCACGTCCAGGTGCACGTCGACGTCGAGCGCTCCGGGCTGCCCGGCGGCGACAGGCCGCTGACCGTGCGCGCGCACGTCGCCGGCGCGGACGTCACCGTCACCGTGCCGGGCACGCGCAGCGCCGCGGTCGTCGCGCTCGAGGTCCCGCACGCGCCGCTGTGGTGGCCGGTCGGCCACGGCGCCCAGCCGCTGGCGGAGCTCGTCGTCGCCCTCGCCGGCCCGGCCTCCGAGGAGCCCCTGGACACGTGGACCCGGCGGATCGGCTTCCGCACGGTGGAGCTGGACACCAGCGCGGACGAGGACGGCACCGCCTTCACGTTCCGGATCAACGGCCGCCCGATCTTCGTCAAGGGCGCCAACTGGATCCCCGACGACCACCTGCTCACCCGGATCACCCGCGAGCGCCTGGCGCACCGGCTCGACCAGGCGGTCGACGCCAACCTCAACCTGCTGCGCATCTGGGGCGGCGGGATCTACGAGTCCGAGGACTTCTACGAGCTCTGCGACGAACGCGGGCTGCTGGTGTGGCAGGACTTCCTGCTCGCCTGCGCGGCCTACCCGGAGGAGCAGCCGCTCTGGGACGAGCTCGAGGCGGAGGCCCGCGAGAACGTCGCCCGCCTGACCCCGCACCCGTCCCTCGTGCTCTGGAACGGGGGCAACGAGAACCTCTGGGGGTTCATGGACTGGAACTGGCAGGAGGCGCTCGACGGGCGCACCTGGGGGTTCCGCTACGCCACCGAGCTGCTCAAGGACGTCGTCGCCGAGCTCGACCCCACCCGGCCCTACGCCGACGGCAGCCCGTACTCCCCCGGCTTCGCCCTCGAGGACGTGCACCCCAACGACCCCGACCACGGCACGCACCACCAGTGGGAGGTGTGGAACCGCGTCGACTACCGCGTCTACGGCGACGAGGTCCCGCGCTTCTGCTCGGAGTTCGGGTTCCAGGGACCGCCCACGTGGGCCACCCTGACCCGCGCCGTGCACGCGGTCGACGGAGGCCCGCTGACCAAGGACGACCCGGCCTTCCTGCTGCACCAGAAGGCGGAGGACGGCAACGGCAAGCTCGACCGCGGCCTGGAGCCGCACCTGGGCGTGCCCGACGACTTCGCCGACTGGCACTGGGCCACCCAGCTCAACCAGGCGCGCGCCGTGCAGTTCGCCATCGAGCACTACCGCTCCTGGTGGCCCCGGACCGCGGGCGCGATCGTCTGGCAGCTCAACGACTGCTGGCCGGTGACCTCGTGGTCCGCGATCGACGGCGACGAGCGCCGCAAGCCCCTCTGGTACGCCCTGCGGTCGGCGTACGCCACCCGCCTGCTGACCGTGCAGCCGCGCGAGGGCCGCGAGGTCCTGGCGGTCGTCAACGAGACCCCCGTCATCTGGCAAGGCGTCGTCCGGCTGTCCCGCCAGCGTCTCGACGGCACCGTGCTGGCGGAGGAGGACCTCGCGCTCGCCGTCGGTGCGTGGTCGGTGGGGCAGTTCGCCCTGCCGACGACGGTCGCGACCCCCGACGACCCGGCGCACGAGGTGCTCGTCGTCCGGCTCGGCTCGCTCCAGGCGGTCCACACGTGGGTCGAGGACGTCGACCTGGCCCTCGACCCGGCTCCGCTGCGCGCGTCGGTGACGCCGGTCCAGGACGGCTACCGGGTCGACGTCACGGCCACCTCGCTCGCGCGGGACGTCACGCTGCTCGTCGACCGCGTCGACCCCGACGCGATCGTCGACACCGCCCTGGTCGACATCCCCGCGGGCGGCACCGCGTCCTTCCTCGTGCGCACGCGGGCCCGGTTCGATCCCGCCGAGCTCACCCGGGAACCCGTGCTGCGGTCCGCGAACGACGTGGTGGTGCCCCGGCTCGGTGCGCGTGACCTCACCCAGTCGCCGGCCTGACCGGGAGCCCACCGCAGGTACGCTCGCGACCATGGCGAATGGTCTCGACGCGGTGGGCCTGGTCCTGGCTCGGCCCGCCCGGATGCTCGGCTTCGAGCCCTTCTTCATGGAGCTCATCGGTGGCATCGAGGAATCGCTCGCGGTCGAGGGGCGGTCGCTGCTCCTGCACGTCGTGCCCGACCACGACGCCGAGATCCGCACCTACCGACGCTGGGGCGAGGGCAAGCTGGTCGACGGCGTCGTCGTGGTCAACGTGGCGCTCGAGGACGCGCGGCTCGACGTCCTGGCGGAGCTCGGCATCCCCACCGTCGTCGTCGGCGGACCGCGTCCCGACCTTCCGTTCGCCAACGTGTGGATCGACAACGCCCAGGCGATGCGGACCGCGGTCACCCACCTCGTCGGCCTCGGGCACCGTCGCCTGGCCCGCGTCAGCGGCCCGCGCCACCTGGCCCACACGCAGGCCCGCACGGACGCGTTCATGGGCGAGTGCGCACGCCTCGGGGCGCACGGCGTGGTGGTCGAGGGCGACTACGGCGAGGAGTCCGGCACCCGCGCCACCCGCGTCCTGCTCGGTCGGGGCACGCCGCCGTCGGCGATCATCTACGACAACGACGTCATGGCCGTCGCGGGACTCGGCGTCGCGCACGAGATGGACATCGCCGTCCCCGAGCGGCTGTCGCTGCTCGCGTGGGACGACTCGGCCCTCTGCCGCCTCTCGCACCCCGCCCTGTCGGCCATGAGCCTGGACGTGCACGCCATGGGGGTCCAGGTGGCCGACTGCGTCCTGAACCTGCTCGCCTCCGGCACCGTCCGCTCCTACACGGCCCCCCTCCCCCGCCTGGTCGCACGCGGTACGACGACGACAGCACCGGCCGCCGACGCCTGACGGTGCCTGAGACGCAGGTCACCGGGGCGACCGTCCTGCGCGGAACCCCTGCGGGTGGTTGGGTAGGGGCATGAGCCCGGCCGCACCGTCCCCGGTCCCCGTCGACGCCGACACCCTTCGCACAGTCGCCCACGGGGCCTACTACGCACCGCACGACGTCCTCGGCCCGCACGTCGGAGGGGGCGGCGTCACCATCCGCACCCTGCGCCCGCTGGCCGAGTCGGTCGTCGTGACCACCTCGACGTCACGCGTCGCCGCCCGGCACGAGCAGGACGGCGTCTGGGTGGCCGTGCTCCCGGGTGCGGTGGTCCCCGACTACCGGCTCGAGGTGACGTACGACGGCCACGCCTCCGTCGTCGACGACCCGTACCGCTTCCTGCCCACGGTGCAGGAGCTGGACCGCCACCTGGTGCGCGAGGGCCGGCACGAGCAGCTGTGGACCGTCCTGGGCGCCAACACGCGCAGCTACCCGGGGGAGCTCGGGGACGTGAACGGCACGTCGTTCGCGGTCTGGGCCCCGAACGCCCGCGCGGTCCGCGTGGTCGGCGACTTCAACTACTGGCAGGGCGCGTCGCACTCCATGCGCTCGCTCGGCGACAGCGGGGTGTGGGAGGTCTTCGCACCCGGCGTCGGTGCCGGCGCACGCTACAAGTTCGAGGTGCTGGGCAACGACGGGTCGTGGCGCCAGAAGGCGGACCCGCTGGCTCAGGGGACCGAGATCCCGCCCGCGACCGCGTCCGTCGTCATCGAGTCCCGCTACGAGTGGTCCGACGCCGCCTGGCTCACCGCCCGCAGCGCCCGCGACCCGCACACGGCACCCATGAGCGTGTACGAGGTCCACCTCGGCTCCTGGCGCGTCGGGCTGTCCTACCGCGACCTGGCGCAGCAGCTGACCGAGCACGTCGCGTCGCTCGGCTTCACCCACGTGGAGCTGCTGCCCGTCGCCGAGCACCCGTTCGGGGGCTCCTGGGGCTACCAGGTGTCGTCGTACTTCGCCCCGACCTCACGGTTCGGGCACCCCGACGACTTCCGTCACCTCGTCGACACCCTGCACCAGGCCGGCATCGGCGTGATCGTCGACTGGGTCCCCGCCCACTTCCCCAAGGACGAGTGGTCGCTCGCGCAGTTCGACGGCACCCCGCTGTACGAGCACCCCGACCCGCTGCTCGGCGAGCACCCCGACTGGGGCACCTACGTCTTCAACTTCGGCCGGTCCGAGGTGCGCAACTTCCTCGTCGCCAACGCCACCTACTGGCTCGAGGAGTTCCACGTCGACGGCCTGCGCGTCGACGCCGTCGCGTCGATGCTCTACCTCGACTACTCGCGCAAGCCCGGCCAGTGGCGGCCCAACCAGTACGGCGGCCGCGAGAACCTGGATGCCATCTCGTTCCTCCAGGAGGCCAACGCGACGGCCTACCGGCGCACCCCCGGGATCATGATGATCGCCGAGGAGTCGACCGCGTGGCCGGGCGTCACCGCCCCCACCGACGGCAACGGCCTCGGGTTCGGCCTGAAGTGGAACATGGGCTGGATGAACGACACGCTCCGCTACCTGGCCGAGCAGCCCGTCCACCGGCGCTACCACCACAACGAGATCACCTTCTCGATGGTCTACGCCTACTCCGAGCGCTTCGTGCTCCCCATCAGCCACGACGAGGTCGTACACGGCAAGGGATCCCTGTACGAGCGGATGCCCGGAGACCACTGGCAGAAGCTCGCCGGCGTGCGCCTGCTGCTCGGCTACCAGTGGACCCACCCCGGCAAGCAGCTGCTCTTCATGGGCTCCGAGTTCGCGCAGCAGACCGAGTGGGCCGAGTCCCGCTCCCTCGACTGGCACGCGCTCGACGACCCGGCCCACCAGGGCGTCATGCGCTCCGTCGCGGACCTCAACCGGGTCTACAAGGAGACACCGGCCCTCTGGCAGCTGGACCACTCGCCCGACGGCTTCGAGTGGATCGACTCCGACGACGCCTTCCGCAACACCCTCGCCTACCTGCGCAAGGGGTACGACTCCCCGCCCGTCGCCGTGGTGGTCAACTTCGCGGGCATCCCCCACGAGGGCTACCGCCTGGCGCTGCCCCGCGGCGGCCGGTGGCGCGAGATCTTCAACTCCGACTCCGAGGCGTACGGCGGCTCCGGCGTGGGCAACCTGGGCGAGATCGAGGCCCTGCCCGAGCCGCACTACGGCCGCCCGTACTCCGCGTCGATCCGCGTCCCCCCGCTGGGCGTGGTGGTCTTCGAGGCCGGCTGACCCGGACCCGGCGTCTCGACAGAAGGAGCCCGCACCCCTGGGTGCGGGCTCCTTCTGACGGCACCTGGGACGAACTCCGGGTCGCGCACCTGCTCGCCACCCACGACCACGTCGTGATCTCGGGCGCGGTGGAGAACCAAAGGCATTTCTACGACCGCCTCGAGCACGTCGTCCTGCTCACCGCACCGCTCGACGTCCTGCTCACGCGCGTCGCCACGCGGACGACCAACCCCTACGGAAGGAGTGCGGCCGAACGCGCGCAGATCACGGAATACGTCAGCACCGTCGAACCATTGTTGCGGCGCGGCGCCACGCTCGTCCTCGACGGCCGACTGCCGGTCGAGACGCTCGCCGACACGGTCGAGTCACTCCTCTGACCTGCACGGACGCACTCCCGAGGGGATCCCGAGACCGCACAGGAAAGCCGCCCGGGAAACAGAAAGAGCCACCCCCGTAGGGGTGGCTCTTTCTGAATGATGTCCGGCGGCGTCCTACTCTCCCACACCCTGGCGAGTGCAGTACCATCGGCGCTGAAGGGCTTAGCTTCCGGGTTCGGAATGGGACCGGGCGTTTCCCCTTCGCTATGACCGCCGTAACGCTGTCGAGTT
>NZ_JABMCI010000066.1 GCF_013359775.1 Cellulomonas humilata | reverse complement strand
GTTCTGGATCAGGACGATGCCCATGATCGCCATGGCGAGCATCGACTGCTCGATCTTGGGCTTGGTGATGAACCACAGCTCGCTGGTGGGCTTGCGCAGCCGCACCTGGATCGCGTCGTTGGGGCAGGACTTGATGCAGTTCGCGCACAGGTTGCAGTTCGCGGAGTCCTCCATCGTGCGGGGGAACGTGAACAACGGGCAGCCGGCGACCTTGTCGTTGCCGTTGTAGCAGACGGCCTTGGCCTTGCACGTCTTGCAGATCCCGGAGTCGGCGCGCAGCTCGACCATGCCGGTGCGGGCGTAGTTGCCGGACAGCCCGCCGAGGAAGCACAGGTACCGGCAGAACGTGCGGCGCTGGAAAAGGGCCCCGGAGGCGATGACGGCGGTGGTCAGCAGCAGGAGCAGCACGCCGGATCCCCACGGCGACTCGACGACGCCCCAGACGTGGTCGGCCCACGTGATGGCGAGGAACGAGGCGTCGATGATCCAGATGCCGTAGTTCTTCAGGAAGTTCGGCACAGGCCGGTTGACCCCGACCCACTTCTGCGCGAAGTCCGAGATCGCCCCGAACGGGCACACGGCGCACCAGAACCGGCCGAGCAGCACGAACACGATCGGGATGACCGGCCACCACAGCACCCACATCAACGCGGTGCCGGCGTTCTCGTGGGCCACGTCGGGTCCGACGAGCAGCTGGTAGGCGACCAGTCCGAAGACCGCAGCGACCGGGATCTGGAAGATCTTCGGGTACCAGCCGGACCGCAGCGACCGGGCGATCCACGGGATCGTCATGAGGTTGCGGCCCACCGGCGGCGGGGTCAGGTCCGGGCCCGGCGTGACGTCCGGGTCGACGACGTCGAGCTCGGGTGGCGGCGGAGTGAGCGTGGTCATCGGGGTGTCCTTCGCGAGGGTCAGGCAGCGGTGGGGGTGGCGGCCGGGCGGGGCCGGTGGCGGGGGCGATCGCCGTCCCGGCGGCGGAGCACCGCAGCGGTGACCAGCACAACCGCGTTCACGCCGGCGAAGGCCGACAGCACGGCCACGCGCGGGCGGGACGTCGGCGGGGCCGCGTCTGCGTGGCCACCGCCGTCCTCAGTGCTCGGGTTGTGCTCGCTGTGCTCGCCGGCCGGCTCGTCGCCGGTCCCCACGTCCGCGCCACCGTGGTCCATCCCCTCCATGTCCGGCATGCCCTCCATGTCGTCTGTGGCCTCCATGCCCTCCATGTCGTGTGTGGACGGTGTCGCGGGGTCGTGAGGCTCCGCTCCGGGGTCCGAGCTTGAACTGGCGCCCTGGGGCACGGCGCCGACGCTGGGCGGCGTCGCGAAGGCCAAAGCCGGGAAGGCGGTCAGGGACGCGGCGAGCGCCACGACGGCGGGCAGTCGGACAAGGGCGGGATGCATGC
Source organism: Cellulomonas humilata (assembly GCF_013359775.1). Taxonomy (GTDB): domain Bacteria; phylum Actinomycetota; class Actinomycetes; order Actinomycetales; family Cellulomonadaceae; genus Cellulomonas; species Cellulomonas humilata. The sequence goes on along the minus strand of NZ_JABMCI010000066.1, from coordinate 322,069 downwards.
GAGCTCCTCGAGAACGGTTCCGTCAGAACTGTCGACGTGCTGAGGGCCTCACACCTGGGACCTGTAGGTCCTAGAGGGCAACCTGCATCGAAACTTCATCGACGGGGTGGCCGCCTGCTGCCCGCGCACGGGGATCCGGGGGTCGTTGCCGTGCCTGCCCACCGTCGCCACCGTCGGACCCGGCCGCGGCCTGCGAACGCCGCAGTCGGAGTCGCATCAAGTAGGCCGGACTGGTTCGGGGTGCGGACCCGGCTGAACGCTTACGTCGGGCGCGACTCCGACCGCGTCTTGCAGACCGTCCCGCGTACCTGCTTGTGACCGGTCGTCAACAAGCTGGGTGCCGAGCACGTTGAGCCACCCGGCGGCGCAGCAGGCTCGCGAAGTGAAGCGGACCAGTGCACATGTCGGGAGGAACGATGTCCATGGGATGGGATGCACCAGCGGGTGCGCTGCTCGGACGGACGCCCGCAACGTGGGCGGGACTGTGGTCGCTCCTCTACACCGCCGGTCACTCGGCGCTGCGGCTCAGCCTTGTCGGTCAGTTCGCCGAGAGTGTCCAGCTCGCCTTCGTCGCGATGGACCTACGTGAGGCACGCGATGAGCTGGAATGGCTGCACGACGATGTGGGCGCGGGCGCACCGGCGGCGGATCTCGGTCCGCTGCGGCCGGGCGAGGACCGAGATGCGGCGTGCGGCGTAGTCCTGAGACTGGTCGGAACCGCGCTTGAAGTCAGCCACGTCCTCGCGGAACGGCAGATCGACAGCGCCGAGCTCTCGTGCCTGACGCGCGTCGAGCATCGCCTGCAAAGCGCTCGCGCGACGATTTCCGGGCTCCGGTTGTGACCACGTACGGAACACTCATGCAGCAGGCCGCGCGGCACGTCCATGACGGGGCAGCTCAGACGCAGGCACATCCGTACAACGACCTCACCGAGGCTCACCTGGCGGTGGCGTCCTTCCATGGACTGCTGGACGCGATTGAGAGGCACGTCTGGCACCTGGTCGACCCTGCGAGGGTCTCCACGATCTATGGCACCAGCTCAGCGCGAGACGGCACTGACCCCGTCGAGTACGCCGCCCTACGAATGGTCACGTCCATCCCGACCCTCGAGGACAAGGACCACCGGCTGCCGTCGACACCGACGCCTATCGACCACCCGTGGGCGTACGCCGCCAAGGCGCTCGGCGCAGCCATCGACCTCCTGGCGACCCATACCGATGGCAAGGGGATCTCGCGCTCTCCCGACGGCCCCGTGGTGTGGGACTTTGGCGCTCGACGACGTGCGCTAGGCCGCGTCGCCGACCTGACTGGAGCCGCGCTGAGCTGCTCCGAGACACTCGGCTTACGTGCGGGCCAAGCCGGCGCTCACTGGTCGAACGTGCGACGTTGGCTCCCGGCGTTCGAGGAGTCGAGGGCGTGGGCGGCACAGGCCGTGCACCGGTCGAAGGATCGGACGGGCGCCGGGCCGCTCGACGACATCGGGCTGGCGAACCCACCGGTGCGCCTCTTCGACCCGATCACCGAGCTGTCGGATCGGATCACCAGATTGCGCAGATCGGCATGGGGGTCCCTCACGCATCCCGACTACTCCCTTGCGACCCTGCACGACTTCGCCAGCATTGGGCTCGCCGTCAACGCGCACTGTGCCGCCTTCCACGGCGTCGACCTGCGTCACGTGGCGGACAGCCCGGAACTCGCGCGCGTTCCGCAGATCGTCCGCGCCAGAGCATGGCAGCGCGTGCTTGGCGATCTCCACGACGTCATCTCCCCCGGACCGGGTGACTCGATAGTCCGCACTGACACGACGGCCGCGCGGCACCTCCTTGCGGAGATCGCGCCACTCGTGGAATCCGCTGGCCGCTCTCGCACCAGCCGATCCACAGGCGAAGTGCTCAACGGGGCGGTCGACACGATGGCGCAGATCGGGGCCTGGAACGCAATGACCTACGACCGACTCGCCAGCTCGGGGCACGTTCGCATCCGAGCCGCCAATCTGACCGGAGAACAGATCACTGACCTCCCGGAGTACGCGGCGGCGAAGCTGCGTGGCACGAGCGTTTCGGTAACTCCGGCGCTGCACCAGCGCACTCTCGAGCACTATCGCGACGCGGCCGAACGGATCAGCAACGCCCAAGCGTCTTCCCCGCCGCTCCCCACGTTCGGGCCCTCGCCCGAAACGCTCGTGATGGGCCGCGCGCAAACGAGCTGACCGCAACGGCCCAGCCCTTCACCGGCCTTCACGTGGTGGGCGCTGGCTAACTTGCCCACCGAGATCACGATCAACGGACCCGGCGGGTCGATCACCATGCCCATCGCTCCGCAGAAGATCACCGCGGATGACGCCGCGACCCAGGCAAGATTCCACGGCTCGACTCGGCCGCCGGGCGTCTTCGTTCCGGTCGGCGCCCCGGGCATCGCGAAAAGCCGTGGGAGGACCGATCGGGTACGACGTAACGGCGGTCGGCGGAAGCACGATGCGTACCCGACTCGTCACCTTCGCAGAGCAGCACAAGGTGTCTGCCATGGTGCAGCCCATCGACACCTACGAGAAGACGATGGTCGGGCGCGCGGGCCTCCTCGCTCTGCCCGCACTCGTCGTCGCAGTCGGCCTGGGACCGTGGGTGTGGGCATGGTGGACCGCACGATCGAGCGACGACGCGCACCGATCGGCGCCATCCGTGATGGGCTGGACCATCAGGTAATCGCCGCCGAGCGGGCATTCGGCGACGTCGCGTGGTGGTGACGGTCGGGTTCCGGATCTGCGTCAGCCAGCACCGCCGACGCACCCGCTCGGGCTAAGCGCCCTGGAGCAACCGCCGGAGTTCACTACCGACAGGGCTTCGCAGGATCCGGGGAAGGACATGGTCGCGGATCTCGGCGATGAGGTCGGAGTCGCCCACGGTCTCCAGTGCCAACTCGAGGGCGATGGCGGTCTCGAGGTCGCTCAAGACCTCGTACACCGCTGCGAACGCCTCGGGGTGTTGCCGGTCGCTCATGTCGAGGAGCTCCTTGGCGGCTGCTCGAAGCCGGCTCTCGTGGGCCGGACCTGCGAGGCTCGCTGCCTCGAGCTCAAGGTCGCCTCGCTCGGGAAACGTCGCAGCGCTACGCCCGACCTGGTCGGCCTGGACCGTGGCGAGCCCCCGAAGATCATCGGCGAGTCCGAGTTCAGCGACCGCTGGCCCGATGCATTGGCATACCTCGGCGGCTGAGCTGGCCGTCGGCTCGGAGGCGCTTAGCGCCGAGCGGAGCCCGTTCGCGACGATGACGCGCAGCCGGTGCGACTCGTCGGCTGCCCTCACCAGCGCCCGCGCGATGCCCAGCGCGTCAGGCCGCGGCTCGCCCAAGCTGCCCATTCCCTGTCTCAGGAGCGCTTCTTGGTGGTTCGGAAAGCTCCGGGCCAGCCCATCGTCGACCAGGTCCAGGGCGAGCGTCGGACCGATCGGCAAGATCTCCGCGAGTCGTCCCGATGCGTCCTTGTCCAGCTGCCCCACGAGGTCCACCATGCCGGTTCGCAGCCGCTCATCACTGCCCGCGAACACGCGACCCGCGGCGAACATCCAGGTGTTGCGCCAGTGCGGGTTGGGTGCCGCGACGCGCAGGGCCGGCAGGAGCGTGTCGCTGGCCGAGGTGAGGTATCGAGCAGCCATGAGTTCTTGCAGCGATCGCAGTTCGAAACCGATGCCTTCGTCGGGGCGGGGTGCCAGCAGCACGAGCCGGAGCGTGGCCGCGTTGAGAATCCCCTGGACTACGGTGGCGTCGTCTCCGTCGACGTCGAAGCCCACCGGCTGCAGGATCTGTCGGACAAGGCCCTCGAGCTCGGGAAGCGTCATGGATGCCATTGCGCCGTCGGCCCGCTCGCTTCGACACTGCAGCTCGAAGCCCACGAGCTCGTGGAGTGCCTCGACATGGGGCTTGTGCTGCTGCAGCAGTCGCGACAGGTCGTTCGACTTGTTGGTCTCTCGCCGGAACACGGTGTCGTAGTAGTGGTCGAATAACCCGTAGCGGTCGGTGGGCAAGTTGGCCGTCGACTCCAGCACGAACGTCAGGATCAGCACCTGCAGCGGCGTCTGCATTAGCAGTCGAAGGGTCTCGTTCTCTACCGCGTCCTTCAGCCTGGCGAGGACGAGCCGCAGACGTTCGGCCTCGTCACGGAGCCGGACACCCGTAACCAGGGACCCGTAGGCCAGCGCCTGCGAGGGCGAAAGCCGCGCCAGGTTGAGTCGTTCGAATGACTCCGGATCGATGGCCTCGTCGTAGCCCGTCGGGCGCGTGGTGACGACCATCAGGACGTCGGCGTCAGCAGCGTCTGCGTCCGCGACGAACGCCTCGATGTCCTGCACGAGGCGGCGACGGACGATGGCCGAGGTGACCTCGTCGAGTCCGTCCAGGATCAGCAGCCACGGCCAGCGTCGAAGCCAGGAGTCCATGTGGTGCGCCTTCACGTCACCCAGGGCCGAGGTCTCGTTGACCTTCTCTGCGACCCAACGCAGCAACGTTGACTCCTTCTCGCCCGAGTATCGCGCCGCGTACTCGGCGAGGTCGATCCGGAGGGGCCATCGACGGTTGGTCGGCATCGGCACGCGGAGGCGTCCGCAGGCCGTGCGAACGCCCGAGGCGACGGTGGCATGGGCCGTCACCAGGCTAGAGCTGTCGAGCATCGCGGTGCGGTAGATCTGGGCGAGGAACCGGCTCACGGTCGACTTGCCGTTGCCTGGGCCGGCCGCGACGACGATGTGCCGTCTGGCAGGCACCAGCGCCCCACCCGCGCGAAGGTTCCGCTCGCCGTGCTCCACTACGTGGCGAAGGATCATGCGCTCCGCCGTGAGGTCGGAGCCCACAACCGGCAGATCGATGACGATGTCTTGAAGCTGGGTCTTGTCGGCCACGTCCGCGCCGGCCTCGTCGAAGTAGATATACCGGTCTGCGATGAGCCGGCCCATCGCGTGACGACGAAGCGCGTCCTCCAGGTCGGTGTCGGGTAGGGAATCGGTCCGGAGCGTGGCCAGGACGTCTCCTGCCGTGAGCAGGCCGCGGTACCCGCGCCTGATCTCGGGATACGCGTCCAGCAGCGACCACATTTGGTTGCCGTCCCACACGTGCCACGCGCGGATGCGGCGCGCAAGGGCAGCACGCGCCTTCTTGTCGGGGGGGTCCTCCTTGTCGGAGGCCTTCAGCCTTCGCAGGTGCTCGCTGACCTTCTCGTGCAGCAAGTCCAAACCGCCGGTCGCCGGAACCGGTGTGAGTGGCACGTTGCTCACGAACACCAGGTAGTCGGGCGCCTCCCCACGACTGCCATCGGGGTCCGTCCACGTATCGAGCTCGGCCAGGATCTCCCTGATCAGCCAGGTTGCATTCACCGAAGGCGTCGCGGCAAGCGTCTCCTTCTTCTTGACCTGGAAGACCGTATAGCCGTCCCAGAAGTCCTGACGGGCGTAGTCATTGGCCGACCACTGCAGGATGCCTCGCGAGGTGAAGTCGCGGCCGCCGTCCCGGCCCGTCCCATAGGCCTGGACCTTGGCGCCGAGCGAGCGGATCGCAAGCGCCGCGGCCAGCTGCTGGAACGCGAGAGGGCTCATCTCGGTGAGCTGGTCAGTCACTGGGTGCCCCTGATCGAGAGCGCCGCGAGTACGTTCACGAACCCGAACGTACTGGGGTGGGAACGCGCAGCCGGCGGTGCCGCGCCCAAGGACTGAAGACGGGCGTCGAAGCCGGCCGCAGCACGTTACGTCGCTGACTGCTCCGTGTCGCCGGCGTACGCGTCCGGCGACCAAAGCCTTGCGGACGCAGCATCGGCGGCGTGCTCGTCCGCGACGTACAGACCTTGGTACTCGTAGGCCGAGTCGTAGGTGTACTCGTGAGCGAGTCCTTCGCGCACCATCACCTCGTTCATCATCGTCGAATCGCCGAACAGACGTACGCCAGCAGCCGGCCGTAGCGGACTTCGCGTCCTTGCGTCGGATCGAACTCCAGCCACACCCGCTGGTCGTCCAGCAGCTCGTGCGCGCGCGCCGACGCCTGATCACCGAAGCACTGCACCGGCTTGCGCGGGTCCTTCGTCTCCGGAGTATCGATCCCGACCAGACGAACGGATCTGCTGGACCCGTCGACGAGGACGCGCACCGTGTCACCGTCGACAACACGGTCGACCTCGTATGGCCCTTCCGAGCTCTCAGGCCGCTTGATGGCCGCACTGGTGGCGTCGCTGCTTTCGCCTTCAGTCGCATCGAGCCTCGAGCCATCGAAGGCGCGACGACGCCAATCGACGCTACGAGCGCCCTCGTCACATCGAGTCGGTGCCCGCCGCCGCGCACCGCAGACGATCAGGTCACCACCCCTAGCCAGCCCATCACAGGACGACTCGGCGGAAGATAACTCTCTGTTCTTGTCTCTCGACGTGCCGGTGCCCCGCCCAGGTCGGGGGCCCCGGGCGGGGCACGTAACGCGCGCGGTAGGCACGCCCGCCGGACAAGCCTCGCCTGACCGGCAGCCATCCCTCGTTGTCGTCGCATCAAAGTTCGATGAAGTCCGCCGACTCCACGCCTCCTGAGGGTGCTCCGTACCAGGTGCCAAAGCCCTCTGGCCTCTATCTCCAACCGTGCGAGGCGGCACCTACCATCGACGTCCCGGCTATCGCGGGGCAACCCGAGGAGATCGCGTGGACAACGACGCCCAGCACACAATGACGCTCACCAGCCGCGAGCTGATGCTGCTACGGGCAGGGTTGAAGGCCTACCTGACGTCCTTCGACGCGCACCGTGCACGTGACGGCGGCCAGACGCACCCCGAATCGCAATGGCGCGAGGTGCAGCGCAGCGTTGGTGTGCTCATCTGGCGGCTGGAGGAGGCGGGGGTTGCGCCCGGGACGCGGCTCCACCACAGCGCCGAAGCCGTAGACCCGGCCACACGCGACAACTGAATCCGCAGAGCCAGGTGGAGCGCCGCGCTGCTACAGCCGCCTTCACCGCACCGTGCACCACGCACGGCCAGAGGTGATGTACGGGCTCGTCCCACCAAGTCCACGGACGTTCAGGGGCAGTTCCTGCCCACATTCTGCCCACATCAACAAGAGAGGCCCTCTCGCTCTGCTGAGCGAAAGGGCCTCTGACCTGCAACTTCATTTGTAGCGGGGGCAGGATTTGAACCTGCGACCTCTGGGTTATGAGCCCAGCGAGCTACCGAGCTGCTCCACCCCGCGTCGGTGAGTACAACTTACCCCACGCCTGAGGGGCCGCCTAATCGTGGGCGCCCGGCCGGTGGTGGCGTGCGTCACCACCGGCCGGACCACGTCACTCGCCCAGTCGCGCCTCGGCGTCGAGGGCGGCCCGCACCGCGTCGTCGAGTCGCTGCTGCGCCTCGCCGTAGGCCGCGAAGTCGTTGCGCGACAGGGCCGACTGGCTGTCGGAGATGGCCTCGGAGGCCTGCTGGAGCGCGCGGTCGAGGTCGGCACGGGCGGTCGCGTCCGTGCCGGTCCCCGTCCCGGGGTCGGTCGGCGGAGCCGTCGGTTCCGCCGTCGGATCCGTCGTCGGTTCGTCGGTCGGCGGCGTGCCCGTGTCGGGATCTGTCCCCGCGTCGCCGGCGTCGGCACCCGAGTCGCCGCCGAACACCTGGTCGAGGGCGCCGTCGAGCGTGTCCGCGAACCCGATGTCGTCACCGAACGCGACGAGCACCCGCTGGAGCAGCGGGAACGTGGTGCCGGACCGGGCCTGGACGTAGACCGGCTGGACGTAGAGCAGACCGCCGCCCATGGGCAGGGTGAGCAGGTTGCCGCGGACCACCTGGGAGTCGCCGCGCCCGAGGATGTTGAGCTCGTTGGACACGTCCGGGTCGGCGACGAAGTTGTTGTTCACCTGGCCCGGACCGGGCACGGTCGAGTCCCGTGGCAGCTCGAGCAGCCGGAGCGTGCCGTAGTCCGCCGACGGTTTCCCGTCCTCGTTGCCGGCCTCCGCGTCGACCGCGAGGTAGCCGGTCAGCACGTTGCGGGCGTTGTTGCCCGTGGGGATGAACGACGACATGAGCGAGAAGCGGGCCTCGTCCTGGTCGGGCATCCGCAGCGTCAGGTAGTACGGCGGCTGCGGCACGGCCACGCTGCTGGTCGGGTCGTTCGGGTTGGCCCAGAAGTCGTTGCCGGAGAAGAACTGACCGGCATCGGTCACGTGGTACCGGGCGAGCAGGTTGCGCTGGACCTTGAACAGGTCCTCGGGGTAGCGCAGGTGGCTCATGAGCGCGCCGTCGATGGACGAGAGCGGCTCCAGCGTCGACGGGAACACCTTGTCCCAGGCCTTGAGGATCGGGTCCTCGATGTCCCAGGCGTACAGGGTGACCGACCCGTCGTAGGCGTCGACGGTGGCCTTCACGGAGTTCCGGATGTAGCTGACGGTCTTCGGCTGGAGCGCCTGCACCGTCTCGGAGGTCTCCGTCAACGAGTCCGTCGTCGCGTCGTCGAGGGATCGCGACGCCGCGTACGGGTACTGGTCCGTCGTCGTGTAGCCGTCGACGATCCACTTGACCTTGCCGTCCACGACCGCGGGGTACACGCGTCCGTCGAGCGTCAGGTAGGGAGCGACCTTCTGGACGCGGTCACGCGGGTCGCGGTCGTAGAGGATCTGCGAGTCGCTGGTCACGCGGTCCGAGAACACGATCTGCTCGGAGCCGAACTTCAGCGCGTAGAGCAGCTTGGTGAACGGGTTGGCGATCGACGGCCCGGCGGAGACGTCCTGCGTCGGGAACGTGCTGTTCTCCGCGCCGGTGCCGCCGTCGGACGGGTAGTCCAGCTCCCACGGCCGCGCGCCCTCGGGGGCTCCCACGATCGAGTACGTCGGCGCCTTGGGGCTGAAGTAGATGCGCGGCTCGTACTCGCCCATCTGGCCCGTCGAGGGGATGCCCTGCTCCCAGAACGCCGGCGCGCCCCGCCCGGCGGTCGTGTTGCCGTAGGCGGCGACGACGCCGAACCCGTGCGTGTAGACCGTCGTGTCGTTGGTCCAGTTGCGCTGCTGCGCGTCCAGGCCCTCGAGCGACAGCTCGCGCACCGCGATGACGGTGTCCCGGCTCTCGCCGTCGATCTCGTACCGGTCCACCGACAGCGAGTCGGGGAAGTCGTAGAACGCGCGGATCTGCTCGAGCTGCTTGAACGACGGGCTGACGATCTGCGGGTCCAGCAGGCGGATCGACGCCGTGGTGTCGGCGTCCTCGCGCAGCGCACCGGCCTCGGCCGTGACCTCCGCGTTGTACTCGGTCGTCTTGACGTCGTCGAGGCCGTACGCGTCGAGCGTGGCCTCGATGTTGCGCTGGATGTACTCGGCCTCGGCGTCCTGCTGGTTCGGCTGCACCTGGAACCGCTGCACGACGGCGGGGTAGATCCCGCCGACGGCGATCGCGGCGACGATCATCAGGCCGACGCCGATGGCGGGCAGCCGCCAGTTGCCGCGGATCGCGGTGACGATGAACATCACGGCGACGAAGATCGCGATACCGGCGAGGATCGCCTTCGACGGGATCACCGCGTGCACGTCCGTGAACGAGGCGCCGACGAACTTCTGCCCCGACTTCATCAGGATCGAGTACCGGTCCAGCCAGTAGCTCGCGGCGATGAGCAGCATGAGCACCGCCGCGATGCTCGTCAGCTGGATGCGGGCGGCGCGGGTGGTGCGCGGTGCGCCACCGCTGGGGCCGCCCACGCGCAGGCCGCCGTACAGGTACTGGGTGGCCACGGCGCCGATACCGGCGAGGACCGTCACGGCCATGAGGAACGAGACGACGAACCGCAGACCGGGCAGGGTGAACAGGTAGAAGCCCAGGTCGATGCCGTACTGGGCGTCGGTCTTGCCGACGGTCCCCCCGTGCATCCACAGCTGGATGGTCTGCCACTGCTGGGACGCGGCAGCGCCGGCGAACAGGCCGAGCACCGCGGGGCCGACGATCATCACCAGGCGGCGCAGCGGCTCGATGGCCTCGCGGTACTGGTCGAGGTTCGCCTGCTCCTGCGTCGAGGGCGCGTACACGGGGCGCGACCGGTAGCCGAAGTTCAGGCTCCAGAACACCGCCCCGCCCATGACGAGGAAGCCGAGGGCGAACAGGACGGCGCGCGTGCCCCACTCGGTGGCGATGACGCCGCCGAAACCGAGCTGGCGGTACCAGAGCACCTCCGTCCAGACCTGGGCCAGGAGCAGGACGAGGACGACGAGGACGCCGAGAACGACCAGCGTGGGTGCGAGCGCTCCGCGCCGGCGCGCGCGGGGCGGGCTGGTGCGGGGCGGCGGCGGGCTTCCGAATGTCACGGCGTGGCGGTCCTCGTCGTCGGTAACAGGGTGCTGACAGGTAGCGGGAGCGGAGCACGCGCAGGACGCACACCACTCGCACGCTGAACGTGCCGGTCGAGGCACAGGTTCCCACAGGAATGCGACCATGAGCCCGTGAGTGAACCCACCCCTGCCCTGGCCGCACTGGCCGGATCCGTCCGCGAGATCGAGCAGCACGTGGCCGAGGCCGGCTGGGACGGCCCCGTGCGCGTCTTCGCGCTCGTCCGCACGCAGGCGATGCTCGAGACGGAGCCCGGCCTCGCCGCCCAGCTGGACCCCGAGGTCCTCGCCGCGGCGACGTCCGACCCGGCCCACCTCACGTCCGTCGAGCAGGAGGAGCTGCCCGCCGCGCCGGACCTGGAGACCCTGCTCGCCGGCCTGTCGTGGCCGTCGACCGTGGACGGGATGGCGGTCACCATCGAGCGCGTCGTCCTGCCGCCGGCCGCCGAGGAGGCGATGCCGCAGGACACGGACGCCGCGCTGGAGTACCTGCTGGCCCACCCTGAGCGGCAGGACGTGCGGCTCGTCGTCGGGGCGCTGCGGGACGGACCGTCGTGGTGCGCCGTCCGCAGCCGGGCCAACGACACCGCCGAGCAGGTCGGGCAGGGTCCGGACCTGGTGCCGGGCCTGGTCGCCGCGGTGCGCTCGACGCTCGACTGACTAGCGGCAGGTGGGCAGGTCCTCGGCCGTGCCCGCACCGATCGCGGTGATCGCCTCGCGGGCGTCGTGCAGCGTCTCGATGCGCACCACCCGCAGCCCGTCCGGCACGTGACCGACGACCTCGTCGCAGTTCGCCGCCGGCGCCAGGAACCAGGTGGCCCCGTCGCGCGTCGCTCCGGCCAGCTTCTGGCGGATGCCGCCGATGGGCCCGACCTCGCCGGTGACGTCGATGGTGCCGGTCCCTGCGATGTCCTGGCCGTTCGCCTCGTCCTCCGGAGTCAGCTTGTCGATGATCCCCAGCGCGAACATGGTCCCCGCGCTCGGGCCGCCGATGTCGTCGATGTCGATGGTGACGTCCACCGGCATGTCGAACGACGGGTCGATGAACACCCCGATCTGGGCGCGCCCGTCGGCCTTCTTCCCGGTGACGATCGGGACGTCGACCGCCTGCCCGTGCCGACGCACGGTCAAGGTCACGGTCTCCCCCGGCTCGACCTCGTCCAGCTGGGCGATCAGGCCCTGGTAGTTCGGCACGGCGACGCCGTCCAGCGCGACGATGACGTCCGCCTCCTCGACCTTTCCCTCCGCGTCGGTCCCCTCGACGGCACCTGCCACCACGAGCGTCGCCGGCACCTCGTACCCCAGCTCGGTGAGCGCAGCGACCGCGGCGTTCTCCTGCGAGGAGACCATCTCGGCGGTGTTGGACTCGTCGATCTCGTCCTGGGTGCGGTCCGGCGGGTACAGCAGCTCGACGGGCTGGACCACCGCCCAGCGCGACAGCCAGCCCTGGATCACGCCGACCGCGCTCGACGGGAAGCCGGGACCGCCCGTGCCGGACACGGTGGTCAGGCGCAGCTCGCCCGTGGAGTCGAACGTCTCGGCGCCCTCGATCTGGATCAGCGGCGTGTCGTCGTGCGTACCGAGCACGTCCCGGGTGGGACCCGGGCTGCTGATCGCGTACGGCACCGGCAGGAGGACGAGCACACCGAGCAGCAGCGCGGTGACCAGCATGCCGGCCGAGAGCGTGATCGAGCGAAGGCTGACGCGTTCGGGCTCGCCCAGGGGCGCGTCGACGTCGAACGGGGAGGTGGGCTGGTCGAGCACGCCCACATCATCCCCCGTCGCACTCACCCCCGGCGACGCGCCCGCGCCTGACGCCACACCGCCGCGGTGCCGATGAGCGCGACCGCGGCCCCCGCCGCACCGAGCGTGGCGGCGTCCCGCGTGCCCACCCGGCGTCCGGCGACGGCGACCCGGCCCTGGACCCCCTCGAGCAGCACGTCGAGGCAGGCGGCGCTGGACCAGCGCGGCTCCCACCCGGCCGCGCGCAGCCGGTCCGTCGCGACGGTCCACGGGTAGACGACGAAGGCGAGCTCCGACGCGGGCGCCGGCAGCACGCCGACGCGGTGCAGCCGCTCGGCGGTGCCGAACGCGGTGGCCGCCGCCAGCTCCACGCGACGCATCCCCGAGGCGGCCTCGACCTGCGCGGGATCGAGCACGTCCGGCGCACCCACGGTGAGCACGCCCGCGAGCGCGTGGTCCACGGCGAACCGCACGGCGGCGGCCAGGTCGTCGACGTGCACGAACTGCCACGGGCGGACGGCGCCGCGCACCGTGAGCAGTCGCGGTGCCTCGAAGTGCCGGGTGACGAAGGTGTCGACGCCCGGGCCGACGACCGCGGCCGGCCGCAGCACCGTGACGAGGGGCGACCGACGGCGACCCCCGCGCTCCAGCACGGCCTCGACGGCGAGCAGGTCACCCACCAGCCCGTCCCGCGCGGCGTCGTCCGTGCGGGGCAACGGGTCGGCGTCGTAGATCTGCGGGCGGTCGGTCCAGGCCCCGTGCACGACCGCGGACCCGACGGCGACGACGTGCCGTGCACCGACCGCGCGCGCGGCACCGAGGACGCGCTGGGTGTGCGCGACGACCGCCGCCTCCCGCTCGCGGCGGCCCTTGACCACCGCGGCGACGAGATCGCCCGAGTGCGCCACGAGCACGACGACCGTCGCTCCGGCCAGCGCGTCCTGCGGGTTCTGCTCCGGGACCTCGTCGAGGGTGCGCACGTTCCCGTCCCACGCGGACGCGACCGAGGTCGCGATCGGTCCACGCCCGATCACGACGACCTCGTCGGGGGTCCCGGGCGCGACTGCTGCGGCGCCCGGTCGCGCGCTGCGCCCTGAGCGAATTTGCCCGGCCACCATCCCTCGTTCCTGTGCTGCGTGGTTACCGTGGTTCGCAGCCGGCCCTATCGTCGCAGGAGGTCCATGTGAGCCCCGACAACTCCGCTGTCCCCGGAGCCGATGGTGGCGTGCCCGCCTGGGAGCAGGTCATGCGCGCCATGCTGGGCGAGGGTGCCGACGACGCCATCCGCGAGCTCCAGGAGCGCGGCTTCGACCCTGGCGCGATGGCCGCCGCATCGGGCCTGCCGGACGACCCTGCCGCGCTCCAGCAGGTGTTCGCGCAGGTCCAGGCGCTGCTCGCCGCCTCGGGCGACGACCCCGTCAACTGGCAGATGGCCCACGACCTCGCGCGCCAGCAGGCCGCCGCGGGCGGCGACCCTGCCCTGAGCCCCGGGCAGACGCGACAGGTGATCGACGCGCTCGCGGTCGCCGAGCTCTGGCTCGACGCCGCCACCGACCTGCCGCCGTCCACCGGCACGCCCCGCGCCTGGAGCCGCGCCGAGTGGGTCGAGGCGACCCTGCCGACGTGGCGCACGCTGACCGAACCGGTCGCGTCCTCGCTGTCGGTCGCCCTCGTCGGCGCGCTCGGCGGCGCCCTGCCCGAGGGGTCGGACGGCGGGCTCGCGCTGCCCGGCGGCATCGAGCCGGCGCAGCTGCTCCGCCAGCTGGGCTCCGCGGTCTTCGGCATGCAGGTGGGTCAGGCCGCGGGCACCCTCGCGCACGAGGTGTTCGGCACCACCGACATCGGGCTCCCCCTGCTGGACAAGCCCGCCCCGGCGCTCGTCGCCGCCAACGTCGACGCGTTCGCCGAGGGTCTCGACGCCCCCGCGGAGGAGGTCCGACTGTTCCTCGCCCTGCGCGAGGCGGCCGCCACCCGGCTGTTCACCCACGTGCCGTGGTTGCGCTCGCACCTGCTCGCGACCGTCGAGGCGTACGCGCGCGGCATCACGATCGACGCCGACCAGCTGGAGGAGGCGGTCCGCTCGATCGACGTCACCGACACGGCCGCGCTCCAGCAGGCCCTCTCCGGTGGCGTCTTCGCGCCGCACACGACACCCGCGCAGAAGGCCGCGCTCGAGCGGCTGGAGACTGCCCTGGCGCTCGTCGAGGGGTGGGTCGACGAGGTCACCGCCACCGCGGCGCTCCCCCACCTGCCGCACACCATGGCCCTGCGCGAGATGATCCGCCGCCGCCGAGCCGCCGGTGGGCCGGCCGAGCAGACGTTCGCCAACCTGGTCGGCCTCGAGCTGCGACCCCGGCGACTGCGTGACGCGGCCGCGCTCTGGGCGCAGATCACCCGCGACAACGGCGCCACGGCGCGCGACGCGGTGTGGGACCACCCCGACCTGCTGCCCGGCACCGAGGACCTCGACGACCCGTCGGGCTACGCGGCACGCCGCGCGACCGCGGTCGACGACGCCGCCGAGGTGGACCGCGCGCTGGCGGAGATCCTCGGCGAGGACCCCGACGCGGGGAAGCAAGCCTGACCTGACCGCTCCGATCGACGGCCGTCGGTCGGCGGCTCGAGCGCTCCCGCGGGGGTCGCCGGCGCGAGGGTCACTGCGTCTCGCGAGCTCCCGGGTCGTCGAAGTCCAGCTCGAGCTGCCCGAGCGCCTCGTCGTCGGCATCGGCCGTGAGCTCGTCGACGTCGACCTCGTCGGACACGACGTCCTCCGGCTCGTCGACCCCGCCGTCGTCCACCTCGTCGGCCGGCCGGTCCACGTCGTCGTCGGGCTCCCCCGGCGACGCCTGCGCCCCTCGCTCGGCGGCGTACGCATACCCCTCGAGGAAGCCTCGGGCGCGCAACGTCCGGGGGTAGGTGTCGAGCTCCGCCCAGAACTCCGGGCCGTGCCCGGCGTGCAGCAGGTGCGCGAGCTCGTGCAGCAGCACGTAGTCGAGCACCCACCGCGGCATGCCGCGCACTCGGTCGGAGATCCGGATGGTGCCGTCGGACGGCGTGCACGAGCCCCAGCGGCGACCCTGGTTGGTCGACCACCGCACGGTCGTCGGCGCCGCGCGACCGCCGAGGTACTTGCTCGACAGCTCCGTGGCGCGGGACATGAGCTCGTCGTCGGACGGTCGCCGTCGTCGCTCCTGCGCCGCCAGCCGGGTGAGCATGCGCCGTACCCACTCGCGCTCCTGCGCCCGCGTGAACCGGGCGGGGATGGCCACGATGGTCCGATCGCCCTCGCGCCAGGCCGTCACCGTGCGCACGCGCTTGCGTGAGCGACGGATCTCGACCTGCGACAGGTCCTGCGTGGGCTGCACAGGTGCACGCTAGCGCGCAGGGCCCACAGGCCCCGGTTCACCCGTCGGCGCACGGCGCGTCCTGCACGATTCCGCGGGCTGTGGGCGTCTGGAGCACTACCGTGGAGGTCGCGAGGGCGTTGTTGCACCAGCACGTCCGAGCCGCCGGCCGGCGGTTCCCCGGTCCGGTGCACGGACACCGAGGGAGGGCCCCAATGGCTGAGACGTATGCAGGCGAGTTCTACTGCGTGAAGTGCAAGGAGAAGCGCGAGGCCGAGGGCGACGTCGTGATCTCGGAGTCGGGCCGCAGGATGGCCAAGGCCGTCTGTCCGGTCTGCGGCACCAAGCTCAACCGCATCCTCGGCAAGGCCTGAGCACCACCACCCCGCCCGAGGGCATCGTCCGAGTCGGACGGTGCCCTTCGGCATGTCCGGGGCTGTGGACGACGCCCGCGGGGCGGACGGCGGCGCTGCCAGAGTGACCCCGACGCCGAGAGGGGACCCATGCGACTGCGCGCCGGGCTGCGCGTGCTGCGATGCACCGCCACGGAGGTCCAGGTGGGCACCGACCCGCGCTGGGCGGTCCGCCTAACCGACCTGACCGCCGCGGAGGCGGACCTGCTGGGGTCCGTCGACCCACGGACGGACCTGACCGCGCTGGTCAGCGGCGCAGCCGTCGGCGGGGTCGACCCGGAGAGGGCCACCGTGCTCGTCGCGCTGCTCGTGGACGCGCAGCTCACGGACCAGCGGTCGCCCGTGGCCGCCCTGCGGGGTCCGGCGTCGGTCGACGCGGAGGTCTGGTCCCTGCTGCGCGCCGACGGGGACGGCGCCGGGCTGGTCCGGGCGCGAGCGGACCGGGTGGTCGCCGTCCTCGGGCTCGGGCCCACCGGGCTGGGCATCGCCGTCGGGCTCGCAGCCGCGGGCGTCGGCACCCTGCTGCTCGACGACGAGCGCCCCGTGCGTTCGTCGGACGTGGGCGGCTGCGGGTACCGGTGGTCCGACGCCGGGTCGGCGCGCGAGCAGGTCGCGGCGCGGCTGCTGCGGGACGTGGCACCGCACGTGTCGACGGCCACGGACCGCCGGCCCGACCTCGTGGTGCTGGTGGAGGACCGGGTGGCCGACCCGGCCCGCGGTCCCGCGCTCGTCTCCGGGGCCACCCCGCACCTCGGGGTCGTCGTCCGCGAGGCGGACACGGTCGTCGGTCCGCTCGTCGTCCCGGGCAAGGGCGCCTGCCTGCGGTGCCTGGACCTGCACCGGACCGACGCCGACGGTTCCTGGCCCTCACTGGTCGCCCAGCTGAGCACGGGCGCGACGCCGGGCGAGCCGGCCGTGACGGCCGCGGTCTGCGCGGGGATCGGCGCCGCGGCCGTGCTGGCCCACCTGGACGGGCTGGTCGGCCTGGGTCCCGGCGTCACGTACGAGGTGTCGCTGCCGGACGCCGTGCCGCGCAGACGCGCGTGGGCGGTGCACCCCGAGTGCGGGTGCACCGCCCTCCCGGCGTCGCTGGTGGGCGCTCGCCGGGCCGAGTGACGGTCGACCTCAGGCCGCCGGTGCTGCGTTCTTGCGCGGGCGACCGCGACCACGCTTGGTCGCGACCACCACACCACCGACGAACACCTCGCCGCCCCAGACGCCCCACGGCTCGGCACGCTCGATGGCGCCGGCCAGGCATCCTTCGATCAGCGGGCACTCGCGGCACAGCGCCTTGGCCTTCTCGACGTCCGCGGTCCGCTCGGCGAACCACAGCTCGGGGTCGCCCGCCCGGCACGGGATGAAGTCGGCGACGAGCTGGTCGAACGTCTGGCGGTCGTCGGTCGCCGAAGTGCTGTCGGTGAGGGGCCATGCGCCGGATCCGCCCTGGTTCACCGTGTCGAGCAGCGTCGTGAGCCGCACGATGTCCTCCTGATGTCCTTGCTGGTGAGCGTGTTGCGTCGGTGCCGGACCGACTGCCAACCCGTCCCACCCGGATCATCGGGAGAAACAGAAAGGCCGCGGGTCCGAGTTCGGACTCCGCGGCCTGATGCCTCTGTCGAGGTCAGATCATGGGAGTCCGGATCAGCTGCGTGCGGGGATCGGTCGCCGTGCGACGCTTCGACCCGCCGATGGGCTCGAGGGCGCTGCCGCCGATGGGCAGAGCGATCCCCTGGAACCGGAACATGGTGGGCGCGACAGATCGCGGCAGGAACGCATATGCGTCCGGCGTCTGGATCTTTGTGTTCATCGGTGCACCCACCCCCTCTCCGGCTCGGACCTCCGCCTCTCGGCGTGATCCCTCAACAAGGACGTCGCCCAGACTAGGACCGGGCTTGCACAGCGGACAACCGAATAAATGAAGAAATCTCGACGAGTTTCCGCCAACGCCCGATCGGCTCAGCGAGCCGGCTGGACGACGGTCACGCGAACGGTCTCCAGGACGTCCTCGCCGACGTCCGCCAGCGTCATCGGCCCGACCCCGCGGACCGAGCCCAGCTCCTCCAGCGTGCCGGGGCAGCGCTCCGCGATCGCGCGGATGGTTGCGCTGGTCAGGACGGATGCCGGCTGGCGACGCAGCTCGGCGGCGTGGGCGTCGCGCCACGCGGTGAGCGCGTCGACGACAGCCTGCTGGCGGTCGTCGAGCTCACGCCGCGGCACCCCGGGGCGGCGGCGCTCGTCGGGCCAGAGGTCGGTGAGGAACCGCGAGACCGTGCGGCTCGCCCGCGCGCGCGGGTGCCGGGCACGCGAGTACGAGAGGTGCAGGTGCACGCGCGCCCGGGTGATCCCGACGTAGAGCAGGCGCCGCTCCTCGGCCAGGGCGGCGTCCGTCTGCGCCTGGACCGTGGGGAGCAGCCCCTCGGAGAGCCCCACCAGGAACACCGCGTCCCACTCGAGGCCCTTGGCGGCGTGCAGGGACGCCAGGGTCACGCCCTCGACCGTCGGGGCGTGCTGGGCGGACGCGCGCTCGTCCAGCTCGGCGACCAGGTCGGCGACGGTCGGTGGCCCGCTGCCCGTCGGCGGCGCCGCAGCCAGCGACTCGGCCAGCGTGACGAGCGCCTGCAGGGCGTCCCAGCGTTCGCGAGCGGCGCCACGGCCCTCCGGCGGGCTCTCCGTCCAGCCCGCGTTGCGCAGGATGTCCCGGACCGCGTCCGGCATCGGCAGGTCGGGATCCACGGCGCGGGCACCGCCGCGCAGCAGGACCATGGCCTTGCGCACGTCCGCCCGCGCGAAGAACCGGGCGTTCCCCCGCACCTGGTAGGCGATGCCCCGGTCGGACAGGGCGGCCTCGAACGCCTCGGACTGCACGTTGGTCCGGAACAGCACCGCGATGTCGGCGG
The DNA here is from genome assembly GCF_013359775.1 of Cellulomonas humilata. GTDB lineage: Bacteria > Actinomycetota > Actinomycetes > Actinomycetales > Cellulomonadaceae > Cellulomonas > Cellulomonas humilata. Next base: position 303,377 of record NZ_JABMCI010000066.1, on the reverse strand, counting down.
CCGACACTCCGCCCCGGATCAGCTCCGCGATCGCCGCGGTCACGCCGGCGGCCTCCGCATCGTCGTCCGCGTAGGTCGTGTAGGAGACGTCCGGCCCGTCGGCGCGCTGCGCCCGCAGCTCCAACGGTGCCGGCCCGCCCGCCTTGCGGGACGCGTGCATCACGTGGTTGGCCAGGCCGACGACCTGCGGCGTCGAGCGGTAGTCCCGGACCAGCTCGACGGTGGTGGCGCGGGGGTACGTGGCGGTGAACGAGGTGAGGTGGTGGGCGGAGGCGCCGGCGAACGAGTAGATGGTCTGGCTCGGGTCGCCGACCACGCACAGCTCCTGCCGGCCGCCGAGCCACATGTCGAGCAGGTACTGCTGGAGCGGGCTGACGTCCTGGTACTCGTCGACCACGAAGTGCTGGTACTGCTCCCGGACCGAGTCCGCGACGTCCCGCCGCTCGGCCAGCATGGCCGCGAGCAGCAGGAGCACGTCCTCGAAGTCGATGACGCCCTGCTGGTCCTTGGCGGACTCGTACGCCGCCATGAGCCGCGCGACGGACTGCGGGTCGATGCCCCCCGGCCCGGGCCGGTCGGTTGCCGCAGCCGCCTTGGCGTAGTCGTCGGCCGTGACCAGCGAGACCTTGGCCCACTCGATCTCGGAGGCCAGGTCCCGCACGCTCTCCCGGTCCGTCTCGATGCCGACCAGCTGCGCGGCGTGCGCGACGAGCTTGACCTTCTGCTCGAGGATGCGCGGCGGCGGGCCTCCGACGACCTTGGGCCAGAAGAACCCCAGCTGGCGCAGCGCGGCCGCGTGGAAGGTCCGGGCCTGGACACCGGACGCGCCCAGCAGCCGCAGGCGCGTCCGCATCTCGCCGGCGGCGCGGGCGGTGAACGTCACGGCCAGCACGTTGGCCGGCCGGTAGGCACCCACCTGGATGCCGTACGCGATGCGGTGGGTGATCGCCCGGGTCTTGCCCGTGCCGGCGCCCGCGAGCACGCGCACGGGTCCCCGCAGGGTCGTCGCGACGGCACGCTGCTCGGGGTCGAGGGCGTCCAGGAGGGCTTCGGCGGACATCGGGCACAGTCTCGCAGCACCGGCCCACATGCCTGCCGCGGCCGGTGGACAACACCCGCTCGAGGGATCCGGGAAGAGTCGCGAGCTTGCGGACGTTGCTGCCCTGGGCGACGATCTCGCCACGACCGTGCTCGACACCCGACCGACGAGGACCGATGACCACGCAGACCCTGCCCGAGACCGGCACCCTCACGATGTACTCCACCAGCTGGTGCGGGTACTGCCGTCGGCTCAAGACGCAGCTGGACTCCGCGGGCATCGGCTACACCGAGGTGAACATCGAGGAGCACGCCGACGCGGCGGCGCTGGTCGAGTCGCTCAACGGCGGCAACCAGACGGTCCCCACGGTCGTGTTCCCCGACGGGTCCGCCGCGACCAACCCGTCGCTCGCGCAGGTCCGCGACCGCCTCAGCTGAGCGGTCCGCCGAACCACTCCTCCACGAGGGCCCGCGCGATCGACGCGCGCCCCGGCGGGATGACCTCCCCGGTGCGCACCGCGTCGGCGAGCTCGCCACGCGAGAACCAGCGCGCCTCCGTGAGCTCGACGCCGTCGACGCTCACGTCCGTCGACTCGGCCCGCGCGCGGAACCCGATCATCAGCGACGCCGGGAACGGCCACGGCTGGCTGCCCCGGTAGGACACGTCGCCGACGACGACGCCGGTCTCCTCCGCGACCTCGCGCCGCACCGCGTGCTCGAGCGACTCCCCCGCCTCGACGAACCCCGCGAGGGTGGACCACCGCCCGGCCGGCCAGTGGGCGGCGTGGCCCAGCAGGATCCGGTCGTCGGCGTCGACCACGGCCATGATCACCGCCGGATCGGTGCGCGGGTAGTGCTCCGACCCGTCCACCACGCACACCCGCGTCCAGCCCGACTGCGCGACCCGCGTCTCGGCACCGCAGCGCGGGCAGCGGGGGTGTCGGGCGTGCCAGGCGTCGAGCGCGACCGCCGTGGTGGCCAGCCCCGCCTCCTGGGCGGACATGTCCGCGCCGATGTCCCGCAGGCCCGTCCAGGTCAGCCCGTCGGGCAGCGCTGGCGCGACCGCGGGTCCGGTTCTCGTGGGCGAGGTGTGCACGAGCACGTCGGACGCCTCCCCCACCGCGGGCGCCGGTCGGCGGTCCGCGACCCGCCGCGCCAGGTAGACCTCGCCGTCGTCGCCCCTGCCGAGCAGCAGCCAGGACTCGTCGTCGGCGGGCAGCAGGCGGGCGACGTCCGCCGGGGCGAGCAGCGCGACCGTCGGCCCCGGCGTGGTCACCACCGCGGCATCGCAGACGAGCAGCACGCGCGTGGCCGGGTCGGCGAGGGCCGTGCGGACGAACCCCTCCTCGGTGCGCAGCAGCGCGGCCCGGTCGACGCCGGCACGGGACAGCGGGAGGTCATCCGGAACGATCACGCCGGTCACCGTACGCGGCGGCGGCCCACCGGGCCCGCGGAAAGTGGGAGCGACGGGACCAATCGGACGAAGACACGCCGAGCGGCTGGGCCGGGACGGTTCCGCGGCCCGCCTATCCTGAGCGCGTGGTCCGATCCCCCCTCGCCCTGGCCGCGCTGGCGACCGTCGCCGTCCCGGGACTCGACGCCTTCGACGTCCGACGGCCCGCTCAGCCCGGGTCCGACTTCGACACGGCTGTCGTCATCGACGCCCACCGCAACCGCTGGGTGGTGCGCGCCCCGCAGCACGCCGCGGCCGGCGCTGCGCTCGAGGCCGAGGTCGTCCTGCTCGCGATGCTGGCCGGGGAGTCGGAGCGCGGGAAGCTGCCGTTCGCCGTGCCCGCCCCCGCCGGGTTCGCGCACCTGCCGGAGGGCGGGCGCGCGGCCGTGCACGCCGAGATCCCCGGCGAGCCGCTCCGGCTCGAGCACCTCGGCCCCGGGCCCGGCCTCGCCGCGTCGCTCGGCCGCGCGATCGCCGCGGTGCACGAGCTGCCCACCGTCATCATCGAGAACGCCGGCTTGCCCGCGTACGACGCCGGCGAGTACCGCCAGCGCCGCCAGGCCGAGGTCGACGAGGCCGCGCGCACCGGCAAGGTCCCGCCCGCGCTGCTGCGGCGCTGGGAGGAACGGCTGGAGGACGTCGCGATGTGGCGCTTCCGCCCGACCGTCGTGCACGGCGACCTCACCAGCGACCGCGTGCTCGTCCGGGGCGACACCGTCACCGGGATCCTGCACTGGGGTGACGCCTGCGTGGCCGACCCCGCCGACGACCTCGCCTGGCTGCTCGTCGCGGCCCACCCGGACGCCACCGACTCGATCATGGAGGCGTACCAGCTGCGCCGGACCGAGCTCACCGACCCGCACCTGGCCGACCGCGCCCTGCTCGCCGGGGAGCTCGCGCTCGCCCGGTGGCTGCTCTACGGGGTGCGCACGCAGGACGCCGAGATCATCGACGACGCGGTCGCCATGCTCGAGGAGCTCGACGCGCACACGCGCGAGGACCGGGATGCCGAGGCCGAACCGCTGATGGCGTGACGGACCGCTCCGCCTCCTGGAGCGGTCTGCACCATGCCCGCGACCTCGGCGGGCTCGTCGACTGACCCTGAGATCCTGCGGGCGTCAGTCGCCGTCGAAGAGCGTGGGCGCCGACGGCCGGGGGGTGGCACGTCGGGCAGGGGCCGCGTTGGAGCCCTCCCATCCCGCACGGCGGCGGGTGGGGGCGTTGGTCCGGGCGCCGCGTCGGTTGACCCGCGGTGTGACCTCTCCCGGGGCCTGCGGGCCGCGGGTGGCCGCGCTGAGCAGGCCCGCGATCTCCGCCTCGTCCAGCAGCCGCTCCGGGTAGACGGTCACGCCCGCGCCGACGTAGCAGAACGCGGCGCGCACCCGCTCCAGGGGCGTTCCGGTCCACCGCGACCAGGCCAGCCGGTAGACGGCCAGCTGGAGCTCGCGGGACGCCCGTGCGGCCTCGTCCTTCGGCGGTGACCCGGTCTTCCAGTCGACGACGACGACGCCGGGCTCCTCCGTCGTCCCGGCGGGGTCGGGGAAGACCGCGTCGATCCGGGAGCGCAGCACGTACCCGTCGACCGAGATCTCGATGTCCACCTCGACCGCGGCCGGCGAGCGGTCGGCCCACTCGGTGGCGAGGAACGCGTCGCGGAGCGCGCGCTCGTCCAGGTCGAGCACCGCGGAGTCGTCGTCGGCACCGGGCAGCGCGTCGACGTCCACCAGCGACGCGCTGCCGTACCAGCCCTCGACCCAGGCGTGGAACCGCGTGCCCCTGCGGGCCTGCGGCGACGGCTCGGCCGGCACCGGGCGACGCAGGTGCTGCGCGAACTCCGCCGGGTCGCCGTCGAGACGCACGAGCGCAGAGGCAGACAGGTGCGCGGGCAGCTCGACCTCGCCCGACGGGGTCCGGACCCGCTCGCGCTCGGCCAGCAGGCGGTCGGCGAGCACGTCCCACGGATGGGCGTCGGGCGCGTCCGTCTGCGCGTTCTCGGGGAGCGCGACCTGCGGGTCGGCGTGCTCGGCCATGGCCGCGCGGACGCGTCCCGCCGCCTCCTCGACGTGCCGTCGACGGGTCGTGCCCGCGTCGGTGCCGAACGGGTCCGAGGGCCAGGTGGCCGTGAGCACCAGCGAGTCGCGGGGGTTCGTCCCGCCGTCCTCGGGCGCCAGCTCCCACCCGCCCGGCTCGACCAGGCCGGCCTCGGCCAGCTCGTCCAGGAACAGGGAGACCTTGCGGACGCGGGAGCCGTCGCCCCACCAGGCGGCGGTGAGCAGCAGGTCGGACCGGGCACGGGTGAGCGCGACGTACGCGAGCCGCCGCTCCTCGGCGACCTCGTGGTCGCCGGCCGCGAGCAGGAACGTCTTGCGCCGGTCCTCCAGCTCCTTGGGGTCCTCGGCGCCGGAGTACGCGAACTCGGGCAGGTCGTGGCGGTCGCCGCGCAGCGGGTAGGGCAGCGAGCCGAGCCCGGTGAGCCAGGCCGAGTCCTTCGGTCCGTCCTTGCCCTGCGTCGCGGTGGCGGGCAGCCCGCCGTCCACCAGGCCGGCGACGGCGACGACGTCCCACTCCAGGCCCTTGGCCGCGTGCACCGTGATGAGCTGCACCGCGTCCGGGTCGGGCTCGGAGACCGGCATGTCCAGGCCGTTCTCGCGGGTGTCCGCCGCCTCGAGCCACGCGAGGAAGCCGCCCAGGTTGGGGTGGTCGGCGGACCGGGCGAACTCGACGGCCACGTCCCGGAACGCGTCCAGCTGCGCGCGCGCACGGCCCGGCGACGTGCGCGCGCGTGCGGCGACCTCGATGTCGAGCCCGAGCAGGCGCTCCGCTTCCCCGACCAGCTCCGGCACGGACAGGTAGGTGTGCGCCCGGAGCGCTCGCAGCGTCACGGCGAGGTCGGCGAGCCGCGCCCGGCCGACCGCGCTGAGCGTCCGGCCACCGCGGCTGGTCCACCCCTGCACGGGGAGCTCGGTGATCGCGTCGAGAGCGTCCACGATGCTGCGCTCGTCGACCGCGTCCGCCTCGACCACCACGTCGTCCGAGGCTGCAGGCGCGCGCCCCCGGGACCGCGCGTCACCGCCGTGCCGCGCCGCCAGCTCGCCGGACCACGCCGCGAGCGCGTGCAGGTCCGCTGCTCCGAGCCGGGTGCGCGCGCCGGTGAGCAGTCGCATGAGCGCGTCGCCGCGGGACGGGTCGTGCGCGGCCTGGAGGAGCGCGACCAGGTCGACCACCTCGGGAGCCGACAGCAGGCCGCCGAGCCCGACGACCTCGACCGGCAGGCCGGCGTCGCGCAGGGCGCGACGCAGCGTCTCGAACTGGGACCGCTTGCGGCACAGGACCGCGGCGGTGACCCGGTCGTGTCCCGGTCCGGCGGGCCGCCAGCGGTCGCGGACGAACTGCGCGACCGCCCGCGCCTCGTCCTCGACCGTCTCGGCGACGTGGGCGTGGACGTGGCCCTCGCCCGCACCGGGCCGCGCGGCCAGCACCGGCACGGCCACCCGGGTGGCCGACGCCCGCAGCGGCGCCGCCACGTGGTTGGCCGCCGCGAGGATGAGCCGGTCGTTGCGCCACGAGGTGGACAGCAGGTGGACGTCCGCCGGCGACCGGGACCCGTCCGGGTGCACCTGCGGGAACGACGTCGGGAAGCCCTCCAGCCCGCCCGCGCTCGCACCGCGCCAGCCGTAGATCGACTGGTGCGGGTCCCCGACGGCCGTGACCGGGTGCCCGGAACCGAACAGCGCGCCGAGCAGGGTCAGCTGGGCGTAGGACGTGTCCTGGTACTCGTCGAGCAGGACGACCCGGAACCGTTGCCGCTCACCGGCGCCCACCTCGGGCACGTCGAGGGCCAGCCGGGCGGCCAGGGCCACCTGGTCGCCGAAGTCGATCGCGTCGCTCGCCCTCTTCCGCGTCCGGTACTCGGCGACGAGGTCGAGCACCCGCACGCGCTCCCCCAGCGACCGCAGCAGCCGCTTGATCTCGGCGTACGGCTCGCGCGGCGGGGTGCCCGCGGGCGTCGCGACGAGGGCCTCGATGATGCCCTCGATCCCGCTGCGCGCGCCGGCCGCGTCGAGCAGGTGCTCGTCCAGCGCGCCGGACAAGGTGAGCACCGCCTCGATCACGGTCGACGTGGCGGCGTCGGTGTCCAGGTCGTCGCTCCACGCCTCGACCACCTCGGACGCGAGCTGCCACTGCGCCGCCTCGCCGAGCAGCCGGGCCGACGGGTCGAGCCCGAGGCGCAGCGCGTGGTCCGACACCAGGGACGCCGCGTAGGAGTTGTAGGTGGAGATCGTCGGCCGCGCGAGTCCGGCCAGGCCCGCGCCGCGCTCGGGGTCGACCTCGCCGCCGAGCACCACGCCCTCGGCCGCCGCCGCCCGGGCGAGGGTGCGCAGCCGCTTGCGCACCCGCTCGGACAGCTCGCCGGCCGCCTTGCGCGTGAAGGTCAGGCCCAGGATCTGATCCGGCGCCACGATGCCGTTGGCCAGCAGCCAGACCACCCGTGCGGCCATGGTCTCCGTCTTGCCGGACCCGGCACCGGCCACCACCAGCGACGGCGCGAGGGGTGCCTCGATGACGACCCGCTGCTCGGGCGTCGGCGGCGGCTGGCCGACGAGGGCGGCGATCTGTGCGGCGGTCAGCGTCATGCGACCACCTGTCCGCCCTCGCCGCGGACCGGGCAGGAACGCCGCACGGGGCAGCGGTCGCACAGGTCGTTGGTGGTGGCCTGGAACGTCGAGGCGGCCATCTTGTCCGCCACCTGGTCGACCATCGTCCGTGCCCAGCTGGGTCCGTCCACCTCCGGACCGAGCGCGTCCTGCGACCGGGTCGTGGCGGTGGCGCCCGTGCCGAGGAAGACCAGCTGCGCCCCCCCGCTCGTGGCGCCCTCGGGCAGCCCGTCGAACGCGCCCGCGTCGACCGCCAGCTGGTAGGCGCCCAGCTGCGGGTTCTCCGTGGCCTTGCTGACGCTCGGCGGGCTGGCGCCGGTCTTCAGGTCCACCACCCGCACCACCGGCCCGGCGGCGTCGTCCTGCACGAGCTCGATGCGGTCGGCCGACCCCCGCAGGGACGCGCGCTCGGTGTCGACGGCGAACGACCCCTCCACCAGCAGCGGCTCCCCGGCGGTCCGCAGGTAGACGGCGAGCCGGTGCACCATCGCGTCCGCCTTGCGCCGGGTGGCGAGCGCGGGCCAGCCGGCGCCGAGTCCGAGCTCGCCCCAGCGGCGGTCGAGCGCCGCCGACAGCTCCTGCTCCGTGCCGCGCGGGTGCTCCTGCGCGATGGCGTGCAGCAGCGTGCCCAGGCTCTGCCCGCCGCTGGCCGACGACGTCCCGCCTGCGGCCTCGAGCGCCCACCGCAGGGCGCAGCGCTGCGCGGTCTCGACCTTGGACGGCGAGACCGGCACACGCTCGTCCGCCTCCCACAGCGGCGCCTCGCTGGACGGCTCGGCCAGGCCGTACCACTGGTCCGGGTCGGCGCCGGTGACGTCGGCCGTCGCCAGTCGCGCCAGCGTGCGGGCAGCGACCGGGTCCGGCTCGACCCCGTCGAGCGCCGCCTGCTCCAGGTGCGCCCGCAGCTGGGCAACCAGCCCCCGCAGGTCGAGCGGGCTCGGGACGCTGGTGCGGCGGGCGTCGCCCTCGTCGTCGGACGGGTCGACCAGCTCGACGAAGGGTGACGGCTGGTGGTCGGCGTCGTCCACGGCCGTCACCAGCAGCGAGCGACGGGCACGCGAGCAGGCGACGACGAAGGAGCGCAGCTCGTCCGCCAGCACCGCGTCCCGCGCGGCCCCGGCCGCCTCGGCGTCGTCGGAGGTGCCGGGCACCGCGCGGCCGGCGACCAGGTCCACGAGGGCCTGGGCGCCGAGCAGGGAGTCGCGCAGCCGCAGGTCCGGCCACGAGCCCTCCTGCACGCCGGCCACCACGACCACGTCCCACTCCCGCCCCGCCGCGCCCGCCGGGGTCAGCACCTGCACCGAGGCGCGCCGGGCGCGGGCCGCGAGCGAGTCCGAGGGCAGGTCCTGCGCCTGGAGCCAGTCGACGAAGGCGGCGGGCGACGACCGCGGCATCCGGTCGACGAACGTCTCCGCCGCGCGGAACAGGGCCAGGACCGCATCGAGGTCACGGTCCGCGCGCTCGCCCGCGGCTCCCCCGGCGAGCGCGGAACGGCGCCACGGCTCAGCCTGCTCGGCCGCGCGCCACAACGCCCACAGCACGGTCTGCGCGTCGGCAGCCGGGAGCTCTGCGGCCCGACGCCCCTCGGTCAGCACTCGCGCCAGCCGGGCGATCGGGCGCACCGCGGTGGGCAGCGAGGCCGCTCCGTCGACCGACGAGAGCGCCTCGACGAGCAGCGCGTCGCTGGTGCGGCCGCCGCCCTGGGCCAGCTCGTGGGTGCGCAGCGCGCGACGGACGCGGCGCAGGCCGACCGTGTCCAGGCCACCGAGCGGCGAGCACGCCAGCCGCGCCGCCGTGGTGGCGTCGAGCACCGCCGCGCCGACGCACACGCGCATCGCGTCGAGCAGCGGCCGCGCGGCCGGCTCCTCGCGCAGCGGCACGTCGCTGCCGAGCACGCTCACCGGCACCGCCGCTCCGGCCAGGGCACGGCGCAGCGCGGTGACCTGTGCGCCGGACCGCGCGACGACCGCCATCTCGCCCCACGGGACGCCCCGCTCCACGTGCGCGCTGCGCAGCGCGTGCGCGACGAACGCCGCCTCCTGCGCGGTGCTGGGCAGCACCGCGACCCGGACCTCGCCGCCGCCGGGCCGGGCGGGGACCGCGCGCCGGTGCTGCACGCCCCCGACCGCCCCCACGCGCTCCGCGATCCGACCGACCACGTCGCGCAGCTGGGGGTCGTGCCGCCAGGCGGTGCGCAGCACCACCGTGCGGGCACCGAGCTCCCCGGGACCGGGACCGTCGAGGCCCGCGCGGCCGACCAGCGACGGCGTCGCGCCCCGGAAGGTCTGCACGGCCGCGTCCGGGTCCGCCAGCAGCAGCACGCGCGCCCCGTCGTCCGCGAGCACCCGCAACAGGCGGGCCGTCGCCGACGTGCTCTCCTGGTGGTCGTCCACCACCACCAGCCGCCATCGCGGGCGGACCGCCCCGGGCACCTCGTCCTCCCAGGTCAGGAGCGCCTGCGCCGCCTCGTCGACCACGACCGCCGGGTCCAGCCGGGCACCGAGGTCCGGCGTGCCGGTGCGCAGCTGGACCACGTCGAGGTACTCCTCGTACAGCCGCGCGGCGCTGGCCCAGGCGGGCCGACCGTGGGCGTCCGCGAGCGCGGCCAGGTCCACCGGCGTCAGGCTGCGCTCGGCCGCGCGCATCAGCAGGTCGCGCAGCTCGTCGCGGAACGGGCGCAGGCCCAGAACGTCCGGCCGGACCTCGGGCGGCCACGCGAGCGGCACGCCCTCCCCGGCGGCGTGCCCGGCCAGCAGGTCGCCGATCAGCAGGTCCTGCTCGGCGCCGGAGACCAGGGTCGGCGGCGGCTCGCCCAGCAGCGAGGCCCGGGCGCGCAGCACCGAGAACGCCGCCGCGGCTGCGGTCTGCACCAGCGGCCGCCCGGACGTCCGTCGCAGCCGCGCCGAGAGCCGGTCCCGCAGGTCCGCCGCGGCGCGCCGGCCCGACGACAGGATGAGCACGTCCTCCGGCGACATGCCCGCCTCGACCGCGGCGACGACCGCCTCGAGGGCGACCGTCGTCTTGCCGGTGCCGGGCGCGCCGAGCACGAGCAGCGCGCGGTCGGTGGCGAACACCGCCGCCGACTGGTCGGGATCCAGCTCCACGACGGTCCCCGGACCACGCTCGGGGACGTCCGCGAACGCCGGGCGCACGAGGCGCAGGGCGTGCGGAGAGCTGGTCACGGAGCCGATCCCATCACGAGCCACCGACACCGCCGCGCACGACCCGCGCGCGGCGCTCAGGTGCTCAGGGGAACGGCCACGCGTTCGGGATGCACGGCGCTGCCTTGTACGACTGCTGCTGCATCAGGGGCGCCAGCTGGCCTGCGCCGCCGCACCGCTCGTGCCCGTGCCCGAGCAGGTGGCCCACCTCGTGGTTGACCAGGTACTGCCGGTACCTCACCTTGTCGTCCGCCAGCTCGGTGGTCGCCAGGACCCACCGGCGCAGGTTCAGCACGGCATGCCCGCTGCGCCCGCACGACACCTCGCCGCCCGTGCGCAGCGGCGCGCAGAGATCGTCGACCGTCGAGGGCGATGCCAGGACCACCCTGAGCTCCGCGACCCCGTCCGTGCGGGCGAACGACAACGAGCCGTCCGCGCCCCACCCGCGGGGGTCGTTCAGCGTGGCCATGACCGTCGCCGCGAACGCGGCACCGTCGACGGCCAGCCCACCCTCGACCTCCACGCGCACGGTGCGGACCGCACCCGTGCCCGGCCCCGGATCCGACCCGGGGACCACGGTCAAGATGCCCGACGCGGACTCGGGGATCTCGCTCGACAGGAGCCCGGCGGCCACGTCGGCGGCGGTCAGCCCGGGCGGGAGGGCGACGATGCTGGGCGGCTGCTCCGTCGGGAGCGTCCCGCGCGGCACCTCCACGGGGTCGGGCACGATCGACGAGCGTCCGGCGAACGCCCGGCTCTGCGAGCCCACGCGCTCGACCGGCTCGGCGGGGGCGGCGGACGAGGTGCCCAGCACGTCGTCGACCATCGCGGCCGCACCCGGTGCGCTCACCGCCCAGAACCCGCCGCCCGCACCGAGCGTCAGCCCGAGCACGACCGCGACGACGCCCGGGACCAGGCTCGGCACGGTGCCCGACCGGTGCCGGTGCCCCGCCGACGGACGACGACGAGAGACCGACGAGCGTCGAGACGCACGCGTCGGTCCCTGGTCCGTCCGGAGCGGTTCCGGGGCTGTCACCCGGCCATCGTCGCATCCCGGACACATCCCGTGGCTACCATCGCGGGATGACGGACGGGACAGACGACTCGACCCCGAGGCCCCGGAGCCCCCGGATGGCCCGTGACGAGCGGCGCGCCCAGGTGCTGCGCGTCGCCCAGGAGCTCTTCTCGTCCGAGGGCTTCCACCACGTCTCCATGGACGACATCGCGGAACGCGCCGAGGTCAGCAAGCCGGTCCTGTACCGCCACTTCCCCTCCAAGCTCGACCTGTACCTCGCGGTCGTCGACCAGAACGGCGCCGACCTGCTCGTCGCCGTGGAGAAGGCCGTGGCCGGCATCGAGCAGGGGCCCGTGCGGCGCGGGGACGGACGCGACGTCATCGCCGCGATCGTGCAGGCGTACATCATGTTCGTCGAGGGCGCAGGAGAGTCGTCGGCGCTGCTCTTCGAGTCCGACGTCACGCACGACGCCGATGTGCGGGCCCGGGTCGAGCACGCGTCCTCCGAGGCGGCCGGTCGCATCACCGCCGTCCTGTCGCAGGTCACAGCGCTGCCGCTGGACGACGCGGGCATGCTGGCCGTCTCCCTGATCGCGATGGCGCAGGGCGCGGCGACGCACCGCCTCCGCCAGCCGAGCGACGTCGGGCCCGAACGCACGGTCGAGCTGGTCACGCAGCTGGCCTGGGGCGGGGTGTCCGCGCTGATCCGGCCCGACTTCGTCTACGAGGACGCCTAGGATCGGACGACGTGCCACGGCCCACCCGGGCTGATGCAGGCACGGGTACGACCCCGAGAACCACAGCGTGGAGTAAGGACGTGAAGGAGATGACGGTGGAGATCACCATCGGCGTGCAGAACCTGCCTCGGGAGATCAGCCTCGAGTCCGACCAGACGCCGGACGAGGTCGCTGCCGCCGTGGCCGCCGCACTGAGCGGCCGGCCGGCCCTCGAGCTGGTGGACGTCCGCGGACGCCGGGTCATCGTGCCGACGGCGAGCCTCGGCTACGTCGAGATCGGCTCGGAGTCGAAGGGTCGCGTCGGCTTCGGCAACATCTGACCGACGTACGCGAGAGCCCCGCCCGGATCCGTCCGGGCGGGGCTCTCGCGGTGAGTCAGGCGGTCAGGCCCAGGCGTGCCATCCGGCGGGTGTGCTGGGCGGTCAGCTCACCGAAGAGCTTGGTCGGGGCGTTCGGCGGGGCGTCGGGCTGGCTCGTGGAGCCGAGCGCGACCAGCCGCACGAGCGCGGGCCGCTGGACCAGCAGACGCTGCACCACCCCGAGCGCCTCGCCGACCAGTCGTCGGCCCCAGAGCGCGAGACGCGCGGTGAGCACGCCGTCCGCGGAGCCCGCGGCATCCAGCTCGGCGACGGCCAGCTCCGCGTGCGAGGCGTCGTCCAGCACCTCGAGCACCACCGCGCGGGAGCCGGCGTCGAGGCCCTCGGCGGCCAGGCGGCAGAAGTCGTCGGCCACGCCGTACCCGACGTAGGCCTTGAGCAGCCGCTCCCACCAGGAGCCGGGCGGGGTGCGGGCGTCGAAGTCGTCCAGCACGGCGTCGTACGCCCGGACGGCCGCCACGGGGTCGGCGCCGATCTCGGTGATGCGGGCCAGCACACGGTCCCGGCGAGCGACCGCGGCGGCGGCGAACCGGCTGAGCTCGAGGCGCTGCTCGATCGTCGGCGCGAGGGCCGAGTCGGCCGCGAGGCGGGCGAACGCGACGTGCTCCAACTGGGCGACCAGGCCGAGCAGCTCCACGGCGTCCGCGTGCTCCAGGGACCCGACGGGAGGGATCGTGGCCTCGGCACCGGTGCCTGCGTGCGTCGTCGTCATCCGAGGATCGTAGCCCCGGCGGGGCGGCGACCGGCCTGCGGGAGGCGTCAGATAGACTGTGCAGGTAATTCGGTTGCCCGGTCGTCTCGGTTTCCCCATCTGTTCGACGATCACACCCATTCTCGCGCAGCCCCGGACCTCGTCCGGAAGACGCTCGCGAGTCGACTTGCACGATCGGCTGCCGGCCAACCCGCGTGGTGAACTCCGCTGTCGCCCGGGACGCTCCGACACCCGTCGGCCCCGGCAGCGCGCGGCACACCACCCTTCGCAGTGAAGAGTCCTCGTGACCACCACCGACGAGACGCCGGAGCAGGTCTCTGCTCTGGCCGAGCCCATGACCCGCCCCCTGAAGAACACCTGGTCCTCCGTGCAGGCGGTGGAGGCCTCGTTCGCGGACTTCGACGTCCGCCCGGAGATCGTCCAGGCGCTGGCCGACGCCGGCATCACGCACCCGTTCCCCATCCAGGCGATGACCCTGCCGGTCGCCCTGTCCGGCCACGACATCATCGGCCAGGCCAAGACCGGCACCGGCAAGACCCTCGGCTTCGGCGTCCCGCTGCTGCACCGCGTGGTCGCGCCCGGCGAGGAGGGCTACGACCAGATGCCGCACGCCGGCAAGCCGCAGGCCCTCGTCGTCGTCCCCACCCGTGAGCTCGCCGTCCAGGTGGCCGGCGACCTGGCCACCGCCAGCTCGCGCCGCAAGGTCCGCGTGCTCCAGGTGTACGGCGGCCGCGCGTACGAGCCGCAGGTCTCCGCCCTGGCCACCGGCGTCGACGTGGTCGTCGGCACGCCCGGGCGCATGATCGACCTGCTCAAGCAGAAGCACCTCGACCTCTCGCACGTCCAGGTGGTCGTGCTCGACGAGGCCGACGAGATGCTCGACCTCGGCTTCTTGCCCGACGTCGAGACCCTGCTGTCCTCGACGCCCGCGAGCCGTCACACGATGCTGTTCTCGGCCACCATGCCCGGCGCCGTGGTCGCGATGGCGCGCCGCTACATGACGCAGCCGACGCACATCCGCGCGGCCGACCCCGAGGACGACAGCAAGACCGTCAAGAACATCAAGCAGGTGGCCTATCGCGCGCACGCGCTGGACAAGGTCGAGATGCTGGCCCGCATCCTGCAGGCCCGGGGTCGCGGCCTGACCATCGTGTTCGCCCGCACCAAGCGGACCGCCGCCAAGGTGGCCGACGACCTGGTCGAGCGGGGCTTCGCCGCCGGGGCGCTGCACGGCGACCTGGGCCAGGGCGCCCGCGAGCAGGCGCTGCGCGCGTTCCGGCACGGCAAGGTCGACGTCCTGGTCGCCACCGACGTGGCCGCCCGCGGCATCGACGTCGAGGCCGTCACGCACGTCATCAACTACCAGTGCCCCGAGGACGAGAAGACCTACCTGCACCGCACCGGCCGCACCGGCCGCGCGGGCGCCAAGGGCACGGCGGTCACGTTCGTCGACTGGGACGACATCCCGCGCTGGGGCCTGATCGACAAGGCGCTCGAGCTCGGCATCCCCGCGCCGATCGAGTCGTACTCCAGCTCGCCGCACGTGTACGAGGACCTCGACATCCCCGAGGGCACCAAGGGGCGCCTGCCCAAGTCGCAGCAGACCCGCGAGGGGCTGGACGCGGAGAAGCTCGAGGACCTGGGCGAGACCGGCAAGCGCGGCGGCGGGCGCCCGGCGGGTGGCTCGCACTCGGACCAGATCCGTGGCAACGGCCGCGGCGACGCGCGTCGCGGCAGCGACCAGCGCTCCGGAGGGTCGGCACCGCGCCGGACCGAGGAGCCGCCCGCGCGCACGCACGCGCCGGCGGCCGAGCGTCCGGCCGACGAGACCGGCGAGGCCCGCGAGGGTGCTCGTCGTCGTCGCGGCGGCCGCGGTCGCGGTCGCGGCGAGGGTGGGACCGAGAACGTGACGGGCAACGCGACGTCGCCGTCCGAGGCGCCGTCGAACGGCCCGTCCACCGAGCAGGGCACCGAGGGCGGGTCGACCGGTCGCAGCCGCAGCCGGAGCCGTCGTCGCACCCGCAGCGGCCAGGCGGCCGAGGGCGGCGGCGCCCCGCAGGCGTCGGCCACCGAGGCCTGAGCCTTCCTCACCGGACGGGTGCGTGCTCCGCGGAGCACGCACCCGTCCGTCGTCCCGGCGGCTGAACGGGTGCATCTCCACGTCCGACCACCCGCACGCCCGCGCGTGCTGCGAGGGTGTCCGCGTGAACGCGAAGGACGTGCGCCTGGAGATGATGCGGTCGACGGTGGTGCCCGGGCTGCGGACGCTCGGGTGGCGAGGCTCCGCGCCGCACTTCCACCTGCCCGTCGCGTCGGGCGACCTCGCGCTCCTGTCGTTCCAGGCGACGATGCACACGTCGCCGACCGCCACCATGTTCACGTTCGAGATCGCCCACATCACGCCCGAGCGGCTGGCCGAGCGGCGGGCGCAGGACCCCTCCGTGCCGGCCCGGCCGCCGGCCTGGTTCGGCCAGTGGGCGGGCGGCTGGTCGAGCCGGATCGGCGCCCTGCTGGACCCCGGTCTCGACCGGTGGTGGGTCCTGCGGCACCCCGAGGACGCCCCCGCCGTGGCCGCCGAGGTGCTGCTGCTCGTCCGGGACGTCGCGATGCCCCACCTGCTCGCGCGGTCGGCGGGCTCGCCCCCGCCCCCGCCGTACCCCCTCGACCCGATCCCGCTGGGAGACCTGGCGGACTGGTGAGGCCGGTCAGGCCGCCTGGATGAAGGCGGTCACCGCGTCGGCCACCAGCTGCACCGCGATGGCGGCCAGCAGCAGGCCGGCGATCCGCGTGACCAGGATGGTGCCGGAGTCGCCCAGGATCCGGTGGATGACGTTGGCGAACCGCATCGCCAGGTAGAGCGCCACGTGCACGGCGACGACGCCGGCCGCGATGGCCACCCAGTCGGCGACGGTCTTGTCGGACTGCTGGACGAACACCATGGTGGCGACGATGGCGCCGGGGCCGGCCAGCAACGGGGTGCCCAGCGGCACCAGGGCGACGTTGACCTTCCCGTTCCCCGACGGCTGCGGCTCCTCCATCTTCCCGGTCAGCAGCTCCATGGCGATGAGCAGCAGCAGCAGCCCGCCGGAGGCCTGAAGAGCGGGCAGCGTGATGTGCATGTAGTCGAGCAGCGACTGCCCGAACAGGGCGAACGCCACGATCACCCCGAGCGCCACCAGCACGGCCTGCCGCGCGGCGCGGTTGCGCTGCTGGCGGGTCATCGCGCCGGTGAGCCCGAGGAAGATCGGCACCACACCGGGCGGGTCCATGATCACGAACAGCGTGATGAACACCGACGCGAAGAGATAGGCGTCGAACACGTCACTCATGGTCGGATCACGCCCGTCGTCCCCTGCTCCTCGATCGCCGCGAGCACCTCGGGCGCGGTGAGATTCTCCCCCAGGCGGTTGGCCTTCCCGTCACCGTGGTAGTCGCTCGACCCCGTGACCAGCAGGCCGAGCCGGTCGGCGATTCCCCGCAGCCGCGTCCGCTGCGCGGGCGAGTGGTCGCGGTGGTCCACCTCGATGCCGCCCAGGCCGGCGGCGGCGAGACGGTCGAACACACGCTCCGGCACGATCCGTCCGCGGGCGTCCGCCCCGGGGTGCGCGAACACGGGCACGCCGCCGGCAGCGCGGATGGCGCGCACGGCCGTGGGACCGTCGGGGGCGTAGTGCGGCACGTGGTACGCCCCGTCCGAGGCCAGCAGGTGCACGAACGCGTCGTCCCGGTCCCCGACGACGCCACGGGCCACGAGGGCGTCCGCGATGTGCGGGCGACCCACCACGACGGCGTCGCGCGACTGCTCCAGCACGTCGTCCCAGGTGATCGGCACGTCGGCCGCGAGCAGCTCGACGATCTGCCGCGCGCGGTTCAGCCGCGCGTCGCGCGTCCGGTCCAGCTCGGCGACGAGCGCCGGATGCGTCGGGTCCTGGAGGTAGGACAGCAGGTGGATGGAGATGCCGCTGGACCGGGCGGACACCTCGGTCCCGCGCACCAGCGCGACGCCGTGCACGCGTGCCGCCAGCTCCGCCTCGGCCCAGCCCGCCGTCGTGTCGTGGTCCGTCAGGGCGACCACGTCCAGGCCCGCAGCCGCCGCGTCCGCCACCACCTGGGCAGGTGCACCGGTGCCGTCCGACGCCGTCGAGTGGGTGTGGAGGTCGATGCGCACGGGGTCACGGTAGTCGGGCCGGGTGCGAGGATGGCGCCATGAGTGAGGACCTGACGCCCGAGACCACTCCCACCCAGCCGCTCGCCGACCGGGGCAGCAACCGGTCCCAGCGCCCGAGCTCCGCGGAGTTCGTGCGGTTCATCACCTCGGGCTGGGGTCCCCGTCCCGCGTCGACGGTCGCGCGCGGCGCCGCGGCCGACCACACCGCCGCACGCCGGTCGGCGCTCTCGGCCGAGTTCCCCGGCGAGCGGCTCGTCCTGCCCGCCGGGACGTACAAGCCGCGCTCCAACGACACCGACTACCGGTTCCGGCCGCACTCCGCGTTCGCGCACCTCACCGGCCTGGGGTCGGAGCAGGAGCCCGACGCGGTGCTGGTCCTGCACCCGGTCGAGGACGGCACCGGCGACGACGGCGGCGGCCACCGGGCCGTCCTGTACATGCGCCCGCTCGCCGGCCGGGACACCGAGGAGTTCTTCTCCGACTCGCGCTCCGGCGAGTTCTGGGTGGGCGCCCGCCCGACGCTGGAGGACGTGGAGACGCTCACCGGGATCCGCACCGCGCACCTCGACGACCTGCGCGACGCCCTGGCCAAGGACGTCGGCGCGGACGGCGTGCAGGTGCGGGTGGTGCCCGACGCCGACGAGGCGATCGAGGAGCTGGTGGAGGAGATCCGCAGCACCGAGGCCGCCGGGCAGCGCGACGAGCGGCTGGCCGAGGCCCTGTCCGAGCTGCGGCTGGTCAAGGACGCGCACGAGATCGAGCAGATGCGGCTGGCGGTCGACACGACGATCGAGGGCTTCGAGAAGATCGTCCGCGCACTGCCCGATGCGGTCGCGCACCGCCGCGGCGAGCGCGTCATCGAGGGCACGTTCGTCGGCCACGCCCGCCAGGAGGGCAACGCGGTCGGCTACGAGACCATCGCCGCGGCGGGCGACCACGCGACGACGCTGCACTGGATCGACAACGACGGCCGGGTGACGCCCGGCGAGCTGGTGCTGATCGACGCCGGCGTGGAGGTCGACTCGCTCTACACGGCGGACGTCACGCGCACCCTGCCCGTGGACGGCACGTTCACGGAGGTCCAGCGCCGGATCTACCAGGCGGTGCTCGACGCCGCGGACGCCGGCTTCGTGGCCGCGGTGCCCGGCGCCAGGTTCCGGGACGTGCACGAGGCGGCGATGACGGTGATCGCCGCACGGCTCGAGGAGTGGGGCCTGCTGCCGGTGACGGCCGAGGAGGCCCTGCTGCCCGAGAACCAGCACCACCGCCGCTGGATGGTGCACGGCACGAGCCACCACCTCGGCCTCGACGTGCACGACTGCGCCGTCGCCCGCGCGGAGCTGTACCTCGACGGCGTCCTCGAGCCCGGCATGGTGTTCACCATCGAGCCCGGCCTGTACTTCAAGTCCGACGACCTGCTGGTACCGCAGGAGTACCGGGGCATCGGCGTGCGGATCGAGGACGACGTGCTCATCACCGCCGACGGCAACGAGAACCTGTCCGCGGCACTGCCCCGCGAGCCCGACGCGATCGAGGCGTGGATGGCAGGACTGCTCGGCCGCTGAGTGTCGATCGGGCGCGCGCGCCCGCGTCACCACCTGTGAGAGGGACATCCCCCGACACAGGAGGCAGACATGGACGGCGCCCACCTCGCACTGCTGTTCTCGAAGGCGGCGACGCTCCGGGAGGCCCGCAGCGGCTTCCCCGACGCCCCGCAGGTCGACCCCGAGCCGACCTTCCGCGAGCGCCGGGCCGCTCGGCTCAGGGCGCGGGCGGAGGCCCGCTCGGCGCGTGCGGCGCAGCGGGCTGGTCGGACGGCGGTCCGGTCGGCGGAGCGGGTGGTCCGGGCGGCGCGACCGGCGGCACGGTCGGAGAGCCCCACGGGTCGGCGGGGGCCGCAGCCGGCGGGTACGCAGCCGACGGATCCGACGGGCTGGTGGTGGTGAGCGGCGCGGCCGGCCGCGCGGGCCAGCCGGACTGGACGCCGCCGATCTCCCGCAGCAGCTCCCGGGCCTTGTGCGCCTGCTCCGCCCGGCACAGCACGGCGTAGGACGACGCGACGATCTGGCTGGTCGACGTGAAGTCCCGCTTCCCGCGCGAGAACGAGTACGTGAGGATCGCGAAGAGCAGGCCGAAGGCGCCACCGATGAAGATCGCGGGCACCAGCGGGCTCTGCGTCCCTGGCGTGGTGAACAGGCTGAGCAGCAGGCCGACGAAGAGTCCGAACCAGGCGCCGGACAGGAAGCCGCCGAGCGCCACCCGCGGGTAGGACAGGCGCCCGGTGACGCGCTCGACCATCTTCAGGTCGGCGCCGACGATGGTCACCAGCTGCACGGCGAAGGCCTTGTCCGCGAGGTGGTCGACGGCCTTCTGCGCCTCGAGATAGGTGGCGTAGGACGCGACGGTCTCACCCTGCGGCGGCGTGGGGGTGCGCGGGGCACGAGCGTTACCGGAGAACGACATGCGGCGATCCTCCCCCAGCGCCGTGCGGATCGCCAGGCCCGGTCCACCGGCGGGGCGACCGCCGCGGGGCAGGTGCCGGTCTAGGCTGACCGACGTGAGCAGCGTCGGGACCAGGGTGTTCGTCGCGCGCCTTGCCGGGACCAACGTGTTCGACCCCCTCGGTGACCAGGTGGGACGGGTGCGCGACGTCGTCGTGCTGGTGCGCCCCAAAGGCATGCCTCGCGCCGTCGGGCTGGTGGTCGAGGTGGCCGCCCGCCGCCGCGTGTTCCTGCCGCTGACGCGCGTGACGTCGATCGACTCCGGTCAGGTCATCTCGACCGGCCTGGTGAACATGCGCCGGTTCGAGCAGCGCGCGTTCGAGACCCTCGCCGTGAGCGAGCTGCTGGACCGCACGGTCGAGTTCGTCGACGGATCCGGTCCGGCCACCATCGAGGACGTGGCCATCGAGCTCCAGCGCAACGGCGACTGGGTGATCTCCAAGATCTTCGTCCGACGCCAGCCCGCGGGTGGCCGGGGCCTCCTGCGCCGCCGCGGCGAGACGCTGCTCGTGTCCGTCGACGAGGTGACCGGTCTGGGTCAGGCGAGCGCCGCCCAGGGCGCCGAGCTGCTGCTCGCGCAGTGGGAGGACCTCAAGCCCGCCGACCTCGCGGACGTCCTGCACGACCTCGGCCTCACCCGCCGCCTCGAGGTGGCCAGCGCGCTGGACAACGAGCGGCTCGCCGACGTGCTCGAGGAGCTGCCCGAGGACGACCAGGTGGGCATCCTGCAGGGCCTGGCCCGCACGCGCGCCGCCGACGTGCTCGAGGCCATGCAGCCCGACGACGCCGCCGACCTGCTGGGTGAGCTGCCCGACGAGCAGGCCGCCGAGCTGCTCGAGCTCATGGAGCCCGACGAGGCCAAGGACGTCCGCCGCCTGCTCGCCTACGAGGACAACACCGCGGGCGGTCTGATGACCACCGAGCCCGTGATCCTCGGCCCGGAGACCCCCATCGCCGCCGCGCTGGCCCACGTGCGCCGGCAGGACCTCACCCCCGCGCTGGCGTCGATGGTGTTCGTCGCGCGCCCGCCGCTGGAGACGCCGACCGGCCGGTTCATCGGCGTCGTGCACCTGCAGCGGCTGCTGCGCGAGCCCCCGCACGAGGCCATCGGCTCGATCGTGGACACCGACATCGAGTCCATCCCCGTGGATGCGCCGCTGCTCGCGGTCACCCGCAACCTGGCCACCTACAACCTGCTCGCCCTGCCGGTCGTCGACTCCGAGAAGCGCCTGCTGGGCGTGGTCTCGGTCGACGACGTCCTCGACCACCTGCTGCCCGAGGACTGGCGCGAGACCGACGACGAGGGCAACTTCTCGGGCACGGGCGTGCTCGGCAGCCCACGACCGGGGGTGACCCGTGGCTGAGCGCCTCGACACCCCGCTGGAGACGCGGCGCCGGTTCATCCGGAAGCCGCAGCTGGACGAGGACGCGTCCGGCAAGATCTCGGAGAGCATCGCCCGGTTCCTGGGCACGCCGCGGTTCATCATCTACCTGACGCTGTTCTGCCTGGTCTGGATCGCCTGGAACGTGTGGGCGCCCGCCGACCTGCGGTTCGACAAGGCGGTCAACGGGTTCACCGCGCTGACCCTCATGCTCTCGCTCCAGGCGTCGTACGCGGCCCCGCTGATCCTGCTCGCGCAGAACCGGCAGACCGACCGCGACCGCGTCCAGGCCGAGCAGGACCGGCAGCGGTCCGAGCGCAACCTCGCGGACACCGAGTTCCTGGCGCGCGAGATGGCGGCGCTGCGCATCGCCCTGTCCGAGGTGGCCACGCGCGACTTCGTCCGCTCCGAGCTGCGCAACATGCTCGAGGACCTCACCGCGGAGCGCGAGGCCGAGGCCGAGAAGCACCCGGAGCCGACCGAGCGGGGACGGAAGGCCCCCCGGGGCTAGTCCGCGCGACGCCTACGATGGGCCGCATGCCGGACCCCACCGACCCGCTGCTCGATGCCATCCGCGACGCGCTCTCCCGCGTGCTCGACCCGGAGATCAAGCGCCCCATCACCGAGCTCGGCATGGTGCGCTCCGTCGAGGTCGACGGCACGCGCGCGACCGTCGGGATCGACCTGACGACCCCGGGCTGCCCGCTGAAGGACACGCTCACGCGCGACGTCAGCGCCGCGGCGGCCGCCGTCGACGGGGTCGACGAGGTGGCGGTGGTGTTCGGCGTGATGTCCGCCGAGCAGCGGGCCGCGCTCCGGACGCTGCTGCGCGGCACGGACACCGAGCCGGTCATCCCGTTCGCGCAGCCGGGCTCGCTGACCAAGGTGTACGCGATCGCGTCGGGCAAGGGCGGCGTCGGCAAGTCGTCGGTCACGGCCAACCTCGCGGTCGCGATGGCGGCCGACGGGCTGAAGGTGGGCATCGTCGACGCCGACATCTACGGCTTCTCGATCCCCCGCATGCTCGGCGTCACGCGGCAGCCGACGCGCGTCGACGACATGCTCCTGCCACCCGAGGCCTTCGGCGTGCTCGTGGTCTCGATCGGCATGTTCGTGCCGCCCGGTCAGCCGGTCGTCTGGCGCGGCCCGATGCTGCACCGCGCGCTCCAGCAGTTCCTCGCCGACGTGTTCTGGGGCGACCTCGACGTGCTCCTGCTCGACCTGCCCCCCGGTACGGGCGACATCGCGATCTCGGTCGCGCAGCTGCTGCCGAGCTCCGAGCTGGTCGTGGTCACCACCCCGCAGGTCGCCGCCGCCGAGGTCGCCGAGCGCGCCGGGTCCGTCGCCGTGCAGACCCGCCAGCACGTGGTCGGCGTGGTGGAGAACATGTCGTGGCTGGAGCAGCCCGACGGCTCACGACTGGAGATCTTCGGCTCCGGCGGCGGCCAGAGGGTCGCGGACAACCTGACCCGGATCACGGGCGGCGACGTCCCGCTGCTCGGTCAGGTGCCGCTCGACGTGCGGCTGCGCGAGGCCGGCGACGACGGGACCCCGGTGGTGCTGAGCGCCCCGGACTCCCCCGCCGCACAGGCCCTGCGCGAGGTAGCCCGCTCCCTGGCCGCCCGCCGCCGGGGCCTCGCGGGCCGCTCGCTGGGCCTCACGCCGGCAGGCCGCTGACAACAGCACGTCACGGCTCCGGCGTCCGTACGGAGGAGCATTCCGGCGCCACAGGGGGGGCAGCGGCAGATGTTGAACTTTGTTTGTTTTGGTGCGATGCTGTTCGGGTGCTCGCCTCCCAGCGCCAGGAACGGATCCTCGCCGCCGTGCGCTCCGAGGGCGCCGCGCGCGTGGCCGACCTGGTGGAGCGCCTCGACGTCTCGGACATGACCGTCCGGCGCGACATCGCCGAGCTGGCCCGGGCCGGCCTGGTCCGGCGGGTGCACGGCGGCGCCGTCGCCCCCGACGCACCCGGACGGCCCACCGACGAGCCGGGCTTCGAGGCCAAGCGCTCCTGGGCGGGCCCTGAGAAGGCGGCGATCGCCCGCGCGGCGCTGGCGACGATCGAGCCGGGGCAGGCCATCGCTCTCTCGGCGGGCACCACCACGTTCCTGCTCGCCGAGCTGCTCGCCGGCGCGGGCATCGGCCCGCTGACGGTCGTGACGAACGGGCTGCGCATCGCGGACGCCCTGTACGGGGTCGTCGGCATCGAGGTGATCCTCACCGGCGGGGTGCGCACGCCGTCGGACGCGCTCGTCGGACCCGTCGCCGACGCCACGCTGGCCGGCCTGCGCGTCGACCGCACCTTCCTCGGGGTGCACGGGCTGGACGCTCAGGGCCTGACCACCCCGAATCTCGCGGAGGCCGCTACCGACCGCGCGCTGATGGCCTGCGCCGCGGCGACCACCGTCCTCGCCGACCACACGAAGTGGGGGGTGGTGGGCCTGGCCCGCATCGCCCCGCTCGAGGACGTCGACACCCTGCTCACCGACGACGCCCTGCCCGCCGACGCCCGACGACACCTGACCGAGACCGCCCTGGTCACGGTCGACACCTCTGGAGCAACCCCGTGACCGTCCGCCTGACCACCACCACGCTCGCCGACGGCCGGGAGCTGCTCTACTTCGACGACTCCGAGCCGTACGTGTCCGGCGCCGCCACGCGCACGCTCGAGGACGCACGCCCCCTGGTCGACCGGTTCGCGCCCGTCCCCGACGCCGACGGGGTCCCGCAGCCCGTCACCGGCCCGGAGCTGCGCCGCGACCCCCTCACGGGCGAGTGGATCCCCATGGCGGCGCAGCGCATGAACCGCACGTTCCTGCCGCCCGCGGACGCCAACCCGCTGGCCCCCGCCAAGCCCGGCGCCGTCTACCAGGACGGTGAGATCCCGGCGGAGGACTACGACGTCGTGGTGTTCGAGAACCGGTTCCCGTCGCTGCTCGCCGTGCCGGGGCTCCCGGACGTCCCCGTGCAGCGCGACGGCGAGCCCCTCTGGACGGTTCGCCCGGCGGCGGGCCGCTGCGAGGTCATCTGCTTCTCGTCGGACTCCACCGCGTCGCTGAGCACGGTGACGCCGCGCCGGCTGCGCACGATCGTCGAGGCCTGGGCGCAGCGGACCGAGGCCCTGCACGCGCTCCCCGGCATCGAGCAGGTGTTCGTGTTCGAGAACCGCGGCAAGGAGATCGGCGTCACGCTGCACCACCCGCACGGGCAGATCTACGCGTTCCCGTACCTCACCCCGAAGACGACCGCGATGCTCGCGCAGGCCCGCGCGCACCGGGAGAAGACCGGCCGCCTGCTGGGCCGCGACGTGCTGGACGCCGAGCTGGCCCACGGCGAGCGGATCGTGCTGGAGTCCGAGCACTGGGTGGCATACGTGCCGTTCGCGGCGCGCTGGCCCGTCGAGGTGCACCTGGCGCCGCGACGCGACGTGCCCGACCTGCCGGCCCTGACCGACGCGGAGCGGGAGGACCTGTCCACCGTGTACCTGTCGCTGCTGCAGCGGCTGGACCGGTTCTTCGTCGGCCCGGACGGCGAGGCGATCCCGCTGCCGTACATCTCCGGCTGGCACCAGGCCCCCGTGCGCGACGGGCGCGACGACTCCCGCCTGCACCTCCAGCTGTTCTCGGTGCTGCGCGCGCCGGGCAAGCTCAAGTACCTGGCCGGCGTCGAGTCCGGCATGGGCGCCTGGATCAGCGACACCACCCCCGAGCGCATCGCGACCCGTCTGCAGGAGCTGGCATGACCCCCGAGTGGCTTCAGGCCTGGACCCCCACCGAGGGCGCCGACCGTGCCGCCGCGCAGTTCCGGGCGCGGTTCGAGGCGGACCCGGACGGCACCTGGTCCGCGCCCGGTCGCGTGAACCTGATCGGTGAGCACACCGACTACAACGGCGGCCTCTGCCTGCCGATCGCGCTCCCCCACCGCACCTACGTGGCACTGCGGCGGCGCGACGACGACACGGTGCGGCTCGTGTCCGCCCAGGAGCCCGCCGGAATGCGGACGATCGAGCTCGGTGACGTCGCACCCGGCACGGTCGACGGCTGGGCGGGCTACGTCGTCGGTGTCGCGTGGGCGCTCCGGCAGGCCGGGCACACCGTCTCCGGGTTCGACGTCGCGGTCGACTCCTGCGTGCCCTACGGCGCCGGGCTCTCGTCGTCGGCCGCCCTGGAGGCGTCGGTGGCCGTCGCGCTCGACGCGGCGTTCGCGCTCGACCTGGCGGGGTCCGACGACGGACGCGCGACGCTGGCGGCGCTGTGCGTGCGCGCCGAGAACGAGATCGCCGGGGCGCCCACGGGCGGGATGGACCAGGCGGCCGCCCTGCGCGCGCAGGCGGGGAACGCCCTGCTGCTCGACTGCCTCGACGGCTCCGTCCGGCACGTCCCGTTCGACCTCTCCGCGCACGGCCTGGCGCTCCTGGTGGTGGACACCCGCGCCGAGCACGCGCTGGTGGACGGTCAGTACGCGGCACGCCGGGCCTCGTGCGAGGCGGCGGCACAGCGACTCGGCGTCGGCACGCTGCGCGAGATCTCCGACGACCCCCGCGGCCTGGAGTGGGCGCTCGACAAGCTCGACGACGACGTCCAGGTGCGCCGCGTCCGGCACGTGGTGAACGAGATCGATCGCGTCACCTGGTTCGTCGCCCTGCTCGACGCCGGCGAGGTCGGTCTGGTCGGGACCTTGATGAACCAGTCGCACGCCTCCCTGCGCGACGACTACGAGGTGTCCTGCCGGGAGCTGGACCTCGTCGTCGACACCGCTCGGGCCGCGGGCGCCACGGGTGCGCGGATGACCGGCGGGGGGTTCGGCGGGTCCGCGATCGCGCTGGTCGGCGCGGACGAGGTGGACCGGGTGGCGCAGGCCGTCGCGGACGCGTTCGCGGCCGAGGGTCTGGGGGCACCGGCGTTCCTGGTCGCGACCGCGTCTGGCCCAGCGTCCTGACCTGACGACCGGCGGACGGGTCTCGTTGTCCGCCCTGCACCGGATGCGGTCGTGGGCACGGGGCTCGGGGCGTCCTGCGACATGCGCGGTGGTCGGGCGGTGGCAGTGGGCGGCCTCCTCCTGCTCGTAGGGTGCACGGGCACGAACGCCACCCCGGAGGGCGGCGCGCTCCTCTTCGGCGCGGCAGCTGACGACCCGCTCGCCGAGGTCGACGGCTGCCCCCCCCGCCGCTCAGGAGCCGCGGCTCCTGGCGCGGGAGATCGAGCTGGCCACCGCCGAGCGCGAGTGCGACGACGAGGTCGGCCTGACCCGCACCCGCGACAGGCTGGTCGCCTCGGCGCAGCGCACGTTCGTCGACGAGCACCCCGACGAGCTCGACGCGTGGGAGCTGACCTTGCCCGCACCGTCTCCGTCGTCGTGACACGCCGGAGCAGTCCTTGACCTCTAGTACGCATCGCGCAGTAGTGTCTGCCCCGCAGTATCAGGGACACATCATCCTCGGGACGGATCCTCCGGGCGCCGCGAGGTCGATACGTTCCCGTCGCACGTCCCGACGACAACGAGGAGCCCGACCGTGGGGGTCACCCGCCGGATCATCTTCCCGACCATCCGCCTGATCCTCTGGGCGGTCATCGCGGCCGCCCTGGTGAAGATCGCGTTCGCCGGTGCGGACGTCAGCACGGTCGACACGTCGCTCCAGCCCACGGGGGCGATCGTCGAGCCGACCGTCGAGGTGGCCACCGGCACGGTGACCAACGCCGTGACGGTGCAGGCGTCGGTCACGTCCGACGCAGCCGTCGTCGTGCGGGCCACCCTGGCCGGCACCGTGTCCAAGCTGCTCGCCGCGGACGGCGCGGCCGTCGCCGCGGGGACGCCGATCCTCGAGATCCGGCAGGAGACCCCGCAGGACCCGATCGTCAAGACGAACCCGGAGACCGGGGAGGTGACCACCACGGAGCGCAAGCCGAAGGTCGTGGTGGAGACCGTCAAGGCGCCGGTCGCCGGGACCCTGTCGCTGCCGACGCTCAAGGACCAGGTGGTCTCGGTCGGCGACGAGGTGGGCAAGGTCGCACCCGGCACGCTCTCCGTCACCGGCACGCTGACGCCCGACCAGCAGTACCGGCTCGTCGGCGCCCCGACGCAGGCGACCGTGACGCTCAACGGCGGACCGGCCCCGTTCGACTGCACCGGCCTGCGCGTCGGCGCCGCCCCCGCCACCGGCACGGAGCCCGAGACCGGCACCACCAGCACGTCCGGCACGGTCACCTGCGCCATCCCGGCGGGCGTCACCGCGTTCCCCGGGCTGGGTGCGAACGTCGAGATCACCAACGGCACCGCCGCGGACGTCGTCGTGGTCCCGATCACGGCGGTGCAGGGCACCGTCCAGAAGGGCAACGTCTGGGTGGTGGCCGCGGACGGCACCAACGAGAAGCGGCCGGTCGGCCTGGGCCTGACGGACGGTGAGAACGTGCAGGTCACCGAAGGCCTGGTCGCCGGCGACACCATCCTGGAGTTCATCCCGGTGCCCGGCGGCGCCGGCAAGCCCGTGGACTGCAGCCTCAACTACGACCCGGCTGTGTGCGGCGGATGAGCCTCCTCGAGCTCACCGACGTCACGCGGTCGGTCCGGCTGCCCGACGATCGCATCCTGCACATCCTCCAGGGCGTGACCCTGGCGGTCGACGCGGGCGAGCACGTCGCGATCGTCGGCCGCTCCGGCACCGGCAAGTCGACGCTGCTCAACATCCTCGGCCTGCTCGACGCCCCCACCACCGGCCAGTACCTGCTGGAGGGCGTGCCCATCGGCAAGCTCTCGAACGGCACGCGGACCAAGCGCCGCGGGCGGGACTTCGGGTTCGTGTTCCAGCAGTTCAACCTGCTGCCCGGCCGCACGGCGCTGGAGAACGTGTCCGCCCCCCTGCTCTACGCGCGGGGCCGGCAGTTCTGGTCGCGCACGCGCCTGGCCGCGGAGATGCTCGAGCGCGTCGGGCTGGGCGACCGGGTGGACACCATGCCCGACAAGCTGTCCGGCGGCGAGCAGCAGCGGGTCGCCATCGCCCGGGCGCTCGTGCGCGGGCCGCGGGTGATCCTGGCCGACGAGCCGACCGGGGCGCTCGACGTGGAGACCGGCGGGGAGGTCATGGACCTGCTCGACGAGATCGCGTCGCAGACCGGCGCGGCCCTGGTGACCATCACGCACGACCTCGCGGTGGCGGCGCGCGCCGAGCGGCAGTACCGGCTGACGGAGGGGGTGCTGGTGCCGATCAGCCTGGACACCACCTCCGACTGGGTGGGCGACGTGCCGACGCTGGTGGCGGACCGGTCGGCCCGCACCGAGCGACGCCTGCCGGAGCCCACGGACGAGGCGGGGGTGCCGGCATGACCGGCGTCGTCGGCGCGATCGTCGAGGCGTGGGGAGAGCTGCGGATCCACAAGCTCCGCGTGCTGCTCGCCCTCATCGGCGTGGCCTGCGCGGTCACCGCCATCACCGGCGTCACCGCCCTGGTCTCCATGCTCAACCAGTCGTTCAAGGAGCAGACCGAGCGCCAGTCGGGCCGGGTGGTCACGCTCAACGTCAACGCGTGGTCGATGGGCGAGAACGCGACCCCGCCGACCGGGTGGGACGCCGAGTTCGAGCGCGTGCTCGAGCGCTACGACATCACCTACGCCAGCCGCAACGAGTGGACGCAGGCGATGATCCGCTACCCCGACGGCACCCGGACCACGCAGGTGCAGGCCGTCGACGCCGACCTCGGCACGATCAACCGGATCGTGCCCGAGCAGGGCCGCTGGTTCACCGACGCCGACGAGGAGGCCATGGCGCCGACGCTGGTCGTCAACGAGGCGTTCCTGGAGGCGCAGGGGCTGTCCGACCTCTCGTCGCACCCGACCGTGCAGCTGGGCGACCGCGCGCCGGTCAGGGCGGCCGTCGTGGGCGTGCTGCGCGACGAGTGGGCGGACGCCGAGCCCGTCGCCTACGTGCTGTACGACCAGTTCCACCGGTGGATCGGCCCGGACGGCTCCGGCATGCAGTCCGGGGGCTCCGGTCCCGCGGTGCAGGGCCCGATGTCAGCGCAGGTGCCGTCGATGTACCTGTGGGTGCCCACGGAGCTGTCGACGGACCTCGGCGACCAGATCAAGCGCGACATGCAGGCGGTCGCCCCCGGCTGGCAGGTGGATGTGCAGGACAACAACTACAACACCGGCGGGCTCGACCGGGCGACCAAGTGGGTGGGCATCGGCGTCGGAGCGTTCGCGCTGCTGCTCGGCGGGCTCGGCCTGGTGAACATCGCGCTGGTGACCGTGCGCTACCGGATCCGGGAGATCGGGATCCGGCGCTCGTTCGGCGCCACGTCCGGGCGCGTGTTCTTCGGGGTCATGCTCGAGTCGGTCGTCGCGACCGTCGTGGCGGGGCTCGTGGGCGTCGTGCTCGCGGTCGCGATCATCAAGAACATCCCGGTCGAGCGGGTGTTCGGCGGCGGGATCCAGGACATGCCGCCGTTCCCGGTCAGCGCCGCACTCGTCGGGATGGCGGCGGCGGTCTGCGTCGGCGCGCTCGCCGGACTCATCCCCGCGATCGTCGCCGTCCGGGTCAAGGTGATCGACGCCATCCGCTACTGACGTCTGACACGACGAAAAGGTTGTGCGACCTGCGGTGGATGTGCCCGGCACCCCGACTCCCTAGCGTCGGGTGCGCGACACCACGACGCCGGGCATCCGCGGAGGGGCGGAGGCCCGGCGTCGGTCGGAACCCCGTCCGGAGATCACCCTTGTGGTGGATCTTTGCGTCGGTTTGGGCCGCTATGGTCGTCGCGCACACACCGGTGAGACCGACTGTGACTCCACCCGCCGAAGGGGCCGACACGATGAGAACCACACGCACCACCACCGCGATCGCCTCCGCAGTGGTCGCGTTGACGCTGCTGGCCGGGTGTTCCGGTGGCGGGAGCGGTCCCACGGACGACGGCACCCTGACGTACGAGGACAGCCCCCTCGCCGCGTACTGGGAGCAGCTGGGCGGGTCCCAGGATCCCGAGGACGCCGACGCGCAGATGGTCAGGTCGGAGGAGATCGTCGCTGCCTGCATGCAGGACGAGGGCTTCGAGTACACCCCGCAGGACACCTCGACCATGACACAGAGCTTCGAGGACGAGGACATGCCCGCCTGGGACTCCCTGGAGTTCGCCGAGCAGTACGGGTACGGCGCCACCACGTCGTCCGAGATGCCGATGAACAAGGCCGGCGAGGAGTTCGTCGACCCGAACGCCGACTACCTGGCGACCATGAGCGAGAGCGAGCAGACGGCGTTCTACGAGGCGCTGTACGGCAAGCAGACGATGTCCGAGGAGCCCACCGACGAGGAGACGCCTGTCGAGCAGGAGTACGACTGGACGACCGCCGGCTGCCAGGGCAAGGCCCAGCACGAGGTCTACGAGGACGGTCAGGTCTACGACGACCCGGAGTTCAAGGACCTGATGGAGGGCATGTCCGAGCTCTACACGGACATGGAGAAGGACGAGCGGACCATCGCCGCGTACCGCGACTGGGCGGAGTGCATGGCGGAGGCCGGCTACGACTTCGCCAACCCGCAGGAGGCGCAGAACAGCATCTACGAGGCGGTCAACGAGATCCCGTACAACGAGGAGGACGGCTCGCAGGACCCGGCCGCGCTGGCCGAGCTCCGCGACGACGAGATCGCCACCGCCACGGCGGACCGCACGTGCCAGGACAGCACCGGGGCGGCGCGCAAGGTCCTCGAGGCGCAGTTCGCCGTCGAGCAGGACTTCATCGACGCCCACAAGGACGAGCTCGACGCGATGGTCGAGAAGGCGGCGCAGGCGGACAAGTCGTGAGCACCCAGGTCACCGGCGGGCGACGCACGATCGTCGTGATGGCCGTCGTCGCCGTCGTCTGCCTCGCAGCCGGGCTGCTGCTGAGCCAGTTCATCGTGTCGCCGGGCAAGGCCGCCGCCGACGCCGCGCCCCCGACGGCAGGGCCCATCACGGTGCCCGTCGAGAGCCGGGTCATCGCCAACGAGCTGGTCATCCGCGGCGACGTCGGGTACGACGACCCGGTGGCCCTGCGGGTCGAGACGGGCGACCTCGGCGGTCCCGCGGTCGTCACGGGCCAGGTGCCCCAGGTGGGCGCCGAGATCGGTGCGGCGTCCGTCGTCCTCGAGATCGTCGGTCGGCCCCTCATCGTGCTGCCGGGCGACCTGCCCACCTACCGGTCCCTGCGGGCCGGGGTCTCCGGCCCGGACGTCCGCCAGCTCAAGGCCGCGCTGGCCTCGCTGGGCATCGACGGCGGCGACCCGGCCACCGACACGTACGACTCGGCCACCGCGGCCGGCGTCCGCGCCCTGTACCAGAGGGTCGGCTACGAGCCGCCCGCCGCCGGCAAGGACCTCCAGGACGCGGCGGCCGCGGCACGCGAGGGTGTCCGGTCGGCCCAGGACTCCCTCGCAGCCGCGCAGCGCGAGCTGGCCGGCGCAGCGACCGGCCCGGCGCGGTCGGTGATCATCGGGCTGGACACCGCCGTGGCGGTCGCCCGGCAGACGCTCGCCGACGAGCAGGCGCGGTGCGCGGCCCCGACCGAGGAGGCACCGTGCAGCCAGGCCGCGGTGGTCCAGGCCCAGGGCACGCTCGCCCAGGCCGAGGCGGAGCGCGCGGAGGCCGGCGCGGCGAAGGACGTCGCGTCGGAGCGCGCCGCGGTGACGTCGGCGCAGACCCAGCTGACGTCGGCGCGCGAGTCCCAGGCGCAGGCGCAGGCGGCCACCCTCACCCCCCTGCCCGCCAGCGAGGTCGTGTTCGTGCCGACGCTCCCCCGCCGGGTGGACGTCGTCAGCGCCACCCGCGGCGGCACCGTGACCGGCGAGTTCATGAGCGTGTCCGGCGCCACCATCCAGATCACGGGGAGCGCGACGCGCGCGGACGCGGAGCTGCTGGCGGTCGGCACCGCCGGGACGATCACTCTCGACGACCAGGAGCTCCCGGTCACCGTCGCGGCCGTCAAGGACTCCGTCGAGACGCCCGCGGACCCGGGGACGCCGGGGGGCGAGGAGCCCGAGGAGCCCTCGGCACCGAAGGGTGACCGCCGGGCGGTCGTGTTCACGCTGGGGAGCCTCACGCAGGAGCAGGTGCTCGCGCTCCAGAACACCAACGTGCGCGTGCGGGTGCCCGTGAGCTCCACGCAGGGCGAGGTGCTGGCCGTGCCGCTCGCCGCGCTGACCGCCGGTCCGGGCGGGGAGTCGCGGGTCGAGCTCGCCGGTGCCGACGGGAAGGCCAGCTCGCTGGTGACGGTCACCACCGGGCTGGCGGCCGACGGCTACGTGGAGATCTCGAAGGCCGAGCGCCCCCTCGTGGCGGGTGATCTGGTCGTCGTGGGCGTCGCCGACACCGAGGAGAAGGAGACGGCCGACGCGGAGGGCGACGGGTGACCGTCCTCGACCTGCTCGACGCCCCCGAGCGCCTCGAGCCTCCCGCCCCGGTGCTCGAGCTGCGGGGAGCCGCGCGCCAGTTCCCCGGCGACCCGCCGGTGCACGCCCTGCACCCGGCGGATCTCGCGGTGGCGTCGGGCGAGTACCTGTCGGTGGTCGGCCCCTCGGGCTCGGGCAAGTCCACGCTGCTCAACCTCCTCGGCCTGCTCGACAAGCCGACCGAGGGCGAGTACCTGCTGGACGGGATCCCGACCGCCGGCGCCGGGGAGCGCGACCGGGCGGCGCTGCGGGCGGGTCACATCGGTTTCGTGTTCCAGGCGTTCCACCTCATGCCGCACCGGACCGTGCTCGAGAACGTCCTGCTCGCCACCCTGTACAGCGGGGTGCCGCGGTCCGAGCGCCGCGACCGGGCGCTGGCCGCACTCGACCGGGTCGGGCTGAGCCACCGCGTCGACTTCCTCCCCACCGTCCTGTCCGGTGGCGAACGGCAGCGGGCAGCCGTCGCGCGGGCGGTCGTCGCGCAGCCGCGGGTGCTCCTGGCCGACGAGCCGACGGGGAACCTCGACTCCGAGAGCTCGGCCAGCGTGCTCGACCTGTTCGACGAGCTGCACGCGGGCGGGCTGACGCTGCTGGTCATCACGCACGACGACGAGGTCTCGGCGCGTGCGCAGCGCCGGGTGCGGATCGCCGACGGCTACCTGCGGGAGATCCCGTGACCGCCGTGACGGAGCGGGTGGCGCGCACCGACCGGTTCGGGCTGCGAGACCTGCTCGCGGAGGCCGCCGCGGGCATCGGCGCCCGCCCGGGCCGGCTGCTGCTGACCATCCTCGGCACCGTGCTGGGCATCGCGTCCGTGGTGGTCACCGTGGGCCTGGCGCAGACCGCGTCCGGCCAGATCAACAAGCAGTTCGACGCGGTCGCCGCGACGCAGGCGGTGGCCGAGCCGGAGACCAGCAGCGGCTGGGACGGCTCCGAGCGCGCGATCGGCACGCTCCCCTGGGACGCACCCGCCCGCGCCGAGCGCCTCGCGGGTGTCGAGGCTGCGGGGACCTTCTCCACCGTGGACGTCGGTGACGCGGAGATCACCGCGGTGCCGGTGCACGACCCGTCCGCCGCCCGTACGGCCGCTCCCGACGTGATCGCGACCTCGCCGGGGGCACTCGACGCCGTCGGCGGCCGGGTCGTGCAGGGCCGCTACTTCGACGCCGGTCACGACGCTCGCGCGGACCGCGTGGTGGTGCTCGGCGTGGACGCCGCGCGGCGGCTGGGCGTGGTCCGGGTGGACCGCCAGCCGTCGATCTTCATCGGCGACCGCGCCTACCAGGTCATCGGCATCGTCGACGACGTGGTGCGGCGCTCCGACGTCCTGGGTGGCGTGCTGATGCCCGAGGGGACGGCGCGCGCGGACTTCGCGCTGGCGGCTCCCGGCGAGCTCCACCTGCACCTCGCCGTCGGCGCCGGACCGGTGGTGGGCAGCCAGCTGGCGACCGCGCTGGACCCGAACGCGCCCGAGACGATCGACGTCCAGACCCCGCCGGCCACCTCGAAGGTGCGGCAGAGCGTGCAGGCGGACGTGAACACGATCTTCCTGGCGCTCGGCGGCGTGGCGCTGCTCATCGGTGGCGTCGGCATCGCGAACGTGACCCTGCTGTCCGTGCTGGAACGCGTCGGGGAGATCGGTCTGCGGCGGGCGCTCGGGGCAACCCGGCGGGACATCGGCGCGCAGTTCATGGTCGAGTCGGTGGTGGTCGGGCTGCTCGGCGGCATGCTGGGCGCCGCCCTGGGGGTGGCCGTCGTCGTCGGTGTCAGCGCCGCGCAGGAGTGGACCCCGATCCTCGACCTGCGGATGGTCGGCGTCGCGGCGCTGGCGGGCGGTGTCATCGGACTGCTCGCGGGGCTCTACCCGTCACTCAAGGCTGCGTCGATCGAGCCCATCGCCGCGCTGCGCGGGGGCGTCTGACGCGTCACGTCCTCGTGCAGCGCCCAGAAGACCGAGTACGGCGTCCCGTCCGGAGTGGCCGCGCGTGCGGCGAAGTCCTCGAAGACAGCCTGCACGCGCGACACCAGCTCCTCGAGGCCCGCTGGGTCGAGCCGCAGGCCGAGGCGGGTGGTCAGCACCTCTTGCGGGTCGACGAGGGCCACCTCCTCGAGGAACGTGTCGATGAGGATCCGGCTCATGCCCGGGACGCGCCGCGTCCGCCACGACTTCCCGGTGGCCCGGTACGGCACCTCGCGTGACCCGCGGGCGCCCCTGCGCGTCGGTCCGGCGACGAGGAACCCCCGGTCGACCAGCGTACGCACGTGGTGCAGGACGGTCGCCGGGTTGCGGTCGAGCCTCTGGGCGATCTCCCGGTTGGTGAGCGCCTCGTCGAGGCACAGGCGAAGGATCCGCATGCGCAACGTGCTCGCGAGGGCCCTGGCATCGGCGTCGACGTCCGCGGTCGCTGCGTCGTCGGCTGCGTGGTCGGGCATGCGCTCATCCTCCCATAGTGATTGACATTTCCCAATCAGTCGATCCATCCTGGGCCCGTGAGCACCGACCCTCCCACTCTGGCACCCGGGCGACCCCGCTCCCTGGTGCACCACCCTGACTTCCGTCGGCTCTGGACCGGCGACGCTCTCGGCCAGCTCGGAGCGCAGCTGACCGCACTGGCGCTGCCGATCTTCGCGGTGCAGCAGCTGGCCGCGACCGAGTGGGAGATGGGGGTGCTCACCGCCGCGGAGTTCGCCGCGTTCCTGGTGATCGGCCTCCCCGCGGGCGCCTGGGTGGACCGGATGCGCAAGCGCCGCGTACTCATCGTCGCGGACCTGGTGCGCTCCGCCGTGCTCGCCGCGGTCGTCGTGACCGCCGCCACCGGGCACGCGTCGATCCCGCTGCTCGTCGTCGCCGCCCTGGTGGTCAGCGCCGCCACCGTGTTCTTCGACGTCTCGCACCAGAGCTACATCCCCGGCCTCGTCGGGCTCGAGCACCTGGTCGAGGGGAACTCGAAGCTCCAGGCGACCGCGTCGGTGGCGCAGGTCGCGGCCCCGGCGATCGGTGGCCTGCTCCTGCGGGTGATCGCGGCCCCCGCCCTCATCGCCGTCACGGTGGTCACCTACCTCGTCTCCGCCTTCGCCGTGGGCCGCATCCGGCACGTCGAGACCCCGCCGCACCCCGACACCCGCCGGCCGCTGCGGGTCGAGATCGCCGAGGGGCTGCGGTTCGTCGTGCACGAGCCGTACCTGCGCCGGATCGTCGCGTGCACGGCGCTCGGCAACTTCGCGGGCGCGATGGCCGGCGCCGTGACCGTCATCTACGTGCTGCGCACGCTCAACCTGGGCACCGCCACGTGGGGCGCGATCGTGTCGGCCGGAGCGATCGGTGGGCTGCTCGGCGCCGTCGCCGCGGGAAGGCTCGCGCAGTGGATCGGCGAGGGCCGGATCATCCCGCTGTCCGCGCTCGTCATGGCGCCGGCCTCCGCCCTGATGCCCCTCGCGTCCACCGGCGTGGTCCCCGCCCCGGTGCTGCTCATCGCCGGCGGCGCCGCGTTCGGCTTCGCCGTGATCGTCTACAACGTCGGTCAGGTGAGCTTCCGGCAGCGCGTGTGCCCGCCACCGCTGCTCGGACGGATGAACGCGTCGGTGCGATTCATCGTGTGGGGCACGGTGCCGATCGGCGGGCTGCTCGGCGGCGGGCTCGGCACGCACCTCGGCGTCCTGCCGACGCTCTGGGTGTCGGTCGGGATCATGGCGCTCGCCGCGGTGCCCGTGGTCGTCTCGCCGCTGCTGGGGATGCGCGACCTGCCGGGCTCCCCTGTGCTCGACGCGTGAAGCGCCGGAC
This sequence comes from Cellulomonas humilata, assembly GCF_013359775.1. Taxonomy (GTDB): domain Bacteria; phylum Actinomycetota; class Actinomycetes; order Actinomycetales; family Cellulomonadaceae; genus Cellulomonas; species Cellulomonas humilata. Next base: position 266,985 of record NZ_JABMCI010000066.1, on the reverse strand, counting down.
GGGCCAGGCCGACTCCCGCTAGTTTCGGACGGCACCCGCTCGCCGACGATCCACCGAGGACGCCACATGCCGCACCGCGCACGAGCCGGAGTCCTCGCGGCGATGCTCGCGGTGCTCGTCGGCGCCTGCTCTCCCCAGCCCGACACCGCCGAGACCGCTGGGCCGTCCGTGTCCCCCACCACCAGGACCGCCGCCCAGGGCCCCCGTCCCCCCGGACCGCTGTTCAGCTACCTCCAGCAGGTCGGCGCCGACGGGGAGGCCGACCGCGTCGAGCGGGAGAAGCGCGTCGAGGAGCTCGTCGCCGCCTGCATGGCCGACGAGGGCTTCGAGTACTGGCCGCGCGGGCCTGCCCCCGAGTGGGACGAGTGGGAGCAGTTCACCCTCGAGTACGCCCAGCAGTACGGGTACGGCTCGACCACCACCGTCCCACCCCCGGACACGACGGAGCCCGCCGACCCCAACGAGGAGTACCTGGAGTCGCTCTCGTCGAGCGCCAGGACCGCGTACGACCAGGCGATGTGGGACTTCAGCGACCCGGAGAACCCCGGCGGGTGTGCAGGCGACGCGCAGACCACCGTGTACCAGGACGGGCGATGGGAGGAGGACCCGGCGTTCGCCGAGCTGCACGCGCAGTACGAGACCTGGCTGTTCGCGATGCTCGAGGACCCCCGGATGACCGAGGCAGCCACCGAGTGGTCCGCGTGCATGGCGGACGCCGGGTACGACGTGGCCACGCCGAGCGACGCCCAGGAGAGCCTGTCGGGGGGCAGCTCGGGCGTGATCATCACCCCGGAGGTCCAGAAGAGGGAGATCGACACCGCGGTCGCCGACCTCACGTGTCAGATCGAGACCGACTACCAGACCTCGATGCTCGCGGCGCAGCACGTCATGGAGCAGGAGTTCGTCGACGCCCACCGCGAGGAGCTCGAGGCGCTCGTGGAGGCATACGCCCTCGACGCCGGCTGATCAGCCCTCCCGATCGTCCGGCCGCAGCAGCACCTCGAGGCGCGCCCGGTACTCGGTCTCGTCGATCTCCCCGCGGGCGTAGCGCTCGGCGAGCACGGTCCGGGCGCCTCCCCCGTCGCGCTGTCCGTCCCAGGCCGCCCAGTAGCGCCGGCGTCGGCGGCCACCCAGGGCGAAGAGCAGGGCGATCAACCCGAACCAGAACAACGGGACGAGCAGGAACCAGGGTCCAGGTCCCCAACCCCAGCCGTAGCCGACCGGGTGGGACACGAGCGTGGCGAGCATGACGACCTCCGAGGACGTGGCGGCCGACCGTCGACCGCCACGCCACCGTCTCCCGACGGCCTGCCGCCCGTCGTCGTCCACCCGGAGCGTCCCGGTCGCTCCGGCCGGAGTCAGCCGGACCAGCCGGGACGCACCAGCCCGGACTCGTAGGCCACGACGACCAGCTGGGCCCGGTCGCGGGCGCCGAGCTTCGTGCCCGCCCGGAGCACGTGCGTCTTGACGGTGAGCGGGCTGAGGAACAGCCGCGCGCCGATCTCGTCGTTGGACAGCCCCTCGGCCACCAGCACCAGCACCTCGCGCTCGCGCGGCGTGAGGTCGGAGAGCGCGGCCGGCTCCGCGACCTCCCGCGTCGCGCGCGCGACAGTGGCCAGCAGCCGTCGGGTGACCGTCGGCGACAGGAGAGCGTCGCCGGCCGCCACCACCCGGACGGCGCGCAGCAGGTCGGCCGGCTCGGTGTCCTTGACCAGGAAGCCCGATGCTCCCCCGCGGATCGCCTCCGCGACGTACTCGTCGAGCTCGAAGGTGGTCACCACCACCACCCGCACCGCGGCTGCGCGCGGGTCGTCGACGATGCGGCGCGTCGCCGTCAGGCCGTCCGTGCCCGGCATCCCGATGTCCATGAGCACGACGTCGGGCAGGAGCTCGAGCGCAAGCCGGACGGCGTCGTCCCCGGTCGACGCCTCACCGACCACCGTCAGGTCCGGCTCGGCATCGATGAGGGCACGGAAACCGCCCCGGACCAGACCTTGGTCGTCGGCCAGCAGCACCCGGATCACCGCGGGACCTCCAGCCGGACGTGGAAGCCGGTCGGCCCGGACGCGACGGTCACCGTGCCGCCGAGGGCCTCCGCCCGCTCGCGCATGCCGCGCAGGCCGTGTCCCTCCACGAGCGTGCCGACCGGGGGTCCGTCGTCCCGGACGTCGAGCACCACCGTCTCACCGACAGCCAGGCTGACCTGCACGGATGCGCCCGGAGCGTGCCGCCGGACGTTGGTGAGCGCCTCCTGGAGGGTGCGGAGCACCACGGTGCCGACCTGGTCGCCGACCTGCGCGTCGAGCCCGTGCGCCTCGATGCGCAGACCGTCGTCGCGCGCCCGCTCCACCAGACCCTGCAGGCTCCTGGTGCGCGCGGGCTCGCGCGGCGCCTCACCGTCCGCACGCAGGATGCCCAGCACGTCCCGGACCTCGTCGAGCGCGTCCCGGCTGGCCTCGCGGATCTCCACGAGCGCGCGGCGGGCTGCGTCCGGCTCGCGGTCCATCAGGTGCAGCCCGACCCCCGCCTGCACGGTGATCCCGGACAGCGAGTGCGCCAGCACGTCGTGCAGCTCCCGGGCGATCCGCAGCCGCTCGGCGGCGACCGCCGACTCCTCCCGGGACAGCCGCGCAGCCCGCAGCGCCTGCATCCGCTCCCCACGGCCACGCGCGCCCTCCCCCACCAGCATCGCGACGACGAGCCCGGTGACCGCGAGCGTGGCGTAGACCGGCCGCGGCGACTCGGTCGCCGCCGCGAGCAACGCGACACCGAGCGACCCGGCCGTGCCTGCGCCCCAGGAGAGCCACCGCTGCCGCGTCGCACCGAGAGCCACCACGACCACGGCCAGGGGCACGAGCACCGGTCCCGGCTCGTAGCCGAGCGCCAGGTAGGTCAGCGGACCGGCGACCGCGAGCGCCGCGCCGAACGCCGCGACCGGTCCACGTTGCACCACGGCGACGAGCCCGGCGGGAGCGAGCAGGAGGAGCACCACGGCGAGCAGGTCGAACTCCCTGACCTGCGGATGCCACCGGCTGGCTGCCGCGCAGCCGAGGACCGTGACCATCGCCAGGAACGTCGCCGGGACGACGATCCAGCCCGGTCGACCGCGCCCCCAGGGTGGCCCGGTCCACGGCGCGCTCGTCACCCGCCCACCGTAGCCAGCGGGCAACGCCCGCCGCGTGGTCCGTACGGAGCGCCGCGCCCGCTCCCGGGGGACTACCGCCGTCGTCGCCGGGCCGTGAGAACCACCACGACGCCGCCCAGGACGAGAGCGAGCCCGAGCACCAGCACGGGCGCGGGGTCGGCGCCCGTGACCGCGAGGACGTCGTCGGTGTCCGGTGCCGGGACGGGGTCGGGCGGCGGCGGCGCGGCTGACACGGTGATCGTCACGCTCGTGGTCGCGCAGAGGTCCGGTGCGGTCGCCGCGCAGATCGCGTACTCGAACGTGTCCGTGCCGGAGAACCCCGCGGCGGGCACGTACCGCGCCGTGCTCCCGGAGAAGGTGACCGTCCCGTGGGCCGGGCTCGCGGCCAGGTCGGCCGGACGACCGCGCCCTGGTCGTTGGCACCGATCTCGACGTCCACGGGGGTCCCCTCGGGGGTGGTCGCCGCGTCCGCCACGGCCACCGGCAGCACCTCGACAGTCACCCTGCCCGTCGTGCAGAGCTGCGGGATCCCGTCGTCGCACACGACGTCGCCGTAGAAGTCCCGGCCGGCGAAGCCCGCGCGCGGCCGGTAGACGGTCGACCCGTCCGGACCCACGCTGGCCGTCCCGGTGCGGGGCGGGACCCCGACGAACGTGGTGACGACGTCGCCGGCGTTCGAGTCCGCGACGTCGAGCGTCCCCGCGACCGGCGCCCCCACGGTCGTGGTCAGAGTCAGCGGGGCCACGGTCGGCGGGAGGTTCGGCGGGAGCACGTCGACGACCACGGTGGCGGTGTCGCAGAACGTGGGCTCGGTCGGCGAGCAGATCCGGTAGACGAAGGTGTCCGTGCCGGTGAAGCCCGCGGTCGGGGTGTAGACGGCCGCGCCGCTGGCGGGGTCGAGCGTGACGGACCCGTTGGCCGGCGAGGTGACGACGACGGGGTCGAGCGGTGCGCCGGCCGTGTCGTTGGAGACGACGGGCACGACGACCGGGGTGTCCGCGGATGTCACGGCGACGTCGTCGGTGGCACGCGGTCGGACGTTGACCGTCACCGTGGCGGTGTCGCACGCCGGCGTCGGCGACGCGTTGTCGCACGCCTCGAACATGAACGTCTCGATGCCGGCGAAGTCGCGGTCCGAGACGTAGACGAGCCCGCCGCTCGGGCTCAGGTAGACAGTGCCGTTCGCCGGTGCGGTGGCCAGTGTGAACCGGAGGGTCTGACCCGGGTCCGGGTCGGACGCGGTCACCGCGCCGACGACGAGCACGCCCGTCGTCGTGTCACGCGTGAGGTCGTCCGCCACCGGCGGCTGGTTGGGCGGGGGTGGCGCGGCGACGACCTCGGTGCTCACCCGGCTCGACCCGGACGACCCGTCGTTGTTGGCGGGCGTGGGGTCGACAGTGGTCGACGTCGAGCTCACGACGTTCAGCAGGGTCGAGCCGGCCGCCGCCGTGGCCGCGCCCGAGAACGTCAGCGTGACCACCTGGTCCGCCGCGAGCGTGCCCAGCTGCCACACGAGCGACCCGCCGACCAAGGAGCCGGTGGTCGATGCCGGGTCCAGCGCGAAGCCCGCCGGCAGAGGATCGGTCACGACGACGTCGGCCGCCGCCGCCCGGCCGCCGTTGCGCACGGTCACGGCGTACGTCACCACACCACCCTCGAGCACGGTCGCCGGTCCGCTCTTGCTCACCTCGACGTCCGCGGACTCCCCCGGTCCTGGGAGCGCCGCGCACGCCGGCAGCGAGGAGGGCAGGTCGACCGTGGACCGGGAGGCGTTCGCGACCGTGCCGGTCTGCACGTCGAAGACCTGACCCGGCGGCGCGACGGACTGCACCCGCACGGGGTCGTCGGGCGAGTCACCGACGAAGCTCCCCTGCACGCTGGTGGAGCCCGAGAACCGGAACCCGCCGTACCCGGTGACGGCTCCGTCGTCGGTGAGCCCCACCGCACCGACCAGCCCGTCGTGCGTCTGGGACCAGGTGCCGTTGTTGGCGAGATTCCCGCTCACCTCGACCAGCCCGCCGTTCGTGGAACCGGTGCCGTTGTGCGCCAGGTCGCCGGTGACCTCGACCGTGCACGTGTTGTGCAGGGCGCCGCTGCCGTTGACCGTCAGTCCACCCGCGAACGTGGCCAGGCCGGCGTTCACCAGCGGCCCGTTCACCGTGGCCGAGCCGAGCACGGACAGCGTCCCCGTGTTCTCGAACGCGACAGGGCCGTTGAGGATGATCGCCCCCTCGACCTGGAACGTCCCCTCGTTCAGGAAGGTCCCTGCTGCCGGGCTGAACGAGCCGAGGACCGTCAGTTCCGCACCGGCGGCCACATGGACGAAGGCCGCCCCGTTCACGTTCAGGCCCGCGAACGACGCGGTGCCCTCGAGCTCGAGCGAGAAGCCGGCTGAGACCGCGACGGACGGCAGCTCGAGCGCGCCGCCTGCGGCCACGACGACAGCGCCCGCAGCGTTGTTCAGGTACAGGCCCGTCAGGGTGGCGCCCGGTGCCACGCAGAGGGTGCCGCCCGCCGGCAGGGCGTCGATCCCGCCGGTGAACCCGGTCGCGACGAGAACCGTCTCTCCCGGCGCCACGGCGATCGAGGTGTCGCCCGCGGCGACCGTCCGGTCAGGGGTCGCACACTGCGTTGCGAAGTCGGCCCGCACGGCGGTCGTGGGGCCCAGGACGACCACGGCGAGCAGGAGCACGAGCAGCGCAGACGCGCGACGGGGTACCCGCCACGCCACCGCCCCGCGCCCCATGCCGACCCCCGTCCCACGGATTCCCACACGCTACCGAGGGGACCGTGGATGCGCCGCCCGAGGTCAGAGGTCGTACTCGACCACCACGGGCGCGTGGTCGGAGAACCGCTCGGCGTAGGTGGCCGCGCGGTCCACGGTCGCCCGCACCGCGGCGTCGGCCAGGTCCGGCGTGGCCAGCTGGTAGTCGATGCGCCAGCCGGCGTCGTTGTCGAACGCCTTCCCCCGCCAGGACCACCACGTGAACGGACCGGGTCCCTCGCCGCCGAGCTCGCGGCCGAGGTCGTGCCAGCCGAGGTCGTCGAACCAGCGGTCCAGGTACGCACGTTCGCGCGGGAGGAAGCCCGCGGACTTGAGGTTGCCCTTCCAGTTCCTGAGGTCGGCCTCGCGGTGCGCGATGTTCACGTCGCCCGCGACGACCGCGTAGCCACCCTGCTCGGCGATGTCCGCCAGGCGCCCGGTGACGTGGTCGAGGAACGCGTACTTGTCCTCCATCGACGGGGTGCCCACCGTGGCGGAGTGCAGGTAGGTGGACACCACAGTGATGCTCCTGGCGGGTGCGCCCTCGTGCGCCGGGAGCTCCAGGTCGGCCTCGACCCAGCGGCCGGAGTCGCCGGTGACACCGGTCTTCAGGCCGATCCGGACGGCAGTCATCGGCAGCCGGCTCGCGATGGCGACGCCGGCGCGACCCTTGGTCTCGCTCGCCTCGTGCGCCAGGTGCCACTCCCCCGCCGGCAGGTGGTCGGCAAGGATCTCGTCCGACGCCCGCACCTCCTGCAGGAGCACGACGTCCGGCGTGCGGGCCTCCAGCCAGGCACCCATGCCCCGCTTGTAGGCGGCCCGGATGCCGTTGACGTTCACGCTCGCGATGGTCAGCACCGGACCATCCAACAGCACGTCACCGACAGGTCCGGACCTACTCCCCGCGGTACGCGCGCTCGAGCAGGTCGACGTCGAGCTTGCCCATCGTCAGCATCGCGGCCATGGCCCGGGCGACCCCCTCGGCGTCGGGGCGGGACATGATGTCCTCCAGCTGGACGGGTGTGACCTGCCACGAGACGCCGAACTTGTCGACCAACCAGCCGCACTGGCTCGGTCGGCCGCCGTCGGCGGTCAGGACCTCCCAGAAGTGGTCGACCTCGGCCTGGTCCTGGCAGTCCAGGACGAACGAGAAGGCCTCGTCGAGCGCGAAGTGCGGGCCCCCGTTGAGGAACGTGGCGCGCAGGCCGTCGAGGGTCAGCTCGACGATGAACTCCGCCCCTTCGGCGACGTCCGGCGTGCCCGGCGGGGCCGTGACGACCGAGTGGATCGTCGTGCGCGGGATGACGTCGGCGTAGAACCGGGCGGCCTGGACGGCCTGGTCGTCGAACCAGAGGTGCGGACGGACGACACCCATGACTGAGCTCCCCTCCGACGGTCGGGGCCGACCGTCCTCACGGACAGCCTGGCCCCGACCGGGTGGCGGTGTCAGCCCAGGAGCCGCTCGGCGGTCTCGACGACGTTGGTCAGCAGCATCGCGCGCGTCATCGGCCCGACTCCGCCCGGGTTCGGCGACACCCACGAGGCGACCTCGCGCACGCCGGGATCGACGTCGCCGACGACCCGGCTCTTGCCGGTCTCCGGGTCGGTGGACCGGGAGACGCCGACGTCGATGACGACCGCGCCCGGCTTGATGATGTCCGCCGTGATGATCCCCGGCACCCCGGCGGCCGCGATGACCACGTCGGCGTTCCGGGTGTGCTCCGCGAGGTCCTCAGTACCCGTGTGCGTGAGGGTGACCGTCGCGTTGATCTCCCGGCGCGTGAGCAGCAGCCCGATCGACCGACCCACGGTGACACCGCGCCCGACGATGACGACGTCCGCCCCGCGCAGGTCGATGTCGTGCCGCAGCAGCAGGTCGATGATGCCCCGCGGCGTGCACGGCAGCGGGGACGTGACCGGCTCGTTGACGCGCAGCACCAGGCGGCCGAGGTTGGTCGGGTGCAGCCCGTCGGCGTCCTTCTCGGGGTCGACGAGCTCCAGCACCCGGTTGGTGTCGATGCCCTTGGGCAGCGGCAGCTGGACGATGAACCCGGTGCACTCCGGGTCCTCGTTGAGCCGCCGGACGGCCGCCTCGATCTCGTCCTGCGTGGCCGTGGCCGGCAGGTCCTCCCGGATCGAGGCGATGCCCACCTCGGCGCAGTCCTTGTGCTTGCCGGCCACGTACCAGCGCGACCCGGGGTCGTCGCCGACGAGCAGCGTGCCCAGCCCGGGCCGGACCGAGCGCGCCGCGAGCGCAGCGACGCGTTCGGTCAGCTCGGCCTTGATCCGGGCCGCGGTGGCGGTCCCGTCGAGGAGCTGCGCCGTCATCAGTACTGCTGCAGGTCGGAGTACAGCGGGAACGCGTCGGTGAGCTTCAGCACGCGGGCCTTGAGCGCCTCGAGGTCGGTCGACGCGCCGTTGATCAGGGCGTTCGCGATGATGTCGGCGACCTCCGTGAACTCGGCGTCGCCGAAGCCCCGGGTGGCCAGCGCCGGCGTGCCGATGCGCAGGCCCGAGGTCACGCGCGGGGGGCGCGGGTCGAAGGGCACCGCGTTGCGGTTCACGGTGATGCCGGCCGAGTGCAGGAGGTCCTCGGCCTGCTGGCCGTCCAGGTCGGAGTGCCGCAGGTCGACGAGCACCAGGTGCACGTCCGTGCCGCCGGTGAGCACCGAGACGCCGGCCTTCGCGACGTCCGGCGCCGACAGCCGCTCGGCGATGAGGCGGGCGCCGTCGAGCGTGCGCTGCTGGCGGTCCTTGAAGTCCTCGGTGGCCGCGACCTTGAACGCGACGGCCTTGGCGGCGATCACGTGCATGAGCGGGCCGCCCTGCTGACCCGGGAACACGGCGGAGTCGATCTTCTTGGCGTACTCCTCGCGGCTCAGGATGAAGCCCGAGCGGGGGCCGCCGATCGTCTTGTGCACCGTCGAGGACACCACGTCGGAGTGCGGCACGGGGTTCGGGTGCAGGCCGGCGGCCACCAGGCCCGCGAAGTGCGCCATGTCGACCCAGAGCTTGGCGCCGACCTCGTCGGCGATGGACCGGAACGCCGCGAAGTCCAGCTGGCGCGGGTACGCGGACCAGCCGCCGATGATCACGTCGGGCCGCTGCTCGAGCGCCTTCTCACGGACGACGTCCATGTCCACCAGGAAGGTCTGCGGGTCCACGCCGTAGGCGCCGACCTCGTACAGCTTGCCGGAGAAGTTGATCTTCATGCCGTGCGTGAGGTGGCCACCGTGCGCCAGCTCGAGGCCGAGGATCTTGTCGCCCGCGTTGATCAGCGCGTGCAGCACGGCGGCGTTGGCCGTGGCGCCCGAGTGCGGCTGGACGTTGGCGTGCTCCGCACCGAACAGGGACTTGGCGCGGGCGATCGCGATGTTCTCGGCGATGTCGACCTGCTCGCAGCCGCCGTAGTAGCGGCGGCCGGGGTAGCCCTCGGCGTACTTGTTGGTGAGCACGGAGCCCTGCGCCTGCAGGACGGCGCGCGGCACGAAGTTCTCGCTCGCGATCATCTCGAGCGTGCCCTGCTGGCGGGCGAGCTCACCGTCGAGGACGGCAGCGATCTCCGGGTCCAGCTGGGAGATGTTCTGATCCATCAGAGGGATCTGGTCGGCGCTCATGTGGCACTCCTGTCGGCAGTCAGCGTGTACGCGCGTCCGGCACCCGCACACTCGTGTGTGGTGACCGGGGGCCCAGGCGTCCGACCCATTGGTCTGCTGCTGCGTCGCTCCCCGGTGGTGACCCACCCGTTTCGCCAGTCGCGACGGGCACACCATAGCAAGCCTCACCACCGGCGTGCGGCAGGTGCTGTGGGCGGCTCCGGCCTGTGCACAGCCTCGACGATCGGCACCCCGATCTCTCCAGCGTCCCGCCCCGACGGCACCCGGTCGCCCGCCTGCCCGAGGAGGACGCGTGACCGATCCCGACGACTCGGTGGAGCTCCCCGGCGAGTGAACCCGGAGATCGGCGCCGTCAGTCGGTCGGTTCGCCGTCGCCCAGGATCTTGCGCAGGTACGCGTACGTGAGGTCGCCCGCGGTCTGGTCGTGCTGGTGCTCGTACCCGTGCTTGGCGTAGAGCGCGAGGTTCTGCACCGAGTCCCGGCCGGTGAACACCCAGACCTCCTCGATGCCCTCGGGCAGGTGCGGCAGGATCGCCATGAGCATCTGCGTGCCGAAGCCCTGTCCCTGCAGGTCGGGGGCCACGGCGAACCGGCCGAGCGTGGCCTTCGTACCCTCGATGAGCATCCGGATCGAGCCGACCAGGCGGTGCCCGTACCAGCCGCCGAGCGTGATGACGCCCTCGCGCTGCAGGTCCGCCTCGAGCTCCTCGAGCGTCTGCGTGAGCGGCGGGATGTGCGGGTCGCCGTACTGCTGAGCCTCCGTGACGAACGCCGCGCGGCGCAGCGTGAGCAGCTCGCCGGCGTCGTCGACGGTGACCGAACGGATCTCGAGGTCGGGCTGCGTCATGCGGCCCATCGTGTCAGCCGATCCGCACGACCACTACTCTCGGACCTCGTGTCCTCCGACTCACTCGACTCCACCCAGCCCGATCTGCCTGGCGGCACCCATTGGGTCCTCACCCTCTCCTGCCCCGACCGCCCCGGGATCGTGCACGCGGTCGCCGGGCTGCTGGCCGAGCACGGGGGGAACATCACCGAGTCGCAGCAGTTCGGGGACCCGCTGTCGGGGCTGTTCTTCATGCGGGTGCAGGTCACCGCGAGCACCCCGCGCGAGGAGCTGGAGGCCGCGTTCGCGCCGGTCGCGCGGCAGTTCGCCATGGACTGGTCGCTCGACGTGGTGGGCCGACCGGTCCGGACGCTCGTCATGGGCTCGACCGCCGCGCACTGCCTGAACGACCTCGCGTTCCGCCAGCGGTCCGAGAACCTGCCGATCGAGCTGGTCGCCGTGGTGTCCAACCACACCGTCCTCGAGCCGCTGGCCGACTTCTACGGCATCCCGTTCCACCACGTGCCCGTGACCGCCGCGACCAAGCAGCAGTCCGAGGCGCGGCTGCTCGAGCTGGTCGAGGAGCTGGACGTCGAGCTGGTCGTGCTGGCGCGCTACATGCAGATCCTGTCCGACGACCTGTGCCGGGCACTCCAGGGCCGGGTGATCAACATCCACCACTCGTTCCTGCCGTCGTTCAAGGGCGCGCGCCCCTACGCGCAGGCCCACGACCGCGGCGTCAAGCTCATCGGCGCCACCGCGCACTACGTGACCGGCGACCTCGACGAGGGCCCGATCATCGAGCAGGACGTGGAACGCGTCGACCACTCCCGCCACGTCGAGGACCTGGTCGCCCTGGGCCAGGACGTCGAACGCCGTGCACTGGCGCGGGCAGTGCGGTGGCACGCGGAGCACCGGGTGCTCCTCGACGGGCACCGCACGATCGTCTTCCGCTGAAACGCTTCGCGCCCTGACCTGCGGCGGCACGGTTCGACATGCTCCGAGGGACGATTCCGATAGAGCTCTCGCAACTATCGGTCGCACCTTCCGGAGGACACCGATGAAGCCGTCCCTGCGTCGCGCCGTCGCGGCCGCCACCACCCTCGCCCTCGGCGTCGTCGGCCTCGCGGTCGCCGCACTGACCACCGCGCCCGCCGCGCAGGCCGCCTCGCTGGTGAACGTCGCCAGCTTCGGCAGCAACCCCGGGCAGCTGGGCATGAGCCTGTTCGTGCCGGACTCGCTGCCCGCCAAGCCCGCCGTGCTCGTGGTGGTGCACTACTGCACCGGAACCGCGCAGGCGATGTACGACGGCGCGCAGTTCGACGAGCTGGCCACCCGCTACGGCTACATCGTCATCTACCCGCAGGCCAACAGGAGCGGCAGCTGCTTCGACGTCAGCTCGGCGCAGGCCCTCACGCACGGCGGCGCCAGCGATCCAGCGAGCATCGTGTCGATGGTCCAGCACGTCCAGCAGCGGTACGTGACCGACACCAGCAGGGTGTTCGTCACCGGTGTCTCGTCGGGCGCGATGATGACCGAGGTGCTGCTGGCCACCTACCCGGACGTGTTCGCCGCGGGGTCGGCCTTCGCGGGCGTCCCCGCCACCTGCTTCTCGACGACCTCGCCCCCGCCGGGAACCGCCTCGCAGGCACCCTGGAACAGCGACTGCTCGGGAGGTCGCCGCGTGCTGACCGCCCAGCAGTGGGGCGACCTGGCGCGCGCCGCCTACCCCGGCTACACCGGCGCCCGACCGCGGGTCCAGCTGTGGCACGGGTCCGAGGACACCACTCTCAGCTACGTGAACTTCGGCGAGGCGATCAAGCAGTGGACCAACGTGCTGGGCGTGAGCGCGACGCCGGCGTCGACCGACTCCCCCGCCAGCGGCCAGACCCGCACCCGGTACGGCGCGACCGGGGACCGGGCGCCGCTCGAGGCGATCAGCCTCCAGGGCGTCGGCCACAACCTGCCCGTGGACGCGGCCGGGGCGATCCACTTCTTCGGCCTGGACACGACGAGCATCCCGTCGCCCACCACGCCGGCTCCCACCACCCCGGTTCCCACCACCCCCGCACCCACCACACCCGCACCGACGCCGACGTCCTCGGGTGCCTGCACCGTCACCTACTCCGTGAACCAGTGGAACACCGGCTTCACGGCGAACATCACGGTCAGGTCGGCGGTGGCGCTCAACGGGTGGACGCTGACCTGGACCTACCCGTCGGGTCAGACCGTCACGCAGGCGTGGAGCTCGGTCACGACGCAGTCCGGGTCGGTGGTGACCGCGAAGAACGCCGCCTGGAACGGCGCGATCCCCGCGGGCGGCTCCACCCAGTTCGGCCTCAACGGCGCCTACTCGGGCACCAACACGGCCCCGACGAACTTCGCGCTCAACGGCACCATCTGCACGCGGGCCTGACGCCCCCGGCCGGCGGCAGCCGCTGGCGTTCGAGTTCGCGTTCGCGTGAAGACTTCGTTGCGCTCGGCGGAACGAAGTCCTCACGCGAGAACGGGACAGCTCGTTACGCGAGAACGGGGCAGGTCGGCGAGCACGGCGTGGCTCGGCCCTCCCACCCCCGGGAGCGCAGTGCGGTCGCCACCTGACCGGCCGTCTGGCAGGGCTCGGCCACCACGTGCTGCCATCGGTAGCGCAAGGTGATCTCGGATCGCTCGATCAGCACGGCGTTGTCGCGCCACGTGTCGAGGGCTGTGCGGCCGGACGGGTGCGCGAGCTGCCCGTCCAGCTCGATCCGCACTCCGAGCCCGACGTGCACGCGGTCGGCGCGGATCCAGCGACCGCCCGTCCGCTCGCGGACCTGTGGGCGCGCGACCGGCAACCGGTGGCGCCGTTCGACGTCCCGCACGTACCGGTGCTCGAGCGGGGACTCGACTCCCGTCCCCTCCTCCCCGAGCAGGCTCACGACGAGACCGCGGTGCCGGAGGAACCGCCGATCGCCCGCCTGGAGCAGGAGGCGGCCCGGCAGGACGCCGACGCGGACCGCCTCGCAGACGAGGCCGACGACGTCATCCTCGGACTCGAGCTCGTGCACGAGATCCAGCACCGTGTCGTCGACGCCGAGGGCACGGACTCGCCCACCTGCATACGGCATCGTCCGCCGGCGTCGGATCTCGAGGCCCGGCTGCGGGGAGACTGCGCGGCGGACCGGGATGCTGACGACGATCCGCGGTCCGGGTGTCGAGACGATCCCGTGCACGAACGCGGCCGAGGCGTGCGAGAGTGCGGCACCGTCACCGGCGTAGAGCAGGGCGCCACGCGCGCGCTGCCGCCAGGTGAGCGTGCCCGAGTGCAGGGCGACGACGCCGCGCCACAGCTGCTGCCAGTCACCGCGGGCCACTCGTCGTGACACGACCGCACGACCCACTCCCCACGCATGGAGCTGCGCGGACGTCACCACGGCCTCCTGCCGCACGACGGTGTCCCGCGCTGCGGCACTTAGCCGATGCGGGAGCCGCGCCGGACGCGGCGCATCGTGTCGGACGTCGCTCACGCTCGAGCGTCCCGCAGAAGCGGGACGGACGAACCGGGCCATCCACAGCCCGCAACCTCACACTCGGCCCAGCGCACGGTTCGCGTGAAGACCTCGTTGCGTTCCGCGGAACGAGGTCTTCACGCGAGCGACCACGATCGCGACCGCGTGCGGCGCGCGGTGCGGCCCCCCTCCGGCGGTTCGCGTGAAGACGTTGTCGCGTTCAGCGGAACGAGGTCTTCACGCGGACCGGGGGCCGGTGGTGGCCCACGGCGCGTCGAGCGAGTCAGGACTCGCGGGCGCGGCGCTGGAGGGCGTCGATGGTGACCGCGACGGCCAGCACCAGGCCGGTCACCACCAGCCGTGCCGACTGGTCCAGGTTCAGCAGGGTCAGCCCCGTGGAGATCGACTGCACGACGAGGATGCCCACGAGCGCCGACCACGCCGATCCGCGCCCCCCGAACAGGCTGGTCCCGCCGATGACGGCCGCGGCGATCGCGGTGAGGTTGGTGTCCCCGGCGCCGCTGCCCTGGTTCGCCGCCGCGAGGCGACCGACCGCGAGCACGCCACCGAGCGCGGCGAGCGTGGAGCACGCGACGAACACGGACACGAACACGCGACGGACGGGCACACCGGCCTTGCGGGCAGCCTCCGCGTCACCGCCGACGGCCCGGACGAACCGGCCCCAGCGCGTCCGGCGCAGCAGCAGGTCGGTGAGGGCGACGAGCCCGACGAACAGCGCGAAGACCGCCCCCACCCCGCGGTTGGTGCCGAGATAGGCCACGACGACGGACAGCACGGCCGCGAGCGCGACCACCCTGGCCACGACCTGCCACAGGGGCGCCACCGGCAGCTCCACCCGCAGGCGGCGCACCCGGTCGGTCGCCCGACCCGCCGCGTATCCCAGGACGACGAGCGCGACGATCACCCACGAGGTCGCCGGGGCCAGGAAGGCGGTCTGGCAGAACCGCACCAGCCACCACTCGAACGGCAGGTTGACGGACCCGGTGGGCCCGAGCACCCGCATCTGGAGACCCGTGACCACCAGCAGACCGGCCAGCGTGAACACGAAGCTCGGCACTGCCAGCCGGGTGTGCAGGGCGGCGTAGATGGACCCGACGAGGACACCGACGGCGACGGCGGCCAGGACCGAGAGCCACAGCGGCCAGCCCAGCTGCACGGAGCCGACGGCGACGACGGCCGCGGCCAGCCCGGACACGGCCCCGACCGACAGGTCGATCTGCCCGACGTGCAGCGTGAGCACCACGCCGAGCGCGATCACCCCGGTGGCGGCCGACTGCTGCGTGAGGTTGACCAGGTTGTCGCTGGACAGGAAGTGCGGGTTGAGCAGCTGGAACACGAGACCGATCAGGACGAGCACCACCGCGACGGGCAGCACGCCGAGGTCACCCGTGCGCAGGCGCTGCCAGGTGGTGGCGACGAGGCCCGAGTCCGCGACCACGGCCGTCATCTCGCGATCCCCGTCACGGCCGCCAGCAGCTCCTCGTAGCTGGTGCGCGCGGCGTCGAACACGCCGTTGACGCGACCCAGCCGCAGGACCACGATCCG
Source organism: Cellulomonas humilata (assembly GCF_013359775.1). Classification (GTDB taxonomy): domain Bacteria; phylum Actinomycetota; class Actinomycetes; order Actinomycetales; family Cellulomonadaceae; genus Cellulomonas; species Cellulomonas humilata. The sequence goes on along the minus strand of NZ_JABMCI010000066.1, from coordinate 251,579 downwards.
GTCCGCCACGGCCTGCACGTCGGCCAGCGAGTGGCTGGTCAGCACCACCCCGTGCCCGCGCTCGCGCAGCCGCTCGACGAGCGTGAGGAACTCCGCCGTCTGGCGCAGCCCCAGGGCGGCGGTCGGCTCGTCGAGGACGATCACCCGCGGCTCCCCCAGCAACGAGCGCGCGATGGCGACCGCCTGCCGCTGACCGCCGGAGAGCGCGGCGACGGGCACCCGCACGGACGGCACGCGCGCGGCGAGCTGGTTGAGCAGCTCCCACGCGTGCTTCTCCATGGTGACCTCGTCGAGCAGCATCCCGCGCTCGGCCTCGTGCCCGAGGTACAGGTTCTCGACGACGTCGAGGTTGGCGCACAGGGCCAGGTCCTGGAACACCGCCGCGATGCCCAGCCCGCGCGCGACCGACGGGTCCGAGAGCGTCACGGGCTGCCCGTCGACCAGGACCTCGCCCGTGTCCGGGGCGAGCGCGCCGGTGAGGGCGCCGACGAGCGTCGACTTGCCCGCACCGTTGTCCCCGATGACGGCGACCACCTCGTGGGCGTGCACCTGCAGGTCGACGTCGACGAGGGCGCGCGCCGCTCCGTAGCTCTTGGACACCGCGCGCAGGGCGAGGATCGGCTCGCTCACGGCGCACCTCCGTCGAGCAGGCCCGCAGCGGCGCAGGCGTCGGTGTAGGGATCCACGCAGATCTCCTCGGTGGTGTAGACGCCGCCGTCGACGATGACGCGGTGCAGGTTGTCCAGGGTCACGGGCACGGGGCTGAGCAGCAAGGAGGGCACACCCGCCACGCGGGCGGTCGTGACCGGCACCTCGCCGCGCAGCACGCGGACGGCCAGCTCGGCGGCGGTGCGCGCCTGCTCGCTGATCGCCTTGTAGACGGTCATCGACTGGTCGCCGGTGACGATCCGCTGGATCGCCGCGAGCTCCGCGTCCTGCCCGGTCACGGGAGGCACGGGGTCCAGCCCGGCCGCCTTCATGGCCGAGATCGAGCCGCCGGCGGTCCCGTCGTTGGCGGCGTACACGGCATCGACCCGGCCCGCGTACTGCGTGAGCTGCCCGGTCACCCACTCCTGCGCCTTGTCCGGGCTCCAGTCGGGGGTGTCGTACGAGGCGAGGATCTCGATGGGCGCGTCGGCGAACGCGTCGGCGACGCCGGCTTCGAGCGCCGCCGAGTTCGGGTCGGTCGCCGCACCGTTGACCATGAGGACGCCCTGGGGCGGGTCGTCGGGACCGGTCCGGCCGGCGGCGAGCTCTCGGACCAGCGCCTCGCCCTGGTACCGGCCGATCCGACGGCTGTCGAAGGAGACGTAGTAGTCGAGGTCGGCGTCGGAGATGAACCGGTCGTACGCGATGACCGGCACGCCTCGGCGGTGCGCCTGACCGACGATGCTCACGGCCGCGGCGGCGTCGACGGCGTCGAGCACCAGCACGCCCGCGCCCTGCGTGAGCGCCGACTCGGCCTGCTGCTGCTGGGTGGCCGCGTCCTGGGCGGCGTTGGCGTACACCACCGTGCACTCGGGGCACCGGTCGCGGACCACCTTCTCGAACTCGGGGCGGTCCACCGCCTCGTACCGGGCAGTCTTCGACTCCGGGAGCAGCAGGGCGATGACCTGGTCGGAGGGAGCAGCGACCGTCGGCGCGGCCGCACACCCCGCGAGGGCGAGCACCACGGCCAGCGACGCCGTCAGCGCGCGGGTCACACGACCACCGCCCCGGCGCCGGCGATCGTCACCGTGTCGAGCGCCACCGCGAGCGCGCCGCGCACCTCGGCCGCGGCGCCCAGCTCCGCGCCGACCACGGGGACCGGACCGGCGGTGCTGGGGATGGTGCGCTGGGCGAGCGCGACGCGCAGGGGCTCGAGCAGCAGCTCGCCCGCGTCCGCCAGCTCCCCGCCGACCACCAGGAGCTCGGGGTCGAACAGGTTGCACACGCTCGCGGCGGCGACACCGAGGTGGTGCCCGGCGTCGGCGATCACGCGCCGGCACCCGGTGTCGCCGGCCTGCGCGCGGGCGATCACGTCGCGCAGCGTGAGGTTGCCGTGGCTCGGCCGCAGCATCTCCAGCAGCACGGGGGCGCCCACGTACATCTCGAGGCAGCCGCGGTTGCCGCAGCGGCAGACGGGTCCCTGGTCGTCGATCGTCGTGTGCCCGATCTCGCCCGCGGCGCCCACGCGACCGTGGAACACCTCGCCGCCGAGCACCAGACCGCCGCCGACCCCGTGGGACGCGCGCACGTAGACCACGTGCTGCTTCCCGCGTGCGGCGCCGAGGCGGACCTCCGCGAGCGCGCCCAGGTTGGCGTCGTTGTCGATGTACACGGGCAGGCCGAGGAGCTGGCCGAGCATCTGGGGCACCGGTGCACCGTCCCAGCCGCGCAGCATGCCCAGGGAGGAGAGCTGGCCGGTCCGCACGTCGACGGGCGCGGGCACGCCGACCCCGACGGCCAGCACCTCGGCCAGGGTGGCGTCGACCGAGTCGACCATCTCGGTGAGCAGCATGGCGGCCCGCTCGAGGCCCTGGTCGGCGCGGTGGTCGGGCGGCAGCGGCATGCGCTGCTCGGCGACGATGCGGTGCGCCACGTCCGAGAGGGCCACGCGCAGCGATCGCGTGCCGAAGTGCATCCCGGCGACGAGCCCGAGGTTGCGGGCGAGCGTCACCTGCTGGGCCCGTCGGCCGCTGCGCGACGTGGGGGCCGTGTGCAGGACGCCGGCGCTCGTCAGCTCTTTGACGATGTTGGACACGGTGGCTGGGGACAGGCCGGTGACGCCGGCCAGCTCGACCTGCGTGAGCGAGCCACGCTGCTGGACGGCGCTGACGATCCGCGCCCGGTTGGCTTCACGCAGTGAAGTCTGCGAGCCCGGTGTGACCCGGTCATTGCCCACCGGCGCAGGATACACAGCCGTCCGCCGCACCTCGGGTGGACCTGCGCGCGTACCGGCGGGCCGACCGCCGCGACCGTGCCGCTCCCGGCCCCGACCTGCGGCGACGGCGCAGAAATGCCGCAGACCAGGAGGTCTGCGGCGACCCGGACGACGTGACGTCTCCAGCGGGTGAACACCAGATCACGATTTGGCCACTCATGTGTTCACTTCTTGACTTCAAAGTCGCCCCGGCTATGTGATGTGACCCGGATCGGGGCGAGGCGCAACGCAGGGCCTCCGACCGATCGTCCGGCAGACGCTCCCGCTCCGCCGGGCGAGCACACGGGCCGCGGGACCCCACCCCCGGCCAGCAGCACCCATATCCACGGCAAAGAAGGCGTAGGAGTCACATGCGTACAGCACGCAAGTTCACCGCCATGGCCGCAGGTCTCGCCGTCGCCAGCCTCGCGCTGGCCGCGTGCAGCACCGGCAGCGGCAGCGATGACGAGACCGGCGGCACCGGCAGCGGCGACGAGGTGGAGGTCTTCACCTGGTGGGCCAGCGGGTCCGAGAAGCTCGGCCTCGATGCCCTCGTCGGCGTGTTCGAGACCCAGAACCCCGACGTCACGTTCATCAACGGCGCGGTCGCCGGTGGCGCCGGCTCCGCGGCCAAGGACCTGCTCCAGTCCCGCCTGCAGGCCAACGACCCGCCGGACACGTTCCAGGCCCACGCGGGCGCGGAGCTGACCGACTACATCAACGCCGGCCAGGTCGAGGACGTCTCGGCCCTGTACGACGAGTTCGGTCTGCGCGACGCCTTCCCGGCCGACCTGGTCGAGCGCCTCACCGTCGACGGCAAGATCTACTCCATCCCGTCGAACATCCACCGCGCCAACGTCGTCTGGGCCAACACCCAGCTCCTCACGGACTCGGGCCTCGACCCGGCCGCGACGTACGCGTCGCTCGACGACTGGTTCGTCGCGCTCGACGCCGTCAAGGAGAAGACGGGCCGCACGCCGCTCTCGGTGGCGACCACGTGGACCCAGGTCAACCTGTTCGAGACGATCCTCCTGTCCAGCCTGGGCGCCGACGGCTACAACGGTCTCTGGGACGGGTCGACCGACTGGGCCAGCCCCGAGGTCACCGACGCGCTCACCGACTTCGAGAAGCTCATGAGCTACACGAACGAGGACCGCGACGGTCTCGACTGGCCCGACGCGACGCAGCAGGTCATCGACGGCAACGCCGCGTTCAACGTCATGGGCGACTGGGCCGTGGCCGCGTTCGAGGAGGCCGGCAAGAAGGCTCCTGCCGACTACGTCTACATGCCGGTCCCCGGCACCGACGGCGTCTTCGACTTCCTCGCCGACTCCTTCACGCTGCCCGTCGGTGCCCCGCACCCGGCCGGCGCCAAGGCGTGGCTGAAGACGATCGGGTCGCTCGACGGCCAGGTCGCGTTCAACAAGGCGAAGGGCTCCATCCCGGCCCGCAACGACGCCAAGCCCGAGGACTTCTCGGAGTACCAGCAGTCCGCGATGACGTCCTTCGGTCAGGACACCATCGTCTCCTCGCTGGCGCACGGCGCAGCGGCCCCGGCCGCCTGGGCCAACGCGATCTCGGACGCCACCAGCAAGTTCACCACCGGTGGTGGCGACCTCGCCGGCTTCCAGGCCGACCTGGTCGCGGCCGCCGAGGCGAACGCCGGCTGATCCGGCTCACCGCATGACACGGTCCCGTCCCCGGCCCTGGCGATCCCAGGGCCGGGGCGGGGCCGCGTGCAGCGCCTGCTCGACCCGGGTCGGCTGATCCGACCGCCCGACCCGTCCGAACGCTCGTCACGACTCCAGGAGGCACGCGTGCCCCGACAGATCCGTAAGTGGGGGCCTCCCCTCCTGCTCATCTCGCCGACCCTGATCCTGCTCGGTGTCTTCGTGTACGGCCTCCTCGCGGTCAACGCGAACACGTCGTTCCGGGACATCCACAACGCCGCGCAGGCCAACGGCAAGGCGCCCGTGAGCTTCGTCGGCCTCGAGAACTACTTCACGCTGTTCGGGTCCGACTCGTTCCAGCACTCGCTGCGCAACCTGGTCCTGTACACCGTCGTCTTCCTGGCGGGCACGATGTTCTTCGGGTTCGTCTGGGCCTGGCTGCTGGACCGGCCCGTGCGCTTCGAGGGCGTCTTCCGCTCCATCTACCTGTTCCCCATGGCGGTCTCGTTCGTCGCCTCGGGCGTGGTGTGGCGCTGGCTGCTCAACTCCAACCAGGGTGAGAACGCCTCCGGCCTCAACCGGCTGTTCCAGATGATCGGCCTGCCGTTCCTCCAGAACAACTGGTGGAACAACGTCGACGTGGGCATCGCGGCCATCGCGATCCCCGCCATCTGGCAGCTGTCCGGCTACGTCATGGCCCTGTTCCTCGCCGGCTTCCGCGGCATCCCGGAGGAGCTGCGCGAGGCGTCGCAGATCGACGGTGCCAGCAGCTGGCAGACGTACCGCCACGTGATCTTCCCGCAGCTGAGCCCCGTCGCCCTGTCCGCGGTGATCATCGTCGGCCACATGTCCCTCAAGGCGTTCGACCTGATCATGTCGATCTCGAAGCCGGCCAACTACCAGACGAAGGTGCCGGCGATCGACATGTACGTGTTCAAGTCGAGCTTCGACTACTCGAACGCCGCGGCCGTCGGCGCGATCCTGCTGGTCATCGTCGCGGTGCTCATCATCCCGTACCTGGTGCACCTCAACCGGACGGAGAAGCACTGATGACCACCGTCACCCCCGCGGAGCTCACCGCTCCCCTCGGCCGCCCGGCCGGCCCCACCGCCGCGGTGACCCGCAGCAGGTTCTCGAGGGGCCGCACGGCCAAGTACGCGCTGCTCATCTTCTTCACGCTCCTCGTCCTGATCCCGGTCTACGTGCTGATCGTGACCAGCTTCAAGGGCCTGGGCGACGCCACCCCGGCGCGCGCCTGGAACCTGCCGCAGGTGTGGACCACGGAGAACTGGACCGCCGCCTGGACGGCGCTGTCGCCGTCGCTGTGGCGCACCTTCCAGATGGTGATCCCGGCCGCGATCATCTCCTCGTTCCTGGGGTCGATGAACGGCTTCGTCCTGGCGCGCTGGCGCTTCAAGGGTGCGGACATCGTCTTCACCCTGATCCTGTTCGGGATGTTCATCCCCTACCAGGCCGTGATGATCCCGCTGCTCCAGCTCATCCTGGGCGCCGGCATCCCCTCGGGCGTCCCGTCGCTGATCATCCTGCACGTGATCTACGGGCTGCCGATCACGACGCTGATCTTCCGCAACTACTACATGTCCATCCCCGAGGAGCTGGTCGAGGCCGCCCGCGTGGACGGTGCCGGGATGCTGCGGACCTACTGGTCCGTCGTGCTGCCCATCTCGATCCCGAGCTTCGTGGTCGTCCTCATCTGGCAGTTCACCTCGGCGTGGAACGACTTCCTGTTCGCGGTCTTCTTCTCCTCCAGCCAGAACGGCCCGGTGACCCTGGCGCTCAACAACCTGGCCAACGGTGCGCTGCTCACCAACTACGGCATCTCGATGGCGGGCGCCCTGCTCGCGTCGCTGCCGACGCTGCTGGTGTACATCCTGCTCGGGAAGTACTTCATCGGCGGCCTCATGTCCGGGTCGGTCAAGGGCTGACGCCCCTGGCGTGACCACCCGCCGCGGTCTCCGCAACCCGGCACAGACGAAGGGCCCGCGACAGTCACTGGTCGCGGGCCCTTCGTGTGCCTGGGGGTCAGCGCTTGCCGCCGCCGAGCAGACCGCCGAGGACGTCCCCGATCCCGCCCGAGGACCCGCCGAGCAGTCCGCCGAGGACGTCCCCGAGGCCGCCGCCCGAGCCACCCCCACCGAGCACTCCCCCGAGCACGTCGCCGAGCCCGCCGCCGCCGGACCCACCGCCCTCGGCCGCGCCGCTGGTCGTCGAGCCCGACCGCCCGGCCAGCTGCTTGGCCAGGAACGCCATGACGATCGGGGCGAGCATCGGGAGCACCTTGGCGATGATGGACTGGTCGGGCGTGCGCGAGTCGGAGCCGAGCGCCGCCACCACCTGGTCCTGGTTCGAGCCGAACACGTTGCGCACGATCTTGGCGCCGTCGTCGGTGTCCACCTGGTCCAGGTCGACGCCGCCCTCGACGAGCGCCGGGTCCTTGGTGCCGAGCGCCTTCGAGAGGGACGCGGCGCCGGCCGGGTCCTGCGCGTTCGCCTCGATCCCGCCCAGCAGGGCCGGGAGGGCGGCGGCGACGGCGCTCTGGGCGGTCGCGGTGTCCACCCCCAGCTTGGCGGCGAGCTGGTCGATCGGGATCGCCGCTGTCAGGTCGTCGAGGGCTGCCACGATGTGCCTCCTCCTTGAGGGCCGAGCCGGCGTGGTCGCGGGCTGCCGGGCCGCGCGTGCGGCATCCGCACACGAGCTCACCGTAGGGGGAGGTCCGGCGGGTCCGCACGACGACGGGGCAGGACCGGCACCCGGCCCCGCCCCGTCGTCACCTCAGGCGGTCACCGCCCCCAGTGCCACCCACCGTGGCCGTGGCCCGCCTTCTCGACGAGCACCGCGACCGTGCGCGGCGGGACGGTCACCGTGCCGGTGGCCTTGTCCCAGGTGGTGCCCTTGACCACGGGGTCGCTCCCCTTGGCCTGGACCGACGACAGTGTCAACCGGTGGCCGGACAGGTCGGGCACCGTCTGCGTCGTCGCCTCGTCGGACCCGTTGACCACGACCAGGACGCCGTCGAGCGTGCGGTCCACGTCCTTGGTCCAGCGCCGGGTCGTCGGGTCCCAGCCGGGCGCGTCGTCGATGGCCATGACCACGACACCCGGGTCGGCGTCCGGGCCGGAGCCCGGGAAGCTGACCTTCTGCTCGATCAGGTCCGCCGAGCCGAGCCGGAACAGCGGCGTGGAGAACCTCAGCCGCAGCAGGTCGTCCGCGGCCTTGGAGGCCGTGGCGATGTCGGCCGGCGTCGGCTTGAGCGCCGGGTCGGCCAGCAGCGGCTGCTGGATGGGCCACTTCGCGGAGTTGTCGGCCGCCGGGGGCAGACCGCGGCCGAAGCCGTTGTCCTGGCCGGACAGGTCGAGCAGGTTGAACCAGTCGCCGGAGTTGTAGCTGTTCCGGTCGAGCGACTTGCTCCGCAGCAGGTCGGCGCCCGCGTGCCAGAACGAGGGCGTCTGGGCCAGGGCCGTCGTCGCCAGCGAGACGGTGTTCATGCGCACGCGGTCCGCCATCGGGGTGTCCGTGGGCAGCTTGTACGTGAGCGAGTCCCACAGCGTCTCGTTGTCGTGGGCGTCGACGTAGGTGATGACCTCCTCCGGGGAGTCGGCGTACCCGGCCGGCTGGCCGTTGTAGTCGAGCTCCGCGCCGGTCTGCACCGTCCCCGCGCTCGTCAGGAACGCGTAGTCGCGCAGGTTGCCGGCCATGCCGAGGCGGACCAGGTCGGCATCGTGCGCCGCCCGGGCCAGCTGGACGGCCTCCGAGCCGTTGATGGCGTCACCGTTGGGGTCGGTACCGCCACCGGAACCGAAGCCCTGGATGCGGGGGTTCTCGTCGAACGGTCCCCCTCCGCGCACGGCGTCGCGCAGGCGGTCGGAGAACGTGCCGATGCCCGTGCCGCCCAGCTGACCCTGCGTGGCCTGCGTGAACAGCGCGTTGTCGGCCACCTCGCCGAAGTTCCAGCCCTCGCCGTACAGGTAGACCTTCTTGCCGTCGACGCCGTCCTTCTTCGGGGTCAGCCTGTCGAGAGCGGTCCGGATGGCCTCCATGTTCTCCACCGAGTGGTGGCCCATGAGGTCGAACCGGAAGCCGTCGACCTTGTAGTCACGGGCCCAGGTCACCACGGAGTCGACCATCGCCTTCTGCGCCATCTGGTGCTCGGTGGCGATGTTCTGGCAGCAGGTCGAGGTCTCCACGTTCCCGATCGCGTTGAGCCGCTGGTAGTAGCCGGGCACCACGCGGTCGAGCACGGACTGCGGCGACTGACCGCTGGCCGTCGTGTGGTTGAACACCTGGTCGAGCACCACCTGCAGGCCGTCGGCGTGCAGCGCCCCGACCATCGTGCGGAACTCGGCGACGCGTGCGCCACCGTCGGCGTTCACCGCGTACGAGCCCTCGGGGGCCGTCCAGTGCAGCGGGTCGTAGCCCCAGTTGAACCCGTCGGCGTCGGCCACGGCGGTCACGCAGGCCTGCTGCTGGTCGGAGTCCGGTGCGTACGACGCGAGGTCGCAGTCCGGGGTCTCCTGGAGCGCCTTGTCCTCCTGGATAGAGGCGATGTCGAACGTCGGCAGCAGGTGGATCGTCGTCAGGCCCGCCTTCTCGAGCTCACGCAGGTGCGTGCGTCCGGCGCCGTTGGTGGCGAACGCCAGGTACGTGCCGCGCTTGGCCGCCGGGACGGTCAGGTCGCTGATGGAGAAGTCCCGCACGTGCAGCTCGTAGATCGTCTGGTCCACGGGCCGCACGACCGGCTGCTTCGCCTTCTCCCACTGGGTCGGGCGGAAGGCCTTGTCGGCCAGGTCCACCAGCACCGAGTGCGTCGAGTTGAGCGTGAGCGCCACCGAGTACGGGTCCGTCACGCGGTTGACCTCCACCTGGTCGGTCGTCGGCGCGTACACCGTGACCTCCCAGAGGTAGCGCGCACCGGTCCAGGACTTCTTCCCGGGCACGGTCCAGGTGCCGTCCGCCTGACGCGTGGCGGCCACGCGCTGCTCGGTCGACGAGGTCCCCGGCCAGACCAGCAGCGCGACCTCCTGTGCCGTCGGCGCCCAGACGGCCAGCGACGGGACGCCCTTCTTCCAGGTGACGCCGAGGGTCCGCTCCTGGGCGTCACCGGCGTACACGTCGTCGAGCACGCCCGGGATCTGCACCCCCGTGGCCGCCTCGTAGGTGCCGTCGGACGCCGCCTGGGTGACCAGGAGCGCACCGCGCAGCAGGTCGGACGTCGGCGCGCCGTCGGGCAGGTGCAGCGCGAGGTAGCCGGTCAGCGCGGGGAACCTCGCGAGCTGCTCCGCCGTGAGCCCGGCCGGGTCGTAGGTCAGCGGGACGGGGTCGCCGTCGCCGCCCACCACTGCGCCGTCCTGGACCTTCAAGCCGCCGGTGGGCGAGGCGTGCAGCGCGAAGGTGCTCGCGGCGGCGTCGGGCGCCCAGGCCGCGGGCCACGCGATCGTGTCGCGGTCGATCCACTGCGCCTGCGCCAGCCCGGTACCGGGCAGCGGCGGGTCGGTGACCGTGATGGTCAGGACGTGCGTGGCCAGCACGTAGGAGAACGTGACGGGCTTGCCGCCCGGCGCCGAGAACGGGATGTTCCCCCCTGTCGGCGAACCGCCGGCGCCGTAGCTCTCGTCCCAGCTGAGGTTGTGCGCCGCCTTGGCCTCGTACGAGCCGGCCGGGAGGTCCGGCTCGGTGTAGGTGAAGGTCCCGTCACCGTCCAGGTCCTGCAGCCACGTCGCCATGCACCACGGGGCCCAGTCCTCGTCGCAGCCCACCTCGCTGTTGAACGAGCCCGGCACCGTGAGGATGGGGCCCTGCGCGGTGGACGAGAAGTAGTGCGTCGTCTCGTCGTAGTAGAACGTCACGGGTCCGGCCGTCGTGACGCTGTACGTCACGTTCGCGCCGCCCGGTGCGCCGCCGGCGCCGTAGTTCTCGTCCCAGGAGCCGTTGATGGCGACCTTGTACTCGTAGGTGCCGACGGGCAGGTCGAACGTGCCGGACCACACGCCGTCCGCGCGCTTGGTCAGCTGGTCCACCTCGCAGGCGGGCTCCCAGTCGCCCGCGCAGCCCATCTCGCTGTTGTGGCTGCCGGGCACGGACACCGACGTCGGGCTGACCGGCCCCGTGTCGGGGACCACGCCGTCGATGGCGACGCCGACGCTCGCGTAGGTGGACGCGGCGGACGCGTTCCCGGCGGCGTCCACGGTCACCGCTCGGTACTCCACCACGGCACCGTCCGGCAGGCCGGAGACCGTGTGGAACACCCGCGGCGACGTCGTCTCCGACGTGCCGAGCGGCGTCCACGCGTCGTCACCGAGCACGCGGTACGCGAAGGACGTCTGGCTCCAGACGTCGTCGGCCACGTCCGCGCCGACGGCGGCCTGCCCCGTCAGCCCGGCGCCCGGGGTGGGGGCGGTGAGCGTGATCGGTCCCGCCGTGGCGGGCGCAGCCACGGTCGTCCCGGCCTGGAGCACGACCGCGCTCAGGGCGGGGACCGTCACCGACACAGTGCCGTCAGCGGCAGCCGTCAGGCTCGTCGACGTGCCGTACAGCGGGGCGAACGTCGCGCCGGGCGTCAGGGTGTCGATCGTGACCGTCGCCGGGGTCGTCCCGTTGTTCGTCGCCACGAGGTGCTCGACCTTGTCGTCGGCGTCGACGCGGGAGAACGCGTAGACCGCGCCGTCGGCGTACCGCTCGATCTGGGCACCGTCCTGGAGCGCCGGGTGCGCGGACCGCAGGGCGGCCAGCTCGGCGATGTGGTCGTACAGCGCGGTGTCGGTGCCGTACCGGTCCACGGAGCCGACGGTCGTGCCGTCGAGCAGCGTCTGGTTGGCGTACTCGGGCACCTGCGTCGCGAACAGCGACTGCCGCGCGTCCTTGTCGCCGCCGGTGCCGACCCCCGCGAAGCCCTGCTCGTCGCCGTAGTACACGACCGGCTGCCCGCGCGTGAGGTACATGAGGGAGTGCGCCAGCTCGGAGCGCTGCTCCGGGTTGCCGGCGTCCTTGACGACGTAGCCGATGCGGCCCATGTCGTGGTTGCCCAGGAAGGTGGGCAGCGCCTGCGCGTTCGTCGTCGGGGTGGTGTACATGTCGTCGCCCGCGTAGAGCGCCTTGAGGCCGCCCGCCGAGAAGCCCTTGGCGTAGTTGGCGGCAGCCGACTGGAACGTGAAGTCGAGGACCGCGTTCATGTCGCTGTCGCGCAGGTACGGGGAGAGCTTGGCGGGGTCGGCGTCGTACACCTCGCCGAACATGAAGAAGTCGGGGTTGCCGACCGAGGTCGCGTGGTCGCGCACCGCGGTCGTGAACTTCTCCCAGAACTCGAAGTTCACGTGCTTGGCGGTGTCGATGCGGAAGCCGTCGACGCCCAGGTCCACCCAGTCGTTGTAGACGTCCACGAATCCGTCGACGACCGCGGGGTGCTCGGTCATGAGGTCGTCGAGCCCGGTGAAGTCGCCGTACGTGACGGACTCCCCGACCCAGGTCGAGTCGCCTCGGTTGTGGTAGAGGGTGGGGTCGTTCAGCCAGCCGGGAACCTTGACGTTCTCGTCCTCGGGCGCGATCACCGGCGTGTACGGGAAGCTCGTCGCGGCGTCCATCGTCGGGAACGAGTCGGTGCCCGCGTAGGTCGCGGGGTCGAACTCCGTGCCGCCGGCGTCCGTGTACGGGCTGGTGGCCTGGTCGATGTAGCCGTACTGGCCCTCGGTGTAGTCGATGACGTCGGCCGTGTGGTTGGTGATGATGTCGAAGTAGACCTTGATGCCGCGCGCGTGGGCGTCGGCGATCAGCGCCTCCAACTCGGCGTTGGTGCCCAGGTGCGGGTCGATCTGCGTGAAGTCGGTGATCCAGTACCCGTGGTACCCGGCGGACGCGTTCGCGCCCGTGCCCTGCACCGCGCGGTTCTTGAACGACGGGGTCAGCCAGATGGCCGTGGTGCCCAGGCCCTCGATGTAGTCCAGCTTGCTGTGCAGGCCTGCCAGGTCACCGCCCTCGTAGAAGCCCTTGTCCGCGGGGTCGAACCCCGTGGTCAGCCGGTCGCCCGTGAGCCCGCCGGTGTCGTTCGCGTCGTCGCCGTCGGCGAACCGGTCGGTCATCACGAAGTAGAACTGCTGGTTCGCTCCAGGGTCGCGCACGGGGGTCGCGACGAGCGCGTCGTCCGCCGGCGTGTAGCCCGCGCCCAGGTCCAGCGGGGTCAGCGCGATCCGGTGCGTGGTGTCGTCGTAGGTGAACCGCAGCGTCGACGGGCCGGCGATCACGAGCGGGATGTTGTTGTTGTCTCCCGTTGTCCCGTTCTTGCCGTACGCCTCGTCCCAGCTGTCGTTGATCGCGACCTTGTACTCGTACTCACCGGCCGGCACGGTGAAGTCCGCGGCGTACACCCCCGCCGTAGTGGTGGGGGCGAGGTCCGTGGCGTTGCAGTCGGGCTGCCAGTCCCCCGGGCAGCCGAGCTCGCTCTGCAGGCTGCCGACGAGGGCGACGGTGCGGTCGGCGGCTGCGGCGGGGGTTCCGACGGCGGCGACGAGCCCGATGCCCGCGACCGCGAGGGCAGTCAGCGCGGCGAAGGCTCGAGACAGGGGGCGGACGGGGGCGTCGGCGGGCGACATGGCGACTCCTTCGTCTCCCCGCACGTCGATGTGCGAGGCAGGTGTCGCCGACCGTATCCGCTTGCAGCAACTTGCAGCAAGAGATACGGGCGATTCCGCAGTCTTGGGATGGTTCGGGCTAGACGGTCACCGGGTTCGCCAGTGCGGCCAGCAGGGCCGCCGAGTCCGCGACCGCGCCGAACACGCCGCCCTGCATCGTCACCATCTTCAGCGCGGCCAGGTAGTTGCCGTAGTCCGTGGCGCCCGTGCAGTCGGACAGGAGCAGGCACTCGTACCCGCGGTCGTTGGCGTCGCGCATGGTGGTGTGCACGCAGACGTCGGTGGTGATGCCCGTGAGGATGATGTGCGTGATCCCCCGGTTGCGCAGGATCAGGTCCAGGTCCGTCGCGTAGAACGAGCCCTTCCCCGGCTTGTCGATGACCACCTCGCCAGGCAGGGGCGCCACCTCCGGGACGATCTCCCACCCGGGCTCGCCGCGGGTGAGGATCCGGCCGCACGGGCCCAGGTCCCCGATGCCGGCGTCGATCCGCCGCGAGCGCCACAGCTTGTTGGCGGGCAGGTCGGACAGGTCGGGACGGTGGCCCTCACGCGTGTGGATGATGTGGAAGCCCAGCTCACGTGCCACCTCGAGCATCGCCGCCGTGGGCGCCAGGCCCGCCCGGGTCAGCTCCAGGTCGTAGCCCATCGCGGCGACGTATCCCCCGGGGCCGCAGAAGTCCTGCTGCCAGTCGATGTTGAGGACGGCCGTCGTCTCGGCGGTGAACGTGCCGTCGTAGGGCCAGGAGTAGGGGTCCGCGACGACAGGCCCGTACGCCACCGTCGTCGTCGTGAGCTGGTCGGTCATCGTGCTCTCCTCGGGTCAGCGCAGGGCGGGCTGGGGTGCGAGCGCTTCGACGACGTCGGTGGAGTACCCCACCGCGCCGAAGATCCCGCCGGACATCTCGATGCTGGAGATCGACGCGGCCACCAGGGACGGGTCGATCGGCACGCAGGCGTCGACGACGAGCAGGCACTCGTAGCCGCGGTCGTTCGCATCGCGCAGGGTCGAGTGCACGCAGGTCTCCAGGCCGACGCCGACGACGACGAGCCGTCGGGTGCGGCCGGTGCGCAGGACCAGGTCGAGGTCGCTGGCGTAGAAGCCGTCGATCCCACCGGCCTGCATCTCGAGGTCGGCCGGGAGCCCGTGCGGGTGGGGGCCCGCATCCGAGTCCGGAGCCGGCGCCGTCGTGCGGACGACGATGACCCTGCCTCCCGCCGCCCGTACCGCCGAGGCGAGGGGCTCGACCGGCGCGGCGAGCACGCAGTCCCCCGCCGGCAGGACGACGAGCAGCGCGGTGCGGGTGCCGTCGAGGTCGCCGTCGAACGGCCACGGGTAGGGCGTGGTGCCGGTGACGTGCATGGGGTCCCCTCGGGTGGAAGCCCGGGGCCGGCTCGCACGAGCCGGCCCCGGGGACGGTCAGGAGACGGTGCCGGTCACGCCCTGGACGAAGTAGTCCATCTGCTCGATGGTCTCGATCGGCGGGGTCTCGCCGTCGGCCACCGTCACGGTCCCGTCCTGCGCGGTGACAGGTCCGGTGAAGGGGCTGCCACCAGCCTCCAGCTCCTCGGCAGCCGCGGCGATGAGGGCCTTCGTCTCGTCGGACACGCTCGGCCCGAACGCGGAGGCGACGAACGGGTTCTCGCCGCTGGCCATGTTCGCGCGGTAGTTGCCGTTGTACTCGCTGCCGGTGAAGCCGCCGCCGATCGCCGTCTGCACGATGTCCGTGTACAGCGGGCCCCAGTTCCACTCGGAACCGGTGAGCCAGCCCTCGGGTGCCAGCGACGACGCGTCCGCGTGGTAGCCGACGGTGAAGGCACCGGCGGCCTCGGTCGCCTCGATGATCGTCTTGGTGCAGTCCTGGTGCTGCGTCATCACGTCGACGCCGGAGCTGAGCAGCGACGCCACGCGGTCGGCCTGCGTGGCCGGGTCGCACCAGCTCGTGGTCGACACCGCGGTCACCTCGACGTCCGGCCGCACCGACTGCGCACCGAGCGTGAACGCGTTGATGTTGGCCAGCGTCTGCGGGATCGGGATGGCGTAGATGTAGCCCAGCTTCCCGGTCTGCGTCGCGGCCCCCGCGGCGATGCCGGCCAGGTAGACCGGCTCGAACACGCTGCCGAAGTAGGTCCCCATGTTCGCCGGCGCCGGGTCGAGCAGGCCGCCCTGGTGGACCACGACGACCTCGGGGTGGGCGTCGGCCACCTGCTTGGCCGCGTCCAGGTGGCCGTAGCTGGTGGCGAAGATGATCGTCGCCCCCTGCGCGACCATGCTCTCCATCGTCGTCGCGGCCGTGTCGTCCTCGGGGATGTTGTACGCCTCGAGGACCTCGAGGTCGGGGAACTCGCCGCGCAGCGCCTCGACGCCCTGGAAGACCGCCTGGTTGTAGCCGAAGTCGTCCTTCGGCCCGACGGCGATGACTCCGACCTTCGTGGCGTCCGCCCCGGGTGCGGAGTCGCCGGCCGGAGCGGAACCGTCGGCCTCCGGGGTGCTGACGGCGGGGCTGCACGCGGCGAGGACCGCGACCACCGCCGCGACGAGACACACGCGTGCTGTTCGGGTGAGGCGCATGGTGATCCTTCCGGGACGGGACAGGAGGGGGTCAGGTGGTGCGGCTGTTGTCGAACACCTTGAGCAGCTCGTCCGGGGCGGCCAGCATCGTGCGGCGGCCCAGGATCGCCAGGACGACGAGCGTGAGGACGAACGGCACGGCGTTCAGCGCGAACTGGTTGACGGCGATGCCGGAGGTCTGCAGGACGGAGGCGAGCGACAGCGCCGCGCCGAACAGGTACGCGCCGGCCATGATGCGGACGGGGTTCCACATCGCGAAGATCACCAGGGCCACCGCGATGAACCCGCGGCCGGCGATCATGTTCTCGAACCAGCTGTTGGCGTAGGCGATGGAGATGTGGGCGCCGCCGATCCCCGCCAGCGCACCACCCGCGACGGTCGCGCAGTACCGCACGGCCCGGACGGAGTACCCGTTCACCTCGAGCGCCTCCGACCGCTCGCCCGCCGTCCGCACCAGCAGCCCGACGCGCGTGCGGAACAGCACCCACCAGATGACCGGCGCCGCGACGTAGGCGACGTAGACCAGCGGGTCGTGGTCGAACAGGATCGGGCCGAGCCCGGGGATCTCGCTCAGCCCCGGCACGGGGACCGGTGTGAACGCGTTGATCTGGCGGCTGACGTAGGAGACGCCGAACAGTGACGTGACGCCGAGCGCCAGGAAGTAGAGGGTGAGCCCGCTGGCGAACTGGTTGGCGCGCCGGCTGACCACGAGGACCGCGTGCACCAGGCTGAGCAGGGCACCCGCGAGCGCGCCGCCCAGGACGCCGAGCCACGGGTTCCCGGTCTCCGCCGTCACCGCGTACCCACCGAGGGCACCGAGCAGCATCGCGCCCTCGGTGCCGAGGTTGATGACGCCGCCCCGCTCGGAGATCGTCTCCCCGAGGCCCGCGTACATGATGGACGTGCCGCCGCGGACCGCCCCCGCCAGGATGTCGATGATCACGAGCGCACCTTCCGCGGGCCGGTCCAGCCGAGGACGGCCAGCAGGACCAGCCCCATGAGGATGTTGACGCTCGCCGCCGGCAGGCCCGAGCCGATCTGGAGGCTGTTGCCGGAGACCGCGATCGCGGCCAGCACCAGCGACGCGAGCAGCAGCGGCAGCGGCTTGTGCCGGGAGAGCCAGCTGGCCAGGAACGCGACGTAGCCGATGGTCAGACCGAACGTCGGCCGCAGCTTGTACTCCATCCCCGCGAACTGGATGAACCCGGCGAGCCCGGCCAGCGCGCCGCCGAGCAGCAGCGCGGTGAGCAGCAGCGTGACCACCGGCAGTCCGGCGCGGCGGGCGGCCTCCGCGTTGCCGCCGACCACGGAGAGCCGGAAGCCCCACGTGGTGCGGGTCAGCGCGAACCAGACGGCACCGGCGGCGACCACCGCCAGCGCCACCCCGACGTGGATGGCGGTCCCGGCGAAGACCGGCAGCTTCATCGCGTCGTTGAGCTCGACGCTGGTGGACTGCCCGAGCGCCGCCGGGTCCTTCCACGGGCCGAGGATGAGGAAGAGCATCGAGTAGAGCGCGACGTAGTTGAGCAGCAGCGTGGTCACGGCCTCGTTGACCTTGACGACGAGGCGCATGGCGGCGGCGATGCCGGCCCACGCCGCACCTGCGGCCATCGCGGCCAGGATCATCAGCAGCATGATCAGCCACGGCGAGGCGACCGGCGTGAGCCACAGCGCGACGCCCGCCGCGGCCACGCCCCCGATGATCAGCTGCCCCTCGCCGCCCACGTTCACCAGCCCCGCGCGCGCCGGCACGACGACCGCGAGACCCGCCAGCGCGATGGGCGCCGCGCGCAGCACGATCTGCTGGAACTGCCCGGGCTGCGTCAGGGTCGAGGTCCAGATGTCGGCGTAGACCGCGAACGGGTCCGCGCCGTTGGCCAGCACGAACGCCCCGAAGACCACGAGACCGGCGATCAGGGCACCCACCCAGCGCAGGAGCGCGGCACCCCGGACCCGCACGCGCCGAGGGGGTTCGGCGGGCGGCGCGGCCGCAGCGGACGCGGGGGCCTCCTTGGTCACCTCCTGGCTCATGCGACACCTCCGAGCATCAGTCGTCCGATCGACATCCGGTCGGCGCCGGCGGTGTCGACGACCCCGACCACGTGGCCGTCGTGCATCACGGCGATCCGGTCGGCGACGGCGATGAGCTCGTCCAGGTCCTCCGAGACCATGAGCACGCCGGCCCCGCGGGCCCGGTGCTCGAGCAGCAGCTCCTGCGTCCGGCGGGTGTTCGCGACGTCGAGGCCGCGGCTCGGGTAGGCCGCGACCACCAGAGCGGCGTCCTGACCCAGCTCGCGCGTGAGCAGGACGCGCTGGATGTTCCCTCCGGACAGCGACGAGAGCGTGCGCCTGGTCGGCGCCATGTGCAGACCGACGCGCTCGTCCAGCACCGCGGTGCGCGCACCGACGGCCGGCCAGTCGACGCCGAGCCCCCGTCGGGGCACCGCGCGGCCGTCGAGCACCATGTGCTCCAGCACCGTCAGCCCCGGCACGACCGAGTCCGCCACGGGGTCCTCCGGCACCGCGACCGCGGCACCGTCGCCGGCGTCGACCGACCCCGACGTGACCGGCCGGAGCCCGAGCGCGACCTCGCACAGCTCCTTCTGGCCGCTCCCCGCGACACCCGCCACGCCGACGAGCTCCCCGGGGTAGACGGCGAGGTCGACGCCCTTGAGCGCCACGTGCCCGCGGTCGCCGAGGGCCGTGGCGCCCGCCAACGTGAGCACCGGGTGATCCCGCGGCGGGACCGCGGCACGCTCCACCGCGAGCGGCGGCACCCGCCGCCCGACCATCGCCTCGACCAGCTCGGCGTCCGAGAAGTTGCCGGGGTCCTCCGCGTTGAGGATCACCTGCCCGCCGCGCAGCACGGTCACCTGATCGGCGATCGCGCGGACCTCCCCCAGCTTGTGCGTCACCAGGACGACTCCCAGCCCGCGGTCGCGCAGCTGCGCCACGACGCCGAACAGCGCCTCGACCTCCTGCGGCGCGAGCACGCTCGTCGGCTCGTCGAGGATGACCAGCCGCGCACCGGTCATGAGGACCTTGAGGATCTCCGCGCGCTGCCGCTCGCCGATGGACAGGTGGCGGACCTGCGCGGACGGGTCGACCGCCAGCCCGTACGCCTCCGACGCCTCCGTGATGCGCGCCGCCAGCTGCGTCAGGCGCAGCCTCGGGCCCTCCGGGAGCGCGAGCGCGATGTTCTCGGCGACCGTGAGGGCGGGCACCAGCCGCAGGTCCTGGAACACCATGCCGATGCCGAGGGCACGCGCGTCGGCCGGGCTGCCCGGCGCCACCGGGGCGCCGTCGACGAACATCCGGCCCTCGTCGGGCGTGTAGACGCCGTAGATCATCTTCAGCAACGTGCTCTTGCCGGCGCCGTTCTCGCCGATCAGCCCGTGCACCGTGCCCGGCAGGACGGTGAGGTCGACGTCCCAGTTGGCCTGCACCTCGCCGAAGCGCTTGGACAGGCTGCGCACCTCGAGGAGCGCGGCCGGCTTGCCGACCCGGCCGCGTGCGCGGGCGACGGCGTCGGTGCTCATGGCCGGCTCGGCCGAGCGACAGTATCCACAGCGGTATCCGCTCGTGTATCCATGCGGGGAGACTAGGAGCGTGATGTTTCGGGCATTCGCGGCACACGTAACGCTTGCGTGTCTGCGGCGCGCCGGTGCTCGACGCTCCACCTACGCTCGCGCCATGCCCCGGACCCGCGTGCTCCTCGTGCACGGCGCAGCGACGACGGCGCGGATCTGGGACCCGGTGACCGAGCTCCTGCGCGCCGACGAGCTCGACGTCGTCGCCCCCGACCGCGCGAGCAGCGGCGACCTCGCCGTCGAGCTCGCCGCCCTGGCCGACGACGCCGCGGGCGCGATCGTCGTCGGGGTGAGCGGGGGCGCCACCCTCGGGCTCGCCCTCGCGGCGTCCGACCGGATGCTGGCGGCTGCCGTCCTGCACGAGCCGGCCGTCGGCTCCCTGGTCCCGGGCCTGCTGGACCACGTCGTGGCCGGGTACGCGGCCGACGGTGTGCCCGGGTTCGGTGCCGCGCTCTACGGACCGTCCTGGGACCCGACGATGGCCCCTGCCGATCCGGGAGCCGTCGGCCGCGACCTCGCGATGTTCCGCCGGTTCGAGCCGTCCGCGCCGAGCCCCGGACAGGGCCGCGTCCTCGTCACCGTCGGTGAGCTGTCCCCGCCAGCGCGGCACCAGGCGGCGTGGGCACTGCACGACCGGCTGGGCGTCGAGGTCAGGGTGCTGCCCGCGACGGGGCACTTCGTCCAGCACGACAACCCGGGGGCGCTGGTCGAGGCGATCCGGTCGGTCCTCTAGCCGCGGAGCTCCGCGAGACGCCCGGCGAGCTCCACCTCGTCGGCGTCGACCTCCACCAGCTTGTCGCGGCTGGTCGCCCCCGACACCAGCCGGACCTGCCGCGGCCGCACGCCGAACGCCTTGGCGAGGGCATCGAGCGCGGCCTGCGTGGCGGCGCCGTCGACCGCCCGGGCGCTCACGGCGACCACCAGCCGGTCGGCGCGCGTGCCGCCGACCTTGGTGCGGGACGCGCCGGGCCGGACCCGGATGGCGACCCGCACGTCAGGCCCGCGGCGGCGCGACGAGCCGGCCTGGTGCGCGGCGGGCGCGCGCGAACAGCACCACGCCGACGACGGCGACGACGACCCCGACCAGGACGAACGGCCACGGGTTCGCCTGGGCGATGCACTCCGACGCCCCGGTCACACCACCGGTGCAGAACTCGCCGGGACCGAACCGGTTGAGCCAGCCGATGGACAGGGGCAGCGCGCCGAGCCCCGTGACGATGCCGAGCTGTGCGGGGCGAGGACCCTGGCGCACGACGAGCACGCCGACCACGAGCAGGAGCCCGAGCGCGCCGAAGAGCCCGACGGTCCCGACGTCACGACCGAGCCCGAAGCCGACCCCGATCCCCGCGCCGAGCAGCGCCCACCCGAGGAACGCCCCCACCCCCGTGCCCGGGCGTGCGACCGCGACCTCCTCGGCCCACACGGTCAGTGCACCCGGCTCAGAGCAGGCCCAGCGCCCGCACCGCGTCGCGCTCCTCGACCAGCTCCGCGACCGACGCGTCGATCCGCGTCCGCGAGAACTCGTCGACCGACAGGTCCGGCACGATCTGCCAGCGACCGTCGACGGAGGTGACGGGGAACGACGAGATCAGCCCCTCGGGCACGCCGTACGAGCCGTCGGAGACGATGCCCGCCGAGGTCCAGTCGCCCGCGGGCGTGCCGTGCACCCAGGTGTGCACGTGGTCGATGGCCGCGTTCGCCGCCGACGCAGCCGACGACGCGCCGCGCGCCTCGATGATCGCGGCGCCACGCTTGGCGACCGTCGGGATGAAGGTGTCGCGCACCCAGGCGTCGTCGCCCACGACCTCGAGCGCGGGCCGACCGCCCACCGTCGCGTGCGAGAGGTCCGGGTACTGGGTGGCGGAGTGGTTGCCCCAGATGGTCAGCCGCGCGATGTCGCCGACCGTCGACCCCGTCTTCGTCGCCAGCTGGGAGAGCGCGCGGTTGTGGTCCAGGCGGGTCATCGCGGTGAACCGCTCGCTGGGCACGTCGGGGGCGTGCGAGGCCGCGATGAACGCGTTGGTGTTGGCCGGGTTGCCCACGACCAGCACGCGCACGTCGTCGGCGGCACCGGCGTTGATCGCCTCGCCCTGGGGCTTGAAGATGCCGCCGTTGGCCGAGAGCAGGTCCCCGCGCTCCATGCCGGCGGTGCGCGGCCGGGCGCCGACGAGCAGCGCCACGTTGACCCCGTCGAACGCGGCGGTGGCGTCGTCGTAGATCTCGACGCTGTCCAGCGTGGTGAACGCGCAGTCGTCCAGCTCCATCGCGGTGCCCTCGGCCGCCTTGACCGCCTGCGGGATCTCCAGGAGACGCAGCCGGACCGGGGTGTCGGGGCCGAGCAGCTGACCGGACGCGATGCGGAAGAGCAGCGCGTAGCCGATCTGGCCGGCGGCTCCGGTGACGGTCACGGTGACGGGCGAGCTGGCCACGGAACGGGCTCCTTCGATCGACGACGACGGCGCCCTCACGCTACCCCGCAGACGACGGACGGCGCCCACCCGAGGGTGGACGCCGTCCGTGACGTTCGAGGTCAGGCGAGCTTGGCCGCCAGGTTGGCGTCGAGCGTCGCGAGGAACTCCTCGGTGGTCTGCCACGCCTGGTCCGGGCCGACCAGCGACGCGAGGTCCTTGGTCATCGCGCCCGACTCGACCGTCTCGACGACGACCTGCTCGAGCGTCTCCGCGAACTGCGTGACCTCAGGGGTGCTGTCGAGCTTGCCGCGGTGCTTCAGGCCACCGGTCCAGGCGTAGATCGACGCGATCGGGTTGGTCGACGTCGGCTTGCCGGCCTGGTGCTGGCGGTAGTGGCGTGTCACGGTGCCGTGCGCGGCCTCGGCCTCGACCGTCTTGCCGTCGGGTGTCATGAGCACGGACGTCATCAGGCCGAGCGAGCCGAAGCCCTGCGCGACCGTGTCGGACTGGACGTCGCCGTCGTAGTTCTTGCACGCCCAGACGTAGCCGCCCTCCCACTTCATGGCCGCGGCGACCATGTCGTCGATGAGGCGGTGCTCGTAGGTGAGCCCGGCGGCCGCGAAGTCCGCCGCGTACTCGGCGTCGAACACCTCCTGGAAGATGTCCTTGAACGAGCCGTCGTAAGCCTTGAGGATCGTGTTCTTCGTCGACAGGTACACGGGGTAGCCGCGCTGCAGGCCGTAGGCGAACGAGGCGCGCGCGAAGTCCCGGATCGAGTCGTTGAAGTTGTACATGCCCATGGCCACGCCGCCGCCGTCGGGGTACGTGACGACCTGCTGGTGGATCGGCTCGGAGCCGTCGGCGGGCGTGAACGTCATGGTCAGCGTGCCGGCGCCGGGGACCTTGAAGTTGGTCGCGCGGTACTGGTCGCCGAACGCGTGACGGCCGATGATGATCGGCTTGTTCCAGCCCGGCACCAGGCGCGGGATGTTGCTGATGATGATCGGCTCGCGGAAGACGACACCGCCCAGGATGTTGCGGATGGTCCCGTTGGGCGACACCCACATCTTCTTCAGGCCGAACTCCTCGACGCGGGCCTCGTCGGGCGTGATCGTGGCGCACTTGACGCCGACGCCGTGCTCCTTGATCGCGTTCGCCGCGTCGACGGTCACCTGGTCGTCCGTGGCGTCCCGGTTCTGGATCGACAGGTCGTAGTAGCGCAGGTCGATGTCGAGGTACGGGTGGATCAGGCGGTCCTTGATGAACTGCCAGATGATGCGGGTCATCTCGTCACCGTCGAGCTCGACGACCGGTCCGACTACCTTGATCTTCGCCATGCGGGGATCTCCTGATGCTGGGGACGGGTGGGGGCACGGCACGATGGAGCGTCTGCCGGCGCGGGTCCGCGGACAAGATTACTCGACGTCGAGAGATCCATGTGTGGCGGCAGAAGCCGAACCCCGCGTTTGCCGTGACCGGACCGCGCGGGACTGGCATGCTGGCCCACGTCAGGGGAACGACGCCGAGCACCGCGTCGTCACGACCGCACAGCCGGGCGTGGCAGGCTCCCCGCGCACCAGATCGCCCATCGACGATGACTCACGACAGGATCGACATGTCACAGGACAACCCCGAGAAGGCCGCCGGCTCCCCGGAGCCGGACACGACCCCCGCCGCCGCACCGGCTCCGGCCCCGGAGGAGACGACGGCCGCCGCCGCGGCCGACCCGGTCGTCGAGCAGCCCGTCGTCGAGGAGCCCGTCGTCGCAGCGGAGCCCGCGGACGAGGACGTCGTCGTCGAGGAGCTCGACGCGTACGTCGTCCCCGCCGGCACCGTCGTCGTGACCGGGCCGAGCCTGGTCTCCCGGCTCGGCGCCGAGGCGTTCGGCACCTTCGCGCTCGTGCTCGTGGGCCTGGGCATCGCGCTCTACAACGGCATCAGCCAGCTCGGCGCGCTCGCCGTCGGTCTCGGCTTCGGCATCGCGGTCGTCGCGGCGATCATCGCCGTCGGCCACGTGTCGGGCGGCCACTTCAACCCGGCCGTGACGCTCGGTGCGGCCATCGGCGGGCGTACCCCGTGGAAGGACGTCCTGCCCTACTGGCTCGCGCAGCTGGTCGGCGGCATCCTCGCGGCCGCGGTCCTGTTCATCACCGTCCCGTCGGCTCTCCCCAGCGCCATCACGCAGGACCCCGCGTCCACGGCGAAGTCCTTCTTCAGCAGCGTCGCCAACGGCTTCGGTGAGCACTCGCCGCTGTCCACCGCCTCGCAGGGCACGGTGGAGTTCTCGCTGGTCATCGGCCTGCTCGTCGAGATCGTCGTCACCGCCGTGTTCGTCGGCATCATCCTGGGCGCCACCGACCGCCGGTCGGCCAACGTGCAGGCGCCGTTCGCCATCGGCCTGTCGCTCGCCGTGCTGATCTTCGTCGCGATGCCCGTGACGAACGCGTCGCTCAACCCGGCCCGCTCGACGGCCGCCGCAGTCTTCTCGGAGAGCTGGGCCCTGGGCCAGCTCTGGCTGTTCTGGGTGGCCCCGCTGGTCGGTGCCGCGCTGGCCGGCCTGGTCTACCGCGCGTTCGCCGCGGAGCCGGTCGAGGACAACCTGCTCGAGGAGGACGACGCGTACGTCACCACGGACGACGTCCTCGTGGTCACGGAGCGCTGACCTCCGCCTGACCCCTGCACGCCCGGACGCCCGGCACCCTCGTGGTGCCGGGCGTCCGTGCGTCAGCGGGGCAGGATCTGGGCGAGCAGCGCGATGCCGGTGCCGAACAGGACCAGGACGACGACGTCGATGGCCTTGGCGCGCACGCTGAGCGCGACGGGACCCGGCGACGGCAGGACCGCCCGGACGAGCGCGCCGACGAGGGCGACCCCGGCGAGCACCCACGCGCCCTCACGGGTGCCGACGACGAGGGCCACCAGCGTGGCGACGACGATGCCCGAGCAGGTCCACCAGAGGGACACGTTGCGGGCGGCGTCGAGCGACGCGCGCGCGATGGCCCGAGGGTCCAGCGGTGCCTGCTCGACGGGGATCGGACCGGTCGACGGGGGCGTCGGGTCGGCCGGTCGCGCGGGCGGCACATCCGGCACGTCCGGCACCGCGGGCTCGGAGCGCTTCGCGGATCCGGGGTGAGCGGGAGCCGCGCGATGCACCCCGGCTCCCCCGCTCATGCGCTCCCTCACCATCTCGCTCGTGCCTACCGACGGGAGACTACCGTTGCGAGGTGAGCGCCCGGACCGACGACGAGCACCTGGACCCCTCCGTACCGCGGGACGTGCTGGTGGTCGGCGCGGGACTCGCGGCCACCCAGACCGTCGCCGGCCTGCGCGAACGCGGGTTCGGCGGGCGGGTCGTCGTGCTCGGCGCCGAGGGCATCGCCCCGTACGACCGCCCCCCGCTGTCCAAGCACCTGCTCGACCGGCCGACGCCCACCTGGCTCACGGACGAGATCGGCGTCGACCTGCTCGCCCTCGCCGACGAGGTCCACCTGAGCACCCCCGCCCGCGCGCTGTCCCTCTCGGGCGCGCGCCCCGAGGTGCTGACCGACGACGGCCCGATGTCGGCCGACGCGCTCGTCGTCGCCAGCGGCGCGCACGCGGTGCGCCCGGCCGGGTGGGAGACCGCGCTGACCCTGCACACCGCGGCAGACGCGGACCGGCTGCGCGCGGCGCTGGTCCCGGGGGCGCGCCTCGTCGTGATCGGCGCGGGCTGGATCGGCGCGGAGGTGGCAGGGGTCGCCGCCGCTGCCGGCGTCGAGGTGGTGGTGGTCGAGGCGACGGGCGCGCCGCTCGCCGCGGCGCTCGGCCAGGCCGTCGGCGAGCTGACCACCCCGTGGTACGCCGCGGCCGGCGTGCGGCTGCTGACGGGCGAGCACGTGGTCGAGGTGGGCGCCAACGGCGTGGGCCTGGCCGACGGCAAGCTGATCGCCGCCGACGTCGTCCTGGCAGCCGTGGGCGCGCGCCCGACCACCGACTGGCTCGCCGGGGCGCTCCCCCGCGAGGACGACGGCTCGCTGCGGGTCGACGAGCACCACGCGGTGCTCGGCGCGCCGCGATCGGTCCGCGCGGTGGGCGACGTCGCGCTCCGGCGCTCCCCGCGGCACGGGTGGATCCCCGGTGGGCACTGGGACGGTGCGCTACGCGGACCCGCCGGGCTCGTCGCCGACCTGCTGGGCACCCCCGACGACACCCCGGCCGACATCGCGCCCTACGTCTTCTCCACCCAGCTGGGGCACGAGCTGGCCCTGTTCGGGCACCCGCGCACGCCGGACGAGGTGGTGCTCCGCGGCGACCCGGCCGGCCAGGGCTGGGCGGCGCTCTGGTTCCGGCGCGGCTCCGACGAGGTCTCCGCGATCCTCACCGTCGACCGCCCGCGCGACGTCGGGGCCGCGCGCCGGCTGTTCACCGGCGCGGCGCTGCCCCGGCTCGACCGCGCGGCGGCGGGCGACCCGGGGCGTCCCCTGCGGTCCGCTGCACTCGTCTGATCAGCTCGGCTGATCAGCTCGCCTGATCAGTGGGCGAAGTGGCGCGTCCCGGTCAGGTAGAGCGTCACCCCGGCGGCCTGCGCCGCGGCGACGACCTCCTCGTCGCGGACGGACCCGCCCGGCTGCACGATGGCGCGCACCCCGGCGTCGATGAGCACCTGGGCGCCGTCGGCGAACGGGAAGAACGCGTCCGAGGCGGCCACCGCCCCGCGGGCGCGCTCGGCGTCCCCGGAGTTGGCGCGCTCGACCGCGAGCCGGCACGAGTCGACGCGGTTGACCTGGCCCATCCCGACGCCCACGGAGGCGCCGGCGTCGGCCAGCAGGATCGCGTTGGACTTCACGGCGCGCACGGCCCGCCAGGCGAACGCCAGGTCGGCGAGCGTGGCGTCGTCGGCCGGCGCACCGGCCGCGAGCGTCCACGTGGTGGGGTCGTCGCCGGGGGCGTCCACCTGGTCGAGCTCCTGGACCAGCAGGCCTCCGCTGATCGCGCGACGCTCCGTGCGCACGCCGTCCACGGGGGCGACCCGCAGCAGGCGGATGTTCTTCTTGCGGCCGAGGATCTCGAGGGCCTCGGGCTCGAACGCGGGCGCGACGACCACCTCGGTGAACACCGGCGCGATCTGCTCCGCGGCCGCCGCCGTGAGGGTCCGGTTGGTGGCGATGACACCGCCGAACGCCGACACCGGGTCGCACGCGTGGGCCTTCGCGTGCGCGTCGGCCACGTCCGAGCCGACCGCGATCCCGCACGGGTTGGCGTGCTTGATGATGGCGACGGCCGGGTCGGTGTGGTCGTGCGCGGCGCGCCAGGCAGCGTCCGCGTCGACGTAGTTGTTGTAGCTCATCGCCTTGCCGTGCAGCTGCTCGGCACCGGCCAGACCGCGGCCCGCGGCGCCGTCGGGCGTCAGGTACAGCGCGGCCTGCTGGTGCGGGTTCTCGCCGTAGCGCAGCACCTCTCCGCGCACCCACGTGGTCCCGGTGAACGCTGGGAAGCCGGAGTCGGCGGCCTGCTCGTCGGGCGCGTACTCGGCGGCGAACCAGCTGGCCACCGCGGCGTCGTAGGCGGCGGTGTGGGCGAACGCGTCGGCCGCGAGCAGGCGTCGCGCGGCGAGCGTGAACCCGCCGGCTCCGACGGCCGCGACCACCTCGTCGTACCGCGCCGGATCCACCACGACGGCCACGCTCGGGTGGTTCTTCGCCGCGGCGCGGACCATCGACGGTCCGCCGATGTCGATCTGCTCGACGCACTCGTCGGGACCGGCGCCGGACGCGACCGTCGCGGTGAACGGGTACAGGTTGACGACGACCAGCTCGAACGGCTCGATGCCGAGCTCCTCCAGCTGCGCGAGGTGGGCGGGGAGCCGGGTGTCGGCCAGCACGCCCGCGTGCACGCGCGGGTGCAGCGTCTTCACGCGCCCGTCGAGGCACTCCGGGAAGCCGGTGAGGTCCTCGACGCGGGTGACAGGCACGCCGGTGGCCGCGATCGTCGAGGCGGTCGAGCCGGTGGAGACGATCTCGACGCCGGCGTCGTGCAGGGCTGCGGCGAGCTCGGTCAGGCCCGTCTTGTCGTAGACGCTGACGAGCGCGCGGCGAACAGGTCGCTGGGTATCGGTGGCTGGCATGACGGCTCCCGTGATGCAGGGTCGGCTAGGCGGACCCATGCACCCAGGCGGGCGGTGCGTGGCGGGGCACTGCGGTCGCTCCCCGGTGGTTGCACCCACCTGCGCCAGTCACGACCGTGGCCGAGTCTAGCCGAGCGTCAGCCGACGATCGCGTGCCGACCCTCGACGCGCAGCCCTTCGCGCGCGATGCGGCCGACCCACTCGACCAGCAGCCCCTGCTCGACTGCCTTGATCCGCTCGTGCAGCGTGGCCTCGTCGTCGCCGGGCTCCACCGCGACGGCGGCCTGCGCGAGGATCGGGCCCGTGTCGACGCCGTCGTCGACCACCATCACCGTGCACCCGGTCACCTTGACGCCGTGGGCGAGCGCGTCCCGCACGCCGTGCGCACCGGGGAACGACGGCAGCAGCGCGGGGTGGGTGTTGACGATCCGCCCGCCGAACCGGCCGAGGAACGTCGCCCCGAAGAGCTTCATGAACCCGGCGCAGACGACGAGGTCCGGCGAGAAGACGCCGACGGTCTCGGTGACCGCGGCGTCCCACGAGGCGCGGTCGTCGAAGTCCTTGAGCGAGACGACCGCGGTCGGGATGCCGGCCTCGCGCGCGATGTCCAGGGCCCGGATCCCGCTGCGGTCCGCCACCACCGCGACGACGCGCGCCCCGTAGGCGGGGTCGTCGTGCGCGGCGAGCAGGGCCGCCAGGTTCGAGCCGGTGCCCGAGACGAGGACCACGAGCCGGCCCGAGTCGCGCGTGGCCGGGGTGGGGCGGTGAGGTGTCTCGTGCGTCACGGGCCGACCCTACCGGCGCCCGGTGTGCGGTCGCCGTCACGGCTCCGTGGGCGAGAATGGCTCCCGTGAGCAACCCCTACGCGCCCCCGGAGGACCGTCCGCGCACGCCGGACGGCGACAGGGCGGACGCGCCGGCCCCCCAGGACGGACCCTCGTGGCCGCCACCGATGCCCATGCCCGTGCCCCGGACGCCGGTCGCGCTCGAACCCGAGCCCCAGCCGCCGGACCCGGTGCTCACCGCGCGCGCTGCGGGCCTCACACGGCTGTTCGGCGTCCTCGTCCTGGCGTCCGTGCTGGTGGCCACCCTGCCGCTGCCCTGGCAGGCGCCCGCGCTCCTGTTCGCCCTGCCTGCGCTCGTCGTGGGCGTCAGGGCGCTGGGCGTGGCCGCCCGTGCCCGGACGCGTGGGCTCGTGCCCCTGCTCGCGGCCGGTGTGGTGGTCGCGCTGCTGTGGACCACCGCCCTGGGCGTGATGGCCTACACCTGGCCCGCACTGCTGGCGCAGCAGAAGTGCCTCGAGGGGGCTCTGACGATCAGCGCGACGAGCACCTGCGAGTCGCAGTACCAGAAGGAGCTCAGCACGTTGCTCACCCCGTTCGAGGAGGCCAGCACGGGGTCCTGACGGCGGTCAGTCCCCCTCGCGCGACCGCACGCCGCGGAGGCGACGGCCGAGCTGCTCGCGCAGCAGCGCGTCGCCGGGCAGCGCCACGAGCAACGCCCCCACCAGCACGCCCGCACCGGCCCGCAGGCCGACGACCATGCCCTGTGCGCCCACGACCTCCAGCCTGTCCGGCCCGATCCCGCCGCTCGCCGCCGTCACCAGGACCGCGACCACGACCGTGGCGGTCACCCCGGCGGCGGCGCACGCCACCATCGCGTCCCACCAACGCTGGGCGGGCAGCCGACGGTGGACGTACCAGCCGACGAACGCGCCCACGCCGACGACCACCAGGGGCACGAGGCTGGTCGCCGGACCCGCGACGTCCGGAGCCGGGAGCGCACCGAGCAGCGGGACCGCCGGGAGCGCACCGCCCAGCACCCCGTCGGGCCCGAAGTGCGTCCCCTCGCCCACCGCGAAGCCGGCGCCGGACAGCCACGCCAGCGCCCACACCACCAGGTTGGGCAGGTAGGCCAGCTCGGCGACCGCCAGGACGACGCCGCCCACCGCATCGAGACCGAGACCACGCACGACGTCCCCGATGGTGGCCCGGCCCGCGACGACCCACAGGGTGGTCACGAGGGTGGCGACGAGCACCAGGGCGGCTGCCCCGAGCACGCCACCGGCGGCGCCGGTGCGCAGGGGCGCCGGGCACCGCGACCACACGGGACGGGCGAGGGTCCGCAGCGGCGGCGCCTCCGGGCGCGCCAGCAGACCGGTGCCCAGCCCGACGGCGGAGACCAGCGCCCCCCCGACGAGCGCGTGCCCGGGCGAGCCCCCGGACAGCAGCGCCACGACGACCGTCACCAGCACGTACGTCCCGACGCCCGCGGCATAGGACGACCAGGTGGCCAGCCCGGACCGTCGGGCCGACGCGTAGCAGACGAAGAGTGCGACCGCGGTCACGCCGAGCGGGACCAGGGACACCACCACGGGGCCGACGTGGGCCGGCACGCCGTGCCCGAGGAGCCAGAAGGCGGACCCGACGCCCACGGAGCGGAACCAGCCGACCCCGCTGTTGGAGGGGTCGGCCGAGGTGGCGACGTAGGCCGCGACCGCCGGCAGTGCCAGCACGAGGAACGAGAGGAGGGCCGCCTGGAGCGCGGACAGCACGCCGGCGACCCAGCGCGGGGCGCCGTCGAGCGCGCTGGTGAAGAAGGTCGGGGCGGGCTCGTCGACCAGGGTGCGGCGACGGCGACGGTCGACGACGGGGGTACCCCCCGTGCGGGGGCCGGTGGTGCTCACCGTGCCATCGTCGCCGCCTGGCTCGCCCGAGCGCCGAACCCCGCGCGGCGCGTCGGCCGTCGGGTGAGACACGTCGGCCCCGGCGAGCGCTGGCTCACCGGGGCCGAGAGTCGAACGAGGTCCGCCGGTGCTAGCTCACCAGCTGGCGCGCCAGGAGGGCCGTCTCGGACGGCGTCTTGCCGACCTTGACGCCCGCGGCCTCGAGGGCCTCCTTCTTGGCCTGCGCGGTGCCCGACGAGCCCGAGACGATGGCGCCGGCGTGGCCCATGGTCTTGCCCTCGGGTGCCGTGAAACCGGCGACGTAGCCGACGACGGGCTTCGTGACGTGCTCGGCGATGTACGCGGCGGCCCGCTCCTCGGCGTCGCCCCCGATCTCGCCGATCATCACGATGACCTCGGTGTCGGGGTCCGCCTCGAACGCCGCGAGGGCGTCGATGTGCGTGGTGCCGATGATGGGGTCGCCGCCGATGCCGATGGCCGTGGAGAACCCAAGGTCCCGCAGCTCGTACATCATCTGGTAGGTCAGCGTGCCCGACTTGGACACCAGGCCGATGCGGCCCGGGCCGGTGATGTCCGCCGGGATGATGCCGACGTTGGACTTTCCGGGGCTGATCAGGCCGGGGCAGTTGGGGCCGATGAGCCGCACGCCCTTGTCCAGCGCGAGCGCGAAGAACTCGGCGGTGTCGGCCACCGGGACGCCCTCGGTGATGATGACGACCAGCGGGATGCCGGCGTCGATCGCCTCGACGACGGCCGCCTTGGTGTGGGCCGGCGGCACGAAGACCACGGACACGTCGGCCCCGGTGGCGTCCATGGCCTCGGCCACGGTGCCGAACACGGGGACGTCGGTCGCGGTGTCCCCCTCACCGAAGGTGACCGAGGTGCCCGCCTTGCGCGGGTTCACCCCGCCGACGACGGCCGTGCCGGACGCGAGCATGCGGGTGGTGTGCTTCTGGCCCTCGGAACCCGTCATGCCCTGGACGATGACCTTGGATGCCTCGGTCAGGAAGATCGCCATGGTGGTGTCTGCTTCTCTCTGCGTCTGTGTGGGTCAGCGGTCTCAGGCGGCGGCGTGGGCGAGCTCGGCAGCCTTGTCGGCGCCGCCGTCCATGGTGTCCGCGATGGTGACCAGGGGGTGACCGGCCTCGGCCAGGATCCGACGGCCCTCGAGCACGTTGTTGCCGTCCAGGCGCACGACGAGCGGCTTGTTCTCCTCGTCGCCGAGGATCTCGAGCGCCGCGACGATGCCGTTGGCGACGGCGTCGCACGCCGTGATGCCACCGAAGACGTTGACGAAGACCGACTTGACCTGCGGGTCCGTCAGGATGATGTGCAGGCCGGCCGCCATGATCTCGGCGCTCGCGCCGCCGCCGATGTCCAGGAAGTTGGCGGGCTTCACGCCGCCGTGCGCCTCACCGGCGTACGCGACGACGTCGAGCGTGCTCATCACGAGCCCGGCGCCGTTGCCGATGATGCCGACCTCGCCGTCGAGCTTGACGTAGTTGAGGTCCGCCGCCTTGGCCCTGGCCTCGAGCGGGTCCGCCGCGGCGGTGTCCTCGAGGTCGGCGTGCTCCGGGTGCCGGAAGGAGGCGTTCTCGTCGAGCGTGACCTTGCCGTCGAGCGCGACGATCTCGCCGTCCTCGGTGAGGACCAGCGGGTTCACCTCGACCAGCGTGGCGTCCTCGCTGCGGTAGACGGTCCAGAGCGTCTGGAGCACCGCGGCGACCTTGGGGGCGATCTCGGCGTCGAACCCGGCGGCGCGGACGATCTCGTCGGCCTTGGCCTGGTCGATGCCGGTGCGCGGGTCGACGGCCACCTTCGCCAGGGCGTCGGGACGCTCCACGGCCAGCTGCTCGATGTCCATGCCGCCCTCGACCGAGCACATCGCCAGGTAGCGGCGCTCGGAGCGGTCCAGCAGCAGGGAGAAGTAGAACTCCGTCGCGATCTTCGCACCGGCCGCGATCATCACGCGGTGGACCGTGTGGCCCTTGATGTCCATGCCGAGGATCTCGGTGGCCTTCTCGGCCGCGTCGTCCGCGGACCTGGCCAGCTTGACGCCGCCGGCCTTGCCGCGGCCACCGACCTTGACCTGCGCCTTGACGACCACGACGCCGGGCTGACCGCCCAGGAGCTGCTCCGCGCCGGCGCGGGCCTCCTCCGGGGTGGTGGCGACGACGCCGCCGAGCACGGGGACGCCGTGCTTCTCGAAGATGTCACGTGCCTGGTACTCGAACAGGTCCACCTGGTCTGGGTCCTCTCATCAACCGGCGTTCGACGGCCTCTGTGCGGCCGAAACGCCCCGGTCGATGGTAGCCGCCGGGTGGAGATCTCTTCACATCGAGAGATGTGGCGTGCGCAACGCCCGTTCTTCACGGTTTCTCCCCGACGCGTCCCCGAACCCTTCCCGACAAACCGGACGTTCCGCTACGTTCGCCCGCATGAACCCAGTGACGCACGTCGCTGCAACGCTCGATCCCGGCGGTTCGTCGGCGTCCCTGCGTCGGCCGCGGTGAGCGCCCCCTCGGACACGGCGCCCACGGCGTCGGTCGCCCGCCTCGCCGTCGTGCGCGAGGTGACGGGTCGCATCCCCGACCCGCGCGCGCTCGGCCGTCCCGTCCTCGTCGGGGTCGACGGCATGGACGGCGCCGGCAAGACCACGTTTGCCGACGAGCTGGCCGTCGACCTGCGACGCGAGGGCCGGGACGTGGTGCGCGTCTGCGTCGACGGCTTCCACCGACCCCGTGACGAGCGCTACCGCCAGGGCCGGCACTCCCCCGAGGGGTTCTGGGCGGACTCGTACGACTACGACGCGCTGCGGACCGAGGTGCTGGAGCCGTTCGCCCCGGGCGGCTCCCGGCGCTTCCGGCGCGCGGTGCGTGACGTCGCGAACGACAACCCCCTGCACCTGCCGCGCGAGGCCGGCACCGACCGCACCGTGCTCGTGGTCGACGGGATCTTCCTGCACCGAGACGAGCTGGCCGCCTGGTGGGACCTGTCGGTGTACCTCGACGTCGACTTCGCCGAGACGTTCGCGCGGATGGCCGTCCGCGACGGCTGCTCGCCCGACCCCACCCACCCCGCGAACACCCGCTACGTCGAGGGCCAGCGCCGCTACCTGGCCGCCTGCCGGCCGGCATCCCGCGCCACGGTGGTCGTCGACAACCGCGACCTGGCCCACCCCCAGGTGATCCCCCACCCCTGACCCGGCCCCACCCGCGGACGTCCGCACTCCGGCGGCCTCCTCCCCGCACGAGTGCGGACGTCGTCACCCCTCCCGCCGCTGCGTCCGCACTCCGTCGGGTTCCTCCCCGCACGAGTGCGGACGTTGCTGTCAATGTGGGTTGACAGTCTCCTGCGTGTCAACGTAGGTTGACGGCATGTCCGATGAGCTCATGACCGCAGCCGCGAGTGCTGCCGAGCCTGCCGAGGGCCTGCGGGCCGTGCGGGCGCTGCGCGCGCTCGCCGACCGGCTGGAGGCCCTGCACGTCGAGCGCGCCCGCCGGCTCGGCTGGTCCTGGCAGCAGGTCGCCGACGCCTTGGGCGTCTCTCGGCAGGCGGTCCACAAGAAGTACGGGAAGAGGCTCGGCTGATGTTCGAGAAGTTCGCCAAGGACGCACGCGAGGCCGTCGTCCGCGCGCAGGACGAGGGCCGCGCGCTCGGCGCCGACAGGATCGGCACCGAGCACGTGCTGCTGGGCATGGTCCGGACGCCCGACACCGTCGCCGCGCGAGCGCTCGAACGGCTGGGCCTCCACCACGCCGAGGTGCTCGCCACGGTCCGCACGCTGCCGGCGCACGCGATCGACGCCGACGCGCTGGCCGGTGTGGGCATCGATCTCGACGCCGTCCGCGCACAGGTCGAGGCCTCGTTCGGGCCCGGAGCGCTGGACACGCCGCCGCCGACGCGCGGCTCCACCGGTCACCTGCCGTTCGAGCCCGCGTCGAAGAAGCTGCTGGAGATCGCGCTGCGCGAGGCGGTCCGCTGCAAGCACCGGCGGATCGACACCGGGCACCTGCTGCTCGCGGTCGCGCGGCTGGACGACACCACCGCGTACCGGGTGCTCAGCTCCCTCGGCGTGGGACCCGCGGCCGTGCGCGAGTCCGTCACCGCCGTGTGGGCCGACGTCCCGGTGGGCTGAGGGACCCGGATGCCGACCGACTGGGCTGCGGTGGTGGCGCGCGGCAGGTTCGCCACGCGCGCACGCCACCTGTCCCGGGCGGACCGCTACAGCTTGGTGACCGGCGAGAACCTCAGCAGCAGGCGCTTGGTGCCGTCGGTGCCGAAGTCGACCTTGGCCACCGCGTTCGGGCCGGCACCCTCGAGCCCGATGACCGTGCCCAGTCCGTACGAGTCGTGCGTGACGCGGTCACCGATCGCCAGCTGCGGGATCGCGGAGTCGGGGCGCGGCTTGGCCGAGCCGAAGGTGGCACCGGTGGACGGCAACGTGGGCCGCGCCTCGCGCTCGACGCGCGGTGCCGACGAGGCCCGGTAGCCGCCCCCACCGGAGGACCCGTAGCCCGAGCCCCACCCGCCGCGCAGCTGCGAGGTCGACGACTCCCGCCGACGCCAGTCGATGAGCTCGTCCGGCAGGTCGTCCAGGAAGCGGCTGGGCGGGAACTCGTTGGGCACCCCCCACGCCGTACGGACGGCTGCTCGCGAGATGTACAACCGCTCGCGCGCACGGGTCAGCCCGACGTACGCCAGCCGGCGCTCCTCCTCCAGCTGCTGCGAGTCCGACAGCGACCGCAGGTGCGGGAACGTGCCGTCCTCCATGCCGGTGAGGAACACGACCGGGAACTCGAGGCCCTTGGCGGTGTGCAGGGTCATGAGCGTGACGACACCGGGGTCGGGGCGGGACTCGTCGTCGCCGTCCCCGCCGTCGTCGTCCGGGATCTGGTCGGAGTCCGCGACGAGCGAGACGCGTTCGAGGAAGTCGGCGAGAACCCCCTCGGGATCACTCTGCTCGAACTCGGACGCGACGGCGTGCAGCTCGGCCAGGTTCTCCACCCGGGAGCCGTCCTGCGGGTCGTCGCTGGCCCGCAGCTCCGCGAGGTAGCCCGACCGGTCGAGGATCGCGCCGAGGACCTCGGCCGGGCCGGCGGTCGACGCCAGCGTCCGCAGGTCGGTCATCATCGAGGCGAAGGCCGACAGGCCCGTGATCGCGCGCGTGCCGAGGCCGGGGACCTCGTCGAGCCGGTCGAGAGCGGCGCCGAACGAGATGCGCTCGCGCTCCGCGAAGGAGGCGACCATGGCCTCCGACCGGTCCCCCAGCCCGCGCTTGGGCACGTTGAGGATGCGGCGCACGCTCACGTCGTCGTCGGGGTTGTCCAGCGCGCGCAGGTACGCGACCGCGTCCTTGATCTCCTTGCGCTCGTAGAACCGCGTGCCGCCGACCACCTTGTACGGCAGCCCGACGCGGATGAGCACCTCCTCGAGCGCGCGGGACTGTGCGTTCGCGCGGTAGAACACGGCGACGTCGCCGGGCCGGACCCCGTCGGAGTCGCCCAGCCGGTCGATCTCCTCAGCGACGAACCGCGCCTCCTCGTGCTCGGTGTCCGCCACGTAGGCGACGATCTGGGCGCCCGCCCCGGAGTCGGTCCAGAGTCGCTTGTTCTCCCGGCCGGGGTTGCGGCTGATCACCGCGTTGGCGGCGGACAGGATGGTCTGCGTGGACCGGTAGTTCTGCTCGAGCAGGATGGTCCGCGCGTCCGGGTAGTCCACCTCGAACTCGAGGATGTTGCGGATGGACGCCCCGCGGAACGCGTAGATCGACTGGTCCGCGTCGCCGACCACCGTGAGCTCGCCGCGCGGGAGCTCCATGTCCGTGGAGTCGTCGACGATCCCCCGCGAGGAGCCCACCAGCTCACGCACCAGGGCGTACTGGGCGTGGTTGGTGTCCTGGTACTCGTCGACCAGCACGTGCCGGAACCGGCGCCGATAGTGCTCGGCGACGGCGGGGTACGCGCGCAGCAGGTGCACGGTGGTCATGATCAGGTCGTCGAAGTCGAGGGCGTGCGCCTGCTTCAACCGGGCCTGGTAGCGCGTGTAGACCTGCGCCAGGGCGGTGTCGAAGTCGTTCGCCGCGCCGCCGCCGGAGGTCGCCGCGAACGTCTCGGGGTCCACCAGCTCGTCCTTGAGCGACGAGATCTTGTTCGCCAGCGCCTTGGCGGGGTACCGCTTGGTGTCGAGGTCGAGCTCGCGCGCCACCAGGGTGAGCAGGCGCTGCGAGTCCGCCGAGTCGTAGATGGAGAAGCTGGACCGCAGGCCCAGGGTCGCGGCCTCTCGGCGCAGGATCCGCACGCATGCCGAGTGGAACGTGGACACCCACATGCGGCCGGCGGCCGGGCCGACGAGGCTCTCGACGCGCTCGCGCATCTCCGCCGCGGCCTTGTTGGTGAACGTGATCGCGATGACCTCGCCCGCGCGGGCCCGTCCCGTGGCCAGCAGGTACGCGATGCGGTTGGTCAGCACCCGCGTCTTGCCCGATCCCGCGCCGGCGACGATCAGCAGCGGCCCGCCCTGGTGCAGGACGGCCTCCCGCTGCTGCGGGTTGAGGCCCCTGAGCAGGGCGTCGGCCTCTGCCCGGCGGCGGACGGCGGCAGCCTCGGCCGCGGCGTCGCCGGAGGGGTCTGCCGAGGCGCCCGGCAGGGGCAGGGAGAGGTTCTCGAAGAGCGACGTCATGGCGCTCCCAGGATAGGCGCCGGGACCGACATTCCCGTGCTGGGCTGTGGACGCGCCCGGTCAGGTGAGGGCGAGCGCGGTCAGCCACGCTCCGGTCGAGACCAGCGCCGCGGCGAGCTCCACCAGGATGGTCAGGCCGGTGGCCTGGAGCGCCGCGACGGTGGCGCGCCACGCCGGCCGGGGCTCGCGCGACCGGAGCCACTCCGCGACGTAGATCCCGAGCACGAAGCCGACGAACAGCCCGACGACGGGGATGACGAAGAACCCGACGACGCCCGCGATCCCGCCCCAGACGAGCGTGGACGACGGCACGCCCGCGCGCTTGAGGTGCCGGCCCGCCAGCAGGTACTTGCCGACGAACGCCAGCGCCGTGACCAGGACCGTGATCGCGACGACGGTCCAGCCCGCGACTCCCCCGGTGACGACGCCCCAGACGATGACCGCCCCGGCGACGAGCAGCCCGCCGGGCAGCACCTGGACGACGACCCCGAAGAGACCGACCAGCACGACGAGCCCGACCAGGAGGTCACCGACGGAGTTCACGGGGTGGACAGTAACGTCAGCGCCAGAGCACCGCGATCGCGACGTTCAGCGCCGTCAGACCGGCGATCGCGCCGAGGTAGCCGGTGGTCACGCGCGACGGCTTGCGGACGCCGAGCACGACGAGCACGGTGACGACGACCGCGACGACGAGCTTGACGGCGATCTTGGTCGTGTCCGGCTCGTGCCCGGCGAGCCCCGCCGACGCGATGCCGGCCAGGGCGATGCCGGTGACCAGCGCGGTGAGGATGCCGTGCAGCACGCCGGTGGCGATCTTCGGGGTGCGGAGGTTGACCAGGGTGCCGCCGAGCACGATGGCCCAGCCGAGCAGGTGCAGGACGACGAGCAGGTGGTAGACGAGATCCATGCGAGGAGCCTATCTGACGCAGCGTCAGATAAAGGCCATCGCCGATGCGCTACTGTCTGGCGACATACCGAACAGTCGGTATCGAAGGGGCGGGCATGCGCAGGTTCGAGGGCAGGGTCGCCCTGATCACCGGGGCCAGCCGCGGGATCGGCCTGGCCGTCGCGGAACGGCTGGTCACCGAGGGTGCCACGGTGGTGATCACCGGCCGCAAGCCGGAGTCGCTGACGGCTGCGATCGCCCGGCTCGACGCGATCGCCGAGGGACACGCGGTGGGCGTCGCGGGCAAGGCCGACGACGACGACCACCGCGCCGACGTCCTCGCCCTCGTACGCGATCGCTTCGGCGGCCTGGACCACCTGGTGAACAACGCCGGCATCAACCCCGCCTACGGCCCCGCGCTGCAGATCGAGAGCTCCGTGGTGCGCAAGATCCTGGACGTGAACGTCGTGGCGGCCCTGGACTGGACACGCTCGGCCGTCGAGGCCGGGCTGCGCCGCTCGATCGTGAACACCGGCTCGGTCGCGGGCCTGTCGGCCAGCCCGGGCGTCGCGTTCTACGGCGTCTCCAAGGCCGCGCTGCTCAACCTCACGCAGCAGCTCGCCGTCGAGCTGGCGCCCGGGATCCGGGTCAACGCGGTGGCCCCCGCCGTCGTCCGGACGCGGCTGGCGCAGGCGCTGTACGAGGGCGACCGCGAGGCGCGGCTCGCCGCGGTCTACCCGCTCGGCCGCATCGGTGAGCCCGAGGACGTCGCCGGCCCGGTCGCGTTCCTGCTGTCCGACGACGCCGCCTGGATCACCGGCCATACGCTCACCATCGACGGCGGCGCGAGTGCCGTCGCCGTCGGCTAGTCGCACACGAGAGAGGCACCACCATGGCCACGTCCAGCGTCGTCGACGACATCACGCGGGCCGCCGTCGACCTGTTCTCCACCCAGGGGTACGCCAACACCTCGGTGCAGCAGATCGTCGAGGCGGCCGGCGTCACCAAGGGCGCGATGTACCACTACTTCGAGTCCAAGGACGACCTCCTCTTCTCGATCTACGAGCGGATGCTGACGCTCCAGACGAACCACCTCGAGGAGATCGTCGGCCGCGGCGCACCGACCGCGCAGACGCTGCACGACGTGTGCGTCGACGTCGTCGAGACCTCGATCGACTTCCTGCCTGAGGGCACCGTCTTCTTCCGCAGCGTCCACATGCTCTCCGAGCCGCGCCAGAAGGAGGTCACCCGCCGACGTCGGCAGTACCACGACGTGTTCGCGGGCCTGATCGAGCGCGGCCAGGAGGAGGGGCTCTACCGGACCGACATCCCCCGCGCGGTGCTCGTCGCGCACTTCTTCGCGGACGTCCACTACCTGTCGAACTGGTACTCCCCCGAGGGCGCCGAGGACAAGGGGGTCCTCGCGCAGCAGCTGACGGACCTCTTCCTCGTCGCGATCAAGGCCTGACCCCGTGCGCGCCTGGCACGTGACCCGGCACGGCGAGCCGGCAGACGTCCTCCAGCTCGCCGAGGTGGCCGATCCGACGCCCGGCCCGGGGCAGGTGCTCGTCCGGGTGCGCGCCGTCGCGGTGAACTTCCCCGACGTGCTGCTCGCCCGCGGCGAGTACCAGGTACGCCCCGCGCTGCCCTTCTCCCCGGGCATCGAGCTGTGCGGCGAGGTGGTGGGCGTCAGCGACGGGGTGTCGCGCGTGGCGCTGGGCGACCGGGTGGTCGGGTCGCGGATCGGCGTCCTCTCGGAGCTCGCCGTGCTCGACGAGCGCGAGGTGTTCCCGGCCCCGGCTGCTCTCGACGACGCCGAGGCCGCCGCGCTGACCATCGGCTACCAGACCGCCTGGTTCGGCCTGCACCGCCGCGCGGCCCTGCAACCGGGCGAGACCCTGCTCGTGCACGCAGCCGCCGGGGGCGTGGGGACGGCGGCCGTCCAGCTCGGGGCCGCCGCGGGGGCGCGGGTGATCGGCGTGGTCGGCAGCGCGGCCAAGGCGGAGGTCGCCCGGAAGGCCGGTGCAGAGGTCGTGATCGACCGGTCGGCGCAGGACGTCGTGGCGATGGTCAAGGCGGAGACCGCGGGTGCGGGTGCCGACGTGGTGTTCGACCCCGTCGGCGGGACCGCCTTCGAGCAGTCCACGAAGTGCATCGCGTTCGAGGGCCGGATCGTCGTGGTCGGCTTCGCGGGCGGGACGATCCAGGCCGTCAACGCCGGGCACGCCCTGGTGAAGAACTACGGCGTGCTCGGCCTGCACTGGGCGCTCTACGCGCAGCGCCGGCCCGAGCTGGTGGACGCGGCGCACACCGAGCTCACCCGGCTCATCGACCAGGGGAGCGTCCGGCCGGTCGTCGGTGAGGTCGTCGCGTTCGAGGACGCCCCCGCGGCGGTGCAGCGACTCGCCGACGGCAGGACCACCGGGCGCCTCGTGGTGCGGGTCTCGTGAGCACGCTCGACGGGCGCGTCGCGCTGGTCAGCGGCGCGGCGGGCGGGCTCGGGTCGGCGTTCTCGCGCGCCCTGCACGCGGCCGGGGCGAGCGTCGTGATCG
The DNA here is from genome assembly GCF_013359775.1 of Cellulomonas humilata. Classification (GTDB taxonomy): domain Bacteria; phylum Actinomycetota; class Actinomycetes; order Actinomycetales; family Cellulomonadaceae; genus Cellulomonas; species Cellulomonas humilata. The sequence continues at coordinate 210,890 of NZ_JABMCI010000066.1, read as the reverse complement.
CGGACCTCGCCGACGACGCCGCTGCCGCGCTGGCCGCCGAGCTGGGCGACCGCGCGCTGGCCGTGCACCTGGACGTCACCTCCCCGGAGAGCTGGGCCGACGCGGTCGACCGGACGCTCGCCGCCTTCGGCGCGGTCGACGTGCTGGTGAACAACGCGGGCATCGCCAACGCCGGGCCGATCGACCACTACCCGCTGGCCAAGTGGGACGCCGTCATCGCGGTCAACCTCACCGGGGTGTTCCTGGGCGCGCAGGCCGTGGTGCCGGTGATGAAGGCGGCCGGACGCGGGTCGATCATCAACATCTCCTCGGTCGAGGGCATGCGCGGCGGCGACCACCTGCACGGCTACGTCGCGTCCAAGTTCGGCGTGCGCGGACTGACCAAGTCGCTCGCGGTCGAGCTGGGCCGCGACGGCATCCGGGTCAACTCCGTCCACCCGGGCTTCGTGCTCACGCCCATGACCGCGCGGCTGGACCCCACGGCGACGGCCATCCCGCTCGGGCGGCCCGCGGTCGCGGCCGACGTCGCGGGCACGGTGGTCTTCCTCGCGTCCGACGACTCCGCCTACACCACCGGCACCGAGCTGGTGGTCGACGGCGGCATGATCGCGGGCATCCCGCACTCCTGACCGACCCCCGCACGACCGTGACAGAACTGTTCTCGGAAGGACATACCGTCCGGTCGGTTTCTGTTGTACGTTCGTCCTCACCGACACGAAGAGGTGCCGATGTCCGCACTGACTGCTCCTCCCCGAGAGGGTGCCCCGCGCCTTGCCGTCCGCGGCCTCAGCGTGCGGTTCGGCGGCCTCGCCGCCCTCGACGACGTCTCGCTGCACGTCGACGAGGGCGAGGTCGTCGGCCTCATCGGGCCCAATGGCGCGGGCAAGACGACGCTCTTCAACGCGGTCTGCGGCCTGGTGCGCCCCAGCGCGGGCAGCATCGCCGTCGGCGGCCTGCCCCTGGCGCCCGACCCGGTGCGCCTGGCCGCGCGCGGCGTCGCCCGCACGCTCCAGGGGCTCGGGCTGTTCCGCGGCCTCACGGTCCGTGAGAACGTGCTGGCCGGCCGGCTGGACGCGCACGACCCCGGGTCCGACACGCAGCGACAGCTGGCCGACCTCGGACTCGCGGAGCACGCCGACCGACCCGTCGGCGACCTGCCCTACCCGGACCAGAAGAAGGTCGCGCTGGCCCGGGCACTGGTCGCCGAACCGCGGCTGCTGCTCCTCGACGAGCCTGCCGGGGGCCTCGGCACCGACGACATCGCGGCGCTCGGCGACCTGGTCCGGCACACCGCGGCCACCGGCTGCGCCGTGCTGCTGGTGGAGCACCACGTCGACTTCGTGATGGGCGTGTGCGACCGCGTGGTGGTGCTCGACTTCGGCCGCGTGATCGCGTCCGGCACCCCCGACGAGGTCGCCGGCGACCCCGCGGTCGACGAGGCCTACCTGGGGATCGAGGTGACGGCGTCGTGAGCGCGCTGCTCGAGGTCCGGGGCCTCACGGTCGGGTACGGCGGCGCGCCGGTGCTGCGCGACGTGGACCTCGACGTGCCGGCGGGCAGCATCGTCGCGCTCGTCGGGGCCAACGGCGCGGGCAAGACGACCCTGCTGCGCACCCTCAGCGCGCTGGTGCCGCCGACCCGTGGCACCGTCCGGATGGCCGGCCGGGACCTGGCGGGGGTGAGCGTCGAGGACCGCGTCCGGAACGGGCTCGCGCACGTGCCGGAGGGTCGCGGCGTCGTGGCCGAGCTGACCGTGGACGAGAACCTGCGGCTCGGTGGGCTGTGGCGCGGGGCCGACCGGCGGGCGGCGATCGCCGAGGTCTACGCCCTGTTCGAGCCGCTGGCGCGGCGCAGGAACCACGCCGGCCACCAGCTCTCCGGCGGGGAGCGGCAGATGCTCGCGCTCGGCCGGGCGCTGGTCGCGCGGCCCACGGTCCTGCTGCTCGACGAGCCGTCGCTGGGCCTGGCCCCCCGCGTGGTCGCCCAGATCATGGGCGTCCTGCGCAGCCTGGCCGACCGGACCGGGCTCACCGTCCTGCTCGCCGAGCAGAACGTGGTCGGCGCGCTGTCGGTGGCCGACCACGGGGTCGTCCTCGGGCTCGGCCAGGTCGTGGCGTCGCGCCCGGCCCACGAGCTCGCGGCCGACGAGCGCCTCCGCCACGCCTACCTGGGGTTCTGATGGACCGACTCGTCTTCCTCCTGGGCACCGGCCTCGCGCGCGGCGCCGTCCTGGCACTGTTCGCGCTCGCCCTCGTGCTGATCTGGCGCGGCGCACGCGTCATCAACTTCGCGCAGGGCGCCATGGCGGTGGTCAGCACCTACGTCGCGTTCGAGGTGACCTCGCTGACCGGGAGCTACTGGCTCGGGCTGCTGGCCGCGCTCGTGTCCGGGGCGCTCCTCGGGTTCGCCGTCGAGCGCGGGGTCATGCGGTTCGCGTCGCCCCGCTCGCCGCTGTCGGGGGTCATCCTGGCGATCGGGCTGGTGATGGTGCTCCAGTCGACGCTCGGGATCGTGTTCGGTCCGGACTACCGGCCGGTACGCGTCCCGTTCGACGACAGCGCGGTGCTCGTCGGCGGCGTGCCGCTGCTGTCCCCGTACGACCTGTTCGTGCTGGTCACCGCGGTCGTGGTCATGGTCGTGCTGGCCGTCCTGTTCCGGTGGACCTCGCTCGGCCTGCAGATGCGGGCCGCCGCGTTCGCCCCCGAGGTGTCCCGGCTGCTGGGCGTCCGGGTCTCGCGCACCGTCACCATCGGCTGGGTGCTCTCCAGCGTCGTCGGGTCGCTCGCCGCCCTGCTCCTGGTGCCGACCAGCCTGGGCCTGAACCCGCACGCCACCGACTCGCTCTTCGTGCTCGGCTTCACGGTCGCGGTGGTCGGCGGGCTGGACTCGCCGGTCGGTGCCCTGGTCGGCGGCGTCGTGGTCGGCGTCGCGATGAGCCTGGTGACCGGGTACCTGGGCGCCGGGCTGGTGCCGCTGGCAGTCCTGGCGCTGCTGGTGCTGGTGCTCCTGCTCCGACCGGCGGGCCTGTTCGCGGCCGCGGCAGCGAGGCACGCATGAACCGCCGCCAGCGCCTGCCGGGGCAGCGACCGCTCGTCCGCACGCTTGCGCTCGCGGCCGGCTGGACCGCCGTCGCCCTGCTGGGCACGTTCGCGCTCGACCCGTTCCGCAACTACCAGCTCGCCCTCGTCGCCGCGTACCTGTGCGCGACCGCCGGGCTCACGGTGCTCGTCGGCGCCACCGGGCAGCTGTCCCTCGGGCACGCCGCGCTCATGGCGGTCGGCGGGTACGGGTACGCCCTGACCAGCAACGCTCTGCCGTTCGAGGGGGCGGCGCGCTTCGTCGTCGCCCTGCTCGCCGGTGCAGCCGCGAGCGCGGTCGTCGGTCTCCTGCTCGGGCTCGCCGCCGCGCGCCTGTCCGGCCCGTACCTGGCCGGCCTGACGCTCGCCGTCGTCGTCGCGCTGCCCGCGGTCGCCTCCACCTGGTCCACCGTGCTGCACGGCGACCAGGGGGTTCAGACCGACTTCGAGGGCGTGCCCGACGCGCTGCGCCGGATCATCGCGCTCGAGCAGTGGCAGGCGATGGTGGCGGTCGTCGTCGCGGCCGTCGTCGTGACCGGCCTGGCCCTGCTGCGCGGCGGTCGGTTCGGGCTGCGGATGCAGGCGGTCCGCGACGACGAGGTGGCCGCCCGGCTCAGCGGTATCCCCGCGGGGCGCGTCAAGGTGCTGGCGTTCGCGGCCAGCTCGGTCGCCGCGGGCCTGGGCGGTGCGGTCCTGTGCTTCGTCGCGCAGGCCGTGAGCCCGGGCGCGTACACCCTGGGGTTCTCGCTGCTGCTCGTGGTCGCCGTGGTGATCGGCGGGCTGGGCAGCATCCTCGGCGCGGCGCTCGGCTCGGCCGTCATCGTGCTCCTGCCGTGGCTCATCGGCCGGCTCACCGCGGGGCTGCCGACCGACGCCGCCCAGCGCCTGGACGGCAACCTCGCGGTCCTGGTGTTCGGCCTCCTGCTCATCACCGTCATGGCGCTCGCCCCCCAGGGCCTGCACGGTGCGCTCGCGTCCCGACGCCGGCGCCGACCCCCCGACACACCCCGTCAGATCGACGAACCCGCTCCACAGAAGGTCCTCGTCCCTACCGAAGAACAGAGGTGACACCGATGTCACAGCGCTCCCGGTCCGTCCCCGCAGTGCTGGCGGTCGCGGCCCTCGCCGCGGCGGGCCTGTCCGCCTGCTCTACCCCGGAGGCGTCACCCGGCGTCACGGACGACACGATCACGGTCGGCACGCACACACCGCTCACCGGCCCGGCGGCCGCGGGCTACTCCTCCATCTCGGCAGCGACGAAGGCGTACTTCGACTACGTCAACGACAACGGCGGGATCAACGGCCGCAGCATCGAGTACGTGGTCAAGGACGACGGCTACAACCCGGCCACCACGCAGACGGTCGTGCGCGAGCTCGTGCAGGAGGACGAGGTGTTCGCGGTCCTCAACGGCCTGGGCACGCCCACGCACTCGTCGGTGGTCGACTACCTCAACGAGAACGAGGTGCCGGACCTGTTCGTCGCCTCGGGCAGCCCCAAGTGGGACCAGCCGGGCACGTACCCGTGGACGTTCGCGTACAACGCCAGCTACATCGTCGAGGCCAAGGCGCTGGCCACCTACGCGCAGGAGACGTGGCCCGGCAAGACGTACTGCGTGCTCGGCCAGGACGACGACTTCGGCACCGACTTCACCACCGGGCTGATCACCGTGCTCGGCGCGGACGGGCTCGCCTCGACGCAGACCTACTCCGTCTCGGTGCAGGATGTCGTCGCGCAGATCGGCGCCATGCAGGCGGCCGGCTGCGAGGTCAACTTCCTGGCCACGGTGAACGGGTTCACGGCCCTGGCGCTCGGCACGGCCGCCAAGATGAAGTACCAGGCGCAGTGGGTGTCGTCGTCGTCCGGCGGCGACTACCCGACACTGGTGGGCTACCTCGGCGAGGACGTCGCGCCCCTGCTGCTCCAGGGCTTCGTCAGCTCCAACTACCTGCCGTTCAGCCCGGACGACGAGTGGGTCGCCCTGTTCCGGGAGATCAACGACGAGTACAACGGAGGCGCGCCGTTCAGCGGGAACACCGTGTTCGGGATGTCGGTCGGCTTCCTGTTCGCGCAGGCGCTGGCCAAGGCCGGCGACGACCCGACGCGCGAGAGCGTGCTCGACGCCCTCGAGGTGGGAGCCCTGACCGGCAACGGCATCGTGCCCCTGAGCTTCTCCAAGGACAGCCACGCGGCGTTCGAGGGCGTGGGCATCACCGCGGTGGACCAGGGCGTCCAGGACTACGTCGGCGACGTGTTCACCACGGACGGCGGCGACGGGGACGTCGTGCCGTACACGGGCGAGCCGGTGGCGCTCGAGGGCGACGGCATCCCGACCGCCTGAGCCCCGCACGCACCGGAGGCCCGGTCCCCACCAGGGGGGCCGGGCCTCCGCTCTGCGTCTCAGGCCTCGACGGGCTCCTGGGAGAACTGCGCCACCAGCTCGCGCTTGAGCACCTTGCCGCTCCCGCCGAGGGGCAGGGCGTCGACCAGGTGCACGACGCGCGGGTACTTGTAGGCCGCGATGCGCTCCTGGGTGAACGCCACCAGCTCCTCGGGCGTCGCCTCGTGCCCGTCGAGCAGCACCACGGCGGCGTGCACCTCCTGGCCGCGCGCCTCGTCGGGGAGCCCGAACACCGCGGCGAACGCCACCGCGGGGTGCCGCATCATCACGTCCTCGACCTCGCTCGGGTACACGTTGTAGCCGTTGCGGACGATCATGTCCTTCTTGCGGTCGACGATCGTCACGATGTCGTCCGCGTCCTTGGTGCCCAGGTCACCCGTGCGGAACCAGCCGTCCACCACGGCGGCGGCCGACGCCTCCGGGTTGCCCAGGTAGCCCTTGAACAGGGCGTGCCCGCGGACGACGATCTCGCCGAGCTCGCCGGCGGGCAGGTGCACGATCCGGTCGTCGACGTTCGCGTCCGCGATCTCGATGTCGACCCCCCAGAGCGGGCGGCCCACCGTGCCGGGCCGGATCGGCTCGCCCACGCGGTTGAACGCGACGGCCGGCGACGTCTCGGTCAGCCCGTACCCCTCGTGCACCTCGGCGCCGAAGTCGCGGGAGAACGCCTCGAGCACCGCCACCGGCAGCGCCGCACCGCCGGACACCGCGTAGCGCAGAGGTGGCCGGTCGAGGCTGCGCGCGGCGGCCTGGATGAGGCCGATGTACATGGTCGGGACCGCCGTGAACACCGTGGCGCCGTGGTGGACCATCTGTGCGAGCGCCTGGTCCGGGTCGAACTTCGGCAGCAGGATCACCGCGGCGCCGCGGCGGAACGCGGTGTTCATCACCGAGACCTGCCCGAACGTGTGGAACAGCGGGAGCCCGCCGAAGACGACGTCGTCGCGGCGCATGTCGAACAGGTCGATCAGGGCCACGTGGACCTGCTCGACGATCGACAGGTGCGAGCCGACCGCCCCCTTGGGACGGCCCGTGGTGCCGCTCGTGTAGAGGATCGTCGCGGCGCTGATCGGGTGCACGGACTCGTACCGGTCGACCGGGTCCGCCGCCGCGGCCTCGTCCTCGAGACGCGGGAACGGGACCGCCATGCCGTCCGGGACCAGCACCGTGAGCAGCGGGATGCCGGCCCGTGCCGCGGCGGGTGCCGCCTCGGCGAGCATCGGCGCGGCCGCGACCAGGAGAGTCGCGCCCGAGTCGCGCAGGACGAACTCGATCTCGTCGGCCTTGAACAGCAGGTGGACCGGCACGACGACCGCGCCCAGGGCCAGCACCCCGTAGTAGACGCGGGCGAAGTCGGGCACGTTCGGCACGATCATGGCGACACGGTCGCCAGGCCCGATGCCGCGAGCCCGGAGGGCACCGGCGTAGGAACGGGTCTGGTCCCACAGCTCGCCGTAGCGGACCACCTGGTCGCCCAGGAGGAACGCCGTGCGGTCGGGATGGCGATGGGCGGTCTCGGCGAGGATCGCCGCGACGGACAGGCTGGCGTAGCCCGCGCCATCGAGAGCCTGATCAGTCATGTCATTGTCCTTTCGTCGTGAGCTGGGCTCGCCCGAGTGAGGCGAGATGGACCTCGTCGGGACCGTCGGCCAGGCGCAGGGCCCGGGCGGCGGCGAACATCTCGGCCAGCGGCTGGTCGCCGGACAGGCCGGCCGCGCCGAACAGCTGGATGGCGCGGTCGAGGATCTGCTGCACGGCCCGTGGGACCGCGATCTTGATGGCCTGGATCTCGGTCATGGCCGCGCGGTTGCCGACCGTGTCCATCAGCCAGGCGGTCTTGAGCACCAGCAGGCGCAGGGCCTCGATCTGCAGCCGGGACTCGGCCACCCACTCGCGCACCACCCCCTGGTCCGCCAGGCGCTTCCCGAACGCGGTGCGGGACGTCGCACGCTCCACGACCAGGTCCATCGCCCGCTCCGCCATGCCGAGCGAACGCATGCAGTGGTGGATCCGGCCCGGGCCGAGCCGCGCCTGCGCGATCGCGAACCCCTCGCCCTCCCCGGCCAGGATGTTGGCGACCGGGACGCGCACGTCCTCGAACACGATCTCCGCGTGCCCGCCGTGGTCGCGGTCGTCGTACCCGAACACGGTCAGCGGCCGCACGATCCGCACGCCCGGGGCGTCCCGGGGCACCAGCACCATGCTCTGCCGGCGGTGCCGCTCCGCCGACGGGTCCGTGGCACCCATGACCACCAGCAGCGCGCACTCGGGGTTCATGGCGCCGGTCGACCACCACTTGCGGCCGGTGATCGCGTACTCGTCACCGTCGCGGACGATGCGGGTGGCGATCTGCGAGGCGTCCGACGACGCCACGTCCGGCTCGGTCATGCAGAACGCGGAGCGGATCTCGGCGTCGAGGAGCGGTTCCAGCCACTCCTCCTTCTGCTCGGGCGTGCCGAACTCGGAGAGCAGCTCCATGTTGCCGGTGTCCGGAGCGGCGCAGTTGAACGCGGCCGGGGCCAGGCGAGGGCTGCGGCCGGTGAGCTCGGCGACCGGCGCGTACTGGAGGGTGGTCAGGACGCTGGGCAGGAAGAGGTTCCAGAGGCCCTGCTCGCTGGCCAGCCCCTGCAGCCGCCGGACCACCGGCCGGGTGCCCCACTCGGTCGGCGTCGCCGCCAGCTCCGCCTCCAGCACCGGCTCGGCGGGGTAGACGTGCTCGTCCAGGAACCGCTGCGTGCGCGCGACCATGTCGATCGTCACCGCGTCGGGCGCGAAGTCCATCAGCGCACCCCCGCCAGCTGCGCCAGGCCCTCGTCGGCGAGCGGCTCGACCAGCCCCCCGATCCGGTCGAACCCGTCGCCGACCGTGTCCCCGCCGAGGAACCGGAAGTGGATCCCCTCGAGGATGACCGCGAGCTTGTACGCGGCGAACGCCCGGTACCAGCCCAGCTCCGGCACGCGGCCGCCCAGGCGGGCGCAGTACGCGTCGACCAGCTCGTCGAACTCCGGGTAGCCCGCGGCCGGGTCGACGGCGCTGGGCGCGACGCCCTCGGCACCGGCGATACCGCGAATGTGCCAGTACAGACCGAGCATGCCGAGGTCGACCGCGGAGTCGCCCAGGGTCGCCATCTCCCAGTCCAGGATCGCGGTGATGTGCGGGACCACTCCCCCGACGAGGGCGTTGTCCAGCCGGTAGTCGCCGTGCACGATGCTGCTGCGCCGCGTCGTCGGAACCCGCTCGGCCAGCCGTTCCTGCAGGTCGTCGAGGCTGCGCACCGGCCGCGAGCGCGACCCGTCCAGCTGGGTCCGCCACCGTCGCAGCTGCCGGTCGAGGTAGCCGTCGGACCGCCCGAGGTCCGCGAGCCCGACGTCCGCCGGCTCGATGGCGTGCAGCTCGGCCAGCAGCGTGGCCAGCTCGAGGCTCACGGTGCGCAGCTCGTCGGCCGTGTACGTCGTGTTCTGCGCCTGGTGCGCCAGCACGGACCCCTCGACGAGGTCCATGACGTAGAACACCGTGCCGGTGCCCGCGGCCGGGTCCTCCACCAGCGCGACCGCCGGAGGCACCGGCACCCGCGACCCGTGCAGTGCCGAGATGACCCGGTACTCGCGGGCCATGTCGTGCGCGGTGGTCTGCACGTGACCGAGTGGCGGCCTGCGGACGACCAGGGGCCGCGCGCCGCCGTCGACCCGGTAGGTGAGGTTGCTGCGTCCCCCGGCGATCACGCGCGCCGACAGCGGGCCGTCGTCCACCGTGGACGGGTGCTCACGCCTCAGGTACGCCTCGAGTCGCGCCACGTCGAGCCCGGGCGGGTCCGGCATGCGTCGGGTCATCGTCGACCGCCTCTCCGGGAGGCACGTCGTCATACCGCCCGGTCGGTATGCTACCCGATCAGACGATCAGGTCGCGCTCGATGGCCGCTCGGATCTGCGCGGGGATGGGGACCGGGCGGCGCGTCGCGTCGTCGACGAACACGTGCACGAACCTGCCCTCCGCGATGAGCTCCCCGGCGCGCAGGATGCCGAGCTCCCAGGTGACGCTGCTGGTCCCGAGCCGGCCGGCCCGCAGCCCGACCTCGAGCGCCTCCGGGAACGCGGCCGACGCCGTGAACTCGCACGACGACGACACGCAGACGCCGATCGGCTCCCCCGCGGACGGGTCGAGGCCGGCCGAGGTCATGAGCCAGACGTTGATCGTCGTGTCCATCGCCTCGTAGTAGACGGTGTTGTTGAGGTGGCCGTAGACGTCGTTGTCGTTCCAGCGCGTGCTGAAGGCGGCACGGTGCGGGTACTGCCCGGTCACGGCCGCAGCACCAGCTCGAAGGCCGCCCGGGCGCGCTCGGCGCTGGGCACGTCGCCGGTGATCAGGTCCGCGTACGTGAACGACTCCGAGACCCGGACCAGCAGGTACGCGAGGTCGCGCGCGCCCACCGCCCCGCCGAACGGCTGGTCGCCCAGCTCCTGGCGGACCAGCGCCTCGACCACCGCGACGTACCGCCGCTGGATGTCGCTCTCCTTGGTGGTCAGCAGCCGCAGGGCACGCGCCGGCTCGCGCCGCAGGAAGCCACGGAAGTAGTCGGCGGTGATGAGGTCGCGCGCGAAGTGCGTGAGGACACCGGCCACCCGCGCGGCGCCCTCCGTGCCGCGCGTCGCGGCCTCCGCCTGCTCGAGAGTGGGCACCGCGAGCGACCAGAGGACCTCCGAGAGCAGGGCGTCGCGGTTGCCCACCCAGCGGAACAGCGAGGTCCGGTCGACGCCCAGCTTGGTCGCCAGGCGGCCCATGTCGATGCGGGCGCCCTCGATGAACGTCTCGCGGGCCGCGACGAACGCCCGCAGCGCCTCGGCGTGCTCGCCGTCCTTCAGCCGCTGCGACAGCCACGAGGGCGCGACGCGGGTTCCGATGCGTCCGAGCCCGTCTTCGATGACGTCGAGGTTCGACATGGCGGCAACCTACTCCTGCGCCCCAGGGGGTATGCAACATCTGGGAAAATGATGCAGACTCGGGACGAGATCAGAGCCGATCGACGAGCGGAGCCTTGACGTGACTCAGACCGACGTGACCCACGCGCTGCTGACCAGCGACTTCTACTCCTTCCAGGACCTCCTCACGCCGGTGGAGAACGAGCACGTCATGGAGATCCGGGAGTTCCTGGAGACCGAGGTCCGGCCGATCGCGGACGACTACTGGGACCGCGCCGAGTTCCCCGTCCAGCTCATCCCGCGCGTCGGAGAGCTGGGGCTGCTCGGTCCGATGTGGCCGGAGACGGTCCGGTTCGAGAACAGCGCCGTCTACCGCGGGTGGGTCGCTCTCGAGCTCTCTCGCGTCGACGCCGGGTTCTCCACGTTCATCGGCGTGCAGAACGGGTTGACCATGGGCGCGATCGGCGTCGGCGGCTCTGTGGAGCAGCGCGCCGAGCTGCTGCCGCCGATGAGCCGCGGCGAGCTGGTGGGCGCGTTCGGGCTCACCGAGCCGCTGTCCGGCTCCGACACGGCGCGCGGCCTGCGCACCACCGCGCACCGCACCGGCGACACGTGGGTGCTCAACGGCGCCAAGCGCTGGATCGGCAACGCCACGTTCGCGGACCTCACCGTCATCTGGGCGCGGGACACCGCCGACGACCAGGTGAAGGGGTTCATCGTCCGCCGGGGTACCCCCGGGTTCACCGCCACCAAGATCGAGCGCAAGCAGGCGCTGCGCTCCGTGCAGAACGCGGACATCCTGCTGGACGGCGTCGAGGTCTCCGAGGCCGACCGGCTGCCGAACATCCACTCCTTCCGGGACGTCGCCACCGTGCTCCGCCTGACGCGGGCCGAAGTGGCGTGGCAGGCGGTCGGGGTGGCCGTCGGCGCCTACGAGGCCACCGTGAAGTACGCCCTGGAGCGCGAGCAGTTCGGCAAGCCGATCGCGTCCTTCCAGCTGGTCCAGGACCGGCTCGCGCGGTGCCTGGGCAACATCACCGCGAGCATCGCCCTGTGCGTCCGGGCCTCCCAGCTGGGCGACCAGGACCGCCAGGGCGACCAGCACTCGGCGCTGGCCAAGGCGTACACGACCACCGCGATGCGCGAGACCGTGGCGCTGTGCCGCGAGACGCTCGGCGGCAACGGCATCCAGCTGGACCACGGCGTCGCGCGCTACATGGCCGACGCCGAGGCCGTGTACTCGTTCGAGGGCACCAAGGACATGAACCACCTGATCGTGGGGCGTGCCATCACCGGCATCGCGGCGTTCGTCTGATGGCCGAGGCGTACATCGTCGCGACCGCCCGCTCACCCATCGGCCGCGCGTTCAAGGGCTCCCTGGCATCGATGAGGCCCGACGATCTCGCTGCCTCCATGGTCCGCGCCGCCCTCGCGCAGGTGCCGGCGCTCGACCCCGGCCGCGTCGAGGACCTGCTGCTCGGCTGCGGCATGCCCGGCGGCGAGCAGGGCATGAACATGGCGCGGATCGTCGCGGTGCTGCTCGGCCTCGACTCGGTCCCGGGCACCACGGTCAACCGGTACTGCTCGTCGTCGCTCCAGACCACCCGCATGGCGTTCCACGCGATCAAGGCCGGCGAGGGCGACGTGTTCGTGTCCGCCGGCGTCGAGTGCGTGAGCCGGTCCGCCATCGGGAACAGCGACTACATCCCCGGGGTCTCGTTGGAGAACCCCCGGTTCGCGGAGGCGGTGGGACGCACGGCCGCACGGGCGGTCGCCGCCGACCCGTGGACCGACCCGCGCGAGAGCGGACTGCTCCCCGACGCCTACATCGCGATGGGCCAGACCGCGGAGAACGTCGCCGCGCTCACCGGCACCACGCGCCGCGAGCAGGACGAGTTCGCCGCCCTGTCCCAGAACCGCGCGGAGAAGGCGCTGGCCGACGGCTTCTGGGCCGACGAGATCACGCCGGTGACGCTGCCGGACGGCGCTGTCGTGGCGCACGACGACGGCCCCCGCGCCGGCGTCACGGTGGAGGCGCTGGCCGGCCTGAACCCGGTGTTCCGGCCCGACGGCACGGTCACGGCCGGCAACTGCTGCCCGCTCAACGACGGTGCCGCGGCCGTGGTGATCGTCAGCGACCGGATCGTCGACGAGCTCGGTCTGACCCCGCTCGCCCGAATCGTGTCCACGGGGGTCAGCGGCCTGTCGCCCGAGATCATGGGCCTCGGACCGGTCGACGCCTCACTGATGGCCCTGTCCCGCGCAGGGCTCACGATCGACGACATCGACCTGGTCGAGCTCAACGAGGCGTTCGCGGCCCAGGTGCTGCCGTCGGCCCGCGCGCTCGGGATCGACCACGACAAGCTCAACGTGCACGGGGGCGCGATCGCGGTGGGCCACCCGTTCGGGAGCACCGGCGCCCGGCTGACCACCACGCTCCTGCACGGCCTCGCGGTCCGGGACGCGACGTTCGGGCTGGAGACCATGTGCGTCGGCGGCGGCCAGGGCATGGCGATGGTGGTCGAGCGGGTCTCCTGACCCTCCGCGAACACCCAACGTCCGAGGAAGTGGCTGCTCAGGCGCTCACTTCCTCGGACGTTGCGGTGGTCAGGCCGCAGCGAAGTAGAGCACCACGGTCTCCGCGATCAGGGCCGGCTTGGTGGCTCCCTCGATCTCGACCGTGACCGTGAAGGTCGCGCGCACGCCCTGCGGGGTCGGCTCGGCGGAGGTCACCGTGGAGGTCGCCCGGACGCGGGAGCCTGCCGTGACCGGCTGGAGGAACCGCACGCGGTCGAGTCCGTAGTTGACCACCGGCCCCGTGCCGCCGACCTCCACCAGCCCGTCGGTGAGCGCGGGGATCAGGGCGAGCGTGAGGTACCCGTGCGCGACGGTCGCGCCGAACGGGCCGGCCGCGGCACGGACGGGGTCGACGTGGATCCACTGGTGGTCGTCCGTGGTGTCCGCGAACACGTCGATGCGCGCCTGGTCGACGGTGAACCAGCGGTCGGCGGTCGCGCTCTGCCCGACGGCGTCCACCAGCCCCGCGGGGGCGTCGACCGCGATCATGACTTCGGCCCGCCGGCCACGTACAGGACCTGCCCGTTGACGAAGCCCGCGGCCTCGGAGCAGAAGAACGACACGGCGTTCGCGATGTCCTCAGGCACCCCGATGCGACCGACCGGGATCTCCTTGGCCGCGGCCTCGACGAACTGCTCGTACGTGACGTGCATGCGCTCGGCGGTCTGCCGGATCATGTCGGTGCCGATGAATCCCGGAGCCACCGCGTTGGTGGTGATCCCGTACCGGCCCAGCTCGATGGCGAGGGTCTTGGTCAGCCCCTGGATCCCCGCCTTGGCCGTCGCGTAGTTGGCCTGCCCGCGGTTGCCCAGCGCCGACGTGCTCGACAGGTTGACGATCCGGCCCCAGCCCGCCGCGACCTGGTGCTTCTGCACCTCGCGGCTCATCAGGAACGCGCCGCGCAGGTGCACCGAGATCACCGAGTCCCAGTCGGTCTCGGTCATCTTGAACAGGAGGTTGTCGCGCAGGATCCCGGCGTTGTTGACCAGCACGGTGGGCGCGCCGAGCTCCTCGACCACGCGCGCGACCGCGGCGACGGCGTCCTGCGTGCTGCCGACGTCGGCACCGAGGCCGATCGCGGTCCCCCCGGCGGAGCGGACCGCCTCCACGGTCGCCGCGCAGTCCTCCTCGCGCAGGTCGAGGACGGCCACCTGGTAGCCGTCGGCGGCCAGGCGCAGGGCGGTCGCGGCGCCGATGCCGCGGGCGGCTCCGGTCACCAGGGCGGTGCGAGTCACGGGGTAGTCCTTTCGTCGAGAACGATGAGCTGGCGGAGCTCGCCACCGGCCGCGAGGCGGTCCATGGCGACGTCGAGGTCGTGCAGGGTGATCCGGGAGGAGACCAGGCGCTCGAGCGGCAGCCGCCCGGAGCGCCACAGGTCGACGTAGAGCGGGATGTCGCGGGAGGGGACCGCGGAGCCGAGGTAGCTGCCGACGACGGTCCGGGCCTCGGCGGTGAGGATGAGCGGACTGACGGACGCGCGGGCGTCGGGAGCGGGCAGGCCGACCGTCACCGTCGTCCCGCCGGGTGCGGTCGCGGCGAACGCGGTCTCGAACGCGCGGGCGTTGCCGGCGGCCTCGATGACCACGGGTGCTCGGACGGGCACGTCCGCCGGCAGGTACGTCGCCGCCGCCCCGTTGGTGCGCGCGGCGGCGAGCTTGTCCGCGCGCGCGTCCACACCGATCACCTCGAGCCCGAGCGCGACGGCGACCAGCAGCGCGGCCATGCCCACGCCTCCGAGCCCCACGACCATCACGGTGTCACCCTCCCGCGGCCGGCCCGCGTTGACCACCGCTCCCCCACCGGTGAGTACGGCGCAGCCGAGCAGCGCGGCGACCTCGGGCGGCACGTCGGGGTCGACCCGCACGACGGAGGTCCGGCTGACCACCGCATGGCTGGCGAACGCCGAGACGCCGAGGTGGTGGTGGACCGGCCGTCCGTCGCGGTGCAGCCGCATCCCGTCCCCGACCAGCGTGCCACGGCCGTTGGCGGCGCTGCCCACCCGGCACGGCAGCCGCCCGTCGGTCGCGCACTCGGGGCACTGTCCGCACCGGGGCAGGAAGGTCATGACGACGCGGTCGCCGACGGCCAGGTCGTCGACGCCGGCACCGAG
This sequence comes from Cellulomonas humilata, assembly GCF_013359775.1. Classification (GTDB taxonomy): domain Bacteria; phylum Actinomycetota; class Actinomycetes; order Actinomycetales; family Cellulomonadaceae; genus Cellulomonas; species Cellulomonas humilata. The sequence continues at coordinate 195,811 of NZ_JABMCI010000066.1, read as the reverse complement.
GCGCTCCACGATCCCCGCGGCCTCGTGGCCCAGCAGCATCGGGGTGGGCCGGACGCGGTTCCCGTCGACGACGGACAGGTCCGAGTGGCAGACCCCTGCCGCCTCGATCCGGACGAGCACCTCGCCCGGTCCCGGACCGTCCAGCTCGAGGACGCCCACCGTGAACGGCCGCGACGCCGCGAACGGCGCAGGGGCGCCGGATCGTTCCAGCACCGCGCCCAGGATCTGCACGTGCACCTCCGGGGTCGACGACGTTGTCGGCATACCGACCGCGCGGTATGTTGCAGGCCAGAGTACACACGATCGACCGACGCAGGAGGGCTCGATGACGAGCACACCGGTCCAGGGCTTCGCCGAGCAGCGGTTCTCCGCGTTGCGAGCGGCGTTCCAGCAGCACCTCGACAGCGGAGCAGAGCTCGGCGCGAGCGTTGCCGTCGTCGAGCGCGGGGCCCTGGTGGCCGACCTCTGGGGAGGCTGGGCCGACTCGGAGCGGACGCGCCCCTGGACCGCGGACACGCTCACCAACGTCTGGTCGATCTCCAAGACCATGACGTCCGTGTCGGCGCTCGTCCTCGTCGACCGGGGGCTGCTCGACCCCGACGAGCCCGTCGGCGCCTACTGGCCCGAGTTCAAGGCCGCCGGCAAGGAGGGCGTGCTGGTCCGGCACGTGCTGAACCACACCTCGGGCGTCTCGGGCTGGGACCAGCCGGTCACGGCCGAGGACATCCTCGACGTCCCCGCGGCGACCGCCCGGCTCGCCGCCCAGGCGCCGTGGTGGCCGCCGGGCACCCTGTCCGGGTACCACCTGCTCGACTACGGGCACCTGGTGGGTGAGCTCGTCCTGCGCGTCACCGGGCGGTCGCTCGGCGAGTTCTTCCGGGCCGAGATCGCCGAGCCGCTCGGCGCCGACTTCTGGCTCGGTCTGCCCGCCGGCCAGGATGCGCGCGTCAGCCACGTCGTCCCGCCGCCGCCGTCGCAGGTCGACCTCGCGCAGCTGCCCCCGGACTCCCCCGCCCGCCGCACGCTGGGCGGACCGGTGCTCGACGCCTCGATCACCTGGACCCGGGAGTGGAAGGCCGCCGGGATCGGGGGCGCCGGGGGCCACGGCAACGCGCGCTCGGTGGCGACGGTCCAGTCGGTGCTCACGAACGGCGGGGGCGGTCTGGTGTCACCCGAGACGGTCGATCTCGTGTTCGCGCAGCACACCGACAACGTGGACCTCGTCCTCGGCGTGCCCCTGCGGTTCGGGCTCGGCTACGCGGTCTCCCACCCGGCGAGCACCCCGTTCATCCCCGAGGGCCGCGTGGCGTTCTGGGGCGGCTGGGGCGGCTCGCTCGTCGTCAACGACGTCGACCGCGGGCTCACGTTCGCGTACGTGATGAACCGCATGTCCCCGGGGATCCTCGGCTCGGCCCGCTCGGACGCCTACCTCCAGGCGCTGTACGGCTCCCTCTAGTGCCCGGCCAGCCGCAGGGCGACGTCGACCAGCTCCACCCGGCGCAGCCCCGGCACCTCGGCGAGGTCGAACCACGCCGCCGCGTCGGTGCTCCCGTCGGCCTCGTCGCGCAGCTCGCCGCCGACGACGTGCGCGCGGTACACGACCCGCAGCCAGTGCATCGGGCCGTCGGAGGCGTTGATCCGGTCCTTCGCCGGCACCACCAACGAGTCGATGCCGAGCAGACCGTCGAGCTCGACGTCGAAGCCGGTCTCCTCGAGCACCTCCCGCACCGCGGCATCGGCCGGGTCCTCCCCCGGGTCGATCCCGCCGCCCGGCAGCATCCACCGGCCGTCCCCGCGCCAGTGCGGCAGGAGCACCCGACCGGAGTCGACGACGACCGCGTAGGCGCCGACGCGGAGCATCACAGCAGCCGCCGGGCCGCCGCCCACCGCGTGAGCTCGTGGCGGCTGGAGAGCTGGAGCTTGCGGAGCACGGCGGAGACGTGGGTCTCCACGGTCTTGATCGAGATGAACAGCTCGGAGGCCACCTCGCGGTAGGAGTACCCGCGCGCGATGAGCCGCATGACCTCGCGCTCCCGGGCCGAGAGCCGGTCCAGCTCGTCGTCGCCGATGGCCACGTCCCCCGCGGCGGCGCCGAACGCGTCGAGCACGAACCCCGCCAGCCGCGGCGAGAACACCGCGTCCCCGCCGGCCACGCGGCGCACCGCGTCCGACAGGTCGGTGCCGTCGATCGCCTTCGTCACGTACCCCCGGGCGCCGGCGCGGATGACGGCCACCACGTCCTCGGAGGCGTCGGACACCGACAGGGCCAGGAACCGGGTCTGGCCCAGCAGGTCGGTGCACGCCTTGATCACCTCGGCGCCACCACCGCCGTCCCCGCCGGGCAGGTGCACGTCGAGCAGGACGACCGGAGGTTTCAGCTCGCGGACCAGGCGGATCGCCTCGTCGACCGTGTCCGCCTCGCCGATCACCCGCACGCCCGCGTCGAGCGACGCCTTCACGCCGGTCCGGAACATGTGGTGGTCGTCCACCAGCACCACGTCGACTGCCTCGCTCATGACTGCGCTCCTTGCTCGTCCGTGGACCGGATCGGTACGACCAGGTGCACCTCGGTCCCGCGCTCCGGGCTGCTGGTCACGGTCGCCTTCCCGCCGCGACGCCGCACCCGCCCGATGATCGACTCCCGCACCCCGAACCGGTCGGTGCCGACCTCGTCGAGGTCGAAGCCGTCGCCGTGGTCGCGCACGAACACCTCGACCTCGGACGCACCCACCTCGAGGTAGAGCGACACCGGCGGGCGCCCGTGCACCACCGCGTTGACGAGTGCCTCGCGGGTGGCCTGGAGCAGCGCCTCGGTGTCGGCGTCGGGCACGCGGTCGCCGACCACCACCGACTCGACGGCCACCGGGTCGCCGGTCGGCCCCGAGCGCGAGTCCTCGACCTCGGCGACGATCTCCCGCAGCGCCGCCGCCACGGAGGTGCCCGGCGCGGGGCGGTCGTCGTAGAGCCACTCGCGCAGCTCGCGCTCCTGCGCGCGCGCCATGCGGGCCACCTCCGCGGAGTCGTCGGCCCGGGACCGGATGAGGGCCAGCGTCTGGAGCACGGAGTCGTGCAGGTGGGCGGCGATGTCCGCGCGTTCCGACTCCCGCGCACGGGCGGCCCGCTCGTCGCCGAGCTCCCGCACCAGTCGCAACCACCAGGGCGTGAGCACCAGGGCCACGCCCCCGAGCATCACCAGCGCCGCGACGATCGACTGCGCGAGCGTCGCCGTCTCGACGCCCTCCCCCGACGCCAGGCCGACGAACAGGAGCACGCCGACGCCCGCGAGCAGGATCCCGCCGGCGACCCGCAGGAGGCTGACGGGAGTCCGCCCACCGGCCCGGTCCCGCAGGCGACCGCGCTGCACCTCGTCGAGCTGGCTCCACGCCAGCCACAGACCGGCCAGCACGATCAGCGCGGGCAGGAGCCAGTCCGCGTCCACGTCGGCCCCGGACCGGACCGCGATGAGCAGGGCGGCCGCGATCACCAGCACGGCGCCGATGGCGATGTCGGTGACCGGGATGCGCCGGCCCGGCTCGATCACGGCCTGCCGTCGGGCCAGCCGGGTCAGCGCGCTCGGACGCACCTCCTGCGCGGCAGCGGCCGGGTCGCCCGCCGGGACGGCCAGCCACCAGAACACGTACAGCACGGGTCCGATCGCGCCGATGGGCGTGAGCACCACGAACGCGAGCCGCACCAGGGCGACCGGCAGGTCGAGGTGCGCGGCGAGCCCCAGCGCGACGCCGCCGAACCACCGCCCGCGCGCGGGGCGGCGCAGCGGCAGCCGGCGCGTGGGCGCCAGAGGAGGAGCGGTCGTGTGCACGGTCCGATCGTCACACGCCCCGGCGCCCTCCGGGGCCACCTCCGGGGTCTGTTCAGGGTTCCTCGGACCAGGTTCAGGGGTCCGCAGCACCAAGGATCAGGGTGCGCTCAGGGGACCACCCGATGCCCCGGGACGGTCCGGGCGAGCAGGATCGAGACATGGACACGACCACCCCCGCCGGCCCGGAGCCGGCACCGGGCACCGCCACTCCGGACCCGGCACCCGCCGCAGCACCTGGGCACACCTCGAACAGCTTCTTCGCCGGTGTGCGCCGCCTCGGCATCACCCGCGCCGACGACCGCTGGATCGGCGGCGTCAGCGGCGGCATCGGCGACCGCTTCGGCATCGACCCGCTGCTGGTCCGCGGCATCTTCTTCGCGACCCTCCTGCTGGGCGGGCTCGGCCTCGTGGCGTACGGCGCCGCGTGGGCCCTGCTGCCCGAGCGACGGGACGGACGGATCCACCTCGAGGAGATGATCCTCGGCCGCTTCGACATCGCGCTGCTCGGCGCCCTCGCGTTCGTCATCGTCGGCTTCGGCCGCGGCGACAACTGGTTCTTCTTCTGGGGTCCGCCCGGATGGGTCCAGGGCATCCTCTGGATCGCGCTCGTCTGCGGCATCGTCACGCTGATCGCCGTCGTCTCCAACCAGCAGCCGTCCAGGCCCCGCCCGCCGGCCCCGCCGTACGTCCCCTACGTGCCGCCGGCGGGCGCGGCCACCTACCCCGCGACCAGCTACCCCGCGGCCTCCTACCCGACCGCCGCCGCGACGCCGACGACCTCCGCGTACGGCGCTCCGCCGGCCGCTGCCCCGGCCTGGACGTCCTACGCCCCGGCTCAGCCGGCCCCGGCGCCCCGACCCGTGCAGCCGCCGCGCCCCCCGCGTCCGCGCACCCCCGGCGCCGGTGCCGGCACGGTCGGTGTGGTCGTCGCGCTCAGCCTGCTCGCGCTCGCCCTGCTGCTGATGGCCGAGCGGTCGGGCGACTTCACCGGACCGGTCGCACTCACCGCGCTGGGTATCGGCATCGTCCTGGCCGGCCTCGGCATCATCGTCTCGGGTCTGCGTGGCCGGACCAGCGGCGCCCTCGGCGGGCTCGCGGTGGTCGGCGTCCTCGTGGCCGTTCCCCTCGGCGCGGTGCAGAACGCCGACTGGACCTGGTCGTCGGACGCCCGGCACGACTTCGCCGCTGACGGCGTCGCCGTGATCACGGACCGCTCCGAGGCCGCCGACGGGTTCTCGATGGGATTCGGCGACGTGACCATCGACCTCACCGACGTGCCCCTGACGTCCCAGACCCTCGTGGTCCCGATCTCGCTCGCGGCCGGTGACCTCACCGTCGTCGTGCCGAGCGACGCGACCGTGTCCGCCGACGTGGAGGCCGGTGCGGGCTCCGTGCGCTGGGAGGTCGACGGGCAGAGCAAGGGCTCCGACGGGGTGGGCCTCAACCCCAGCACGTTCACGACCGACGACATCGGCTCCGACGGCCCGCAGCTCGCGCTGCAGGTGCAGATCGGCGCCGGCGACGTCTCGATCATCGAGGAGAACTGATGTCCACCGACAAGACCCCCCGCGACGACGACGAGACGCTCGCCCTGCCGGTCACCGACCCCGAGCCCACTGCCGACGCCGACGCCGACGACACGACCGTGATCCCGGTCGACGAGGTCGCAGCGGACGAGACGGCGTCGCAGCCGGCACCGTTCGGGTCGCCCGAGCCCACCACGGCGACGTCCCCGATCGGCGCGCTGTACTCCCCGTCGGACCGCACCGAGCGGATCGACGGGCCCGCCACCAGCCCGGACCCGTTCGTCGCAGCGGCCGCACCGTCGGAGCCGGCACCGGTCGACACACCCCGCCGCCGGCTGCGGGTCGGGACGGTCGTCTGGGGCCTGGTCATCGCCGCGATCGGCGTCGGCCTGCTCGCGTGGGCGGCAGGGGTCGCGATCGACCTCCAGCTCGCGATGATCGTGCTCCTCGCGGTCGCCGGGACCGCCCTGCTGGTCGGCTCGATCGTGAGCGGAGCACGCGCCCGGCGCTGACCGCCCGAGCAGGGGCGACGTCCGAGCCCTCGGACGTCGCCCCTGTCGTCGTCAGACCACCGGGTCCGGAGCCACCGGAGCCGTCGTGTCGGCGTAGGTGGTGGTGCCGACCTTGCGCAGCGCCCACCCGATGAGGATGAACACGACACCGATGCCGACCACGAGCAGCGCGACGCCGAACGCGACCACCGAGGTGAACAGCGAGGCGCGCAGGAACGACGCCGTCATGACCGTGCCGCGGCGCTCGTCGTCCTGGTCCAGCTGGGCGTAGGTCTGGCCGTCAGTGGCCTCGAGCGCGTGGGTGTTGATGATGTCGGCCTGGAACCAGGCCTCCCACGGGGTGTCGACCAGCTGGCCGCCGAACGCCTGCGCGTCCTCGGACACCGTGATCTGCTCGGCCGCCAGGTTGCTGGCCACGGCGCCCCACGTGATGCCGCCCGCGATGATGAAGATGATCCCGAAGATGATGGTCAACAGCCCGAGCACGCGGACCGATTTCGGTTGTCCCGTCGTCGTCGTCATGTCTCCCTCTCTGAGCCCCAGAGGACGGGCAGGTGTGCCGTGCGGCCCCTGACAGAACCGTCCAACGAAACGACTCTAGTGAGGGGCGGGTGACGAAGTGGGAGATTTCGCCGCGCGAGCCCGCGCGTACTCCGCGTCCGCGGCACCGAGAACGTCGTCCCACCCGAACCTGGGTCGGACAGCGCGGTTGTGCGTGAGCATGCCGTCGAGCAGCCGCCCGTCGCGCGCCAGGTGCACGATCGCCTCGGTCATCTCGGCGTCGTCGGCCACCAGCAGGCCGTCCACGCCGTCCTCGACGAACTCCTCGATGCCCGTGCCGCGGCGGGCGACGATCGCCAGCCCGGCCGTGCGGGCCTCGAGGGCCGCGATGCCGAACGCCTCGAGCTCGGCGGGGGCGAGGAACACCTCGGCGTCGGTGTACGCGCTGCGGACCTGGGGCCGGGTCAGCCGGCCGCGCAGCTCCACGACGTGCTGGAGCCCCTGCTCCGCCACGGTGGAGGAGACCCGGCCCTGAGCCGGGCCGGACCCGATGATCGACAGGCGCAGCCGGTCGGGCGGCAGCCTGCGGGCGGCCTGGCCGACCAGCTCGACCAGCGGGACCGCCCTCTTGCGCGGAGCCAGGCGCATGGTCGAGACGAGCCGCAGCGGGCCCTGCTCGCCCGGACGTCCCCTCCCCTCGGAGAAGGTCCGAGGCGCCCACAGGTCCAGGTCGATCCCGTTCGGCATCACCGACACCTCGGTGCCGAACACCTGCCGCACGCGTGCCGCGGCGGCGTGGCTGACCGCGCTCAGCGCGGCGGGCGTCTGCTGCCAGCGCGTGCGTCCCACCGCGGCCCGCAGGGCGCCGACGACGCCGTCGAGCATGCAGTGCCACGTGATCGCGGTCGGCAGGCCCAGGTCGAGGGCGATCCGCGCGCCGTCGTACGCGAACGGGGACAGCACGCCGGCGTGCACGTGCACCACGTCGGGCCGCAGGGCGGCGTAGGCCTCACGGACCAGGCGGGGGCCGACGGGGTTCACGGGCAGGTCGAACGGGATCCGCGCGCCCAGCCGGTGCACGTGCACGCCGTGCTCCCGGTCGACGACCCCACCGCGCTCGCCACCCACGCCCAGGGTGGCCGTCAGGACGTGCACCTCGTGGCCGGCGGCGACCTGGCGCGCGGCGAGGTCCCCCACCTGCGACTCGATCCCCCCGGTGCGCGGTGCGTAGCAGTCGGAGACGTGGACGATCAGCACGCGCTCACCGTATCGGCGCGAAACGGACGTTCGTCCAGGATCCGGAACATCTCACCCGCGTGCGCCACCGGCGGCCTCGATGCGGGCGAGCGCCTGCGCGTGCACCTTGCGCTCGAGGATGAACGACATGACCGGCACCACGCCGGCCGCGGCCATCGTGGCGAGCCGCCCGAGGCGCCAGCGCATCTTCGACCAGAGGTCGAAGACCGTGACCAGGTAGACGACGTAGATCCAACCGTGCGCGTACGCGATCCAGGCGCCGATGACGGGGTTCGGCGTGCCGGAGGCGTCCACCCCGCTCGCGTGGAACACGTACTTGAGGACGAGCTCGACGCAGAGCAGCAGCAGCATGGTGCCGGTGATCCAGGCCAGCACGCGGTAGCGCTTCGTCGCTCCTGCGGCCTTGCGCACCCAGGGGTCGAGGGTCGTCGTGGACTCGGTCACGGTGTCATTCCCAGTCACTCCCAGTCACTCCCACTCGATGGTGCCCGGCGGCTTGCTCGTCACGTCGAGGACCACGCGGTTGACCTCGGGCACCTCGTTGGTGATCCGGGTCGAGATCGTCGCCAGCACGTCGTAGGGCAGGCGGGTCCAGTCTGCGGTCATCGCGTCCTCGGACGACACCGGCCGCAGGACGACGGGGTGCCCGTAGGTCCGGCCGTCCCCCTGCACGCCCACCGAGCGCACGTCCGCCAGGAGCACCACCGGGCACTGCCAGATGTCGCGGTCCAGGCCGGCGCGGGTCAGCTCCTCGCGGGCGATGACGTCGGCCGCGCGCAGGATGTCGAGACGCTCGGCCGTGACCTCGCCGATGATCCGGATGCCCAGCCCGGGACCCGGGAACGGCTGGCGCCACACGATGCCCTCGGGCACGCCCAGCTCCAGGCCGACCGCGCGGACCTCGTCCTTGAACAGGGTGCGCAGCGGCTCCACCAGGTCGAACTGGAGGTCGTCCGGCAGCCCGCCCACGTTGTGGTGCGACTTGATGTTGGCCGCGCCCTCGCCGCCGCCGGACTCGACGACGTCCGGGTACAGGGTGCCCTGGACGAGGAACTTGACCTCCTCGCCCTCACCGGCCTCAGCGACCACCTCGCGGGCGGCCTGCTCGAACACCCGGATGAACTCGCGGCCGATGATCTTGCGCTTGGTCTCGGGGTCGGTGTGGCCCGCGAGCGCGTGCAGGAACCGCTCGCGCGCGTCGACCACCTTCAGCTGCACGCCCGTGGCGGCCACGAAGTCCTTCTCCACCTGCTCGGCCTCGCCGGAGCGCAGCAGCCCGTGGTCGACGAACACGCAGGTGAGCTGGCTGCCGACGGCCTTCTGCACGAGCGCCGCGGCGACCGAGGAGTCCACGCCACCGGACAGCCCGCAGATCACCCGGGCGTCTCCCACCTGAGCGCGGATCTTGTCCACCTGCTCGGCGACGACGTTGCCGGCGTTCCAGTCGGGACTCAGGCCCGCGCCCTGGTAGAGGAAGTTCTCGAGCGCCTTCTGGCCGAGCGGCGAGTGCTTGACCTCCGGGTGCCACTGGACGCCGTACAGGCGCCGGGCGCGGTCCTCGAACGCGGCGACCGGGCTGCCCGCCGACGTCGCCAGCACCTCGAACCCCTCGGGCGCGGCGTGCACCGCGTCGCCGTGGCTCATCCAGACGGTCTGCGCGTCGGGGCTGCCGGACAGCACGGTCCCGGCGGACGTGACCGCGACGGCCGTCCCGCCGTACTCGCGCTGACCGGTCTGCGCGACCGTCCCGCCGAGCGCCGCCGCCATCGCCTGGAAGCCGTAGCAGATGCCCAGGACGGGGACACCGGCCTCGAACAGGGCCGGGTCCACGAACGGGGCGCCGGCGGCGTACACCGACGACGGCCCGCCGGACAGGATGATCGCGGCCGGGTCCTTGGCCAGCAGGTCCGCGACCGACGCCGTGTGCGGCACGATCTCGGAGTACACGTTGGCCTCGCGGACCCGTCGGGCGATCAGCTGCGCGTACTGCGCACCGAAGTCGACGACGAGCACGGGACGGTGGGTGGTGGCGGCCGGGTCAGGCGTCTGCGTCACGACGCCAGGGTAGTCGGCGCCCGGTGGTGGCCGCGTCGCCGCCGACCCCGTGGACCGGCCGCTGTGACGCGTCGCACGGTCACGGCGCGGGCGTCGCCTCCGTGTCGAGCACCGCGATGCTGTCCTGCACCTGCTCGACGACGTCGGTCGGCAGGTCCGTGCCTGTCAGCTGCACCGCGACCGCCTTGCCCGTGTCCGGGGCGGAGCCCACCCACAGCACGCCATGGAGCGTGTCGCCGCCGTCCTGCGCCGCGTACGTGAAGTCCGTGCGGGTCAGCTCCAGCTCGCCCGTGTCCACCGGGTCGGACTGGTCGACCACCGCGAAGTCCGGGTACCCGCCCACCTGCATGGACGCCAGCAGGGTGCCCCGACCCTCGTCCGCGCGGTAGTAGCCCAGCGTCGGCGCCCCGGCCAGCTGCATCGTCGCGTCGTCGCCCTCGGCGTCCTGGCGGCTGAGCGTCCACGGCGCGTCGAGGGACGCACCGTCGGACCAGTCGTCGGGCACGTCCACCTGGAGCCAGCCGTCCTGCACCCGGGTCCACCCGGCGGGGGCGCCGGACCCTCCGGAGCACCCGGCCAGCGCGGCGAGGGTGAGCGCGACGACGGCGGCGACGGTGCGGGAGTACGACGTCATGCGAGCTGGTCCTCCGGGTGGGGGGTCGTGTACGTCAGCGGCGCCCCGGGCGAGCGCGCGAGCCGGGCGGAGCGCCATGCTCCCACCCCGAGCGCGACGGCCGCCGTCACCACCACCTGCACGACGATCGAGAGGAGCAGCCCCGCCGCCGTCGAGCCGGTGACGACCACCACGGCCGTGGTCACCGCGGCGGCCCCGAGCGGGATCGCGACCGTCCCGAGCAGCCACTGCCACCGGGCGGTCACGCGGGCGACGGGCAGCGCCCACGCACCGAGCAGCCCGGCCAGCACGGGCGCGGCGAGCCACGGCAGCCAGAGGAGCGCGAGGACGGCATCGGTGCCCGCCGCCCCGGCGCGCGCCGCGAGCACCACCCCGGAGCCGTACTCACCGACGAGGAAGCCGACGAGGGCCGCCGCCCAGGCCCACAGCAGGTCGGCCGGGCGCAGCCGCTGCCGCGCGGTCATCCGCACGACTCGTCCGGGAGGAAGAGCCGCGTGCCGTCGCTGGTCGGCGCGCCGAGGTAGTCGGCCTCGACGGCGTCGGCGGTGGCGTTCTCGCCCGAGATGCCGAACCCGAACTGCCAGCCCTTCTTCACGGCGGCCTCGAACTCCCACGAGTCCTTGACGTTGCGGTACACGATCTGGCTGGTGGTGGCGCTGCGGTGCAGGAGGTCCAGGAACGGGTCGTCCGACGGGCTGCTCGGCACCATCGCGGCGAACGGCAGCGACACCGCCACACCGGCGTCGTTGCGGTCGGCGAGCCACGTGTCGACCAGATCGCGGTTCGCGTCGTCGACCGTCAGCCGCGTCGTCGTCACGAGCGAGTCGGACTCGGTGTGCCCGCCGCCGCCCGACGCCTGCTCGAACGAGTCGTTCCCCAGCCCGCCCGAGACACCCCCCTCGCGGGAGGACTGGAACACCACCTCGGTCACCTCGCCGTCCTTGTTGCGCGTCACGGTGAACGCCCCGTCGATCTTCCCGGCCGCCTCGCCGTGCCCCACGACGACGTCGGCGCGGACGGCACCCTCGCCCGACACCTCGTACGTCCAGCTCTGCTCGCCGGTCTCGTGGTTCGTCTCGATGACCACCGCTGCGCCCGCGGTCGCGGACAACGTCACGCCGACGTTCGGGTCGAAGAACTCGGCGTCGCCGGCCGCGTCCGTGGCGCCGGTCGGGTCCTGGAGCCCGAACGCCGCGGTGAGCGAGAGCTCGAGCTCGGTCTTCGCGAACGACACCTGGGGATCCTTGGGCGGGTCCTTCCACCCCATGGACTTGGCCGCCCAGACGCCGCCCTCGTGCTTGAGCACCTCCTGCTGCATGAGGTAGTCGTCGAGCTGGTCCTTCATCTCGCCCCACTGCTCGGGCGAGTCGAAGGCCCAGGTGTCGCCGTAGGAGAACGTCACGCCGCCCCCGAGGTCGATGTCGAGACCCGAGTTGCCGCCCCCGCCCAGCTTCCCCAGGTCGAACGTGCTGGACGTGAGCGAGCCGCCCGCGCCCAGACCCACCCCGTCGGTCATGGTCGCGCGGACGGTCCCGTCGGCGAACTCCTGGACGACGAACCCCGAGTCCTGGCCGAGCTCGAAGAACCACACCTTGACCGTCGCCGAGTACTGCTCGCTCTCCTCGTGGGACATGCAGGCGGGCGGCAGGTAGTCCTCGTCGGTCGGCTCGGCGACGGGCGTCGACCCGCACGCGGCGCCGCTCCCGCCGCCGGTCGCGGCGACGATCCGGCAGAGGGCGTCGGCGAGGCGGTCCGGGTAGCTGGAGAGTCCGCCGATCACGCCGACGACGAGGAGGGCGACGACCGCCACCACGCCGAGCAGCTCGGACGTGCTCGCGCCACGGTCGTCGCGCCGTAGCCGCCGCGGTCTCACTGGGCGGCGCGGACGGTGCGGAGCGCGCGGGCCTCGCCGGGTCGGACCAGGACGGCGCCGACGCCCGTGCCGCCGAGCCAGACGGCAGCGTTGACCAGGATCACCGCCGGCGTCAGCCCAGGCCCGTCGGCGGCGGCCGAGGCACCGGCACCCAGGACCAGGACCACGACCAGCCCCGCCCCGCCGGCGGTCAGCGCCGTGCGCAGGGCGGCGGTGCGGGTGTAGGTCCCGAACCGCCGCCGCTGGAGCAGCGCGACCAGGGCCCCGACCAGTGCCAGCACGCCGAGCTGCGCACCCGCCAGGACCAGGAGCGGCCGCGCCTCGCTCGTCCCGAGCAGCACCGCGACGACGAGGTAGCCCAGCATGCCCGCGACGACGCCGGCGGCCGCTGCTCTGAGGTCGATCTGGTCCATGCCTCGACGCTAGGACGGCCCCGCGCGCCGGTCTCGGGCCCCCCGGTTCGTCTGCGGACCCACGGGCTGGGCCTCGGGACCCAGGCCTGCTGGGCCCGGTGGTCGGGATACCCTCCAGGCGGTCCGCCGACGGGGCGGACGACCGACGAGAGGATGTCCGACCATGCGCCCGATGCTCACCGTGCAGGTGGCGCTGTCGACCGCGATCGGCGGCTTCGTCGCCGGCCTGCTCGCCCTGGGGGTGGGCAGCTCGACGCTCTCCGTCGGCGCCGGCGTGGCCGTGCGGACCGCGCTCGTCGTCCTCGTCCTGGTGCTGGCGCCCGCGATCGCGGTGCGCCGGCACCTGCTCGACGTCGACCGCGCCGTCCTGCGCCGCTCGGCCGCGGTCGGGCTGGTGCTGGGCTACCTGCTCGACCCGCTGTCCTGGCTGGGGCGCGCGTTCGTCGCGCAGTCGTTCGTACCCGTCGGCCTGGCCTCGGCGGTCGTCGACCTCGTGCTCTGGACCGGCGTCGGCATGGGCGCCGTGCTCCTTGCCACACGGTCCGCCACGCACCGCGAGCCGGTGGGCTACGAGCCGGCCGTCTGACCGCCGGTCGCGGTCCTCAGCGGACCCGCGTCACTGCTCCTTGGGGGCGGTGGCGTGCCTCAGGACCAGGCCGAGGACGATCAGGAACGCCGCGAACACGAAGAACTGTGCACCCGGAACGCCGCGCGTGCCGTCCCCGGGGTCGACCGAGACACCCACGGTCTCCAGCCCGCCGCCGCTGCACGTGACCAGCGAGACCCCGTCGAGGGTGTCGGTGCTCGACAGCCTCGTCCACGTCCCGGTGCCCTGCGCGTCGTCGACCTCGGCCAGGCTCCCGTCCTGGGCACCGACCTCGAGGTCCACGGTCCTCGCACCGTCCGAGCTGGACGCCTCGCAGCTCACCGCCGAGAGGTCGACGTCCGGCTGACCCCAGACGGCGTCGCCGTGGACGCTGTTGGTCAGCTCGACCGGCGAACCGGCCGGTGCCGACCGGAGGATCTCGACCGGCGCGGTCCCGCCGAAGGAGCCGAGCCCCAGGACGCCGGCGAGGCCGAGCAGGGCGAAGAGCGGTGCCGCGAACAACGCGGCCGTGCCGAACATCCGGGCGGTCCGCCGGATGTTGCTGCCCGAGTAGATGCCCACGCGCTCACTCACCGACCGTGACGCTCGCCAGCACGTCGTGCTGGCCGGTCTCGTCGTACCGCGACACCGGACCGACGACGGTCACGATCGACTGACTGCCGTCGGGCAGGTCGAGGGTGAGGGTCTCGTACCGGAACCGCACGTCGTCGCCCGAGGGCATCGGCAGGTCCGCCTCGTACGCGAGGTACGCGGCCGCGTCGGCCCCGGGCCAGGTCAGGTCCTCCTCGACAACGTCCTCCGCGCCGAGCGTGGCCTCGCCGACCGTCCGGCTGTTGGCGCTCGAGGCCTTGGCGTCCCTGGTCGGTGAGCCCGAGGTGACCACGTACACCGAGCCGCCGGCACCGTCGGGCCCGAGCGGCATCTTCATGCCCGCGGCCGTGACGTCGGCACCGCCGCCGGACGGCGGCTCCGTCTCGTAGGACTCCCAGTCCGCGGGCGTCGACAGCTGCACCCCGGCGAGCTCCTGGGCGTTCCAGCCGGACGGGGCGGCACTAGGGGTCAGCACGCCACCAGTGTCGTCGCCCGACGACGACGTGCAGCCCGCGAGCAGGGCGAACGCCCCGACGAGGACCGCCGCACGGGCGGCGATCAGCTGAGGACGACGCATGGGGGACCTCCGAGAACGACGGGGACGCCGGTCGGCGTGCCGGGAGTAGGTTGTCACGCCGTGCACCCGGCGCGGTCCGTCATCTCAGTCCCGTCCCAGTACCGGTAGTCCGACGTGGACCGGCTGCTGGTGATCGAGCTGTGCGACAGGCCCAGCTGGACTCCCAGGTCCCCCTCGGCGTTGAACCCGTCCTCGCTGGTGCCCAGCGTGTAGGTCTGCTCGGAGATGTGTCCGCGGGCCGCGGCGAGCGCCCCGAGCTCCCGCCCGAGCGCCGTCGGGTCGAGCTTGTCCTGGGCGATCTGCGGGATGTCGACCGTGTCGGTGATCCCCGGGTAGTACGGGACACCGGCGGCCTGGAGCACGCGCGCGGCGGTCTGCCGGCCGGTCGCGGAGTCGAGCGGGATGTCGATGGTCCGCTCCGTGTACTCGGGGTCGTCCTCGACGGGTCCCGAGTACGAGCTGTCGCCGGTCGCGTTGCCCATCAGCACGCTCTTGATCCGGAACGTGACCGGGTTGCCGTCCTTGTCGCGGTCGACCTCGATGACCGCCCCGGCGGAGCCCTCGGCCGTGTAGTTGATGAACGTGTCGTACCCCTGGGCGTTCGGGCCACGCCCCTCCATCCCCCCGCCGATGGACATCTCGGCGCGGAGGTAGTCGGTCGAGGTGCCGTCGGCGCGGTCGGTGCGCCCGAGGTACGCCTCGATCGCCGCCTCGGCCCCGACCGTGCCGAGCGGGGTGCTCGCGCCGGCGGAGGCCTCGCCCTCGATGCCGGCCTCGACGAACCACTCGTCCGGGTCGAGCTGCTCGTACGTGTTGCTGCCGCCGAGCTGGTCGTTGAGCCAGTCGACGCCGTCGCGGACCGGGTTGTCGTCGCCGACGAGCGAGTCCTTGGTCTCGTCGTTGCGCTTCTGGTCCAGGATGTTGCGCGCGTGCTCCTCGGACGTGGCGATGTACGACTCGCCACCCCCACCGACGAGCGCCACGTTGGCCTTCGCGGTCGCACCGAGACCGTAGGTCTGGCTGTCGACCGTGGCGGAGAAGTCGAACCCCACGCCCACGCCGATCCCGACGCCGCCGGAGCGGGCACGGGTCAGCCGGTAGGTGCCGTCACCGAGCTTCTCGATGAGCCACGTCTCGCCACCCTGGACGTCGACGACGACGGTGAGGCCGGTGCTCGACTCCTCGCCGTTCGACGACACGACGCACGCGTCCGGCGGGACGTAGTCCTCGGGTGCCCGCTCGGTGGGCGGGACGGGGCAGGAGCCGCCGTCGACCGCGGACGTGATCTTGCACAGCTGGGCGGAGAGGTTCTCGCCGTAGTGGCTGTTGGCGAAGCCCAGCACGAGGGCACCCACAAGGGCGGCGACGACGGCGACGACTCCGATGTACTCGAGCGTGCCCGCACCACGATCGTCGGACCGGGGTGCGCGGCGCCGGAGCGCGCGTGTCGGTGTCACTCGATCAACCTTCCGTCCGTGGGTGCTGCTCAGCCGAGCACTTTCACCGTACGGGCGGGCGCGGCGCTGTCCGCAGGCCCCACGGCTCGGTTCCCGTGCTGGTCATGGGCCCACGGGCCCAGCCGTCGCGTGGGTCAGGAGACGAGGCGGGGCTCGAGGTCCTCGAGCCGCGACCTGGCCCGGTCGACCAGCTGGTCGAGCGCGGAGTCCGAGTCGTCGAAGCTGTGCTCGCCGTCGCAGGAGAAGCCGAACTCCCAGGCGCTGTAGATCGGCTGAGGCACGAACGGCGGCGGCGTGGGCGTCGGTGTGGGCGTCGGGCTCGGGGTCGGCGAGGGCGGCGGCGGCTCGGGGGTCGGCGTCTCCACCGGCGGCGGCTCGGTGTACCCGGTGATCTCCCGCACGGCCGCCACCTCGCAGCTGGCGAGCTCGACACCGACCTGCGCGACCGCACGGGACAGCACGGGGCCGCCCTGCGGGGCAGGCTCGCCGAGGCGGACGTCCACCTGCACGCGATCCCGCGCGGCGTCGTGGTGGTACGCGTCGACGGACGCGTTGTTCGCGAGCGCGTACTGCTGGGCACCCGTGAAGCCGCTGCCGCCCGCGACGGCCTCCGAGAAGCGCCAGACCTGACGCGTCCCGGAGAGCGCCTCGGGGCGCAGCGCCCAGACGGCGGCCGCGACCTCGTCCACGGCACGGTCCCGGGCGCCCTTCGCGCCGGCCAGCGCGGCGGCGTCGGCGGCCGTCTGGGTGCGCCCCGCCTTCTCCGTGCCCGACAGCAGCGGGATGACGATGAGGAACAGCAGGAACAGGACGCCGATGACGACCGTCAGGACGATCCCCGTCGCCGCGAGCCCGTCGTCGCCGCGCAGCGCCCGCCGGACGCGTCCAGCGCGCAGCCTCACGGGCGCGACACCGGGACGCCCTCGACGGGCGGGAAGCCGGGGATCTCGAGCGTGACCGTCTCGGTCGACGGGTCGAGCGGCGGGAACGTGGCGGACAGGAGCTGGCCGACCTCCGACATCTGCAGCGGGGCGGTGGAGCACGCGCAGATGCTCGCCGTCTCGCCGGCCGCGTTCGGCGCCCCGACGTACGGCAGGAACCGCAGCGACGCCGTGGGGTCCACGAGCGCGACGTCACGGATGTCCATGGTCAGCGGGCGCTGGTCGTTGAACGCCGTGAGCTGGAGCAGCGGGTCGGTGTCCTCGAGGTTGACCAGGGTGAACCGCACGGTCGTGCTCGCCTCCGCGGCCACGACCTCGGTCACGTCGATCCGGGCGGGGAACGGGTGCAGGGGGTCGCGCACGGCGCCCTCCACCGAGCCGAGCACGGTCGAGGCGGAGTCGCTGCCGAACACGGCGGACTCCAGCTCCTCGCGGGTCATGCCCTCCGCGGCCGGGGAGGACGACGCGGTCCCGGTGCCCGTGGGGGTCGGCTCGTCGTCACCGGTGCAGGCCACGAGGGCGACGGCTCCGACGGCGATCGCCACCACGCCGGCGACGATCCACCTGAGCCACTTCATGAGTCCCCCTGGACGCCGTAGACGACGGTGACCCGTCGGTTCGCCTGCTTGCCCTCGTCGGTGGCGTTGTCGGCGACCGGCTGGCTCTCGCCCTTGCCGACCGCCACGAAGGTCACCGCCGACCCGGACCTGGGCTGCAGGACCGCCAGCACCGACGCCGCCCGCTGCTCGGAGAGCGTCTGGTTGAAGCTGTCGGACCCGTCGGAGTCGGTGTGCCCGGTGACGACCACCTCGCCGGTCCCGCGCGCCGCGATGTCGTCCGCGATCGCGGTCAGGGTGTCGGCGGCCTGCGGGGTGAGCTCGGCCGAACCGGAGGCGAACAGGACGTTCGCGTCCAGGGTCACGGCGACGGCCTCCGGGGACTCCTCCACCAGGGCGGTGCCCGCGACGTCGCCGGACCTGCGGACCAGCGTGTAGGTGAACGCGTCCGGGTTGGCGGCGGCGGTCTCCGAGGCATCCGGCAGCGCCGGCCAGCCCTCGCCGACGTACGGCGCAGGATCGGTGCCGACGGGCTCGAGCGCGCCGTCCTCGACCGGGACGGACCCGGCCGCGGTGCCGTACGGCGCGATGATCTCGACCGCGGACACGTCGGCCGGCAGCTCGGGGAACAGGGCCCAGCCGACGCGGAGCTCGCCGGACTTCGAGTCCAGGTCGGGCGCGTAGGTGGTGAACGTCGCCTCGTCGCTGGCCAGCGGGTGGTAGAGGGTCAGCCCCGCGGCGTCGACGAGCGAGAAGTCGGTCCCGTGCAGGATCTTGTACGGGTGCATCGAGTCCTTGAAGGCGAACCCGCCCTGGAACGGGTCGGAGCCGTTCCACCCGATCGAGTAGTAGAGCACCGTGCCACCGTCGACGCGCCGCACCCCGTGGACCAGCCCGCGGATCTCGGGGTTCGTGTCCTTGTTGCGCTGGTGGTAGCTGAACGAGCCGAGGATCGGGACGTCCTGGCCGTCGACGGAGACGGTGCCGGACGGCACGGGGTCCCGGTCGGCCGCGTCCGCGGTCGCTCCTGACAGGACCAGCACGACGGCCACGACCGCCATCCCCAGACCGCGTCTCACGTGTCTCCTCATGCTCGTCATCGGGTCAGAGTAGGGGGCTGCGCCCGGATCCTCCTGCTGCGTCCGGCTCCACCGACCCCCTGCACCCACGACGGCGGCCCAGCGCGTGAGCGCCGGGCCGCCGTTCGGGGACTGTGGGACAGGTCAGCCGATCGCCGTCGTGATCTTGGCGAGGGCCGCCGTGAGCTTGGCGCCCAGGTCCCAGGTGGTGAAGGCGGCGATCATGGCGGTGATCAGGAGCGCCACGACGACGACGATGCCGAGGTACTCCAGCGTGCCCTGGCCGGCCTCGCGGGCCTCGAGCGCCTTCATCATGCGGATCTTGGTGTTGACGAACATGCGGGTCATGTTGTGCTCCTCCACGTGTGCCGCCCGGGTTGACCGGTTGGATTCTCTGCGGTCCCGGTCATCCGGTCCCCGTGCTGACACCTGAAACATTACGGACGGTCCGGACGTCTTCGGCGGGTCCGTGGGCCCAACCTCGGGCCCATCTCGTCCCGTGCAGGCCCTGGGCGTCAGGCCCCACCGAGCCACACGGAGACCGCCTCCGCCCGGGTCCGGACGCCCAGCCGCGCGAAGATGTGGTTCACGTGGTTCTTCACCGTCTTCTCCGACAGGTAGCACGTGGCGGCGATCTCGCCGTTGGTCCGACCTGCGGCGATGAGCTCCATGACCTCGCGCTGCCGCTCCGAGAGGCCCACGTCGGGACGCTCCGGGGCGGTCGCCGCGGGGATCACCCAGGTGGTGCGCAGCGCCTCGGCGGCCAGCGGCGAGAGCAGGAACGACCCCTCGGCGACCGCGAGGATCGACCGCTCGAGCTCGTGCGACGCGAACTCCCCGTGCACCAGGTAGCCGCTCGCGCCCGCGTCCACCGCGGCGCGCACGATCTCCGGCGCGTCCGAGTAGGTGAGCATGAGGATCTTGCACCACTGCCGCACCTCGGCGGCCACCTGGACGCCGTCCCGTCGGGGCATGCGCACGTCGAGCAGGACCACGTCGGGGAGGGTCGCGCGGACCACCCGGACCGCCTCCTCGCCGTCGCTCGCCTCGCCGACGACGCGGATCCGGTCGGACGCGTCGAGGAGGCTGCGCAGCCCCATCCGGATGACCGCGTTGTCGTCGACGATCACCACGGTCACCTGGGTCAGCGCCGGGTGGTCGGCGTCGACCCCCTCCACCGGCGAGCCGGCACCGTCACCTGACACCTGAGGTCTCCTTCACCGGGTCGAGGGTGAGGACCACGCGGGTCCCCTGGCCGAGCGTGGACGAGACGGCGAGGGTGGCCCCCGCCTGGGCCGCGCGCTCGCGCATGCCGGTCAGGCCGAAGTGGTTCGGCGGGCTGACCTCGCCGTCGAGCACGACGAACCCGCGGCCGTCGTCGACGACCTCCACCCGGACGGCACCGTGCTCGGCCCCGACGAGGGTCACCGACGCGTGCGACGCGTCCGCGTGCCGCTGGACGTTCTCGAGCGCCTCCGCGACGATCGCGAGCGCCTCGTAGCGGGCGTCGGTCGACAGGTCGACGGCGCCGTGGCTGACGAACGTGCACTCGATGCCCGTCTCCGCCGCCCAGCTGCGGCACTGGTCGGCGAGCACCTGCGCCAGCGGCCGGTCGGGCTGGTCCGCGCGCAGCCGCACCAGCAGCGCACGTGCCTCCGCCGCGGCCTGCCGCGCCGCGTCGGCGAGCCCGTGCGCGTACCGCACGGCGGTCGGCGGGTCGCGCTCGACCCAGACCGGGAGCGCCTCCGCCGCCAGCGCGATGCCGTGCAGGGTCTTGCCCAGGGAGTCGTGCATCTCGCGGGCCAGCCGGGCGCGCTCGTCCGCCTGCGCGACCGCGCGGTTCGCCTCCACGAGGTCGCTCGCGATCGCCACCTCGCGCTCGTGGGCGTGCCGGACCACGGACCCGACCGCCACCAGGCCGACATACAGCGCCGGGATGCCGAGGTTGATCATGAACCCGGTGGTGGGCGGCCCCTGCACCCGGTCGACCAGCAGGAAGCCGGTCACCAGCGCGGCCGCCCCGAGGACCGCGATGCGGCGCTCGAACAGGATCCCCATCACCAGCGCGGTGGAGAACGTGGCCAGCACCAGCGGGCTCTCGACGCCCAGGGCCGCCAGCACCAGCAGGGTGAGCAGCAGGTCGGCCACCACGGCGAGCGGGTGGTGGACCACGAACCGGGCGACCGAGGGGTACATGAGGAACGAGAAGCTCGTCGCCGACAGCACCAGCACGCTGGCCAGCATGGTGCCGGTGATCTGCTCGCCGATCATCCCGAACAGCGCGACCGTGATCGCCAGGAGCCGCACGATCAGGGCGACGGCCACGACGCGCTGGGTGAAGTCCCGCTGCACCGTGCTCACCCGAACAGCGCCCCGAAGTCGACGTCCGCCCCGAGGAAGAGCCCGACGACGATGAAGATGAGGGCGCCCGGCACGAGGACCATCGACGTCACCAGGGTCACCCGCGGGGCGGTGCGCGCGGCCGCCTGCCGCTGGCGCTGCCCGCTCTCCCGGCGCATGTCCTCGGCGATCTGCCGGAGCGACTCCGCCAGCGGCGCGCCCAGCTCCTGGGACTGGAGCAGGGCCGACACGAACTGCGCCACGGACTCCGAGGAGCTGCGCCGCCGCAGGTCCTGGAACGCCTGCCGCACCGACGCGCCGTTGGCGATCTGGTGCAGCGTCAGCATGATCTCCTCGCCCAGCGGCCCCTCGAAGCGCTCCGCCACCCGCGCCAGGGCGGCGCGGAAGTTCACGCCCGCCATGACGGTCACCGCGAGGACGTCGAGGAAGTCCGGCAGGTCGCGGTCGATGCGCTCGCGGCGGCGGCGCTGCGCCCCGGCCACCACGCTCAGCGGGAGGACCACGGGGACGGCCAGCGCCAGGAGCGAGACCAGCGGGTTGCCGGTGAGCAGCATGATGACGACCACCGGGAGCAGCAGCATCCCCCACCAGGCGGTGCGTGTGAGGTAGCCGTCGACGGTCAGGCCGTCCGGCCGGCCGGCCTCGTCGATCATCCGCTGGAGCCGCGCCACCCGGGTCGGGCCCAGCAGCCGGCGCAGGCGCGGCACCTGCCGTCGCGCCAGCTTGTCGAGCGGCAGCTCCCCCTCGGCGCGGCGGCGCTGCTGGCCACGCAGCAGGTTCAGGTCGTCGACGGCCAGGGTGTCCAGCGCGTCGGAGCGCATCGCTCGGTACCCGACCATGAAGAGGATCGCGGCGCCGGCGGCCCCGAGGCCCGCGACGAGAAGGATGATCGCGCTCATCCGTCGTACCTCGTCATCCGGCGGATCAGCAGGAAGCCGCCGACGAACAGGGACGAGCCCACGAGCAGCGCGGCACGCCCCACCCACGAGTCGAGCATCGCCTGCACCGTGCCCGGCTGGATGATGTTGAGCAGGAACAGCAGGCCGAAGCCCATCATGATCACGAGGTAGCCGGTCGACGTCGACTGCGCGAGCGTCGTGCGCACCTCGCGCCGGGTCTCGCGCCGGGCCTCGAGGGTGTCCGCGATGTCCCGCAGGGCCGACACGAGCGAGCCACCGCTGCGCGCGCTCACCAGCAAGGTCGAGATCAGCACCGTCACCTCGCGCGACGGCAGGCGGGCCTCGAGGCCCTGCATCGCCGTGTCGAGGCTGTCGCCGAACCGCATGCGGGACGCGACGCGGGCGAGCTCGGGGCCGGCGGGCTCCGACAGCTCCGTGGCCGCGATGCCGACCGCGGAGGCGATCGACAGGCCCGCGCTGGTGGCGTTGGACAGCACCCGGGCCAGCTCGGGCATCTGCGCGATGAACTGCTCGTTGCGGCGGTCCTTGGCGCGCGACAGATAGGCCCGGACGCCGACGACGACGGCGACGATGCCCAGCAGCCCGAACACGGGTGCGAGCCCCACGGCGAGGACCCACCCCACCGCGACCCCGCCGCCGACCGCGACCGCGGCCACCAGCAGCGGCGACCGACGCTCCTCGCCGGCCAGCAGCAGCTGCCCCGCGACCCACCGGCCCGGAGCCGTGCGCGCGAAGGCGCGGTCCCAGGCGACGAACCGCGTCTGCGCCCCGATCTCGTCCGCGACCACGCCGGCCACCAGGGAGCGCCGGCGGGCGATGTCGGACCCGAGGTCCCCGACGCCGATCACGAAGAACGCCGCGGCCGCGATCACCGCGAGCAGGATGACCAGGACGATCACGGGGCCACCCGTCGGCCCGTGGCGGCCGGTGCGACGCCTGGCACGTCGGGGGCCACCGTGAGCGGCACGGCAGCCAGACCGATCGGCTCGCCGGCGATCCGCAGCTTGTCCAGCACCCGCTGCGGCACCGGGTAGAGCACGAACCGTCCGGGCGGCCCGGGCGGGTTGGGGATCTCGGGGTCCCACCGCATGAGCGGCTGGACGTCGAAGTCCTCGCGGTGCTTCGACGACACCCAGCCGACCTCGACCACGCGACGCGTCCCGTCCGACCCGCGCAGCAGCTGGATCACCAGGTCGACGGCGTTGTTCACCTGGTCGCGCAGGGCGTGGAAGGGGACGTCGACGTCGCTCATCGACGCGAGGGTCTCGAGCCGGATCAGGGCGTCGACCGGCGAGTTGGCGTGCACGGTGGCGAGCGAGCCCTCGTGCCCGGTGTTCATCGCCTGGAGCATGTCGAGCGCCTCACCACCGCGGACCTCGCCGACGATGATGCGGTCGGGGCGCATGCGCAGGGCGTTGCGGACCAGGTCCCGGATGGTGACCTGGCCGTGGCCCTCGACGTTGGCCGGACGCGTCTCCAGCCGGACGACGTGCTCCTGCCCCAGCGACAGCTCCGCAGCGTCCTCGATGGTGATGATGCGCTGCCGGCCCTGGATGAACGCGGAGAGCGCGTTGAGCATCGTCGTCTTCCCGGAGGACGTGCCGCCGGAGACGATGATGTTGAACCGCGCACGGACGCAGGCCGCCAGCAGCTCCGCGGTCGCCTGGTCGAGGCTGCCGCGGTTGAGCAGCTCGTCGAGCCCGTACGACTTCGGGAACAGCCGGATGGTGACCGTGGGGCCGTTGAGCACCAGCGGGGGCAGCACCACGTGCACGCGGGCGCCACGGGGCATCCGCTCGTCGGCGGGCAGCCGCGCGTCCACCATGGGGCTCGACTCGTCGACCCGGCGGTTCACGGTGGACACGATCCGGTCGATCGTCTGGCGGAGCTGCTCCTCGGACGCGAACACCGCCGCGACGCGCTCCACCTGCCCGAACCGCTCGACGTAGATCGTGTCCGGGCCGTTGATCATGATCTCGGACACGGTCTCGTCGGCCAGCAGCGGCTCGAGGACGCCGAGGCCGATCGACTCGTCGACGACCCGGCGGATGAGCGCGTTGCGCTCGCGCGTGGTGAGGATGACGCCCTCGGTGGAGACCAGGTGGGCCACCACGCGCTCGAGGCGGATCCGGCGCTGGCCCGGGTCCAGGCGGCCCAGCTCGTGCAGGTCGACCTCGTCCAGCAGCTTGCGCTTGAAGGTGGAGACCAGACCCTCGTCGAGGTCGCTGCGCGCAGGGGACGAGGACACCGTCGGCACGACGGTGCCCTCGGTCGGCGCCGGGTCCGCGCGGTGCGCCCACTCGCCGAAGCCCGCGCGCATCAGGGCACCATCCGCGGCATGGTCGCCTCACGCGTGACGGTGAGGCTGGGGAAGATCGCGATGCGGGGCACCGGGACCTCGATCCGGACCGCTCCGGGCGGGTAGGAGATCTGCGTGTCGCCCAGCCCGTTCGGCAGGGACGCGTCGATCGCCGCCGGCACGGACCGGCCGAGGCTCATCGCCCGGGCACCGTCGCGCACGGCCTGGTTGGCCGCGTGGGTGGTGGCCGACACGGCGACCACCTGGAGCGCCGCCAGGACGACGATCACGACGATCGGCATGACACCGAGGATCTCGACGGCCGACGAGCCGCGGTCGTCTCCGCGCAGCCGCTCCCGAAGTCGCCTCACGGCTCCTTCACCACCTCTCGGTGCACCTCGGCGGTCCACGGCGTGTCCAGGATGCCCGGCATCATCACGGGGATCCGGACGCTCACGTCGACCGACGAGGGCAGCGGGGACGCGACGTCGACCGTCACGTCCGACCGCATCCCGGCGGGGAACGCGTCCTGCGCGGCCGTCCGCACCTCGCTCGGGGAGTCGCCCAGCGCCACCGACCGCGCGGCCGCGGACGCCCCGTAGCCCGTCCACACGTACGTCAGGCCCGTCATGCCGAGCTGCCAGAGCACCGCGCAGACCAGGGCGATCGCCGGCAGCAGCGCGACCAGCTCGACCGCGGCGGAGCCGGAGTCGTTCGCGGCCGACTTCTGACGGCGGCCGGACGACCGGCGCGAGGACGTCTCGACGGGCCCGGACTGCTCGCCGGAGCCCGGGGCGCGGACGAGGCCGACCTCGCGTCCGAGCGCGCGCAGCGACCGCCACCAGGTGGGGTCGGTCACCAGCTCGGGTGCGCGCGAGTTCATCGCGGTCTCGAGCTTGCGCCCCATGTCCGGCAGCACCGTGGTGAGCATCCGCCCCGGGGAGAGCCGCTTCGCCGTCTCGGGCTGCACCTCGTCGGTGCGCGACGCCTTGTTGATCAGGACGTGCACCGAGTCCGGCTTGCGGACCTGGAGCGTCTCCCACCAGCCGAGCGTGCGGCGCAGGGCGCGGATGCTGATGAGGTCCGGGGTGATCACGGAGACCACCTCGTCGGCGATCTCGACGACCGCCGCCTGGACCGGCGTCACGTGCGCGCCGACGTCGATCAGGACCAGGTCGTACTGCTGGCGCAGGAGCCCGACGATCTGCCGGATCGCGGTCGGCGTGACCAGCTCGGCGTCGCGCACGTCGTCGGGGGGCAGCAGCAGGTGGATGCCGGACTCGTGCTGGAAGACCGCGTCCGCGACGGTCCGGACCGAGAGATCCTGCGCCACCTTGGCCAGGTCCGCCACGGACGTCCGCGCGCGCGCCTCGATCAGGCTGGAGACGTCACCCTTCTCCAGGTCCAGGTCGACGACGAGCACCTTGTGGTCCGGCAGCTCGCGTCGCACGTCCCAGGCCAGGTGCGTCACCAGCGTCGTCGTCCCGACGCCACCCTTGGTCCCGGTGATCGCGACGACGGTCGCCCGACCGCGTGCGTTGCCGCCGTCGGCGAACGCGTTGATCAGCAGGCTCTGCATGTGCCGGGACCAGTCGAGCGCCGTGTTGACCCGCAGCTGGACGTCGGCGAACGACAGGGGGTAGGAGAGGACGCCGCGCGCACCGGCGTCCATGGCCGCGGCCAGCGCCTCCGGCTCGCCGTCGCTGGTGACCACGATCGCGGCGCTGGCCGGGCGGCGCATCCCGAGGTCGCGGATCACCTGGTGGACCGGCTCCGGACCCAGCTGGTCGTGCACGAGGACCAGGTTCGGCTCGTGCTGGAGGACGAGGTCGGCCATCTCGGTCGTCGTCTCCGCGACGCCGACCACCTCGACCTCCGCGGCCTCGGACAGCTGGGAGCGCAGCTCGTACGCGAGCGACTGGTCGGCGCAGCCGATGACGACGGTGCCGGCCATCAGCCCTGCTCCCCTTCCGGGACCGCGGTGCCACCGAGGTCGGAGGCGTCGAACTCGTCCTGCTCCCCCGTGCGGTCCTCGGACGAGCCCGCCGGCAGCCCGACCAGGCGGACCTCCTCGGCGAACGCGGACGCGTACGTGACCGCGAGGGCGTCGTTGGGCTCGAGCGCGAGCGTCACCGGGACCACCGTCGACTGCCCGGTCTCCGTGCTCTCGTCGATCTGCACCTGGCTGCCGCGCACGGACACCACCCGCACGTCCTGGACCAGCACGCGCACCTGCTTGGGCAGGCCGGGCACGTCGGCGAACACGGCGTAGATGTCGACGTGGTCACCCGGCTTCACGCGGTCCGCGATGCCCGTGACCGCGTCGACGTTGATGGCGATCTCGCGCTCGGTGGGGCTCAGGTCGGACGGCGGGACAAGAAGGTCGCTCGTGAGCATGGTGCCCTCCTCCAGGTTGACCCCGATCTTGCGGCCCAGCAGGTCGTCCGACGACAGCTGCGCCGTGCCCGACAGCCACCGCTCCGGGACCTCGTCCTCGACGATCGACGACTTGTCGAGCGTGGTGAACGCCGGGAGCGAGTCGGCCGCCCGGTACACGGTGACCACCGAGCCGACCTGGCTCGAGACGTTCCCGACGTAGGACGCCACCAGGAAGAAGACGACGATGGCGAGGACGGCGGACAGCAGGACGAACAGAACTCCGCGTCGCTGGCGGGGGTTCACGCAATGGCTCCTCGGGAGTCGACGGGATCCGTCCGGCGTACGTGGCAGAACGGGCAGAAGTCGGTGACGACGGCGGTGTCGCAGGTGGGACACGCCCCGCGGGGCACGGGCAGCTGGAGGCGGGCGGCGGGCAGCGCGACGAGCTCGACGGCGCGACCCGTGCCGAACCGCTCGGCGGGGTCGAGCACCAGGGCGTCGAGCTCGACGATCTCGGTGCAGCCGCTGGCCGCGAGCAGGTGCGCGCGGGCCGCCTCGGGGATCCACTCGGGTGCGCCGCCGTACAGCGGGCCGCGCGCCTCCGTCGGCTCGTCGGGAGCGACGTCGTGACCGACCGCACGCACGGCGGGCGAGGTCCCCGAGAGGGTCACCACGAAGCCCGCACCCATCGGCGCCCACGAGCGCAGGTGCTGGCCGACGGACGGCGCCGGGTGCTCGAGCTTGGCGACGGTCGGCGTCCATGCGCCGCTCCAGGTGGTCCGGGCCAGCTCGTCGACGAACGCGACCGTCCGGCCGGCGTCGAGGCCCACGGCCGCCGCCTGGTTGGCGATCAGCAGGATCGCGCCCGGACCGTGGGGCAGGGCGCGCCACGCGACGGGCAGGCCGCGGTCGGCCAGCGCGGCGGCGTGCCGGCGCACCAGCGGCTCGTGCCGCCGCTCGCCGATGACGAGCGCGTGCGAGGCGCCCGCGAGGTCGGCGGCGTCGGGAGCGGCGAGATCCCCCGGCGTGATGACCAGGGCACGCGAGGGCACGCCGAGCGCGGGTGAGTCCGCACCGAGCGCGACGAGCGCAGAGACGACGATGGCTGCCATCGGTCGGGAGCTCCCCCTGTCATAGGCCCCGGATCGAGCGGTCGACGCCCGCGACGAGGATCTGCTGTGGGCGATCCCCTGGGACGATGGCCGCCACCCGTGCCCGGAATTGGTGCCGGGGGCGACGAACCACGCAAATGATAGGGGGAGGTCCATGGCTGTGCTCACCCGCTCACTCTTGATGGTGAACGGTTCGACAGTGGCCACCGTCGAGGTCGCGGACACCTGGCGAGCGCGGCTCCGCGGGCTCCTGGGACGCACGGAGCTGCCCGAGGCGCTCTGGCTCGAGCCCGAGAGCTCCGTCCACGGCGTCGGCATGCGGGTGGCCCTCGACGTCGCCCTGCTCGACGGGTCCGGGGTCGTGACGCACACCCTGGTGCTGCGTCCGTGGGGCCTGACCTGGCCCCGTCGGGGCGTCGTTGCGGTCGTGGAGGCCCCGCGGGGGAGCTTCGAGCGGTGGGGCCTGCACCCGGGCAGCGTGGTGGCACGAGGGTCGTCGACCGTCACGCAGGGGTCCTGAGGCACTCCTCCATCGTCGGCCGGACGCGGCGTGACGGCCCGGGCCCACGGTGCCCACCTGTGCCGGGCGGGTGGGTCCGCCGGGTGGAGGAGGGCGGGTACAGGGGCCCGGCCGGGATGAGCCGGGGGGCCCACGCACGCGTCAGGACTTCACCCGCACCATGGAAGGCGCAGGGGGACATCGACGCCGGGAGGTCCACGGATGCGTGCTGCACTCACCGCTCGGATCGCGATCGGCACCGCCGCCGGAGCGATCGCCGCGGCCCTGCTCGGCGCCTGGGTCACCGACGCCACCGTCGACGGCGCCGCCGGGACCGCCGTGCGGACCGTGCTCGTGCTCGTCGTCCTCGTGCTCGTCCCCTGGTGGGCGCTGCGCCAGGAGCTGCTCCAGGCGCACCGGGCGCGGCTGCGTACGTGGGCCGTGGCCGGCGTGCTCGTGGGCTACCTGGTCAACCCGTTCGCCTGGCGGGGCGACGCCCTCGTCGCGGGGGCGTTCACCCCGTTGCCCGCCGCCTGGGTCGTCGACCTCGCCCTGTGGATGGCGGTCGGCGCGGCCAGCTGCGTCGTGACCAGCCACGCGGCGGCCCGGAGCAACCAGTCCCTCGGCTACACGGGCTGACCGCCAACTGCTGACCGCCGGCCACTGGCCGCTGGCCGCTCGCCGAAAACGAGGCGACCCGTGTCAGTACCGGCACGTAACGTTGCCGCTCGTGCGTTCTCTCCCCCTCGACGACCCCGGTACCCCGCCTCTGAGCGGGCCTACCGCGCTGCTCTGGTGGCTGGCGCGTCGGCAGTGGGGCATCCTCCTGACCGCCGTCGGCCTCGGCATCACCATGTTCGCGTGCCAGGCCTTCACCCCGTACGTCGTCGGCCGTGCCATCGACGACGGGCTGGACAGCGGCTTCGGCCCCGACCTGTGGCGGGCGTGCGGCACCCTCCTGGCGCTCGGCGCGGTGATCATCACGGCGTCGGCCATCGGGCACCGGTACGACGTCAACAACTGGCTCCGGGCCGCCTTCACCTCCTCGCAGCTGGTCGGCCGGACCGTCGCACGCTCCGGCCACACCATCACCAAGGAGCTGCCGACCGGTGAGGTCGTCTCGGCCGTCGCCAACGACGCGCTGCGCATCGGCGAGGTGTTCGCGATGGCCGCCCACTTCCTCGGCAGCCTCGTGGCGTACGGGATCGTCGCGGTGCTCATGCTCCGCGT
This sequence comes from Cellulomonas humilata, assembly GCF_013359775.1. Classification (GTDB taxonomy): domain Bacteria; phylum Actinomycetota; class Actinomycetes; order Actinomycetales; family Cellulomonadaceae; genus Cellulomonas; species Cellulomonas humilata. The sequence continues at coordinate 166,611 of NZ_JABMCI010000066.1, read as the reverse complement.
CTCGGTGCCGCTCGGGCTCGTCGTCGTCCTCGGGCTGCCGACGGTCGCGGCGATCCTCGGCCTGCTGGTCAAGCCGCTGTCGCGACGCCAGGCGGCGCAGCGTGAGGCGTCCGGCCGGCTGACCACGCTGGGCTCCGACACGGTGTCGGGCCTGCGGATCCTGCGTGGCATCGGCGGCGAGGAGGTCTTCACCGGCCGCTACCGCGCGCAGTCGCAGGAGACGCGACGCCGCGGGGTCGAGGTGGCCAAGACGCAGTCGATCCTCGACGCGCTCCAGGTGCTGCTCCCGGGTGCGTTCGTCATCACACTCATCTGGCTCGGCGCGCACATGGCGCTGGCCGGCACCATCACGCCCGGCCAGCTGGTGTCCACGTACGGGTTCGCCGCGTTCCTGTCGTGGCCCGTGCAGAACGCCACGCAGATGCTCCAGGCGGCGACGCGCGCGCACATCGGCGCCACCAAGGTGGTCAAGGTGCTCCAGGTGGTCCCGGCCACCGGCGCGACGCCCGGCACGGCCGACTCTCCCGAGCGGCACGCGCCGCTGGTCGACGAGGTCAGCGACCTGCGGCTCGAGCCCGGTCGGGTGGTCGCACTGGTGAGCGCCGACCCCGACGAGTCCGCGCGCATCGCCACGCGGCTCGGCCGGTTCGACGACGACGCCGAGAAGGACACCCCGGTGCGCCTGGGCGGGGTGCTGCTCTCGGAGCTGGACAAGGACGTGGTCCGCGAGCGCATCGTGGTCGCAGAGGCCACCCCCCACCTGTTCTCCGGCCGGCTGGAGGTGGAGCTCGACGTGCGCGGCTCCGCCACCGAGGACGACCTGCTGCGGGTGATCGCCACGGCCGACGCGCAGGACGTGCTCGACTCGGTGCCCGACGGCCTCGCCGGCGACCTGCCCGAGAAGGGTCGCTCGCTGTCCGGCGGTCAGCGCCAGCGCGTCGCGCTCGCCCGCGCCCTGCTCATCGACCCGGAGATCCTGGTGCTCGTGGAGCCGACCAGCGCGGTCGACGCCCACACCGAGGCGCGGATCGCCGCACGACTCGCCGACGTGCGGCGGGGCCGCACCACGCTCGTCGTGACGGCGAGCCCGCTGGTGCTGGACCACGTGGACGAGGTCGCGTTCGTGCAGGACGGCGTCATCCGCGCCCGCGGCACGCACGACGACCTGCTCACGCATGGCGCCGGTGACCTCGCGGTCGCGCGGGCGTACCGCGCGGTCGTGGGCCGGCGCATGGACGAGGAGTCGCAGGACTTCCGCTCCGTCGAGGACCTGGCGGAGGACGAGCGGCTGCACCAGGAGCTGATGGCCGCCCAGTCGGCCGGAGAGACCAGAGGAGGACAGTCATGAAGCTTCCCATCGCGGACTCGGCGACGGTCCGGGCCTACGCCGCCCTCCTGTTCCGCAAGCACAAGCGGCCGTTGACGCTCATCGCCGTCCTGCACACGCTGGCGGCGACGGCGGGCCTGGCCGGGCCGTGGCTGCTCGGCATGCTCATCGACGCCGTCACCGCCGGCACCACCGTCGGGTACGTCAACACGCTCATCGCCGTCGGGGCGGCGGCCGTGCTGGCGCAGACGGTGCTCATCCGGTTCGCGCAGCGCTCGTCGATGATCTTCGGTGAGGAGGTCTTCGCCGAGCTGCGCGAGGAGTTCATCGAGAAGGTCACGGCCCTCCCGCTGTCGGTCGTGGAGCGCGCGGGCACGGGCGACCTCGTCGCGCGCACCACCAACGACGTGAACAAGCTCCAGCACGCCGTGCGGTTCGGTGTGCCGCGCGTGATCGTCGCGGTGGTCACCATCTCGCTGACGATCGTGGCGTGCCTGCTCCTGTCGCCGGTCGTCTCGCTCGCCATGTTCCTGGGCGTGCCGACGCTGCTGATCATCGTGCGCTGGTACCTCAAGCGCGCCGCGCCCGCGTACCAGCGCGAGTCGGCGGCGTACGCGGTGCTCAACGGCACGATCACGGAGTCGGTCGAGGGTGCCCGCACGGTCGACGCCCTCCGGCTCGGCGCGCGCCGGATGCGACGGGTGGACGAGGACCTGGCGGAGGCGTTCGACGCGGAGCGGGCGACGCTGCGGCTGCGCACCATCCTGTTCCCGGGCATCGACCTCACGTTCGTCCTCGCGCCCGCCGCGGTGCTGTTCTGGGGCGGCTACCTGGCCTCGCAGGGCCACGTCTCGGTCGGCGCCGTGACCACGATCGTCCTGTACACGTACCAGATCACGGGTCCCGTCTGGGAGCTGATCTTCTGGATCGACGAGATCCAGGTGGCGGCCACGTCGCTCGCGCGCATCGTCGGCGTCCAGCTGGTCGAGCCGGACCGTCAGTCCCGCGACGGGACGCCGGTCGACGAGGACATCGCCGCCCGGGACCTGGAGTACGCGTACCGCGAGGGCCACAACGTGCTGCACGGGATCCACCTCGACCTCGCGGCCGGGGAGCGGCTGGCGGTCGTCGGGCCGTCCGGTGCGGGCAAGTCGACGCTCGGACGCATGCTCGCCGGCATCCACCCGCCGAGCGGGGGCACGGTGACGGTCGGCGGGGTGCCGCTGATCGACCTGCCGCTGGAGGAGCTGCGCGGGCACGTCGCCCTGGTCACCCAGGAGCACCACGTGTTCGTCGGGTCGGTGGCCGACAACCTGCGCCTGGCCCAGGTGGACGCCGACGCGCCCGCGCTCGAGCGTGCCCTGCGCGCGGTCGACGCCTGGGAGTGGGTGCAGGCGCTGCCCCAGGGCCTCGACACCGAGGTCGGCTCCGGCGGTGCCGCGCTCACGCCGGCGCAGGCGCAGCAGATCGCGCTGGCCCGGCTGGTGCTCCTCGACCCGCACACGCTGGTGCTCGACGAGGCCACCTCGCTGCTCGACCCGCGTGCTGCGAGGCACCTGGAGCGGTCGCTGTCGGCGGTCCTCGCGGGCCGCACGGTCGTCGCGATCGCGCACCGGCTGCACACCGCGCACGACGCGGACCGGGTGGCGGTCGTCGACGGCGGGCGGATCACCGAGATCGGTCCGCACGACGAGCTGGTGGCGGCCGGCGGCGACTACGCGGCCCTGTGGCACTCGTGGCAGCACGAGTGACATGACCGGTCCACTGGTGCTGCGCGGGGGTGTCGTCGTTCCGGACGACGCCCTCGCGTGGCGCTTCTCGCGGTCCAGCGGGCCGGGCGGTCAGTCGGTGAACACCACCGACTCCCGCGTCGAGCTCACGGTCGACCTGGCGCGGATCGCGTGGACCAGCCCGACGCAGCAGGACCGGGTCCTGGCGCGGCTGGCGGGCCGGCTGCGCGGCTCGACGCTCACCCTGAGCGCCCAGGAGTACCGGTCCCAGCTGCGCAACCGCGAGGCCGCGCTCACCCGCGCGCAGGCGCTGCTCGACGACGCCCTCGCTCCCCCGGGACCGACGCGCCGCGACACCCGACCGAGCCGGGGCTCCCAGGTGCGCCGGGTCCAGGGCGAGCAGAAGCGCCGGGCGGTCAAGCAGCTGCGGCGCCGTCCTCCGCCGGGGTGACGGGCTCGTCCTGCTCCGGGCCGGCGCCGCGGGCCTCGTCGCGCACGAGCCGGAGCCACAGCAGCACCGCGAACGCGCCGAAGATCCACCACTGCGCGGCGTAGGCGAGGTTCTGGATGTTCAGCCCGGCGCCCGGCTTCGTCGGCGGGTCCAGCAGCGCCACCGTGCCGGCCTGTGCCGGGTCGGACGACGAGACCACGAGGTACCCGGTGTAGATCGGCCCGCCCCAGGAGTTGAGCAGCTCGGCGGAGCTGATCGCGTCGGTCCTGCCGTCGGCCACCCCGGTTCCGGCCTGCTCGGACGCCTGGAGGTAGCCGGTCACCTCGACCGGTCCGGCGGGCGGCTCGTCGGCGTCGGCGGGGGTCGGGACCCAGCCGCGCGCCACCGGCAGCACGGCGCCGCCGGTGGTCGTCAGCGGCGTCAGGACGAGCAGCCCGGTGGTCCCGTCGTGCGCACGGCCGGTCACCAGCAGCTGGCCGGCGGGGTCGTAGGTGCCGGTCACGGACACCTTGCGGCCCACGAGGTCGCCGGTGAACGTGGTCTGCGGGGCCAGCACGTCGTCGAGCGGGACCGCGGGCGCGGCGACGAGCTCGGCGGTCAGCCGTTCCGCGGCGGCAGTGCCGTGCACCTGCGCGCGGTCCAGCTGCCACGCACCCAGCCGGGCGCAGAGTGCGGCGGCGGCGAGCAGGAGGACGAGGAGCAGGAGCATGCGCGGCCGGACCGCGGCGCGCAGCATCGTCGTCGGCGGGCGTCGCTCGGCCTGCGACCACGCCGACAGCGCGCCGGACGGTGAACCGCCCTCCACCCCGACGCCGCGCCCGAGCGGGCGACCGTGACCATCGTCACTGCCTGCCGCCGACCGTGCCGCGCGGTCGTGCGCGACGGCTGCGGGGCGCTGTTCGGTCACCCCTCACGGTACCTCGCAGGGACGGCCCGACCGCGCCCGGGGACCCCGTGCACAGGGGCCTACGACCCCGCTGACCTGCACACCCGTGTGCCCGGCCGGCCACCAGACGTTCCGGTTCCGTGCACCGGCCCCTCCTGCGCCGGACGGCGGAGTGCGGTTGTATGACAACTAGACCCGCGCAGCAACCGGAGGACCTAGGTCCTCCGGTCGCGACGGGGTCCGACGACAGGCTGACACCGGACCGGCGTGATCGCCGGAACGACGACTGGGGAGCGCGCATGAGCACGACGACGTCGGAACGCGGCACGTGGCGGACGGGGAGCGGTGATGCTCTCGACGCCGAGACGCTGAACCGCATCGACCAGTGGTGGCGGGCCGCCAACTATCTCTCGGTGGGCCAGATCTACCTCTTGGACAACGCGCTGCTGCGCGAGCCGCTGACGCGCGACCACGTCAAGCCGCGCCTGCTCGGCCACTGGGGCACGACGCCCGGCCTGAACTTCCTCTACGCGCACCTGAACCGCGCGATCGCCGAGCGCGAGCAGTCCACCATCTACATCACGGGTCCCGGCCACGGCGGCCCGGGCCTGGTGGCCAGCGCGTACCTCGACGGCACCTACTCGGAGTACTACTCGGACATCACCGAGGACAGCGAGGGCATCCACCGGCTGTTCCGGCAGTTCTCGTTCCCCGGCGGCATCCCCAGCCACGTGGCACCGGAGACCCCCGGCTCGATCCACGAGGGCGGCGAGCTCGGCTACGCGCTGAGCCACGCGTACGGGGCCGCGTTCGACAACCCCGACCTGCTGGTCGCCACCGTCATCGGCGACGGCGAGGCGGAGACCGGACCGCTGGCCACCAGCTGGCACTCGAACAAGTTCGTCAACGTCCAGAACGACGGGGTCGTCCTGCCGATCCTGCACCTCAACGGCTACAAGATCGCCAACCCGACGGTGCTCGCGCGCATCCCCGAGGAGGAGCTCGCGTCGCTGATGGTCGGGTACGGCCACAAGCCGCACATGTTCGTCGCGGGCTTCGACGACGAGTCGCACGAGGACATCCACCGCCGGTTCGCGACGCTGCTCGACGAGGTGCTCGACGAGATCGCGGAGATCAAGCGCAGCGCGCACGCCGGCAACGAGCAGCGCCCGCAGTGGCCGATGATCGTGTTCCGCACCCCCAAGGGCTGGACGGGACCGGACTACATCGACGGCAAGAAGACCACCGGCTCGTGGCGGGCGCACCAGGTGCCGCTGGCCAACGCGCGGGACACCCCGGAGCACCTCGACGTGCTGCGCAAGTGGCTGGAGTCGTACCGGATCAACGAGCTGTTCGACGAGAGCGGGAAGCTGCACGACGACGTCCGCTCGCTCGCACCCCAGGGGCACCTGCGGATGAGCGACAACCCGCACGCCAACGGCGGCCTGCTGCTCAAGGACCTGCGCCTGCCGGACTTCCGGGAGTACGCGGTCGACGTGCCGGTGCCGGGCGGCTCGATGAGCGAGGCGCCGCGCGTGCTGGGCGACTGGCTCACCGACGTCATCCGGCTCAACCCCGACAACTTCCGGATCTTCGGTCCCGACGAGACGGCGTCGAACCGCCTCCAGTCGGTGTTCCAGACCACGGACAAGCAGTGGAACGCCGAGTTCTTCGGGGGCGACGTCGACGAGCACCTGGCCCGCGCCGGCCGCGTGCTGGAGATGCTCAGCGAGCACCAGTGCCAGGGCTGGCTCGAGGGGTACCTGCTGACCGGCCGGCACGGCCTGTTCAACTGCTACGAGGCGTTCATCCACATCATCGACTCCATGTTCAACCAGCACGCCAAGTGGTTGAAGGTCACCGACGACATCCCGTGGCGCCGGCCCATCGCGAGCCTGAACTACCTGCTGTCCAGCCACGTCTGGCGCCAGGACCACAACGGCTTCAGCCACCAGGACCCGGGGTTCATCGACCACGTGGTCAACAAGAAGGCCGAGGTGGTGCGGGTCTACCTGCCGCCGGACGCCAACACCCTGCTGTCCACGTACGACCACTGCCTGCGCAGCCGGCAGTACGTCAACGTGGTGGTGGCGGGCAAGCAGCCGGCCCCGAACTTCCTGACCATGGACCAGGCCGTCGCGCACTGCACGCGCGGGCTCGGGATCTGGGACTGGGCCGGGTCGGAGGTGCACGGTGAGAAGCCCGACGTCGTGCTCGGTGCCGCCGGCGACGTGCCGACGCTCGAGGTGCTGGCGGCGGCGGACATCCTGCGCCGCGAGCTGCCCGACCTTAAGGTCCGCGTGATCAACGTGGTCGACCTGATGCGCCTCCAGGACGCGCGGGAGCACCCGCACGGCCTGTCGGACGCGCAGTTCGACGGCCTGTTCACGGACGACAAGCCGGTGATCTTCGCCTACCACGGGTACCCGTGGCTCATCCACCGGCTCACGTACCGCCGCAAGGGTCACACCAACATCCACGTGCGCGGCTACAAGGAGGAGGGCACCACGACGACGCCCTTCGACATGGTCATGCTCAACGACCTCGACCGGTTCCACCTGGTCATCGACGTCATCGACAACGTGCCGCACCTGCGCACGGCCCAGGCCAACCTGCGGCAGAAGATGGTCGACGAGCGCCTCCGGGCCCGCGAGTACACCCGCGCGTTCGGCGACGACCTGCCCGAGGTCCGCGACTGGGTCTGGCCCGACGCGCAGGACCAGTCGGACTCCGGACAGGTGGCGGCGACGCTGTCGACCGGCGGTGACAACGAGTAGCTCGACGCAGTCCGTGGGGCGGGCGACGCCGCCCGCCCCACGGTCCCGCACCACCCGCACCACCTTCAGGAGACGCCCACCGTGGCCCGCAGCATCTATGTCACCTCCCCCGAGGGGGATTCAGGCAAGTCCATGGTCGCGCTCGGACTGGTGGACCTCCTGGCCCGCACGGTCCAGCGCGTCGGGGTGTTCCGACCCGTGGCGCGCTCCACCCACGTGCGCGACTACGTCCTGGAGCTGCTGCTCCAGCACGACGGGGTCGACCTCACCTACGAGGAGTGCGTGGGGGTGACCTACGAGCAGGTGCTGCACGACCCCGAGCAGGCGCTCGCGCAGATCGTCGCCCGGTACCACGACGTGGAGCGGCGCTGCGACGCCGTCGTCGTCGTCGGCACGGACTACACCGACGTCGCCGGGCCCACGGAGCTGGCCTACAACGCCCGCATCGCGGCGAACCTGGGCGCCCCCGTGGTGCTCGTCGTCAACGGCGGGCACCGCAAGCCCGCCGTGATCGCGCAGGTGGCCGACGTGGTCGTCACCGAGATGCACGCCAACCACGCCCAGGTGGTCTCGGTCGTCGCCAACCGGTGCGCCCCGGGCTCGGTGAGCGGCGTCCGCGACGCGCTCCGTTCCGGCACCGGCCTGCCCTCGTGGGCGGTGCCCGAGAACCCGCTGCTCACGGCGCCGACGGTCCGGCAGCTGTCCGACTCGGTGCGCGGCACCCTCATCTCCGGCGACGACGCGCTGCTCCAGCGCGAGGTGCTCGACGTCATCGTCGGCGCGATGTCCATGGAGCACCTGCTGGGCAAGCTCACGGACGGTGCCGTCGTCATCACGCCGGGCGACCGGGCCGACGTGCTGCTCGGCCTGCTCATGGCGCACCAGGCCGAGGGGTTCCCCTCCCTGGCCGGCATCATCCTCAACGGCGGCTTCCGCCCGGCACCGCTGATCGCGCGGCTGCTCAACGGGCTCGGGAGCAAGCTGCCGATCCTCAGCACGGAGCTGGGCACGTTCCGCTCCGCGAGCGCCGTCGCGGACACGCACGGCCGCCTGACCGGTGACTCGCAGCGCAAGATCGACACCGCGCTGTCGCTGTTCGAGCAGCACGTCGACGGGGCCGCTCTCCTGGCCGCCCTGGACGTCGAGCGGCCCGAGGTGGTCACGCCGCTGATGTTCGAGTTCGCCCTGCTGGACCGCGCCCGGGCCAACAAGCAGCACGTGGTCCTCCCGGAGGGCACCGACGACCGGATCCTGCGGGCGGCATCCACCCTGCTCCAGCGCGGCGTCGCCCAGATCACGATCCTCGGCGAGGAGCCCGCCATCCGCGCGCGCGCCACCGAGCTCGGCCTCGACCTCGACGCGGCCGCGATCATCGACCCGCACGACCCGGTGCTGCTCGAGCGGTTCGCCGAGGCGTACACCGAGATGCGCAAGCACAAGGGCATGACGGTCGAGCGGGCGCGGGAGATCGTCTCGTCGGTGTCCTACTTCGGCACGATGATGGTCCAGCTCGGGCTGGCGGACGGCATGGTCTCCGGGGCGGCACACACCACCGCGCACACCATCAAGCCCTCGTTCGAGATCATCAAGACCTCGCCCGGCGTCGGCAGCGTGTCGAGCGCGTTCCTCATGTGCCTCGAGGACCGGGTGCTCGTCTACGCCGACTGCGCGGTCATCCCCGACCCGACCGCGGAGCAGCTGGCGGACATCGCGATCTCGTCGGCGGGCACCGCCCAGCAGTTCGGCATCGAACCGCGCATCGCGATGCTCTCCTACTCCACCGGCGAGTCCGGCTCGGGCGCGGACGTGGAGAAGGTCCGCGCCGCGACCGCGCTGGTCAGGGAGCGCCGGCCGGACCTCTCGGTCGAGGGCCCGATCCAGTACGACGCCGCCGTCGACGCCTCCGTGGCGAAGACCAAGATGCCGGACTCGGCCGTCGCCGGCCGCGCGACGGTGTTCGTGTTCCCCGACCTCAACACCGGCAACAACACCTACAAGGCCGTGCAGCGCTCCGCCGGAGCAGTCGCCATCGGTCCCGTGCTCCAGGGGCTGCGCAAGCCGGTCAACGACCTCTCGCGCGGTGCCCTGGTCCAGGACATCGTGAACACCGTGGCGATCACAGCCATCCAGGCCCAGACGGAGACTCCCGCATGAACCCCCTCACCCGCCCGGCCCCGCACATGGCGCACGGAGCGCACGGCAGCGTGCTCGTCGTGAACTCCGGCTCGTCGTCGATCAAGTACCAGCTGGTCGACCCGGTCGGTGGCGGGGCGATCGCGTCGGGTCTCGTCGAGCGCATCGGCGAGAGCGAGGGCCTGGTCAAGCACACGTACGCCGGGAACACGACGACGCGCACCGACGCGGTGCCCGATCACGGTGCCGGGCTGCGCGCGGTCCTCGCGCTCTTCGACGAGGTCGGTCCGGACCTGGCCGAGGCGCACGTGGTCGCGGTCGGTCACCGCGTGGTGCAGGGCGGCTCCGTGTTCGGGTCCCCCGTGATCGTGGACGACGACGTCGTGGCGCAGATCGACGCCCTCGCGCCGCTGGCGCCGCTGCACACGCCGCCGAACCTCACCGGCATCCAGGTGGCGCGCGAGCTCCTGCCGGACGTGCCGCACGTCGTCGTGTTCGACACCGCGTTCTTCCGCACGCTGCCCGAGGCGGCGGCCACCTACGCGATCGACCGCGCTGTGGCGAAGGCGCACGACGTGCGGCGCTACGGGTTCCACGGGACGTCGCACCAGTACGTGTCGGGCAAGGTGGCGCGGGTGCTCGGGCGCAAGCTCGAGGACCTCAACCAGATCGTGCTGCACCTGGGCAACGGCGCGTCCGCGTCGGCGGTCCGCGGGGGCGTCGCGGTGGAGACCTCGATGGGCATGACGCCGCTGGAGGGCCTGGTCATGGGCACGCGGTCCGGCGACGTCGACCCCGCGGTGCTCATCCACCTCCAGCGCAACGCGGGCATGTCGGTCGACGACATCGACGACCTGCTCAACCGCCGGTCCGGGCTCAAGGGGCTCGCGGGCGAGAACGACTTCCGCGAGCTGCACAAGCTGGTCGAGGCCGGCGACGAGGACGCGATCCTCGCGCTGGACGTCTACGTGCACCGGCTGCGCAAGTACATCGGCGCGTACCACGCGGTGCTCGGACGGGTCGACGTCATCGTGTTCACGGCCGGTGTCGGCGAGAACGACGACATCGTCCGCGCCCGCGCGCTCGAAGGGCTCGAGGCCATGGGCATCGCGGTGGACCTGGAGCGCAACGCCGGCCGCAAGAAGGAGCCGACGATCATCTCGCCGGACTGGGCCAGCACCCTGGTGATGGTGGTGCCGACCAACGAGGAGCTCGCCATCGCGCGGCAGGCCGTGGCCACCGTCGAGGCGGCAGGCTACGAGGGCACCAGCGACGAGTCCGACCCGGCCCCGGCGGCCGCCGGGCACGCCTGATCCCTACGGCAGCCGCAGTGCCCTGAGCGTCCGCAGCACCTCGGTGTAGACGCGGGGCCACGTCTCGGTGCCCAGGTCGAACATCCGGTGCAGCCCCACGCCGGGGCCACCGAGCACCCCGTGCACCCCGTGCTGCACCGCGACGGTCTGCACGCGGGTGGTCGCCCAGAGGCCCTCGCGACCGTGCCGGCTGCCGATCCCCGACGCGCCGATGCCGCCCTGGGGTGCCGCGACCGAGCCCCAGGTGGCGACGTAGCCCTCGTTGACGTTCACGGTGCCCACCCGCACGCGCTCGGCGAGGGCGGCGCCGCGGCGGGTGTCCGCGGTCCAGATGCTCGCGTTCAGGCCGAGGTCGCTGTCGTTCATCGCGGCGACCGCCTCGTCGTCGGACGCCACGGTGGAGACCGTCACGACCGGACCGAAGGTCTCCTCCCGCACCAGCCGCGCCTCGGTCGGCACGTCGGTGAGGATGGTGGGCTCGTAGAACCACGGGCCGACGTCGGAGCGGTGCACCCCGCCGGCCAGCACGGTGGCCCCGTTCCCGACGGCGTCCTCGACGTGCTCGACGACGGTGGCCAGCTGCGCGGCCGACGTGAGCGACCCGATGTCCGAGCGGTAGTCCAGCCCCGAGCCGAGGCGCAGTGCCTTCGTGCGCCGGACGAAGGCCGCGGTGAACGCGTCGGCGACGTCCTCGTGCACGTAGATCCGCTCGATGCTCACGCACACCTGGCCGGCGCCGACGAAGCACGCGCGCACGGCACCCTCGGCCGCGACCTCGACGTCCACGTCGTCGGCCACGTACATCGGGTTCTTGCCGCCCAGCTCCAGGGTGGCCGGCACCAGCCGCTCCCCCGCCTGCGCGGCGACGACCCGGCCCGTGCGGGTGGAGCCGGTGAAGCTCACGTGGTCCACGTTCTGGACGACGGCCGCCCCGACGGTCGGCCCGTCGCCGACCAGCACCTGGAGCAGGCCGTCGGGCAGCCCGGCGACCTCCAGCAGCTCGGCGGCCCACAGCGACGTCAGCGCCGTCTGCGGGTCGGGTCGCAGGAGGACCGCGTTGCCGGCCACGAGCGCGGGAAGCACGTCGCCGAGCGTCAGGGTCAGCGGGAAGTTCCAGGGCGCGATGATGCCGACGACGCCGACCGGGTGCCGCAGCACGCGCGTCGTCGTCAGCCCGGGGAGCAGACCGGGGACCCGCCGGGGCGCGAGGTAGCGACCGGCGCGCGCGGCGTAGTGCCGGGCCACCAGCGCGATGTCGCAGACCTCCTCGAACGCGTGGACCCGCGCCTTGCCCGACTCCACCTGGATGAGGTCGAGCACGTCGCTCTGCCGCTCGAGCACGAGGTCGTGCACACGCGAGAGCACCGCGGTCCGCTCGCGCAGGGGCCGTGCGGCCCACAGCCGCTGGGCGGCACGCGCGGCCTTGGCGGCGCGCACGACGTCCTCCGGCGTGGACAGCGGGATCGCGGCGATCGGGCCGCCCGTGAACGGCGCGTGCGACGTGTACGTGCTCGCGCCGGGCGAGGCGACGACGCGCCGCAGCAGGGGCCGGACGTCGTCCGGCTCCAGCACGTAGGTCGCGAGCGGGTCGGTCTCAGGGTCGTGGAGCTCGATGTGTCCCGGGTCGTGCGCCATACCGGCGAGAGTACGCGCGGCACTCGGCTGGTCCGCGCGCTACACGCCCAACGTCTCGCGCACGTCCGGGTGCAGCAGGGCGACCACGGCAGCGCGCCCCTCGCCCGCCGACTGGGCCGCGAGCGCGGTGGCGGCCATCGTCGCGCACTCCGCCGAGGTGTGGTGCCGCAGCGCGTACCGGACCGCGGGGATGGCGCCCACCGACATCGACAGGCTGGTCACCCCGAGCCCGACGAGCACCAGCGCCAGCACCGGGTCCGACGCCGACTCCCCGCACACCCCGACGGGCTTGCGTGCCCGCAGACCCGCGCGAGCCGTGCTGTCCACCAGGTCGAGCACGGCCGGCTGCCACGGGTCCAGCAGGTCGGCCAGCTCGCCGCGGAGCCGGTCGCTGGCCATCGTGTACTGCGCCAGGTCGTTGGTGCCCACCGAGACGAAGTCCACCTCCGCGAGGATCTCCCGTGCCCGCAGCGCAGCCGCCGGCACCTCGATCATCACGCCGACGATCGAGACCCCCGCGGCCCGTGCCCGGGCGGCGAAGTCGCGCGCCTCGGCGGGCGTCGTGACCATCGGCGCCATCACCCACGGGGTGGTGCCGGTCTCGGCCTGCGCGCGGGCCAGCGCCTCGAGCTGCGTGTCCAGCAGCTCCGGGTGCGACCGCACCAGGCGGTAGCCGCGCACGCCCAGCGCCGGGTTCTCCTCGCCGGCCTGCGTGACGAACGGCAGCGGCTTGTCGGCGCCCGCGTCGAGCGTGCGGACGACGACCTTGCCGCCCGCGAACGCCCGCAGGACCCGGCTGTACTCGGCGACCTGCTCGGCCTGCGACGGAGCCGTCGCGCGACCGAGGTAGAGCACCTCGGTCCGGAACAGCCCGACACCCTCGGTGGGGACCGCGCCGGCCCGGTCGGCGTCCTTGCCGGTGCCGATGTTGGCCATCAGCTTGACGGCGTGACCGTCGGCGGTCGCCCCGGGTGCCGTGTCGGACTCCAGCGCCACGGCGGCCGCCCGGCGCGCCCGCGACTGCTCCCGGATCTCCGGGCCCGGGTCGAGGGTGACGGTGCCGGTGACGGCGTCCACGGCCACCTCCGTGCCGGGCTCGAGGTCCATGATCCCGGTGGTGCGGACGACGCACGGGATGCCCAGCTGCCCGGCGATGATCGCGGTGTGGCCGGTGGGCCCGCCGCGCTCGGTGACGATCGCGAGGACCTGCCGGACGTCGAGCGCCGCGGTGTCGGCCGGCGCCAGGTCGGCCGCGACCACGATGCTCGGCTCGGTCAACGGGGGGACGCCGGGCTCGTCGAGGTCGAGCAGCACGGCGACGACGCGGTCGCGCACGCTGCGCAGGTCGGTGACCCGCTCGGCCAGCGCCCCGCCGGCGGCGGTGAACATGTCGACGAACCGGGCGATCGCGCGGTCGACGGCCTCGGCGGGGGTCTCCCCCGCGGCCACGCGCTGCTCGGCCTCGGCACGCAGCGCCGGGTCGGCCGCCATCTGCGCGGTGGCGCCGAGCACGGCCGCGAGCGCGCCGGTCGCGGCCTGCGCGCGAGCCTGGAGGGAGGTCGCGACCTGGTCGAACGCCGGCCCGAGCTGCGCGGGGTCGCCGCCGCCCTGGGGCGGGATGACGGGCGAGGGGTAGGCCTTGGCGATGGGCCCGACGACCAGACCGCGCCCGACCCCCACACCGGCGAGCGTGCGGCGTCCGGCGGCGACGCTCATACCTCGGCGTCCAGGTCCGTGGCCAGGAGGCCGACGAGCGAGTCCAGCACGTCGTCGGCCTGCGGACCGTCGGCGGTCAGGACGACCTCCTCGCCGTGCGCGGCGGACAACGTCATGACCATCAGCATGCTGGCGGCGTTCACGGGCGAGCCACCCGTCTTGGCGATGGTGACGGGGATGCCCGCGGCGCCGGCGGCCTGCGCGAACAGCGAGGCGGGGCGCGCGTGCAGGCCCTGGGCGGAGGCGATCGCGACGGTGCGTTCGGTCATGGCAGGTCTCCTTGGATCAGCGGTACGAGTAGACGCGGAGTGTCGAGTGCCGGTTCTCAGGCGAGCCCGGCGGGGGCGGTCCGGAACAGGTCCGCGGGGTCCAGGGTCGGGTCGGGTTCGGTGACGACCTGCACGGCGGCGAGGTCGAGGTCGGCGGGTCCGGGGATGGCGCTGCCGGGCAGCCCCACGGCCGCGCGACCCCAGGCGACGGCGGCGCGCAGGCGGTCGAGCGGCTCGCCGTCGGAGGCGAGGAAGCCCGCGAGAGTGCAGTCGCCCGCGCCGACGGTGCTGCGGGGCACGATCGGCGAGCCGCCGGCCCACCAGCTCTGCGTGGCGGTGACGAGCAGCGCACCGTCGGCCCCGAGCGACACCAGCGCGCTGTCGTGGCCGCGAGCGAGCACCGAACGGGCGCCCGCGACGATCTCGCCGACGGTGGTCGGGGAGGTGCCCAGCACGTCGCAGAGCTCGTCGAGGTTCGGCTTGAGCAGTGCGGTCCCGCCCGCCCGGACGGTCGCCTCGAGCGCCGCGCCCGAGGCGTCCACCGCGACGGGGATGCCCCGCGCGGCAGCGGCCGCGACGAGCCGGGGGTACAGGTCCGCGCCGGCACCGCGGGGCACGCTGCCCGCGAGCACGAGCCACGAACGTGAGGGGCCTGCGGCGTCCAGCTCGCGCTCCACCGCGGCCACGAGCGCCGCGGCCTCGTCGTCGTCGAGCGTCGGACCGGCGGCGTTGACCTTCGTGGTCACACCGCGGGCGTCGACGACCGCCACGTTGCTGCGCGTGGCGCCGCGCACCGGGACGGCCCGGGCGGGTACGCCCAGCGCGCTCAGCAGGTCGACCAGCTCCGCCCCGTCGGCTCCGCCCACCGGCAGGACGGCGCGCGTGGCGATGCCGTGCCGGGCGAGGGCCCGGGAGACGTTGATGCCCTTGCCACCGGCGTGCACGTGCGTGCCGTGCGCGCGGGTGACCTCGCCGACCGCGAGGACGTCGACGTCGAAGGTCCGGTCGAGGCTCGGGTTGGGGGTGACCGTGATGATCAAGGTGTGCTCCGTCGAAGTGGTGGTACAGGGGTGCCGATGCCCCGGCGCGTCGTGCCCGCGCCGGGGCGTCGGCCGTCAGTCGGTGCTCACGTGTTGACCCGCTGGACGAGGTCGTACAGCTCGTCCGCGGTCGTCGCGGCCAGGACGCGGCGGACCTCGTCCTCGTCGGCGAAGATCACCGCGATCTTGCCGAGGATGCCCAGGTGCTCGTCGTTGACGCCGGCGATCCCGACGACGACCCGCACCGGGTTGCCGGCCCAGTCGATCGGCTCGTCGTAGCGGATAAGGCACAGGGCCGAGCGGACGATCGCCTCCTTGGCGGCGTTCGTGCCGTGCGGGATCGCCAGGTAGTTGCCCATGTAGGTGGACACCGTGCGCTCCCGCTCCGCCATTGCGTCGACGTACTGGGCGGTGACCGCCCCGGACGACGCGAGCAGCTCGCCGGCCTCCCGGATCGCCTCGTCGCGGGTGGTCGCCCGCCCCGACGCGACGACCAGGTCCCTGGTCAGGATGTCGCTCACGATGCCGTGACTCCGTCGTCGGCAGCGCCCTCCTTGACCTCCTGCACGACCGAGTCGTACACGGGGCTGTTCATGAAGTTGTCCACCGAGACGTGCCGGGAGTTCGGCGCGTGCTTGCGTGCACGGTCGGTCAGCTCTCGCTGGCTGATCACGAGGTCGACGTCGTCCTGGAGGTTGGCGACGGCCTTGTTGACCACCGAGACACCCTCGACGCCCGCCTTCTTGAGCTTGTCGCGCAGGACGCTGGCGCCCATCGCGCTCGACCCCATGCCGGCGTCGCACGCGAACACGATCGACCGGATCGGGCGGACCGCCGTGGCCGTCGTCGTGCCGTGCCCCGACAGGGCGGCCTCGGCCGCCTCCGCGGTGCGCTCCTCGGCGACCAGCGCGCTCAGTGCCGCGCTGCTCTTGCCCTTGTTCGCCTCGGTCTGCGCGATCGCGGCACTGAGGTCGCCGCTCTCGCCCGCCGCGAGGTCACGCTTGCGCGTGGCCCGCAGGATGACGGCCGCGATGAGGAACGACACGGTCGCGGAGAGCACGACCGACAGGATCACGCCGGGGAAGCTGCCTCGGGCCGTCTGCGCGAAGACCGCGAAGATGCTGCCCGGTGCCGCCGGTCCGACGAGCCCGCTGCCCATCACGACGTTCGTCCCGATGCCCGTCATGCCGCCGGCGATCGCCGCGATGATGAGGGTGGGCTTCATGAGCACGAACGGGAAGTACACCTCGTGGATGCCGCCGAAGAACTGCACGATGATCGCGCCGGGGGCGGTCGATCGCGCCGCACCCACACCGAGGAGCGTGTAGGCGAGCAGGATGCCCAGGCCCGGGCCGGGGTTGGCCTCGACGAGGAACAGCAGCGACTTGCCCTGCTCGGCGACCTGGCTGGCGCCGAGGGGGACGAGCACGCCGTTGCCGATCGCGTTGTTGAGGAACAGCACCTTCGCCGGCTCCACGATCACGCTCATGAACGGCAGGATGTGGTTGTCGGCCATCCAGCCGACGATGTCGCCGAGCCACGTGCTGATCTGGGTCACGATCGGCGCGACACCGTAGAAGGCGCCGACCGACAGTGCTCCGCCGACGATGCCGGCCGAGAACATGTTGACCAGCATCTCGAACCCGGGCCTGATCTTGCCGTCCCAGATCGAGTCGATCTTCTTCATGATCCACGCGGACAGCGGGCCGAGGATCATGGCGCCGAGGAACATCGGGACCGTGCTGCCGACGATGATGCCGACCGTCGCGATGGACGCGACGACGCCGCCACGCTCGCCGTAGACCATCCGGCCGCCGGCGTTCGCGATGAGCAGCGGGAGCAGGAAGGTCACCATCGGGCCGACGAGCCCGAGGTACTGGTGGAACGTCGTGCCGTCCTCCGCCATGACGAGCTGCGTCGCCGCGCCCGACCAGGCCCCCGGCAGGTCGGCGTTGCCGAACCCGCCGAGCACGCCGTTCGGCAGCCAGCCGACGGCGATGAACAGTGCCGTGATCAGGCCCCATGCCAGGAACGCCGGCAGGTTGGGCATGATCATGCCGGTCAGGAAGGCACCGAACCTCTGGATGTGGACCTGGGCGGTCTTGCCCCGGGACACGGGTGGAGCACCTGCTGTTGTGGTGGCCATGTGCGGCTCACTCCGCTCTTGATCGTCGTTGATCGGATGGAACGGTCGCGATCGTCAGGGTTCGATCGTGACCTTGATGCCCGTGCCCCCACGGACGATGTCGATGCCCTCGACGACCTGGTCGAGCGGCAGCAGGTGGGTGATGAGGTCGGAGACCGGGACGCGACCGTCCGCGATCATGGCGAGTGCCTGGCGGTTGTGCTCGGGGCTCGAGCCGTTGGCACCCATGAGCATCAGCTCCTTGTAGTGCACGACGTTCGAGTCGAGGGTGATCGTCGGCTTGTCCTTGGGCAGGCCGCCGAACAGGCTGAACCGACCGCGCGGGGCCAGCATCTGGAGCGCCTGCTCCTGGGCCGCGCCGGAGGCCGCCGCGGTGATGACGACGCTGACGCCCTTGCCGCCGGTGAGCTCGAGGACCGCTGCCACCGGGTCGACCTCGCCGGCGCAGATCGCCGCGTCGGGCTTGACGACCCCGGCCGCGAGGTCGAGACGCTCGCGGCTCAGCTCCACGAGGTAGACCGTCTCGGCGCCGCGTGCCCGGGCGAGGCGCACGTGCAGGCAGCCGATCGGGCCGGCGCCGACCACGACGACGGTGTCGCCGTCGTGCACGTCGATGAGCTCCTGGGCGTTGATCGCGCACGCGAACGGCTCGGCGACGGAGGCCTCGGCGTAGCTGACGCCGTCGGGGATCCGATTGAGCCCGTCCACCTTGAGCACGGCGGGCGGCACGATCATGAACGGCGCGAACCCGCCGTCGAAGTCGTAGCCCATCGAGACCTGGTTCGGGCAGATGGTCTCCAGGCCGCCGGTGCAGAAGTCGCACTCGCCGCACGGGATCGCCGCGATGACCTGGACGCGGTCGCCCGGCGCCCAGCCGGTGACGCCCTCGCCGACCTCGACGATCTCGCCGGCGATCTCGTGGCCCATCACGCGGGGCGGCCGGATGCGCTGGTGTCCCGAGGTGGAGATCTTCACGTCGGTGCCGCACATCGAGCAGGCACGCACGCGGAGCTTGACCTCGCCGGCGCCGGTCGTCGGCTCGGGGGCGTCCTCGAGCCGGGTGTCGCCGGGGGCGTAGAAGCGGAAGACCTTCATCGTTCTCCTTCGATCGGTGCTGTGCAGAGGTACGTCAGTCAGGCCCGGACCACGCGGGGTCCGGCGGACTCGATCTCGTCGGCGAGCTCGGCGTTGATGCCCGTGTCGGTCACGAGCGTGTCGACGGCCGACAGCGGCGCGACGATGGCGAGGTCGGAGCGGCCGACCTTGGTGTGGTCGGCGAGGACGACCGTGCGCCGGCCGGCGGCGACGAGCGCGCGCTTGACGGCGGCCTCCGCCAGGTCGGGGGTGGTCAGCCCGTGCTCGACGGTCAGCCCGTTGGTGCCGAGGAACGTGGTGTCCACGCGCACGTCGGCGAGCGCCCGCTCGGCCCAGGTGCCGACCGCGGCGAGGGTGCGTCCGCGGATGGTGCCGCCGATGACGTGCAGCGTGATGTTCGGCCGGGTGGCCAGCACGATCGCGACCGGCAGCGCGTGCGTGACGACGGTCAGCTCGCGGTCCTGCGGCAGCATCTCGGCCAGCCGGACGGTCGTGGTGCCTGCGTCGAGGATGATCGCGCCGCCGTCGGGCAGCTCGTCGAGCGCCGCCTTGGCGATCCGCTCCTTCTCCCCCGCGAGCATGCGCTCCCGGTCGGCGATGCCCGGCTCGAAACCGAGCCGCTCGACGGGGATGGCCCCGCCGTGCACGCGGCGCACCAGACCGAGCCGCTCGAGCGCGCTCAGGTCGCGGCGGACGGTCTCCGGGGTGACGTCCAGCTCGGCCGCCAGCTGTCCGACGTCCACACGGCCGTCGGCCCGCGCCCGGAGCAGGATCTGCTGGTGGCGCTCCTGTGCGTACATGCCCTGCCCTCTCCGTCCGTGCCCGGCACGTCCGACGACGACGTCGGGTGCCGGCAGGCGTCGTCGGTGACGCCTGCCGAGATGCAGCATGCAGCAGCGAAGCAAACATCGTCAAGCAGACTCGGACTCAAACGGGGCGGAACCAACATTCAGTTCAGGCGCATAGCAGGCGCAAACACAGGCGCGCTAGGACTTCCGACCGCGACACTCGAGGATCGGGCACGTTCGGACATCGAGGGCACACGCAAGGACGCCCGGAGACGGCCCCTGCGGGCGTCTCCGGGCGTCGTCGGGACGTCGAAGGTCAGTGCGGCTGGTACGGGCTGACGACGACCTCGACGCGCTGGAACTCCTTGAGGTCGGAGTAGCCCGTGGTGGCCATCGCGCGGCGCAGCGCGCCGATGAGGTTCAGGGTGCCGTCGGCCGTGTGGCCCGGCCCGAAGAGGATCTGCTCGAGGGAGCCGGCCGTACCCACCTCGACGCGCTCCCCGCGGGGCAGCTGCGGGTGGTGCGCCTCGGGACCCCAGTGCCACCCGCGACCGGGCGCCTCGGTGGCCCGGGCCAGCGCGGCACCGAGCATGACGGCGTCCGCACCGCACGCGACGGCCTTGACCAGGTCGCCGGAGCGCCCGACACCGCCGTCGGCGATCACGTGCACGTACCGGCCACCGGACTCGTCGAGGTAGTCGCGTCGCGCGGCCGCCACGTCCGCGACGGCCGACGCCATCGGCGCGTGGATGCCCAGCGACAGGCGGGTGGTGTGCGCGGCGCCCCCGCCGAACCCGACGAGCACGCCCGCCGCGCCCGTGCGCATGAGGTGCAGCGCGGCCGTGTAGGTGGACGCGCCGCCGACGATGACCGGGACGTCCAGCTCGTAGATGAACCGCTTGAGGTTGAGCGGCTCCGCGCGGCCGGACACGTGCTCGGCCGACACGGTGGTGCCCCGGATGAGGAACAGGTCGACGCCGGCGTCGACCACCGTGCGCCAGAACTCGTTGGTGCGCTGCGGGGACAGGGCGCCGGCCACGGTGACTCCCGCGGCCCGGATCTCCTTGAGCCGCGCGGTGATGAGCTCCGCCTGGATCGGGGCGGCGTAGATCTCCTGCATGCGGGCGGTCGCACGGGCGCTGTCGAAGGTCGCGATCTCCGCGAGCAGCGGCGCCGGGTCCTCGTACCGCGTCCACAGACCTTCGAGGTCGAGCACACCGAGCCCACCGGCCCGACCGAGCGCGACCGCGGTGGCGGGGCTCATCACCGAGTCCATCGGCGCCGCGATGATCGGCAGGTCGAAGTGGTAGGCGTCGATCTGCCAGCCGACCGAGACCTCCTCGGGGTCGCGCGTCCGTCGGGACGGGACGACCGCGATGTCGTCGAAGGAATAGGCCCGGCGCCCGCGCTTTCCGCGGCCGATCTCGATCTCGTTGCTCACCGGGCCAGGCTACCGGGGCGCGGGGTGCCCACCCGAAACCGCGGCTCGCGGGCCACCCTCCACGGCATTGTCTGACCTCGGTGCGAGTCTGGCTGTGCAACACCGAGGACCAGGACGAGAGCGGGACGCGATGAGCTGGACGGACGGGCCACTGCTCGGCTTCGACACCGAGACCACGGGTGTCGACGTCGACACCGACCGCATCGTCACCGCCGCCCTGGTCCGCCGCGACGCGTCCGGCACCCACGTCCGCAGCTGGCTGATCAACCCCGGCGTCGCGATCCCCGAGGCAGCCGCCGCCATCCACGGGGTCAGCACGGCACACGCCCGCGAGCACGGCCGCCCGCCGCGGGAGGCGCTCGAGGAGATCGCGACCGACCTGGCCGAGGCCTTCCGTGGCGGCGTCCCGGTCGTCGCGTACAACGCCGCGTTCGACCTGTGCCTGCTCGACGCGGAGCTGCGGCGCCACCGGCTCAAGACGCTGCCCGACCGCCTGTGCAGCGACGCGCGGCCGGTCATCGACCCCCTCGTGCTCGACCGCGCGGAGGACCAGCTCCGGCGCGGGAAGCGCAAGCTCGTCGACCTCTGCGGCTTCTACCAGGTGGTCGAGTCCGGCACCCTGCACACCGCCGACGTGGACGTCGTCGCGACGCTCGACGTGCTCGAACGGATCGTCGGACGCTTCCCGCACCTGGCCACGCTCGACCTCGACACCCTGCACGAGTACCAGTCCACGGCGCACCAGGCGTGGGCCGAGGGGTTCAACGCGTGGCGTGCCGAGCAGGGTCTCGACGGGCCCGGCGCCTCGCACGTCTGGCCCACGCGTGAGCCGGTGGGCACGCTCTGGTGAGACGCGCGTCATATCGCGGCTGAGTTACCAATGGCCTGACTGACCGGGTCTGACCGATTCGATCCGGACGTTCGGGATGGCAATATCTCATCCATGAGTTAGCGTCTTCCCATGACCACGACGACCACCCCGGTACCGACGAGCACGGGCGCCCTCCCGATCATCGAGGACCAGCTCGCGCACGTCGGCTCGCTCGTCCGCTCGGCCCGCCAGCACCGCGGCCTCACGCAGACCCAGCTCGCGGAGCGCCTGGCCACGAGCCAGTCGGCGATCCACCGCATCGAGCAGGGCGCGCAGAACGTCAGCCTCGAGATGCTCACCCGCATCGGTGCCGCCCTCGACTCCCCCATCGTCACGCTCGGCGGCCCGCAGCGCACCCACCTGCGCGTGCACGGGGGCCAGACCCTGAGCGGGCGGATCGACGTCAACACCAGCAAGAACGGGGCCGTCGCGCTCCTGTGCGCGTCGCTGCTGAACCGCGGCACCACCCGCCTGCGGAACGTCGCGCGGATCGTCGAGGTCGACCGGATCGTCGAGGTCCTGCGCTCGATCGGCGTCCGCGCCACCTGGTCCACGGACGGCCGCGACCTGGAGATCGTCGTCCCCGAGCACCTCCGGCTCGAGGCGATCGACGTGGACGCCGCGCGACGCACCCGCTCGATCATCATGTTCCTCGGCCCCCTGCTGGGCCTCGAGGACGAGTTCCGGCTGCCCTACGCCGGCGGCTGCGACCTGGGCACCCGGACGGTCGAGCCGCACCTGATCGGCCTGCGGCCCTTCGGCCTGGACGTCACGGCGACCGCCGGCGACTACCACGGGCTGGTGACCCGCGGCGGCGCGCAGGACCTCGCGGTCGTCCTGACCGAGCGCGGGGACACCGTCACCGAGAACGTCATCATGGCCGCCGCCCGGCGCGAGGGCGTGACCACCATCCGCAACGCCAGCTCCAACTACATGGTCCAGGACCTGTGCTTCTACCTGGAGCTGCTCGGGGTGCGGATCGACGGCATCGGCACCACCACCCTGCGCGTGCACGGGCTGGCGGACATCGACGCCGACGTCGAGTACGCCGTCTCGGAGGACCCGGTCGAGGCGATGAGCCTGCTCACGGCGGGCATCGTCACCGGCTCGGAGATCACGGTGGGCCGCGTGCCGATCGAGTTCATGGAGATCGAGCTGGCGACGCTGGCCGAGATGGGCCTGCGGTTCACGCTCTCCGACGAGTACGCCGCCGCCAACGGTCGGACCCGCCTGGTCGACGTCACCGTGCACCCCAGCGACCTGCGCGCGCCGATCGACAAGATCCACCCGATGCCGTTCCCCGGCCTCAACATCGACAACCTGCCGTTCTTCGCGGCGATCGCGGCGTGCGCTGAGGGCTCCACCCTGATCCACGACTGGGTCTACGAGGGCCGCGCGATCCACCTGACCGACCTGACCCGCCTGGGCGCCGACGTCCGCCTGCTCGACGCCCACCGCCTCCAGGTCACCGGTCCGACCCACTGGTCCGGCGCCGAGGTCTCCTGCCCGCCCGCACTGCGTCCGGCGGTCGTCATCCTGCTCGCCATGCTCGCCGCCAAGGGCACCTCGGTGCTGCGCGACGTCGACATCATCGCCCGCGGGTACGAGCAGCTCCAGGACCGCCTGGTGCAGCTCGGCGCGCAGATCGAGACCTTCCGCGACTAGCCCTCGGGTGTGGCGGGCCCGGCCAGGTGCGTCCGGAGGTCCGCCATCGTCCGGCCGAACGCCGCCTCGAGGTCGACGCCGTACGCGTCCGCCAAGGAGATGACCGACCAGAGGCAGTCCGCGAGCTCGTGCGCCAGCGCTTCGTCGAGGTCGGCGCGCGGCCGCACGCCTGCCTTGCCCTGGACCAGCTTGGCCAGGTCACCGACGTCGCCGAGGAACCCGAGCATCAGCTCCTCGGTGCTCCAGCTGCGCCCGAACCGCTCGGCCTCGCGCGCGGCGTAGGCCGCTCGGACCGCACGCGCCTGCGTCTGCATCTCCCCGAAGTCCACGAGCTCAGTATCGAGGAACCGCGCGGGCCCACGGGCGACTACGCCGTGAGGACGATCGGCCCGTCGTCGGTGATCGCCACGGTGTGCTCGCTGTGCGCCGTCCGCGCGCCCGTGGCACTGCGCAGGGTCCACCCGTCGCGGTTGGTGACCAGCGTGGCGGTGTCCGCCATGACCCACGGCTCGATGGCGAGGAGCAGGCCGGGCCGCAGGACGTACCCGCGGCCGGGTCGGCCGGCGTTCGGGAGGTGCGGGTCCTGGTGCATGGTCGACCCGACGCCGTGCCCGCCGAAGTCGGTGTTCACGGGGTAGCCGGCGGCGGTGAGCACGCTGCCGATCGCGTGCGACAGGTCACCGATCCGGGCGCCGGGGACCGCTGCCGCGATGCCGACCTCGAGCGCCCGTCGGGTGGTCTCGATCATGCGGAGGTCCGCGGGGTCGACCGCGGCACCGACGACGAAGCTGACGGCCGAGTCGGTGACGATGCCGTCGAGCGACGCGGCGAGGTCGAGGGTGAGCAGATCACCGTCGCGCAGGGCGTAGTCGTGCGGGAGCCCGTGCAGCACGGCGTCGTTCA
This sequence comes from Cellulomonas humilata, assembly GCF_013359775.1. Taxonomy (GTDB): domain Bacteria; phylum Actinomycetota; class Actinomycetes; order Actinomycetales; family Cellulomonadaceae; genus Cellulomonas; species Cellulomonas humilata. The sequence goes on along the minus strand of NZ_JABMCI010000066.1, from coordinate 142,425 downwards.
CCGAGGTGCAGATGACGTGCCCGAAAGGGCCGCTCCCGAACGACGGGGCGTAGTCGACGTAGCTGGACACCGCGCCGGCGTCGGCGATCAGCTGCGTGACCCAGGCGTCGATCTCCAGGAGGTTGGTACCGACCGTGGCGCGCTCCTGCATCCGCCGCAGGACTCCGCCGACGAACGCTCCGCTCGCGCGGGCACGCGGCAGCTCGGCGGGGCTGAAGAGCTCGATCATGGGGACCACCTCTCGATCAACGGGATAGATATACCGGTAATCCTATCCCGGTATTATCATTGGCGGCATGGTCCGACTGCCCCTGTCCCCCGCCGAGGTCGAGCGCGGCGAACGCCTCGGAGCGCTCCTGCGCCAGGCGCGCGCCGACCGCTCCATGGTCGAGGTGGCGCTGACGGCGGGCATCTCCCCCGAGACGCTGCGCAAGATCGAGACCGGGCGCATCCCCACCCCGTCGTTCTCGACGATCGCCGCGATCGCGACCGCGCTGGGGATCTCGCTCGACGAGGTGTGGGCCGCGATCCGAGACGACGCCGAACCGCGCCGGCTGGTCGCGTCCTAGCGACGCACGTGCCGGAGATCCCCGGTCAGCGGCCGGTGTAGTTGGGTGCCTCGACCGTCATCTGGATGTCGTGCGGGTGTGACTCCTTGAGCCCGGCCGCCGTGATCCGGATGAACTGTCCGCGGTCCTGCAGCTGCGGGATGGTGTGCGCCCCGACGTAGAACATCGACTGGTGCAGGCCGCCGATCAGCTGGTGCGCCACGGCCGACAGCGGTCCGCGGTAGGGCACCTGCCCCTCGATGCCCTCGGGGACGATCTTCTCGTCGGAGGACACGTCGGCCTGGAAGTACCGGTCCTTGGAGTAGGAGATGCGGCCGCGGGACGCCATCGCGCCGAGCGAGCCCATCCCGCGGTAGTGCTTGAACTGCTTGCCGTTGACGAACACGAGCTCGCCCGGCGACTCGTCGCAGCCGGCCAGCAGGGAGCCGAGCATCACGGTGTCCGCGCCGGCGACCAGCGCCTTGGCGATGTCCCCGGAGTACTGCAGACCGCCGTCGCCGATCACCGGCACGCCGGCCGGCTTGCACGCGCGGGCGGCGTCGTAGATGGCGGTGACCTGCGGGACGCCGACGCCGGCGACCACGCGGGTGGTGCAGATGGAGCCCGGTCCGACGCCTACCTTGACGGCGTCGACCCCCGCGTCCACCAGCGCCTGGGCGCCCGGGGTCGTCGCGACGTTGCCGCCGATGACCTGGACGTGACGGGTGGACGGGTCGGACTTGAGCTTGCGGACCATGTCGAGCATGAGCCGCGCGTGCCCGTTGGCCGTGTCGACGACGAGCGCGTCCACCCCGGCCTCGACCAGCGCGGTCGCCCGCTCCCACGCGTCCCCGAAGAACCCGATGGCGGCCCCGACGACCAGCCGACCCTCCCCGTCCTTCGTCGCGTCCGGGTACTGCTCGGACTTCACGAAGTCCTTCACGGTGATCAGCCCGCGCAGGATGCCCGCGTCGTCCACCAGGGGGAGCTTCTCGATCTTGTGCTTGGCCAGCAGCGCGGCCGCGTCGTCGCGCGCGATGCCGACGGACGCCGTGACCAGCGGCATCGGCGTCATCACCTCACGCACGCGGCGGGTCTCGAAGTCCTGGGCGGGCACGAAGCGCAGGTCTCGGTTGGTGATGATGCCGAGCAGCAGACCGACCTCGTCGATGACCGGCAGCCCGGACACGCGGTAGATGCCGCAGAGGTGGTCCAGCTCCGCGAGGGTCGCGTCCGGACCCACCGTCACGGGGTCGGTGATCATGCCGGACTCGGAGCGCTTCACCAGGTCCACCTGGTGGGCCTGGTCCTCGATCGACAGGTTGCGGTGCAGGATGCCGATGCCACCCTGGCGGGCCATGGCGATGGCCATGCGCGACTCGGTGACCGTGTCCATGGCGGCCGACAGCAGCGGCACGCGCACGGTGATCTCGCGCGTCAGGCGCGAGGACGTGTCCACCTCGCTCGGGATGACGTCGGTCTCCCCCGGCAGGAGGAGCACGTCGTCGTAGGTGAGCCCGATGCGGGCGAACGGGTCGGCAGGCGAGTGCTCCGTCATCCGGCAAGGATACGCGGGCGCGCGCGTGCTGAGGGCCCCCCTTACTGGATCAGGCCCCGCCGCAACCCGATGGCGACCGCCTGGGCGCGGTCGTTGGCGCCCAGCTTGCGGAACAGCCGGCGCGCGTGGGTCTTCACCGTGTCCTCGGACAGGTACAGCTCGGCGCCGATCTGGGCGTTCGAGCGACCGTGGCTCATGCCCGTCAGCACCTCGATCTCGCGCTTGGTCAGCGGCACGCCGGGGATCGCGCCCGTGGTCGGGACGCCGACGGGCGCACCGTTCGCGTCGGGGGCGCCCAGCGCGGGCACACCGGCGGCCGGCGTGCGCAGGTCGCCGGCGCGGAAGCTGCCCTGACTGGGCACGTCGACGGGCTGCGACCGCGGCGCCGTCTGGGCCGGGAGGACCGGGCTGGCCAGCACGTGCGCCGCCACGGCGGACAGCTCGGCCCGGCCGACGTCGGGGGCGAGGAAGCCCCGCGCACCGAGTGCGAGCGCCCGGTCGAGCGCAACGGTGTCGTCGGGCAGCGCGAGCAGCACGATGGCCGCGGCCGGCGCGACCGCGCGCAGTCGCCGGATCGCCTCGATCGCACCGGGGGCAGCCAGGTGCGCGTCCAGCAGGACGACCGTCGGAGGCATGCGCCGAGCCAGGCTCAGCAGCTCGTCGACCGACGACGCCGCACGGACCGGACCGAGCGCAGGCACGCCGATGGAGGTCACGACGAGCCGCTCTCGAACGACCGCCGAGCCGTGACAGACCACGACTCCCGCCATGTTGGTTCCCCTCTCGGCCCCGAGTGGGGCACCTGAGTGCTATCGGCTGATGGTCACGCTGAAGTTAGCCGCACGGTCGAACGACCCGGCTACGCGCGGGGCTTCGTCCGCCCCTGCGCCGCCTGCGTGGAATGTCTCCCCCAGTCGGCCGTGCCGTCAGGGCTCGCCGCCCGATGTCGCGACCGCCAGCAGCTCGTGGAGCAGGCCGGTGAAGGTCCGCGCCCGGTGCACGGACCGGCCCAGCGGCATGGCGTCCGCGGCGCCGTCCGGCACCATCACGAACTGCGAGAGGTCCGGGTGCTCCTGCGCGAGCCGCTCGACCACCTCGAGGTCGGCGTCCGACCGTTGCCCGATGGTCACCACGGCGCGCGCCCGGGTCATGGCGGTGAGCTCGACCGCGTGGTGCGGGCCGACCGGTCCTCCGACGATGCGCGCGTCGACCCCGTGGGCCGCGAGCGCCCCCGCCAAGGCGTGCGCGACGAGCGGCCGTGCCTCCCGGGGCGCGACGAGCACGAGGACGACGGGCCGACGGGTTCCCGTCAGCGGTACGGGGTGCTCCCGCAGGGCGGCGAGGACGCCGGCGTGCACCGCGGCGACCGCGTCGACCCCGGGCGGGTCCACCACCGTGCGGCGGGCGAGGGCCGCGAGGACCGGCTCCACGAGTCCCGTCCACCAGAGTGCGACGTCGGCGACGTCGTCGATCGCCAGCAGCCGGGTGCACCGGGCGACGTCACCGGCGAGGGCGGCGTCGACGACCGCGGTCGGGGTGGTCGGCACGCCGTCGTCGGAGTGCGCGGGGGTTCCGGCGGTCACGTCGGTCGCGAGGGCGATCCGGGCCGACTCCGCCGGCGCCACGCCGTCCAGCGTGAGCCGCCGCATGACCAGCAGCCGCTCGACGTCGACGGCCGAGTAGCGCCGGTGCGCCCCCGCGGAGTGCTCCGACGGCCCGAGCCCGTACCGGCGGTCCCAGGTGCGCAGCGTCGCGGGTGCCACACCGAGCCGCCGCGCGACGGCGGCGACGGCGAGCGCCGGGGCCGGCGGTGCCGCCGGTCCGGTCGGTTCGTCGTCGTCGCGCGTCACCATGGCGCGATTCTGCCAGGCCGACGCGATTCGGCCTCATCGGGCGCGTCGACCCTCGACACGCCGACCAGGGCCTTCATGCACAATCGCGCCACCGAATCAATGTGCGAACGGGTCTTGAACAACTTCTGGCGCGGTTGTAACGTCCTCTCCAACGCGTTGCCCCGGTGGACACCCTCCGGTTCCCGTGTTCACGACTTCCCTGCGCAGCCGCCCACGTGGCGGATCGCGCCGGATCGACAGAGGAGGAACTCATGGCCGAGATCTCGCGCCTTCCCGGACCGGTGATGGACCTGTGGGAGTGGCAGTTCGACGGAGCGTGCCGGGACGAGGACCAGGACCTCTTCTTCCACCCGGAGGGTGAGCGCGGCTCGGCTCGTCGGCGTCGCGCCGAGGCGGCCAAGGCGATCTGCGCCACGTGCCCCGTGATCAAGGAGTGCCTCGAGCAGTCGCTGGCCGTCCGCGAGCCGTACGGGGTGTGGGGCGGCCTCTCCGAGGACGAGCGCTCCGCCGTCCTCGCGCAGCGAGGTCGGGCCAGCCGCGTCGGCTGAAGACGTCGACCACCAGAGCCCCTCCCCTCGCCGGCACGATCGAGGGAGGGGCTCTGGTCCGTCCGGACCGAGAACGCGAAGGCCCCCCACGGCAGCTGCCGTGGGGGGCCTTCGCGAGTGGGCGGGGCGCGTGGCGCCCCTCAGCTCACTTGACGACGATCGCGAGGATGTCGCGCGCGGAGAGGATGAGGTACTCCTCGCCGTCGTACTTGACCTCGGTGCCGCCGTACTTGGAGTAGATCACCTTGTCGCCGACGGCGACGTCGAGCGGGATCCGGTTGCCGTTGTCGTCGACACGGCCGGGTCCGACCGCCTGGACCTCGCCCTCCTGGGGCTTCTCCTTGGCACTGTCCGGGATGACGAGACCGAAAGAGGTCGTCGCCTCTGCCTCGAGCGTCTTGACGACGATCCGGTCCTCGAGGGGCTTGATGGAGACCGACACAGCGGACCTCCCCTTCGCATGTGAGTAGTTCTCTGAGGTACGTGCGCGCTCTCGGACACGTCGTCGCGGGTGCCGTGGCCTGGAGCGCTGCTGGCACACTCACCGGGAGAGTGCCAGCCACTCACTCTAGGAACCGGTTAGCACTCGGTCAAGGCGAGTGCCAACGAACCGTCCTGGCGAGTCTGTGCGTGCGAGGATCGCCGCATGGATCGCGAGGGCATCGCCCAGCTGCTGAGCCCGGCGGGCTGGGCCCTGCTGTCCGCCCTGCCGCCCTACGACGAGAGCCGCACGCTGGCGCTGTCGGAGCGGATGCGCGACGAGGGCATCGACCCCGCGCTCGTCGCCGCCGCACTCACCCAGTCGCGCCTGCGCGCGAAGGCCGCCGCGAAGTTCGGGACGTTCGCGGACGGCATGCTCTTCACCGCCGCCGGGCTCGAGCAGGCGACCCGCCTCACGGTCGCGGCCCACCACGCGCGCCGGTTCCGCGACGCCGGCAGCACCCTGGTCGCCGACCTCACCACGGGGATCGGCGCGGACGCCATGGCGTTCGCGGGCATCGGGCTGCGGGTGCTGGCCATCGACGTCGACGAGGCCACCGCGGCGATCGCCACCGTGAACCTGCGGCACTTCCCCGACGCCGTGGTGCGGCACGGCGACGGGCTCGCCCTCGACCTCGAGGCCGAGGGGGTCGACGGCGTGTACGCCGACCCGGCCCGCCGGACCTCGTCGGGCAGCCGCGTCTTCGACCCCGCCGCCTACGAGCCGTCCCTGGACGCGGTGCTCGCGGTGCGGGAACGGGTGCCCGCCCTCGGCCTCAAGCTGGGCCCCGGCATCCCGCACACCGCCCTGCCCGACGACGCGCAGGCCCAGTGGGTCTCGGTCGACGGCGACGTGGTCGAGGTCGGCCTCTGGTTCGGCCCGCTGGCGCCCGAGGGCCCCGGCCGGTCCGCCCTGGTCCTGCGCTCCGGTGAGGCCCACGTCGTGCATCCCACGAGCGACGAACGACCCTCCGTGGGACCGGTCGGCGGCTACCTCTACGAGCCCGACGGGGCTGTGATCCGTGCCGGACTGGTCGGCGAGGTGGCGCACCAGGTGCGCGGGCACCTGGTGGACGCCACGATCGCCTACGTGACCTCTGACGCGCTCGTCCCGGTGCCCACCGCCACCGCGTACCGCGTGCTGGACACCATGCCGTTCGGTCTCAAGCGGCTCCGGACCTACCTGCGAGGTCGTGACGTGGGGAAGCTGACCATCAAGAAGCGCGGGACCGCGGTGGTGCCGGAGCAGCTTCGCCGGCAGCTGGACCTGCGCGGCAGCGCGACCGGGACGATCATCCTCACGCGCGTCGCGGGCAGCCAGCAGGTGCTCGTGGTGGAGCCCGTCTGATGGCCGCGCCGGTGCGGGTGCCGTTCGCGCACTCCGAACGGTCGAGCGTCGGGATCGAGTGGGAGGTCGCGCTCGTCGACGCGGACTCCGGGGACCTGCGTCAGGCCGCGGAGGCGATCCTGGCGACCGTCCGGCCCGCCGACGGCTCCGAGCACCCGCTCATCACGCAGGAGCTGCTGCTCAACACCGTCGAGATCCGCTCGGGCAAGTGCCGCACGGTCGCCGAGGCGACGGCCGACCTCCAGCGCGCGCTCGACGAGGTGGAGGCCGCCGCGTCCCCGCTGCGCATCGAGCTCATGGGCGGCGCCACGCACCCGTTCGCCCGCTGGGCGCAGCAGAAGGTCACCGACAAGCAGCGGTACGCCACCCTCATCGACCGGACGCAGTGGTGGGGCCGGCAGATGCTCATCTACGGGGTGCACGTGCACGTCGGCATCGAGGACCGCGACAAGGTGCTGCCGATCTCCCGGGCCATGCTCAGCGTCTTCGCGCACATCCTGTCGCTGTCGGCGTCGTCCCCGTTCTGGGGCGGCAAGGACACCGGCTACGCCTCCAACCGCGCGCTGCTGTTCCAACAGCTGCCGACCGCGGGCCTGCCGTTCGCCTTCGAGGAGTGGTCGCAGCTCGAGCAGTACGTCGGCGACATGCTGCACACCGGCGTGATCGACCAGTTCGACGAGATCCGGTGGGACATCCGGCCGGCGCCGCGGTTCGGCACCCTGGAGATGCGGATCGCCGACGGTGCCTCCAACCTGCTCGAGGTGGCGGCGATCTCCGCCCTGACGCACTGCTTCGTCGAGCACTTCTCGTCGATGCTGGACCGCGGCGAGCCCCTGCCGATGCTGCCGCCGTGGTTCGCCCAGGAGAACAAGTGGCGCTCCGCGCGGTACGGCATGGACGCGATCATCATCACGAACGCCGCCGGTGACGAGGAGCTGGTCACGGAGGCGATCGGTCGCTGGCTCGTCGACCTGGCCCCCGTCGCCGAGCGGCTCGGGTGCGCCGCCGAGCTCGAGCAGGTGCGCGTGATCCTGCGCCGCGGGGCGTCGTACCAGCGGCAGCGCGCGGTCGCCCGACGTCACGCCGGCGAGCTCGACGCCGTCGTGCGCTCGCTCGTCGCGGAGCTGAAGGCCGGCCGCCCGCTCTAGTCCGGAATCCAGCGTCGCCCACTACTTGTCATTGCCTACTACTAGGCAATACCGTGTCGGTCATGGACGAGCCCCGCGACCCCCAGCTCCTCAAGGGAGTGCTCCCGATGCTCGTGCTCGCGCTCCTGACCGAGCGCGAGTCCTACGGGTACGAGCTGGTCACCCGCCTCCACGACGCCGGCCTCGACGACCTCAGCGCCGGGACGGTGTACCCGGTGCTCAACCGGCTCGAGCGCGACGGGCAGATCTCGTCGCGCCTCGTCGCGTCCACCGCGGGACCGGCCCGCAAGTACTACCTGCCCACCGGCACCGGTGCCGAGCAGCTCTGGAGCACGGCTCGCGCCTGGCGACAGCTCGCCGTCACGGTCGACCACCTGCTCGCCCGAGCCACCACGAAGGAGTCCTCATGAGCACCACGCTGCGCGACACCCTGATCCGTGAGCGCTACCTGACGCGGTTCAGCTGGGCCCTCCAGGACTTCCCGAAGTACAAGCGGGTGGTCCGCGAGCTCCGCACCGAGCTGACGGCGGCGTCCGCCGAGGTCGGGATGCGTCAGGCGGTGGCGGACCTGGGCCACCCCCGCGTCCTCGCAGAGAGCTACCTGAGCGGGCTCGGCCGGCCGGTGCCGCGCTGGACCACCGGAGCCGTGTGGGGCGCTCTTGCCGTCGGCGCGGTCGTCTACCTCGTCGTGGCGTACACCATCGGCACCCTCGACACGCTCGACCAGCTGGGCGGCGGGACGGTCGAGCGGGAGTTCCTCGGCGCCACGGTCGTCTACACCCACGACGACGGCGAGATCTCGACGGGCTTCACGCTGACCTGGCAGGCGCTGGTGTTCTACGCCGCCGTCTTCACGGTGCCGTTCCTGCTGGGCGCCCGGGTGTGGCGGGCGTGGGGCACACGCAGCGCACAGGGGTCCGTCCGCATGACCGTCGCCTAGCTCACCTCCGAGACGACGAGCTCGTCGAACATCCCGGCCGCGTAGTGGTGCGGCAGGTTGCAGACGACCTCGTAGCGTCCGGCCGGGAGGTCGAGCGTGACCCACCCCACCGCCCCGGAGGGCAGACCGTCGCCGGCGCCCTCGGCACACGGGGCCGACGCCTCACCCAGGCTGCCGGTCTCGTCCACGGCACCGTCGGCGCCCTGCGGCAGCTCGCCGACGGACGCGCCGTGGGCCAGGGGAAGCACGACGAGCTCGTGGGTCCGCAGCCCCATGTTCCGCGCGACCAGCGTCACCGATCCCTCCGGCACCGACGCGGGCATGACCCGGAGCACCGCGGCGCTGCCGTGCATCCGGCGCAGCATGCGGCCGTCGCCGAGCATGACCATGGCTACCGATCCCGGGTCGGCGGTCGGGGTGCACGCCGAGCGGGCGACACCCGCCCCGCGACCGTGCATCATGCCGGGACCGGCCTGCTGCTGGTTCACCGTCACGCAGCCCGTCAGCACCGCCGCCGACGCCACCGCCACCAGGACTCGTCCGCCTCGCACCACACCCACCGCCTCAGGACCGGCGCCGCGGCGCGACGCCGTCCCCTCATAGCACGCCGGAGCGTCCCGGCGCGACAGGGCAGAAGGTCCTCAGACGAGCACCTGGGTGAGCGGCATCGAGGAGTCGACCGGCAGGTCCAGCGACGACGGCGGCAGCCCCCGGCGCACGACCGCGGAGCCGAGCGCGGCGATCATGGCGCCGTTGTCCGTGCAGTAGCGGATGGGCGGGATGCGCAGCTCGATGCCGGCCTCGGCGCAGCGCTTCGCGGCCATCTCCCGCAGCTGGGAGTTGGCGGAGAACCCCCCACCGACCACCAGGGTGTCCACACCGTGCGCCCGGCAGGCGGCGATCGTCTTGGCGGTCAGCACGTCGGCCACGGCCTCGGCGAACGACGCGGCCACGTCGGGGAGCGGAACCTCCAGGCCCGCGTCCTGCCGGGCCTCCACCCACCGCGCGATGGCCGTCTTGAGCCCGGAGAACGAGAAGTCGGCGGCGTGCGCGGCCTGGTCCTTCGCGGCCGTGAGGCCCCGCGGGAAACGGATGGCGGCCGGGTCCCCCTCGCGGGCCAGCCGGTCGATGTGCGGGCCGCCGGGGTACGGCAGGCCGAGCAGGCGACCCACCTTGTCGAACGCCTCCCCCGCCGCGTCGTCGAGCGTCGAGCCGAGCTCGGTGACGCGGACGGTGTCGTCGAGCAGCAGCAGGGACGAGTGCCCGCCCGAGACGACGAGCGCCATGACCCGCTCCGGGAACGCGCCGTCCACCAGCTCGTCCACGACGGCGTGCCCGATCACGTGGTTGACGCCGTACAGGGGCTTGTCCAGCGCGAGCGCGAGCGCCTTGGCCGCGGAGGCCCCCACGGTGAGGGGGCCGACGAGGCCGGGGCCAGCGGTGACCGCGATGGCGTCGACCGCGCCGAGCGAGACGTCGGCTGTGGCCAGCGCCCGCTCGATGGTCGGGACCATGGCCTCGAGGTGGGCTCGCGAGGCGATCTCGGGGATGATCCCGCCGAAGCGCGCGTGCTCGTCCACCGAGCTGGCGACGGCGTCGACCAGCAGGTCGTAGCCGCGCACGAGGGCCACGCCGGTCTCGTCGCAGGACGTCTCGATCCCGAGCACGAGGGGGTCAGCCATGGGCACCAGGATAGGTGGCCGCGACGGTGTGACGACCGCCACCTCGCTGCCCGGAACAACCATGGATAGTTGACGCTTCAACGACACATGACCACTGACGCCACAGTCCTGGACGGCCTCGACTTCCCCACCTCCGGCCTGGCGGTCGGCGACGACGTCGCGGACCTCCTGTTCCGCGAGGCCCGCACCGCCGCCGCGTTCACCCCCGACGAGGTCAGCGACGAGCAGCTCGCCGCGGTCTACGACCTGGTCAAGTGGGGCCCCACCGCCCTCAACACGGTCCCCCTGCGCCTGCTCGTGGTCCGCACCCCCGACGCCCGCCGACGCCTGGCTGCCCACATGAACGAGGGCAACCGCGATCGCGTGCTCGAGGCCCCCGTCACGCTCGTCCTCGCCGCCGACACCGGCTTCCACGCGCACATCCCGACGCTCGCGCCGCACATGGCCGCGCTCGCCGACGCGCTCGAGGGTCAGCCCGAGCAGCGCGAGTCGATGGCTCGGATGAACGCCCTCATCCAGGCCGGCTACCTGATCGTCGGCCTGCGCGCCGCGGGCCTGGCCGCCGGCCCCATGGGCGGCATGGACGCCCAGGGCATCGATGCCGACTTCTTCGCGGAGAACGGCTGGAAGTCGCTCCTCGTCGTGAACGTCGGGCACGTCGAGGGTGCCGGCACGCACTACCCGCGCGCCGAGCGCCTGAGCTACGCGCAGGCGTCGCTCTCGGTCTGACCAACCAGGCTCAGGAGGCCGCGGTCCCCTCGGGGGTCGCGGCCTTCCCCGTCTCCACCGGGCGTGCGGGGTCGTTCGACCACTGCGACCACGAGCCCGGGTACAGCGCCGCCTCGACGCCGATCGAGGCCAGCGCGGCCACCTCGTGCGCCGCGGTGACGCCGGACCCGCAGTACACCGCGACCGGACCGGCCACGCCGGCGAACCGCGCGCGCAGCTGCTCGTCGGGCAGGAACGTCCCGTCGGCGCCGACGTTCCCCGCGGTCGGCACCGAGACCGCCCCCGGGATGTGGCCCGCCCGCGGGTCGACCGGCTCGACGTCACCGGCGTACCGCTCGGCCGCGCGGGCGTCGAGCAGGGATCCGGTCCAGGCCGCGGCCTCGTCGGCGTCGATCGTCGGCAGCGCACCGGGGACCAGCACCACGTCTCCGGGCTCCGGCGTCACCGATCCGGCCTCGAGGGCGAACCCCGCCGCGGTCCACGCCGCGAGCCCGCCGTCCAGCAGCCGTACGTCCCGGAGGCCGGCCCAGCGCAGCAGCCACCAGACGCGGGCCGCCGACATCCCGCCGACGGCGTCGTACGCCACGACCGCCCGGTCGCCGGAGAGGCCCCAGCGGCGCGCATCCGCCTCGAGCCGGCCGAGGTCGGGCAGCGGGTGCCGGCCGTCCTGCGGGGTCGGCGGCGCGGCCAGCTCGGTGTCCAGGTCCACGAAGACCGCGCCCGGCAGGTGCCCCGCCAGGTACCGCTCGTGCCCGTCGGTCTGCCCCAGCGCCCAGCGCACGTCGAGCAGCACGGGCGGCTCGTCGCCCGCGAGCGCCGCCGCTAGCCCCTCGGCGTCCACGATGACCGCGTCCCGGGTCATGCAGGTCCCCCTTCGTCGTGGCGCAGCGCCAGGCGCATGGTCCACGCGTCGATGTTGCCCGGCTGGTAGTAGGCCCGGCGCATCCCGAGCTTCTCGAAGCCCACGCTCTCGTACAGGTGGATGGCGGGGTCGTTGTCCACGCGCACCTCGAGGAGCACCACCGCGGCGCCCAGCGTGCGGGCCCGGTCCAGCAGGTTCTCCAGCATGTGCCGGCCCAGGCCGCGCCCCTGGAACCGCTCGTCGGTGCCGATGGTCATCACCTGCGCGTCGAACCCGTCGAACCACAGGCCCGCGTACCCGACCAGCTCGCCGTCGACGACCGCCCCCACGTACCACCGCCCGGGTCCCCCGATCTCGGAGGCCAGGCTCTCGGGCGACCAGGCGGCCGCCTCGAACAGCTCCACCTCCATGCGCATCAGGGCCGGCAGGTCCGCCGGGCGCAGGGGGCGGACGACGACCTCGACCGGCTGCCCGGTCATCCCAGCACGCGCTTGCGGGCCGCCTGCGGGACGGCGTCCGGGCGGCGCAGGTACAGCGGCTCGGTGCCGAGCGGCTGGCCCGCGGCGGTCCGCGCCAGCGCCAGTCGCGCGAGGTCGGCGGGGTCGGGGTCGAGCACGTCGGTCGTGGCACCACCGCTCAGCACCTCGGCGTACAGGAGCGCTCCCCGTCCGATCGCCACGGCGCCCACGGTGCGCGGGTCGGCGGCGACATCAGCGGGCGCCGCGACCTCCGGGCCGGCGAGCACGTCGATCGCGCCCGGCTCGACCAGCCGGTACAGGGCCCAGTAGACCTCGCGGCGCCGCGCGTCGGTGACCACGAGCACGTCCGTGCCGGGCGGCAGGGCGCGCGACGCCTGGAGCGCCACCGCGTCGAGGCTCGGGACGCCGTGCACGGGGATGCCGAGCGCGAGCGCGAGGGTCCGGGCCGTGACGAGCCCGACCCGGAGGCCGGTGAACGGCGCAGGACCGGTGCCGACGACCACGGCGGTGAGCTCGCGCCGGTCCACGCCCGCCTCCGCGAGGACGTCCGCGATCATCGGGGCCAGCAGCTCGGCGTGGTGCCGCTGCTGCGCGTCGGAGCGGGCGGCGAGGACCACCCCGGCGTCGTCGGTCAGGGCAACCGCGACGGCGGCGGAGGTGTCGAGGGCGAGGACGGGCACGGCGCTCAGCCTGCCACCGGGTCGGCGTCGGGCAGCGCGACGTCCGCCCAGCGTGCGCCCACGGCACGCACGGTGACCACACGCTCCCCCGCGGCCGCGTCGTCGAGGTCGTCGTCGGTCAGCGCGCCGCCGCGGGGGCGGGCCAGGACGACCTCGAGGCGGTCCTGCGCGAGCGACTCCACCCAGCCCTCACCCCACTCGACCACGGTCACGGCCTCCTCCAGGCTCGCGTCGAGGTCGAGGGCGTCCACCTCGTCGAGCGAGCCGAGCCGGTACGCGTCGACGTGCACGAGCGTGGGACCGGTCGAGCCGTCCTCGCGCGGGACCGGCGGGTGCTCGCGGGCGATGATGAACGTCGGCGACGCCACCTGCCCGCGCACGTGCAGCCCGACCCCGATCCCCTGCGTGAGCGTCGTCTTGCCCGCCCCCAGGTCGCCCGTGAGCACGACGAGGTCACCCGCCCGCAGCACGCCCGCGAGCGCCCGGCCGTACGCGCGGGTGGCGTCGGCGTCGGGGAGCCGGACGGTGACGGCGCTCATGCCGGGACCTCGCTGTCGACGTGCACCCGCGGGACACGCGCGCCGACCCGGGTGACGATCTCGTAGGAGATGGTTCCCGCGACGCGCGCCCAGTCCTCTGCGGTCGGCCCGCCGTCGCGCCCGGTGCCGAAGAGCTCCACCCGGTCCCCGGCCTGCTCCGTGGCGCCCGGGCCGAGGTCGAGCACCACCTGGTCCATGCACACGCGGCCGGCCACCCCGAGCGTGCGGCCGCCCACCCGCACCGGTCCGCCGGGCCGCTCCTGCGTGCCGGACGCGTGCCGCGGGATGCCGTCGGCGTACCCGAGGGGCACCAGGCCGAGCACGGTGTCCTGCGGGGTCTCGTACTGGTGCGCGTACGAGACACCCTGCCCGGCGGGGACGCGCTTGACGTTCGCCAGCTCGGCCTCCAGCGTCATCGCGGGCACGAGCCCGAAGTCGTCGGGTCCCCCGAGCTGCGGCACCGGCGACAGCCCGTAGACCGCGATGCCCGGCCGCACCAGGTCGTAGTGCGCGGCCGGCGTGGTGAGCGTGGCCGCCGAGTTGGCCAGGTGCCGGACCTCGAGGGTCACGCCGGCGCGCTCGACCGTCTCGAGGGTCTCCGCGAACACCTCGGCCTGGAGCTTCACTGTCGGGTGCTCGGGCTCGTCGGCGAACGCGAAGTGGCTCCAGAGCCCGACCACCTCGACGGCCCCCTCCGCCCGCAGGCGCAGGACCTCGGGGAGCACGTCCGCCAGGTCGCCCGGCGTCAGCCCGTTCCGGCCCAGGCCGGTGTCGACCTTGAGGTGGGCGCGCGCGGTCCGGCCCGACGCCCGCGCGGCGGCGGCGAGCTCGGCCAGGGCCCACGGCGCGGAGACGGAGACGTCGATGTCCGCCTCGACGGCCTCGCGCAGGGCGGCACCGGGTGCGTACAGCCACGTGAGGATCCGGGCGTCGGCGATCCCTGCGCGCCGCAGGGCGAGGACCTCGTCCACCTGGGCGGCACCGAGCCAGGTGGCGCCCCCGGCCAGGGCAGCCGTGGCCGTCGGCACGAGGCCGTGCCCGTAGCCGTCCGCCTTGACGACGGCCATCACCTGGGCGGTCGGTGCGTGGGCGGCCAGCGACCGGACGTTGGCGCGGACGGCGGCGAGGTCGACGACTGCGCGTGCGGGGTAGCTCACGGCGACCAGTCTCGCACCGTCCGTCAGGCGGGACGGACGATCACGTCGGCACGCCCGGCGGTCGCCGCGACGAGCCGGGCGTTGCGCTCGTCCGGGCCGTGCGACCAGGCGCGGGCGGCCTCGGGGGACTTGCCGAACGCCTCGTGCCGCGCCACCAGCCGGTCCAGCCGCAGGCCGTCGTCGGGCGCCAGGAACCACGTCTCGTCGAGCAGGTCCGCCACGGGGCCGAACCCGTGGTCGTCGAGCAGCAGGTAGTTCCCCTCGACCACTACCAGCCGGACTGCGGGCGGGACCGCGATGGCGCCGGCCACCGGGTTGCGCAGGTCGCGGCGGTACTCGGGGGCGTAGACGGTGCGCGCCGGGTCCCGCAGGCGGGTCAGCAGCGCGACGAAGCCGTCCGCGTCGAACGTGTCCGGCGCCCCCTTGCGGTCCGCGCGGCCGATCCGCTCGAGCTCGGTCTGCGCGAGGTGGAACCCGTCCATCGGCACGGCGACCGCGGTACTCCCGACGGCGGCGACCACGTCCGCGGCCACCGTCGACTTCCCGGCGCCGGGCGCCCCGACGATGCCGAGGAGCCGGCGCGGGCCGTTCGCCAGCAGAGCGTCCACGCGGGCGAGCAGCTCGGGGGTGAGCGTCATCCGGCGAGGACCTCCGCGATCGTGCCCGGCAGGGCGTCCGCCACCGCCCGGGCACTGATCGGGCCGTCGGGGTTGGCGCGGTGCGCGGCGCGCCCGTGCACCAGTGCAGCCGTCGCCGCGAGCGCCGCGGCGAGCGAAGGGTCGTCGTGCACGTCGTCCACGCGGCCGGCGAGCAGGGCGCCCAGCAGTCCCGCCAGCACGTCCCCTGCCCCCGCGGTCGAGAGCCACGCCGGCGCGTCCGCCTGCGCGTAGACCGCCCCGTGCGCCCCCGCGACGACCGTCACCGGCCCTTTGAGCAGGACCGTCGCGCCCGTCAGCTCGTGGGCGCGGCGGGCCCAGCGCAGCGGCTCCGCCTCGACCCCGGCCCGGTCGACCTGCTCACCCCGCAGGGTCAGCACGCGAGCAAGCTCCCCCGCGTGCGGGGTGAGCACCGCGTGGGGCCCGACGTGCGGCGGCAGCAGCTCCAGGGCACCGGCGTCGACCACCGCGGCCTCCCCGCGCTCCAGCACGTGCTCGAACGCGTACTCGATCCGCCGTCGCTGGCCTGCGTCGTCCGGCGAGACCCCCGGCCCGAACACCCACGCCTGCACCCGCCCGTGGCCGACGACCACCTCCGGGTGCGCCGCGACGACGGCGTCCCCCGCGTCGCCCAGGTACCGCACCATCCCGACACCCGCACGGACGGCCGCACCCGTGGTCAGCACGGCGGCGCCCTGGTACGCGCGCGAACCCGCCACCACCCCGAGGACGCCCCGGGTGTACTTGTGCGCGTCCGGCGCCGGCACGGGCCAGAGGGCGGCGACGTCGGACGGGTCGAGCCGGACCACCTCGGGGGCTCCGGCCGGGTCGAGGCCGAGGTCGACCAGCACCACCCGCCCGGCCGCACGGGCACCCGGGGGAAGCAGCAGGCAGGGCTTCGCGGCGCCGAACGTCACCGTGAGGTCGGCGTCGAGCACGACGCCGTCGCGACGCCCGTCGTCGACCCCGAGTCCCGACGGCAGGTCGACCGCGACGACGTACGGGCGGCCGCGCGCGACGATCGCGTCGACGAGCGCGCCGGAGACCCCGCGCAGCCCGGAGCCGTCCGCCCCGATGCCGAGCACGCCGTCGAGCACGACGTCGGCGCCGGCTGCGAGCGCCGCGACCTCGTCGACCGGCTCGGCCAGCTGCACCGCGCGGCCGCCGGCCCGCAGGAGCGCGGCCAGCCCCGCCTCGTGGGCGCGCGTCGCGGTCAGCACCGCGTGGACGGCGACGCCGCGGCGGGCCAGCAGCGCCCCGGCGTACAGGGCGTCGCCCCCGTTGTTGCCCGGCCCGACGAGCACGACCACCCGCGCGCCTGCCACGCCGCCCCGCAGCTCCCGCAGCGCGGCGGCCGTGTGCACGTGCAGGGCGAACGCGGCGCGCTCCATCAACGGGACGCCCGCAGCCAGCAGGGGCTGCTCGGCAGCGCGCACCTGCGCGGAGGTCCAGGTCTGCAGCACGACTCTCATCCTGGTGGGTCGGCGGACCGGCTGTCTGTTCGGATCGATTCGACCGGAGCGGGGGCACGCCGCCGGATGCGCAGGTAACGTGCCCGGCATGCGCTTCGGACTCTTCATCCCTCAGGGCTGGCGGCAGGACCTCACCGGCATCGACCCCCACGACCACTGGCAGACCATGAGCGGTCTGGCCAAGCACGCCGACGAGGGCACCGCCTACGACTCGATCTGGGTCTACGACCACTTCCACGCGGTGCCGGAGCCCAACGGCGAGGCCACCCACGAGGCCTGGAGCCTCATCAACGCGTTCGCCGCCTCGACCAGCCGCGTCCGGCTGGGCCAGATGTGCACCTGCATGGCGTACCGCAACCCGGCCTACCTGGCCAAGGTGGCCACCACGGCCGACATCATCTCGGGCGGCCGCGTGGAGATGGGCATCGGCGCCGGCTGGTACGAGCACGAGTGGCTCGCGTACGGCTACGGCTTCCCGTCCGCCGGCACCCGGATCGCGATGCTCGACGAGGGCGTGCAGATCTTCAAGCAGATGTGGACCAACGGCACCGCGACGCTGGACGGCGAGCACTACCAGGTCAACGGCGCGCAGCTGTCGCCGCTGCCCCTCCAGGTGGACGGACCGCCGCTGTGGATCGCGGGCGGCGGCGAGAAGAAGACGCTGCGCATCGCGGCCGAGCACGCGACGTACACCAACTTCGACGGGTCCCTTGAGGGGTTCGCGCACAAGTCGCAGATCCTGCGCGGGCACTGCGAGGCGATCGGGCGCCCGTTCGAGGAGATCACCCGCTCGGCCAACTACAACGTCGTCATCGGGGCCACGCAGGCCGACGTCGACGACCGGATCGCCTGGGTCGAGGAGCACCTGAGCACCACCGTGCCCGCCAAGGCGGCCGGGATCGCCGAGGACTTCCGCAACGGCCCGCTGGTGGGCACCCCGGAGCAGATCGTCGAGAAGCTCCAGGCCCTCCAGGCGCTCGGCATGACCTACGCGATCACCTACTTCGCGGAGGCCGCCTACGACCGCTCGGGCATCGAGCTGTTCGAGAACGAGGTCGTCCCCGCGCTGCGCTGAGGCGTCAGTCGCGCTCGGCGACCACCACGGCGGACGCGATGCCGGCGTCGTGGGAGATGGACAGGTGGAACCGGTCCACGCCGAGCGCGGCCGCAGCGGCGGCGACCGTGCCGACCACCTCCACCACCGGCTGCGCACCGGAGATCCGGCGCACCGTCGCGTCCTGCCAGCTCATCCCCGCGGGAGCGCCGAGCGCCTTGGCGATCGCCTCCTTGGCCGCGAACCGCGCGGCCAGCGAGGTCTCCGGCATCTGCCGCTCCTCGGGCGTGAACAGCCGGTCGCGCAGGGCGGGCACCCGGTGCAGGGTGTCGACGAACCGCGCGACGTCGACGACGTCGATCCCGACGCCGATGATCACGCTGGGCTCATGCGCACATCACTCGACCGTGACGGACTTCGCGAGGTTGCGCGGCTGGTCCACGTCGAGCCCCTTGGCGGTGGCCAGCTCGCACGCGAAGATCTGGAGCGGCACCACGGCCAGCAGGGGCGCCAGCAGGGTCGGCGACTGCGGGACGTAGAACACCTCGTCCGCGTACGGCAGCACGTCCGTGTCGCCGTCCTCGGCGATCACCAGCGTGCGCGCACCACGGGCGCGGATCTCCTGGATGTTGGAGACCACCTTGGAGTGCAGCGAGTCGCGACCGCGCGGCGAGGGCACGATGACGAACACCGGCTGCCCCTCCTCGATCAGCGCGATCGGGCCGTGCTTGAGCTCCCCGGCGGCGAACCCCTCGGCGTGGATGTAGGCGAGCTCCTTGAGCTTGAGCGCACCCTCCATGGCCACCGGGAACCCGACGTGCCGACCCAGGAACAGCACGGACGTGGTGTCCACCATCGACCGCGCCGTCTGCCGCACCCGGTCCGCGCGGTCCAGCACCTGCTGGATCTTGTCGGGCATGGCCCGCAGCTCGGTGAGGATCTCCGCCACCTCGTCGGCGAACTTGTTGCCGCGCAGCTGCGCGAGGTACAGCCCCAGCAGGTACGCGGCCGTGATCTGGGCCAGGAACGCCTTGGTGGACGCCACCGCGATCTCCGGGCCGGCGTGCGTGTAGAGGACCGCGTCCGCCTCGCGCGGGATGGTCGACCCGTGCGTGTTCACCAGGGCCAGCACCTTGGCGCCCTGCTCGCGCGCGTGCCGCACGGCCATGAGCGTGTCCATGGTCTCCCCGGACTGCGACACGGCGACGACCAGCGTCCGCTCGTTGACCACGGGGTCGCGGTACCGGAACTCGTGCGCCAGCTCCACCTCGACGGGGATCCGGCACCAGTGCTCGATCGCGTACTTGGCCACGTGGCCGGCGTAGGCGGCGGTGCCGCAGGCGACGACGACGATCTTGTCGACCGACCGCAGGACCGACTCGTCGATCCGCACCTCGTCGAGCACCAGGCGCCCGCGGGCGTCAGTGCGGCCCAGGAGCGTGTCCGCGACGGCGTGCGGCTGGTCGTGGATCTCCTTGTCCATGAACGACGCGAAGCCGCCCTTCTCGGCGGCGGCGGCGTCCCAGTCGACGGTGTACCGGCGCGCCTGCGCCGGCAGCCCGTCGAACCCGGTGACCGAGACGGAGTCGGGGGTGATGGTCACCACCTGGTCCTGCCCCAGCTCGAGGGCCTCGCGCGTGTGCGAGATGAACGCCGCGACGTCGGAACCGAGGAAGTTCTCGCCCTCACCGATGCCGACCACCAGCGGGGAGTCGTGCCGGGCGCCCACCACGACGTCCGGCGCGTCCTCGTGCACGGCCAGCAGGGTGAACGTGCCGTGCAGCGAGCGGGCGACCTCGGTCATCGCCGCGGTCAGGTCCCCGGTGACCTCGTAGGCGCGCGCGATGAGCTGCGCGGCGACCTCGGTGTCGGTCTCGGAGAGGAACACGACGCCCTCGGCCAGCAGACCGGCCTTGAGCGAGGCGAAGTTCTCCACGATGCCGTTGTGGATCACCGCGAGCTTGCCGGCCACGTGCGGGTGCGCGTTCACGTCGGTCGGGCCGCCGTGCGTCGCCCACCGGGTGTGCCCGATGGCCGCGGTCGAGACCGGGAGCGGGCGCAGGTCGAGCTCCTCGACCAGGTTGGCCAGCTTGCCCGCCTTCTTCGCGGTCGCGAGCTTGCCGTCCGGGCTGACGAGCGCGACGCCCGCGGAGTCGTACCCGCGGTACTCGAGCCGCCGCAGGCCCTCCAGCACGACGTCCAGCGGATGATCGCTGGCTACCTGGCTACCGACGTAACCGACGATTCCACACATGGCGGGGAGTCTACCGGGGCGCCCGACGGTCTCCCGGTGCGCCTCCTGTTCGCCGCTCAGGCACAATCGTCACCGTGCCACCGTCGCTGACCCCGGCCACGCCCTACGTCGACCTGGACCGCGACGCCTGGACGCGGCTCTCCGCGTCCACCCCGCTGCCCCTGACCGACGCGGACGTGGAGCGCCTCGCGGGCCTCGGCGACCCGATCGACCTGGCCGAGGTCGACGCCATCTACCGGCCGATCTCCCGCCTGCTGGACCTGCACATCGAGGCCACCCGCGGTCTGCACGCGGCGTCGAGCACGTTCCTGCGCGAGGACGTCGGCGGGACCCCGTTCGTCATCGGCGTGGCCGGCTCCGTCGCGGTCGGCAAGTCCACCACCGCGCGACTCCTGCGCGAGCTCCTCGCCCGCTGGCCCGCGACGCCCCGCGTCCAGCTGATCACCACCGACGGCTTCCTGTACCCCAACGCCGAGCTGGAGCGCCGCGGGCTGATGGACCGCAAGGGCTTCCCGGAGTCGTACGACCGCCGCGCCCTGCTGCGCTTCGTGTCCAAGGTGAAGGCCGGTCGCCCCGAGGTCCGCGCGCCGGTGTACGACCACCTCACCTACGACATCATCCCGGGCCGCGAGACCGTCGTGAACCGGCCCGACGTGCTCATCGTCGAGGGCCTCAACGTGCTCCAGCCCGCCCGACCGACCGCCGAGGGCACGTCCAACCTCGCGGTCAGCGACTTCTTCGACTTCTCGATCTACGTGGACGCCCGGACCAGCGACGTCCGCCGCTGGTACGTGGACCGGTTCCTGACGCTCCGGGAGACCGCGTTCGCCCGGCCGGAGTCGTACTTCCACCGGTACGCGGCGCTGAGCGACCACGAGGCGGTCGAGCTCGCCGAGGGGATCTGGGGCTCGATCAACGAGCCCAACCTGGTGCAGAACATCCTGCCCACCCGCAGCCGGGCGACCCTCGTGCTGACCAAGGGGAGCGACCACTCGGTGGAGCGCGTCCGGCTCCGCAAGCTGTAGCTCAGGGGCGCGCGGTGGGCGTCTCCGCGGGCGCGATGAGCCGCACCGGGTACTGCTCGCTGTCCGTCTCCTCGAGCGCGTCGAGCGCGGCCGAGACCGCCGGCTGCGGCGATCCGCAGCGGTCCGTGGGCCACACCGGCCGGATGGCCTGACCCAGGGCGTCCACCAGCCAGAGGGCCGGCGGGACGACCGCGGCAGTGCTGCACGTGCCGCCACGGGGGGCCGACGGACGCCGCAGGGCGGCGACGAGCGGGGCGAGATCCCCCTCGCGCCAGCTCGCGGTGAGGGCCACCCACGTGCCGGACGAGTCGTGCAGGGTGCCCCCCGGCGAGCAGACGACCACGCTCGCTGCCCGGAAGTCGTCGGGGACGCGGCCCGGCTCAGGGGCGTCGGCGTGCGGGGTGCCGGTCTCCCCTGCCCCTCCTGCCGCGACGAGGCCCAGGTCGGCGAGCACGGGCGCGGACAGGCAGTCGGCCGCCGGAGCGACGACGGCGGTCGGCGCGTCGCTCGCGGGGTCGGGCGCGCTGCACGACGCGAGACCCGCCACGAGGGCCACGGGCAGCGCGAGGCCGACGGCCCACCGCGCACGTACGCCCATCTCGCCCCCTGACTGCTCCGCCCATGCCGATGCCCACCCCCGGGGGTGTGGACAGGCACGGGAGCACCGACAGCGACGTCGGCACAGTCAGAGAGTAAGCACAGTCATGGGGCAGATGACCGGGTGAGACCGGATCGTTAGGCGGCGGGGTCGGATCGTGAGCGTCCTGTGACCGGCGGCGCCGTCTCGGTCTCCCGCACGGGTTCCTCTGCGGTCCGCAGGGGTGCGGCCGCGGCGGTCCGGTCGAGCGCGCGGGGCCCGGTGAACCTGCGCAGGATCCAGTCGACGACGATGCCGATCACCAGTCCACCGACCACGCCGACCGCCACGGCCACGACCGTGTTGTCGTGCAGCCAGGCGCCGGCGCCGATGCCGATCAGCGACGAGTAGGCGCCCCAGGTCAGCGCGGCGATCGCGGTGAGCCCCATGAACCGGCGGCGGCTGTAGTGCACGGCGCCCGCGGTCATGTTGACCGCCACGCGGCCCACCGGGATGTACCGGGCGGCGATGATGAACGCGGCGCCGCGGTTCGCCAGGGCAGTCTCCGCCCAGTCGACCGCCGCACGACCGCGCCGGGTCCGCAGCAGCCGCAGCTCCCGCACCTTGACCTTGGTCCCGATCTGGTAGGCGATCTGGTCACCGGTCCACGCGCCGGCCGCCGCGACGAGCATGATCAGCGCCAGGTTGGGCCGGCCCTCCGCCATCGAGACCACCGACAGCGCGATGACGATGGACTCGCTGGGGATCGGGGGGAAGAAGCCGTCGATCGTGGCGAACAGGTAGAGCACGACGTAGATCCACGGGGAACCTACGAGGGCCAAGGCCCACCCCTCCAGCACGTGACATCAGCTCCTGCGTCGTGCACCGTCGGTCGGTCCGTCCGGTGTCGTGCTCCACGGTAAGTCGCGACGATGCCCGGATGACATAGGGGTGACCCCCGGTTCATCCCTGGTGCAGCCCCTATTCCTCCCGGGGTCGGACCCGGGGTCCCCCCTCGGGCCCTTGTTCAGGCCAGGGGGAAGGAGAGCGCACGGGCGGCCGCCTCGGGGCTGGGCTCGGCCGACCACCGCGCGCCGAGCTCATCGGTCGCCGCGAGCGAGCGCAGCTCCGCGCGGTCCAGGTACAGCGTCCCGCCCAGGTGGTCGGTCTCGTGCTGGACGATCCGCGCGGACCAGCCCTCGACGACCTCGTCGACCGCGGCGCCGTGCTCGTCCGCACCGGTCAGGTGCACCCGACGCGCGCGGGCGACCACCGCCTGGTAGCCGACCACGCTGAGGCAGCCCTCGTAGAACGAGACGCGGTCCTCGTCCAGCGGCGTGTACCTCGGGTTCACCAGGACGCGGAACGGCAGCGGCTCACGCTCCCGCGCTTCCGCGTGCTCCGGCGAGATCGAGCCCGGGTCCTCGAGCACGGCGAGCGCCAGGGGCAGACCGAGCTGCGGCGCGGCGAGCCCCACCCCGGGCGCCGCCCGCATGGTCCGGTGCATGACGTCGACGAGCACCGCGAGCTCCTCGTCGGACAGCTGCCCGTCGTACGGCGTCGCCACCGCGCGCAGCGCCGGGTGCCCGGCCTGCACGATCGGCGCCACGCCCTCGGGCGAGCGCGTGCCCGACTCGATGATCCAGAGCGCAACGTCGCGCAGCGCCTGGTCCCACTGGGGCCCGGACGGCACTAGAGCGCCAGCCGGTGCTGGACGACGTCGGCGAGCTCGCGGGCGACGCGGTCCGCCTCGGACTGGGTGCCTGCCTCGACCATCACCCGCACGAGGTCCTCGGTGCCCGACGACCGCAGCAGCACGCGGCCCGTCCGACCGAGGCCCTCCTCCGCGGACCGGACCGCGTCGAGCAGCCGAGCGTCGGTGTTCGCGCGGCCCTTGTCCACCCCCGGCACGTTGACCAGCGTCTGCGGCAGGCGGCGGACGACGCCCGCCAGGTCGGCGATGGTCGATCCGGTCGCCGCCACGCGCGCGGCCAGCTGGAGGGCGGTCAGCACGCCGTCGCCGGTGGTCGCGTGCGCCGCCATGATGATGTGACCGGACTGCTCACCGCCGAGGGAGTAGCCACCGGCGCGCATGGCCTCGAGCACGTACCGGTCGCCGACGGCCGTGTCGATCGTGGCGATCCCGGCCTCGGTCATGGCCAGCTTCAGGCCGAGGTTGCTCATCACCGTGGTGACCAGGGTGTTGTCCACCAGGTCCCCCCGGTCGCGCATGGCGATCGCCAGGATCCCCATGATCTGGTCGCCGTCCACCAGGTTCCCTGCGGCGTCGACCGCCAGGCACCGGTCCGCGTCGCCGTCGAACGCGACGCCGAGGTCCGCCTCCGAGGCCACGACCGCGGCCTGGAGCTGCTCGGGGTGCGTCGAGCCGCACTTCTCGTTGATGTTGCGCCCGTCGGGCGAGGCGTTGATGACGACGACGTCGGCGCCCGCCGCCCGCAGCGTCGCCGGCCCGACCTCGCTGGCGGCGCCGTTCGCGCAGTCGACCGCGATGCGCAGGCCCGTCAGCGGCACGTCGATCGTGCCGACCAGGTGCTCGATGTACTGCTCGCCCGCGCGGCCGGTGTCGACGCGGATGCGACCGACGGCCCCGCCGAGCGGCCGCTCCCAGTCCTCGCCCATGCGCGCCTCGATGGCGGCCTCGAGCTCGTCGTCGAGCTTGTGCCCGCCGCGCGCCAGGAACTTGATCCCGTTGTCGGGCATCGGGTTGTGCGACGCCGAGAGCACCACGCCGATGTCGACGCCGAGCGCCGCGGTGAGGAAGGCGACCGCGGGCGTCGGCAGCACGCCGACGTTGTTGACGTCCACGCCGGCCGACGCCAGACCGGCGGACACGGCCGCGGCGAGGAACTCCCCCGACGCGCGCGAGTCACGCCCGACGATCGCGCGAGGACGGTGCCCCTCGAACTGGCCCAGCGAGCCCAGGACGTGGGCGGCCGCGACCGAGAGGTCGAGCGCCAGCTCGGCGGTGACGTCCCGGTTGGCGAGCCCGCGCACGCCGTCGGTACCGAACAGTCGGCCCATGGTCAGACTCCTTCGTCCTGGCGGCACGGCGCTGCTGATGCATGCCCCGCGCGTCCGCCCTCGCTGATGGTCGCAGACATGCCGATGGCCCCGCTGGTCGAAAGACCGGCGGAGCCATCGGGCCGAAGACGCGTGATCAGCGCTTCGAGTACTGCGGTGCCTTGCGGGCCTTCTTGAGACCGGCCTTCTTGCGCTCCACGACGCGGGCGTCGCGGGTCAGGAAGCCGGCCTTCTTCAGGGCCGGGCGGTTGTGCTCCTCGTCGATCGCGTTCAGCGCACGGGCGATGCCCAGGCGCAGCGCGCCGGCCTGGCCGCTCACGCCACCGCCGGTGATGCGCGCGACGACGTCGAAACGACCCTCGACGTCGACGAGCTTGAACGGGGAGTTCACGAGCTGCTGGTGCACCTTGTTCGGGAAGTAGTCCTCGAGCGTGCGCCCGTTGACCTTCCACTGACCGGTGCCGGGGACCAGGCGCACTCGCGCGATGGCCTCCTTGCGACGGCCGAGCGCGTTCGCCGGTGCCGTGATGCTCTGACCGCGGCCCGTGGGGGCTGCCGTCTCGGAGGTGTAGCTGGTGGGGGTGTCATCGCCCTCGAGGTCGATGTCGACCGTGGTCTCTGCCACTGGTGTCCTCGCGTCCTTGTTCTCTGTACTCAGCCGGCTCACGCCTGCTGAGAGACCTGGGTGATCTCGAAGGGCTTCGGCTGCTGCGCCGCATGCGGGTGCTCCGCACCGGCGTAGACCTTGAGCTTGGTGAGCTGCTGGCGCGCGAGGGAGCTCTTGGGGAGCATGCCGCGGACAGCCTTCTCGATCGCGCGCTCGGGGTGCTTCTCCAGAAGGTCGGAGTAGGCCACGGCGCGCAGGCCACCCGGGTATCCGGAGTGGCGGTACGCGAGCTTGTTCTCGCGCTTGTTGCCGGTCAGTGCCACCTTGGCCGCGTTGATGACGATGACAAAGTCACCGCCGTCGACGTGGGGGGCAAAAGTGGCCTTGTGCTTGCCGCGCAGCAACGTGGCCACATGTGTGGCCAGGCGACCCAGGACGACATCGTTCGCGTCGATGATGTGCCAGGTCCGCTCGACGTCGCCGGGCTTCGGTGTGTACGTGCGCACGGTCGTCAGCCTTCGTTTCGTTGCGAGTCTTGTCGCGGCGGGACTCCGCAGGGTGCGGGTCCGCCGATGGAATGCTCACGTCGGCATCCGGGCGGCGAGCGGGAACGCACCAGCCTTGCCGTTCTGGCTCGGTGCTGAGTGCTGAGAGGCACTGGCAGCCGCCGGAACGGGGACGCACAACGAGTCACCAGGGTAACCGCCGTGCCGCCAGGGGGTCAAAACGCGTCGGGGTGGCGGGGCGGTCAGCCAGCCGTGGCGGGCGGCCCGTGGCGTCGCACCGGCCGAAGCGCAGCCGACGCCGCCTGGACCACCCGCTCGGTCAGGTCGTCCAGCGTCGGCGTGCGCAGCGCCCAGTGCTGCCAGTAGAGCGGCACGTCGAGGTGGCGACCGGCACGGATCTCCACCAGGGCGCCTGCCGCGATCCGCTCGGCCGCAGCCACCTCCGGCACCATCCCCCACCCGAGCCCGGCCTCGACCAGCCCCACGAACGCCGACTGCGACGGCACGTAGTGCACGCGCGGGGTCACCGTGCGCCGGCCGACGACCGAGGCCACGAAGCGTTCCTGCAGGCCATCCTCCCTGTTGAACGCCAGGAGCGGCGCCGCCGCGAACACCTCCGCACCGAGCCCGTCGGCGAACCAGCGCTCCGCCCGCTCCGGCGCCGCGACGGCGAGGTACCGCATCGCGCCCAGGCGGCGGACCCGGCAGCCCTGCACCGCACGCGGGTCGGCGGTGACCGCAGCCATCACCGTCCCGTCGCGCAGCAGGTCAGCGGACAGGTCCTGGTCCTCGCGCCGCAGGTCGAGCAGGACGTCGGGCGGCAGGTCGGCGACCGCGGCGGGGAACCACGTGGACATCGAGTCGTCGTTCACGGCCACGGGGAGCCGGCGCGTGGCCGGCCGGGCGCGCGTGCCACCCGGTGCCGGGACCAGCAGGCCCATCGCGTCGCGCCCCAGCAGCTCGACCTGGCCCGCCAACCGCACCAGGACCTCGCCGTCCTCGGTGGGCCGGCACGGCCGCGTGCGCAGCACCAGCACGCGTCCCACCTGCTGCTCGAGCGCCTTGATGCGCTGGCTGACCGCCGACGGGGTCACGTGCAGGCGGCGCGCGGCCGCGTCGAAGCTGCCCTCGTGCACCACGGCCGCGAGGGCGCTCAGCTGGTCCGCATCGAACGCCACATGAGAGATCCTAACGGTTCTCCAGGAACCTGAACTGGTCTTCAGTGCGCGGGTTGCCTACCGTCGTCCCGTGACCTCCGCCGCCCTCGCGGGCTTCCTCACCGGCCTGTCCCTCATCGTCGCGATCGGCGCGCAGAACGCCTTCGTGCTCCGGCAGGGCATCCGCCGGGAGCACGTGCTGCCGGTCGTGGCGGTCTGCGCGGCCGCCGACGCGCTGCTGATCGCCGCCGGCATCGCGGGCCTGGGCGCCCTCGTCACCTCCCACCCGACCGTCCTGGCGGTCACCCGGTACGCCGGCGCCGCGTTCCTCCTCGTGCTCGCGGTCGGCGCCGCCCTCCGAGCGCGCCGCCCGGAGCGTCTGGACCCCGCCACCGAGGGGCCCGCCGCCCTGGGAGCCGTGCTCTCGACGTGCCTGGCACTCACGTTCCTCAACCCGCACGTCTACCTCGACACCGTCGTGCTCCTGGGCTCGCTCGCGCACCAGCACGACCCCGGCGCGTGGGCTTTCGGCGCGGGCGCGATGGTGGCGAGCGTCGCCTGGTTCACGGCACTCGGGTTCGGCGCGACCTACCTGCGGCCGGTGTTCGCCCGTCCGCGGGCGTGGCAGGTGCTCGACGTCGCCATCGCGGTGGTGATGGCGACGCTCGCCGTCCTGCTCCTCATCTGATAGCCAGCGGACGAGCGGTCAGCGGACCCGGTCCACCCGGCCGGAGTCCCACACCGGCTCCGGCGTCTCGACCACGTCGCCGTCCGCACCGAACACGAGGAACCGGTCGAACGTCCGGGTGAACCAGCGGTCGTGGGTCACCGCCAGCACGGTCCCCTCGAACGCCGCCAGCCCGGTCTCGAGCGCCTCGGCGGAGTGCAGGTCCAGGTTGTCGGTCGGTTCGTCGAGCAGCAGCAGCGTCGCTCCCCCGAGCTCCAGCAGCAGGATCTGCAGACGCGCCTGCTGGCCGCCGGAGAGGGTCTCGTAGCGCTGCTCGGCCGCAGAGACGAGCTCGTACCGGTCGAGGGCCTTGCTGGCCTGCTCGCGGCCGAGGCCGGCCCGGTGGCCCTCGCCGCGGTGCAGGATCTCGAGCAGCGTGCGTCCGACGAGCTCCGGGTGCCCGTGGTTCTGCGCGAACCAGCCGGGTCGCACCCGCGGCCCCAGCACCACCTTGCCGGTGTGCTTCACGGGCTCCACCGGGGTGTCGTCCGCAGGCTCGTGCTCCGGGCTGGGGTCGCTCCCGCCCGCGGCGAGCAGCCGCAGGAAGTGGGACTTGCCCGACCCGTTGGACCCGAGGACCGCCACGCGCTCGCCGAACCAGACCTCCAGGTCGAACGGGTGCATCAGGCCGGTGAGCTCGAGGCCCGTCGCGACCACCGCGCGCTTGGCGGTGCGACCCCCTCGCAGCCGGACCTTGACGTTCTGCTCGCGGGCCAGCAACGTCGGCGGGCCGGCCTCCTCGAACTTGCGCAGCCGGGTCTGCGCGGCGGAGTACCGCGACGCGAGCCCGTCGTTGAACGCCGCCTTGGTGCGCAGGGTGAGCACGAGGTCCTTGAGCTTGGCGTGCTCCTCCTCCCACCTGCGCAGCAGCTCCTCGAGCCGCGAGCGCCGGTCCTCGCGCGCCTGGTGGTAGGACGCGAAGCCGCCGCCGTGCACCCAGACCGCGGCCCCCATGACGCCCGGCTCCAGGGTCGCCACCTGCGTGGCCACGCGCGCGAGCATCTCGCGGTCGTGGCTCACGAACAGCACGGTCTTGTTCGAGGCCCGCAGCTTGTCCTCGAGCCACCGCTTCGTCGGCACGTCCAGGGCGTTGTCCGGCTCGTCGAGCAGCAGCACCTCGTCGGGGCCGC
Organism: Cellulomonas humilata; assembly: GCF_013359775.1. GTDB lineage: Bacteria > Actinomycetota > Actinomycetes > Actinomycetales > Cellulomonadaceae > Cellulomonas > Cellulomonas humilata. The sequence goes on along the minus strand of NZ_JABMCI010000066.1, from coordinate 113,667 downwards.
GCAGGAGGGCCTCGAGGACGAGCCGCTTCTGCTCGCCACCGGACAGGGTGCGCACCTCGCGGTGCTGGGCGGCGTCGAACGGGATGGACAGGACGGCGTCGGTCACACGGTCCCAGCCGGCCTCGGACTCGTACCCGCCGACGTCGGCCCAGTCGACGAGCGCCTGGGCGTACCGCATCTGCGCGGGCTCGTCGTCGGTCTCCATGATCGCCAGCTCCGCAGCCGCGAGCTCGACCGCCGCGTCCCGGACGGCCGGCGACGCGAGCGAGGCGAGCAGGTCCCGGATCGACCGGTCGTCGTCGATGCGACCGATGTCCTGGCGCATGATCCCCAGGCCGCCGCTGCGTCCGATCGAGCCGGCGTGCGGCGCCTCGTCCCCGGCGACGATCCGCAGCAGGGTGGTCTTGCCGGCGCCGTTGGGGCCGACGAGGGCGACGCGCGCACCGTCGGCCACCCGGAACGTCACGTCGTCGAGCAGGGGGCGTCCGTCGGGCAGGAAGTACCCGATGCCGCCGATGTCGAGGTGGCCCATGCATCCAGTGTCCCTGCCGCCACCGCCGCGGCCCACCTCATTGGCTGTGGCGCGCGACGCACGGCCTCGCTGCCGAGCGGAGGCGCTCGGTCTATCGTCGGAGGCATGAGCGACACCTCCGGTACCAGTCCCGACCCCGAGCTCGACAGCGAGGGCGACACCGACCAGCTGTCCAGCGAGGACACGCTGATGGACCGCGGCGTCGAGGACCTCCTCGACGAGGGCTACACCGTCCCGCTGCGGCCGCGCTCGAACCACTACGGCGAGACGCCGTGGGAAGAGGCGCACCGGGAGACGATCGACCAGCGGATCGGCCAGGAGGAGCCCGAGGTCTGGGAGGCGCGTCCGCGGCCCGAGCGCGACGAGTTCCGCGCCGGCCGGCTGGTCGAGGACGACGACGCCGTCGAGGCGGGCGGCACCGACGGGTTCGCCATCGACGCCGGCATCTCCGGCGGCGCCGCGAGCGCCGAGGAGGCCGCCGTGCACGTCATCGAGGAGGAGTACGTCGACGACCGCCGGTACCGCGACGACGACGAGGACTGACGACGAGGACCGACCTGCTCAGCCGCAGCACCCGCCGCCGACCGGTGGGTGGTGCAGGTCCTCGGCTGCTCGCCGCGCGCGCGTGAGCACCGCCCGCGCCGCCAGCTCCTCGTCGGCCGGGTAGCTCACCTCCTCGAGCATGAGCCCGTGCGGGGCGACCACGTGCACCCCCGCCCCGCGGCGCCTGGCGGCGAGCATCTCGGCCGGCCAGCCGGACCCCTCGCGCCCCTCACCCACGGCCAGGCTGGCACCGACGAGCGAGCGCACCATCGAGTGGCAGAACGCGTCCGCCTGCACCGTGGCGACCACCAGCCCGGCGTCCGGTCCGTCGACGGGTCGCGACCACGAGAACGCCTCGAGCGTCCGGATCGTCGTCGCGCCCGGGCGCGGCTTGCAGTAGGACGCGAAGTCGTGCCGGCCGACCAGGGGCTTCGCGGCCGCCGCCATGGCGTCGACGTCCAGGGTGCGACGGTGCCACAGCACGTGCGTGCGGGACAGCGGGTCGCGACGGGCCGAGTCGTCGCAGATCCGGTAGGCGTAGCGCCGGCTCAGGGCCGAGAAGCGTGCGTCGAAGCCGTCCGCCGCACGGGTGAGCGCGTGCACCACCAGGTCCGGGGGCAGGATGCCGCCGAGCCGGGTGAGCAGCACCTCGTCGACCGGCCGGCGCGACCGCCCGCGGGACTTCTCGATCAGCCCGACCGGGATGTCGACGTGCGCCACCTGACCGCGCGCGTGCACCCCGGAGTCCGTCCGCCCCGCCACCGTGACGCGCGGCGGCCCGTCGGTGCGCAGGACCGTGCCCAGCGCCACCTCCAGGACCCCCTGGACGGTCCGGAGGTCCGGCTGGATCGCCCAGCCGGCGAACCCGGTCCCGTCGTAGGCCAGGTCCAACCGCAACCGCACGGACGGCTGCTCGTCGGGCTGCACGGGGGCGTGCACTGCGGGGTCCAGGCGTTCGCTCACGGGCCCACACGGTACTCGGCGCTAGCGTGGGCCCGTGCCCAGCAACCCGTTCACCCTCGCCGTCGACTGCGGCGGCGGCGGCATCAAGGCATCGGTGCTGGACGCCGCGGGCACGCTGCACGCCCCGGCCGTGCGCGTGCCGACGCCGTACCCCCTCCCCCCGGAGCGCCTCGTGTCCACGATCGCGGACATCGCCGCCGGTCTACCGGCCGCGGACCGCGTCACCGTGGGGATGCCGGGGATGATCCGGCACGGTGTCGTCGTCGCCACCCCGCACTACGTCACGCGCTCCGGACCGCGCACCGCGGTCGACCCTGACCTGTTCACGGCCTGGGCCGGCTGCGACATCCGCGCGGCCGTGCAGGAGCGCCTCGGTCTGCCCACGCTCGTCCTCAACGACGCGGAGGTGCACGGCGCCGGCGTCATCTCCGGGACCGGCATCGAGCTGGTCCTCACGCTCGGCACAGGACTGGGCACCGCCCTGTTCGACGGCGGCGTCCTCGCGCCCCACCTGGAGCTCTCGCACGCGCCCGTCCGGTGGGGCACCACGTACGACGCCTACATCGGGCAGGTCGAGCGCGCGCGCCTCGGCGACGGGCTCTGGTCCCGCCGGGTGCGGCGGGTGGTCGACGGATTCCGTCCGGTGTTCGTCTGGGACCGGCTCTACCTGGGTGGCGGGAACGCCCGGCAGGTCACGCCGGCGACATTGGCGAAGCTCGGGGACGACGTCGTGGTGGTGCCCAACCAGGCGGGCATCGTCGGCGGCGTCCGGGCGTGGTCGCTGGGCGCCTGACGCCTCACTCCACCGGCGCCATCGCCCGCTCCTCCGCCTCGTCCACCGCCTCGAGCAGCACCCGCGTGAACCGCGCCGGGGCGACGAGGTTGACCAGGTGCGTCGCGCGCGGCACCACGACCAGGCGACCGTCCCGGCAGGCGGCGACGAACCGGCGCTCCTCCCCGCGGAAGTGGTCGAACGCCCCGTTGACCAGCCAGACCGGGGCCTCGGTCCGCGCCAGGTCCTCCAGCGGCGTCGCCACCGTCATCTCGCGCAGCACCTCGTTGGTCGCGTCCAGCGCGAACCCCCCGGCCCCCACGTCTCGTGCCCCCTCGGGGGGCAGGGCGAGGTCCACCAGCAGCTGGTTCAGGCGAGCTCCGCGGTCCGGCAGCCGGGCGATGCCGTGCGCCCCGACGGACCAGCCGGCCAGGAGCACCCGGTGCGGCTGGGTGGAGCACGCCGCCGCCATCAGCCCCGCCACCTGCTCGGGGTGCCGGGCCGCGTGCCGGATCGCGACGTACCCACCGAGCGACAGGCCGACGACGAACGCGCGGCCACCGACCTCGTCGATCGCGGCCACGACCGTGTCCACCGCCGAGTCCAGCGTGAACGGCTCCCCGATCCGGGTGCCGTGACCGGGCAGGTCGACCGCGACAGCCCGGCGGCCCACCCGCTCCAGAGCCTCCACCTGCGCGCGCCACATGGTCCGCGACGTCCGCAGCCCGTGCACCAGGACGACCGGCAGGCTCATGCGTCCGACTCTAGGCGGGCGGCCCCGGACGCACGAAGGCCCGGGACCATCCGGTCCCGGGCCTCCTGCGTGCTGCTGTCAGATCACGCCTTGTCGGCGTCGTCCGCGGTCTCGACCGGAGCGTCCTCGACGGGCGCGTCCTCGACGACGGCGTCCTCCACGGGCGCGTCCTCGACCGGCTTGTCCTCGACCTTGGCGGTCTCCTTCGCCTTCGGCGCAGCCTTGGAGGCGGCCTGGGTGGCCTCCTTCACGACGGCCTGCTTCGGCGAGAGGGGCTCGAGCACGAGCTCGATGACGGCCATCGGGGCGTTGTCGCCCTTGCGGGGGCCGATCTTGGTGATGCGCGTGTAGCCACCCTGACGCTCGGCGACGGCCGGGGCGATCTCGGTGAAGAGCACGTGCACGACGGACTTGTCCTTGACGACGGTCATCACGCGGCGGCGGGCGTGCAGGTCACCACGCTTGGCGAACGTGATCAGGCGCTCGGCGAGCGGACGCAGGCGCTTGGCCTTCGTCTCGGTCGTCGTGATGCGCTTGTGCTCGAACAGCGACGTCGCGAGGTTCGCGAGGATCAGCCGCTCGTGCGCCGGTCCGCCACCGAGCCGGGGACCCTTGGTGGGCGTAGGCATGGTCTTTACTCCTTGAGTTCCAGTGATGGGCGCCAGGCGGGTCGGCTCACGCCGACCCGTCTAGCTCCCCGGCGTCAGTACTGCTCGTCCTCGACGAAGTCGCCCTCGTCGTCGCCGTAGTAGGCGGTGGCGGACGGGTCGAAGTCGAGCGGGCTGTCCTTGAGCGTCAGACCGAGCTCGGCCAGCTTCTCCTTGACCTCCGTGATGGACTTCGCACCGAAGTTGCGGATGTCCAGGAGGTCGGCCTCGGAGCGCGCGACGAGCTCACCCACGGAGTGGATGCCCTCACGCTTGAGGCAGTTGTAGGAGCGGATCGTCAGCTGGAGGTCCTCGATCGGCAGAGCGAGGTCGGCGGCGAGCGCAGCGTCGGTCGGCGACGGGCCGATCTCGATGCCCTCGGCCTCGATGTTGAGCTCACGGGCCAGCCCGAACAGCTCGACCAGCGTCTTGCCGGCCGAGGCCAGCGCGTCACGCGGGCCGATGGCCGACTTGGTCTCGACGTCGACGACCAGCTTGTCGAAGTCCGTGCGCTGCTCCACACGCGTCGCCTCGACCTTGTAGGTCACCTTGAGGACGGGCGAGTAGATCGAGTCGACCGGGATGCGGCCGATCTCGGCGTCGAACGACTTGTTCTGGTTCGCCGACACGTAGCCACGGCCACGCTCGACGGTCAGCTCGATCTCGAGCTTGCCCTTGTCGTTCAGCGTGGCCAGGTGCAGGTCGGGGTTGTGCACCTCGACGCCGGCCGGCGGCACGATGTCAGCGGCGCTGACCTCACCGGCACCCTGCTTGCGCAGGTACATCACCACGGGCTCGTCGTTCTCCGAGGAGACGACCAGCTGCTTGATGTTGAGGATGATCTCGGTGACGTCCTCCTTGACGCCCGGCACGGTGGAGAACTCGTGCAGCACGCCGTCGATCCGGATGGACGTGACGGCGGCACCGGGGATGGAGGACAGCAGCGTCCGGCGGAGCGAGTTGCCGAGCGTGTAGCCGAAACCCGGCTCCAGGGGCTCGATGGAGAACCGCGACCGGTTCTCCGAGATGACCTCTTCGGTCAGGGTGGGGCGCTGTGCAATCAGCACGGTGTGTTTTCCTCTCAGCGGGCGTCCGCCATATGACGCTGCGCAGTACTACGAGCCGGCCTGGTCTCGGTCTACCCGGTCGGCGTAAGGATGTCCGGGTCGGTGCGCGCCTCGCAGCAGCGCACCGACCCGATCGAGCCGACGGTCAGACGCGACGGCGCTTCGGCGGACGGCAGCCGTTGTGCGCCTGGGGCGTCACGTCCTGGATCGAGCCGACCTCGAGGCCGGTCGCCTGGAGCGAGCGGATCGCGGTCTCACGGCCGGAGCCGGGGCCCTTGACGAAGACGTCGACCTTCTTCATGCCGTGCTCCTGGGCGCGACGAGCGGCCGCCTCGGCGGCGAGCTGCGCCGCGAAGGGGGTCGACTTGCGCGAGCCCTTGAAGCCCACCTGGCCCGACGAGGCCGACGCGATGACGGCGCCGGTCGGGTCGGTGATGGAGATGATCGTGTTGTTGAACGTGCTCTTGATGTGCGCCTGGCCGTGGGAGACGTTCTTCTTCTCCTTGCGGCGCGGCTTGCGCACGGCGGAACGGGTCTTGGGAGGCATGCTCTTCTTCTCTCGAGATCAGCTGGGGATGACCGGGCGGCGCATCGCGGGGATGCAGCCAGCCGGGAGGGCTACTTGCGCCCGGCCTTCTTCTTGCCGGCGACGGTGCGCTTCGGGCCCTTGCGGGTACGCGCGTTGGTCTTGGTGCGCTGTCCGCGCACCGGAAGGCCACGGCGGTGACGCAGGCCCTCGTAGCAGCCGATCTCGACCTTGCGGCGGATGTCCGCAGCGACCTCACGGCGAAGGTCACCCTCGAGCTTGTAGCTCGTCTCGAGGTAGTCACGCAGCGCGACGAGCTCGGCGTCGCCGAGGTCCTTCACGCGCAGGTCCGGGCTGATGCCGGTCGCGGCCAGAGTTGCCTGGGCGCGGGTACGGCCGACCCCGTAGATGTAGGTGAGCGCGATCTCGAGCCGCTTCTCGCGGGGGAGGTCGACGCCGATAAGACGTGCCATGTGTCTGGTGGCTCCTGCACTGCTTCGGAGGTCTGCCGCACTGCCCTCCCGCGTGCTGCGGGCCCCGGCCTCCGACCGGGGGTGCACCGACGAGTGATCGCCGGAGTGGCTGTGCGCTTGCTGGTCCCTCAAAGGAGTTCCTCTGGGGAACCGGTGGTGCTGGTCGAGCTGCTGGTCCGACGGACCGGCGTCAGGGCATCAGCCCTGGCGCTGCTTGTGGCGCAGGTTCTCGCAGATCACCTGGACGCGACCGTGCCGGCGGATCACCTTGCACTTGTCGCAGATCTTCTTGACGCTGGGCTTGACCTTCATCGCGTGTTCCTCCGCCGCCGTTGCGCCCGTGACAGGGCTGACGGCGTGTTCGAGTGGCTGTTACTTGTAGCGGTAAACGATCCGGCCACGGGACAGGTCGTACGGGCTCAGCTCGACCACTACCCGGTCCTCGGGGAGGATCCGGATGTAGTGCTGTCGCATCTTGCCCGAGATGTGGGCGAGCACCTTGTGGCCGTTGGTGAGCTCCACGCGGAACATCGCGTTAGGCAGAGCCTCCACGACGCTGCCCTCGATCTCGATGACACCGTCCTTCTTCGCCATATCCTCCGCTAACTGTCGGTTCTGATCACTGTCGGTACTGATGGATCTACCCACGACGACCGCCCCCGCCCGGACGGGCGGCGACGACGAGGTGGGAACTTGATGTGGACAGCGCGCCACGAGAACCGGGCGCACACCCAACGGACGATCTTACGCCATCAGGCCCAGGGGACGAAACCGCCCCCCGCTCCCGGCACGTGCCGTCCGCCACACCTGGCCACAACCGAGGCCACGGTGCGCGCACGGAGGGCCGTCGCCCGCAGGACGACGGCCCTCCTGTGCTCGATCAGCTGGCGTGTCGGCGCCGCAGCAGGAGCAGGGCCGCCCCCGAGAGGACGAGGATCCCGCCCGCGAGCAGGCCGGGCAGCGGGGACGACCCGGTCGCGGCGAGCGCCGCACCGCCGGTGGGTCCGGCAGCCAGGACCTCGGAGTAGAACGACGCGCTCGGGCTCGGCGTTGACGCGACCAACCCGGCGGTCGGCGGCGTGGTCGGCGCCGGCGAGTCGTCCACCTCGGCGACCGGCGGGACCGAAGGCGCCGGCGTGGTCGGCGTCTCGCTCGGCACCGGCACGGTCGGCACAGTCGGCGCCGGCACCGACTGCGAGGGCGTCGGGGTCGGGCTCGGCGACACCGTCGGCGTGGCCGACGGCGAGGTGGTCGGCGCCGGCCCGCACGCGGGCACGGTCACCATGTCCGTGAGGTCCCAGTGCTTCGCGTCGAAGATGGGACCACCGTTCTGGACCCAGCCGATGAAGTCCTTCGGGTAGCTCGGCGCCTTGCTCCCGGTGAAGACGGTCGCGTCGCCCCACGCCTGGTCCTCCTGCACCCCCCAGCCGTCACCGCAGACGGTCGTCCCCGCAGGCAGGGCCGCGACGACCTCCGCGAGAGTGAGGTCCCGCCAGGACGCGTCGGGCCACGTGGTCACGAGGTACTGCTGGGTCGAGTTCGGCCACGAGGCGTCCTTCTTCGCGTCCTTCTTCAGGTACACGTAGGCGCCCGTGGTCTGCTGTCCCGACTGCGTCGGTGCGACCGTCGGCTTCGCGGTCGTCGTCACCGTCGGCTTCGGCGTCTGCGCCGTGGACTGCGTCCGCGCGCCGGAGCGACCGTCACGGTCGTGCGCCTGCGCCACGCCGCCGCCGAGGGCGCCGAGGAGCGCCGTGACGCCGACGACGGCGCCGACCGCGCGTGCGTGGCGCCCGAGACGGCGGGAGGAGATCGGGGAGGGACGAACGCTGCGCTGCATGAGTCACCCATCACGTCGAGTGCAGGCGCGCGCTGACCACGTGCCTGCCGGAGTCGGGCGCCCCACCCCTTCACCGCGCAGCCTTGCCGCGCGGGCCCCAGGGACGCCCGTGGCGGATCGTTCACCGCCGAGCAGGACCGTATCCGACAAACCGGTCATCCCGCCCACGTTTCGGCAGATCACGGGCAAGTTGTCGCCAACTGGACACAAGTTCACCTGTTGGGCCTACCCGGGAGTAGCTCCGAGCGGTCAGGCGAGGGGTGCGACGGTGACGCCGAGGGCGGCAAGCCTCTCCGCGCCGCCGTCGGGTGCGGTCAGCACCCAGATGCCGTCCTCCAGCACAGCCACCGTGTGCTCCCAGTGGGGCGCGCGCGACCCGTCGCCCGTGACCACGGTCCAGTCGTCGTCGAGGACCTGCGTGAACCGCTGACCGCGGACGACCATCGGCTCGACCGCCACGCACAACCCCGCACGCACGCGCGGACCGCGGTCGCGGGTGCGGAAGTTCGGTACGTCCGGCGGCTGGTGCATGGCGGTGCCGATGCCGTGCCCCACGTACTCCTCGACCAGGCCGTACCGCTGCCCGCCGTTGAGCCCGGCGGCCTCGGCGGCGTCGACGACGTCCTCGACGGCCTCCCCCACCGCGCCCAGCCGCTCGGCGCCGGCCAGGGCGGCGATCCCCGCCCACATGGCCCGCTCCGTGGTCTCCGCCAGGGCGACGTCCTCGGGCTCGGCGCCGTCGAGGACGATCGTGATCGCGGAGTCGCCGTGCCAGCCCTCGACGATCGCGCCGCAGTCGACCGACACCACGTCGCCCGGCTCTAGCACCCGAGGACCCGGGATGCCGTGCACGACCTCGTCGTTCACCGACACGCAGAGCGTCGCCGGATAGCCCTCGTAGCCGAGGAACGACGCCGTCGCGTGGCGGTCGCCGATGACCTCCGCGGCGACGACGTCGAGCTGAGCCGTGGTCACGCCGGCGACCGCCCGCTCCCGCACGGCGGCCAGCGCCTCGGCGACCACCAGGCCGGCCCGCCGCATCAGCAGCACCTGCTCAGGGGTCTTGTACTCGATCCGCTCGCGGCCGAACATCGTCAGCCCGCGCTCGGTGCACCGATCGCCGCGACCAACCGCTCGGTGACCGCGTCGACCTCGCCGATCCCGTCCACCTGCGCGAGCAGGCCGCGCTCGGCGTACACGTGCGCGATGGGGGCGGTCTCCTGGGCGTAGACGTCGAGGCGGTGCCGGACGACGTCCTCGGTGTCGTCCTCGCGGCCCTCGATCTGGGCACGCTTGAGCAGCCGGTCGACGACGAGCTCGGGGTCCGCGGTGATCTCGACCGCGAGGTCGAGCGTCAGACCGGCGTCCGCGAGGATCGCGTCCAGCTCCCCCACCTGGGCCACGTTGCGCGGGTACCCGTCGAGCAGGAACCCGTCCGCGGTGTCGTCCTGGGCGAGCCGGTCACGCACCATCTCGTTGGTGACCGAGTCCGGCACCAGTGCACCGCGTGACGTGTACTCCTGCACGGTCTTGCCGAGCGGGGTGCCGTCCTTGATGTTGGCGCGGAAGATGTCGCCCGTCGAGATGGCCGGCACCCCCAGCCGCTCGGCGAGCCGCGCGGCCTGGGTCCCCTTGCCCGCTCCCGGAGGACCGAGCAGGACGAGACGCGTGCTCACCGCAGGAACCCTTCGTAGTGCCGCTGCTGGAGCTGGGACTCGATCTGCTTCACGGTCTCCAGGCCGACGCCGACGACGATGAGGATCGACGCCCCGCCGAACGGGATGTTCGACCCGACGCCGAGCACGATGAACGCGATCGTCGGGATGAGCGCGACGATCGCCAGGTACACCGACCCGGGCGCCGTGATCCGCGAGATGACGTAGTCGAGGTACTCCGCCGTCGGCCGGCCCGCGCGGATGCCCGGGATGAAGCCGCCGTACTTCTTCATGTTGTCGGCGACCTCGTCCGGGTTGAACGTGATCGCGGTGTAGAAGTAGCAGAAGAAGATGATCAGGACGACGTAGACCGCCAGGTGCAGCGGTGCGCTCGGCGAGGCCAGGTAGCGGGTGATCCACTGGACCCAGCCGGCCGTCGGGTCACCGAACTGGGCCAGCAGGCCCGGGACCGCGAGCAGCGACGACGCGAAGATCACCGGGATGACGCCGGCCATGTTGATCTTGATCGGGATGTAGGTGCTCGAGCCGCCGTACATCCGGCGACCGACCATGCGCTTGGCGTACTGCACGGGGATGCGCCGCTGCGACTGCTCGACGAACACCACCAGCGCGATGACCAGGACCACGATCGCCATGACGACGATGAACTTCGAGATGCCGTTGTCGCCACCGGCGATGGACCACATGGCGCCGGGGAAGCTGGCCGCGATCGACGTGAAGATGAGCAGCGACATGCCGTTGCCGACGCCGCGCTCCGTGATCAGCTCACCGAGCCACATGATCAGGCCGGTACCGGCGGTCATGGTGATGACCATGAGCAGCAGCGTCTGCCACGTGTCGTTCGGGATGACGTCGACGGTGCAGCCGCTGAACAGCTGACCGCTGCGCGCCACCGTGATGATCGTCGTCGACTGGAGGATCGCCAGGCCGATCGTCAGGTACCGCGTGTACTGCGTGAGCTTCGCGGTGCCGGACTGGCCCTCACGGTGCAGCTCCTCGAAACGGGGGATGACCACCCGGAGCAGCTGGACGATGATGCTCGCCGTGATGTACGGCATGATCCCGAGCGCGAACACCGAGAGCTGGAGCAGGGCTCCGCCGCTGAACAGGTTCACCAGCCCGAGCAGGTCGTTGCCCTGAGACTGCTCGATACACGTCTGGACGTTCGGGTAGGAGACCCCCGGTGTCGGCAGGAACGAGCCGGCACGGAAGATCACCATGATCCCGATGGTGAAGAGCAGCTTGCGCCGCAGGTCGGGCGTCCGGAACGCCCGCACGAATGCGCTGAGCACCTGTCCTCCTGGGCCGCCGGAGCGGCATCACGTACGACCGGTCCGTTCCGGCCGTGCAGCCCGCGACGAGTCGCGAGCACCGGGGCACCCTAACTGATGCCCGCCGACATACGGAACGGGACCGGTGGGTAACTACGTCCCACCGGTCCCGTCCTTCGATCAGTCCTGCGCGACGCTTCCGCCGGCAGCCACGATCGCGTCCTTCGCGGTCGCCGAGTAGGCGTCCACCGCGACAGAGACCTTGACCGTGAGCTCGCCGGTGCCGAGCACCTTGACGGGCTGGCCCTTGCGGACCGCACCCTTCGCCACGAGGTCGGCGACCGTCACGTCGCCACCGTTCGGGTACAGCGCCGAGAGCTTGTCCAGGTTGACCACCTGGTACTCGACGCGGAACGGGTTCTTGAAGCCGCGCAGCTTCGGGAGGCGCATGTGCAGAGGCATCTGCCCGCCCTCGAAGCGCACCGGCACCTGGTAGCGGGCCTTGGTGCCCTTGGTGCCACGACCGGCCGTCTTGCCCTTGGAGCCCTCGCCACGACCCACGCGGGTCTTGGCGGTCTTGGCTCCGGGGGCCGGACGGAGGTGGTGCAGCTTGAGCGTGCCACCGTTGCCGGGCTGCGCAGCGGCCTCGGCCGCCTTCGCCGCCGCGGCGGAGACCGACTTCTTCGGCGCAGCAGCCTTGGGATCGGCCTTGGGGGCCTTCGCCTTCGGTGCAGCCTTGGTCTCTGCCTTCTCGGACGACACGGCCTTCTCGGCCTTGTCAGCCTTCTCGGCCTTGGCCGGCTTGTCCGCAGCAGCGGTCGCCTTCGCCTTGGTCGCCTTCGGAGCGGACTCCGTGTCGGCGGCCTTCTTCTCTGCAGCCTTCTTCGGAGCAGCCTTCGGGGCAGCGGCCTTCTTCGGGGCCGTCACCTCGTCGGTGCCCTTCTCGTTCTCGTCAGCCATGGTCACTCCACCTCTTCGACCGCGACAAGGTGCGTCACCGTCTTGACCATGCCGCGGATCTCAGGACGGTCCTCCTTGACGACGACGTCGCCGATCCGCTTGAGGCCGAGGGTGCGCAGAGTGTCGCGCTGGTTCTGCTTACCGCCGATGCCAGACCGCGTCTGGGTCACCTTGAGTCGAGCCATCACGCACCTGCCTTCGAGCCCGCCGCTGCGGCCAGGCCGGCAGCCTGGGCACGGAGGAGGGCAGCCGGGACGACGTGCTCGACCGGGAGCCCGCGGCGCGCGGCCACGGCCTCGGGACGCTCGAGGCCCTTGAGGGCCGCGACCGTGGCGTGCACGATGTTGATCGCGTTGGACGAGCCGAGCGACTTGCTCAGCACGTCGTGGATGCCGGCGCACTCGAGCACGGCGCGCACCGGGCCACCGGCGATCACGCCGGTACCCGGCGAGGCCGGACGCAGGAAGACGACACCGGCAGCGGCCTCACCCTGGATGGGGTGCGGGATGGTGCCCTGGATGCGCGGGACCTTGAAGAAGTTCTTCTTGGCCTCCTCGACACCCTTGGCGATCGCCGCGGGCACCTCCTTGGCCTTCCCGTAGCCGACACCCACGGTGCCGTCGCCGTCGCCGACCACGACGAGCGCGGTGAAGCTGAAGCGGCGGCCACCCTTGACGACCTTGGCCACGCGGTTGATCGTCACGACGCGCTCGAGGAACGCGCTCTTCTCTGCGGCGTCGCGTCCGCGACCGCCGCCGCCGTCACGGCCGCGACCGCCGTCGCGGCGGTCACCGCCGCCGGTGCCGGTGCCGCCCGCGGGCGCCCCGGTGTTGCTGCGCTGAGGAGCAGCCATCAGTGAGTCCTCTTCTTCATGTCGCAGTTCGTCGTCGTCACAGCTTCAGACCGCCCTCGCGAGCGCCGTCGGCCACCGCGGCAACACGGCCGTGGTACTTGTTGCCGCCACGGTCGAAGACCACAGCGTCAAGGCCGGCAGCCTTCGCACGCTCGGCGATGAGCTCGCCGACCTTGCGGGCCTTGGCGGTCTTGTCGTCGTTCGAGCTGCGCAGGTCGGCCTCGAGGGTCGATGCGGAGACGAGCGTCTGACCGATGCCGTCGTCCACGACCTGCGCCGAGATGTGCCGGGCGGACCGGGTCACGACGAGACGGGGACGAACGGAGGAGCCGGCGACCTTCTTGCGAAGGCGCAGGTGACGGCGCTGGCGGGCAACACGCTTGCCCTTGCCGAGGATCTTGAGAGCCATGATTACTTACCGGCCTTTCCGACCTTGCGGCGCACGTTCTCGCCCGCGTACCGGACGCCCTTGCCCTTGTACGGCTCGGGCTTACGGATCTTGCGGATGTTCGCGGCGACCTCGCCGACCTGCTGCTTGTCGATGCCCTGCACCGAGAAGCGGGTGGGCGCCTCGACGACGAAGGTGATGCCCTCCGGCGGGTTGACCGTGACCGAGTGGCTGAAGCCGAGCGCGAACTCGAGGTCCGAGCCCTTCGCGGTCACGCGGTAACCGGTGCCGACGATCTCGAGCTTCTTGATGTAGCCCTCCGTCACACCGATGACCAGGTTGGCCAGCAGCGTGCGGGTGAGGCCGTGCAGCGAGCGCGAGGCGCGCTCGTCGTCGGGGCGGGTGACCACGAGGGCACCTGCCTCGTCGCGCTCCACCACGATGGGGGCGGCGACCGTGTGCGTCAGGGTGCCCTTGGGGCCCTTGACCGTCACGACGGCACCGTTGATGTCGACATCCACGCCGGTGGGGACCGGGACGGGGACTCTGCCGATTCGGGACATGGCTAGCTCCTTTCCGTCTCGGACTTACCAGACGTAGGCGAGGACTTCCCCACCCACGCCCTTCTTGGCGGCCTGCTTGTCGGTGAGGAGACCGGAGGACGTGGACAGGATCGCCACGCCCAGGCCGCCGAGCACCTTGGGCAGGTTGGTGGACTTGGCGTACACGCGCAGGCCCGGCTTGGACACGCGCTTGACGCCGGCGAGCGCACGCTCGCGGTTGGGGCCGTACTTGAGCTCGATGATGAGGTTCTTGCCGACGACGGCGTCCTCAACCTTCCAGCCCGTGATGTAGCCCTCCGCCTGGAGGATCTCCGCGATGTGCGACTTCAGCTTCGAGAACGGGATCAGCACGGTGTCGTGGTGAGCCGAGTTCGCGTTACGCAGCCGCGTGAGCAGGTCTGCGATGGGGTCGGTCATGGTCATGGGGCTTCCGCCCTTCCTCGCCGGGGTATCCCGCCCTCGAGAGAGCGGGACCTACCGACGTTCGTGTTGCTGGGTTGTGCTGGAGTGTGTTACCAGCTGCTCTTGGTGACGCCGGGGAGCTCGCCGCGGTGGGCCATCTCGCGCACGCAGATCCGGCACAGGCCGAACTTGCGGTACACCGAGTGGGGCCGGCCGCAACGCTGGCAGCGCGTGTAGCCACGCACTGCGAACTTCGGCTTGGCAGCAGCCTTGTTCTTGAGGGCAGTCTTCGCCATGGTCAGATCTCCTTGAACGGGAAGCCGAGGTGCTTGAGGAAAGCGCGACCCTCGTCATCCGTGTCGGCCGTCGTGACGACCGTGATGTCCATGCCGCGGACCCGATCGATCTTGTCCTGGTCGATCTCGTGGAACACGGACTGCTCCACGAGGCCGAAGGTGTAGTTGCCGTGACCGTCGAACTGCTGCGGCGAGAGGCCACGGAAGTCACGGATGCGCGGCAGCGCGGTGGAGAGCAGGCGGTCCAGGAACTCCCAGGCACGGTCGCCCCGGAGGGTGACGTGGGCGCCGATGGGCATTCCCTCACGCAGCTTGAACTGCGCGATCGACTTGCGAGCCTTGGTGACCTGCGGCTTCTGACCCGTGATCAGGGTCAGGTCGCGGATCGCGCCCTCGATGAGCTTGGAGTCCTTGGCGGCCTCGCCGACGCCCATGTTCACGACGACCTTCACCAGGCGTGCAACCTGGTTGATGTTCTCGTGCGAGAACTGCTCGAAGAGAGCGGTCTTGATCTCGTCGTTGTACTTGGACTTCAGACGCGGGAGCGCCGGAGCCGTGAGAGTCGTCTCGGTCATCAGATGTCCTTACCGGAGCGCTTGGCGACGCGGACCCGAACGGTGCGGGTACGGCCGTCGCGCTCGACCTGCTCGGTGCGGTAGCCGACCCGGGTGCCCTTCTTGGTCTCCGGGTCCACGAGCATCACGTTGCTGATGTGGATGGGCGCCTCGATCGTCTCGATGCCGCCGGTGCGCGTGCCGCGCTGCGTCTGGCCGGCCTTCACGTGCTTCTGCACGCGCTGGACGCCTTCGACGACGATCCGCTGCGACTCGACGAGAACCTCGAGGACGCGACCGGTGCTGCCCTTGTCGCGGCCCGAGATGACGAGGACGAGGTCGCCCTTCTTGATCTTGGCCATGGTCAGAGCACCTCCGGTGCCAGCGAGATGATCTTCATGAACTTCTTGTCGCGCAGCTCGCGGCCCACCGGGCCGAAGATGCGCGTGCCACGGGGTTCGCCGTCGGCCTTGAGGATCACGGCCGCGTTCTCGTCGAACTTGATGTAGGAACCGTCCGGACGGCGGCGCTCCTTGCGGGTGCGCACGATGACAGCCTTGACGACGTCGCCCTTCTTGACGTTGCCGCCGGGGATGGCGTCCTTGACGGTGGCGACGATGACGTCACCGATGCCTGCGTAGCGACGGCCGGAGCCGCCGAGCACACGGATGCAAAGGATCTCCTTCGCACCAGTGTTGTCGGCGACACGAAGTCGCGACTCCTGCTGGATCATTACCTGCTCCTGTCGTCTGGCGGGTTCTCGGGCGGGCCCGAGCCTGGCCGAACGGGTAGTTGCCGTGATGCACACGTTGCGCCGGGTGGTGTCGAGGACGTCCACCCGGCGCCCGTGGGCAACTGGGGATGATGCTGGTTACTTGGCCTTCTCGAGGACCTCGACCAGGCGCCACCGCTTGGTGGCGCTCAGCGGCCGGGTCTCCATGATGAGCACGAGGTCGCCCACGCCCGCCGAGCTGAGCTCGTCGTGCGCCTTGACCTTGCTCGTCCGCCGGATGACCTTGCCGTAGAGCGGGTGCTTGACCCGGTCCTCGACCTCGACCACGACGGTCTTCTCCATCTTGTCGCTGACCACGTAGCCGCGCCGCGTCTTGCGGTCGCCACGCTTCTCAGCGAGAGCTGTTGTCTTGTCGTTCTTCTCGTCGCTCATCAGTCTCACTCGCTCGCGCTCGGGGCGGTACGGATGCCGAGCTCGCGCTCACGCAGGATCGTGTAGATCCGCGCGATGTCGCGGCGAACGGCCTTGAGACGCCCGTGGCTCTCGAGCTGGCCCGTCGCCGACTGGAAGCGGAGGTTGAACAGCTCCTCCTTGGACTTCTTCAGCTCGGCGACAAGCTTCTCGTCGTCGAAGGTGTCCAGCTCGCTGGGAGCCAGTTCCTTGGTGCCGATAGTCATCAGTTACCACCCTCGCGAACCACGAAACGTGTCTTCATCGGGAGCTTGTGCTGCGCGCGGCGCATGGCCTCGCGAGCCAGGGGCTCCGGGACGCCGGCGAGCTCGAAGAGAACTCGGCCGGGCTTGACGTTGGCGATCCACCACTCGGGCGAACCCTTACCGGAACCCATGCGGGTCTCGGCAGGCTTCTTGGTGAGGGGACGGTCCGGGTAGATGTTGATCCAGACCTTCCCTCCACGCTTGATGTGGCGGGTCATGGCGATACGAGCAGCCTCGATCTGCCGGTTGGTGACGTAGGCGGGCTCGAGAGCCTGGATGCCGTACTCACCGAAGGAGATCGCGGTACCACCGGTCGCGGCGCCGGAGCGCCCCGGGTGGTGCTGCTTGCGGTGCTTCAGCCTGCGCGGGATCAGCACGGTCAGGCCTCCGTTCCACTGTCGGGGGTCGTCGCTGCCGGAGCGGCGGCGGCCTCAGGAGCGGCTGCCTCAGGGGCGTCAGAGCGCTCACGACGAGGAGCACCTGCGCGCGGACCGCGGTCCGAACGCTCGCCACCGGGGCGGTCCGTCCGCGGGCCACGAGCCGGCCGCGAGGGCTGGGTCGCCTGCTCGCGAGCAAACTCCTTCTCGGTCATGTCGCCCTTGTAGACCCACACCTTGACGCCGATGCGCCCGAAGGTGGTGCGAGCCTCGAAGAAGCCGTAGTCGATGTTCGCGCGGAGCGTGTGCAGGGGCACACGACCCTCGCGGTAGAACTCCGTGCGGCTCATCTCCGCGCCACCGAGGCGGCCGGAGACCTGCACGCGGATGCCCTTGGCACCGGCACGCTGGGCCGACTGGATGCCCTTGCGCATGGCGCGGCGGAACGAGACGCGGCTCGCCAGCTGCTCGGCGATGCCCTGGGCGACCAGCTGAGCCTCGATCTCGGCGTTCTTGACCTCGAGGATGTTCAGCTGGACCTGCTTGCCCGTGAGCTTCTCGAGCTCGCCACGGATGCGGTCGGCCTCCGCGCCACGACGCCCGATGACGATGCCCGGGCGGGCGGTGTGGATGTCGACACGAACGCGGTCACGCGTGCGCTCGATCTCGACCTTGGCGATGCCGGCACGCTCGAGGCCCGTGGCCATGAGCTTGCGGATCTTGACGTCCTCGCCCACGTAGTCGCGGTAGCGCTGACCCGGCTTGGTCGAGTCGGCGAACCAACGCGACCGGTGGTCGGTCGTGATGCCCAGGCGGTACCCGAGCGGGTTGACTTTCTGTCCCACTATCGGGCCCGTCCCTTCGTCTCGCGCTCAGCGACGACCACGGTGATGTGGCTCGTCCGCTTGAGGATCTGGCTTGCCCGACCCTGCGCCCGCGGACGGAACCGCTTGAGCGTCGGACCCTCGTCGACGAATACCTCGGAGATGTAGAGGTCCGCCTCGTCGAGACGCTCGTTGCTGCGCTTGGCAGCCTCACGAGCGTTCGCGATCGCGCTCTCCACAACCTTGAGCACCGTCTCCCCCGCGGCCTGCGGTGCGAACTTCAGCACCGCCACAGCCTCGCCGGCCTGCTTGCCACGGATGAGGTCCACGACGCGCCGGGCCTTCTGGGGCGTGACGCGGACGAACCGCGCCTTCGCCTTGGCTTCCATTGCTGTCCTGCCTTCTTGTCTCTGCCGGTTAAGGGCGTCGCCTGGCTGACCCGGGGGTCAGCGGCGACGACCCTTCCGGTCGTCCTTCTCGTGGCCGCGGAACGTCCGCGTCGGGGCGAACTCGCCGAGCTTGTGCCCGACCATCGCCTCCGTCACGAACACCGGGGTGTGCTTGCGTCCGTCGTGCACAGCGAACGTGTGGCCGAGGAAGTCCGGCGTGATGACCGAACGGCGCGACCACGTCTTGATGACGTTCTTCGTGCCGGCGGTGTTCTGGACGTCGACCTTCTTCTGCAGGTGACCGTCGACGAACGGGCCCTTCTTCAGGCTACGTGGCATCTCAGGCTCCTATCAGCGCTTGTTCTTGCCGGTGCGCCGACGGCGCACGATGAGCTTGTCGCTCGGCTTGTTCGGACGGCGGGTACGGCCCTCGGCCTGGCCCCACGGGCTGACGGGGTGACGTCCACCGGACGTCTTGCCCTCGCCACCACCGTGCGGGTGGTCGATCGGGTTCATGGCGACACCACGGACGGTCGGGCGCTTGCCCTTCCAGCGCATGCGGCCGGCCTTGCCCCAGTTGATGTTCGACTGCTCGGCGTTGCCCACCTCGCCGACCGTGGCGCGGCAGCGCAGGTCGACGTTGCGGATCTCACCGGACGGCATACGCAGCTGGGCGTAGGGACCGTCCTTGGCGACGAGCTGCACGGACGCCCCAGCCGAGCGGGCGATCTTCGCGCCGCCGCCGGGCCGAAGCTCGATGGCGTGGATGACCGTACCGGTCGGGATGTTGCGCAGCGGCAGGTTGTTGCCGGGCTTGATGTCGGCGCCGGGGCCGTTCTCGATGCGGTCACCCTGCGACAGCTTGTTCGGCGCGATGATGTAGCGCTTCTCGCCGTCCGCGTAGTGCAGGAGCGCGATGCGGGCGGTGCGGTTGGGGTCGTACTCGATGTGAGCGACCTTGGCCGGCACGCCGTCCTTGTCATGGCGACGGAAGTCGATGACGCGGTACGCACGCTTGTGACCGCCACCCTGGTGGCGCGTGGTGATGCGACCCGTGGAGTTACGGCCGCCCGTCTTGTGGAGGGGACGGACGAGCGACTTCTCCGGAGTGGAGCGCGTGATCTCGACGAAGTCGGCGACGCTGGAGCCGCGACGGCCCGGCGTGGTCGGCTTGTACTTACGGATTCCCATGAGTTCTCAGTCCTTCGCTCAGCCGACCGGACCGCCGAAGATGTCGATCGTTCCCTCGCGGAGGGTGACGATCGCACGCTTCGTGTCCTTGCGGCGGCCGATGCCGAAACGGGTCCGACGGGCCTTGCCCTGCCGGTTCGCGGTGTTGACCGAGTCGACCTTGACGCCGAAGACCTGCTCGACGGCAATCTTGATCTCGGTCTTGTTGGCCCGCGGGTCGACGAGGAACGTGTACTTGCCCTCGTCGAGCAGGCCGTAGCTCTTCTCGGAGACGACCGGCGCGATCAGGATGTCGCGCGGGTTCTTGCCGATGTCGGTCACTTCGTCTCCTCCTCGGTCACGGCGGAGGAGCCCTTGACGGGACCCGCCAGGAACGCGTCGAGCGCGCCCTGCGTGAACACGACGTCGTCCGAGATCAGGACGTCGTAGGTGTTGAGCTGGTCCGAGACGAGCAGGTGCACGCGCTCGACGTTCCGCAGCGACTTCCACGTGATCTCGTCCTGACGCTCGACGACCACGAGGACGTGCTTGCGCCCCGACAGGTTGTCGAGCACGGCGAGCGCGGACTTGGTCGACGGCGCGGTGCCCGGGGCGAAGCCCGAGACGACGTGCACGCGACCGGCACGAGCGCGGTCCGAGAGAGCACCGCGGAGCGCCGCGGCCTTCATCTTCTTGGGGGTGCGCTGCGAGTAGTCACGCGGGGTGGGGCCGTGGACGACGCCACCACCGGCGAACTGCGGAGCACGCGTCGAACCCTGACGGGCGCGGCCGGTGCCCTTCTGCTTGTACGGCTTGCGCCCACCACCGCGCACCTCGCCACGAGACTTCGTGTCGTGGGTGCCCTGGCGAGCCGCCGCGAGCTGCGCGACGACGACCTGGTGGATCAGCGGGATGTTGGTCTGCACGTCGAAGACGTCCGCGGGCAGGTCGGCGGAGCCGGCCTTGTTGCCCTCGGAGTCGACCACGTCGACAGTCAGCGTGTCACTCATGGTCACGCCCCCTTCACAGCGGAACGCACGACCACGACGCCACCCTTGGGGCCGGGAACGGCACCCTTGACGAGGATGAATCCTCGCTCGACGTCGACGGCGTGCACGGTCAGGTTCTGGGTGGTCTGGCGGTCCACGCCCATGCGACCGGCCATCTTGATGCCCTTGAACACGCGCGACGGCGTCGAAGCGCCACCGATCGAGCCGGGCTTGCGGTGGTTGCGGTGCGCACCGTGCGAGGCGCCGACGCCGTGGAAGCCGTGACGCTTCATGACACCGGCGGTGCCCTTGCCCTTGGTGGTGCCGATGACGTCCACGAGCGAGCCGGCCTCGAAGAGGGCGGCCGTGAGCTCCTGGCCGAGCGTGAACTCGGAGGCGTTCGGCGTACGGATCTCGGCCACGTGCCGGCGGGGGGTGACCCCGGCCTTCTCGAAGTGGCCCTTGAGCGGCTTGGTGACCTTGCGCGGGTCGATCTGGCCGTGGGCCAGCTGGACCGCGGCATAGCCGTCAGCATCGGCGGAGCGCACCTGGGTCACGACGTTCGTACCGACAGCGACGACGGTGACCGGGACGAGACGACCGTTGTCGTCCCACACCTGGGTCATGCCGAGCTTCGTGCCGATCAAGGCCGTGACGGGGCGCTCGTTCTGCTGGGTAACCATGGAAATCAGTTCCTTCCCAGCGTCAGAGCTTGATCTCGATGTTCACGTCAGCAGGCAGGTCGAGACGCATGAGCGAGTCGACGGCCTTCGGCGTGGGATCGATGATGTCGATGAGCCGCTTGTGAGTACGCATCTCGAAGTGCTCGCGGCTGTCCTTGTACTTGTGGGGCGACCGGATGACGCAGAACACGTTCTTCTCCGTCGGCAGCGGCACCGGACCCACGACCGACGCACCAGCGCGAGTCACCGTGTCGACGATCTTGCGCGCCGAGCTGTCGATGACTTCGTGGTCGTAGGACTTGAGCCTGATGCGGATCTTCTGTCCCGCCATGGCGCTTCTACTTCCCTCTGTTTGAACCGGCCCGTCCGACCCCCGCACTCGGGCGTGTCGCTAGGCGCGACACACCGTTGCGCTGCGTACCGTTTCCGGCACGAGATCGGTGGTTGTTGTCGGGCGTCAACCACCGGGTGATCCCGGGGTCCAGACGCCTTCCACGTGTGTGAGCCCTGTCGTGTGCTGCGCGCGCGAACGCGCCGCCCTCAACTAGGCAACCTGAACAGTGTGCCAGAGTGCGCCGTGGAACTCCAATCGCCTCCGTCACACCGCCGTCCTGTTCGCGCGTGATCTCCCCCACACGCGCTCGGGCGTGCCGCCGGCGCGGACGCGACGAAGGGCCCGGGAGCCGAAGCTCCCGGGCCCTCCTGTCAGATCAGCTGCCCCGAGGGGCTCGCCTCACTTGATGATCTTGATGACCTTGCCCGAGCCGACGGTGCGGCCACCCTCACGGATGGCGAAGCCGAGGCCCTCCTCCATCGCGATGGGCTGGATGAGGTTCACGTGGATCTCGGTGTTGTCGCCGGGCATGACCATCTCGGTGCCCTCGGGCAGCGTGATGACGCCGGTGACGTCGGTGGTGCGGAAGTAGAACTGGGGGCGGTAGTTCCCGTAGAACGGGTTGTGACGGCCACCCTCGTCCTTGGCCAGGATGTAGACCTGGCCCTCGAACTCGGTGTGCGGCGTGATCGAGCCGGGCTTGACGACGACCTGGCCGCGCTCGACCTCCTCGCGCTTCGTGCCACGCAGGAGCAGACCGACGTTCTCGCCGGCCTCGGCGTAGTCGAGCAGCTTGCGGAACATCTCGACGCCGGTGACCGTGGTCTTGATCGCCTTCTCCTTGATGCCGACGATCTCCACCTCCTCGTTCACCTTGAGCTTGCCGCGCTCCACGCGACCGGTGACGACGGTGCCACGACCGGTGATCGTGAAGACGTCCTCGATCGGCATGAGGAAGGGCTTGTCGATGTCGCGGATCGGGTCCGGGACGCTCTCGTCGACCGCGTCGAGCAGGTCCTTGAC
Organism: Cellulomonas humilata; assembly: GCF_013359775.1. Classification (GTDB taxonomy): domain Bacteria; phylum Actinomycetota; class Actinomycetes; order Actinomycetales; family Cellulomonadaceae; genus Cellulomonas; species Cellulomonas humilata. The sequence goes on along the minus strand of NZ_JABMCI010000066.1, from coordinate 91,352 downwards.
GGACTGGACCCAGATCGGGTCACCCTCGAGGGCCTTGAGGCCGGAGACGCGCACGACGGGGACGTCGTCGCCGTCGAAGCCCTGCGCGGTGAGAAGCTCGCGCACCTCGACCTCGACGAGCTCCAGGATCTCCTCGTCGTCGACCATGTCGGTCTTGTTCAGCGCGACGAGCAGGTACGGCACGCCGACCTGACGGGCGAGCAGGACGTGCTCACGCGTCTGGGCCATCGGGCCGTCGGTGGCCGCGACCACGAGGATGGCGCCGTCCATCTGCGCGGCACCCGTGATCATGTTCTTGATGTAGTCCGCGTGACCGGGAGCGTCGACGTGAGCGTAGTGACGCTTCTCCGTCTGGTACTCCACGTGCGCGATGTTGATGGTGATCCCGCGCTGCTTCTCCTCGGGCGCCTTGTCGATCTGGTCGAACGGCGTGAAGGGGTTCAGGTCCGGGTACATGTCGTGCAGAACCTTGGAGATGGCCGCCGTCAGCGTCGTCTTGCCGTGGTCGACGTGACCGATGGTGCCGATGTTGACGTGCGGCTTCGTCCGCTCGAACTTCGCCTTGCCCACTGGGTGTCCTCCTCAGGACTTGGTAGAGATTGGCCGACGTTCTGCGGCTACCGGACGGTAGCCGCTCGACGCGGCGTCCTACGGGTCGGTTTGTGTGATGGAACTACAGGGTTCGACCTGTGGGACTACTCGCCCCGGGTCTTCTTGATGATTTCCTCGGCAACGTTCCGAGGAACCTCGGCGTAGCTGTCGAACTGCATCGAGTACACCGCGCGACCCTGGGTCTTCGACCGCAGGTCACCGACGTACCCGAACATCTCGGAGAGAGGCACCGTGGCGCGGATGACCTTCACGCCCGTTGCGTCCTCCATGGCGAGGATCATGCCGCGACGCGAGTTGATGTCGCCGATGACGTCACCCATGTACTCCTCAGGAGTACGGACCTCGACGGCCATGACCGGCTCCAGGAGAACCGGGTCGGCCTTGCGGACCGCTTCCTTGAGGATCATCGAGCCCGCGATCTTGAACGCCATCTCCGAGGAGTCGACGTCGTGCGCGGCACCGTCGAGCAGGATCGCCTTGACGCCCACGAGCGGGAAGCCCGCGAGGACGCCCAGCTGCATCGCGCTCTGGATGCCGGCGTCGACCGATGGGATGTACTCGCGCGGGATGCGGCCACCGGTGACCTTGTTCGAGAACTCGTACAGCTCGCCCTCGGCGGGGTCCAGCGGCTCGAAGGTCATCTGGACCTTCGCGTACTGGCCCGAGCCACCGGTCTGCTTCTTGTGCACGTAGTCGATCTTGACGACCGACTTGCGGATGGTCTCGCGGTACGCGACCTGCGGCTTGCCGACGTTGGCCTCGACCTTGAACTCGCGCCGCATGCGGTCGACGAGGATGTCGAGGTGGAGCTCGCCCATGCCGCCGATGACGGTCTGGCCGGTCTCCTCGTCGTGCTTGACGCGGAAGGTCGGGTCCTCCTCGGCCAGCTTCTGGATGGCCACGGAGAGCTTCTCCTGGTCACCCTTCGTCTTCGGCTCGATGGCGACGTCGATGACCGGCTCCGGGAACGTCATCGACTCCAGCACCACGGGGTGGGCCGGGTCGCTGAGGGTGTCGCCGGTGGTGACGTCCTTGAGACCGATGAACGCGTAGATGTGACCGGCCGTGGCGTCCTCGACCGGGTTCTCCTTGTTGGCGTGCATCTGGAAGAGCTTCCCGATGCGCTCCTTCTTGTTCTTGGTCGAGTTGAGCACCTGGGCGCCCTGCGCCACCTTGCCCGAGTACACCCGGACGTAGGTGAGCTTGCCGAAGAACGGGTGCGTGGCGACCTTGAACGCGAGGGCCGAGAACGGCTCCGTCGAGTCGGGGTGCCGCTCGACGACCAGCTCGGGGTCCTTCATGTCGTGGCCCTCGACCGCCGGGACGTCCAGGGGCGTCGGCAGGTAGTCGATGACGGCGTCGAGCATGGGCTGCACGCCCTTGTTCTTGAACGCCGAACCGCACAGCACCGGGTAGGCCGCCGACGTGACGGTGAGCTTGCGGATGCCGGACTTGATCTCCGGGATCGTCAGCTCCTCGCCGCCGAGGAACTTCTCGAGCAGCACGTCGTCGGTCTCGGCGACGGCCTCGAGGAGCTCGGCGCGGTACTTGTCCGCCTTCTCGACCAGGTCGGCCGGGATGTCCTCGACCTCGTACTTCTCGCCCAGGGCGGTCTCGCCGCGCCAGACGAGCGCACGCATGGTGACCAGGTCGATGACGCCGATGAAGTCGTTCTCGGCGCCGATGGGCAGCTGGATGATCAGCGGCTTGGCCTTGAGGCGGTTCACGATGGTGTCGACCGTGAAGTAGAAGTCCGCGCCGAGCTTGTCCATCTTGTTGACGAAGCAGATGCGCGGGACGTCGTACTTGTCGGCCTGACGCCAGACGGTCTCCGACTGGGGCTCGACGCCCTCCTTGCCGTCGAAGACGGCGACGGCACCATCGAGGACGCGCAGCGAGCGCTCGACCTCGACCGTGAAGTCCACGTGGCCCGGGGTGTCGATGATGTTGATCTGGTTGTCGTGCCAGTAGCAGGTGGTCGCGGCGGACGTGATCGTGATGCCGCGCTCCTGCTCCTGCTCCATCCAGTCCATCGTCGACGCACCGTCGTGCGTCTCACCGATCTTGTAGTTGACCCCGGTGTAGAACAGGATCCGCTCGGTGGTGGTCGTCTTGCCGGCATCGATATGCGCCATGATGCCGATGTTGCGGACCTTCGTGAGGTCCGTCAGCACATCCAGTGCCACGTGAGTTGCCCCTTGTCGGTTGGCTTGGGTGGCGCCACCGGTCCGGCCCGAGGATCGGACCGGCGGCGCAGCGCCCGTGGGTGCCGGGATTACCAGCGGTAGTGCGCGAAGGCCTTGTTGGACTCGGCCATCTTGTGCATGTCCTCACGACGCTTCACCGCGGCACCGAGGCCGTTGGACGCGTCGAGGATCTCGTTCATGAGGCGCTCGGTCATCGTCTTCTCGCGACGTGCGCGCGAGTAGTCGGTGAGCCAGCGCAGCGCGAGGGTGGTCTGACGGACCGGGCGCACCTCGACGGGCACCTGGTACGTGGCGCCACCGACGCGGCGCGACCGCACCTCGAGCGACGGGCGGACGTTGTCCAGCGCGCGCTTGAGCACGACGACCGGGTCGCCCTGGGTCTTCTCACGGACACCCTCGAGGGCGCCGTAGACGATGTGCTCCGCCACGGACTTCTTGCCGTCGAGCAGGACCTTGTTGATCAGCTGCGTGACGACCGGGGACCCGTAGACGGGGTCGATGACGAGCGGCCGCTTCGGGGCCGGACCCTTGCGAGGCATCAGCCCACCTTCTTCGCGCCGTAGCGGCTGCGCGCCTGCTTACGGTTCTTGACGCCCTGCGTGTCGAGGGCACCACGGACGATCTTGTACCGGACACCCGGGAGGTCCTTCACACGGCCACCGCGCACGAGCACGATCGAGTGCTCCTGCAGGTTGTGACCGACACCGGGGATGTACGCGGTGACCTCGACCTGGCTCGAGAGGCGGACGCGCGCGACCTTGCGGAGCGCGGAGTTCGGCTTCTTCGGGGTCGTGGTGTAGACGCGGGTGCACACACCGCGTCGCTGGGGGGAGCCCTTGAGGGCAGGCGTCTTCGACTTGTTCGTCTTCGCCTGCCGGCCCTTGCGGACCAGCTGCTGGATCGTAGGCACTACGTCTCCGTCTGTTGGATGAATCTCTGGTCGACCGGCACCCGTCACCCTGGACGGCCGGCATGGTCGAGGATCGTCGCCCGTCGCGCGACTACCTCGCAGATCTTGAGTCCCGAACCGACCCCCGCGCCCGGGCGTGTCGCCCCGGTCCTCCGCACCGCGGTCCGCAAGGTTGCCTTGGCGGAGAGACGGCGCGGTGGGGGAAACCACCCGATGCAGCCGGACCCGCCCATCCCAGCGAGGGAGGCGTCCACCGAATGCATGCGCGAGAGCCCGACGGCGCGGGCACGGTGTCCTACGTTACCTGGCGCCTGGTAGGGCGTCAAAGCGGTGGCCGTCACACGAGGTGTCGGCCGGCTGCCGTGAGGACACCAGGAAGAACATCCCAGCGGCCGCACCTGTTCCCGGTGGGCCCGTCAGTCGGCCGGGAGGATCCAGACCGTCGTCCCGCTGCCGCCCGGGGCGGAGTCCTTCCCGTCCAGCACGATGTCCACGAGCGTGAACGTGAACCCGCCGATGGTGGCCTCGTCGCCCAGCGCCACCCGGTCCCCCTCGGCCGGGCCGTCGCCGACGACGTCGATGCCGGCCTCGTCCTCGGTCACGTTCGAGGCCACCACCCGGTAGTCGCCGATCGCGGTGGGCTGGTTGAGCACCAGCGCGCGCGAACCCTCCGGGTGCTCCACGGCGTCTCCCTCGTCGTCCGACGGCCCGCACCCGGCGAGCACCAGCGCGGTCCCGACGAGCAGCGCCGCGAGGGCCCCGCCCCGTCCCCTCACCGAGCCGGTCACGGGTTCACCTCGTTCGTGTAGATCGTGCTGAAGCTGTCCTGGAACTCAGCGTACGACAGCGTGATCGGCGCATACGCCGAGCCCCAGGGGTTGACCACCGTGACGGTGCCCTTCTTCGGGTCGACGGACTTCACGTAGTACGCGTGCCCCGTCACGAGGCCCCCGTCGGACGCGTTGCCGTAGGTGTCGGGCAGGTCGTCGCCCTCCCCGAACGAGGCGAGCGTCACGGCTCCCCCGCCGTCCAGCAGGGAGCTGAGCTCGGACACGCTGGGCGCGTCGTCGAGGGAGGACGACGAGCTGGACTGACCCGTCACCACCTCGAGGCCGAGCCCCGGGGAGTCGCCCTCGATGGCCGCGTAGTCGCCCCAGTGCAGCGCGAGCGCCTTCTCCATCACCAGCGGCCACAGCTCGTACCCCTGCGTGCCGTCGGCGAGCTCCTGCGGCGACTGGTAGGAGAACGCGGGGTTGTCGTCCCGGACCACCATGTCGGGCGTGACGGTGATGTACACGGGCTTGCCGTCGTCGTAGAGCCGCACCGTGTACGTGCCGTTGGCGTTCTGGGTGATCGCGCCGCCGATCACGCTCGGGTCGGCCTGCACGACCGCCATCAGGGACGCCATGTACCAGCAGTCGCCGATGGCGCCCTGGGCGATGTCCATGGGCTTGATTCCGCCGACGACCAGCTGGTGGTTGACCTCGTCGTAGTCGGCGGTGTTGGCGACGCTCTCGGGGTCGTCCCGGGCGCCGTCGCCGCCCACGTCGTCGAACGACGGCTGGATCTCGTCGGTCAGGCCCGCGAGCCGGTCCAGGGTCGCCTTGCTCGCCTTGCTGACGATCAGCTCCCACAGCTCGCGGCGCTGCTCGCGGTCCCAGCCCCCGCCGACCCAGCCGTCCTCGAGCTCGTTGATCCAGTGCCGGAGCTCGTCGTCGGACATGGAGGCGATCAGCGCGTCGATCTCGGCACCGTTGAGGCCGTCGAGGGCGTCCTTCGCGTCGTCCAGGTCCCCGCCGCGGACGCCGAAGAAGCCGCCGTCGAGGGCGTCGCGGATGTCGTCCAGGGCGTCGTCGACGGCGTCCTGGTCGACCGTGTCCGTCGTCGGCGTCGCGGTGTCGTAGACCGTGTCCCCGCCGCCGGTGTCGGTGGCCGGGCCGTCGTCGATGCGGGTCGGCTGGTCGCCGACCGCGCTGACCCCGTCGTCCTCGCCGTCGGCGTCGTACGTCGTCGGCACGTCGGCCCCGCCACAGGTGCCCGACTGGTCGACGATCGAGCGCAGCTCGCACGCCAGGACCGTGCCGATGTCGGCGCGCACGAACGCCGTGACCAGTGCGCCGACGAGCAGAGCAGCGACGACGACGATCCCGAGGTACTCGAGCGTCCCGGCCCCCCGGTCGCCCGGTCCTGGTGCGCCCCTGCGTCGGCCACGTGTGATCACGCCGGTCAGCATCACAGGGGGCACGATCGGCGTGGTGGGCCCACGGGCCCTGATCCGGGCCCGTCGCGCCCGGAGCACGACTGAGGGGGCCCACCTCGCGGTGGGCCCCCTCAGGGTCGATCAGGGTCGGTCAGTGGACCTCGTCAGCGGTAGTCACCGAAGTCGATGTCCTCGAGCGGGATCGCCTCGCCGGAGCCGAGGCCCAGGGCGGGGAAGTCGATCTCGTCGTAGCCGAAGGTCGGGTACAGCTCGGCCTTGGCCTCCTCGGTGGGCTCCACCGCGATGTTGCCGTAGCGGGGCAGGCCCGTGCCGGCCGGGATGAGCTTGCCGAGGATGACGTTCTCCTTGAGGCCGAGCAGCGGGTCGGAACGACCCGACATCGCGGCCTCGGTGAGCACCCGGGTGGTCTCCTGGAAGGAGGCCGCCGACAGCCACGAGTCTGTCGCGAGCGACGCCTTCGTGATGCCCATGAGCTCCGGACGACCCGACGCCGGCTGACCGCCCTCGGACACCGCAGCGCGGTTCGCGTCCTCGAAGCGCCCACGCTCGGCGAGCTCGCCGGGCAGCAGGTCGGTGGTGCCGGAGTCGAGGACCGTCACGCGGCGCAGCATCTGCCGCACGATGACCTCGATGTGCTTGTCGTGGATGTCCACACCCTGCGAGGAGTAGACGACCTGCACCTCGTCGACCAGGTGCTTCTGCGTGGCACGCGGGCCGAGGATGCGCAGGACCTTCTTCGGGTCCACCGCACCCACGACGAGCTGGGTACCGACGGAGACGTGGTCGCCGTCCGAGATCAGCAGGCGCGAACGCTTGGTGATCGGGTAGGCGATCTCCTCCGAGCCGTCGTCGGGCGTCAGGACGAGGCGACGCGAACGGTCGCCGTCCTCCACCGCGATGCGGCCGGAGAACTCCGCGATCGGCGCCTCACCCTTGGGGGTGCGGGCCTCGAAGAGCTCCTGGACACGCGGCAGACCCTGCGTGATGTCGTCGGCCGACGCCACACCACCGGTGTGGAAGGTACGCATCGTCAGCTGTGTGCCGGGCTCACCGATCGACTGGGCCGCGATGATGCCGACGGCCTCGCCGATGTCGACGAGCTTGCCGGTGGCCAGCGAACGGCCGTAGCAGCGCGCGCAGGTGCCGACGCGGGACTCGCAGGTGAGCACCGAGCGGATCTTCATCTCGGTGACGCCGGCCTCGAGCAGGCGGTCGAGCAGCACATCGCCGACGTCGTCACCGGCGTGACCGATGACCTCGCCGTCGATCTCGACGTCCGTCGCCAGCGTGCGCGAGTAGACGCTCGTCTCGACCTTGTCGTGACGACGCAGCGCGCCGTCGGTGCCGGGAACGCCGATCGGCATGGTCAGACCACGCTCGGTGCCGCAGTCGTCCTCACGGACGATGACATCCTGCGAGACGTCCACCAGACGACGGGTCAGGTAGCCCGAGTCGGCGGTCCGCAGAGCGGTGTCCGCCAGACCCTTGCGGGCACCGTGCGTCGCGATGAAGTACTCGAGGACCGACAGCCCCTCGCGGTAGTTCGACTTGATCGGGCGCGGGATGATCTCGCCCTTGGGGTTGGCGACGAGGCCACGCATACCGGCGATCTGGCGGACCTGCATCCAGTTGCCACGCGCACCAGAGCCGACCATCTTGTAGACGGTGTTGTGCTTCGGGAAGTTGTCCTGCATAGCCTTGGCGACCTTGTCGGTGGCCTGCGTCCAGATCTCGATGAGCTCCTGGCGACGCTCGTCGTCGGTGATCAGGCCCTTCTCGTACTGGCCCTGCACCTTCGCCGCGCGTCCCTCGTGCTCCTCGAGGATGGCCGCCTTGGCGGCCGGGGTCGTGACGTCCGAGATGGCGATCGTGACGCCCGAGCGGGTGGCCCAGCGGAAGCCGGCCTCCTTGAGCGCGTCCAGCGAGGCAGCGACCTCGACCTTGGGGTACCGCTCGGCCAGGTCGTTGACGATGACCGAGAGGCGCTTCTTGTCGACGACGCCGTTCTCGTACGGGTAGTCCACGGGCAGCAGCTCGTTGAACAGCGCACGACCCAGGGTCGTCTCGTAGAGCAGCGTGTCGCCCTCGGACCAGCCCTCGGGCGCGGCCTCCTCGGTCAGGACCAGGTCGTCGAAGCGGATCCGCACGACGGCGTTCAGGTCCAGGGAACCCTGGTCGAACGCCATGATCGCCTCGGAGACCGTGCTGAACGCACGGCCGTTCCCGAGCGCCTCGTCCTTGTCGTTGGTCAGGTGGTACAGGCCGATGATCATGTCCTGCGAGGGCATGGTCACCGGACGACCGTCCGACGGCTTGAGGATGTTGTTGCTCGAGAGCATGAGGATGCGGGCCTCGGCCTGCGCCTCGGCGCTCAGGGGCAGGTGGACCGCCATCTGGTCACCGTCGAAGTCCGCGTTGAACGCGGCGCAGACGAGCGGGTGCAGGTGGATGGCCTTGCCCTCGACCAGCTGGGGCTCGAACGCCTGGATGCCCAGACGGTGCAGCGTGGGTGCGCGGTTGAGCAGCACCGGGTGCTCCGTGATGACCTCCTCGAGCACGTCCCAGACGACGGGACGGGCGCGCTCGACCATGCGCTTGGCGCTCTTGATGTTCTGCGCGTGGTTGAGGTCCACCAGGCGCTTCATCACGAACGGCTTGAACAGCTCGAGAGCCATCTGCTTGGGCAGACCGCACTGGTGCAGCTTGAGCTGCGGGCCGACGACGATGACCGAACGGCCCGAGTAGTCGACGCGCTTGCCGAGCAGGTTCTGACGGAACCGACCCTGCTTGCCCTTGAGCATGTCCGAGATCGACTTGAGCGGGCGGTTGCCCGGTCCGGTCACCGGACGGCCACGGCGGCCGTTGTCGAACAGCGAGTCGACGGCCTCCTGGAGCATCCGCTTCTCGTTGTTGACGATGATCTCGGGCGCGCCCAGGTCGAGCAGCCGCTTGAGGCGGTTGTTCCGGTTGATCACGCGGCGGTACAGGTCGTTCAGGTCCGAGGTGGCGAACCGGCCACCGTCGAGCTGGACCATCGGACGCAGGTCCGGCGGGATGACCGGGACGGCGTCGAGCACCATGCCGGTGGGCGAGTTGGTCGTCGTGAGGAACGCGTTGACGACCTTGAGCCGCTTGAGGGCACGCGTCTTGCGCTGGCCCTTGCCGGTCTTGATGATCTCGCGCAGCGAGTCGGACTCGGCCTCGAGGTCGAACGCCTCGAGGCGCTTCTGGATCGCCGCGGCGCCCATCGAGCCCTCGAAGTAGTTGCCGTACCGGTCCTGGAGCTGGCGGTAGAGCATCTCGTCGCCCTCGAGGTCAGCGACCTTGAGGTTCTTGAACCGGTCCCAGACCGCGTCGAGGCGGTCCAGCTCGGCGTCCGCACGCTTGCGGATCTGAGCCATCTCGCGCTCGGCGGAGTCGCGCACCTTGCGGCGCGCGTCGGCCTTGGCACCCTCGGCCTCGAGCTCGGCCAGGTCGGCCTCGAGCTTGCTGGCGCGGGTGTTGATGTCGTTGTCGCGGCGGTCCGAGATCTCCTTCTTCTCCAGGTCGATCCCGTTCTGGAGGTTGGGGAGGTCCTCGTGCCGGCCGTCGACGTCGACCCAGGTGATCATGTAGGCCGCGAAGTAGATGACCTTCTCGAGGTCCTTCGGGGCGAGGTCGAGCAGGTAGCCGAGGCGCGACGGCACACCCTTGAAGAACCAGATGTGCGTGACGGGCGCGGCGAGCTCGATGTGGCCCATGCGCTCACGACGGACCTTCGAGCGGGTCACCTCGACGCCGCAGCGCTCGCAGATGATGCCCTTGAAGCGCACGCGCTTGTACTTGCCGCAGTAGCACTCCCAGTCCCGGGTGGGACCGAAGATCTTCTCGCAGAACAGGCCATCCTTCTCCGGCTTCAGGGTCCGGTAGTTGATGGTCTCGGGCTTCTTCACCTCGCCGTGCGACCAGGCACGGATGTCGTCGGCCGAGGCAAGGCCGATACGCAGCTCGTCGAAGACGTTGACGTCGAGCAAGAGGGGTCCTACTTCCTTCGCTTGCCGGTGTCGAGCACCAGCGGAACGGAAATGTTGCTAAAGGGTGCGGGCACCCCGGTCGGCATCTCGTGCGAGCAGCCGACCGGGGGCTCGACGTCAGATCTCTTCGACGCTGCTGGCGTTCGGGCGCCGGGACAGGTCGATGCCGAGCTCTTCCGCGGCGCGGTAGACCTCGTCGTCGTTCTCCTTCATGTCGATGGAGACGCCGTCCGAGGAGAGCACCTCCACGTTCAGGCAGAGCGACTGCATCTCCTTGAGGAGGACCTTGAAGGACTCCGGGATGCCCGAGTCGGGGATGTTCTCCCCCTTGACGATCGCCTCGTAGACCTTGACGCGTCCGGGGACGTCGTCCGACTTGATGGTGAGGAGCTCCTGCAGCGTGTAGGCAGCGCCGTACGCCTCGAGGGCCCACACCTCCATCTCGCCGAACCGCTGGCCACCGAACTGCGCCTTACCACCCAGCGGCTGCTGCGTGATCATCGAGTACGGACCCGTGGAACGTGCGTGGATCTTGTCGTCGACGAGGTGGTGCAGCTTGAGGATGTACATGTAGCCGACCGCGACCGGGTCCGGGAACGGCTCGCCGGAGCGCCCGTCGAACAGGCGCGCCTTGCCGTCGCCACCCACGGTGCGCACACCGTCACGGTTCGGCAGCGTGGCCGAGAGCAGACCGGTGAGGGTCGTCTCCGGGACACCGTCGAACACGGGCGTGGCGACCGGGTTGCCGGCCGGCGACGACGCGGCGATGGCCGGGACGTCGTCCCGCCAGGACACGTCGCCCTCGGCGAGCTGGATGTCCCAGCCCTGCTTGGCCACCCAGCCGAGGTGCGTCTCGAGGACCTGGCCGACGTTCATGCGGCCGGGCACGCCGAGCGGGTTGAGGACGACGTCGACCGCGGTCCCGTCGGCGAGGAACGGCATGTCCTCGACCGGCAGGATCTTGGAGATGACGCCCTTGTTGCCGTGACGGCCGGCCAGCTTGTCGCCGTCCGTGATCTTGCGTCGCTGCGCGATGTACACGCGGACCAGCTCGTTCACGCCGGCGGGCAGCTCGTCGCCGTCCTCCCGGCTGAACGTGCGGACCTCGATGACCGTGCCGGACTCGCCGTGGGGCACCTTGAGCGACGTGTCGCGGACCTCGCGCGCCTTCTCACCGAAGATCGCGCGGAGCAGACGCTCCTCCGGGGTCAGCTCGGTCTCGCCCTTGGGCGTGACCTTGCCGACGAGGATGTCGCCGGCCGCGACCTCGGCGCCGATGCGGATGATCCCGCGCTCGTCCAGGTCCGCGAGGACCTCCTCGGAGACGTTCGGGATGTCCCGCGTGATCTCCTCCGGGCCGAGCTTGGTGTCGCGAGCGTCGACCTCGTGCTCCTCGATGTGGATCGAGGACAGGACGTCGTCCTGCACGAGGCGCTGCGACAGGATGATCGCGTCCTCGTAGTTGTGGCCCTCCCACGACATGAACGCGACCAGCAGGTTGCGGCCGAGCGCGAGCTCGCCCTCGTCCGTGGCCGGACCGTCGGCGAGCACCGAGTTGACCTCGACGCGGGCGCCCTGGTCGACCAGCACGCGCTGGTTGTAGGACGTGCCCTGGTTCGAGCGACGGAACTTGGCGACGCGGTACGTCGACGTGGTGGCGTCGTCGTTGGCGACGACGATCAGGTCCGCCGACACCTCGGTGACGACACCCGGCTTCGTCGCGACGATGACGTCGCCCGCGTCGATGGCCGCACGACGCTCCATGCCGGTACCCACGAGCGGGGCCTCGGAACGGACCAGCGGGACGGCCTGGCGCTGCATGTTGGCACCCATGAGGGCGCGGTTGGCGTCGTCGTGCTCCAGGAACGGGATCAGGGCCGTGGCCACCGACACCATCTGGCGCGGGGAGACGTCCATGTAGTCGACGGCCTCGCCGGCGACGTACTCGATCTCGCCGCCCTTGACGCGCACCAGGACGCGGTCCTCCTCGAAGGCACCGTTGGCCTTGAGGGGGGCGTTGGCCTGCGCGATGACGTGGCGGTCCTCGTCGTCGGCCGTCAGGTAGTGGACCTCGTCCGAGACCTTGCCCTTGATGACCTTGCGGTACGGGGTCTCGACGAAGCCGAACGGGTTGATCCGCCCGTACGTGGCGAGCGAGCCGATGAGGCCGATATTCGGGCCCTCAGGGGTCTCGATCGGGCACATGCGGCCGTAGTGCGACGGGTGGACGTCACGGACCTCCATGCCGGCGCGGTCGCGGGACAGACCACCCGGGCCGAGCGCGGACAGGCGACGCTTGTGCGTCAGGCCCGCGAGGGGGTTGTTCTGGTCCATGAACTGCGACAGCTGCGACGTGCCGAAGAACTCCTTGATCGACGCCACCACGGGGCGGATGTTGATCAGGGTCTGCGGCGTGATCGCCTCGACGTCCTGCGTCGTCATGCGCTCGCGCACGACGCGCTCCATCCGCGACAGGCCCGTGCGGACCTGGTTCTGGATGAGCTCGCCGACCGCGCGGATGCGACGGTTGCCGAAGTGGTCGATGTCGTCGGGCTCGACGCGGATCTCGACGGACTCGCCCCCACGCGTGCCCGGCAGCGACGGCATGTCGATGTGCAGCGACGCGAGGTACTTGATGGTGGCGACGACGTCGTCCTTGGACAGGACCGAGTCCGCGAGCGGGACGTCCAGGCCGAGCTTCTTGTTCAGCTTGTAGCGGCCGACCTTGGCGAGGTCGTAGCGCTTCGGGTTGAAGTAGAAGTTCTCGATGAGCGCGCGGCCGGCCTCGACCGTGGGCGGCTCGCCCGGGCGGATCTTGCGGTAGAGGTCGAGCAGCGCCTCGTCCTGCGTCTGGACGTGGTCCTTGTCCAGCGTGTCGATCACGGCGGGGTAGTTGGCGAACTCCTCGCGGATCTCCGCGTCCGTCATGCCGAGCGCCTTGAGCAGCACGGTGGCGTTCTGCTTGCGCTTGCGGTCGACGCGCACGCCGACGTTGTCGCGCTTGTCGATCTCGAACTCGAGCCAGGCGCCACGGCTCGGGATGACCTTGGCCGTGAGGACGTCCTTGTCGGACGTCTTGTCAGCGGTGCGCTCGAAGTACACGCCCGGCGACCGGACGAGCTGCGAGACGACGACGCGCTCGGTGCCGTTGATGATGAACGTGCCGCGCTCCGTCATGAGCGGGAAGTCGCCCATGAAGACCGTCTGGCTCTTGATCTCACCGGTGGTGTAGTTGACGAACTCCGCCGTGACGAACAGCGGGGCGGCGAAGGTGAAGTCCTTCTCCTTGCACTCCTCGGCCGTGTACTTCGGCGGCTCGAAGCGGTGCTCGCGGAACGACAGCGACATGGAGCCGCCGAAGTCCTCGATGGGCGAGATCTCCTCGAAGATCTCCTCGAGACCAGCGGTCTCGGGAACGTCCTGCCGACCGGCCTCGAGGGCCTTGGCCACACGGCCCTGCCACTTCTCGTTGCCGAGCAGCCAGTCGAAGCTCTCCGTCTGCAGACCGAGCAGGTCCGGGACCTCGAGGGGCTCGTGGATCTTGGCGAAGGAGATACGGCGAGAGGCGGTGCGGTTCGCGATGGCGTCGGCGGTCGGAGCAGAAGGGGTGCGCGAGGCAGCCAAAAGAGGGGTCCTTCCCAGCGGATCGAGTGCACGCTGCGCTGGTCCTGGCTAGGCGCGATCCCCCGGCCGGCGAGCCCCACGACGTCGTGTATTGACGACGAAGGTGGGCTCGGGTTATACGGGATCGCGGGCACAGGCCAGCGCAAAGCGCTAGCATACTCGGCCGCCGAGTGAAAGTCCACCCGGCATCGACACCCCCTGGAGTCCCCCACCGAGATGGGTGACCGACCCTGAGGCGTCCGGTACGAACGGGCGGCTCCGCCCGCACGACGACGTCGTTGTCGTCGCGCACATGGTGGCACACGCGGCGGGCCGGCGAAAGTCCGTCCCTCGTCCGGACGCGACGATGCCCGCGCCCCTGAGGGGACGCGGGCCTCGTCGTGCAGGCTGGCGTGCTACCTCCGTGCGACCGGCTGACCGGCGACGGAGGCGGCGATCACTTGAGGGTGACCGTGGCGCCGGCGGCCTCGAGGGTCGCCTTGGCCTTCTCGGCGGCCTCCTTGGTGATGCCCTCCAGGACGGCCTTGGGAGCGGCGTCCACGAGGTCCTTGGCCTCCTTCAGGCCGAGGCTCGTCAGGACGCGCACCTCCTTGATGACCTGGATCTTCTTCTCGCCGGAGGACTCGAGAACGACGTCGAACGAGTCCTTCTCCTCCTCGGCCTCGACCTCGGCGGCGCCACCGGCGCCGGCGGGGGCCGCGACGGCGACCGGAGCGGCAGCGGTGACCTCGAAGGTCTCCTCGAACGCCTTCACGAACTCGGAGAGCTCGATGAGGGAGAGCTCCTTGAACGCGTCGATGAGCTCGGTGGTGGTGAGCTTCGCCATGATGGCGGTTCCTTCCGTTCGATGCCCGGGAGCCGGTGCGGCCACCCTGGGCGGGGGTTCAAAAAGTGCCTGGAGCCGGACGGCTCAGGCAGCGACCTCGGTCGACTCCTCGAGCTTGAGCCGGAGAGCGTCGACGGTGCGTGCAGCCTGAGCGGCGGGGGCCGTGAACAGGTAGGCCGCCTGGTAGAGCGACGCCTTGAACACGCCGGCAGCCTTGGCCAGCAGAACCTCACGGGACTCGAGGTCCGCGAGCTTGGTGACGTCCGCAGCGGTCAGGGCGCGTCCGTCGAGGACACCGCCCTTGATGACCAGTGCGGGGTTCGCCTTGGCGAAGTCACGCAGTCCCTTGGCGGCCTCGACCGGGTCACCGGAGACGAAGGCGATCGCCGACGGGCCCTTGAGCGCGTCGTCGAGGCCTTCGAGGCCGGCATCCTTGGCCGCGATCGCGGTCAGCGTGTTCTTCACCACGGCGTAGGTTGCGTTGCCGCTGAGCGCCTTGCGCAGCTTCTTGAGCTGAGCAACGGTGAGCCCGCGGTACTCGGTCAGCACGGCTGCGTTGGAGTCGCGGAACAGGTCCGTGAGCTCTGCGACAGCGGCTGCCTTGTCCGGCCTCGCCATGGCAATCCTTCCGATGGTGGTGCCACCGGTCGTCACGTCCACCAACGAGAAGAGCCCCGCGCAGGCGCGGGGCTCGGCAGGCAGCTCGGCGCAAGCCGAACCATCCGGGAACACTCACCTGCGCTGGCCTCCGCTGCTGCGGGACTTCGGGCGATCGGGCGTGAGCACTGCGTGCGCACGACACGGTCGACGACCGGCGGTCTTTGGGTCCTGCCAGGGTACGGCACCCACGGAGAGCGACCAAATCGCGGTCCCGGAGAGCTCAGAGTGGCGCGCCCAGGCAGACCAGCGGCGCGACGACCCCGGTCTCAGCCGCGTCCTCCGCGGTCGCCGTCGCGACGGCCTGCGCCACCGGCACGCCCGTGGCCAGCAGGGCGTGCGTGCGCGTCATCACCTTCAGCGCGGTGGCGTCGGGCAGCGGGGCGAGCGCCGCGACCACGCAGCCGACCCCGGTGCGCAGCAGCACGCTGGCCAGCCCGAGCGCCTCTCCCCCGGCCCGGATGCTCGCCCGGCCCACCTCGCAGCTGGACAGCAGGACCAGGTCCGGCGACCCTCCGCCCGAGTCCAGCTCGTGCGCGAACAGGGGTCCGTCGGCCATCCGCACCGACGAGAACAGCGGGTTGTCGGGCTCGTGACGGCCGTGCGCGGCCAGGTGCACGATGCCCGGGGAGCCCAGCAGCGCGATCATCCGGGAGACCGTCGCCTCCTCGCCCACCACGACCTCTCCCCCGGGCCACAGCCGGCCGATCTCCTCGGCCTCCGTCTCGGCATGCCGCAGACCCGGTCCGGCGGCAGCGCTGACCCGCGTGGGGACGGTGCTCGCCGTGCCGGCGTAGGTCATCCAGTGGTGCACCGACGGGGCGACGACGGTCGGCAGGCCCACGCGCGACGGGAGCATCGACCACGGCAGCACGCCGAGCCAGCCGGTCGCCACGACGACCAGCTCCCCCGGCGCACCCAGCGCCGGCCTGAGCCGCCGCTCCAGCCCGGTCATGCCGTTGTGCAGCGAGCTCAGCGCCACCCCGCGCAGGTCGGCCGGCACCAGCGGGTTCGCGGTCACCTCGAGGTCCGCGTGCACGCGTCGGACCAGCTCGGCGATGCTCGCCGTCTCCCCGAGGTGGTGCAGGACCGTGCGGTCGTCGCCGACCTCGACCGCCAGGAGCTCGCCGCGGTGCTCGAGCACGTCGAGGACCACACCACCGGGCCGGTCGCGCAGCAGGCGGCGCACCTCGACCGTGCGGCCCGCGCGGTCACCCCCCGCCCGACCGCTCTCGTGCCAGGAGCGCGCCAGGATCTCGTGCTTCAGGCGCTGGGCCTCGCGCTCGACACGGACGAGCCGCGGGTCGCCGCCCACCCGCAGCCGGACGCCCCGGTTCTTGTCGATCAGCTCGCGCAGCTCCTCGAGCAGGGCCGCGGACACCGGGTCGCTCGGCGGGTTGACCCGCGGGGTGCCGCCGATCACCGACCGCACCCGCTCCGCGGCGTCGAGCACCGCCGAGGCGCGCCCGGTGGCCAGCGCCAGCGACACGTCGAGGGCTGCGAGGCCGGTCCCGTGCACCGCCCCCGCGGTCCGCAGGTCGAGCGAGCCGAACCGCGACCGGTGCAGCCCGAGATCGCGCTGACCTGCCCGGACGTACCGTCCGGCGCGCTCCCGATCCCCCGCCTCCAGGGCGAGCATGGCGCGGATGCGGCGTCCGTGCAGACGGACCGCGATCGGGTCGCTGTTCCGCACGGCCCCCAGCGCCTCCAGCGTGCCGGCCGGGTCGGTGAGCACGCCCCGCGCCAGGTCGGCCTCGATCCGCACGTACGCGGCGGCCGTGGCCCAGATGGTGCGGCCGGTGGACACGCACATCTGCTCCAGCCGTCCCGCGCTGCGGGCCAGCGCGGCCCAGCGGGCGCGGGAGTGCACGTCCCCCGGCGCGGCCGCGTACGCCTCGGCGTCCGCCTGGAGCGCCAGCAGCGACGACCGGACCACCCAGGCGTCGTCGCCCCGTCGACGGAACCGTCGCTCGGCGGACAGGGCGAAGTCGCGCGCCGCGGCGAGGTCGCCGCGCAGCATCGCGCACTCCGCCCGACCGAGCTCGCACTCGGCGACGTCGCGGGGAAGGTGCTGCTCCGCGAACCGGGCGGCGGCCTCCGCCAGGGTGCTGTCCGCGACACCGACGAGACCCGCCTCGAGCAGCACCCGGGCGCGGTCCTGGAGCGCGGTGGGCCGGGGCGGCCCGGGCAGGATCGCGGCCGCGGCCTCCATCACCGCGAGCGCCTCCGGCATGCGCCCGGCGACGAAGCTCAGGTAGCCGAGGTTGTGCTCGGCCTTGAACACGAGGCGGACGAAGCCTGCCTCGCGCGCGCGGCGGGCGCACTCGGCGAAGTCCGCCCTCGCCGCCGCGACCTCCCGCCGCTCGATGTGCAGCACGCCCCGGTTCAGCAGGGAGCGGCACGCGTCGATGGGGTCGGCCTCGTCGGAGGCCGCGATGGCCACGTCCAGCTCCCGCAGCGCGTCGTCCTGCCGGCCGGCCCGCAGCGCCAGCAACCCGCGCAGCCCCGCGACCGCCGCCGGCAGCCCGCGCCACCCCTCGCCGGACGCCTCCTGCGCGGCCAGCATCGCGTCGAGCCGGTCGAGGACGGGGCGCGGGCCGCCCCGGGTCTCGAAGTCGCACTTGGCCAGCTCGATCAGCGCCCGGCCACGCCAGTGCGCGACCTCCGGCGTCGACGGCATCGCGTCGAGCGCGCGCAGGGCAGGCCGCAGCCGGCGACGGGCGCGGGTGGGTCTGCCCTCCGCGTTGTCGTCGTCGGCTCGCTGCACCTGCTCGGCCAGGGCGCCGAGTGACGGCGGTCCGGTCGCCGCCGGACCGCCGGGTTCGGACATCTGCGCTAGAGCTCGATCTGGGGCGTGACGATGGGGATCGTGGGCTCCGAGGGTCGACGGAGCACCAGCCGCGCGGGTCCGCGCTCGATGTCGGAGAACGAGAAGCGGCCGTCCGAGTCCGACGTCGTGCTCGTCATGTCGCCGCCCTGGTGCAGCTCCACCGACAGCTCGCCCGCGGGCGCCGCCCAGCCGTCGACCCGGACGCGACCGGCCTCGGCGTGCACCGAGATCATCACGGTGAGCACGTCGGTGGTGAACGTGATCGTGCCCGCCTCGATGCTCGTCTCGTCGGCGCGGACGGCCAGCGCGGGCTCACCGACCAGGTGCAGCTCCGCCACCTCGGCGTGCATCGCCTCGATGGTCAGCGCCATGCCGATGCTCTCGATGAGACCGGGCGGGACGGGGTCCGCCCGCTCGACCAGCTCCGCCAGGTGGTTGAGGATCCGCCGGTCGTCGAGGTCCAGGCCACCCGCGGCGACCAGCGCGAGGGTCCTCTCGTCGGTGCTCATGACACGCTCCAGGCGGGGTCGGAGGCCAGTGCGACGCGAAGCTTGGCGAGGCAGCGGCCGCGCGTGGGACCGATGCTCCCGACAGGCATGCCCAAGGCCCGGGACACCACCCCGTAGTCGGGCCGGTCCACCAGCGCGACGAGTCCGAGCAGGCGTCGGCACCGGTCGGGCAGCTCCGACACGTGCTGCCACAGCAGGCGGTCGCGCTCGGAGCGCACCGCCACCGTGTCCGGCAGGTCGTCCGCCGGCGCGGCCAGCCAGTCGGTGACGTGCTCGTCCTGCTCGTGCCGCACCATCTCGTCGCGGCTGCGGCGCACCGACCTCCACGCCGCGCGCTTGGCCGTCACGAGCATCCACTGGAGCGTCGCCCGGGGATCGCGGATCGACTCGATGTCCCGCACGAGCGTCAACCAGGTGTTCTGCACGATGTCCTGCGCCAGCTCCTGATCGGCCCCCTGCGCGCGCACCGTGTGCCACAGCAGCGGGGTCATCACCTGCACCAGGGCGGCGAGCGGCGCACGGTCTCCGTCGCGGTAGGCCACCACCGCGCGGGCCGCCTGGTCGGCGAGCCCCTCACCCTGGCTGCGGAGCTCGGTGTCCACCGGCTCCACCAGGTCGTCACTCATCATGGACCCCTCACAGGCAGGCCTCGTCGGGCGGCCGCCCCGCACACAGTAGGA
Organism: Cellulomonas humilata; assembly: GCF_013359775.1. Classification (GTDB taxonomy): domain Bacteria; phylum Actinomycetota; class Actinomycetes; order Actinomycetales; family Cellulomonadaceae; genus Cellulomonas; species Cellulomonas humilata. Next base: position 72,263 of record NZ_JABMCI010000066.1, on the reverse strand, counting down.
CGACCCGGACAACCCCGACAAGGACGATTGACGTCGCTCGCTGCTGCCCCGGGCAGGCCGCTGGTGACGACCTGCCCCCGCGAGCACCCGCGGGCGACCCCACTCGACGGGGTCGACGAAGAGGAGCACCCCCTCGGCAGCCAGATACATCTCTGCAACTGTTCATCCGGGTGGATGTATCTGGTCCCGGTACACCCGCTCCTGACGAGCACCCGACCGGTTGAGGAGACGCGCGACATGACTGAGCAGGACCCCACACCCGACCCGTACACCCGCGATCAGATCCGTACGACGAAGCGCACCGTGGAGGACGCGCTCATCGCCCGGCCCGGCGTGGTCGGTGTCGACATCGGCGAGAAGTGGTCCGACGGATCACCCACCGGCCGGCAGGCGATCGTGGTCCACGTCGAGCGCAAGCGCGCCGACGGCGACCTGTCCGACAGCGAGCGCATCCCCAGCGAGTTCGGCGGCATCCCGACCGACGTCGTCGAGCACCGCGTGCGGCTCCTGTCCGGCACGGACCCGACCCCGGCGAGCAAGCGCGTCCGGCCCCTCGCCGGTGGCATCAGCATCGGACCTGCGACCCCGGTGACGATCCCGGTCGACGGCAAGGCCCAGCTGCGGTCGGTCAACGGCACGCTCGGTGTGCTGGTCTACGAGCGGCACACCGGCCAGACGTTCGGCCTCACCAACTGGCACGTCGCCGCGGGTGACGGGCTCGAGGACGTCGCGAGCACCTGGATCCAGCCGGCCCTGGCGGACGGCGGCAACCCGCGCTCCGACCGCGTGGGCGCGCTCGTGCGTGGGGCACTGACCGACCACATCGACGCGGCCGTCGTCGCCCTGGCACCGGGCGCGCCGTGGCTCCCGGGCATCGTGGGCATCGGCGCCGTCACCGGCTCCGAGCCGGCCACCGACGGCTCCTCGGTCCGCAAGACCGGTCGCACGACGGGCCTGACCACCGGCACCATCACCTCGACCGACTACACCACCGCCGTCGACTTCGGTCCGGGCATCGGGTGGAAGACCCTGCGGGACCAGATCCGCATCGAGCCCGCCGAGGGCGTCGAGGCCTTCTCGGCCGAGGGCGACTCCGGCTCGGCGATCGTCACCGAGGACGGACGCGTCGTGGGCCTGCTGTGGGCGGGCGAGGACGACGGGTCCTTCTCCGTCGCGAACCCCATCGCCGCCGTGCTGGACACCCTCGGGGTCGACGTCCTCACCCCGACCGCGGCACGCGCCCTGGCCGCCCGCCGGTCGCACCGGTCCCGCCCGGTGCGGGCGACCGCCGCTGCCTCGCTCTTCCCACCGGTCCAGGCGGCTTTCGGTGGCCGCCGTGCCCGCCGCCGTCCCGCTGCGCGGGGGACGGCGACGAGCGCGAACGGCACCACCGGTCGCCGGGCGGCGGCTCAGGCGCACCCGACGGCAGCGCCGTCCGCCCGGTCCGCCGCGACCGCCGGCGCGGATGCGCAGCCGTTCACCGAACCGTTCACCGAGCCGTTCACGGAACCGTTCACCGAACCGTTCACGGAGCCCTTCACGGAGCCGTTCACCGAGGCGTTCGGAGCCAACCCGTTCACGGAGCCCTTCACCGAGCCGTTCACGGAACCGTTCACGGAGCCCTTCACCGAGCCCTTCACGGAGCCCTTCACGGAGGCGTTCGGAGCCAACCCGTTCACCGAGCCGTTCACCGAGCCGTTCACGGAACCGTTCACCGAGCCCTTCACCGAGCCGTTCACGGAGCCCTTCACCGAGGCGTTCGGAGCCAACCCGTTCACCGAACCGTTCACCGAGCCCTTCACCGAACCGTTCACAGAGCCGTTCACGGAGCCCTTCACCGAGGCCTACGCCTCACGGGTCCCGTCGGGCGGCGCGGCCGGTGCCCAGGCGTACGCGGCGCTGCGGCTCCGCGAGGCGTTCTGGGCCGGCTACGTCACGGCGATCGTCCGCGGCCGGGCCCGCTGACCGGACCCACCCGACACCCACCAGCAGAGAGGTAGGACAGCGCGATGTCCGTCGATGTCGAGAGCACGGCCACCGGCCGGGACCGCACCGCGGTCGACCGGAGCCCGTCGGCACGCGTCGTCGCGCTGCGCCCGCGGGTCGGTCGCCACACGGCGGCCGGCCCCTCGCCGGAGGTCGTCGCGCTGGTCGCGGATCCCGCGGCCCCACCCGCACCCGGTCCCGTGCATCCGGCCCGACACCAGCGCGGTCAGGGGTCCGCGCCGGCGCTCGAGCCGGATGCACGACCACTGGTGCGGGAGCTGGAGGACCTCGTCGGGCGTCTCCACCTCCACGGGCCGACGCCCGTCCTGCGCGCGGGGCTGACCACACTGCTGTCCGCGTGGGCGGCGTCCTTGGTGCGCCTGCACCGGACGCCGCTGACGTCCCTCACCCCGACCGCCGACGTGCCCTGGGTGCTCGACGGGGCCCTGCCGGACTGGCTCGACACGCTGCCGGCGCAGGCGGGGCCGGTGTGGGCGGTGCGGGCCCATCCCGCGATCGCGCGTGCCCTCGCGGACGCCCGCTCCACGTGGACGACCGCGCAGTGGATCCACGGCGAGCCCACCGGCGACGACGTCGCGGTGACCCGGGTGAACGGCTCCGTGCGCGCGGTCCTGCTGGGGGGCGCCGTGCAGCCGGACGGCACGGTCGTGGGCCGCGAGCACGGTGCCGGCTGCGGTGACCCGCGGTGGGACGTGGCCACCGCGCTCGACTGGGTCGCCATCGCGCTCGGTCCGGTCCTCGACCCGGGCTGGGCGCTGGACCCGGTGGCGACGTTCCTCGCGGAGTACCGCAGCCTCGGCGGCGACGCGACACCGACCCGCGCGCTGGCCGTCGCGCGGACTGTGAGCACCGCGATCGAGTGGAGCGCACAGCTCGCCGTCGCGCAGGAGCCCACCGACGACGAGCTCAGCTGGCTCTCGGGCCTGTGGACCCGACCGCTGGAGCTGGTCGGGGCAGCCCGACCGGGGGCGGCGCGGCGCATGCGCTGACCCCGGCCGTCAAGAACGACGAAGGCCCGGTCCGCAGGGGGGACCGGGCCTTCGTCGTGCGTGCTGCCAGACGTCAGGCGGCGTCGTCCTCGAGCAGGTTCCGCGTCTTGTTCTGGTCGACGAGGATGCCGGGGCCGTTCGTCGTCGAGACCGTCGCCTTGGCGATGTAGCGGCCCTTCGAGGCCGACGGCTTCAGCCGCAGGATCTCGTCGAGCGCCGCGGCGTAGTTCTCCACGAGCGCGGTGTCGGAGAACGACACCTTGCCGATGATGAAGTGCAGGTTCGCGTGACGGTCCACGCGGAACTCGATCTTCCCGCCCTTGATGTCGGACACGGCCTTGGCCACGTCCATCGTCACGGTGCCGGTCTTCGGGTTCGGCATGAGACCACGCGGGCCCAGGACCTTGCCCAGTCGACCGACCTTGCCCATGAGGTCGGGCGTCGCGACGGCGGAGTCGAAGTCGGTCCAGCCGGCCGCGACCTTGTCGATGAGCTCGTCGCCACCGACCTCGTCGGCACCCGCGGCACGGGCCTGCTCAGCGCGCTCGCCGGTGGCGAACACGATGACGCGGGCCGTCTTGCCGGTGCCGTGGGGCAGGTTGACCGTGCCACGGACCATCTGGTCCGCCTTGCGCGGGTCGACACCGAGGCGGAAGGCCACCTCGACGGTCGAGTCGTACTTGGTGGTGGACGTCGTCTGCGCGAGCCGGACAGCCTCGAGGGGGCTGTAGAGGTGGCCCTCCTCGATCTTCTCGACCGCGGCGCGGTACGCCTTGCTGTGCTTAGCCATCTGCTTGGTTCTCCTTGATCAGCAGTCGTGGTCTGCGGGCCGCACATGGCCCTGCCACATTTCCGGGTAGAGCTGGGCTGGGTTCAGCCCTGGACGGTGATGCCCATCGAACGGGCGGTGCCCGCGATGATCTTCTCGGCCGCGGCCAGGTCGTTCGCGTTGAGGTCCTCGAGCTTGGTGCTCGCGATCTCGGTGACCTGGGCCCGGGTGAGGCTGGCGACCTTGACGGTGTGCGGGGTCGGGGACCCCTTGGCCACACCGGCGGCCTTCTTGATCAGCTCGGCGGCCGGCGGCGTCTTCGTGATGAAGGTGAACGAGCGGTCCTCGTACACCGTGATCTCCACGGGGATGACGTTGCCGCGCTGCGCCTCGGTGGCCGCGTTGTACGCCTTGCAGAACTCCATGATGTTGACGCCGTGCTGACCCAGCGCCGGACCGATCGGCGGCGCGGGGGTGGCTGCGCCGGCCTTGATCTGGAGCTTGATCAGGCCGGTGACCTTCTTCTTCGGGGGCATAGCTGCTTCCGTTCGTGTCGTGGGCCGACGCCGTGGGCGATGACCCGGTTGCAGACCCTGGCACTGCCAGGGCATTCGGTCAGATCTTGGCGACCTGGCTGAAGGACAGCTCGACCGGGGTCTCCCGGCCGAAGATGGAGACGAGCACCTTGAGCTTCTGGCTCTCGGCGTTGATCTCGGAGATCGTGGCCGGCAGCGTGTCGAAGGGGCCGTCCGTGACGGTGACCGACTCGCCGACGGTGAAGTCGACCTTGATCTGGGAAGCGGCCTTGGCGGCGCCGGCAGCGGTGGTCGACTGCTTGGGCTCCAGCGACGGCGCGAGCATCGAGAAGACCTCGTCCAGCGTCAGCGGGACGGGCTGGTGCGTGTGGCCGACGAAGCCCGTGACACCCGGCGTGTGCCGGACGGCGCCCCACGACTCGTCGGTGAGGTCCATGCGGACGAGGACGTAGCCGGGGATCCGGACGCGCTTGACGACCTTGCGCTGCGCGTTCTTGATCTCCACGACCTCCTCCATGGGAACCTCCACCGCGTAGATGAAGTCCTCCATGTTGAGGCTCTGGCGACGGTTCTCGAGGTTCGCCTTCACGCGGTTCTCGTAGCCGGCGTAGGAGTGGATGACGTACCAGTCACCCAGCTGGCTCCGGAGCTGCGCCTTGAACGCGGCGACCGGGTCCTCCTCGACGTCGGGCTCGTCGTCGGCGTCGGCCTCGACCTCCTCCGCGTCCTCGTCGGCGGCAGGCTCGGCGCCTTCGTCAGCCGGCTCGTCGCTCTCGGTGGCGTCGGCGCTGACATCCTCGGTGGAGGCGTCCTCGACAGCCGACGACTCGACGGCCTCGACCGACGCGATGGCGTCCTCGAGCTCCGCCTCGGCGCCCGTGGTGGGCTCCTGCGACTCCTGCGACACGTGCGAACCTGCTTTCTCCTGCGTGTGCGCCCCGGCGGACCGGGGCGATGAGTGCTCCACCCGGGTGGGGCGACTGCCTGACTGTCGGGGCTGGCCCCGAGGGGCTGTCAGCCTCCGAAGACCCAGAACGTGAGCTTGCCGATGCCCAGGTCGACCACGGTGACGAAGGCCATGACCACCGCGACGAACACCAGCACGACGCTCGTGTACGTGATCAGCTCCGACCGCGTGGGCCGGACGACCTTCTTCAGCTCCGCGACGACCTGGCGGACGAAGAGTGCGATGCGGGCGAACAGGCCGCCACGAGACTGCGACGAGCCCTTGCCGGCGGCCTTGGGAGCCGACGGGCGCGCCGCCGAACCCTCGGCGTCGGACGCCGCAGCCGGTGCTGTTTCGCTCACGTCAGGCCCCTACGTTCTCGTGGTGGTTCGTGATGCCGGGCTCCGTGCGGATCCCAGCAGCCCGAGCGGCCGACGCATCGCGCCGGACCGACCGGCGGTCCTGCTCGCCACCTCTCCGTCCGGGCGGACCCGGACGGAGAGACGCGTGCGCAGGGCAGACAGGGCTCGAACCTGCAACCTGCGGTTTTGGAGACCGCTGCGCTACCAATTGCGCCACTGCCCTACGGCGGCCTGGGCCTCCACGACGATCCGCACACCCGCAGGCGCGCACCGACGGACACCACCCGCAGGGGGGTCCGCGCGGGCTCCCGGAATCCTCCGGGGCACGGCTCATCATGGCGGACGTCAACCGCCGGGGGTCCACTGTACGCGACGAGCGCTCGTGGGTCGAACCGTCCCGAAGGGCACCGACGGACCGAACCGACGGCCGAACCGACGGACAGAAATGGCGGGCACGAGCGCGCGTGACCTCTGCCACTATGGGCCCCGTGAGCGAGCAGACCTCCCCCCGTCCCCGCGTGTCCGCACGGCTGGCCGCCATCGCCGAGTCCGCGACGCTCGCGGTCGACGCCAAGGCCAAGGCGCTCAAGGCCGCCGGGCGTCCGGTGATCGGCTTCGGCGCCGGGGAGCCGGACTTCCCGACGCCCGCGTACATCGTCGACGCCGCGATCGCCGCCGCGAAGGACCCGGCCAACCACCGCTACACGCCCGCCGCCGGCCTGCCCGCGCTGCGCGAGGCGATCGCCACCAAGACGCTGCGCGACTCCGGCTACGAGGTGAAGCCGTCGAGCGTGCTGGTCACGAACGGGGGCAAGCAGGCGGTGTACCAGTCGTTCGCGGCCATCGTGGACCCGGGCGACGAGGTCATCCTGCCCGCGCCGTACTGGACCACGTACCCGGAGGCCGTCCGCCTGGCGGGGGGCGTGCCGGTCGAGGTGTTCGCCGGGGCGGACCAGGGCTACCTGGTGACCGTCGAGCAGCTCGAGGCGGCCCGCACCCCCAAGACCAAGGTGCTCCTGTTCAACTCCCCGTCCAACCCGACCGGCGCGGTCTACTCCCCGGAGCAGACCGCCGCGATCGGGCGGTGGGCCCTCGAGCACGGCGTGTGGGTGATCACCGACGAGATCTACGAGCACCTGACGTACGACCACGCCGTCTTCACGCCCATCGTGCGCGTGGTGCCGGAGCTCGCGGACACGACGATCGTGCTGAACGGCGTCGCCAAGACCTACGCGATGACCGGGTGGCGCGTCGGCTGGATGATCGGGCCCGCGGACGTCATCACGGCCGCCACCAACCTCCAGTCGCACCTGACGTCCAACGTCGCGAACATCTCCCAGCGCGCCGCCATCACCGCCCTGAGCGGGGACCTCACGGCGGTCGAGGCGATGCGCACCGCGTTCGACCGTCGGCGCCGCACGATCGTCGACATGCTGTCGCAGATCGACGGCGTGCAGGTGCCGACCCCCGAGGGCGCGTTCTACGTGTACCCGTCGGTCGAGGGGGTGCTCGGCAGGACGATCCGGGGCGTCACCCCGAGCACGTCGGCCGAGCTGGCCACGCTGATCCTCGAGCAGGCCGAGGTCGCGGTGGTCCCGGGCGAGGCGTTCGGCCCGAGCGGCTACCTGCGCCTGTCCTACGCGCTGGGCGACGACGACCTCGTCGAGGGCGTCACGCGCATCCAGGCGCTGCTGGCCGAGGCCGAGTAGCCGGCCGTGCCGAACGCCGTCGAGGTCGCCGGGCTCCGGAAGTCCTACGGCGAGAAGCACGCGGTCGACGGGCTCGACCTGCACGTCGCGCACGGCGAGGTGGTCGCGATCCTCGGGCCCAACGGCGCCGGGAAGACGACGACCGTCGAGATCCTCGAGGGGTACCGGTCGCGGGATGCCGGCGACGTCCGGGTGCTCGGGCAGGACCCGCAGTCCGGCGACCGGGCCTGGCGCTCGCGCCTCGGCATCGTGCTCCAGACCAACAACGACCTCGCCGAGGCGACCGTCGGGGAGCTGGTGCACCACTTCGCGCGGTTCTTCCCGGATCCCCGCGACCCCGACGAGGTGATCGACTCCGTGGGGCTGCGGGAGAAGGTCACCACCCGCGCCCGGCAGCTGTCCGGCGGCCAGCGTCGACGCCTCGACGTGGCCCTGGGCATCGTCGGCCGGCCGGAGCTGCTGTTCCTCGACGAGCCGACGACCGGGTTCGACCCGCAGGCCCGCCGCTCGTTCTGGGACCTGGTGGAGGCGCTCGCCGACGGCGGCACGACCATCCTGCTCACCACGCACTACCTGGAGGAGGCCGAACGCCTCGCGGACCGGGTGCTGGTGGTCCGTGACGGTCGGGTCGTCGCCGAGGGACCGCCCGCGAGCCTCGGCGGCCGGACGGCCCGGCAGGCCGTCGTGCGCTGGACGCAGGACGGCCAGCCCCGGGAGGTGCGGACGGACACGCCCACCCAGGTGGTCGTCGAGCTGACCGGCACGCTCGGCGGCGAGGTCCCCGGGCTGGAGGTGCTGCGTCCCACCCTGGAGGACGTGTACCTGAGCCTGATCGACGGAGGCACCTCGTGAGCAGCGTCGACACCCGCACCCGCCTGCCCGGCGTGCTGCGCCTCGGGCTGGCCCGCACCGGCTACGAGGTGCGCACGTTCTTCCGCGAGCGCGACGCGGTCGTCTTCATCTTCGCGTACCCGATCATCATGCTCGCGATCTTCGCGACGGTCTTCGGCCAGGACGGCGCGACGGTCGGCCCGGAGCCCGGGATCCCGTTCGCCCAGTACTTCCTGCCCGGCATGGTCGCGACGGGCGTCATGCTCTCGAGCTTCCAGCAGCTCGCCATCTCGATCGCCGTCGAGCGCGACGACGGCGGTCTCAAGCGTCTGCACGGGACGCCGCTGCCGTCGGCGGCGTACTTCCTGGGCAAGACCGGCGAGGTCCTGGCGACCTCGCTGGTCCAGACGACGCTGCTGCTCGCCGCGGCGGCGCTGCTCTTCGGCGTCCCCCTGCCGACGACCGCGACCGCGTGGGCCACCTTCGCGTGGGTGTTCGTGCTGGGGACGGCCGCCGGGACGCTGGCCGGGGTCGCGTTCTCCTCGGTCCCCCGCAGCGGGAAGTCCGCGAGCGCGGTGGTCACCCCGGTGGTCCTGGTCCTGCAGTTCATCTCCGGGGTGTTCTTCGTGTTCCAGGACCTGCCCACCTGGATGCAGCAGGTGGCGTCGGTGTTCCCGCTGAAGTGGATGGCGCAGGGCATGCGGTCGGTGTTCCTGCCGCCCAGCGCCGAGGCGTGGGAGGTCAGCGGCTCGTGGCAGCACGGGGCGACGGCCGCGGTGCTGCTCGTGTGGGCGGTCGGTGCGCTGGTGGTCGGGGTCCGCACCTTCCGGTGGCAGCGGCGCGACGACGGCTGACCCGGACGGCGACTGCACGGGGTGGGGCAAGGCGGACATACTTGCGTCCATGTCACGCAGCGCCAGGGCCGGCGGCCGTGCCGACCTCCCCGGCGCGACGACGGGCTCGATCCCCGCGTACCAGCGCACGCTCGCGCACCTGACGGTCCGGGCGCGCCTGCTCACCGCCGTCGTCATGCTCGCCGCGCTCGCCGTGATGATCACCGGCGGGACCGCCTTCGCGCTCCAGGCGCGGGCGACCGACGCCCGGATCGACAACTCCCTCGCCCGGGCGGTCGCCGCGCTCCGCAGCGTGCAGGCCAAGAAGGACCCGAGCACGGGACTGCCGTTCACCACCGTGAGGGCTGTGCTGTACGAGGGCGTCCGCAACCGCGTGCCCGGCAAGAACGAGGGTGTGGTCGCTCTGCTGAACGGTCTGCCGGTCTACTGGGCCGGGCCGCAGACCCGGGCCGTGCAGCTCGAGCAGGACCTCGCCCTCGTCGCTGCGCTGGCCGCGATCCCCGCCGACGCACCGGTCGTCGCGCGGACGATCTCCACCCCGGAGACGCAGTACCGCCTCATCGCGGTGCCCGTGCTACTCGACGCGGACCCGGTCGGCCGGGGACTGTTCGTCGTCGGGTTCGACCGCGCGGCCGAGCGGTCCAGCCTGGGCAGCACGTTCGTCATGTACTCGGCGGTCGGGCTCGCGGCCCTCGCCGTCATCGCCTGCGTCGCCTGGTTCGTCGTCGGGCGCCTGCTCCGGCCGATCCGGCTGCTGCGGGACACCGCCCGCCGGATCACCGAGTCGGACCTGTCCGAACGCATCACCGTGACCGGCAAGGACGACCTGTCCAACCTCGCCCGCACGGTGAACGCGATGCTCGACCGGCTCGAGCGGGCCTTCGGGTCCCAGCGCGAGCTCCTGGACGACGTGGGCCACGAGCTGCGCACGCCGCTGACGATCGTCCGCGGCCACCTCGAGCTGCTGGACCCCGACGACCCCGACGACGTCCGGGCCACGCAGGCGCTCGCCCTCGACGAGCTGGACCGGATGCAGCGGCTGGTCGACGACCTGATGACGCTGGCCACGGCGGACCGCCCCGACTTCGTCCAGTCCGCACCGACGGACGTCGGCCGTCTCACGGACGACGTGCACGACAAGGCTCGCGGGCTGGGCCACCGGCGCTGGGTGGTCGCCGCCCGGGCGGACGTGACCGTCCTGCTCGATGCGCAGCGCATCACCCAGGCGTGGCTGCAGCTGCTGGCCAACGCGCACCGGTACTCGTCGCCCGGCTCCACCGTGCGCCTGGGGAGCGAGGTGTCGGGCGACCGGCTGCTGCTCTGGGTGCGCGACGAGGGGCTCGGCGTCCCCCCGGAGGAGGCCGAACGGATCTTCGAACGGTTCCACCGCGGACAGGCCGACCGCCTCTCGCACGGCGCCGGCCTGGGTCTGCCGATCGTCGCGGCCATCGCGCGCGCGCACCACGGGCGTGTGTTCGTGGAGCATCCACCGGCTAACGTCGGGCGCGGCGTGGTCTTCGTGCTGGACCTGCCGGCCGTCGACCTCGTGGACGGCGAACCCCGACCCGTCACGGAGCTGGTGGAGTACCTATGACGCACATCCTCATCGCGGAGGACGAGGAGCGCATCGCCGCGTTCGTCGCCAAGGGGTTGCGCGCCTCCGGCTTCGAGACCAGCGCGGTGACCTCGGGCGAGGAGGCTCTGGCGACGGTGCAGTCGGGCGGCGTCGACCTGCTGATCCTGGACCTGGGTCTGGTGGACATCGACGGGTTCGAGGTCCTGCGCCGTCTGCGCGCGGCCGGGCACACCGTGCCGGTCATCGTCCTGACCGCGCGCTCGTCCGTCACCGACACGGTCACAGGGCTGGAGTCGGGCGCCGACGACTACATGGCCAAGCCGTTCCGCTTCGAGGAGCTGCTGGCCCGGGTGCGGCTCCGGCTGCGCGCGCAGGGCGTGGCCGCGGGCGAGGCGTCGGTGCTCCGGCACGGCGCGCTCCAGCTGGACCTGCGCACCCGGCGGATCAAGGTGGGGACGCAGGAGGTGGACCTGTCCGCCCGCGAGTTCGCGCTGGCGGAGACGTTCCTGCGGCACCCCGGCGACGTGCTGACCCGGGAGCGCCTGCTGTCGGAGGTGTGGGGCTTCGACTTCGACCCGGGCTCCAACGTGGTCGACGTGTACGTGCGGTACCTGCGCCGCAAGGTGGGTGCCGAGCACTTCGACACCGTCCGCGGCGTCGGATACCGGCTGATCGACGCGACCGCGGCAGGCGTGTGAGCACGCTCATCCGTCGCGATCTGGCTCTCCTGCCCAAGGCGCACCTGCACCTGCACTTCACCGGTTCGATGCGGATCTCCACGCTGGCCGACCTGGCGACGACGTACGGCATCCGCCTCCCGGCCGCCCTGCTCGACGCGGATCCCCTGCACGTGCCCGCCGACGAGCGGGGGTGGTTCCGGTTCCAGCGGCTGTACGACGCCGCGCGGGCGTGCGTGCGCGGCGAGGCCGACATGCGCCGGATCGTCGCGGAGGCCGCCGAGGACGACGCGCGCGAGGGGTCCGGCCGGCTCGAGATCCAGGTGGACCCGACGTCGTACGCACCCTTCGTCGGTGGGCTGACTCCCGCACTGGAGATCGTTCTGGACGCGGCCCGCGAGGCATCTGCGGCCACGGGCGTCGACATCGGGGTCATCGTGGCGGCGTCGCGCATGCGGCACCCGCTCGAGGCTCGGACGCTCGCCCGGCTCGCCGCGCACCACGCGGGCGACGGGCCGGGGCAGGTGGTCGGCTTCGGTCTGTCCAACGACGAGCGCCGCGGCGAGACCCCCGACTTCGCGTCGGCGTTCGCCATCGCACGCCGAGCCGGGCTGGCGTCGGTGCCGCACGGCGGTGAGCTCCTCGGTCCCGCGCACGTGGAGGACGTCGTCGGGCACCTGCACCCCGACCGGCTCGGGCACGGCGTCCGGTCCGCCGAGGACCCCCGGGTGCTCGAGCGCGTGGTCGACGAGGGCGTGGCGCTGGAGGTGTGCCCGGCGTCGAACGTGTCGCTCGGCGTGTACGCGACCGCGGCGGACGTCCCGCTGCGCGCGCTCGTGGACGCGGGCGCGACCGTGGCGCTGGGCGCCGACGACCCGCTCCTGTTCCTCTCGCGGCTGGTGGACCAGTACGCGATCGCGCGGGACGTGCACGGGTTCTCCGACGAGGAGCTGGCGGAGCTGGCCCGGTCGTCGATCCGGGCCAGCCGCGCCGCCGACGACGTGCGCGCGCGGCTGCTGGCCGGGGTGGACGACTGGCTGGCCTCTTGACTCGCGAGGGCGATCGCGCCATTGTATCAATCAGTTGACTGATTGATACAGAGAGGATGTCCCGATGGCCGGGCTGTACGTGATCGCGGCGCTCCTGCTGCTCGGCGTCGCCGTCGGCGTGGCGCTGCGCCCGATCCGCCCGCCCGGCCCGGTGAGCACGTCCGAGGCCTGGCTCACGGCGGCGCGCCATGCCCGCCGGGTGGCGACCGTCGCCTGGACGGTGCTGCTGGGCACCCAGCTCCTGGTGATGGTCGGGGCGTCGACGATGGTGCGAGGCTTCGGGTTCGGACTGGTCCCGGCGGCGAGCGGGATCGCGTTCCTCGCGGTGCTGGCGGCGGGCGAGCTCACCTGGCCCCGTCCGACCGGCGCGGTCCGCCGCGCACCCCTCGCCCGCCGCGGACTGCACGCCCTCGCGCCGGCCGGCCTGGTCCGCCTCGTCGCGGTGTGGACGACCGCCCTCGGCGCCCTGCTCGTCCTGTGCGGAGCGGCGGCCGCCGACGACGGCCGCTCGCTGACCTGGCAGCTGTCCGCGAGCGCGACCAGCGGTGCAGGCCCGTTCCCCGGGTGGTACTACGGCGTCCCGCTCGGACTCGGCGCGATCGCCGTGCTGGCCGGGGGTGTCGGGGTCCTCGTGCTCATCGCCCGCCGGCCCGCGGTCAGCGACGCCGCACCGGGCGACGACACCGCCCTGCGGCGGCTCTCCGCCCGACGGCTCCTCGGCGGCGTCCAGCTCGTCCTGGCGTGGACGCTCGCCGGCTGCCTGTTCTACGCGGCCGACGCCCTGCGCAGGACCCAGGAGGGTTCGTTCGACGGCGTCGACCTGGGCAGTCCGGCCCTCGTCACCGTCGCCGTGATCGGGATGTGCGCCGCACCGGCCGTAGTGATCGTCAGCGCGGTGGTCGCCTGGCGCTCCGCGGGCGCGCCCCGCCGCCACGCCGGATCCGTGGACCAGCACTCCGACGCCCACAGCCAGCCGCAGACCGCATGACCGCGCAGCTCGAGGTCGACCTCACCTCCGGCGTCCCCGCGTTCGAGCAGATCCGCGCGCAGGTCGTCGCGCACGTGGCTGCGGGCCGGCTCGTCGCCGGCGACCGGCTGCCCACCATCCGCGCGCTGGCCACGGACCTCGGGCTCGCCGCCGGCACCGTGGCGCGTGCGTTCCGCGAGCTCGAGGCGGAGGGGGTCGTCGAGACCCGCCGCCGCGCGGGGACGGTCATCGCCGAGGGAGCCTCGGTCCCGACCGACATCGCACGACGGGCCGCCGAGACCTACGTGAGCGCGGTGCGGGCGGCGGGGCTGACCGACGACGAGGCGCTCGTGCTGGTGCACGGCGCACTGCTCGGGAGTCAGAGAGTGACGCCGACGAGCACCGGCTCCGGCTCGAGCTCCACACCGAAGGTGGACCGGACGCCGTCGCGCACCTGACGCGCCAGCGCGAGGAGGTCCTCGGCCTTCGCTCCCCCGCGGTTGGTCACGGCGAGCGCGTGCTTGGTGGAGAGGGTCGCGGGGCCGGGGGCGCCGAAGCCGCGGGAGAACCCGGACCGCTCGATGAGCCAGGCGGCGCTGGTCTTCACGCGGTCGCCGTCGGCCGGGAAGCGCGGGGCGTCGTCGGGCAGCGCGGCTGCCTGGGCCGGGTCGAGGAACGGGTTGGTGAAGAACGAGCCCGCGCTCCAGGTGTCGTGGTCGGCGGCGTCGAGCACCATGCCCTTGCGGGCGCGCAGGGCGAGCACGGTGTCGCGCACCTCGGCCAGCGGGGCGCGACCGCCCACCTCGACGCCCAGCGTGCGGGCGAGCTCGGCGTACGCGATCGGGCGGGACAGCGAGCCCGGGCGCAGCTGGAACGTCACGTCGAGCACCACGTAGCGCGGGGTCGGCGACCACGGCGACTGCGGGTCCGCCGGGTCGACCTCGCGCATCGAGCGCTTGAGCAACGAGGTGCGGTACCCGAACGCGAGCGTGACCAGGGGCAGCGTGCGGACCTTGCCGCGTCCGCGGTCCCAGACCCGGACGGTCGCGATGCTCTGCGACACCTCCTGGCCGTAGGCGCCGACGTTCTGCACCGGCGTCGCGCCCGTGGACCCCGGGATGCCGGAGAGCGTCTCGATGCCGGTGAGCTCCTGCTCGACCGCGTAGCGCACCACGTCGTCCCACGGGGTGCCGGCCGGGACGGTGAGGGTGGCGCCGGCGCACGCGGAGGCGTCGGGCACCTCGATGCCGCTGCGCACGTCCCGCACGACCACCCCGTCGAACCCGGCGTCGGCGACGAGCAGGTTGGAGCCGCCGCCGAGCACGAGGACCGGCTCGGAGTCGGCGTCGGCCGCGCGGACCGCGTCGATCAGCTCAGCCTCCGTCGTCGTCTCCACGTACCGCCGCGGCGCACCGCCTACCCGGAGGGTGGTGAGGTCCGCGAGGGTGGTGGACGAGGGGGCGGTCCGGGCCGGCCAGGTGATCGTCGGAGGGACGGTCGCCGGCGAGCAGTCGGCCGTGCTCAGCTCACTCTGCACGCCTCTCAGGCTACGCGGTCCTTCGTCAGCGGCGCGGCGGCGTTGACCACGAGGAGGCCCAGCACGATCGGGATGATGATGACCAGCAGCGCGTGGCGGTAGCCCACCTGCTGCGCGAGCAGCCCGAGCAGCGGCGGGCCAGCGAGGAACGCGCTGTACCCGATGGTCGACACGACGCTGACGCGCTGGGCCGCCCGCAGGGGGTCGTCGGCCGCCGCACTCATGCCCACCGGGAAGCCGAGGGCCGCGCCCGCACCCCACGCCACGATGCCCACCACCGCGAGCCACAGCGGGTCGGCGAGCCCGAAGATCAGCAGGCCCACGAGGGACAGCCCGGCGCACAGGCGCAGGACCGCGACCCGGCCGTACCGGTCGAGCAGCGTGGTGCCGAACCAGCGCATCGCGGTCATCGCCGTGACGAACACCGCGAACGCGATCGCGCCGACCGCGTCCGTCACGTCGAACCCGTCGACCACCGCGAGGCTGACCCAGTCGTTGGCCGACCCCTCCGTGAGCGCCGCCGCGAGCACGACGAGGCCGATGAGCAGCGTGCGCGGCTCGAGCCAGGCGGCCAGGGCACCCCGGGCGCCCTTCGCCGGGCGGTCGGTCGCGTGCCGGACCTCGGGCTCGTCGGCGGTCGGCAGGAACACCCGGACCGCGAACGCGACACCGATCACCGACAGGCCGACGGCGATCGGGATGTGCACCACGACCGGCACGTGCAGCCCGGCCGCGACGGCGGCGACCCCGGCGGCGGCGACCGTGCCGAACGAGAACCCGGCGTGGTACCGCGGCATCACGGTCCGGCCGAGGTGCTGCTCGACGGCCGCGCCCTCGACGTTCATCGACGCGTCCCAGACGCCCGTGCCGATCCCGAACAGGACCAGGCCCAGCCCGACGACCAGCACCTGGCCCAGGGCGACGCCGACCGACGCGACGACCAGCCCCGAGGCGTTGAGGATCGCGAACGCGAGCACCGTGCGGCGGGCACCGAGGCGCTCGACCACCATGCCCGACAGCGGCAGCGAGACGAGCGAGCCCACCGAGCCGACGAGGAGCAGCAGGCCCATCTGCGCGGGCGAGAAGTCCAGCCCGTCACGGATGGCCGGCAGTCGCGCCGCCCAGCTGGCGAAGTTGAACCCGTTGAGGAAGAAGACGGCGAAGACGGCGATCGACGCCCGTTCGACCGCCCGCGAAGCGCGTCCGGGCGCGCTCGGGAGGGTCAGCTCGTCGTCGTGTCCCGCTGGCGTCGTCATCGGCCCTCCGGTGCTCATGATGTCGTCCGTTCGTTCGTCAGGGCACGCGCAGCAGGCGGCGGCGCCGAGAGCTGCGGGTGCGGGCGGTCACATGGTCGGCATGCCGGGCCACAATCGCGCCGTAGGGGTCGGGGTCGGCGTCCGCGAGGTGCGCGAGCGGCTCGTCGTCGTCATGACGTGCGGGCACGTCGTCGTTCGACGCCGGCTCGGGTGCGACGCGGCCGGCCAGCAGCACGCTCGCCACCATCGCGACCGCGATGAGCACCAGGGCGTGCCGGGCACCGGTGGAGGCAGCGGCGATCCCGAGGAGCGGCGGAGCCGCGATGGAGGCGACCGATGCGAAGGCCGACACGACCGCCACCCGTCCGGCTGCCCGCATCGGGTCGTCGGACGCGGCGGCGATGCCCACGGGGACGGCGAGCGCGGCGCCGAAACCCCAGAGCACGATGCCGACGCCGGCCAGCAGGAAGCTGGGCGCGAACCCGAAGAGCAGCAGCCCCACGATCGACACGCTCCCCGAGACGCGCAGGACGGCCACCCGGCCGAACCGGTCGATCAGGCGCGTGCCGAGCAGCCGGACGAGGGTCATGGCACCGACGAACACCCCGAGCATCGCGCCGCCGACGGCCTCGGTCTGGTCGAAGCCGTCCACGACCGCCAGCGACAGCCAGTCGTTGGCGGAGCCCTCGGACAGTGCGGCGGCCATGACGACCACGCCGATCAGCAGCGTGCGGGGCTCGCGCCAGGAGTCGAGGGCGGTCGCGATGCGTCGGCGCCGACCCATGGTGACTGCGCCGGTGACCAACCGGCTGGGCGTGCGCGGCCGGTCCCCCGGCGCGTCGGGCAGGACGAGCCCGCGCAACGAGGCCAGCCGCCAGACGACCGCGAGGACCGCGACGGCCGTGAACTGCACGGCCACCGAGATGCCCAGGTGCGAGGCCGTCGCGCCGAGCGCGGAGCCGGCGACCGCACCGATCGAGAACGCGGCGTGGAACTGCGGGATGACGGTCCGGCCCATCGCCCGCTCGACGCGCGCGGACTCCACGTTGAGCGGCACGTTGCCGAGCGCGACCGCGACGCCGTTGAGGAAGATCCCGAGCCCGAGCAGTGCGACCGAGCCGACGCTCGGCCCGGCACCCATGAGCACGAGCGCCACCGCGAGGACGACCGTCGACGCGACGACCGCCACGCGGCTGCCGAACCGCTGCACGACCATGCCGGAGAACGTCACGGTGAGCAGCGCGCCGACCGAGCCGATGAGGAGCAGCACCCCGAGCTCGGAGGTGGACAGGTCGAGCAGGTCGCGGACCGTCGGGATGCGGGCCAGCCAGCTGGAGAAGGTGATGCCGGCGAGGGCGAACAGGCCCATGAGGAGCCAGCGGGCTCGACTCAGGGCGGGGGAAGGGTGGCGCACGTACGAACTCCGGGAGGCGTTGGTCGAGAGGCGATCGAATCGATTCGACCGAGCGCCGTCGTTCACGGTCGAATCGATTTGAGGGTCGCAGCCATTCTGCGGGTACGCTTGCCGCTGCGTCAACCGTGCGCTCGCCCGCGCGTCGCGGGAGCCTCCGTCCCGCGATGCCGATCCGGAGGTCCGACCCTGTCTCCGCACCGCCCCACCCTGGCCGACGTCGCCGCCGCCGCGCACGTGTCGGTGTCGACCGCCTCCCTCGCGTTCTCCGGTGCGGGGCCGATCGCCGCGGCGACCCGGCAGCGCGTGCTCGACGCCGCCGCCGCGCTCGACTACTCCGGTCCGAACCCCCTCGGGCGCCAGCTGCGCCGGGGGCGGTCCGGGATCGTCGGCGTGGTGGTGGGCGACTCGCTGCGCCGCTCGTTCCGGGACCCCGTCTCCATCCAGGTGCTCGACGGGCTGGTCAGCACGCTCGGCCCCCTCGACCTGGGCGTCCTGCTCATCCCCGGCTCGAGCGACCCGGCCGGCCCCGCGGTGGACCCCCTGCTGGAGACCGCTGCCATGGACGTCGCCGTGATCATGTGGGGCGGCACGACGGACGACCCGATGCTCGGCGCCCTGCGGCGGCGCGGGACCCCGACCGTGCTCGTCGAGGGCCAGCCGCTCCCGGACGTCGCGTCGGTGGGGATCGACGACCGCGGCGGGATGCGCGAGGCCACGGAGCACCTGCTCTCCCTCGGCCACACCCGGATCGCCTCCGTCACGCTCCCGTTCGACCGCTCGCGCGGCGAGGGGCTCGTCGCGCTCGACCAGATGGACCACCTCGACTGGGAGATCACCCGCCGTCGGCTCGACGGGGTGACCGACGCGGGCGTGACACCCGTCGCGATCTGGGAGACGCCGGCGTCGCTCGTGGAGCACGGCCGCACCGCCGGGACCGCCCTCCTGTCGACGCCGGACCGGCCCACCGCCATCGCGTGCCAGTCCGACCTGCTCGCCTCCGGCGTCGTGCTGGCCGCGCGCGAGCTCGGCCTGCGCGTGCCGGAGGACGTGTCCGTCAGCGGGTTCGACGGCCTCGACCTGCCGTGGCTGGCACCCGACGTGCTCACCACCGTCGTGCAGCCCCTCGCCGAGAAGGGGGCGGCCGTCGGGCACGCCGTCGAGGCCTTCCTGGCCGGCGAGGGTCCGACGCGCCGGATGCTGCCGGTCAGCCTGCGGATCGGCACGACGACCGGTCCGGCACCGACCGTCAGCTGAGGCGGACGACCGCCTGGGCCTTGCCGAGCACGCGGACGCCGTCGACCGCGACGGTCAGGTCGATCCGCGCCGTGCCGGCCTCGGCGTCCAGTGCACCGACGACGGCGGTCACCTCGACGGTCGCCGCGCCCGGGTCGGGCACCGGCACCGGCCGCGTGAAGCGCACCTGGTAGTCGAGGACCGCCCCCGGGTCCCCGATCCAGTCGGCGACGACGCTCGACGCGGCACCCATGGTCCACATGCCGTGCGCGATGACCCCGGGCAGACCGACCGAGGTGGCGACGCGGTCGTTCCAGTGGATGGGGTTGAAGTCGCCGCTGGCGCCCGCGTACCGGACGAGCCGCGCCCGGTCGACGGTGATCTCGCGGCGGGCGACCTCATCGCCGACGGCGAGCGCCTCGCTCATGACTCCTCCGGGCGGACGGCCAGGGTGGAGATCACCGTGGTGACGGGCTCGCCGTCCTCGGCCGCGATCTCGGCGCGCGTGGTGATCATGGCCAGGCCCGCGCGCACGGTGATCGCGTCGACGTGGAGCACCGTCACCAGGCGGTCTCCCGCGTGGATGGGCCGGTGGTGCGTGAACCGCTCGTCGGCGTGCACGACGCGGCTGAAGTCGATCCCGGCGGCGGGGTCCTCGAACAGCTGGGCCTCGGCGCGCTGCGCCACCACGACGGCGAACGTCGGCGGCGCGATCACGTCGGGGTACCCGAGCGCGCGCGCCACCGACGGATCCGTGTGGGCTGCGTGGGAGGCGCCGACCGCGTCGGCGAACTCCTGGAGCTTCTGGCGGCCTACCTCGTAGGCAGCGGTCGGCGGGTACTGACGACCCGCGTACCCGACGTCGACCGGCATCGGGACGAGGTCAGCGGGTCTCGCGGTGCAGCGTGTGCTTGTTGTCGCGGGGGCAGAACTTCTTCATCTCGAGACGGTCGGGGTCGTTCCGACGGTTCTTCTTCGTGATGTAGTTCCGCTCCTTGCACTCTGTGCAGGCGAGCGTGATCTTCGGGCGGACGTCCGAGCTCTTGGCCATGGTCTTGTCACCTCTCGCACCCGTACGGGTACCGCGTTCTCGTCATTGTGCGCCGGCCGACGCACTGTTGTGTCACCTGGCGGTAGCGGGAGCGGGACTCGAACCCGCGACACCACGATTATGAGCCGTGTGCTCTAACCACCTGAGCTACCCCGCCATGTCGATGCGCCCGGGAGAGTGCCGCGCAATCACGGCACTTCCTTCGAACACACCACAGAGCCCCGAAAGGGAATCGAACCCTTGACCTTCTCCTTACCATGGAGACGCTCTGCCGACTGAGCTATCGGGGCAGCGCGAGCAAGGTTACACGGGCTCTGGGGTGGTCGCGAAATCGGCCCCTCCGGCGGCCCCCCGCGAGCCCTGCCTAAAGGATTCACACGTGGTCGCCCGCGGGCGCCGCGTGCCACGATCCGGCCCATGCGCCAGCCCCGACGCAGCACCGCTGCTGCCCTCACGCTCACCGCCGCCCTCCTGCTCAGCACCGCCGCGTGCACCGGCGGCGACGCCGACGATGCCGCGCCGACCGAGGCCGCCGCGACGGCCCCCGCGTGGCCGGTGGCGATCGACCCCACGGCCACCGCCGAGCCGTTCTGGGTGGTCTGGACCGAGATCGTCGAGACCGGCGCCGGGGACACGACCACGCTCCAGCCGTCGATCGACTCCCTGGCCGCCCTGGACTACCAGACCCTGCCGCTCGACCCCGCCTGTCAGAGCGGAGCCGAGGAGCAGCTGGCGGGGCTCACCGGGTTCGGCAACCCGCTCGGGGTCGGTGTGGCGTTCGGGTCGGCGCAGGACGCGGGCACGTTCGACACGCTGTACGAGGGCGCGACCGTCTCGATCACCGAGGGCACCTACACCTGCGGCACCGCCTCCTGACCCGCTGAGCAGGTGCTCCGCGCCTGGACGACAATGGGCGGCATGAGCAGGGCACTGATCGTCGTCGACGTGCAGAACGACTTCTGCGAGGGCGGCTCGCTCGCGGTCACCGGCGGGTCCGCGGTCGCGCGGGCCGTGTCCGCCCACCTGCGCGAGCACGCGGACCGGTACGCGGCCGTCGTCGCCACGCGGGACTGGCACGCACCCCTGCCGGACACCAACGACGGGCACTTCGCCACGGACGCCGAGCCCGACTACGTCACCACCTGGCCGGTGCACTGCGTCGCGGGAACCCCCGGCGCCGAGTACCACCCCGAGCTGCGGCTGCCCCTGGGCACGGTCCACGTCCGCAAGGGGCAGAGCCGGCAGGACTACTCCGGGTTCGCCGGGGAGGTCGTCGGCGCCGAGGGAGCTCGGCTGACCGAGGTCCTCGCGGCGGCGGGCGTCACGGAGGTCGACGTCGTCGGCCTGGCCACGGACCACTGCGTCACCGCGACCGCCCTGGACGCCCGTGCGGACGGGTTCGAGGCGACGGTCCTGGTGGACCTGACGGCCGCCGTGGCCCTGCCGACCACGCTGCGGGCGGCGGCCCGGCTGTCCCAGGCCGGGGTGCGCGTGACCACGGCCGAGCCGCTGGCCTGATCAGCCGCGCAGGGCCAGCGCGAACGGCAGCACGGCCGCCGCGCCCGCCCGGCGCAGCTCGCGGGCCGCGACGGTCATCGTCCACCGGCTGTCCACCAGGTCGTCGACGAGCAGCACCGGGCCGGGCGGCAGCTCCAGCGCGGACGCGTCGAACCGGTCCCACACGCCCGCCAGCCGGAACGCGCTGTTGCCGCCCGGTTCCCCGCTCGGACCGCCGTCGCGCGGCGCCAGGGCCCCGGCGTACGGCAGCCGGCCGATCTCGGCGATGCCCCGGGCCAGGGAGTCGACGAGCAGGGGCCGCCGACGGGACGGTAGGGCGACGACCGCGACCGGTCGCTCGTCCCAGCCCCACTGCGCGAGCACGCGGACGCAGCCGTCGAGCATCGCCCGGGTGACGGGTGCGTCGGCGGCGCCGGCCGCGAAGATCTCGCGCAGGGCGGTCCCCCAGCCGAGGTCGGTGAGCCGGGCGAGCGCCCGCCCCTCGACGGCCCGCTCCGACTCGGCGATCCGGCCACGCACGGGCAGGCCGAGGCGGTCCGCGCCGACGGGCCACTGCACGCGCGGCTCGACGGGGACCCCCACCCGGTCGAGCGAGCGCTCGGCCGAGGCTGTCGCCCCCTCGGCGACGTCCCGGGGGTACCAGGCACCCGCGCAGGAGTCGCAGCGCCCGCACGGGACCGCGGTCTCGTCATCGAGGCTGCGCTGGAGGAACTCCATCCGGCAGCCGTCGGTGCGCTCGTACTCGAGCATGTGCTCCTGCTCGGCCTGCCGGGCCGCGGCGATGCGGGCGTAGCGCTCCGCGTCATAGGTCCACGGCTGCCCCGTCGCCACCCAGCCGCCCTGCACGCGGCGCACGGCACCGTCCACGTCGAGCACCTTGAGCAGCAGCTCCAGCGGGGTGCGGCGGACGTCGACGCGCGCCTCCAGGGCCGGCGTCGACATCGGCCGGTCCGACAGCTCCGCGATGACGCGCTCCGCCCGGTCCTGGTTCGGCATCGAGGCGGTGGCGAAGTACTGCCAGATGTCCGGGTCCTCGGTGCCGGGCAGCAGGAGCACGTCCGCGCTCTCGGTGGCGCGGCCGGCACGGCCGACCTGCTGGTAGTAGGCCACCGGCGAGGAGGGCGCCCCGAGGTGCAGCACCCAGCCGAGGTCCGGCTTGTCGAAGCCCATGCCCAGCGCGCTCGTCGCGACCAGCGCCTTGACCTCGTTGGCCTTGAGCGCCGCCTCCGCCGCCTCGCGGTCCGCGGGGTCGGTCTGGCCCGTGTACGCGCGCACGTCGTGACCCGCCTCGCGCAGCAGCCGGGCGGTGTCCTGCGCGGCCGCCACCGTGAGCGTGTAGATGATCCCCGACCCGTGCAGGTCGCCCAGGTGGCTGAGCAGCCAGGCGAGCCGGGTCCGCGCGTCGGGCAGCCGCAGGACGCCAAGGCGCAGGGACGCCCGGGCCAGCGGCCCGCGGATGGTGAGCACCCCGTCGCCGCCCGAGTCCAGCTGCTCGGCGACGTCGGCGACGACCCGGCTGTTGGCCGTCGCGGTCGTCGCCAGCACCGGGACTCCCGCGGGCATCGTCGCGATCAGGTCCCGCAGGCGCCGGTAGTCGGGGCGGAAGTCGTGGCCCCAGTCGCTGATGCAGTGCGCCTCGTCGACCACCAGCATGCCCAGGCGCCGCACCAAGGCCGGCAGCTGGTTCTCCCGGAAGGCGGGGTTGTTCAGCCGCTCGGGCGAGACCAGCAGCACGTCGACCTCGTCGGCCGCGAGGCGGGCCAGCAGCTCGTCCCACTCGTGCGCGTTGGTCGAGTTGATCGCCACCGCCCGCACACCGGCGCGCTCGGCCGCCGCGACCTGGTCGCGCATCAGCGCCAGCAGCGGCGAGACCAGCACGGTCGGGCCGGCCCCGCGCTGGCGCAGGAGCATGGTCGCGACGAAGTAGACCGCCGACTTGCCCCACCCGGTCCGCTGCACCACGAGCGCGCGCCGGTGGTCGTCGACGAGCGTCTCGATGGCCTCGAACTGCCCCTCGTGGAAGTCGGCGGTCGGGTTGCCGACGAGTCGGCGCAGCACGTCGAGGGCGGCGTCACGGGTGGTCTGGGGCACGCGCCCACCCTGCCAGCACTCGCCCACACCAACGACACGACCCCGGGCCGCAGGCGGTCCGGGGTCGTGGTCACAACGTGGCGGGTGAGGGATTCGAACCCCCGTAGGCGTTGCCAGCTGATTTACAGTCAGCCCCCTTTGGCCACTCGGGTAACCCGCCGGGGATGCCTGCCGAACGAGAGGACGCCCCAAGGGCGAACGCGCGTGCAGCGTGCGGGTGGAAGGATAGCAACACCCGGGCGGTGCTAGCGAAAGCGATGCCGAGCCCGCGCCCCAGTGCCATCAGCAGCAGGAGGAAACATGGCGAGCGAAGCCTCGTTCGACGTCGTCAGCAAGGTCGACCGCCAGGAGGTCGACAACGCCCTCAACCAGGCCGCCAAGGAGATCGCGCAGCGGTACGACTTCAAGGGCGTCGGCGCGTCGATCGCCTGGAGCGGCGAGAAGATCCTCATGATTGCCAACTCCTCCGAGCGTGTGCTCGCGGTCCTCGACGTCTTCCAGTCCAAGCTGATCCGACGCGGGATCTCGCTGAAGTCCCTGGACACCGGCGGCGACGACGGCCCCGAGCCCAAGCCGTCCGGCAAGGAGTACCGCCTCGAGGCCCTCATCAAGGAGGGCCTGAGCAGCGAGACCGCCAAGAAGGTGGCCAAGATCGTCCGCGACGAGGGGCCCAAGGGCATCAAGACGCAGATCCAGGGCGACGAGCTGCGCGTGACGGGCAAGAGCCGTGACGACCTGCAGGCCGTGATCGCGCTGCTCAAGGGCGCCGACGTGGACGCCGACCTGCAGTTCACCAACTACCGCTGAGCCGCCCATCCCTCGACGTGGAGTGATACCACTAGGTATCATGCGCACCATGGCGATGACATTGCGGCTCCCCGATGATCTGCAGGAGGCGCTGAAGGAGACGGCCGAGCGTGAGGGTCGGTCGATGCAGGCCGTCGCGATCGAGGCCGTTCGCGTGTACACCACGGAGCGGACCAGGCGACGCGACGAGACGATCGCCCGGCTCGTCCGTGATCACCGCGAGACGCTCTCGCGGCTGGCGTGAGGATCGAGTACCTCGACCTCGGGGACCTGCTTACGGTCGCTGAGGCGATCCTCGGGCGCGCGCCGGAGGTCCGCGACTACGGCTTGCTCGAGGCGGCTCTCGCCCGCCCGCAGGCGTCCGTCTTCGGCGAGGACGCCTACCCGTCGCTCGTGCACAAGGCGGCGGCGCTGCTGATCTCCCTCGTGGACAACCATGCGCTCCTGGACGGGAACAAGCGGCTCGGCTGGATCGGGTGCCTGGTGTTCCTCTCCATGAACGGCGTCGAGCTCGGGGTCCGCCCCGCCGCGGACACCGCACTCGTCCTGTCGATCGCCGACGGCTCGCTCACGGAGGTCGACGCTGTCGCGGCCGAGCTCACGGCGCGCATCGCGACATAGGACCCGTCAGTACCGCGAGATGCCGTCCTGCGGGCCGGCCTGGCGCTCCAGGCGGGCGATCCGGTCGGCCATCGGCGGGTGCGTCGAGAACAGCTTCGCCATCCCCGCGCCGCGGAACGGGTTCGCGATCATCAGGTGCGACACGTCGACCAGCTGGCGGTCCTGCGGCAGCGGCCGGGCCCTGGTGCCCTGCTCGAGCTTGCGCAGGGCGGACGCGAGGGCCAGCGGGTCGCCGGTGAGCCGCGCGCCGTCCTCATCGGCGTCGTACTCGCGGGTGCGGGTGATCGCGAGCTGGACCAGCATCGCGGCCAGCGGGGCGAGGAACACCAGCAGGAGGCCGGCAATGGGGTTGCCGCCGCGGTCGCGGTCGCTGCCGCCGCCGAAGAAGAGCGCGAACTGCGCGAGCGACGTGATCACCCCGGCCACCGCGGCGGCGACCGACGACGTGAGGATGTCGCGGTTGTAGACGTGCATGAGCTCGTGGCCGAGCACCCCGCGCAGCTCCCGCTCGTCGAGGATCTGCAGGATGCCCTCCGTGCAGCAGACCGCGGCGTTCTTCGGGCTGCGGCCCGTGGCGAAGGCGTTGGGCGCGGCCGTCGGGGAGATGTACAGCCGGGGCATCGGCTGGCGGGCGGCGGTGGAGAGCTCCCGCACGATGCGGTACATGGCCGGCTGCTCGATCTCGCTGACCGGCCGGGCCTTCATGGCACGGATCGCGATCTTGTCGGAGTTCCAGTAGCTGTACGCGGTCATCACCAGGCCAAGCACGGTGAACAGCAGGAGAAACTTCGGGGTCCCCCGGCCGAGCAGCCACCCGATGCCGAGCAGCACGGCCCACATCACGCCGAACAGCGCGGCCGTCTTCAGTCCGTTGTAGTGCCGGTGACCCATGTCTCTCTCTCCTCGCAGCGGTGCACCCGTGGAACGCACGCCACGGGCCCGGGGTTCCCTCGTATCCTGACCCCACCCTTCCGACGACACCTCCGGAGCACGCCGTGCGCAGAGCCCGCTGGACCACCCTCGCCGCCATCGCCGCCCTGACGCTCGCCGCCTGTGCACCGACTGACGAGGACGCGAGCGAGGCGCCCAGCGACGGGGCGCTGGCCACGGTGACCGACGGCGTCCTGACCATCGCCACCTCCGACCCGGCCTACGAGCCCTGGGTGGTCGACAACGACCCGACCAGTGGCGAGGGCTTCGAGTCCGCCGTGGCGTACGCCGTGGCCGACCAGCTGGGCTTCGACAAGGACCACGTGGAGTGGACCGTCGCCAGCTTCGACCAGATCATCGCGCCCGGCGCCAAGGACTTCGACTTCGCGATCAACCAGGTGTCGATCAGCGACGAGCGCGAGGCCAACCTCGACTTCTCCTCGCCGTACTACACGACCTCGCAGGCCGTCGTGACGCTCGAGGGATCCGCCGGGGCCGAGGCGACGACGCTCGCGGACCTCAAGGAGCTGAAGATCGGCGCGATGGTGGGCACGACCAGCCTCACGGCCGCGCAGGAGGCCATCGACCCGAGCACGCCGGTCTCCCCGTTCAACGACAACGACCAGGTCAAGCAGGCCCTGACCGCCGGGCTCGTGGACGCGATCGTCGTCGACCTGCCGACCGCGCTGTACATCACGGCGGCCGAGCTGGACGGCGGGAAGATCGTCGGCACCCTGCCCGACAGCGCCGGCGGCGACCAGTTCGGGCTCGTGCTGGACAAGGGCAGCGCGCTGACCACACCGGTCACGGAGGCGGTCGATGCCCTTCGAGACGACGGCACGCTGGCCGACCTCGAGGCGCAGTGGCTCACCGACGCCGCGGGTGCACCGGTCCTCCAGTGAGCTGGGTGCCCTCCGAGCGCCAGCAGGAGCGGGACGCCTACCGCCGCAGCCGTGCCCGACGGTCGACCGCGGTGGCGTTCCTGTCGACGTTCGCGCTGGTCGCCATCGCCGTGCTGGCGCTGGTGTCCTCCCCCGGCTGGCCGCGGGTCAAGGCGTCCTTCTTCGACTGGGACGTGGCGGTCGAGTCGTTCCCGGCGATCCTGCAGGGGCTGTGGCTGAACATCCGGGTCATGGCGGTCAGCGCGGTCCTCATCGTCATCGTCGCAATGGGCCTCGCGCTCGCCCGCACCCTGCGCGGCCCGGTGTTCTTCCCCGTCCGGGCGCTGGCCACCGGGTACGTCGACGTGTTCCGCGGGCTGCCCCTGATCCTCGTCCTGCTGCTCGTCGGGTTCGGGCTGCCCGGACTGCGGCTCCAGGGCATCCCCACGTCCGCGGTGGCGCTGGGCACGCTGGCGCTGGTGCTCACGTACTCGGCCTACGTCGCGGAGGTGTTCCGCGCCGGGATCGAGTCCGTGCACCCGTCGCAGGTAGCCGCGGCGCGCTCGCTGGGGCTCACGCGCGCGCAGGCGATGCGGCACGTGGTGCTCCCCCAGGCGGTCCGGCGCGTCATCCCTCCGCTTCTCAACGACCTGGTGGCCCTGTCCAAGGACTCCGGGCTCATCTCGATCCTCGGCGCCATCGACGCGGTCCGGGCCGCGCAGATCGAGACCGCCCGGTACGCCAACTTCACGCCGTACGTCGTCGCGGGGGTGCTGTTCGTGGCCCTGACCATCCCGCTCACCCGGTTCACCGACGTGCTGGCGCGACGCTCCGGCTGGGTCGGGGCGCAGAGCACGCTGGCCGGCGGCGGGGCGCTGCGATGAGCCCCGGTCGGATGCGCGACCCGATGCCCGGCCGGCCGCTGCGCCTCGACCGGCCCCTGCTGTCGGTCCGGGGCGTCCGCAAGGCCTTCGGCGACCACGTGGTGCTCGACGACCTCTCGCTCGACGTGCACGCCCACAAGGTCGTCGTGCTCATCGGGGCCTCCGGCTCGGGCAAGTCGACCCTGCTGCGCTGCATCGACCTGCTCGAGGACGTCGACGACGGCGTGATCGAGCTCGAGGGGCAGGACATCACCGACCCTCGGCTGGACGCCAACGCGGTGCGGGCCCGCATCGGCATGGTGTTCCAGGCCTACAACCTCTTCCCGCACCTGCGCGTGATCGACAACGTCACGCTCGCCCCGCGGCTGGTGCACAAGGCCTCGCGCGCGGAGGCGGAGGCCGAGGCGCTGGCCGTCCTGGAGCGGGTCGGGCTGGCCGCCAAGGCGCAGGCCTTTCCCGACGAGCTCTCGGGCGGGCAGCAGCAGCGCGTCGCGATCGCGCGCGCCCTCGTCGGCAAGCCGGCCGTGATGCTCCTCGACGAGGTGACCAGCGCGCTCGACCCGGAGCTCGTCGGCGAGGTGCTGACCCTGCTGGCGGAGCTCAAGCAGGCCGGGCTCACCATGGTGATCGCGACGCACGAGATGGGCTTCGCGCGCGAGGTGGCCGACGAGGTCTGCTTCCTGCACGAGGGCCGCGTGCACGAGCGCGGCACGCCGGCTCAGGTGCTCGGGAACCCCCGCGAGGAGCGCACGCGCGAGTTCCTGCGCCGCATCACCGGCCCGTAGACGACGACGTCCGAGGACGTGCGCGCTGGAGCAGCCACTTCCTCGGACGTCGCGTGGTCTGGTGGGGGTCAGTCGCGGCCCAGCGACACGTTCACCATCTCGTCGCGCGGGACCAGCTTCACGCGCTCGCGACCGTGCGGCTGGCCCAGCGAGCGCTCGTAGGCGTCCAGGAGCTCCCAGCCCTGCCAGGTGATCACGTCGACGCTGCGGCCGTGCAGGAACTCGGTGACGGCCTCGGGGTCGCGGTCGGTGGCCGTGTAGAACGCCTCGCCGCCCTGGGCCACGTCCTCGCCCAGGTGGCGGATGGTCTCCGACGCGTCCGACTTGGTGTGCCCGATCAGGCCCACCGGGCCGCGCTTGATCCAGCCGGTCGCGTAGACGCCGGGCAGGTGCTCGCCGTCGACGTCGACCACGCGACCCTCGCGGTTGGGGATCACGCCGGCGACGTCGTCGAACGGGATGTCCACCAGCGGCGAGCCGAAGTACCCGACCGCGCGGTAGACGGCCTCGACCGGCCAGTCGTGCAGCTGGCCCGTGCCCGTGACGTTGCCGTCCCCGTTCAGGGCGGTGCGCTCGGTGCGGACGCCGACCACGCGGCCGTCCTCGCCCAGGATCTCGACCGGCTTGTGCAGGAAGTGCAGGTGGATGCGCCGGCTCGCGGTGTTCTCCTCCGGCTCCTTCAGCGTCCAGTCCGTGAGGGTCTTGACCACCTGCTTGGTCTGGTTCGAGGAGTGGATGGCGGCCATCGAGCCCTCGTCGAAGTCGAAGTCCTCGGGGTAGACGATGACGTCGACGTCCGGGACGTGCCCGAGCTCACGCAGCTCCAGCGGCGAGAACTTGACCTGGGCCGGGCCGCGACGCGCGAACACGTGCACGTCCGTCACCGGCGACGCCTTGAGGATCTCGTAGACGTTGGCCGGCAGCTCGGTGGGCAGCAGGTCGTCGGCGTGCTTGGACAGGATGCGGGCCACGTCGAGCGCCACGTTGCCCGCGCCGAGGACCGCGACGTGCTGGGCGTTCAGCGGCCAGGTGCGCGGCACGTCCGGGTGGCCGTCGTACCAGGACACGAAGTCGGCGGCGCCGTAGGAGCCCTCGAGGTCGATGCCCGGGACCGGCAGCGCGGCGTCCCGGATGGAGCCCGTGGAGAAGATGACCGCGTCGTAGAACTGGCGCAGGTCGTCGAGCTTGAGGTCGGTGCCGTAGTCGACGTTGGCCAGCAGGCGGATGTCTCCGCGAGCCAGCACATTCTGCAGCGCGACGATGATCTGCTTGATCCGCGGGTGGTCGGGCGCGACGCCGTAGCGCACGAGGCCGAACGGCGCAGGAAGGCGCTCGAAGAGGTCGATGCTGACGTCGAGGTCGGTCTTCGACAGGATGTCGGCGGCGTAGATGCCGGCCGGGCCTGCGCCGACGACGGCCACTCGCAGAGTCGGGGTGCTCACGGGACGCGGGTGCCTTCCGATCAGGGGAGCCCTGCGGGACGCGTGGCGTCGCATCGGATTCGGGCGCGACCGACGGCACGGTGCAGGGCTGTGCTCGGTGCCAGTGTAGGACCGACGGTGAGGCGCCCCTCGGTCGCCTGCCACCATCTGGACAGACGTGAGACGCGCGAAGGGGTGGCGCCGCACACCTCCACGCGCTCGACGCCACCCCCGTCCGGTGCCCGGGCGCCGCACCAGATCGGCGCCCGGGACGGTTCTAGCTGCGCCAGGTGTCGGTCAGGGTGAGCACCCCGCTCGCGGGCACCGTCACCGTCCGGTTGGCGCCGGACTCCCACGTGACGGCTCCGGTCGACTCCTTGCGCACGTACTTGTACTGGACGACCGTCCCGGCCGGGAGGGTCACCGACGCGCGCCAGACCGGGTAGGTGGCCGACGAGAGCGCGATCGCGCTCGCCGGGTTCCAGCTGCCCAGCTCCGCGCGGTCGCCCACGACGAAGACGTTCTGACCCCAGGACGTCGTGGCGTTGACGCCGAACGAGACCTGCGAGGCCGTCGTGGGCGTCGGCGTGGGCGTCGGGGTGGGGGTGGCCGTCCCTCCGGCCGGCTGCCCGACGTGCAGGGCCACCGAGCCGTTGGCGGGCACCGTGAACGTCGCCGAGCCGCCGGACGCCACGGTGACGGTGGTGCCCGAGCAGCCGCCGCTGGTCGTCGCGCCGCTGATCACGTCGCAGTACCGGCCCGCCGGCAGGGACGTCTGGAAGGTGCGCTGCAGTGCCGAGCCGTTGCGGTTGAGCGCCACGTACCCGAGCGACCCGCGCCCGTACGCCAGCCGGCCGCCGTCGCTCCAGACGTTGGTCAGGGCACCGGTGCCGACCGCGTTGCGGAAGCCGACCATGTGCGCGGTCTCGTTCCAGCGGTGCGCGCAGGTCCACGTGCCCTGCCCGCACACGGCGTCGTTCACCTTGCCGTTGCCCTGCTGGGGCGCACCGGCGTCGGTGCTGCTGAACGCGTAGCCCGAGTAGACCGTGGGCCAGCCGTACGGGTAGCTGAGGGCGAACACGTTGGCCAGGCGGTAGTCCGAGCCGTTCTTGTAGCTCAGGGTCTCGCCGTTGCGCTCGGTGTCGTGGTTGTCGACGAACACGGCGGCCTTGTCGGTCGGCAGCAGCCAGGACTGGTCCTTGAGCGCCCCGAGCGAGGAGAGGTTGCCGCTCTGGAGCACCGACTTGAGGTTCCGGGCGTAGTTGAACTCGTTGGAGTCGCCGGAGCCGAAGTACTCGGCGGGCTGCACGGGCTCACCGCTGCCCGCGATCACCTCGTGCTCGATGTAGACGCTCTGGTCGGTGAGCTTGCCCCGGATCGCCTCGAGGTCCACCGCGGCGATGTGCTTGGACGCGTCGACCCGGAAGCCGCGGACGCCCAGCGAGATGAGGTCGTTGAGGTAGGCGGCGATCTCCGAGCGGACGTAGTCGCTGCCCGTGTCGAGGTCCTGGAGCCCCACCAGCCGGCAGTTCTGCACCTGGTAGCGGTCGTTGTAGTTGCTGATGTTCGTCTTGCAGGCGTGGAAGTCCTGCGGGCCGTAGCCGCCCTCCGGTCCCGGGTAGCGCTCCTCGGAGTACGCGGTGCCTGCCCACCCGGTGCCCGCCGTGGTCTGGCCGGACATGTGGTTGACGACGACGTCCGTGATCACCGAGACCCCCGCCGTCCGGCAGGTGTCGATCATGGACTTGTACTCGGCGCGGGTGCCCAGCTTGGACGCGACCTTGTAGCTGACCGGCTGGTACGACGTCCACCACTGGCCGGCGAGCACCACGTGCTCGTTGGGCGGGGACGTCTGCACGTAGCCGTAGCCGGCCGGGCCCAGCTGGGTGGTGCACTCCTGCGCGATCGCGTTCCAGGTCCACTGGAACAGGTTGGCGGCCGGCCGCATCGTGGCGGGTGCGGCTGTGGCGGGCTGGGCGGCGGTGAGCCCGGCGGCGGTCAGCCCGGCGAGGGCCAGCACGGCGGCGAGCAGGGCGCCGAGCGCGGCTCGGCGCGGTCGGGTGTGGGTCGTGTGGTCTGACACGTGGTGCACTCCTCGAGGTGGGGCCCGGCGTCGTCGTCGAGCCGCTCTCGGTCACCGCACCGTCGCGGGACCGACCTGCAACCGCCCGTCGCGCACCGGGTGGTGGCGGCGCACGGCAACGCGGGTGGGACCGGCGTGACCGGCCCCGGGAGGAGGTGTGCCGACCACCGGGACCCGGTGGAGGGCGCGCTGCACCGGCGGCCCAGAGCGCTGCAATGCGCTCTGCAACATCGGTGAAACTTGCTGCAACCGGACACTAGGGGAGGTCTCACCCAGCGTCAACCGCGACCTAGGCTCTGCTCGTGACCGACTCCCCCAGCGCACGCCCGGCACCCGCCGCCGCCCTCGACGGACTGGGCCTGGCCACCGGCGTCGGCGCCTACGTCCTGTGGGGCGTGCTGCCGCTGTACTTCCCGCTCCTCCAACCGGCCGGAGCGGTGGAGATCATCGCGCACCGCGTGGTCTGGTCCCTGCTGTTCTGCCTCCTCCTGCTGCTCGCCACCCGCACGTGGGGCACGTTCGTCGCTGCGCTGCGCAACCGCCGGACCCTGGGCGTGCTCGCCGTCGCGGCAGTCCTGCTGGCCGTCAACTGGCTCGTGTTCGTGTTCGGCATCCTCACCGATCGCGTGGTCGACGCCGCGCTGGGGTACTACATCAACCCCCTCGTGACCGTCACGCTCGCCGTCGTCGTGCTCCGGGAGCGGTTGCGCGCCGTGCAGTGGGTGGCGCTCGGGTTCGGGGCGGCCGCGGTGGTGGTCATCACCGCCGGCTACGGCCAACTGCCCTGGATCGCGCTGACGCTCGCCCTGAGCTTCGGGTTCTACGGGCTGCTCAAGAACCGCGTCGGACGCAGCGTCGGGGCCGTGCCGGGCCTCGCCGTGGAGACCCTGGTCCTGTTCCCGGTGGCGCTCGGCTACCTGCTCTGGATGGGCGTGGTCGGCTCGGGCACGTTCGGGACCGAGGGGCTCGGGCACGCCCTGGTCCTCGCGTCGTCGGGCATCGTCACGTCCGTCCCTCTGCTGCTCTTCAACACCGCAGCCCGACGCCTGCCGCTGTCGATGCTCGGGCTGCTCCAGTACATCGCCCCCACCCTCCAGCTCCTCATCGGCGTCCTGGTGCTGCACGAGCAGATGCCGCCCGCGCGCTGGTGGGGCTTCGGGCTCGTGTGGCTGGCGCTCACAGTCCTCACCGTCGACGGCGTCCGCCACGGGCACGCGCAGCGGCTCGGCCGACGTGCCGCCGAGGTCAGCGCCGCAGGATCGCGTCCACCACGAGCACCGTGACGTTGTCGTGGCCACCGGCCGCGAGGGCGGCTGCCACCAACCGGTCCGCCGCGGGCTGAGCGGACTCCTGCGCCCGCAGCTCGGCCTGGATGCGTG
The DNA here is from genome assembly GCF_013359775.1 of Cellulomonas humilata. GTDB lineage: Bacteria > Actinomycetota > Actinomycetes > Actinomycetales > Cellulomonadaceae > Cellulomonas > Cellulomonas humilata. The sequence goes on along the minus strand of NZ_JABMCI010000066.1, from coordinate 39,100 downwards.
CGTCCGAGAGCTCGTCCGTCAGCCCGTCGGAGCACACAAGCATGCGGTCGCCCGGGCTGACCGGCAGCAACCACACGTCCGGCTCGACCTGCGTGGCCCCGCCGCCGAGCACCCGGGTCACCACGTTGCGCCGCGGGTGCCGGCTCGCCTCGTCGGCCGGGACGACGCCGCTGGCCACCAGCTCCGCGACCTCGGAGTGGTCGAGCGTGACCTGCTCGAGAACTCCTCCGGCCATCCGGTACGTCCGCGAGTCGCCCACGTTGACCACGAGCCAGCACGGGGTGTCGCCGTGCTCCGTGAGGACGACGCCGGTCGCGGTGGTACCCGGGCGCCGTCCCGTGGTCGCCGGGAGGTCCCGGACCGCAGCGTGCGCCTCGCGGACTGCGCGGCGCACGTCGTCGGGACCCGGGGCACCGTCGGCCAGGCCGCGGAGCACCCCGATCGCCGTGCGGCTGGCCACGTCGCCGGCCTCGTGCCCGCCCATGCCGTCCGCGACCAGGTACACCCCGTCCGCGGCCCAGTGGCTGTCCTCGTTGCGAGACCGCTGCCCTCGGGCCGTCGCGACCCCGACGTCCAGGCGCACCCGAGGGTCGATCATCGGCGTGCCACCGTGGCCCGGCGTCGCTGCTGGGCTGTCGGCGTCCTCACGGCGGCCATGCTACGGGTCGGCGCAGCCTCGATGCAGGTCAGGCCTCGTCGACGACCCGCAGGCTCCGCCGGCCGAACCGCACCGTCCACCCGGGCTCGACGACGGCACGCGTCCCCGGGTGCAGCGCGACGCTGGCGCCGTCCGGGCCGACGAGCACCGTGCCGTTGGTGGACCCGCGGTCCACCACCCACAGCCGCCGGCCGTCGGGCTCGGGACCGAACGCGAGGTGCACCTTGGAGATCGAGCGGTCCGGGTCGTCGATCGACACCACGTGCTGGATCCCTGGCTCGACGGCGGGGCTGCGGCCGACGAGCCCGTCGCCCGTGACGTCGACCTCCTCGCCGGTGTCGAACCGCAGGTGCAGGCGGGTGCTGGTGGCCGGCGCCGGGACGGCAGGCCGCAGCCGGGTGTGCTCCAGGGCGCCCAGCCCGGGGTCCGTCGGGACCGGACCCGGTTCGCCCTCCGGGTCGTCGAGCCCGGGGTCCGCCGGCCGCACCACCGGAGCATCCGCAAGGCGCTCGAGCTCACCGATCCCCGGGTCCGCCGGCCGCACGAGGGGTGCACCCGTGCGATCGGGCCGCGGACCGGCGAGCAGACCGGGTGCCCGCTCGACGCGTGAGGGCACGACGACGGCTGGGACGGACGGGACGTCGATCAGCGGGACCACCGTCGGCGGGTCGCTGCGGCGCCGACGGGTGTCTACGCCGGGCATCCCCGTGATGACAGGCCCGGCGCTCCGTGGCGGTGCCGCGCCCGCGCCGCCGTCGGGAGCGCTCCGCACCAGCCCGGCGGAGACCGTCGCGCCCGCTGCCGGCGCCTCGACCGAGGGGGGCAGCTGCACGACCCGCGATCCCGACGCCGCCGGGGGGACGACCCGGCCGGCGGGACGCGCACCCGAACCGGCGACCGGGCGTCGGACCGCGCGGGCGCGCAGCACCAGCGTGCCGGCCGCCTTGTCGTGCCAGCCGCGCTGCGCCGGGGTGGCGTCCCAGGTGCCCGACGACACGACGACCCACTGGCCCACCACGCAGGCCAGGGCGCCGACGCCGACGACCAGCTGCCGAACCAGGATCGCCCGCAGGCCCGCGGGTCGGCCGGTCGACGTCGACACGGTCCGGATGCCCACCACCGCGCTGCCGAGCGTCGCGCCGGTCCGGGCCTCGGCAACCCACTGCCCCACGGCCACCGCGACCCCCGCGGCGGCTGCGGCGAGCAGGAGCGCTGTCCGCGGTGCCGACGTGGCCGCGGCCACCGCATAGCCCAGCCCGGCCGCCGCCACGACAACGACCACGTCCAGGAGGTAGGCCAGCACGCGCGACCCCACCGGCGCGACCGATCCCGGCGTGACCAGAGCCGACGCAGCACCGACCCCACCCCGGTGCGCGGCGCGCGGGGCTCCAGGGGGCGACCCGATCGGGGCAGTGCTCATGGCGGTCCTCCGGCTGCGGCCCGGTGCGGGTCCGCGCCGCCATGGTGCCAGATCCGGCTACCGCGCAGACCTCAGGACGCGCGATCCACCAGCGCGTCCGCGAACGAGACGAGAGCGTCCTTCACGGGACCGGCCGGCAGCGGGTCGAGCTCGCGGACGGCGGCCTGCGCCAGCGCGACCGCGCGGTCCCGGGTCTCGCCGACGACCGGGTGCACGCGCAGCGCCGCGACAGCCTCCGCGAGGTCTCCGTCGTCCGAGAGGTCCCCGTCCAGCACGGCGACCAGCCGGCGGTCCGCGTCGGTCGCGTCCGGTCCTGCGGCGCGGGCGCGCAGGAGCAGCGCCGGCATCGTCGGCACCCGCTCCCGCAGGTCGGTGCCGGGGGTCTTGCCGGTCACGTCGCCGTCGGAGGTCAGGTCGATGACGTCGTCGGCCAGCTGGAACGCGACGCCGATCTTCTCCCCGAACCCGGTGACCGTGGCCACCACGTCCGGCCGGCAGCCCGCGAACATCGCGCCGAACCGCGCGGACGTCGCGATCAGCGAGGCGGTCTTGTCCGCCAGCACCTGGAGGTAGTGCGCGACCTTGTCGTCCTCCGGGCGCGGGCCGACCGTCTCGTGCAGCTGGCCGAGGCACAGCCGCTCGAACGTGGCGGCCTGGATGCGGACGGCGTCAGGCCCGAGGCCGGCCACGGTGGCGGAGGCGCGCGCGAACAGCAGGTCCCCCGTGAGGATGGCGACGGAGTTGCCCCACACCTCGTGCGCCGCCGGGGCGCCGCGGCGCAGCGGCGCGGAGTCCATGACGTCGTCGTGGTAGAGCGTGGCCAGGTGCGTGAGCTCGACGACCACCGCGGCGTCGACGACCTCCCGCCGCGAGCCGTCTCCCAGCTCGGCCGCGAGCAGGGTCAGGAGCGGGCGCAGCCGCTTGCCGCCGGCGTTGACCAGGTGGCGCGACGCGTCGTCCGCCAGGGGGTCCACGTTGGTCACCGCGTCCCGCAGACGCTCCTCGACCAGCGCGAGCCGCAGCGCCAACCGCTCGGCCAGATCGGGATCGGCCAGCGGGAAGGCCGTCAGGGAAGTCACGGCTAGAACCTATCCCGGCACAGCGATCCCGCCCGACAGGCGGCGCTCAGGGCAGGAACGTCGCCACGCTCGCGATGAGGTCGAGCACCGGGGACGGGAACACCCCGAGGGCGACCGTCACCACCGCGCAGACCGCGATGGCCACCACGGCCAACCCCTCGGTCCCCACGACCGTCGTCGTGACCGACGACCGGGTCTCGACGACCACCGCGGTGTCCCCCGTCAGCGCGAAGCCCTGCGCGGAGGGCGCGAGCGCGGTCACGCCCGTGGCCTCGTCGTCGACCCCGGCCGGCTCGGTGAAGAACATCAGCACGATGATCCGCACGTAGAAGAACACCGCCACGGACGAGGCCAGCACGCCGATGAGTGCTAGCGGCCAGGCGCCGCCCTCGACCGCCGCGGAGAACACCGAGAACTTCCCCGCGAAGCCGGCCGTCAGCGGGATGCCGGCGAACGAGAGCAGGAACAGGCCGAACGTGAGGGCGAGCAGCGGGTGGGTGCGGCCGAGACCGGCCCACTGCGACAGGTGGGTGGCCTCGCCGAGGATCGGGCCGGACGCGTCCGACCCGTCCGCACGGCCCGCGCGCTCGCGCACCAGCCAGACGATGCCGAACGCCCCGATGGTCGCCGCCCCGTAGACCAGCAGGTAGAACAGCACGGCGGTGATGCCGGACTCGTTCAGCGCGATGATGCCGGTGAGGATGAACCCGGCGTGCGCGATCGAGGAGTACCCCAGGACGCGCTTCATGTCGGTCTGCACCAGCGCGGCGACCGTGCCGACCACCATGGTGAGGATGGCCACCGTCCAGAGCACGACGTCGATGTCCCACGCGAGGCCCGGCAGCATCGTGTAGACGATCCGGAGCAGGGCGCCGAACGCGGCGACCTTGGTGCACGCGGCCATGAAGCCCGTGATCGGCGTCGGAGCACCCTGGTAGACGTCCGGCGTCCAGGTGTGGAACGGCACCGCGCCGACCTTGAACAGCAGGCCGGACAGGATGAGCACCGCGCCGACGAGCAGGAGGCTGTCCAGGCCGCCGGGCACCTGCGTGGCCTCGGCGATCTCCGAGTACCGCAGCGAGCCCGAGTAGCCGTAGACCAGCGCGATGCCGAAGAGCAGCAGCGCGGACGAGAACGCGCCCAGCAGGAAGTACTTCATCGACGCCTCCTGCGAGAGCAGACGCCGACGCCGGGCCATGCCCGTGAGCAGGTACAGCGGCAGCGAGAGGACCTCGAGCGCGACGAAGAGCGTGAGCAGGTCACCCGTGGCCGGGAAGATCAGCATGCCGCCGGTGGCGAAGAGCACCAGCGGGTAGATCTCCGTCTGGCGCACTCCCTTGCGGCGCGCGAGCTCCTCGTAGTCGGAGCCCGGGACCGCGGCGGCGTTGGGCGCGAACGCGTCCTCCCCCGTCTCGGTGCGGTCCGCGATGATCAGGAGCGCCAGCAGGGCGAGCAGGGCGATGGTGCCCTGCAGGACGAGCGTGGGACCGTCGACCAGCAGCGAGCCGCCGAGCACGACGGTCCCGCCCGTGTCCTCGACCCCGTTCCACAGCGCCGCGACCGCGATGATCGCGCCGAAGAGCGCCACGAGCGCGAGGGCCAGCTGCACGGTGCGCCGCACGCGAGCGGGTACGAAGGCCTCGACCAGCACGCCGAGCACGGCGGCGATGAGCACGATGACGACCGGGCTCAGGGCGGCCCAGTCGACGTCCGGTGCGACGAAGTCGGTCACTGGTCGCTCCCTTCGTTGGTTCCGTCTTCAGTGGTGGCGGCGGGCACGTCCTGCACGCCCACCTGCTCGAGCGTGACGCTCGCGGGCGGCCGGACCAGGTCGAGCGCCGGGCCGGGCACGAAGCCGAACACGACCATGAGGGCGAGCAGCGGCGCGACGACCCACTTCTCGCGGGAGACCGCGTCGGGCATGTCGGCGAGCTCCGGTCGCACGGGACCGGTGAACATGCGCTGGTACGTCCAGAGCACGTAGATGGCGGCGAGCACCACGCCGAGGCTCGCGACGATGGCCGCGGCGGGGTGCCGGGCGAACGTGCCGACCAGGACCAGGAACTCGCTGATGAACGTCGACAGACCCGGCAGCGACAGCGCCGAGAGGCCCGCCACCAGGAACGTCCCCGCGATCACCGGCACCACCTTCTGGAGCCCGCCGAAGTCGGCGATCTGCTGCGAGCCGCGTCGGGCCACCAGGAAGCCGGCGATGAGGAACAGCGCCGCCGTGGAGAGCCCGTGGTTGACCATGTAGAACGACGAGCCGGCCACCGACGTCGAGGTGAACGCGAAGATCCCCAGCACGATGAACCCGAAGTGCGAGACCGACGTGTACGCGATCAGGCGCATGAGGTCCTTCTGCCCGATCGCGAGCAGCGCCCCGTACAGGATCGAGATCACGGCGAGCACGATGACCACCGGCGCCGCCCAGCGGGACGCGTTCGGGAACAGCGGCAGGCAGAGCGTGAGCATCCCGAACGTGCCGACCTTGTCCAGCACGCCGACCAGCAGGGTCGAGGTGCCGGCGGGGGCGTTCTCGGCGGCATCCGGTAGCCAGGTGTGCACGGGGAACATGGGCGCCTTGATGGCGAACGCCAGGAAGAACGCGCTGAACATGAGCTTCTCGGCGGTCGGGTCCAGCGCGATCCCGGTGAGGTTGTCGGTGAGGAACCCCTGCGGACCGCCCGGCCCCTGGAGGTACAGGGCGATCACGGCGACCAGCATGATCAGCCCGCCGGTCAGCGAGTAGAGCAGGAACTTCACGGCCGCGTACCTGCGCTGTGCGCCGCCGAACAGCCCGATCATGAAGTAGACCGGGATGAGCATGGCCTCGAACAGGACGTAGAAGAAGAACACGTCACGCGCCGCGAACACCGCGACGATGAAGGCCTCGAGCAGCAGGACCAGGGCCAGGTACCGGCGCAGCTGATCGGTGGCGACGGTGAGCGCGCCCTGCTCGCGCCAGGCGGCGAGCACCACCAGCGGCACGATCAGCACCGACATGAGCACGAGGATCAGGCCCACGCCGTCGACGCCGACCGCGTAGGACACGCCGAACGCGGGGATCCAGCCGTGCACCTCGGAGAGCTGGACGGTGCCGGCGTCGGCGACGTCGAAGGCGGTGAGCGCCGCGACGCCGAGCAGGAGCTCGAGCAGAGCCACGCCGAGCGCGACGGCCCGGGTGCGGCCGGCCGGGAGCACCCACAGCGCCACCGCGCCCAGCAGGGGCACGACGATGAGGGCGGTCAGCCAGGGGAAGGAGGACGACATCGGTGTGAGCACTCCTCAGTTCTGGATGACCAGGACGACGACGACGAGGACGACGAGCCCGAGCAGCATCGACGCGGCGTAGGACCGGACGTACCCGGTCTGCAGGCGCCGCGCCCACCCGCCCAGCAGGACGGTGGACAGGCCGACCCCGGTGACGGTGCCGTCGATGACCGTGCGGTCCGCGTACACGAGCGAGCGGGTGAGTGCCTGCCCCGGCTCGACGAGCAGGACGTCGTTGACCGAGTCCTGGTAGAGATCGACGCGGGCGGCGCGGGTGAGCTCGGTGCCCACCGGCGGGATGACGGGCACCTGCGAGACGGCGTACCGCCGCCAGGCGATCACCACGCCGACGATCACGAGCCCGAGCGTGAGGACGGTGATCACCCAGATGGGCAGCACCGGCTCCTCGTGCTCCGCGTGCCCCAGCACCGGCGACAGCCAGTCGACGAACCGGCCACCCAGGTTCAGGAAGAACCCGAGCCCGATCGACCCGGCGGCCAGCACGATCATCGGCCACGTCATGAGCCTCGGGGACTCGTGCGGGTGCTGCGCCGTGCCGTCGCGCTTGGTGGACCAGCGGCGCTCGCCCTCGAACGTCATGAAGAACAGCCGGGACATGTAGAACGCGGTGATCCCGGCGCCCAGCAGCGTGACGCCGCCGAACACCCAGGCCCGCCATGGCGACCCGTCGACCGGGACGAACGCGGCCTCGATGATCTTGTCCTTGCTGAAGAACCCGGAGAACGGCGGGACGCCGATGATGGCCAGCCAGCCGGCCATGAACGTCAGCCACGTGATGGTCATGTACCGGGCGAGCCCACCGAAGCGGCGCATGTCCACCTGGTCGTCCATGCCGTGCATGACGGAGCCGGCGCCGAGGAACATGCCGGCCTTGAAGAAGCCGTGCGTGATCAGGTGGAAGATCGCGAACGCGTACCCGACCGGGCCCAGGCCGGCGGCCAGGATCATGTAGCCGATCTGCGACATCGTCGAGGCGGCCAGCGCCTTCTTGATGTCGTCCTTGGCGCAGCCGACGATCGCCCCGAACAGCAGCGTGATGGCGCCGACGATGACCACGACCAGCTGGGCCGTCGGTGCCGCGTCGAACAGGGGTGCCGACCGGACGATGAGGTAGACGCCGGCGGTGACCATCGTCGCGGCGTGGATGAGCGCGGACACCGGCGTCGGGCCGGCCATCGCGTCGCCGAGCCAGGACTGGAGCGGGAACTGCGCCGACTTGCCGCACGCGGCCAGCAGGAGCATGAGCCCGATCGCGGTCATCGTGCCCTGGCTCGTGCTGCCGTGCTCGCCGGAGAGCACCGTCCCGAAGTCCACCGCGCCGAACGCCGCGAACATGAGCCCGAGCGCGATGATCAGGCCGAGGTCACCGATGCGGTTGGCGACGAACGCCTTCTTGGCGGCGACCGCGTAGTCGTAGTTGTGGTTCCAGAACCCGATGAGCAGGTACGACGCCAGGCCGACGCCCTCCCAGCCGACGAACAGCAGCAGGTAGCTGTCGGCCAGCACGAGGATGAGCATCGCCGCGACGAACAGGTTGAGGTACGCGAAGAACCGGCGGCGGTCGACGTCGTGCTCCATGTACGCCACGGCGTAGACGTGGATCAGGGTGCCGACGAACGTCACCAGCAGGACGAACGTCAGCGACAGCGGGTCGAGCCGCAGTCCCGCGTCGAGCTGGAACGCGCCGGCATCGATCCAGGTGCCGAGCTGCACGTCCAGCACGCGGGCGTCCTCGGGGCGCTGGAGCATCGCGACGAACACGATCGCTGCGACCACGAACGCGGCGGCGGATGCGAGCACGCCGACCCAGTGGCCCCACCGGTCCGACCGGCGACCGGCGAGCAGGAGCACCGCGGCGCCGAGCAGCGGGAGCGCGATGAGCAGCGGAGCGAGGACGAACGAGCCGCCGTCGACCGTCTCGCTGGCAGGCACGAAGCTCTCGGACGGCAGGCTAGCCACCAGAGTTGTCAGGGTGTGCACGTCCCGCCCCTCAGCTCTTCAACAGGTTGATGTCGTCGACCGAGGCCGAGCGTCGGGTGCGGAAGATGGCCACGATGATCGCCAGCCCGACGACCACCTCGGCGGCGGCCACGACCATCACGAAGAACGCGAGCACCTGGCCCGTCAGGTCGCCGTGGATCCGGGCGAACGTCACGAGCATCAGGTTCGAGGCGTTGAGCATGAGCTCGACGCCCATGAACACGATGATCGCGTTCCGCCGCAGCAGGACCGTCGTCGCGCCGATCGAGAAGAGGATCGCCGAGAGGACCAGGTAGTGGGTCAGGCTCACGCGCCGTCCTCCTGTCCGACGACGCCGGCGGGGCCGGTCGACGGGCCGTTCTGTCCGGTGTCGCTGAGCGCGGCACCGAGGTCGGGCGCGTTCACGGCTGCGCCCTCGGGCGCGGCCTGCGGAGGCAGGTTCCCACGCACCTGGGAGACCCCCGCGAGGACGCGTTCCGTCCGCGCCGCGAACTCCTCGGCGTCGGCCTCCTGGCCGCGGATCCGCAGGACCCGGGGGACCGAGCTCTCCAGCGGCTGCCCGTCGGGTCCGAGCGCCGGGACGTCCATGGCGTTGTGCCGGGCGTACACACCCGGTGCCGGCAGCGGCGTGAGCGTCGCGCCGGCGGCGACACGCGCGTCCGCCCGCTCCCGCTGGCCGGCGCGCGGGGTGAGCCGCTGCCGGTGCGTGAGCACGAGCGCGCCGAGCGCCGCGGTGACCAGCAGGGCGCCGACCACCTCGAACGCGAACACGTACTGGCCGAAGATGATGTGCGCGACGCCGGTGGGGTTGTTGTCGGTCGCCTCGCCGCTGAGCCCGAACGGCTTGTCGTAGGTCGCGCGGCCGACGACGCCGACCAGCACCACACCCAGGCCGACGCCCGCCAGCAGACCGATCCAGCGCTGCCCGCGGATGGTCTCCACCAGCGAGTCCGAGCTGTCGACGCCGACGAGCATGAGCACGAACAGGAAGAGCATCATCACGGCGCCGGTGTAGACGACCACCTGCACGACCCCGAGGAACACTGCGTCCTGCGCCACGTAGAGGAACGCCAGGGAGATCATCACGACGACCACCGAGAGCGCGGCGTGCACCGCCTTCTTGGCGAACAGCAGGCTCAGGGCGGCGAGCACCATGATCGGCCCGAGCGTCCAGAACAGCACCGCCTCGGCCGTCGAGGTCTCCCCCGTCTCGAGCAGGGTGGTGGCCAGCGCGCTCATCGCTTCCCCTGCTTCGTCGCGGCGGCCACGGTCGCGGCCATGACGGCAGCCGTCTCACCGGGCACGTTCGCCGCGTCCAGCCCCGCGCCGCCGGGCAGCGTCGGGTCGTCGGGACGGTGCTCGGTGACCCACGCGGCCTGCGCCGGCGTCGAGCCGGTGACGGTCCCGTGGTAGTAGTCCGTGTCGGTGGTGCCCTCGACCATCGGGTGCGGCGCCTGGAGCATGCCGCTGCGCAGCGGGGCCAGCAGGTCCTGCTTCTCCCAGATCATCCCGGCGCGCGTCGGGCCGGCCAGCTCGTACTCGTTGGTCATGGTCAGCGCGCGCGTGGGGCACGCCTCGATGCACAGCCCGCAGAAGATGCAGCGCAGGTAGTTGATCTGGTAGACGCTGCCGTACCGCTCCCCCGGCGAGCGCTGGTTGTCGGGGGTGTTGTCCGCACCCTCGACGTAGATCGCGTCCGCGGGGCAGGCCCAGGCGCACAGCTCGCACCCGATGCACTTCTCCAGGCCGTCGGCGTACCGGTTGAGCTGGTGGCGACCGTGGTACCGCGGCTTGGTCGGGGCCTTCTCCGACGGGTACTGGTCGGTCACCGTCGGACGGAACATGTTCGAGAGCGTGACGCCGAACCCGCCCACGGGCGCGAACAGCTCCGAGAGGGCCCCCCGCGGCTCGATGAGCGAGGTGTAGCCCTCGTCCGGGACCGCGACCTCGCCGGCGCGCGGCTTCGGCGCGACGGCCTTGCCCTTCGCGGGCTGGGCCGGCTTGCGGACTGGCTTGCGGTGGTCAGCCACCGTGCACCTCCTGGGTGACCTGGGGGGTCGTGTTCTCGGCGTCCGCCGCAGCGGCCGCGGCTGCTCGCTGCTTGCGCGGCGAGGGCGGCAGGACCTGCCCCGGCAGCGGAGGCACGGGGTACCCGCCTGCGTAGGGGTCGTACACCTGCGGACCCGGAGGTCGCTTCGGGGCGGGGGGTTCCTTCTTCTCCGGGATGAGGAAGGAGATGAGGAGGCCGACCAGCACGATCCCGGCGAGCACGAACAGGATCGTGCGCAGGTCCAGGCCGGAGAACTGCCGGACGCCCTGCACGACGCCCACGCAGACCACCCACGCGAGGGCCGACGGGATGAGCAGCTTCCAGCCGATCTTCATGAACTGGTCGTACCGGAACCGCAGCACCGAGCCGCGGATCCAGACGAACACGAACATGAGCAGCCAGAGCTTGGCCAGGAACCACAGGACCGGCCACCAGCCCTGGTTGAACATGCCGTCGTTGATGGCCGACAGGGGCCACGGCGCGCGCCAGCCGCCGAGGAACAGCGTGGTGGCCACCGCCGAGACGTTGAGCATGTTGATGTACTCGGCCAGGAAGAACCACGCGAACTTCATCGACGAGTACTCGGTCATGTACCCGGACACCAGCTCGCCCTCGGCCTCCGGGAGGTCGAACGGCAGGCGGTTGGTCTCGCCCACCATCGAGATGATGTAGATGACGAACGCCGGCAGCAGGGGCAGGAACCACCACACCGCGGTCTGCGACGTGACGATCTGTGACGTCGACATGGAGCCGGCCAGGATGAACACGCTGACCAGCGACAGGCCCATCGCGAGCTCGTAGCTGATGACCTGCGCGGTCGAGCGGACCGCACCGAGCAGCGGGTACGTGGACCCGGACGACCAGCCACCGAGCACGATCCCGTACACACCGACGGAGGCGCACGCGAGGATGTAGAGGACCGCCACGGGGAAGTCGGTGAGCTGGATCGGGGTGTTGACACCGAACATGCTCACGTTGGGCCCGAACGGGATGACCGCGAACGTCAGCAGCGAGCAGAACACCGCGATCATGGGCGCGACGATGTAGACCAGCTTGTCCGCTGCCTTGACCGTCATGTCCTCCTTGACCAGGAGCTTCATGGCGTCCGCGAGCGACTGGAGCAACCCGAAGGGGCCGTGCACGTTCGGGCCGGGCCGCACCTGCATGCGGGCGACGACCTTGCGCTCGAACCAGATGGCGATGAGCACGCTGGTCAGCAGGAACACGACGATGGCGACGGCCTTGATCAGCCAGATCCACCAGGTGTCGTTGCTGAAGTCGGCGGTGACGGGTGCCACGGCCTCGCCGAGGATCCTCATGCGCTGGCCTCCAGGTGACGGTGTGCCGGAGCGAGGCGCACCAGGTGGCCCGCGTCGGCGTGCAGGGCGTCGCGGACGCCCGCGCCGACCGCGTTGGTCGGCAGCCACACCACGTGGTCCGGCATCTCGGTGACGACCGCCGGCAGCGTGAGGGAGCCCGCGTCGGTGGACACGGTCAGGTTGCCGCCGTCCTCGACGCCCACCGCGGCGGCGGTGCCGGCCGAGATGCGGGCGACCGGGCGCTTGGCGGTACCGGCGAGGAACGGCTCGCCCGACTGGAGCCGGCCGCCGTCCAGCAGCTGGTGCCAGGTGGCCAGCACGGCCGTCCCCGGCGTGACCGCGGGCGGCTCGGCGGCGGGCACGTCGGGGGCGCCGACGCGTGCGCCGTCCCAGCCGCCCAGCTGGTCGAGCTCGTCGTGCACGGCCCCGATCGTCTGCAGGCCGAGCTCGACGCCGAGGGCGTCGGCCAGCCGGTCCAGCACGCGGTGGTCGGCCATCGAGTGCGACACGAGCGCCTGCGGGAACGGGCGCGGGCGCCCCTCCCACGTCACGAACGTGCCGGGCTTCTCGGTGGGCGGCGCGACGGGCAGGACGACGTCGGCGCGGTCGGTGACCTCCGAGTGCCGGACCTCGAGGGAGACCAGGAACGTGACCCGGTCGAGCGCCTCGCGGGCGATGGCCGGGTCCGGCAGGTCCGCGAGCTCGAGGCCGCCGACGACGAGGCCGCCGAGCAGCCCCGCACGCGCGGCCGCGAGGATCTCGGTGGTCGAGCGGCCCGCCTCGGCGGGCAGGTGCTCGACGCCCCAGGCGGCGGCGAGGTCGACCCGGGCGGCCGAGTCGGCGACCGGACGGCCGCCGGGCAGCAGCGAGGGCAGCAGACCGGCCTCGACGGCGGACCGCTCACCCACGCGGCGCGGCACCCAGGCCAGCCGGGCGCCGGTGCGCTGCGCGAGCCGGACGGCCGCGGAGAAGCCCCCGGGCACACCGGCCAGGCGCTCGCCGACGAGCACGAGGGCGCCGGCGGTGCCGAGCAGCGTCGCCGTCTCGGCGAGCGCCGGGTCGGAGCCGATGCCGTCGAGGATCTCGGCCTCGGTGCCGGGCGCGGCCGGGAGCAGCGTGCCGGACAGCCGCTGGAGACCGCGGCTCTCCAGGGCGGCGACGGACAGCACGCGGAGCTTGCGGGAGATGACGGCGTCACGCAGGCGCAGGAACGCGATCCCCGCCTCCTCCTCGGCCTCGAGGCCGACGAGCAGCACGGCGGGCGCACGGTCCAGGTCAGCGAACGTGACCTCGAGGGTGTGGCCCGCGACGTGGTGGCCGAGGAAGGTCTCCTCCTCCGCCGAGTGCGGGCGCGCGCGCCCGTCGACGTCGTTGGTGCCGAGCGCGACGCGGGCGAACTTGCCGTACGCGTAGGCGTCCTCGAGCGTCAGGCGTCCGCCGGGCAGCACGGCGACGCCGATCGCGGTGTCGCGCGGGTCGTCCGGCTGCTGCGCGGCACGCAGGCCGGCGGCGGCGACGTCGAGCGCCTCGACCCAGCTGGCGGGCTCGAGCTCGCCGTCCGCGTTGCGGATCAGCGGGGTGGTGATGCGGTCCGGCGCCGACTGCCACGTGAACGCGAAGCGGTCCTTGTCGGTGATCCACTCCTGGTTGACCGTCGGGTCCTCGCCCGCCAAGCGGCGCAGGACGACGCCGCGGCGGTGGTCGATGCGGATGGCCGACCCCTGCGAGTCGTGCTCACCGATGCCCGGGGTGGAGACCAGGTCGAACGGGCGGGACCGGAACCGGTACGCCGCGCTGGTCAGAGCCCCGACCGGGCAGATCTGCACGGTGTTGCCGGAGAAGTAGGACGCGAACGGACGCCCCGACGTGTCCTCGGCGGAGGCGCCCAGCGGGGCCTCGCCGACGAACCCGAGCACGTTCGCGTCGAAGGTGCCGATCTGCTGGTTGGCGCCGCGCTTCTGGAGGTCGATGAACACGTCGCCCGCGATCTCCTCGGAGAACCGGGTGCAGCGCTGGCACAGGATGCAGCGCTCGCGGTCCAGCAGGATCTGCGTGGAGATCGCGATCGGCTTGGGGAACGTGCGCTTGACGTCGACGAACCGCGTGCTGGCGCGACCGTTGCTCATCGCCTGGTTCTGCAGCGGGCACTCGCCGCCCTTGTCGCAGACCGGGCAGTCGAGCGGGTGGTTGATGAGCAGCAGCTCCATGACACCGTGCTGGGCCTTGTCGGCCTCGGGAGACGTGTGCTGGGTCTTGACCTGCATGCCCGGGGTGGCCTCGAGCGTGCAGCTGGCCTGGGGCTTGGGCATCTTGGCGAGTGCACCGTCGCGCCCGGGCGCCCAGACCTCGACCAGGCACTGGCGGCACGCGCCGGCCGGGGCGAGCAGGGGGTGGTCGCAGAAGCGCGGGATCTGGATGCCCAGCTGCTCGGCGGCGCGGATGACCAGCGTGCCCTTGGGCACGGCGGTCTCGATGCCGTCGACCGTGAAGGTGACGAGATCTCCGGTGGGCTCGACGGGCGCGACCGGCGCTGCCGGGACGAGGGAGGTCGTCGGCCCGGAGGACAGGATCGTCATGCGTGCACCCCAGCGAGCTCGTGCTTCGGTGTGTAGGAGAACAGAGAGCTGAGCTCCGGCGGGAAGAGCACGTCCGCCGGCGTGTGCGTCCCGGCGACGAACTCCTCGCGGAAGTACTGCACGGCGGAGGTGATCGGGCTGGTGGCGCCGTCACCCAGGGCGCAGAACGCCTTGCCGAGGATGTTGTCGCACAGGTCCAGCAGCAGGTCGATGTCGGCGAGCGTGCCCTGCCCCGCCTCGATCCGCTGCAGCACCTGCGTCAGCCAGTACGTGCCCTCGCGGCACGGGGTGCACTTGCCGCAGGACTCGTGCTTGTAGAACTCGGTCCACCGCGTGACCGCGCGGACCACCGAGGTGGTCTCGTCGAAGATCTGGAGCGCGCGCGTGCCGAGCATCGAGCCCGCCTCGTCGACCGCCTCGTAGCTCAGCGGGACGTCGAGGTGCTCGGCCGTGAAGATCGGGGTCGACGATCCGCCGGGGGTCCAGAACTTCAGCTCGTGGCCCTCGCGGATGCCGCCGGCCATCTCCAGCAGCTCGCGGAGCGTGATGCCGAGGGGCGCCTCGTACTGACCGGGCCGGGTCACGTGCCCGGAGAGCGAGAACAGCCCGTGCCCCCGCGACTTCTCCGTCCCCATCGAGGTGAACCAGTCCGCGCCGCCGGCGACGATGCCGGGCACGGACGCGATCGACTCGACGTTGTTCACCACGGTCGGCCGGGCGTACAGGCCGGCGACGGCGGGGAACGGGGGCTTCAGCCGCGGCTGGCCGCGCAGGCCCTCGAGCGAGTCGAGCAGCGCCGTCTCCTCGCCGCAGATGTACGCGCCCGCACCGGCGTGCAGCGTGATCTCGAGGTCGAAGCCGGAGCCGAGGATGTCGGTGCCGAGGTAGCCCGCGGCGCGCGCCTCCTCGATCGAGTTCAGCAGGCGGCGGTAGACGTGCAGCACCTCGCCGCGCACGTAGATGAACGCGTGGTGGCAGCCGATCGCGTAGCTGGTGATGATCATGCCCTCGATCAGGTGCTGCGGGCTGGCCATCATCAGGGGGATGTCCTTGCAGGTCCCCGGCTCGGACTCGTCGGCGTTGACCACCAGGTAGCGGGGTCCGCCGTCGGGCGCAGGCAGGAAGCCCCACTTCATGCCCGTCGGGAAGCCGGCTCCCCCGCGCCCGCGCAGGCCGGAGTCCTTGACCATGGTGACGACGTCGGCGGCCGGCAGGCTGAGCGCCTTGCGCAGGCCGCGGTAGCCGCCCGCGTCCTCGTACGTGGCGAGCGACCAGGAGCGGTCGGCGTCCCACGTGTCCGTGAGGACGGGGGTGAGGGTCGTCGCCATCACGACTCCTTCGCGTCGTCGGTGGACTGCTTCTTGAGCTCGGCAGCGGGCGAGACGTCGGCCGGGGTGGTGGCCGGACGCTGCGCGCTCGACTGCTCACCGCCGACCGTCGGCGTCGTGGCGCCCGCACCTGCGGAGCCCGTCGCGTCGGGGAACTCGGCTGCGGTCCAGCCCTCGGCCCGGGCCAGCTCGACGCCGCGCAGGGTCGGCACGCCGGCCCCGACGCCCTCGTCGGCCCGGCCGTCACCGAACCCGGCCAGCACGCGGGACATCTCCTTGAACGAGCAGACGCTCGCCGCGCCGCGCGTCGGGACCACCGGCTTGCCCGCGGTCAGGTCGTCGGCGATCTGGCGCGCGCTGTCCGGGGTCTGGTTGTCGAAGAACTCCCAGTTGACCATCACGACCGGTGCGTAGTCGCAGGCTGCGTTGCACTCGACGCGCTCGAGGGTGATGACCCCGTCGTCGGTGGTCTCGTCGTGCCCGATGCCCAGGTGGTCGGACAGGTCCTCCCAGATGGCGTCGCCGCCCATGATCGCGCACAGGGTGTTGGTGCAGACACCGACCGTGTACGTGCCGTTGGGGTGCCGCTTGTACTGCGTGTAGAACGTCGCGACCGCGGACACCTCGGCGGTGGACAGGCCCAGGTGCGCCGCGCAGAACGCGATGCCCCGGGGGCTGACGTAGCCGTCCTCGGACTGCACCAGGTGCAGCATCGGCAGCAGCGCCGACCGCGCCTGCGGGTACCGGGCGACGATCGCGTCCGAGTCGACGGTGAGCCGCGCGTGCGTCTCGGCGTCGTACGCAGTCTTGTGGACGCGGCTGGTCTCGATGCTCATCGGTCCACCCCTCCCAGCACCGGGTCGAGGGACGCGACGGCGACGACCACGTCGGCCACCTGCCCGCCCTCGCACATGATCGACGTGGCCTGCAGGTTGTTGAACGAGGGGTCCCGGAAGTGGGCGCGGTACGGCCGCGTCCCGCCGTCGGAGACCAGGTGCACGCCGAGCTCCCCGCGGGGGTGCTCGACCGTCTGGAACACCTGGCCGGCCGGCACGCGGAAGCCCTCGGTGACCAGCTTGAAGTGGTGGATCAGGGCCTCCATCGAGGTGCCCATGATCTCCCGGATGTGGTCGAGGGAGTTGCCCATGCCGTCCGACCCGATGGCCAGCTGCGCGGGCCACGCGATCTTCTTGTCCTCGACCATGACCGGGCCTGGGCCCATCTTCTGGAGGCGGTCCAGGGTCTGCTCGACGATCTTCATCGACTGGTAGCACTCCTCGACGCGGAGCACGAGGCGCCCCCACGAGTCCGAGGACTGCGCGACCGGGACCTCGAAGTCGTACGTCTCGTACCCGCAGTACGGGTTGGCCTTGCGCACGTCGTACGGCAGGCCCGCCGAGCGCAGCACCGGCCCGGTGATGCCCAGCGCCATGCAGCCGGACAGGCCGAGGTAGCCGACGTCCTTGAGCCGCAGGTGCAGGATCGGGTTGGCCATCATCAGGTCTTCGAGCTGCTTGAAGTACTGACGCACCGTCACCAGCGACTCGCGGATCGTGTCGATCGCGCCCGGCGGGATGTCCTGCGCGACCCCACCCGGGCGGATGTACGCGTGGTTCATGCGCAGGCCGGAGATCAGCTCGAAGATCTTGAGGATCTCCTCGCGGGCGGTGAAGCCCACGGTCATGATCGTCGTCGCGCCCAGCTCGTTGCCGCCGGTGGCCAGGCAGACCAGGTGCGACGTGATCCGGTTGAGCTCCATCATCAGCACGCGGATGACGGTGGCCCGCTCGGGCACGTCGTCCGTGATGCCGAGCAGCTTCTCGACCGCCAGGCAGTACGCGGCCTCCTGGAACAGCGGCGCCACGTAGTCCATGCGGGTGCAGAAGGTCACGCCCTGGGTCCAGGTGCGGAACTCCATGTTCTTCTCGATGCCGGTGTGCAGGTAGCCGATGCCCGCGCGGGCCTCGGTCACCGTCTCGCCGTCGATCTCGAGCATGAGCCGGAGCACGCCGTGGGTGGACGGGTGCTGCGGGCCCATGTTGACGACGATCCGCTCCTCGCCGAGGCGGGCGGCCTCCTCGGCGATCTCGGACCAGTCGCCGCCGGACGCCTCGAAGGAGGGGACGCCCTCGGTGTCAGCGTCCACGACGTGGGCTGTAGATCGGGGTGTCTGGGTGGTCATCGGTACGACCTCCGCTGGTCCGGGGGCGGCACGGTGGCGCCCTTGTACTCGACCGGGATGCCCCCGAGGGGGTAGTCCTTGCGCTGCGGGTGGCCCGGCCAGTCGTCGGGCATCTCGATGCGGGCCAGACCCGGGTGACCGTCGAAGATCATCCCGAAGAAGTCGTAGGTCTCGCGCTCGTGCCAGTCGTTGGCCGGGTAGACCGAGACCGTGGACGGCAGGTGCGGGTCGGAGTCCGGGACCGCGACCTCGAGCCGCAGCCGGCGCGAGTGGGTCACCGAGACGAGGTGGTAGACGGCGTGCAGCTCGCGGCCGGCGTCGTGCGGGTAGTGCACGCCCGAGACGCCCAGGCTGAGCTCGAACCGCAGGTCCTGGTCGTCCCTCAGCACCTGGCTGACCTCGACGATGTGCTCGCGCGCCACGTGCAGCGTGAGCTCCTCGCGGTCCACCACGACGGACTCGACCGCGGCCGCGAACGTCGTGCCGGACTCGTCCAGCACCTCGGTGAGGATGTCCACGGCCTCGTCGAACCAGCCGCCGTACGGCCGCTCGCTGGGGCCCGGCAGGGCGATCGCGGTGACGAGCCCGCCGTAGCCGGAGGTGTCACCCGAGCCGCTGGCGCCGAACATGCCGCGGCGGACGTCGACGACGTCGATCTGCGTGCGCCCCTCCGCGGGGACGTTCTGCGAGCCGGCCTCGAGGGCGGCCTCGCTGGTCTTCTGCGCGGCGGTCGTCGCGTCGCTGCCGCCACCGGGCTTCACGGCGTCGGCGGCGTCGGTCTTCTCTGTCACTTGAGCAGCCCCGTCATCTGCGACGTCGGCGTCGCGGCCAGCGCGGCGGCCTCCGCGGCGGCAGCGGCTTCCTTGCGGTTGACGCCCAGCGGCTCGTTCTCGATCTGCTCGTGCAGGGCCAGGATCGCGTTGATGAGCATCTCGGGGCGCGGGGGGCAGCCGGGCAGGTAGATGTCGACCGGGATGATGTGGTCGACGCCCTGCACGATCGCGTAGTTGTTGAACATGCCGCCGGAGCTGGCGCAGACGCCCATCGAGAGCACCCACTTGGGCTCGGACATCTGGTCGTAGACCTGGCGGACCACGGGGGCCATCTTCTGGCTCACGCGGCCGGCGACGATCATGAGGTCGGCCTGGCGCGGGGACGCGCGGAAGACCTCCATGCCGAACCGCGAGATGTCGAACCGGCTGGCGCCCGCGGCCATCATCTCGATGGCGCAACAGGCCAGACCGAACGTGACCGGCCACAGCGACGCCTTGCGGAAGTAGCCGACCAGGTCCTCGACCGTCGTCAGCAGGAACCCCGACGGTGCCTCTTCGATGCCCATCTCAACACTCCTTCATGGACGGCGCGCTTCTGCTCGTCAGTCCCACTCGAACCCGCCGCGCTTCCACTCGTAGACGAACGGGACCGTGATGAGCACCAGGAAGCCGATCATGGCGACCAGCCCGAACAGGGCCAGGTCGGCGAAGCTCACGGCCCACGGGTAGAGGAACACCACCTCGATGTCGAAGATGATGAAGGTCATCGCGACCAGGTAGTACTTGATCGGGAAGCGGCCGCCGCCGATGGCGTGCGGGGTGGGCTCGATGCCGCACTCGTACGCCTCCAGCTTGGCGCGGTTGTACCGCTTGGGGCCGAGGACGACGCTCGCGCCGACGCCGCCGAGGGCGAGCACGGCGGCGATCCCCATGAGGAAGAGCAGCGGGACGTACGGGTTGTTCATCGCGCGTCACTCCACTTCGTTGTGGTCGGGGGTCATGCGGAGGGGGCGATCCGGGCCAGTCCGGCGATCACCCGGTCCACCAGGTCACCGCCCTTCGGCTCGTAGCAGTCGGAGAGGAGCTTGAGCACGAACTTCATGACCAGCGGCCGCGGCAGACCGTACCGCGTGCACACCCGCATGACCTCCGGGTGCTCGATGAGCCGCACGAACACGCGGCCCAGCGTGTAGTAGCCGCCGAGGTCGTCCTTCATGCGGTTCTGGTACGTGGCGAACGCGCGCTCCCGACCGGCCGCGGTCCCGCGGGCCAGGCCCTGGGAGATGGCGTCGGCCGCGACCCGGCCGGCCTGGAGGCCGTACGCGATGCCCTCGCCGTTGAACGGGCTGATCATCCCCGCCGAGTCGCCCGCGAGCATGAGCCCGTTGCCGTACAGCGGCCCGCGGTTGAACCCCATGGGCAGCGCCGCACCCTTGACGGGGCCCACCTGGTTGTCGGGCGTGAACTCCCACTCGGCAGGCACGTGCCGCATCCAGGTGGCGAAGAGCTTCTTGTAGTCGACCTTGGTCGGCGCCGCCGTGGAGGCCACCGAGCCGAGCCCGACGTTCGCGGTGCCGTCGCCGAGCGAGAAGATCCAGCCGTACCCGGGCATCAGGTGGCCGTCGTCGTCGCGGAGCTCGAGGTGGCTCTCCATCCACGGGTCGTCGTGCCGGGGCGTCTGGAAGTAGGTGCGCACGGCGACGCCCATCGGGCGGTTCATGCGCTTCTCCAGGCCCATCCCCGTGGCCAGCCGGGCGGAGACCCCGTCGGCCGCGATGACGACGGGCGCGCGGTACGTGACGATCTCGCCGTCGACCTTGGCGTGCACCCCGACCACGCGACCCGAGCGCTCGTCGCGCACCGGACCCGTGACGTTCGTGCGCTCCTGGAGCTTGGCGCCCGCGGACCGTGCGTGGTCGGCCAGCGTGTGGTCCAGGGACATGCGCGACTTGGCGAGCCCGTACGACGGGTAGCTGGACAGCTCCGGCCACGCCAGCTCGAGGCGGTGACCGCCGCCGATCACGCGCAGCCCCACGTTGCGGATCCAGCCGTCCTGCTCCCGGATGGGCAGCCCCATGCGGACCAGCTCGGCGACCGCGCGCGGCGTCAGACCGTCGCCGCACACCTTGTCCCGGGGGAACTCGGACTTCTCCAGGAGCAGCACGTCCAGGCCCGCGGAGGCGCAGTGGAACGCGGCGGCGGACCCGGCCGGGCCCGCGCCCACGACGATGACGTCCGCGTCATCCATCGCTGCATCCACCACTGGTGACCCCACTTGTGACGTTGTTCACGCACTGCTCCGGCGAGTGTAACCAGCGCCCCAAGGGCTGTCTGCGAAGGCTTTCCTTACTTCACAGGAGGGGGTGAGGAACATGCCGTGAACTGCCGGTCGACCGCCCGGGAATCCCCGGCGGGCGGGTGCGACGCCTGCGCCGCGAGGCCCATTGTTCACCCCCGCAGCCGCATCTGGGCAGCCGACCGGGAACTGCGCGCCGCTCAGTCCCGCGCGCGTCGCGACCGGTGGCGCGCCGCCACGAGCAGCAGGCCGAGGCCGATCACGGCGAACGAGACGCCGGCCGCGCCGCCGACCTCGACACCCGTGTGCGCGAGCCCGCCGCCGGAGGACGTGGCCACCGGTGCGCGCGGTGTCGGGCCGGGACCCGGGGTCGTCGGCGCGGACCCCGGTCCCGACGCCGTCTGGACGAGGATGACGGCGTCCAGGACCGTGGCCACGTCGACCTGGCTCGTGGTCGCGGACCCGGCGTCGAAGGTGAGGACGAGCGGGATCCGCAGAGCGGACCCGGGTGCGAGGTCGGGCCCCCGCCACCGCGCTCCGCCCGCGGTCGGCGCACCGTCGATGCGCAACGAGAGGTCACCGGCGAGCGTGCCGGGCGCGGCCCCGATGGCGTCCGCGACGTCCAGCTCCACCCGCGCCCGGTCGCCGGAGGCGTTCCGCACCCACAGGTCCGACTCGAGCACGTCACCGGGCACGATCAGCCCCGCGCCGGCGAAGAGGTCCGCGGCGAGGGTGGTCGACCACGAGACGCCGTCGAGGGAGAGCTCGAGCTCGCCCGCGGCCTGCGCCGGGGCTGCGGGCAGGCCGACGGCGAGCAGCGCTGCGACGCCCGCGGACCCGACGACGCGCGCGAGCGCGCTCATCGCCGTGGCGCCGAGGAGCGCCTCGCGACCGCCAGCGCCACGACCGAGACCGCGCACACGACGAGACCGACGACGACCGGGTCGTTCGGACGGCGGACCGTCCGGGGCGGTGCCGGTGCGACGTGCACGAGCACGGGCTCAGGGACGGGCGCGGGCTCGGTGGCGTCGAGGGCGGCGTGCCGTCGGGTGAGCCGGTCGCGCAGCCCACCGCCCACCAGCACCAGCCCGTAGAGGATCAGGGCGGCGGCCACGCCCTTGAGCAACCAGCCCGGGCGGTTCACCCCCACCCACGAGTTCAGGTGGCCGAGGTAGGGCACGTGGTACACGACGACGCCCCGGACCTGCACGGCGCGGACGGGGTCGTCGTCCAGGTTGTTGGCGTCGCCCCGCGTGATGAAGGTGCGCTCCCCCTCGGAGGTCGATCCCACCCCGACCACCCGGTGCGTGACGACCTCGGGCTCGTTGGAGCGCAGCTGGTAGGTGATCACGTCTCCGAGCGTGATGTCGGCCGCCGGCCGCGGCCTGGTCACCACCAGCTCCCCCGGAGGGAGCGTGGGGCGCATGCTCCCCGTGAGCACGGTGTACGGCGTCGCGCCCAGGAGCAGCGGGACGACGATCAGCGCCAGTGCGACCACCACCACGGCGAGGAGCGCGAGGGTGGACACGGTGCCGCCGACCCAGCGGGCGACCGAACGCGTGGTGCGCGCCGCGGGAGCCGGAACCGCGTCCGGCCGGTCGGCGGTCGTCACGCCGGGCATCCCATGTTGAGGAAGAAGAAGAACGAGCGGACCGCCTGGGCCTTCACGGAGCCGCTGGGCGGTGAGGTCCAGACCGCCCCGCCGGGGAAGGTCACCGTGGCGGTGACCGTCAGCGTCTGGAGGCGCAGCCTGTCCGCCGTCGAGGAGCCCACGTTGGCGGGGTAGAGCAGGAGGGACGGCGTCGACGCCGGGCTCGGCGTGAACGTCCGCGTGACGTTGGTGTCGGACACCGCCGTCACCGTGTACGTCGCCGTCGCACCGGCGGGCAGGGCCGGAGGGGCCCAGGCGATCGTCGCGGGCGAGTCCGCGATGTCGGAGCTCTCGTCCGGCTTCGGCGTGCAGGTGGGGGTGCCCGGCCGGATGTCGATCGCGGTCGCGGCGCTCGCCACGCTGCGGGCGTCGGTCCACCAGGCCCATGCCGTCCCCGAGCCGACCAGCACCATCGCGAGCACGACGCTCAGCACGCCGACGGCGTTGCGGACAGCGCGACGGGCGGCACGAGCGACGGGCATGGCGGCCCGGCCCCCGGCGCGTTCGTCCCTCGAGCTCATGGTGCGTCCCGTCGCGTCAGTTGGTCGATCGGTTCTCGAGCGTGATCGGCACGGTCACGGCCACCGAACCGCCCTGCACGGTGCTCGGGGCGGTCGGCAGGAGACGGACCGCGACGCAGTGCCGGACGACTGCGCCGAGCGCCTGGACGGGGCTGGCGACCCCGAGCGTCGCCGGCGTGCCGGCACACGTCGTGCCGGTGAAGGTGGCGCCTGTGTAGACCGTGACGACGAGCTGTCCGGCGAGCGCCGTGCTCGCCGCGGTCACCGTGCCGGACGGCGCCGCTGTCGGCGCCCCGACGGCGTAGACCCACCGCCCGTTCGTGCTCGCCGTCCGCGCCACCTGGACCACGCCCACCCGGGTCTCGCCCGGGTGCATGCCCGCCAGGTTCGGTGCCGTCGACCAGGTCACCGTGCCGCTGAAGGAGCCACCGGTGACCGCGCCCGCCGCCACCGTCGCCGACCGTGCCCACGCCGCGTACGCCGTCGTGCTCCCCACGAGGAGGAGCACGACGGCGACGCACGCGACCAGCGCGGGGCGCAGGCGGGGAGGCATCGGCTCAGGCGATCAGAGGGTCGAGGACTAGGTCGTCGGCGCCGTCTGCTTCAGCACGAGCGTCACGCCGTTCAGCGTCGCGGTGCTGTTCTGGCCGGTGCTGCTCGTGGTGGCCGGGTCGAAGACGATCGTGGTCACCACCTTGCCGGTCGCGTTGACCGTGCCGGTGCCGGGCGTGATGGTGAACGGGCTGCCCGCACCGGTGACGGCCGGGTTCGCGTCCATCGTCGTCGCCGACGTCGCCGTGAGGCCGGACCAGACGCCCGAGTTGGCGATCGCCGACACGCTGAGCGTCGCCACCAGGCGGTTGCCGCTCGCCGTCACGGTGATCGGCTGCGTGTAGATCACGCAGTCGCCGGGGACGATCTTGGCGCCCACCGGGAAGTCCGTCGTGGTCGCGGTGCAGCCGGTGGCGCTGGTGGCCGTGCCCCACTTCCACGTCGCACCCGCGGTGGTCGCCAGGTTGAACTCACCGGACGAGACCGTGCCGGTGGCCGCGGTGCTCGTCAGCTGCCACGCCGCCATCGTGCCCGCGCCGCCCAGCAGCAGTGCTACACCGGCGCCCACTGCCAGGGCGCCCTTCGTCGTCTTGCGCATGTCCATGCCTCCCGTAGCCGAGGCCGGTGACATCGACCGGCTGCGGAGGCTCTCGGCAGGGGGGCTGCGGAACTGAGTGGTTGAGAACGGTCATCATCCGACCGTGGAGAGTCAGCGAGGGGTTACCACCCGAGCAGTTGGGAGTCCAGCGGGCGAACGCCCGCGAATCGGACCGTTCTCGGCCTAGGCCGAACGGGCGATGCCCTCTGCGGCCGGACGGGTGCCCCGGTGCAGGGCGACGATGCCGCCCGAGAGGTTCCGGTAGGCCACGTGGGTCCAGCCGGCGTGCTTGATCTGCAGGCCGAGGGTGCGCTGGTCCGGCCACTCGCGGATGGACTCCGCGAGGTACACGTACGCCTCCGGCTCCTTGGACACCGCACGGGCGACGGGCGGCAGGGCCCGCATCAGGTAGTTCTGGTAGACCACGCGGAAGGGCGTGAACGTCGGGCGGGAGAACTCGCACACCACCAGGCGTCCGCCCGGCTTCGTCACCCGCAGGAGCTCAGCCAGCGCGGCGTCGACGTCGTTCACGTTGCGCAGGCCGAAGGACATGGTCACCGCGTCGAACGACTCGTCCGCAAACGGCAGGTGCAGTGCGTCGCCGGCGACGAACGTGAGGTCGGGGCGGCGCTTCTTGCCCACCTCGAGCATGCCGACGGACAGGTCGCAGGCGACCACCCGCACGCCCGCGTCAGCCATCGGCTCGGACGAGGTGCCGGTGCCGGCTGCCAGGTCGAGCACGGTCTCGCCGGGCTGGGCGGCGACTGCCCGGAGGGTCGCCTTGCGCCAGGCGCGGTCCTGACCGAGCGAGATGACGTCGTTGGTCCGGTCGTAGCGGTGGGCCACCGCGTCGAACATGGCGGCGACGTCCTGGGGGTCCTTGTCGAGGGAGGCGCGGGACATGTGTCCATCGTCGCAGGTCCGCAGGGGCCTTTCGACAGGGAGGCACGGGTGACCGAGGCATACGCTGGCACCGATGAGTACGCAGACCTCCGCCCCCGCGGACGCGGTCCCGTACCCGCTCGTGGTCCGCACGGTCGCGCTGGACGCGCTGGGCGGGACGACCGAGGCGGCGACCACGGACCCCCTGGACCTGCTCGGCCTGCTGCCGTCGCAGGCGCCCCTCGCATGGGTGCGCCGCGGCGACGGCCTGGTGGCGTGGGGCGAGACCCTGCGCGTCGCCGTCAGCGGCCCCGACCGCTTCGCCGACGCCGAGCGCGCCTGGCAGGACGTCCTGGCGCGGGCGATCGTGCGCGACGAGGTCCAGCTGCCCGGGACCGGTCCCGTCGCGTTCGGCTCCTTCGCGTTCGACGAGGACTCGGCGGCGGGCAGCGTGATCGTCGTGCCGCGCGTGGTCGTCGGACGCCGCGCGGGACGCACCTGGCTCACCACCATCACCACGGGCGCCCGCCTGGGCGCCCCGCCCCGGCTCGCGGACGTCGTCGGGCCGCGGGTGCCGCCCGTCGACCCGGGCACGGTCGTGTACTCGGACGGCGCGGTGAGCGCCGACGGGTGGCGGGAGGTCGTCGCGCGCGGCATCGCCGCGATCAAGGCCGGTGCCGTCGACAAGGTGGTGCTGGCACGGGACGTGCACGCGCGCACCGAGCACCCCGTGGACGCGCGCTGGGCCCTCGAGCGGCTGGCCGTGGAGTACCCGTCGTGCTGGACGTTCAGCGTCGACGGCATGATCGGCGCGACGCCCGAGCTGCTGGTCCGGTCCGAGAAGGGCCTGGTCACGTCCCGCGTGCTCGCCGGCACGATCCGGCGCACCGGCGACGACGCGGCCGACATGGCCCGCGCGGCGATCCTCGCGCACTCGTCCAAGGACCTCGAGGAGCACGAGTACGCGGTGACCTCCGTGGCGCACGCGCTCGAGCCGTTCTGCTCGTCGACCAACGTGCCGGACGTGCCCTTCGTCCTGCACCTGCCCAACGTCCTGCACCTGGCGTCGGACGTCACCGGGGTGCTCACCGCGCCGACCGGCGCCGCCGCGCACCCCTCGTCCCTCGCGCTCGCGGCGGCCCTGCACCCGACGGCCGCCGTGTGCGGCACGCCGACCGCGGCCGCCCGCGAGCTCATCCGCAGCATCGAGGGCATGGACCGCGCCCGCTACGCCGGGCCTGTCGGCTGGTTCGGTGCCGACGGCGACGGCGAGTGGGGCATCGCGCTGCGCTCGGCGGCCATCGACCCCGACGACCCGCGCAGCGTGCGCCTGTTCGCCGGCTGCGGGGTGGTCGCCGCGTCCGATCCCCCGGCCGAGGTCGCGGAGTCCGAGGCCAAGCTGGTCCCCATGCGGTACGCGCTCGGCCGGGACGTCAGCGACAGCTGACGCCCCGGCCGGGCGGCCGACGCCGGGCTCCGTGGGGACGACGGCCCGGCGGGTCAGAGGGCGGTGCTCAGCCCTGGTCCTGCTGCTGCTGGAACCACTCCCACAGCTCGTCGGGGCTCATCCCCTCGGGGATGCCCTCCTGCCCCTGCTGGTCGTCAGGCGCCTGCTGCTCGTCGGGCGCCTGCTGCTGCGGCTCCGACTGGGCCGTCTCCGGGCGGACTGCCAGGGTCACGTCGACCTCGACCGTCTTGCCGTCGCGGACGACCGTCAGCGTGACGTCGGTGCCGGACGGGAGCGCCCGCACGTAGGCGGTCAGCGACTCGGCGCCACCGACGGCGTCACCGTCGATCGCGACGATCGTGTCGTTCGCCTGGAGCTCGGCCTTCGCCGCGGGCGAGCCGTCCGTGACCTGCTCCACGACCGCCCCGCGCCGCGTCACGCCGTCGGCGGTGGCCGTGCCGTCGGACAGGGACACCCCGAGGAACGCGTGCTCCGCGGTGCCGTCGTCGATGAGCTGCGCGGCGATGTTCTTCACCAGGTCGACGGGGATGGCGAACCCGAGACCGATCGAGCCGGACTCGCTGGACAGCGTGGCGATCGAGGAGTTGATGCCGATCACGCGGCCCTCGGCGTCGAACAGCGGGCCGCCCGAGTTGCCGGGGTTGACCGCCGCGTCGATCTGGATCGCGTTGGTGACCGTGGCCTCGCTGGTGCTGTCGCCCGAGGTGGAGACCGGGCGGTCGACCGCGGAGACGATGCCGGTGGTGACCGTGTTGGCCAGGCCCAGCGGGTTGCCGACGGCCATCACGGGCTGGCCGACGACGACCGTCGACGAGTCGCCGATGGCCGCGGCCTTGAGGTCGTCCGGGGCGTCGGTCAGCTTGATGACCGCCAGGTCGGTGGTCGCGTCGGTGCCGACGATCGTGGCGTCGAAGAGGCGGCCGTCGGTCAGGGTGACCTGGACCTCGCCGTCCGCGCCGGCCACCACGTGGTTGTTGGTGACGATGTGGCCGGCGTCGTCGATGATCACGCCCGAGCCCTCCGCGCCGCCGCCGTTGCCGGTGCTGACCTGGATGGCGACGACCGACTGCTGGACCGCCTTGGCGACGGCCTCCCAGTCCGGGTCCTCCGACGTCGAGCCGGCCACGGGGACCGTGTCGTTGGCCGCCTGGCCGATGGTCGCCAGCGAGGCCGGCCGGTTCCCCGACGCGTCGTCGTCGGACAGCGTCTGCGTGATCCCGACGGTCGCGATCGCCGCGACGATCGCCGCCGCCGCGGCCGCCGACGTGACCGGGAGCCACAGGCTGCGCTTGCGCTGCGGGGGGACCGGGCCCTGGGGCGCAGGTCCCCCCGCGTAGGCCGCCGCAGGCTGGTAGGCAGCCTGGGGCGCGGTTGCGGGGTCGTGTGCGGCGGCGCGCTGGGCGGCCTCCCACTGGGCGCGGCGGACAGCCTCGAACTGGTCCATCTGCGACGCCTGCTGCGCGGCGGCCTGCTGCTGGGCGGCCTCGTACGCGGCCCGCTGGTCCGCGGGAGCGGCCGGGTGCGGCGGCTGGAACGGGTTGGTGGGGTGCGCCGGGCGGGGGTGCGCCGGCAGCGGCTGGGTGGCGTGGACCGGCAACGGCTGGGTGGCGTGGACCGGCAACGGCTGCGTCGGGTTCACGGGCGGCAGCGGCTGCGTCGGCTGTGCCTGCGGGTGCTGGTCGGCTGCGGGCGTCTGGTCGGCCGCGCCGTGCTCCGGGGTGGTGGTCATGTGGGGTGCCCTCCTTCGTCGACGACCATCAGACCCGTTCGCGCTGGAGGGAGCCTTCGCGGAACCTGGGAATCTGCTGCGAGTTTCGGATGGATCGCCCGTCGACGGCCTCGGTGCCCGCGGGTAACGTCGTGCACGAGGAGGCAGTCATGGGCTGGATCCTGTGTCACGTCGGACGGCATCTCTGGCACCACGAGCGCAACCCCGAGGTGGGCGGGCGCGAGGCCGACTACGAGGTCTGCCTGCGCTGCGGGAAGGAGCGGCCGGTCTACGGGCCGCCGGCGCCCGGCTCGCTCATCGGGATGTAGGCAGCACCGCGTCGACGGCGGCCCGGACCTCGACGGAGATCCGTTCGCCGAGGGCGCGGCGCCCCACCCGGTCGACGCGGACCTCCACGACGCTCAGCCCCGGGCCCGGAGCCGCGAGCGCGGGCAGCAGGCCGTCGACGTCGCTCACGCGGGTGTGCCGCACGCCGTAGCCCGCGCACAGTGCCGCCAGGTCGGCGCCGTGCGGGGTGCCGAACACGCGCTCGAACACGTCCGCGCGCGCCGGCTCCCCCGGTTCGAGCGTCGCGAAGATCGAGCCGCCGTCGTCGTTGGCGACGACGAGCTGGAGGTGCACCGCAGTCTCGAGCGGGCCGCGCAGCAGGCCGCCGACGTCGTGCAGGAACGTGAGGTCGCCCAGGTAGGCGCGGACCCGGCGGCGGGGCAGCCCGAGCGCCACGCCGACCGCGGTGGACACCGTGCCGTCGATGCCCGCGAGCCCGCGGTTGGCCAGCACGACGGGCGGGCTGTCCCAGCGCGCCACCAGGTCCAGGTCCCGCACCGGGTTCGACGAGCCGACGACGAGCGCGTCGCCGGGCCCGCTGACCTGCGCGACCACGCGCGCCAGCGCCGGGCCGGTGACGCGGGTACCGCTGCGCGAGCGGCGGCCGGCGTCAGGGCCGTCAGGCCCGCCGACGACCGCATCGATCGCCGACGCCGCCGCCTTGTCGGCCGCGTGCCACGCGTCGAGCCACCCGGCCGGTGCGGGCATCCGACCCTGCCGCATCCGGGCGGGGGGCTCGAGCAGCACGTCGGTCGCGTTGCGCGGGGCGTCGGGCCAGTCGGCGCCGCGCGGGGCGATGACGACCACCTCGACGTCCTCGCGCGCCAGCAGCTGCTGCACCGGCCGCGAGAGCGTGGGGCGCCCGAGCACGACGACGCGGCGGACCGCCCCGCCCAGCAGCGGATGGGCCAGCAGCAGGCGGTAGGCCGCGATGGCGTGGGAACCGCCGCGCGCGCCGGAGGACGGCTCGGCCAGCAGGGGCCAGCCGTTCGCCTCCGCGAGCCGGCGTGCGGCCGGTCCGGCGCCGTCCCCGGCCACCAGCACGGTCGCCACCCCGCCGCGGCGGGCGGGTGCCGTCGGGTCCGCGACCGTGGGCACCGCTCCCGTGCTCGAGCCGGCCGGCACGTGGCGCGCCTGCACCACCGTGAGCCCGGCGGTCGACGGTTCCGGCCACGAGGAGTCCCCGGGCACCAGGGGTTCCCGGAACGCGAGGTCGAGGTGCACCGGTCCCGGGTCACCGGTGCGCGCACCCGTGGCAGCGGCCACCGCGCGCGAGACCGTGCGGCGCAGGCTGCGCGCCTCGTCCGCGCGACCGACCGGGGCGGGCACGTCGATCGTCAGGCGGACGGCACCGGCGAACATGCCCACCTGGTCGGTGGTCTGGTTGGCCCCCGTTCCCCGCAGCTCGTGCGGACGGTCGGCGGTGAGCAGCAGCAGCGGCAGACCGCTGTGGTGCGCCTCGAGCACGGCCGGGTGCAGGTTGGCCACCGCGGTGCCGGACGTGGTGATCACCGCCACCGGCCGCGGTGCGTGGAGCTGGTCGCCGTCACCGTGGGCGGAGGCGCGCGCCAGCCCGACCGCCAGGAACGCGGCCGAGCGCTCGTCCACCCGCACGTGCAGGCGCAGGCTCGGTGCTCCGGCCGGGCGCTCGGCGTCGGGGCGGGCTGCGTCGGCGACCGCGTAGGCCAGCGGCGCGCTGCGTGACCCGGGGGCGAGCACGATGTCCTCGACACCGAGGGCCGCGAGCGCCTGCACGATCACGCGGGCCGCCGAGGTCGCCGGGTCGGGAGCGAGGGCGGTCGTCGTCGGCACGCCCGCCATCATGCCCGAGCCCGCACGGCCGCGACGCGCGCGCGCCACCGGTCCGTCAGCTCGGGGGGCGCCGCGGAGGCTGCCAGCAGCGCGGGATCGGGCGAGGTGCGGCGGACGTCGAGCGCCCCGTCGACCGGCAGGAAGGGGCTGTCGACCAGGTCCGAGGTGAACAGCTGCGCGGTGGCCAGACCGCACGCGTAGGGCAGCTCCGGGAGGGCGGCGGCGAGCGCGACGCCGGCGGCGAGCCCCACGGACGACTCGAGGGCCGACGAGACCACGACCGGCAGCCCGATCCGCTCCGCCAGCTCCAGGCACGCGCGCACCCCGCCGAGCGGCTGGACCTTGAGCACGACGACGTCGGCCGCGTGCGCCCGCGCCACCGCGAACGGGTCCTGCGCGCGGCGGATCGACTCGTCGGCGGCGATCGGCACGTGCGTGCGGCGGCGCAGCGCGGCGAGGTCGTCGACGCCGGGCACCGGCTGCTCCGCGTACTCGAGGCCGCCGGCGGCACGGTCCAGGGCGACCAGCCGGCTCACGGCGGTGTCGACGTCCCATGCCGCGTTGGCGTCGACGCGGATGGCACCGCCGGGGCCGAGCGCGTCGCGGACCGCCTCCAGCCGGGCGATCTCGTCGGCGAGCGACTGCCCCGGCTCGGCGACCTTGACCTTCGCGGTCCGGCAGCCGCCCGAGCCGCGCACGATCCGGTGTGCGGTCTCGGCGTCGACGGCGGGCACGGTCACGTTGACCGGGATCCGGGTGCGCAGGGGTGCGGGCCAGCCCTCGTCGGCGGCCTCGACCGCAGCGCGCCACCAGGCGGCCGACTCGTCGGCGTCGTAGTCCCAGAACGGGCTGAACTCCCCCCAGCCCGCGTCGCCGCGCAGCAGCACCCCGTCGCGGACGGTCAGCCCGCGGAACCGCGTGCGCAGCGGGAGCGACCAGACGTGCAGGTCAGCGGGGTCGTGGAGCACGCCGCCAGCGTACGGCGGACTCACGCACCCCACGCCTCGACGAGCAGGGCCCGCGCCGTCGCCCGCACGGGTCGCTGCTCGGTCAGGGCGGTGACCACCGCGCCGTCGACGAGGGCCGTGGTCACCGCGGCCGACGTGGGCGCGTCGACGTGCACGACGAGCTGCCCCAGGACGGCGTCGACCGCCGCGCGCCCGCCCGCGAACGCCGCGGCGAGGGACGCCTGCCGACCCGCCCCCAGCAGGTGCTCGTAGTAGCTGCGCACGCCGGCGTCGTCCCCGGGCGGGAGGACGGCGTCGACGAGCACCTGCGCGGACGCGTCGGGGTCCTGCCGGACGGTCACGGCCGGCGCGCCGGCGAGGGCCGCGCGCGCGTGGTCCGCCCACGCGTCGGCCAGGGCGGTTCCGGCCGCCGCCGCGAGGTCGTCGAGGGACGCGAAATAGTAGGTGGTCGCCGACAGGGAGGCTCCCGCCTCCAGCGCCACGCGCCGGTGGGTGAGCGCACCCGGCCCCTCGCGCAGCAGGAGGGTCGCGGCGGCGGTCGCCAGGTCCGCGCGGCGGCGCGCACCCTTCCCGCGGGCACCACGGTCGGTCACGCGTGGCCGCCCGACAGGTTCAGGCCCACGACGCCGGCCACGATGAGCACGAGCGAGACGATCTTCAGCACGGAGACGGTCTCGTGGAAGAGCACGACGGCGAGCACGGCCGTCAGGGCGGCACCGATGCCGACCCACACGCCGTACGCGACCCCGACCGGGAGCGTCTTGAGCGCCCAGGACAGCCCGCCCATCGACGCGACGAGCAGGACGACGAACAGGACGCTGGGCCAGAGCTTGGTGAAGCCGTCGGACGCCTTGAGGCTGAGGGCCCAGCCGGCCTCGAGCATGCCGGACAGGACGAGGACGATCCAGGCCATGGTGGTGCACCACTCTCCGCGTGCGCGCCGGGTGGCAGTCCCCGCCGTCCCGCGCACGTTCTGGTACAAGCGTACCAGACTGCACGGTCGCGGTTAGGCTGCCGCCGTGACCCTGCCTCCCCTGCCGGACCCCGTCTCCGACACGTTCGACCCGACGCGCTGGCGGACGGTCGACGGGTTCGAGGACCTCACGGACCTCACGTACCACCGCGGGTTCGCCCGCCCCACGGCGGACCAGGTGGCGGCCGGCGCGACCGCCCGGAACCTGCCCGTCGTCCGCGTCGCGTTCGACCGGCCCGAGGTGCGCAACGCGTTCCGCCCGCACACGGTCGACGAGCTGTACCGCGTCCTCGACCACGCGCGCACCACGTCCGACGTGGGCACGGTGCTGCTGACCGGCAACGGACCGAGCCCGAAGGACGGCGTCTGGGCGTTCTGCTCGGGCGGCGACCAGCGCATCCGCGGCCGGTCGGGCTACCAGTACGCGTCGGGCGACACGGCGCAGGACGTCGATCCCGCACGCGCCGGGCGGCTGCACATCCTCGAGGTCCAGCGCCTGATCCGCACCATGCCGAAGGTCGTCGTCGCGCTGGTCAACGGCTGGGCGGCCGGCGGCGGTCACTCGCTGCACGTCGTCGCCGACCTCAGCATCGCCAGCCGCGAGCACGCCCGCTTCATGCAGACCGACGCCAACGTGGGCTCGTTCGACGGCGGCTACGGGTCCGCGCTGCTCGCGCGGCAGGTCGGGCAGAAGCGGGCCCGCGAGATCTTCTTCCTGGCCCGCGAGTACTCGGCGGAGCAGGCGCTCGCGTGGGGCGCGGTGAACGACGTGGTCGAGCACGAGCAGCTCGAGGAGGCCGGGCTGGAGTACGCGCGGATCATGGCGACCAAGTCACCGCAGGCGATCCGGATGCTCAAGTTCGCGTTCAACCTGGCGGACGACGGCCTGGCGGGGCAGCAGGTGTTCGCCGGGGAGGCCACCCGGCTGGCGTACATGACCGACGAGGCGGTCGAGGGGCGGGACGCGTTCCTCGAGCGCCGCGAGCCCGACTGGTCGGGCTTCCCGTACGCGTACTAGCTGCTGGACAGGGCCCAGCCGGCGAGGTCCACGATCGAGCCGAGGACGCCCGCGGCGCCGACCAGCAGCGCGACGAGGACGACGGCCGAGACGAGGACCGCACCGAGCGACCGGACGTCGTGCTCGACGGGTGTGGGCTGGGGATGCGTGAGAGTGGCCATGCGTCCAGCGTCGCCCGCGCACCTGCCGCCGGGCATCGGCCCGCGGGCTCGTCGCGCTCCCGCCCTGGGGTGGCCAACCCGCCCCCGGGGATCATCCCGTGGACGGACAACCGAGCCGGCTCAGCCGATGGTGAGCGACCCGCTGCCGGCCGGCACGAGCTCGACCCAGGTGTTCCCGGGCGCCAGGTCCGCGAGCTGGCCGTCGGCGGTGAACAGCCGGATCGGCACCTCTTGGGCGTTCCGCTGCCACCGCACCGGGATGGTCTTGCCACCCGTCGCGACGACGCCGTCGCCCGAGCCGACCAGCTCGTAGGTGGGCACCGCCGCCCCGCCCTGCGCGCCGAACCCGGAGTTCGGGTGCGGGGCCGTCAGCGACACGACGTTGACCGCGGACAGCCGCGCCCCGCTGCGGGCCGTCGCCGGGGTCGACCCCTCCGACCGCAGCCACGTGCCGCTGCCGGCGTCCCAGGTCCAGGTCGGGCTCGACGCCGCGGAGAGGCGGAACGCGAGCGTGCTCGCCGGGGTGCCGCCGACGACGGCCGCGGCACGGTCGGCGCTGCGCGCGACGGTGAACTGCTCGCCGGGCGGCGCCTGGTGGTCGGCGTCCGCCTGTCCCCAGAAGATCGTCGGGTTGCCGTAGACGTTGTGCGGCGCGGCCCTGTCCCGGACCCGGTACATGCCCGGCGCACCCGCGTCGTGGCTGATCATCTGGACGCCGCTGGCCGCGACCAGGTCGAGGATGCCCGGCTGGCCGCCCGAGAACGCGAGCAGGCCGTGCATGGGCGCCAGGATCTGCGGGTCCATCGGGCGGACCGACCGGATGGGGCCGACCTCCGCGGGCACCTGCGAGTGGAACACGGCGACGAAGCGCGACACGTCGAACTCGACGATCGTCTCCCAGACCATGTCCGCCTGGTCCAGACCGGTCTGCGGACGGGCCACGGCCGTGTTCTCGATCTTCACGGCGAGCGACGGCCGCGCGGCCGGCTCCCCGGCCACGCCGGTCAGCGGCCACACGGGGGGAACGA
Organism: Cellulomonas humilata; assembly: GCF_013359775.1. Taxonomy (GTDB): domain Bacteria; phylum Actinomycetota; class Actinomycetes; order Actinomycetales; family Cellulomonadaceae; genus Cellulomonas; species Cellulomonas humilata. The sequence continues at coordinate 4,457 of NZ_JABMCI010000066.1, read as the reverse complement.
CGGGCACGGGTGCCGGCACCTTGTTCGGCGCGATGGTGGGCCCCTGCACCACCGGGGACGGCGGTTCCTGCGGCGGTTCCGGCGCCGGCGTGGTGCACCCGGCGACGGCCAGCGCCATGGCCGCGAGCACCGCGGCTACCGCGCCCCGTCCGGATCGTCGTGTGGTCGTCGTCATCGTGCTCCCCCGTCGTTCACTCAACTGATGGTGACCGAGCCCGAGTCCCGCGGGACCAGCTCCACCCACGTGCTCCCCGGCGCGAGCGTCACGACCGCGCCGTCGGGCGTGGCGAGCGTGAGGACCGCGTCCCTCGACCCCTTCGTCCACGTGCCGGTGACCGTCTTGCCGCCGCTGGAGATCGTCGCCTCGCCCGTGCCTTCGAGCACGGTCTCCGGGACCGGGTTGCCCGCCGGGTCGACCGTGCCGGAGTCGATGAGGCGCACTTTCAGCGTCACCACGTTCGTCGCGGCGATCCGAGCACCCGAGCGCAGCGTCGCGGGCGTCGCACCCTCGGCGCGCAGCCACGTCCCGGTCCCCGCGTCCCACGTCCAGGTGGGCCGCGAGAAGCCGGAGAGCCGGACGGCCACGGTCGACGACGGCCCACCAGAGGCAACCGCCGTGGCCTTGTCGAGCACCTTCGCGAACACGAACTGCGCGGCGGGCGCCGCGGAGTGGTCGGCGTCCGCCTGGTCCCAGAACGTCTGCGGGGTGCCGTACACGTTGTGCGGCGCCGGGCCGACGCCCTTCTTGCGGTAGAAGCCGCCCGCCCCGGCGTCCATGCTGACCGTCTGGAGTCCGGCGTTCTTCAACGCCTGGACGAACGCGGGCTGACCGCCGGAGAAGGCGATCAGTCCGTGCAGCGGCGCGGCGATCGCGGGGTCCATGGGGCGCACCGACCGGATCGGGCCCACCTCGGCCGGCACCTGCGACTGGTACACCGCGACGAACCGGCTGATGCCGCCCTCGACGACCTGCTCCCAGACGACGTCCGCCTGGTCGAGCCCGGTCTGCGGGCGGGCCTCCGTCGAGTTCTCCACCTTGATGGCCAGCGCGGGCCGCGTCGAGACCTCCGTGGCGGTGACGCCGGTCAGCGGCCAGCGCGGCGGCACGACCGGTGCGGGCGGAGCACCCTTGGCCGCCTCGATCACGGGGGCCTGCGTCACGGGCGCGACAGGCGTCGGGTCCGTCGGCGGTCCGCTGCACGCACCGAGCGCGAGCGTGGCGGTGGTCGCGAGCGCCACGAGCACGGCGGCCCGGCGGGAGGCGGGCGGGGCGGTGAGGACGGACGGCACGGTGCTCCTTCGGGTGTGAATCGCGCGACACTCTACGGCGTCGGGGCGCCTGCCCCGGCCGGGCGCGCGCGCAGACGGACCTACGCTGGGCGGGTGAGCCGGCCCGTGCGAGACGTCCCCGCGCGGCCGGAGCTCCTTCTCCCGGCACTCGAGGCCGCCCTGAGCGGTACCGGGCCGGCCGTCTCGCCCGGTCCCGTGGACGGCCGCGAGGTCCCCAACGGCATCGCCGTGGTGGTGCAGACGTCGGGGTCCACGGGCGATCCGCGTGCCGTGCTGCTGTCGGCGTCGGCCCTGCGCGCGTCGGCGGCCGCCACCGAGGCCCGGCTCGACGGCCCAGGTCGGTGGCTGCTGGCGCTGCCCGTACACCACGTCGCCGGCCTCCAGGTGCTCGTCCGCTCGGTGCTGGCAGGCACCGAGCCCGTGGCGACGACCGCGGGGCCGTTCCGCGCGTCGGCCTTCGTGGCGGCGGCCGCCGCGATGACCGGGCCAGGACCGCGGTACACCTCCCTGGTGCCCACCCAGCTGGTGCGGCTGCTCGACGACCCCGCCGCGACGACCGCCCTGGCCGCGTTCGACGCCGTGCTGCTCGGCGGCGCCGCGACGGGGCCGGACCTGCTGGACCGCGCGCGGGCCGCGGGCGTCCGCGTCGTCACCACGTACGGCATGTCGGAGACCTGCGGAGGCTGCGTCTACGACGGGCGGCCGCTGGACGGCGTGTCCGTCCGGCTGGACACCGAGGGACGCATCCTGCTGGCCGGTCCCGTCCTGGCGGACGGCTACCTCGGGCGACCCGACCTGGACGCGGACGCGTTCGTGCAGGTGGACGGGGTCCGGCACCTGCGCACCACGGATCTCGGCGCGTGGTCCGGCGACGTCCTGACCGTGCTCGGACGCGCCGACGACGTGCTGGTCACCGGGGGCGTCAAGGTGCCGCCGGGGCCTGTGGAGTCCGTGCTCGCCGGACTGCCGGGCGTCGGCGAGGTCTGCGTGGTCGGGATTCCCGACGACGAGTGGGGGCAGCTCGTCGTCGCCGTCGTCGTCCCGCGGTCCGGGGCCACCCCGCCGACGCTGGCCGACGCCCGTGCGGCCGTCACCGACCGGCTCGGCGCCACGCACGCGCCCCGGCACGTCGTGGTCACGGACTCGCTCCCGCTGCGCGGGCCGGGCAAGATCGACCGTCGGGCCGCCACGCTGCTCGCCGCACGCCACCTCGAGAGGAACTCCCCGTGACGACTGCCAGCGACTGGGTGCAGGGTGCACGGCCGCGGACGCTCCCGGCCGCCGCGGCCCCCGTGCTCGTCGGCACCGGGGCTGCCGCCCAGCTGGGCGAGGCCCACCTCGGGCGTGCCGCGCTGGCGCTCGGCGTCGCGCTGGCGCTCCAGGTGGGCGTCAACTACGCCAACGACTACTCCGACGGGATCCGCGGCACCGACGTGGACCGCGTCGGCCCGATGCGGCTCACCGCGTCCGGCACCGCCAGCCCGGGCACCGTCAGGGGCGCGGCGTTCGCCGCGTTCGCGGTCGCCGGCATCTTCGGGCTCGCACTGGTGTACGTGAGCGGCTACTGGTGGCTGCTCGGCGTCGGGGTGATCGCGATCGCGGCCGCCTGGGGGTACACCGGCGGCAAGAACCCCTACGGCTATCTCGGGCTGGGGGAGGTCGGCGTCTTCACCTTCTTCGGGCTCGTCGCCGTGCTGGGCACCACGTACACGCAGGCCGACGAGCTCTCTTGGGCCGCGTGGGTCGGCGCGGTGTCCATCGGGCTGCTCGCGTGCGCGCTGCTCATGGCCAACAACCTTCGGGACATCCCCACCGACGCCCTCGTCGGCAAGCGCACCCTCGCCGTGCGGCTCGGCGACCGACTTGCCCGACGCGTCTACGCCGCGATGGTGATCCTGCCGGTCCTGCTGGGCGGGATCGTGTGCGCGTTCGCGTCGCCCTGGACGCTCATCGTCCTGGTCCTGCTGGCGCCGGCGGTCATCCTCGCCGTGACCGTGCTCCTGGGTGCCCGCGGCCGCGCGCTGGTCCCCGTGCTCGCCGGGACCGGCCTGCTCGAGCTCGGGTTCGGCGTGCTCCTCGGGCTCGGCCTGGCCCTCTAGGACTCCTGGGTGCGCGTGGCCTCGTCGGCCGCGTCCTCGACGTCGGCGTCCTGCTGGGCGCGCTTGCCCAGCACCGTCCGGTCGCCGGCGGCTCGTCGACGCTCCGCACGCTCGGCCAGCTGGAGCGCAGCCGCGTCGCGCGGGCCGCTGAGCAGCACGTACGACAGCCCCCAGGCCAGGAACGCCGCGACGATCACCACCAGCCACGACCGCAGGCCCGCCCACCAGAGCAGACCGAGGCAGGCCCCGAAGAGCGCGAGGCGAAGGACCGAGTAGACGACGAATGGCACGGTCCCAGCGTAGGACGCTCCGCGGGGGCGCCCGTCCGCCGGGCGGCGTCTAGTCTGACGAGGTGAGGAACCTCGCCGTCCTGCTGATCATCGGGCTGACCGTCTACTGCGCGTTCGACGTCATCCGCAGCACCGCCGAGGAGCGGCTCGGGGTGCACCCGGCGCTGTGGGTCCTGCTGATCCTCTTCGTGCCCCTGCTCGGTGCCGTGGTGTGGCTCGCCGTGCGGTGGTCCCGTCGCACCGCGGCCGCCGGCAGCCCGGGCGCGCCGCGGCAGAGCAGGCGTCCCACCGCTCCCGACGACGACCCCGAGTTCCTGTGGCGGCTCGACGAGGACCGTCGGCGCGCCGACCCGGGATCCTCGGACGACTCCCCTCCTGTTCCGTGACCGGCGGGTTGTCCACATCCTGATTCCGGCCTCGTTCCGGGGTGTCCGGTTCGGGTAGAATCGTACACATGTTCGAAGCCGCTCCTGCCGACGCTGAGGGTGGCTGGCGTTCGGGTGCGGGCAATAAGGCTCGGCAGCCGGACGGGCCCGTCGACGCCCGGGTCGTGGCGGCGGCGGTCGCGGAGCTGCTAGCGGCGGCCCGACGACTCGCCGGGCTCGTGGCCAACGGAGGCGCGCAGGATGCGGCGAGCCGGCGGGCGGTGCTGTCCGGGTTGCGGCCGGTGGACGGGGTGCTCGCCGGAGTCCGGTCGGCGGTGCTGCTCGCCGAACGGGACTCCACCACCTGGCAGCGCCCCGGGGTCGCCTCGTTCGAGGCCGCACACGGGTCGGCC
>NZ_JABMCI010000065.1 GCF_013359775.1 Cellulomonas humilata | reverse complement strand
GCCCCGACCTGCTCGCCGGCGCGCGCGCCACGTCGCCCACCTCGCGCCTGACCGCGGCGCCGGGCGCGGGCGCGGCCGGCGGGCTCGGGTTCGGGCTGACGCTGCTCGGCGCGCGGCTGGTGCCCGGGTCCGTCTTCGTCGCCGATGCCGTGGGTCTGGACGCGCTCATCGCGGACCACGACGTCGTCGTCACCGGTGAGGGACGTTTCGACTGGCAGTCGCTGCACGGGAAGGTCGTGTCCGAGGTGGCGTCGCGTGCGCTGCCCCACGCCGTCCCGACCGTCGTCGTCGCCGGGGAGGTGCTGGTGGGCCGCCGCGAGCTGTCCGCCGCGGGGATCACCGCTGCCTACGCGGTGGGTGAGACCCCCGATCAGGTCGCCGCCTCGATGGCCGCGCCCGCGGCGACCCTGGCGGCCCGTGCCGCGCGTGTGGCGAGAACCTGGTCACGTTGAGCAGGATGTGGCCCTCGGGGTCGTACCCTGGACGGGAACAACCTCGAGGCCGGCTCTGTTGCCAGAGGTTGACGCAACAGAAGTGCTGTCCAGCGAGCACCCAGGAGAGACCATGAGCGAGACCACCGCGACCGAGACCGCGACCGAGACGCACGGCGTCCTCCTCACCGACTTCGCCGCCTCGAAGGTCCGCAGCCTCCTCGAGCAGGAAGGCCGCGACGACCTCCGTCTCCGTGTCGCCGTCCAGCCCGGTGGCTGCTCCGGCCTGATCTACCAGCTGTACTTCGACGAGCGCGTCCTCGACGGCGACGTCGTCAAGGACTACGACGGTGTCGAGGTCGTCGTCGACCGGATGAGCGTCCCGTACCTCGACGGCGCGACGATCGACTTCGCCGACTCGATCGAGAAGCAGGGCTTCACCATCGACAACCCGAACGCCGGCAGCGCCTGCGCGTGCGGCGGCTCGTTCAGCTGATCTGAGCGACGACGAAGGCCCGGTACCCCATCAGGTACCGGGCCTTCGTCATGCGTGCGTCCGCACGGTGAGCGCGTGCACGCCGTCCTGCTCGGTCGCGCCGACCATCTCGTGCCCGCGCATCCGCGCCCACGCGGGGACATCGTGCACCGCGGCGGGGTCGGTGGCGAGCACGGTCAGCTCGGTGCCCGGCGGTGCGTCGGCCGCCGCGCGGGCGAGCCGGATCACGGGCGCCGGGCAGCGCAGGCCGCGGGCGTCGACGGTGGTCACAGGCCGCCGACCCCCCACGCCTCCCGCACGCCGGCGACGATCCCCGGCAGCTCGGCGAGGAAGCGCTCGACGTCCTGCTCCTGCGTGCCACGGGGGAGCGCCAGCCGGACGTTGCCGTGCGTCAGGGCGCCCATGGCCGCCAGCACGTGGCTGGGCTCGAGGGCGCTCGACGTGCACGCGGAGCCCGACCCCACCGCGAACCCGCGGGCGTCGAGCGCGGCCAGCAGCGACTCGCCCTCGACGTACAGGCACGAGAACGTCACGACGTGGGGGAGGCGGTCCACCGGGTGCCCGACCACCTCGACGTCGGGGACGTCGGCCGCCACGCGCGACCGGACCAGGTCCACGAGCCGGCGCCGTGCCGCATCGTCGACCGACCGGGTCGATCCGGCCGCCTGGAGCGCGACCGCGGCCGCCAGGGCGGTGGGGACGCTCACGCCGCCGGGGAACCAGCGGTCCTCGTCCTCGGGCCAGTCGGGCGAGCGCCGCACCCCGGAGCGGGTCACCAGCACGCCCAGCCCGCCCGGGCCGCCCCAGTCGCCCGCGTCGGCGGCCAGCACGTCCCAGGAGCCGCCGACGTCGACGTGGCCCAGGCTGGCGCCGGCATCCACCAGGAGGGGGACTCCCGCGGCACGGGCTGCGACGTGCGCGTCGTCGACCGGCTGGAGCGTGCCGACCTCTCCGTTGGCGTGCTGGAGCGCGGCGAGCGCGACGCCCGGACGTCGGACCGCGTCGGCGTACTCCCGCGGGTCCACCCTGCCGTCCCGGTCCACCCCGACCGTCACCCGGTCACCGGCGAAGTCCGCAGCGTTCAGCACGGCCGCACGCTCGACCGCGCCGACGACCACCTGCGTCCCGGTCCTGCGGCGGCCGCGGACCACGGAACGCACCGTCGCATGCAGCGCTGCCGTGTGCGACGGGGCGAGGTCGACCTCCTCGGTCCTGGCGCCGACCGCGGCGGCGATCGCCTCGCGCGCCCCGTCCAGCAGCATGCGTGCGCGTCGGCCCTCGGCGTGCAGCCGCCGAGGATCCGCCCAGCCCTGGTCGAGGGCCTCCAGGAACGCGGTGCGGGCCTGCGGCAGCAGCGGCGCCCGGCCACCGGCGTCGAGGACGACCCGGCGGGCAGTGGCGTGCGTCACAGGACCGGGTCCGGCGGAGGCCTCGGGCTCGAGGTCGGGCTGGCTGCTCACCCGGGCACCGTAACCCTGTACGCCCGCCATCAGGCGCGGGACGACGGGCCTGCGGGTCGCTGCCGCCCGGCGCGCACTGTGACGGTCCTGCGGTGTGATGGTGCTGACACCGTGTCGTCAACGGGTGTCGTCAGCACGAAACGAACTGGTCGGCGCGCTAGGCTGCACGGGTCGAGGACGAAGGTCCCGGGTGGTGCCCTTCTGCAGTGCACGAGGGTGTCGACGGGACGCGAGTGAGAGGTCCCCCGTTGCACCCGGACACCCCCCGTCGCACGCGGCGACCAGCCCTGTTGCTGGCCGGCCTGCTTGGCGTCGCCGCAGTCGTCCTCAGCGGATGTTCCGCCGAGGTGCAGCGCGGCTGGCTGCCCGGCAGCTCCGACGCCGAGATCACCGACCAGACAGGTCGCATCACCAGCCTGTGGGTCGGGTCGTGGATCGCCGCCCTGATCGTCGGCATCATCACCTGGGGTCTGATCCTCTGGTGCGTCGCGGTCTACCGGAAGCGCAAGGGCGACGACACGCTCCCCGTGCAGCTGCGGTACCACGTGCCGCTCGAGGTCATGTACGTGATCCTGCCGATCATCATGGTGGGGGTGCTCTTCTACTACACCAACCGGGACACCACCGCGATCGTCGACACCTCGGCCAAGGCCGACGTGCACGTCCAGATCATCGGCAAGCAGTGGAGCTGGGACTTCAACTACCTCGACGACGACGCGTACGACACCGGTCAGCACGCGCAGGACGTCGGCTCCGCCGGCACGGGCGTGCTCGAGGACCAGGTCACCCTGTACCTCCCGGTCGACGAGAAGGTCGAGTTCACGCTCGACTCGCGCGACGTCATCCACTCGTTCTGGATCCCCGCGTTCCTGTTCAAGATGGACATGATCCCGGGCAAGACGAACACGTTCCAGGTCACCCCCACCGAAGAGGGCACCTACCTGGGCAAGTGCGCCGAGCTCTGCGGCGAGTACCACTCGTCGATGCTGTTCAACGTGAAGGTCGTGACGCGCGAGGAGTACGACGCGCACATCGAGGAGCTCAAGGCCAAGGGTCAGGAAGGCTCGCTCGGGCTCGAGTACAGCCGTCAGCAGGACCTGGACAGCGCTCCGAAGGAAGGCGAGAACTGATGGCCGCCGTCGCGGAGCACATCCCCGGTCTGGCGCCCTCGCGTCAGACCCTCGGGCGCACGGTGATCAAGTGGGTCACCTCGACCGACCACAAGACCATCGGGTACCTGTACCTGATCACGTCGTTCATCTGGTTCGGCATCGGCGGCATCCTGGCGCTGCTCATCCGCGCCGAGCTGTTCGCGCCCGGCATGGACATCTTCCAGTCGCGCGAGCAGTACAACCAGGCGTTCACTATGCACGGCACGATCATGCTGCTGCTGTTCGCGACGCCGCTGTTCGCGGGCTTCGCCAACGTGATCATGCCGCTCCAGATCGGTGCGCCGGACGTCGCGTTCCCGCGGCTGAACATGCTCGCGTACTGGATGTTCTTCTTCGGCGGGACGATCGCCGGCGCCGGGTTCTTCACGCCGCAGGGGGCCGCCTCGTTCGGCTGGTTCGCGTACGCGCCGCTGTCGAACACCGTGTACTCACCGGGACTGGGCGGTGACCTCTGGGTCTTCGGCCTCGCGCTCGCCGGGTTCGGCACCATCCTCGGCGCCGTCAACTTCATCACCACGATCGTGACCATGCGCGCGCCCGGCATGACCATGTTCCGGATGCCGATCTTCACCTGGAACACCCTGGTGACGTCGCTCCTGGTGCTCATGGCGTTCCCGCCGCTGGCCGCCGCGCTCTTCGCCCTCGGTGCCGACCGCCGCCTCGGTGCGCAGGTGTTCAACCCCGAGAACGGGGGAGCCATCCTGTGGCAGCACCTGTTCTGGTTCTTCGGGCACCCCGAGGTCTACATCATCGCGCTGCCGTTCTTCGGCATCGTCACCGAGATCCTGCCGGTGTTCAGCCGCAAGCCGATCTTCGGCTACAAGGGCCTCGTGTACGCGACGATCGCGATCGCCGCCCTGTCCGTGACGGTGTGGGCCCACCACATGTACGTCACCGGCTCGGTGCTCCTGCCGTTCTTCGCCTTCATGACCATGCTCATCGCGGTGCCGACCGGCGTGAAGTTCTTCAACTGGATCGGCACGATGTGGCGCGGCAAGCTCACGTTCGAGACGCCGATGCTCTGGACCATCGGCTTCCTCGTCACGTTCCTCTTCGGCGGGCTGACCGGCATCATCCTGAGCAGCCCGGCGCTCGACTTCTCCCTGTCGGACTCCTACTTCGTCGTCGCGCACTTCCACTACGTGGTGTTCGGCACCGTGGTGTTCGCCATGTTCGCGGGCTTCTACTTCTGGTGGCCCAAGATGACGGGGCGGATGCTCGACGAGACCCTGGGCAAGGTCCACTTCTGGATGCTGTTCATCGGCTTCCACACCACCTTCCTCATCCAGCACTGGCTCGGCGTCAAGGGGATGCCGCGTCGGTACGCGGACTACTCGCCCGACGACGGCTTCACGTGGATGAACCAGCTGTCGACGATCGGGGCCGTCATCCTGGCCGCCTCGACGCTGCCGTTCCTGTGGAACGTGTACACGACGTGGCGCAACGCTCCGCTGGTCACGGTCGACGACCCGTGGGGCTACGGCGCCTCGCTCGAGTGGGCCACCAGCTGCCCGCCGCCGCGGCACAACTTCACCTCGCTGCCGCGCATCCGCTCCGAGCGCCCGGCGTTCGACCTGCACCACCCCGAGGTCGCCGCCATGGACCACGTCGAGCCCAACCCAGGCCCGCTGGACTGGGAGGCGGACCGGCGCGGCGAGAGCGAGGTCGCCACGGACCGCGTGGTGAACGACAAGGGTGAGCCGGAGCAGTCGACCGCGACCATCGTCGACGACAGGCCGCGCACCGACGAGGAGGGAACCCGATGAAGTTCGAGACCAAGCTCTTCCTCTACGGAGTCCTGTTCTTCGTTCCCGTCGGCCTGATCTACGCCGCCTGGAGCAAGGGCGAGCCGGTCGGCACCGTGGGCATCCCGCTGGTCGGTGGGCTGGTCGGCATGATCGGCGCGTACTTCGCGTTGCTGTCCCGCCGGATCGACGACCGTCCCGAGGACGACCCGCTCGGCGAGATCGAGCAGGGCGCCGGCGACCAGGGCGTGTTCAGCCCGTGGAGCTGGTGGCCGCTCGTGCTCGGCGTCTCGGCGGCGATCACGTTCGCCGGTCTGGCCGTGGGCTGGTGGCTCTCGTACATCGGCATCGCGCTCGGAGTCATCGGCCTCGTCGGCTGGGTGTTCGAGTTCTCGCGCGGACAGCACGCCCACTGACCTGCGTTCGGAAAATGCCCTCACCGTCGGTGGGGGCATTTCCTGCGTCTGCTGCGCTAGCGTCGGCGGTATGAGGCATTCGCGAACGTCTGCGGGTCTGTCTGTGGTTGTCCTGGCCCTGCTGGCCGGATGCGCGAGCAGCGCCGGCTCCGGGAGCGGGCTCTCCGCCGAGGACGTCACGGGGGAGTGGGTCGAGGCCGGCTCGGAGCCCCGCGTCTATCTCGAGCTCGCCGACGACGGCGCCCTGAGCGGCAGCGACGGCTGCAACCAGCTCACGGGCGCGTGGGAGATCGACGGGTCCGAGGTCGACTTCGGCGACCTGGGGTCGACGATGATGGCCTGCGAGGACGTCGACACCTGGCTCTCCGGGGCGGGGTCGGCGACCGTCTCCGGTGACGAGCTCACGGTCCTCGACGCCGACGGCACCGAGATCGGGACGCTGGAGAGGTCCACGTGATCGGATCTCGGTCGCGGGCGCTGCGCTCGCTCGTGCTGGTGACGCTCCTGGGTGCCGCGCTGACGGGATGTGCGGACGCCTCCGGTGCAGATGCCTCGGTCGAGGACCTCGGCGGGCTGTGGGGCACGCAGGACACCGAGGGGATCGCCTCGGTGGACCTCGCGACGGACGGCACGGCGACCGGGACCGACGGGTGCAACCGGATGACCGGGACGTGGGAGCAGAACGGGAACCAGGTGGCGTTCGGCGAGTGGGCGACGACCCGGATGGCCTGCCCGAGCGTCGACACCTGGCTGTCCCTGGCGGTGAAGGCCACGCACGAGGGCGAGAACCTCGTCTTCTTCGACGAGAACGGCGTCGAGCTCGGCACGCTCCAGCCGAACTCCTGAGCGCGGCTGAGGGCCGCCTCCAGGAACGGAGGCGGCCCTCAGCCGATGCAGCAGGACCTCAGACGGCGATGATGAGCCCCGCGGTCTGGGTGCGCGCACGATCGAACCGAGCGGCCGCGTCAGCCCAGTTCACGATGTTCCACCACGCCTTGACGTAGTCCGCCTTGACGTTCACGTAGTCGAGGTAGAACGCGTGCTCCCACATGTCGAGGACGACCACGGGGACCAGGCCGAGGGCGATGTTGCTCTGCTGGTCGTACAGCTGCACGATCACGAGCTTCTGGCCGATCGAGTCCCACGCGAGGATCGACCAGCCGGACCCCTGGATGCCCAGGGCGTTGGCGGCGAAGTGCTTCTGGAACGCCTCGAACGAGCCGAAGAACTCGTCGACCGCGGCGCCGAGCTCCCCGGTCGGCTTGTCGCCGCCGTCGGGGGAGAGGTTCTGCCAGAACACGGAGTGGTTGACGTGACCGCCCAGGTTGAACGCGAGGTTCTTCTCGTGCAGGTTCACGGCGGCGAAGTCGTCGGCCGCACGAGCGGCGGCGAGCTTCTCGAGCGCGGTGTTGGCGCCGGTCACGTACGCGGCGTGGTGCTTGTCATGGTGCAGCTCCATGATCCGGCCCGAGATGTGCGGCTCGAGGGCCGCGTAGTCGTAGGGCAGATCCGGAAGCGAGTAGTCAGCCATGCGTGAGTACACCTCTCCTGCGTCGGTCTGGGACCGCGTACCGCGGTCCGCTCTGTACAGAGGAACGGGCGGCCCGCCGTGACGGCGGGTCGCCCGACTCCACGGTCAACTCTTGCCCAGGATCAGCGATTCCGCCCGTCGGGCGTCGTCTCATCCTGCGGATCCACCAGGTGCTGCCGGCCACCCACCGCGCCGGCCAGAGCGGCCGGGGCGTGCTCGTCGGCCGCGCCCACGGCGTCGTGCTCGCCGTGCGAGTGCGAGGCTGCCAGCTCTGCGGGCGTGACGGGCTCGATGCGGTCCTCGTAGAACGTCTGCGAGAGGCGCTGGCGCATCCGGTCGAGCGCGTAGCCCTTGCGCCGCACGCCGCGGGAGTCCTCCGCAGGCTCGATCTCCAGCGGGCGGATGGCGTCGTGCTGCACGCGCAACCAGCGCTCGTGCGCGTCCAGAGGCTTGTGCACCTCGATGTACTCACCGTTGGCGAACCGCACGATGCGACCCGTCTCGTGCCCGTGCAGGACCAGCTCGCGGTCCTTGCGCTGGAGGCCGAGGCAGATGCGCTTGGTCACCCAGAACGCGAACCACGGGCCGACGAAGATCAGCACGCGGAACACCCACGTGATGTCGTTGATCGACAGGTGGAAGTGCGTCGCGATCAGGTCGTTGGACCCGGCCAGCACGAGGATGAAGAACGCCGTCAGCAGGGAGACACCGAAGGCCGTGCGGAACGGGCGGTTGCGGGGGCGGTCGAGCACGTGGTGCTCGCGCTTGTCACCGGTCGCGAACGCCTCGATGAACGGGTACGCGGCCAGCAGCGTGAACAGGATGCCGGGCACCACCATCGCCGGGATGAGCACGTTGAGCGACACCGTGAAGCCGAGGACCACGAACTCCGTGAACCCGGGCATGAGGCGCAGCGATCCCTCGAGGAACAGCATGTACCAGTCGGGCTGGGCTCCCGCGGACACCGGTGAGGGGTCGTAGGGGCCGTAGTTCCAGACCGGGTTGATCGACATCGTCGCCGCCATGAGCACGATGACGCCGAACACCGTGAAGAAGTAGCCGCCGGCCTTCGCCACGTAGATGGGGAAGAGCGGGTAGCCCACGACGTTCTTGTCCGACCGGCCGGACCCCGGGTACTGCGTGTGCTTGTGCAGCACGACGAAGAACAGGTGCAGCCCGATGAGCGCCAGGATGATGCCGGGCACCAGCAGGATGTGCACCGTGAACAGGCGCGGGATCAGGTCGGTGCCGGGGAACTCGCCGCCGAAGAGGAAGTACGACGTGTAGCTGCCGATGATCGGGATGGACCGCACGACGCCGTCGGTGATGCGCAGGCCGTTGCCCGACAGGACGTCGTCCGGGAGCGAGTAGCCCGAGAAGCCGGCGGCCAGACCCAGGATCATCAGCAGGAAGCCGACCACCCAGTTGACCTCGCGCGGCTTGCGGAACGCGCCCGTGAAGAAGACACGCATCATGTGGGTGACGATCGCGGCCATGAAGATCAGGGCTGCCCAGTGGTGGATCTGCCGCATCAGCAGGCCACCGCGCACCTCGAACGAGAGCCGCAGCGTCGAGGCGAACGCCTCGGACATCTGGACGCCCTGCATCGCCTCCCACGGTCCGTCGTAGTGGACCTCGTTCATGCTCGGCACGAAGAAGAGGGTGAGGAAGACGCCGGAGATCAGGATCGTGATGAAGCTGAACAGGGCGATCTCACCGAGCAGGAACGACCAGTGGTCAGGGAAGATCTTGCGCGCGAACGTCTTGACGAAGGTCCCGATGCCGGTGCGCTGGTCGAGGTAGTCCGCCGTACCCGCGGCGAGCTTCTCGACGGGGGTGGGGGTCGCTGTCGTCGTCACTTCAGACGCTCCCAGTAGCTCGGGCCGACGGGCTCGTTGAAGTCGCTCTGCGCGATCAGGTAGCCCTCGTCGTCGATGGTGATCGGCAGCTGCGGCAGAGGCCGCTTCGCCGGTCCGAACACGACCCGCGCGCCGTTGGCCACGTCGAACGTCGACTGGTGGCACGGGCACAGGAGGTGGTGGGTCTGCTGCTCGTACAGCGCGACCGGACAACCCACGTGGGTGCAGATCTTGGAGTAGGCGACGATCCCGTCATAGGACCATCCCTTGCGGTCCTCGGCCTCGTTGAGGTCGGCCGGGTCGAGCCGGACCAGGAGGACGACGGCCTTGGCCTTCTCGTCCAGCGGGTGCTCCGCCTCCTCGAGGCCCTCGGGGATGACGTGGAACACCGACCCGATGGTCACGTCGGCGGCCTTGATCGGCCGGCCCGTCGGGTCCGTCGCGAGCTTGGTGCCCTTCTTCCACATCGTGTGCCGGAACTTCGAGACGTTCCAGTCACCACCGACGTTGCCGACGATCGGTACGACGATCGCCAGCGGGAAGAGCGCGAGCGCGGAGATCATGGCGCCCTGGAGCACGCCGCGACGACCGATGGCCGAGTCCTCCGCGCCGTCCTTGAGAGCGGCGACCGCGCCGGCGCGGTTCTCGTCGGAGCTGCGCTGGACGTGCCGCTCCTCGGACTTCTCGTGGTCGTTCATCAGCGCCTTGGCCCAGTGGACGGCGGCGAGGCCGATGCCCAGCAGGGACAGGGCGAGACCGAGCCCGAGGGCCAGGTTGGAGCGCAGCATCGACTCCGGCGTCTCGCCCGGGGGGAGCGTGAAGTAGGCGACGAGGAAGCCGAGCGTGGCGAGCACGGAGACGGCGAACAGGACGACGACCTGGCGCTCGGCCTTCTTGTTCGCCTTCGGGTCGTTGTCACCCAGGCGGTCGTGGTGCTCCGGGTGGCCCGGGTCCGCGAACTTGTCGGGCAGCGCGCCCGGCGCCTGCGTGGCGAGCTCGTTGCCGGCCTCGTGGCCCGTGTCGTGGTTGGTCACGAGGACTTCGCTCCGATCCAGACTGCTGCGCCGATGAGCAGACCCATGCCGACGACCCAGGCCCACAGGCCCTCGCTCACCGGACCCAGGGCGCCGAGGTCGAGCCCGCCGGGCGAGGTGCCGCCCTGCTGGTCGATGAACGCGATGATGTCGCGCTTCTCCTCGGGCGTGATGTTCGCGTCGTTGAACACGGGCATCGACTGCGGGCCGGTCAGCATGGCCTCGTACAAATGGGTGGGCGTGGTCGACCAGAGGTTGGGGGCGAACTTGCCCTGCGAGAGCGCGCCGCCCGCACCCACCGCGTTGTGGCACATCGCGCAGTTGGTGCGGAAGATCAGCATGCCGTTGGCGACGTTGCCGAGGGCCGGGTCCACCTGCTCCGCCGTGGGGATCGCGGGACCGGCGCCGAGCGACGCGACGAACGCCGCGAGCTGGTTGATCTGGTCCTGGTCGAACTGCACGGGCTTGACCTGGGCCTGCGGGCCGTTCATCTGCATGGGCATGCGACCCGTGCCCACCTGGAAGTCGACGGCCGCCGCGCCCACACCGATGAGGGACGGACCGCTCGCCGTGCCGGACGCCGCCGGACCGTGGCAGGTGGCGCAGTTGGCCTGGAACAGCTTCTCGCCGGTGTCGATGTCGTTGGTGCTCGCCTTCACGGGCACCGCATCGGCCGACGTCGGTGCCAGCACCGCGTACAGGCCGCCGGTGAGCAGCAGCGCCAGCAGGAGCAGCACGATCGGCGCTCGCCGATCCTGCCTGCGGGCTGCGAGTGCCTTCACGGATCGATCCTCGTCTCGCACGATGGGATGGGGGTCTTGGGATGCCGGGACGGGGCCCGGCGCCCCGCTACTTCAGGAGGTAGATCACCGCGAAGAGCGCGATCCACACGACGTCGACGAAGTGCCAGTAGTACGACGTCACGATCGCGGAGGTGGCCTCGTGGTGGCCGAACCGCTTGGCGCTGAACGAGCGGCCCAGCAGGAACAGGAAGGCGAGCAGGCCGCCGACGACGTGCAGACCGTGGAAGCCGGTCGTCAGGTAGAAGACCGAGCCGTAGGGGCTCGACGCGATGGTCAGGCCCTCGTGCACGAGCTCGGCGTACTCGAAGATCTGGCCGCCGATGAAGAAGGCGCCCATGAGGTAGGTCAGGGACATCCACTCGTTCATGCCCCAGCGGTTCACCTGGAGCAGGGAACCGGTGCGGACGGGCTGGAACCGCTCGGCGGCCCACACACCCATCTGGCACGTCACCGACGACAGGACCAGCACCGTGGTGTTGATCGCGGCGAAGGTGATGTTGAGCTTCGGGGTGTTCTCCGCCCAGGCCTCCGGCGCTGCGCCACGCAGCGTGAAGTACATGGCGAAGAGGCCGGCGAAGAACATGAGCTCGCTGGCCAGCCAGACGATCGTCCCTACCGACACGGGGTTCGGTCGGTTGACGCTCACGTGGGGGCTGGTGCGCGGGGCAGCCGTTGCGGTCGACACGATCGTCATTATGGCTGATGACGCCCCCGCATGGGACGTTAGGCCCTCAGCGTGGCCACAGGTAAATGTCACACCGTCAGGATCCGAGCCGTCGCGTGAGAGGGCGTGGCCGGAGATCACGCGGATCTGGCACGGGTCGGCGGGCCTGTGCCGACGTGGGGACGCGTCTCGGCGCGCGGCGCGTCGCGACCCCCGTGCTATGCGTCCGGGGACGCCGTGGCGGGCCTGACCACCAGCGCCGGACCACCCGTGCCAGAATTCCGGACGGACGCACGTCGACGACGAGTGAGGGACTTCCATGAGCACGGCGCAGCCCGACAACGCAGCCACCACCGGCCCGCGAATCCTTCTGTACAGCGACGACGTCGACGCTCGGGCACAGGTCCGGCTCGCGGTCGGTCGTCGCCTCCGGCGCGGTGCGCCCGACATCGAGTGGGTCGAGGTGGCCACCGCCGCCGCCGTCATCGCGCAGACGGAGTCGGGCGGGCTGGACCTTCTCATCCTGGACGGCGAGGCGGACAAGGTGGGCGGCCTCGGTCTCGCGCGCCAGCTCAAGGACGAGATCTTCCGGTGCCCGCCGACGCTCGTGCTCACCGGGCGCCCCCAGGACGCCTGGCTCGCGTCCTGGTCGAACGCCGACGCCGTCGTCAGCCGGCCGCTCGACCCGGTCGAGCTGCACGGTGCGGTCGCGGCGATCGTCGAGGCGCGGGCCGTCACCCGATGACGCAGGTGTCAGCCGCTCCGGCAGCGCCCACGTGGCCCGACCTGTTCGCGACGCTCACGGCCCGGCGGGACCTCACGATCGAGCAGACGTCGTGGGCGATGTCCGAGATCATGAGCGGTGCGGCCTCGACGCCGAAGGTTGCCGCCTTCCTCATCGGCCTCAAGACGAAGGGCGAGTCGGTCGACGAGCTCACCGCCCTCGCGGACACGATGCTCGCGCACGCCGTCCGGATCGAGGTCCCCGGACGCACGCTGGACATCGTCGGCACCGGCGGCGACCGCTCGCACACCGTGAACATCTCGACCATGTCGGCCCTCGTCATCGCCGGCGCCGGGATCACCGTCGTCAAGCACGGCAATCGGGCGGCGTCGTCGTCGTCCGGGTCCGCCGACGTGCTCGAGGAGCTCGGTATCCGACTGGACCACCCGCCGGCACGCGTCGCCGAGCTCGCCTCCGAGGTGGGCATCACCTTCTGCTTCGCCCAGGTGTTCCACCCCTCGTTCCGCCACACCGCAGCCGCGCGCACCGAGCTCGGCGTCGGCACGGCGTTCAACTTCCTCGGCCCGCTCACCAACCCCGCCCAGCCGGGCTCCGCGGCGATCGGCGTGGCCGACGCGCGGATGGCGCCGCTCATGGCGGGCGTCCTCGCCCAGCGGGGGATCAGCGCCCTGGTGTTCCGGGGCGAGGACGGCCTCGACGAGATCGCGCCGACCGGTCCCACGCGGCTGTGGGAGGTGCGCGACGGTGACGTGACCGAGTCCGTCATCGACTGGGAAGCCGAGCTCGGTGTGCCGCGCATCGCGCTCGACTCCCTGCGGGGTGCGAAGGCCGACTACAACGCCGACGTCGCCCGGCGGCTGCTCGGCGGGGAGACCGGCGCGGTGCGCGAGACCGTCGTGCTGAACGCGGCCGCGGCGCTCGTGGCCGACGGCACGCTGCCCGGGACCGCGGACGGGACGCTCGTGGAGCGCCTGGTTGCGGCGAGCGCGCACGCGCGGCAGTCGCTGGACAGCGGGGCTGCGGCGGACGTGCTGGCCCGCTGGCGCGCGGCGAGCGCACGCTGAGTCAGGTCCTCGAACCCGCCGGCTAGTACATGCGCTCCAGGTCAGTCGCTCTGCTAATGGTCGGACTGACGTTGCGCTTCGCTTCGGCCGAGTGACGCTTCGCGCCCCTCAACCTGCGCTGCGCTCCAGGTCAGTCCTCGAGCCCGAGGGCGAAAGCCTGCTCCAGGTCGTGCTGCGAGTACGTGCGGAAGGCGATGTAGGTCTGCGTGCGGATGACGCCCTCGATCTTGCTCACCTTGTCCGCGATGACGTCGGCGAGGTCGTCGTGCTCGCGGACCCGCACCATGGCGATCAGGTCGACCTCTCCGGTCACGGAGTAGACCTCGCTCACGCCGGGCAGGTCGGCGATCGCGGCGGCGACCTCCGGGATCCTCGCGGCGTCCGAGTCGATGAGCACGATGGCGGTCAGCATGGTCGCCATCATGCCGTGCGAGGCGGGCGGATGCTGAACGGGATGACCCGGGCGTCGTCGAGCTCCAGCGTCACGGGACGCGCCTCGGCGATGTCCAGCTCGCGTTCCGTGCCCGCCCCCGGCAACCGCACCACCGGAGCACCGTCGTCGGGGGCGAGGCGGGGCCGGACCAGCGCGGCGACGGCGGTCGCCGGGTCGCCGAGCCCCTCGGCCGAGCGCACCGGGCACGCCCACGGGACGTCGACCGCGACGAGGCGCACCCCGGGCTTGCCCAACCACGCGAGGATCAGGTCGGTCTCCTCGGGGTGCGCGGCGGTGGCCGGGGCGACGCCCGGCTCGACCTGCTCGCCGGTGGACTGGAGGGTCGCGATCGCCGGCCGCGGATCGGTGCGTCGATCGACCCGAGCGGTCCCGGCGAGGCGCCCGAAGCGGACGAGGACCAGCTCCCACCCGCCGTCGTCGGAACGCCGGGCGGCAACGAGCTCCGCGCACGTGGCGAGCGGCGCGAACCGCTGCGCCCGCGACGCCCCCCGCAGGAAGCCGCCGAGCCGGTCCCGGACGGTGGCAGCCTCCTCGAACCGCTCCTGCGCGACCAGCCACGCGATCCGGTCGGCGTGCGCCTCGACCACCGGTGCGGCGTCCGCGACCATCGCGTGCCGGACGCGGTCGACGACCTCGGCGTAGGCGCCGGGCCCCTGGTGGCCCGTGCAGGGGGCCCCGCACTTGCCCATCTCGACGAGCACGCACGCCGAGGCGCCCGGCGCGGCCACGAGAGGGAGCTTGCGGGTGCACTGCCGGATGGGGAACGTCTCGTGCAGGGCCTCGACGGCCAGCTGGGCCGTAGCCGCCGAGGAGAACGGCCCGATGTACGTGGCGCCGTCGCCGGCCTTGACCTCGCGGACCACGGACAGCCGTGGGTACGGCTCGGACGTCAGCCGGACCCAGGGCATGCGCTCGGGGAACCGGGACCGTCGGTTGTAGCGGGGGGAGTGGGCGGCGATGAGTCTCAGCTCGCGGACGCGTGCTTCCAGCGGCGTCGCGCACGGGATCGGGTCGACGCGCTGGGCGACGCGGACCATCTCGATCATCCGGCCGCGCTTCTCCGCGGACGTGAAGTAGGACCGGACGCGCTGGCGCAGCGAGGTGGTGGACGTGCCGACGTAGAGGACCTCGTCGCCGGGGCCCCGGAACAGGTACACGCCCGGCCCGTCGGGCAGCCCGTCCGCGAGGGTGCGCTTGCGGCGCACGTCCTCCGGCACGGGGTCCGTGGCGGTGGCGAGGTCCTCGAGGTGGGTGATGCCCAGGGGCGCGAGGCGGGAGAGCAGCGCGTGCAGCACGTCCACCGTGGCGCGGGCGTCGGAGAGCGCGCGGTGGTTGGGCGTGACGGTCGCGTGGAACAGGTTGGCGAGGGTGGACAGCTTGTGGTTGGGAGCCTCGTCGCGGGTGACGACCCGGCGCGCGAGCCGGACCGTGTCCACCACCTTGTTTCCCGGCCAGGCATGACCGGTGCGCGCGGCGGCTGCCTTCAGGAAGCCGACGTCGAACGGTGCGTTGTGCGCCACGAGCACGGTGCCGCGCGAGAACTCGAGGAAGCTGGGCAGCACCTCCTCGATGGGTGGCGCACCGATGAGCATCGTCGTGGTGATGCCGGTGAGCACCTGGATGAAGGCGGGCACCGGGCCACCCGGGTCCACGAGCGTCTGGAACTCGCCCAGCACCTCGCCGCCGCGCACCTTGACCGCGCCGATCTCGGTGATGGCGCACTCCGCGGGGGTGCCGCCCGTGGTCTCCAGGTCCACGACGACGAACGTGACCTCCGCCAGCGGGGTGCCCAGCTCGTCGAGGCTCAGTTGCACCGGCCGCCCGGCAGGGTCCGGGGTGGCGTCCGCCCAGACGGGGCGCAGGCGGCGGACGGAGGACATGGCTCGGACGGTACCCACGGCCACCGACACCCACGGCCACCGACACGGCCCGGCTCCTGCCCCGGTGCGTCGCGACCGGGCCGCACGTCTCCCCTCCGGAGCGGCTGGTCGATAGTTTCGGCGGATGGAGCTCGAGCTGCGCCACCTCCGGCTAATCGTCACCGTCGCGGAACAGGGCTCTGTGACCCGTGCGGCCGCGTCCCTCGGGCTCACCCAGCCCGCGCTGACGGCGCAGCTCAACCGGATCGACCGCACGTTGGGGGCCGCGGTCTTCACGCGCGACCAGCGTGGCGCGCGACCCACGGCGCTGGGCGAGCTCGTCCTGGGGCGCGCGAAGGTGCTGCTCCCCGCCATGTCCGCGCTGGTCGACGACGCGCACCGGATGGTCGCAGGCCGGGACCTGCGTGCGCGCTCGGTGCGCGTCGGCACGGCGGCCACGGCGCTCGGTGGCCTCTTCGTCAACCGCTTGGTGTCCGGCTTGCACGCCGAGGTCACGAGCGTCACCATGCCGGACGTCGACGCCGTGGCGGCGCAGCTGGCGGCGCAGACCCTCGACATCGCGCTGGTCGGCATGTGCGGGAACGCGTCGCCGCCGACGGCCGAGGGTGTGCGGTGGTCGCGGGTGAGCACCGACCCCGTCTTCGTGCTCGTCCCGGACAACCATCCGCTGGCCACGCGAGCGGTGGTCACGCTCACCGATCTCGCGGACGTCGACTGGCTGGGGGTGTCCGGCGCCGGGTGCTTCCAGCGGTGCTTCGTCACCGCGTGCGCCCGGGCCGGCTTCACGCCCGGCAAGGTCAGCGAGGCCGACCGGGCCGCGTGCGTCGACCTGGTCCGGGCCGGGCACGGTGTCGCCCTCGTGCAGCCGACGTTCCCCGACACGCCCGGGGTCAGCGTGGTCCCGCTCGCCGGGGTACCCCTCCAGTGGGCGCACCACGTGGGCTGGCACGACGAGTCGGCGCCCCTGCCGATGGACGGGATCGTCGACGCCGCCCTGGCCGCCCATGCCGAGGCCGTGAGCCGCAGCAGCCCCCGCTTCCTCGACTGGCTGGCCGCCGGACGGGCATAACCGCGGTGCTATGCCCACCGAGTGATCTGTTCTTCGACAACGGTCACGCCTAGTGTGACTGTCGGCCTACCGGCTGATGTGACGACGGAGGGACGACAGACATGACGCGATACACGTGGAGGGCGGCGGTGACGGCCTGTGCGGCCGGCGCGCTCCTCATCGGACCGCTGGCGGTCGGATCGACTGCCGCACCATCCGACCCCGGATCCACGAGCCCCCAGGAGCTCGGCATCCAGCAGAAGGTCGACCCCGCGATCCAGAAGGCGCTCGAGCGCGACCTCGGGCTCAGCCCGTCCGCGGCGGCGAAGCGTCTGACGTTCCAGGCGGACGCCGCCGGGAAGCAGCGCATCCTCAAGGCGCGACTGGGCGCCACCTTCGCCGGCGCCTGGCTCGATCCCACCAAGAACGTCCTCTACGTCGGCGTCGCGGACGGCGCAGCCGCCTCGACCGTGCAGGCGGCCGGCGCGCAGGCCGTGGTCGTGAACCACACGCTCGCCGACCTGGAGAAGTGGCAGGCCTCGCTCGACGCCACGACCGCGGAGGCGCCCTCGGCGGTTCCCAGCTGGTACGTGGACGTGACCACCAACTCGGTCGTCGTCTCCGTGGTGGCCGGTGCGGAGACCGCGGCGCGCCAGCTCGTCGAGCGGGCCGGGGTGCCGACCGACTCGGTGACGTTCCAGACGACCACCGAGGCCCCCCGGACCTTCATCGACATCGTCGGCGGCAACGCCTACACGATCGGTGGCACCAGCCGCTGCTCGGTCGGGTTCTCGGTGACCGGCGGGTTCGTGTCCGCCGGCCACTGCGGCAGCACCGGTGCGACGACCGCCTCCCCGACCGGGACGTTCCGCGGCTCGAGCTTCCCGGGCAACGACTACTCCTGGATCGCTGCCGCCTCGGGCAACACCCCGATCGGCGCGGTCAACCAGTACAACGGCAGCCGCGTCTCCGTGGCGGGGTCCACCGACGCGGCGGTCGGCGCGTCCGTGTGCCGGTCGGGATCGACCACCGGCTGGCACTGCGGGACGATCCAGTCCCGTGGCGCCAGCGTGACCTACGCGCAGGGCACGGTCAGCGGGCTGATCCGCACCAACGTGTGCGCCGAGCCCGGTGACTCCGGCGGCTCGCTCATCGCCGGCAACCAGGCGCAGGGCGTGACGTCCGGCGGGTCCGGGAACTGCAGCTCGGGCGGCACCACCTACTTCCAGCCCGTGAACGAGATCCTGTCGGCCTACGGGCTCACGCTGATCACCGGCGGAGGCGGCACCACCCCGCCCCCGACCACGTCGTGCTCCGGCTATGCGGCCAGCTACCAGGGCACCCTCACGTCCGGTTCGGCCGTGGCCCAGCCGTCCGGCGGATCGGTCAGCGTGACGCGCAGCGGCACGTTCCGGCTCTGCCTGGCTGGTCCGACCGGCGCCGACTTCGACCTCTACCTGCAGAAGCGGAGCGGGACCGCCTGGTCGACGGTCGCACGGGGGACGACGTCGTCGCCCAACGAGGCGTTCACCTACTCCGGCACGGCGGGCACGTACCGGTACGTCGTCGACGCCTACTCCGGCTCCGGCGCGTACGTCCTGGGGGTCACGACTCCCTGACGTCGCTCGGCGGGACCCGGCCGGCGGTCACCCACCCACGCGGTGGCCGCCGGGCCGGGTCCCGCCGTCGTCGGCCCTCGGCACCTAAGGTGCTGGTCATGGGTGGCGAGGGCGGGACCGGCGACGACGCCACTGAGGTGCCGACGGCGCTGCGCACCGCCCTCGTGCAGGTGGCGGCTGACGCCCTGGGGGCCGCGGAACCCGTCGAGGTGCCGCCGTCGCTGCGGGCGGTGCACCGCTTCGCCCCGCGCCGTCGTGCGACCGCGGGTGCCGGACCGCTCTGGAACGCGCTCCAGGACGACGTGTTCCGGGCGCGGGTGGCGCGGGTGTGGACGCAGGCGAACCCCGAGCTGGCCGCCGGTCTGGCAGCCGACGCGCAGGAGCCCACCGCGCCGTCGGTGCAGGCCGCGGCCGGTGCCTGGCTGCTCGGGTCCCGGTGGCGCGACCTGCTCCCGGCGGAGGAGTCGGCGGTCGCCACGGTGAGCGCGGAGGCGCAGGCTCGGCTGTCGCGCGCGCAGGCGGAGGCGGACCGGCTCCGGGCCGACGCCACGGCGGCCCGGGACGAGGCGCGCGCGGCCGAGGAGCAGCTCGGCGCGCTCCAGCGCGAGCTGCGCCGACTGCGGTCCGACGCGGACCGCGCGCGCAGCGAGGGGCGCCGGGCGGCTGAGGAGGCCCGCGCCGCTCTCGCCACCGCGGAGCTCGCGCAGGCGCGTGCGGCCGACGACCTCCGGCAGGCGTCGGAGGAGCGGCGGTCGGCCCAGGCGGAGCGCACCGCGGCACGGGCGGAGCTGCGGGCGGCCCGCAAGCTCGCCGACGTCCGGGTGCGGCTGCTGCTCGACACGATCGTCGACGCCGCCAGCGGGCTGCGCTCCGAGCTCGCGCTGCCACCGGTGGCGGACCTGCCCGCCGACCTGGTCAGCCCGCCGACGGAGCGCACCGCGGTGCGGCCGGGCTCGCGCGGACGCTCGGTGCAGGACCCGGCGCTGCTGGACGAGCTGCTGCGTCAGCCGTGGGCGCACCTGATGGTCGACGGCTACAACGTCTCGAAGTCCGGGTTCGGGGAGCTCTCGCTGGCGGAGCAGAGGCGACGGCTGGTCGACGGGCTCGCCCAGGTCGCCGCGCGGACCGGCGCCGAGGTGACCTGCTGCTTCGACGGCCAGGAGGGGCAGCAGCACCCGCCCGGCGGGTACGCGCGGGGCGTCCGTGTCCTGTTCGCCGTGGGGGAGATCGCGGACGACCTCATCAGGCGGCTGGTGCACGCCGAGCCGCCTGGTCGCGTGCTCGTGGTCGTGACCAGCGACCAGGAGGTCGTGCGCGACGTCGAGGCCGCGGGCGCGTGGGTGGTGCCGTCCAGCACGCTGGTCGCGCGTCTCCAGCGCCTCTGACGGTCGTTGTCGGTGGTCGTGGCTAGCGTCCGCGACATGATCATCGACTGCGACACCTGCACCGAGCGTGGGGCCGCGTGCGCGGACTGCGTCGTGACCTTCCTGACCATCCCGGTGCGCCGCCCGGCCCCCGAGGCGGTCCCCGCAGTGCATCTCATGCACGCGGAGCACGTCGAGCACGTCGAGCATGCCGCAGGGGCGGTCGAGCTCGATGCCGCGGAGCAGCACGCCATCGGCGTGCTCGCGGCGTCGGGACTCGTCCCGCCCCTGCGCCTGGTGCGTGCGGTGTGAGCCCTCAGTCGCGCGCCGGGCCCTCGTAGAGCTTGTCGATCTCGCCCGCGTAGTCCTTGAGCACCTCGTTGCGACGGATGCTCAGCTTGGGCGTGAGGTAGCCGTTGGCGATGGTGAGGTCCGACTCGAGGATCCGGTACTTGCGCACCGACTCCGCCCGGGACACCGCCTTGTTCGCCTTCTCGACCGCCTTGTCCAGCGACGCCAGGACGTCCGCGTCCTTGGCCGCCTCCGCCAGGGTCATCGACGGCTTGCCGTGCGCGGACAGCCAGCCGGGGACGCCCTCGGGGTCGAGCGTGATGAGCGCGCCGATGAACGGCCGCTGGTCACCGACCACGACCACCTGGCTGATGAGCGGGTGCGCGCGGATGCGGTCCTCGAGCACCGCGGGGGCCACGTTCTTGCCACCGGCCGTGACGATGATCTCCTTCTTGCGACCGGTGATCCGCAGGTAGCCCTCGTCGTCCAGGGAGCCGAGGTCACCGGTGCGGAACCAGCCGTCGTGCATGGCCTCCGCGGTCGCGGCCTCGTTGTTGTGGTACCCCCGGAACACCTGGACGCCCTGGAGCTCGACCTCGCCGTCCGCAGCGATGCGGACGCCGCTGCCCGGCAGGGGCAGACCGACGGTACCGATCTTGGTACCCCGGCCCGGCCGGTTCACCGTGGCGGGGGCCGTGGTCTCGGTCAGCCCGTAGCCCTCCAGGACGTTGAGGCCGAGGCCGCGGTAGAAGTGACCGAGCCGCTCGCCGAGCGGGGCTCCGCCCGAGACCGCCCACCGCGCGTTGCCGCCCAGCGCGTTGCGCAGGCGGTGCAGCACGAGCACGTCCGCCACCTTGTGCTGGAGGCGCAGCCACAGGCTGGGGCCGTGCGCGTTGTCGAGCGCGCGCGAGTAGACGATCGAGGTCTTCGCAGCCCGCTGGAAGATGGAGCCCTTGCCCGCCGCCGCGGCCTTCTGCTCGGCCGAGTTGTAGACCTTCTCGAAGACGCGGGGCACCGCGAGGATGAACGTGGGCCGGAACGAGCCCAGGTCCTCGATCAGGGTCGCCGTGCTGGGGCTGTGACCCAGGACGGCACCGGCGGGGATGCAGAGCACCTCGATGAACCGCGCGAAGACGTGCGCGAGCGGCATGAACAGCAGGGTGCGGGCGCCGGGCTCGCTGAACACCTCGTTGATGTCCTCGACCGCGTTCACGGTGAGCAGGTAGAAGTTGCCGTGCGTGAGCTCGACGCCCTTCGGCCGGCCCGTCGTGCCCGAGGTGTAGATGATCGTGGCGAGGTCGTCGAGGACCGCGAGCCCGCGGCGACGCGTGATCTCCGCGTCGGGCGTGCTGGCACCGGCGGTGACGATCGTGTCGATCGCACCGTCGTCGAGGATGAGGACCTCGCGCAGGGTCGGGGCGTCGGCGCGCACCTCGGCCACGACCGCGGCGTGGGCGGCGGTCTCGACGACGAGCAGCGAGACGTCGGCGTCGGTGAGGATCCACAGGACCTGCTCGGCCGACGACGTCTCGTACAGCGGGACCGGCACACCGCCCGCGGCCCAGACTGCCCAGTCGATCAGCGACCACTCGTACCGTGTCCGCGACATGATCCCGACGCGGTCTCCGGGCTGCACGCCACGAGCGACGAGGCCCTTGGCCACGGCGACGATCTCCGCGTCGAACTCGCGCGAGGTCAGAGGGATCCAGGGGCCGCCCTCTTGCGCCTTGTGCTCGACGAGGACGCTGTCGGGCGTCCTCCCGACCCGATCGGCGAGCAGGTCGTTGAGGTTCTTCGAGGGATCGACCTCGACGCGCAACGGGATGTGGAACTCGTCCATGCTGGCTCCAGTGACAGGGGGCGAAGTGTGGCCCCGAGGATACGGGACTTCGGTCGCCCTTGGGGGAGCAGCCGAATGGGTACGCTCTGCGGCGGGCCTGGTCGCGGGGTCGTCCGGGTACGTCGGCCGGAGGCCGCGCAGGCGGATAGCGTGGAAGCCCGCACCGGACGGTAGCGAGCACGGTACGAACGCGTAGGAGCGAACACGAACATGCACGCCATCGGTGTCGACATCGGCGGGACCAAGATCGCGGCGGGAGTCGTCGACGAGGACGGCACGATCCTCGCGCAGACGCGGCGTGAGACGTCGCCGGACGACGTCGCGGGGATCGACAAGGCGATCGCCGAGGTCTACCTCGAGCTGAGCGGCTCCTACGAGGTCAGCGCCATGGGAGTCGCAGCCGCGGGGTTCGTCTCGGCCGACCGGTCGTCCGTCCTGTTCGCCCCGAACATCGCGTGGCGCGACTACCCCCTGCGCCAGCGGGTCCAGGCGATCCTCCAGAACGACGACGTGCTGGTCGCCGTCGAGAACGACGCCAACGCCGCCGGCTGGGCCGAGTTCCGGTTCGGCGCCGCCCGCGACGTGGACGACATGCTCATGCTCACCGTCGGCACCGGTCTCGGGGGCGCCATCGTCTCCAACGGCAAGCTCGTGCGCGGGGCGTGGGGCGTCGCTGCCGAGATCGGGCACATGCGCGTGGTCCCCGGCGGCCACTACTGCGGGTGCGGCCACGAGGGCTGCTGGGAGCAGTACGCCTCGGGCAGCGCCCTGGTGCGCGACGCGCAGGCGACCGTGATCATCCAGCCCGAGCGCGCGACCCGGCTGCTCGAGCTCGCGGGTGGCGACGTCGAGAAGCTCAACGGCCCCCAGGTCACGCAGGCCGCGCAGGAGGGTGACCCCCTGGCGATCGAGCTGCTCGCGGAGCTCGGACGGTGGCTGGGCGAGGGTGCCGCGTCCGCGACGGCGCTGCTCGACCCCGCGCTGATCGTCGTCGGGGGAGGCGTGGCGGACGCGGGAGACCTGCTGCTCGCGCCGGCCCGCAACGGGTTCGCCGAGCAGCTCTCCGGGCGCGGTCACCGGCCCGAGGCCAAGATCGTCGTGGCGTCGATGGGCAACGACGCGGGGATGGTCGGGGCGGCCGACCTCGCGCGCCTCTGACGACGGGGTGCGCTCCGGTCAGACCACCGCGCCCGTGTCGTCGTCGCTGGGGTCACGACGGTGCGGCATCCGCCACAGGAGCACCGCGACCCCGATGACGAACACGGCGGCCGCGGCCTGGACGAGCGCGGGCGGTACGTCGCGCCAGGCCACGAGGACCACCAGCAGGAAGATCGGCACGCCCGCCGCGGCGAACCAGGCCATCGTCAGCAGCGGGTCGCCGCCGAGGACCGGGCCGGGGTCGGGCGGTACGAAGTGCTCGTCCGCGTCGACGACACCCTCGGCGTCGTCGATCTGCGAGGTGCCGTCCCAGTCGCGCCCGCTCAGCTCCGGGTCGCGCGTCGGCTCCTGGGCAGGTCGGACGACGCGCCGGTCGGCCACCCACGGAGCCACGGGGAACGACAGGCCCGGGCTCGGCTCGGTGGTCGTCGCGCTTGGCGGCCCGGCGGGCGTCACGGGCGGATCCTGGTCCTCCTCGTATCCGTCGAGCTCACCGAGCTCGGCCACGATGGCCGCCCACACCTCCTCGTCCGTCGGTTCCGGGGGTGCGGCATGATCGGGCGGACCTGGAGGCAGACCGGCGGCCGGCGGTTCGTCGGCGCCCGTCGGCTGGACCCCCTCGTCGGGGTCGTCGGGGCGAGGTGCCATAGGAGCACTCTAGAGTCGGACCGGGTAGTCGGGGTGGCAGGTGCTCGGCCCCGGCTTCCGCAGGGAGTCGTCGGGGGGCGAGCGCAGGGCTCGGGTGGGCGGACAGTCCGTGGGTCGGGTCGAGAGGTGAACCGTTGTTCTACTGGTTGATGAAGCGGGTCTTCGTCGGACCGCTGCTGCACCTGGTCTACCGGCCGTGGGTGCGTGGCGCCGAGAACGTGCCGACGGAGGGCGCCGCGATCCTCGCGAGCAACCACCTCGCCGTGATCGACTCCTTCTTCCTGCCGCTCGTCCTGGACCGCGAGATCGTGTTCATCGGCAAGCAGGAGTACTTCACCGGTGCCGGGATCAAGGGGCGGCTCACGGCAGGCTTCATGCGCGGCGTCGGCACCATCCCCGTGGACCGCGGGGGCGGCAAGGCCAGCGAGGCTGCCCTGCGCACCGGCCTGCGACGGCTGTCGGACGGCGACCTGTTCGGCATCTACCCCGAGGGCACCCGCAGTCCCGACGGCCGGCTGTACCGCGGCAAGACCGGCATCGCGCGGCTCGCGCTGGAGTCCGGTGCGCCCGTGATCCCGGTGGCGATGGTGGGCACCGACGAGGCGCAGCCGCCCGGCCGGCGGATCCCGAAGGTCATGCGCATCGGCACGGTCATCGGCGAGCCCCTCGACTTCAGCCGCTACCGGGGCATGGAGAACGACCGCTTCATCCTGCGCTCGGTCACCGACGAGATCATGTACGCGATCATGAGCCTGTCCGGTCAGGAGTACGTCGACGTGTACGCGGCGACCCAGAAGGCCCGCATCGCGACCGGTCACCCGGCCGTGGCGGGCGACGCGGCCGACCACCTGCCCGCCGCGCCGGGCGGGCGTCCCGTCCCGGACGTCCAGGTGCCGGTACCACCGCAGGAGGAGTCCGGGACGTCAGTAGGATGACGCGGTCGGCCCGGGTGCCGGCATCGTGGCGCGCCGCCTCGTCGCGGGCGCCGAAGGTTGTCTACGAGAGGTGTGTCTCATGTCGGTTCGTCGCGTCGCCCTCCTGACCGCAGGTGGCTTCGCCCCGTGCCTGTCGTCCGCCGTCGGCGGGCTCATCGAGCGGTACACGGAGATCGCTCCCGACATCGAGATCATCGCGTACCAGCATGGCTACTACGGCCTGCTGCGCGGCGACAAGATCGTCGTCGACGAGGAGACCCGCGCCAAGGCCGGCATCCTGCACAAGTTCGGCGGCTCGCCGATCGGCAACTCCCGCGTCAAGCTCACCAACGCGAAGGACTGCGTCAAGCGCGGCCTCGTGCAGGAGGGCCAGGACCCGCTGAAGGTGGCGGCCGAGCAGCTCAAGTCCGACGGCGTGGACGTCCTGCACACCATCGGTGGCGACGACACGAACACGACGGCCGCCGACCTCGCCGCCTACCTGCACGAGAACGGCTACGACCTGACCGTCGTCGGCCTGCCCAAGACGATCGACAACGACGTGGTGCCCATCAAGCAGTCGCTGGGCGCCTGGACCGCCGCCGAGGAGGCCGCCGGGTTCGCCGCGAACATCATCGGCGAGCACCGCTCCGGCCCGCGCATGCTGATCGTGCACGAGGTCATGGGCCGGCACTGCGGGTGGCTCACCGCCGCCGCGGCCGCCGAGTACCGCAAGTGGCTGGACACGCAGGAGTGGGTCCCGGGCATCGGTCTGACGCGCGAGCGCTGGGACATCCACGCCGTCTTCGTGCCCGAGCTGGCGCTCGATATCGACGCCGAGGCCGCGCGCCTCAAGGCGATCATGGACGAGCAGGGCAACGTCAACATCTTCCTGTCCGAGGGCGCCGGCATGCACGAGATCGTCGAGCAGCTCGAGGCCGCCGGCACGCCCGTGGAGCGCGACCCGTTCGGTCACGTGAAGCTGGACACCGTCAACCCGGGGCAGTGGTTCGCCAAGCAGTTCGGCGAGAAGCTGGGCGCCGAGAAGACGATGGTGCAGAAGTCCGGGTACTACTCGCGCGCCGCCGCGGCGAACGCCGAGGACCTGCGCCTGATCAAGTCCATGACCGACCTGGCCGTCGAGTCCGCGCTGCGCGGCGAGTCCGGCGTCATCGGTCACGACGAGGAGCAGGGCGACGTGCTGCGTGCCATCGAGTTCCCGCGCATCGCGGGCGGCAAGGCGTTCGACGTGTCGCAGCCGTGGTTCGGCGCGCTGCTGGAGGACATCGGGCAGCCCCTGGTCCCAGCGAGCCACTCATGAGCGTCGAGCCGGACCCGCAGGTGGTCGCAGGCCTCGACGCCTGGCGGTCGATGGGGGCGCTCCAGCAGCCGCAGTGGCCGGACGCGACCGCGCTCGACGCCGTCACGTCCAGGCTGTCGACCCTCCCGCCACTGGTGTTCGCGGGCGAGGCCGACCACCTGCGCGCGCAGCTGGCGGCCGCCGGTCGCGGCGAGGCGTTCCTGCTGCAGGGCGGCGACTGCGCGGAGACGTTCAGCACCGCGACGGCGGACAACATCCGCAACAAGATCAAGACCATCCTCCAGATGGCCGTCGTGCTGACCTACGGCGCGAGCCTGCCGGTCATCAAGATGGGCCGGATGGCCGGGCAGTACGCCAAGCCCCGCAGCTCGGACTCCGAGACGCGCGACGGCGTCACCCTGCCGGCGTTCCGCGGCGACATCATCAACGACTACGAGTTCACGCTCGAGGCCCGCACGCCGGACCCGCAGCGGCTGCTCGAGGCGTACCACACGTCCGCCTCGACGCTGAACCTCATCCGGGCGTTCACCACGGGCGGCTTCGCGTCCCTGCTGCGCGTGCACGAGTGGAACCGCGGCTTCATGGCCAACCCGTCGTACTCGCGCTACGAGGAGATCGCGGCGGAGATCGACCGGGCCATCCGGTTCATGGCGGCGTGCGGCGCCGACTTCGACGCGCTGCGGTCCGTCGACTTCTTCTCCAGCCACGAGGGCCTGCTGCTCGACTACGAGCGCCCGCTGACCCGCATCGACTCGCGGACCGGGCTCCCGTACGACTGCTCGGCGCACTTCGTGTGGATCGGTGAGCGAACCCGCCAGCTGGGCGGTGCGCACGTGGACTACTTCTCCCGCGTGCAGAACCCGCTGGGCATCAAGCTGGGTCCGACGACCACGGGTGACGACGCGCTGGCCCTCATCGACAAGCTGAACCCGCAGGGCGAGGCCGGCCGCATCACGTTCATCACGCGCATGGGTGCCGGCAAGGTCCGTGACCTGCTGCCCGCGCTCGTCGAGAAGGTGACCGCGGACGGTCGTCCCGTGACGTGGGTCTGCGACCCGATGCACGGCAACGGGATCACGTCGGCCTCCGGCTACAAGACGCGCCGGTTCTCCGACGTCATGGACGAGGTGGCCGGGTTCTTCGAGGTGCACCGCGCGCTCGGCACCGTGCCCGGGGGCCTGCACATCGAGCTCACCGGCGACGACGTCACCGAGGTGCTGGGCGGGTCCGAGGAGATCGACGACGAGGGCCTGGCGCGGCGGTACGAGACGCTCGTGGACCCGCGCCTGAACCACCAGCAGTCGCTGGAGATGGCGTTCCAGGTCGTGGAGCTTCTCCGCGCGTCCTGAGTTCTGAACGACGCAGCCCGGCCCGCCTCGCGCGGCGCCGGGCTGTGCCGTGTCAGACGACGGTGAGGACGATCTCCGTGCCGACCTTCACGGGCTGACCCGCGGGTGCGCTCTGGTCGCGGACGGTCCCGAAGAACCCACCGAGCACGTTCTCGCGCTTCACGGTGAGGCCGAGCTTCTCGAGCTGGGCCTTGGCGGCGTCGAACTGCTTGCTGACGACGTTGGGCATCTCGACGTTCTCCGGGCCCTTGGAGACGTTGACCGCGATGGTGTCACCGCGGTGCCCCTCGGCGCCGGCCGCGGGGTTCTGGTCGATGATCAGCCCCGCCGCCACGGTGTCGCTGAACGCCTCGGTCGGGGCGAGCTTGAGGTTGTCCGTCAGGAGCTCGGCCGTCGCATCGGCGACGCTCATGCCGACGACGGACGTGATCGTGACGGGCGCCGGACCGTCGGAGAGCGTGAGCGTCACGGTCGTGCCACGGATGGTCTGCGCGTCGGGCGCGGCGGGCGTGCCGTCGGGCAGCGTCGCGCTGATGACCTCGCCCAGGCCCTCCGAGTCGCTGAACTGCGGCTCCGCGTAGGCGACCTCGAGGTCGGCGGCCGCCAAGGCGGCTTCGGCCGTCGCCTGGATCTCGCCGACGACGCCCCCGGGCACCAGCACGTAGTCGGGGCCCTTGGAGACGGAGAACGCGACGGTGCCGTCCTTGCGGATCCGGTCACCCTGGCCCGGATCGGTCCGGAAGACCGTGTCGACGGGCGCCTCGGCGTCGAAGGCCGACGTCGGGTCGGCGCCGAGCCCGGCTCGCGCCAGGATCGCGGTCGCTTCCTCGGCGTCCTGCCCGATGATCGTCGGGACGGTCGTGTAGGCGCCCGGTCCCTGCTGGAGGTACCACCAGGTCCCGCCACCGATCAGCGCGGCGAGGACGCTGAGCACGATGATCCAGCGGACGGGATGACGTTTCCGGGTCGGCTCGGGCGGGCGACCGGTGAGCAGCTCCGCGGCGACGCCGAGGCCGATGGGCAGCGCGACGGTCGTCCCGCGCGCGTCGTTCGTCTCGATCAGCGTGGTCTCGTCCGGGTCGGAGTACGACGACTCGTCGAGGCCCAGCGCGTCGTCGGCCCCGTCGGCGTCGTCCCGGTCGGTCTCCGCGTCCAGGTCCGTCTCCGCCGGGTCCGTCGCCGCCGGGAGCACGATCGACGGGCTGACGTCGGCGTGCCGGGCCAGCGTCTCGTCGTCCAGCGCGGCGCGCGTCCGGCGCAGGAGGGTCAGGGCGGCCGCGGCGTCGACCGGGCGGTCGTCGGGGTCGCGCGAGGCGAGCGCGCGGACGGCGTCGTCGATCTCGATCGGCAGCCAGTCGACGAGCTCCGACGGCGCGGGGACGTCGTTGTTGACGTGCTGGAACGCCACCTGGATGGGCGTCTCGCCGGTGAAGGGCTGCCGGCCGGTGAGCATCTCGAAGAGGAGGATGCCGATCGCGTACACGTCGGTGCGGGCGTCGCTGAGCCCACGGGTGACGAGCTCCGGGGCGAGGTAGGCGACCGTGCCGAGCACGGTCCCGGTGGTGGTCGAGGTGACCTCCGTGACCGCACGCGCCAGCCCGAAGTCCGCCAGCTTCACGCGTCCGTCGGAGGCGAGCAGCACGTTCTCGGGCTTGATGTCACGGTGCACCAGGCCGACGCGGTGCGCGGCGGCCAGCGCGTCCAGGACGCTCTCGCCGATCCGGAGAGCGTCGGCCACGGTCAGGGCACCGCGCTCGCCGATGTGCCGGCGCAGGTTGCACCCGTCGATGTACTCCATCGTCAGGTAGCTGATGTCGCCGTCGACACCCTGGTCGTACACCCCCACCAGGCCGGGGTGCGTGAGTCGGGCAGCGGTGCGGGCCTCCCGCCGGAAGCGGGCGACGAAGTCCGAGCCGGACGTGCCCTCCGCCAGGTGGGCGTGCATGACCTTCAGCGCGACGTCGCGGTCCAGCCGGCGGTCGACGGCCAGGTACACGGTGGCCATGCCCCCGCGGGCGATGCGGGACACGACCTCGTACCGGCTGTCGACCAGACGGCCGACGAACGGGTCGGTGATAGTGGCTCCCACGGCAGGGAGTCTACGGTCGAGAGCCCCGCGAGTGCGGCAGGCGCGACCTCAGCGGAAGCGCGTCATGTGCGTCTGGACGTTGGCGACGTAGCGCCGCGTGTCCGCGAACATGCCGTTCTTCTTCACCGACGTGGCGCCCTGGTAGTAGCCGGCGATGGCGGTCGGCAGGTCGGGGGCGTTGCTGACGAGCGCGCGCAGGATGGCGACGCCCGCAGTGACGTTGTCGTCGGGGTTCAGCAGGTTGAGCTGACGACCGACGAGGTCCGACGCCCACTGGCCCGAGGTCGGGATCACCTGCATCGTCCCGATGGCGTTGGCGGGGGAGACGACGGCGTGGTTGAAGCCGGACTCCTGGAAGGCGATCGCCTGGGCCAGCGCCGGGTCGACCCCCATCGCGCGTGCGGTCGCGGCGATCTTGGCCTGCATCTCCGCCTTCGAGGGCGCCCCCGTGCTGCGCAGCGTGGCCAGGTTCGCGTTCGCGGCGGCCACGACGGAGTCCGAGTACGTGCGGCCGGCGAAGGTGTTGCCCACGGCAGCGGCCGCCGGGGCCGCGGCCGGGACCGGGACGGTGAGCGTCTGCCCGATGCGGATCAGCGCGCGGGCGTCCAGCCCGTTGGCCGCGATCACCGCGGCGACGGTGGCGCCGTGCTTGGCGGCGATGGCGGTGACCGTCTCGCCGGACCGCACCGTGTGGGAGACGGAGCCGGCTGCCTGCGCGACGGCGGCCGGGGCGGGCGCGGCGGTGGCTGCCGTGGAGCCCGGGACCGTCAGCGTCTGGCCGACGCGGATGAAGGCGCGCGCGTCGAGACCGTTGGCGGCGACGATCGCCTGCACCGAGGTCCCCAGCTTCGCGGCGATGTGGCTGACCGTGTCCCCTGAGGCGACCGTGTAGCTCCCGGACGCGGGCGCCGGAGCAGCGGCGGCGGGCGCGGCGGCGGGCGCCGACCCGGACGGGATGGACAGGACCTGCCCGATCCGGATGCGCGAGGCGTCGGCAAGTGAGTTGGCCCGGGCGATGGCGGCCACGGTGGTGCCGGTGCGCGTCGCGATGTGGCTGACCGTGTCCCCCTGGCGGACCGTGTAGGCGTCGTCGGCGTGGGCCGCACCGCCGGTCGCGGTCACGCCGACGACGGCCAGCGCGAGGGTCGCGCCGGTTCCGGTGGCGACTCGGCGGGCGGTGGCGTGCTGCGACATGGGACCTACCTCATGGTGCGTAAGTAAACGGATGGTGCCTGTGTGACTGGAGTGACAGAATGCGAACGTATCCGAATACGGCACGCGGGGAAAGCGCACGGGTGAATTGCGCCTGTGTAATTCGCGGATGCGTACTCTTGTCGGGTGAACGATTCTCCAGAGACCCTCGACCGGCTGGTCGACGAGTGGCTCACCGTCCCCGACATCGCCGACCGGCTCGGCCTCGACGCCTCCAAGGTGCGCCGGATCGTGCAGGAGCGCCGGATCATCGGCGTCCGCCGTGGCGACCCCCGGATCTTCTACGTCCCGGGTGCGTTCCTGGTGCCGGGACACCTGGCCAACCCGGCGCAGCCGACCAACCGGGACCCGGACCTGCCGTGGGCGGTGCTCGCCTCGTTGCAGGGCACGTTGACGGTGCTCTCCGACGCCGGGTTCACCGACGAGGCCGCCATCAAGTGGCTCTTCACGCCCGACGACTCACTGCCGGGGACCCCCATCGACGCGCTGCGCGCCGGCCGCAAGACCGAGATCCGACGACGGGCCGCCGCGGAGCTCTGACGGGGTCAGGCGTGGCGGTCGACGGCCGCGTGAGCCAGACCGATGAGCTGAGCACGGGCGGGATCTGTCCACGGGCGCGCGTCCATGAGTGAGAACGCGCGGTCCGCGAGGTCCTCGATGAGCGCCTCGACGTCGTCGGGCGCCCCGGTGGCCCGGATGGCATCGGCGAGCACCGTCACGTCGGCCTCGCTCAGTGCGCGGTCGCCCAGCCGGTCCCGCAGCAGCTGCACCGTGGCGTCGTCGGACCCCGCCCGGGCGCGCGCGACCGCCCGGGCCGTCAGCACCGTCCGCTTGCCCTCGCGCAGGTCGTCGCCAGCCGGCTTGCCCGTGGTCTGCGGATCGCCGAACACGCCGAGCAGGTCGTCGCGCAGCTGGAACGCCTCGCCGAGCGGCAGGCCCAGGGCGCGGCAGGCGTCCAGCTCGTCCTCGCCGGCATCGGCCAGCGCCGCGCCCAGCACGATCGGATGCTCGACGCTGTAGCGCGCCGCCTTGGCGCGGATGACCTCGCGGGCCCGGACCTCGTCGCCGGCCGGGTCGTCGCCCCAGGGGAGCGCCTGCGCCAGCACGTCGAGGTACTGGCCCACCGTCACCTCGGTGCGCATCAGGTCGAAGACGGCCCGGGAGCGTTCGGCGCGCCTGCGGGGCTGCTGGCCCAGGGCGCGCGCGAACTCTTGCTCGCTCGCGATGAGCGTGAGGTCGCCCAGCAGGATCGCGGCCGACATCCCGAACCTCTCGGCGTCGCCGGTCAGCCCGTGCCGGGCGTGCAGGTGCGCGAACGCCCGGTGCGCCGCAGGGAACCCGCGGCGGGTGTCCGAGTCGTCCATGACGTCGTCGTGGAAGAGCGCGGCCGCCTGGAACAGCTCGAGCGCGGCGCCCACCCGGAGCACGGCCTCCGCCTCCCGCGTACCGGGGACCCCGCCGTGCGCACGCCAGGACCAGTAGCAGAACGCGGCCCGCAGGCGCTTGCCGCCCGTGAGGATCTGCGCCACGGCGTCGGCCAGCACGTCCGCGTCGTCGCTGGCGGCCGACAGGACGGTGCGCAGCTGGGCGACGTGGCTGGTCAACACGGCGTCGATACGAGGTCTGACGTCCTCGACGTCGACGAGGGAGGGTGTCGCTGTGCTCACGCGGGGCAGCCTACGGCGCGGTCGCGCGGACCCGCCCGCCGAGCGTGAGCGTGCGCTCGTCGTCCCGGTCGAGGATGCCGACGACCAACAGCTCGGAGCCGTCGCCGCGCGTGAACGTCGACTGTGCCGCCAGCCCGGGCTCGGGCGCGGGCGGCGTGGACTCCGTGAAGCCGGCCGCGACCAGGGGAGCGCGGACGGCGTCGAGCAGACCGGCCGCGTCCTGGTCCGTGAGCAGGTTGAGGCTCACCTGGGTCAGGTCGGTGCCCGCCACCGGCTCCGCCGAGGACAGCAGCACCTCGGCGCCCGCGGGCACCGGCACGAGCGCCGCCGGGAAGCCGTCGACGACCTCGCCGACCGCCGAGTTCGCGCTGGTCGTGGCGTCGGGCAGCAGCGACTCCGTCGGCGCCGGCGCGGCCGTCAGGGACGCCACCGCGGTGCCGGTGGGCGAGATCTGCCCGGGCCCGCTGGTCGTGCACGCCGCGACGGACCAGCCGACCAGCAGCGCGACTGCGGCAGCAGCAGCGCGCGGCCGGGCGCGGGTCAGGGGGACGGGTCGGGGCACCGCGACAGGGTAGCCGCCACACGCTGCGGGGGCGGGTCCGTACCGACGAGCCGTCCGGCCGCCCCTTCGGGCAGCGGCGGGTGCCCTCCCGAGCACCCTCGAGAGCGGGGCCGGGCAGCGCGTCCGCGGGCACGCTCGGCACATGCCCGGTGCGCACCGGCCGGCCGGCTCCACGCGGGATCCCACGCGTGCCGTGGGTGGGGCCCTGGTGGAGGGTCGGCGAAGAGCCGTCGGCGGGCCGTCGCGCGCCGCCGGCGGTCCGCTGGGTCTGCTGGCGTTGCAGCGGGCAGCCGGGAACGCGGCCGTGAGCGCGCTCATGGCGGCGAAGCTGCGGGGGCCGAGCTCGCAGGCCACCGGGGCGATCGACTCGGCGCTGCGAGAGATCCGGCAGGACGAGCCTGCGATCGACGTCGTCGAGAAGGGCCTGGTCGCGGCACGGGACACCGGTGTGCCCGTCGACCTGGAAGGGCCGAAGCCTCCCGCCTCGGCGCTGGCAGTGACGCGCACGGGGTTCGGTCCTGAGTCCGTGCCGTCGAAGAAGCCCGTGGCACCGCCCAAGCCGGTACCTGCGAAGAGCCCGCTCGGCCGGGCGGGGGTCAAGGGCGGAGCAGGCGTCAAGGGTGCCGGCACGGGTGGCCACGGGCCGTCCGCGTCGACCCCGGGCACGGGCGCCGCCGGTGGGGGGCCCGCCGCAGCAGGACCCGGGGTGCTGCCCGCCGACGCGCGGCTGCTGCCACCGGTGCCGCCGGCCGGGACGAGTCCTGCGCAGGACCCGGCGTTCCGCGCGGTCAGCGGCGGCCTGGCGGGCTCGGCCAGAGGAGCGAAGGCGCACCCGTCGGCGGCGTCCAAGGCGACGGAGGCGCAGGACGCCGCCGTGCCCCCGACCGACGACGTCGCCGGCCAGGCGAAGGCCGCGAAGGTCGACGCGATGGACGCCCAGCAGCCGGGCGCGTTCGACAAGAAGGCGTTCATCGCGGCGGTGAAGACCGCGATCGAGGCGAAGTCGCCGAAGACCCTCAAGGAAGCGGACTCATACAAGGAGTCCGGCAAGGCCGGCGAGGTCAAGGGCGAGGTGAAGGGCCTCGTCTCCCAGGGGGCCGACGGGCAGGCCCAGGGGATCGCGTCGGCGACCGCGGCCGCCCCGGACCCGTCGTCGGCGGTCCCGAAGCCGGTGAGCCCGATGCCGGCGGAGCAGCCCAGCCAGGTCGCCCCGGTGCCCGGGGCAGGCGCCGCACCGAAACCCGCCCCGCCCGAGCAGATCAACCTCGAGGCCGGCCGGCACGAGGCGAACGACGAGATGGCCCAGGCCGAGGTCACCGACCAGCAGCTCGCGCAGTCGGGCGAGCCCCAGTTCGAGCAGGCGCTCGGTGACAAGCAGGCCGCCGCCGCGCACGCCGACGCCGCCCCCGCGCAGTTCCGCGCGCAGGAGCAGCAGGTGATCGCCCAGCACAAGACCGACGCGACCGAGCAGACCGGCGAGGCCGTCACGGGTATGCGGGGCGCCAAGATGGCCGCGCTGGCGAAGGTGGTCGCGGACAAGGGGGCGGCGAAGGCCAAGGACGAAGAACGGCGCGCGGAGGTCACCGCCAAGGTCCAGGCGATCTTCACCGCCACCGAGGCAGACGTGAAGCTGCTGCTCGACGGCCTCGACCCCAAGGTCGACGCGGCCTTCGACACCGGCGAGAAGGGTGCCCGGGCGACATTCGAGTCCTTCGTCTCGGCCAAGATGTCGGCCTACAAGAAGGATCGCTACGGCGGCTGGCTGGGCGGACTGCGCTGGGCCAAGGACAAGCTGCTCGGGATGCCGTCGAAGGTCGACGAGTTCTACGCCGCCGGTCGCGAGCTGTACCTCAAGGAGATGGACGGCGTCATCTCCCGCGTCGCCGACATCGTCGCCGCCGACCTCTCGGCGGCCAAGAAGCGGATCGCGAGCGGCAAGGCCGAGATCGCCACGTATGTGAAGGGGCTGCCCGCGGACCTGAAGAAGGTCGGCGCGCAGGCGTCCTCCGAGGTGGGCGAGAAGTTCGAGCAGCTCGAGAGCGACGTCGCCGACAAGCAGAGCGCCGTCGTCGACGCCCTCGCCACGAAGTACGTCGAGGCACGCAAGGGGCTCGACGAGCGGATCGAGGAGCTCCAGGCCGCGAACAAGGGCCTCGTCGACAAGGCGATCGGCGCCATCAAGGCCGTCATCAACACGATCCGCGAGCTCGTCGCGATGCTCACCGGCGTCCTGGCCAGGGCCGCGAGCGTCGTCGGCGACATCGTCAAGGACCCGATCGGGTTCCTCGGCAACCTCATCGCCGGCGTCAAGGGCGGCATCCTCAAGTTCAAGGACAACATCCTCGAGCACCTGCGCAAGGGCCTCATGAGCTGGCTCTTCGGTGCACTCGCCGAGGGCGGCGTCGAGCTCCCCGAGACCTTCGACCTCAAGGGGATCGTCCAGCTGCTCGCCTCGCTGTTCGGCCTCACGTGGACCACCATCCGCAACCGGATCGTGCGCAAGATCGGCGAGAAGGCCATGGGCGCCGCCGAGAAGGGCGTGGAGATCTTCAAGGTCTTCGCCGCCGAGGGGGTCGGCGGGCTGTGGCAGATGCTCGTGGAGAAGCTCGGCGACCTCAAGGAGATGATCCTCGAGCAGGTCAAGGACTTCGTCATCACCAGGATCATCACCGCGGGGATCACCTGGCTCATCGGCCTGCTCAACCCCGCCGCCGCGTTCATCAAGGCGTGCAAGCTGATCTACGACGTCGTGATGTTCTTCATCACCAACGGCAGCCGGATCATGCAGTTCGTCAACACCGTGCTCGACTCCGTCGCCGACATCGTGCGCGGGAACGTCTCCGGCGTGATCGCCAAGATCGACGACGTCCTGGGCCAGATGGTCCCGCTCATCATCGGGTTCCTCGCCAGCGCGATCGGCCTCGGCGGGATCGGCCAGAAGATCCGGCAGATCATCGACACCCTCCAGAAGCCGGTGACCAAGGCCCTCGACTTCGTCATCGCCACGGGGCTCAAGCTCGCCGGGCCGCTGATCAGGGGGATGAAGGGCATCAGCGGCAAGGTCAAGGCCAAGGTCGCGGCGGGCAAGGCGTGGGTGAAGGGCAAGGTCGAGTCGGTCAGGGACGGTGGCGTGACCTCCGCGCTCCGGGATGCCAACGCACTCCTGCGGGCGTCGAACGCGACGCAGGGATCGGTGCGCGCCGGGCTCGCGGGCCTGCGGCAGCGGCACCAGCTCGGCCACGCCGAGCTGGTCGCCAGCGACGGTCACACGTTCCACGTGCACGTGCAGCGGGAGGAGGGAGATACCGCCGACGTCGCGCTGGACGAGCACGGCGAAGGGGAGCAGGCGGTGTCCGTGTGGGAGGACACAGCAGGCAAGGTCAACGAGGAGTCGATGGCCGGGCTCCAGACCGGTCGGGTACCGGGCGCCGGCGCCGCGCTCGGCCAGATGCGAGCCGTGCCCGTGCAGCTCAGTGAGATCTCGATCCAGCGCATCAGGTCGATGGGAGACCGGTGGATCGACGCCGCGCCCGGCGCGACGACGCCGCAGCGCGATGCCGCACGCCGCCGATTCCACTCGAGCATCGACGCCGCGGCCACGTCGCGCGAGGAGATGGGGCTGGCGCGGCGACTGAGGACGGCAGCCTCGGCGATCCAGACGCTCTACGGCGGTCGGGACGTCTTCTCGCTCGACGTCGAGCACCTGGACGAAGTCGCGCAGAACAGGGACATCTACCCGCGATCGGCCATCTCGCGCCGCTACGCGCGCATCTCGGCCGAGGTCCGCGCCGGGGGTCAACCCGGGAGCGTCGAGGAGCGGATCGCGCGGCAGGCGGGCAACGCGGCTGCGGCACGCCAGATCGCGCGGCTCTACGCGGAGCAGCAGATCGAGGAGGCCCTGGGGGAGTCGGTTCGCTCGACCGGCGGCCACGAGGACCCGGTCGAGCTCGACCTGGAGATCATCGAGACCGACGTGCACGCGCGCGTGACGGCCCGTCGAGCCGCCGCGCGCCGCTGACCGTCGAGCCGCCCACATCCCGCCGGATCTCCGACGTCGTGCACAGATGCGTGCGCGGGGGGCCGCCGCGCGTCCGGAGTCCTATGGGATCTCGCCATGCAGACCACCACGCTCCGGGTGAGCGAACCCCGGGAGATCCTCGCGCTCGTCCCTCACCGGCTCGGGTTCCGGCCCGCGGACAGCGCCGTCGCCGTGAGCCTGCGGCCGCCGCGCGGTGCGGTCGGACTCGTCGTCCGGGTGGACCTGCCCCACCTCGCCGACGCGTCCGCAGGGCCGATGCTCGCCCGCACCCTCGTCGCCCACCTGGGTCGGGACGGGGCCCGTCGCGGCATCCTCGTGCTCTACACGGATCGTGACCCCCGCGGCTCCGACGGTCCGGCGCAGACCGCGGCGCGGCACTTCCAGGATGCGGCCGCGGCCTCGCTCGGGGACGTGCTCGTCTGGGTGGTCACGCCGAGCGGCTACCTCGCGCTCGACTGCGCGGACGACTGCTGCCCGCCGGGTGGTAGGCCGCTGCGGGACCTCGACTCCACCCAGGTGGGTGCCACGCTGGTGCTGGCCGGGTCGGCGGTCGCGGACTCTCGCGACGACATCGCCCGGATCCGGCCGCAGCACGGCGAGGTTCGTCGATCGGTGGCCCGCGTGCGGCGTCGCTGGGAGCGCCGGTGGGAGGACGCCCTCGTCTCCGGCGCCGACGCGGTCTCCCGGTGGCGGGAGGAGTCGCTGGCGGCATGGCGCACCGCGGTCACTCTCGTGGAGACCGAGGGGCCGGGAACCGGGGGAGCGCCGTGGGGTCGGGTCGAGGCCGGGCTGGCCGACCGGCGGGTGCGCGACGGTGTGCTGGTCGCGTTGGTTCCCGGCACGGCGGACCTGGCCGAGCGCTGCGTGCGCGGTGCGGAGTCGACGCCGGAGCTCGACGCCGCGCTCGGCGTGGCGATGTCCATGATCATCGACCCCGTCCGCGGCGTCGTGCCGCCGGCCCGGGCGACGGCGGTGCACGAGGCCGTGCTGGAGGCCGTGGTCTCCCGCGGCAGGACCGGCGCACAGGCGCCGGCGTTGACGCTCCTGGCCCTGCTCGCGTGGTGGCGTGGGGACGGCGCCCGCGCGCGCGTGCTGCTGGACGGGGCGCTCGACGCGGAGCCGGGGTACCGGTTGGCGGAGCTCCTCGACGACGCGCTGAGCGCAGCTGTCCCGCCCGGGTGGGTGCGGCACGCGGACTGACCTGCGGCGAGATGCGAGCGGTGCGCTCGTCGCGACCCCTTCGCTCCGGTAGCGTCACGCACACGGCGGTGTTGCCGCGGGACGAGGGGAGGACCGATGGGCATCGTGGTCGGCTATCTGGCCACTCCGGAAGGTCGGGCGGCCCTCGGGGCGGCGATCGAGGAAGCGCGGCAGCGTGACACACGCGTCGTGGTCGTCGTGAGCGCACGCCCGGACGAGCCGGAGGAGCAGCGCGCAGCCGTCGAGGCGGAGCTGGAGAAGGTGCGGGCCGAGCTCGCCTCCGCGGACGTCGACCACGAGGTGCGGCTGCTCACGGGCGGCGACGTCGCGGACGACCTCATCGCGACGGCGGAGGAGGTGGGGGCCCAGCTGGTGGTCCTGGGGCTGCGCCGGCGCAGCCCGGTGGGCAAGCTGATCCTCGGCGCCAACGCGCAGCGCGTGCTCTTCGACGCGCCGTGCCCCGTGCTCACCGTGAAGCCCGGACCCGGCTGACACCGGCGAGTACGTCTCACGCAGCGGGACCCGTCATCGGGTCCGGCGCGGCGGGAATCTCTGGCGCCTGCCGTTCGTTGACACCGAGAACCCCATGACCGCCGTCCTCGACGGCCGTGTCGTCGTGCCCGTGATAGCGCCGACCGGCCCGTGAGGTCGGTACAATATCTATCTACCTCCCGGCCCCGTTCCGGGTGTCGCGCTGCCGAAAGGTCGTTCGTGTCGTCCCAGACCCCGCATCCCGCTCTTCCGCGTGAGTTCGAGCACCCCGCCCTCCAGGATCTCGTCCTGCGTGGGCGCACCCACGGCACCGTGGGCGCCGAGGAGCTGCGCACCGCGTGCGAGCAGGCGGACGTCCAGGACGCCAAGCGTCTGCGCGCCGTCGTCCGTGGACTCTCCACCGCCGGCATCGGCGTGCGTGAGCCTGCGGCTCCCGCACGTGCCGTCGCCGCCACCAGCGCCAAGGCTCGTCCGTCCACCAAGGCCGTGGTGCCACCCGAGGAGGGCGCCGCCGCACCTGCCAAGACCTCGCGCGCCAAGACCACGGCTACGGCCAAGACCACCGCCGCCAAGCCCACGGCCGCGAAGGCGGCCGCCGCGAAGAAGGCGGCGACCGAGCCGGTCGACGGCGACGTCGAGGTCGTGGACGGCGAGGAGCCGGACATCGAGGCGATCGAAGAGGTCGTCGTCGTCGACGTCGTCGAGGTGGTCGAGGTCGCGGAGGACACCACCGACTCCGACGACGAGGACGAGGACGGCGAGAAGAAGCCGGCGGCCAAGGAGGAGGAGACCGAGGACAGCGGCTTCGTCTACTCCGACGCCGACGACGACGACGCCCCCGCCCAGCAGGTCGTCACGGCCGGCGCCACGGCGGACCCGGTCAAGGACTACCTGAAGCAGATCGGCAAGGTCGCCCTGCTGAACGCCGAGCAGGAGGTCGACCTCGCCAAGCGCATCGAGGCCGGGCTGTTCGCCGAAGAGCGCCTGAACGCCGGCATCGCGATGGAAGCCAAGATCAAGCGCGAGCTCGAGTGGATCGCGAACGACGGTCGCCGGGCCAAGAACCACCTGCTCGAGGCCAACCTTCGTCTGGTCGTCTCGCTGGCCAAGCGCTACACCGGCCGCGGCATGCTGTTCCTGGACCTGATCCAGGAGGGCAACCTCGGTCTGATCCGCGCGGTCGAGAAGTTCGACTACACCAAGGGCTACAAGTTCTCGACCTACGCCACGTGGTGGATCCGTCAGGCCATCACCCGCGCCATGGCCGACCAGGCCCGCACCATCCGCATCCCGGTGCACATGGTCGAGGTCATCAACAAGCTCGCGCGCGTCCAGCGGCAGATGCTCCAGGACCTGGGCCGCGAGCCCACGCCCGAGGAGCTCGCCAAGGAGCTCGACATGACCCCCGAGAAGGTGGTCGAGGTCCAG
Organism: Cellulomonas humilata; assembly: GCF_013359775.1. Taxonomy (GTDB): domain Bacteria; phylum Actinomycetota; class Actinomycetes; order Actinomycetales; family Cellulomonadaceae; genus Cellulomonas; species Cellulomonas humilata. The sequence continues at coordinate 160,446 of NZ_JABMCI010000065.1, read as the reverse complement.
AAGTACGGCCGCGAGCCCATCTCGCTGCACACGCCGCTCGGCGAGGACGGTGACAGCGAGTTCGGTGACCTCATCGAGGACTCCGAGGCCGTCGTCCCGGCGGATGCCGTGAGCTTCACGCTCCTCCAGGAGCAGCTGCACCAGGTGCTCGACACGCTCTCCGAGCGTGAGGCCGGCGTGGTGTCGATGCGGTTCGGCCTGACCGACGGCCAGCCGAAGACGCTCGACGAGATCGGCAAGGTCTACGGCGTGACGCGTGAGCGGATCCGGCAGATCGAGTCGAAGACCATGTCGAAGCTGCGGCACCCGTCGCGCTCGCAGGTCCTCCGCGACTACCTGGACTGACCGACTGCACGCACTCCGGAGGCCTTCGACCCCACTGCGATCGACGCGGGGTCGGAGGCCTCCGGCGTTCCTGGGGAGTGGTCAGAAGGTCCGGGTGACGCGGACGTCGTCGAACGTGCCGTTGTTCTCCCAGATCTGGCCGACGCCGACACCGCCGTGCCGCAGCGGCGCAGGGTCCTTGACCGAGGCCACGAGGACCCCGTTGGTGCGGATCTCGATGTGGGCGCCGTTGACCCGGATCTCCACCGCGTTGCCGCCCGTCACCGTCGCGACGTGCTCGATGTCCGCGAGATACGTCGGGACACCGTTGTCGTAGCGCTCGATCAGCAGCAGCCCGTCGGGGAGCATGCCGCCGCCGCCCTTCGGCGACTCCTGGCCGGGATCCCACAGCTCGACGCGGTAGTAGTCCTCGGAGCCCGGCGTGGCGTCCTGGACCCGGAAGAAGAAGAAGGCCATGTGCACGCCCGGCTGGCCACCGCCGACGTTCTCCGTGTCGTAGGTGGCGCTGAACGTGTAGTTGCGCCAGGCGCGGTCGCCGACGTGGGTGACCGCGGTGCCGTCCCGGTCGATCGCGCCGGGCAGGTAGTCGCCGTCGATGACCAGGCGGCCCTGCGCGATCTGTCCAGCCCGCTTGACGAAGGTCCAGTCGCTGCCGGGCGTCGTGAAGTAGTCCTGGAACAGCGCGGAGCGGCTCTGGCCCGCTCGGCCGTCCCCGCCGACCGGGCCCGCCGTGGCGATCTGCGCCGTTCCTGCCATCGCGATCAGGACGAGGGCAGCGAGCACGGCAGTCCACCGCGCCCTGCTCCGTCGACCTCTGTCGAACCTGCTCATCACAGCACCTCCCGTGCGCGTCGTCGGGAGCCGGCCTCCCCGGCTTCCGGTGGTCGTACGTCATCGTCCCCACGGAGGCAGGAGGCGCGGGCAGAGGCGAAGGTCCCGGGCAGTGATGACGCCGTCGGGCCGGGCTGGCTCGGCGGCAACGTCGTCGAAACCTGGAACGACGGCACCACGCACGTGTGGGGTGGGGCTGGGAGCGGATGACCGAGGAGCAGCTGGGCGGTGCCTGCGCGCTGCCGGAGGGCTACCGCGGCGGCTCGTACGTGCGTGGCTGGGGCATGATCCTGGCCCGGCTGGTCGCCCACGCCGAGGGCGGCGCGCGATGAGGCAGGTGCGCTACGTGGTGCTCGACGAGTCGGTGCCGTGCGTGCTGGAGCTCGCACCGGTGCTCATGGCCGCGCACGTCGCCCACTACGAGGACTTCGCCGAACGCGGCCTTCTGGTCGCCATCGGCACGTTCGAGCAGCCCGAGGTGAACGGGTCGATGTGCCTGCTGACCACGCGCGAGGCCGCGCAGGAGTTCGCCACGACCGACCCCTTCGTCGTGCAGGGCCTCATGACGTCCTACCGCGTACTCGCCTGGACGAACGTGCTGGCCTGACATCACACGTGCTGGCCCGACCTCAGCGCGTGATGTACCAGAGGATCAGGTCGTGGGCGCTCTGCGCCTTCTCCGCGCCGCGGAAGTCGGCCTCGTGGACCGCGCCGCTGCCGACGTCGATGGCGATGCTGCTGCTCGAGGCGAACTTGCCGACCAGGGACGTGTTGCTCACCACCGAGACCGAGCGGACGTGCCGGTAGGGGATCGAGGTGACCGCGATGCGCTTGCCGACGAAGCTCTTGTCCTGGAGCACCACACGCAGGGTGGTCAGGCCGACGAAGCCCGTGCCGGTGCCGATGCAGTCGTACACGGCCAGGATCTCCTCGCCGTCCAGCAGGCCACGGCGCACGAGCTCGAGCTGCTCGGACTTGTCGAAGACGGGATCGCTCACGTGGCAGCTCCTTGTCGGGGGACCGTCGGGCGTCGATGCCCGATCACCGGAGCCTAGGGGTAGACGACGAGGCCCGGACCAGAAGGTCCGGGCCTCGCGCGGTTGTCGTGGTGTGGTGCCGGGACGTCAGGTCGCGGCGCCGGCTCCCGCTCCGTGCTCGGCGAGCAGGCGGTCGGTCTCGTCCTGCACGTGGGTGGCCAGCTCGGCGAACTTCGGTGCGTGCTCGCGCGCGTGGTGCGCACAGAAGAGGAGCTCTCCCACGGGGAGAACAACTCGGACATAGGCCTGTGCGCCGCAGCGGTCGCAGCGGTCGGCCGCGGTCAGTGGATGCGTCATGGTCCCGGTCACGAGTCCATAGAACCATCCCCGTCGTCGATCCCACGCACCAGGAGCGGGTGGTTCGCTCACCGCGTAGTGGACTGTAACCAGCCCGCAACACAGCAGTGTCCGGCGGCATGGTGCCGCGGTCCTGTCAGGGCCGGCGACTACCATCGGCCCGTGACGACGACCTCCCCGCAGTCCGGCTACACCGCCCGGCACCTGTCCGTGCTGGAGGGCCTGGAGGCGGTCCGCAAGCGCCCGGGCATGTACATCGGCACCACCGACAGCCGCGGTCTCATGCACTGCCTGTGGGAGATCATCGACAACTCGGTGGACGAGGCCCTGGGCGGTTACGGCGACCGGATCGAGATCGTGCTGCACGCGGACTCCTCGGTCGAGGTGCGCGACAACGGGCGTGGCGTCCCCGTGGACATCGAGCCGAAGACCGGGCTGACCGGCGTCGAGGTCGTGTTCACCAAGCTGCACGCGGGCGGCAAGTTCGGTGGCGGCTCCTACGGCGCGTCCGGTGGGCTGCACGGCGTCGGCGCCTCGGTGGTCAACGCCCTGTCGGCGCGCCTGGACGTCGAGGTCGACCGGGGCGGTCGCACCCACCGCATGACGTTCCACCGCGGCGAGCCGGGCACGTTCGACGACCGCGCCGGCATCGGCCCGGACAACCCGTTCGAGCCGTTCGTCTCAGGCTCGGAGCTGGCGGTCGGCGGCAAGGTGGCGCGGGGACGCACGGGCACGCGCGTCCGGTACTGGGCTGACCCGCAGATCTTCCCCAAGACGGCCGTGTTCGCGTACGACGAGCTGGTCACCCGCGCGCGGCAGACGAGCTTCCTGGTCCCGGGTCTGACGCTGACCGTCCGCGACGAGCGCGGCATCCCCGGCACGCCGGGGGCCGACGGGCCGCACGAGGAGACGTTCCTGCACAGCGGCGGCGTCGTGGACTTCGTGGACCACCTGGCGCCGGACACCGCGGTGACGGACACCTGGCACCTCACGGGATCGGCGGCGTTCGTCGAGACGGTCCCCGTGCTGGACGACCGCGGCCACATGACCGCGCAGGAGGTCTCGCGCACCTGCGACGTGGACATCGCGCTGCGGTGGGGCACCGGGTACGAGACCGAGGTGCGCAGCTTCGTCAACATCATCTCGACGCCCAAGGGCGGCACCCACCTGGCCGGGTTCGAGGCCGGGCTGCTGCGCACCATGCGCAAGGCGGTCGACGCCAACGCGCGGCGCCTGAAGATCTCGGCCCGGGACACCTCGGAGCGGATCGAGAAGGAGGACGTGCTCGCGGGCATGACCGCCGTGGTCACCGTCCGGCTGGCCGAGCCCCAGTTCGAGGGGCAGACCAAGGAGGTGCTGGGCACCGGGCCGGTCCGTGCGATCGTCGCCAAGGTCATCGACACCGAGCTCGCAGCGATCTTCAGCTCGCCCAAGCGGGACCACAAGGCGCACTCGTCGCTGCTGCTGGACAAGGTGGTCGGCGAGATGCGCGCCCGCCTGTCCGCGCGCAAGCAGAAGGAGATCTCGCGGCGCAAGAACGCCCTGGAGACGTCCTCGCTGCCCGCCAAGCTGGCCGACTGCCGCAGCGACGACGTGGAGCGCAGCGAGCTGTTCATCGTCGAGGGGGACAGCGCCCTGGGCACCGCCAAGCTGGCGCGCAGCTCCGACTTCCAGGCGCTGCTGCCCATCCGCGGCAAGATCCTCAACGTCCAGAAGGCCTCCATCACGGACATGCTGAAGAACGCGGAGTGCGCCGCGATCATCCAGGTGGTCGGTGCCGGGTCGGGCCGCTCGTTCGACCTGGAGGCGGCGCGCTACGGGAAGATCGTGCTGATGACCGACGCCGACGTCGACGGTGCGCACATCCGGACCCTGCTGCTCACGCTGCTGTTCCGCTACATGCGCCCGCTGGTCGAGGCCGGCCGCGTGTACGCGGCCGTGCCGCCGCTGCACCGCATCGAGGTCATCGGCGGTGGCGGACGCAAGAACGAGTACGTGTACACGTACTCGGAGGCCGAGCTGGCGGCGACGCTGAAGAAGCTCGACCGGGCCGGCAAGCGCTACAAGGACGACATCCAGCGCTACAAGGGCCTCGGGGAGATGGACGCGGACCAGCTGGCGGAGACCACCATGGACCCCCGCCACCGCACGCTGCGCCGCGTGACCGTCGAAGGTGCGCAGCGGGCCGAGGAGGTCTTCGAGCTCCTCATGGGCTCGGACGTCGCCCCGCGCAAGGACTTCATCGTCGCGGGCGGGGACGGGCTGGACCGCAGCCGTATCGACGCCTGACCGGCATTTCGGTTGCCGTGGCGGCGCCGGGCCGGGGATCGTGGTGGTCGTGACCGCCACCGACCTCGCGCCCATCGCCGAGCGCGCCGCAGCTCCCGCCGACGCCCCGGTGCCCACGGGCACCGACGGCCTCACCTGGCGTCCGCTCACGCGCGACGACGTGCCCGCCCTCACCCGGCTCGTCACGGCGGTCGAAGAGGCCGAGTCAGCCCCGTACCGGACCTCGGCGGAGGAGATCGACGACGAGTTCGACGGCGCCTGGAAGGACCACGCGCGAGACACCCTCGCCGGGGTCGACGCCGACGGGGTGATCCGCGCCTACGCGCGCGTCAACCAGCCACCCGGCGACGCCCGGGTGGTCAGGGCGTTCCTCGACGGCTGCGTCGACCCGCAGTGGCGCGGCCGGGGGATCGGTCGCCAGGTGCTGGCCTGGGAGACGGCGCGCGGGCGGCAGCGGCTGGCGGCCTCGGGCAAGGACCTGCCGGGCCGGCTCGCGGTGTTCGTGCACGACAACGCCGAGACCACCATCCGCCTGCTGCGCGCGAGCGGGTTCACGCCGGCGCGGTACTACGCGGAGATGCGTCGCCCGCTGGACGTCGAGCTCCCGCCGGTCGACGTGCCCCCGGGGCTCCGGATCGTGCCGTGGACCCCGGAGCTGGACGAGCAGGTGCGGCTCGCGCACAACGAGGCGTTCGCCGACCACTGGGGGAGCGAGCCCCGCACGGCCGACGAGTGGGCGCAGGGTCGGAGCATGTTCGCCCCGACGTGGAGCTTCGTCGCGATCGACGACGCCACCGGTGAGGTGGCCGGGTACCTGCTGTCCAGCAGGTTCGAGCACGACTGGCCCGTGATCGGCTACAAGGCCGGCTACACGGACCTGCTCGGTGTGCGGCGCGCATGGCGTGGCCGTCGGCTCGCGGCGGCGCTCCTCGCCACGGTGATGGTCGCGTACCGGGCGGACGGGATGGACATGGCCGAGCTGGGCGTGGACACCGCGAACCAGTCCGGCGCGCACCGGCTGTACGAGGGCCTCGGGTACGCGGTGTTCCACAGCTCGACGATGTTCTCGATCGAGCTGTGATCGACGTGGCCGATCCGTCTCACGAGGTGCTCGCCGCGCGTTAGCATCGGCGCGGCGGGACGACGACGTCCGGCCGTTTCTGTCGCCGGACGAGGGCGCCCGGCTTCGAGGAGGTCGTCGTGGGACGCTCGCTGTCCAGAGCCGCGCGTGCATGGGTCGCGGTCCTCGCCGTGCTCGTGCTCGTGCACCTGATCGCGCAGCTGGCGGGCGCGGAGGCGTTCGCGCAGGTCAGCCAGTGGCTGCTCATGCCGGCACTCGGTGCGGTCGTCGTCACGGCGACCCGGTGGCCGCGCGGCCACCTGGTGACCTGGGTGCTGGTGGCGCTGGGCCTCTCGTGGCTCGGCGACCTGGTCCCGTCTCTGGTCGGGGACGATGCCGCGTTCCTCGTGATGGTCGGGTTCTTCCTGCTCGCGCAGACCGCCTACGTCGTCGCCTTCGCCCCCGCGGTGCGCGCGTCGGTCGTGCACCGGCGGCCCGTCCTGCTCCTCCCGTACGCCGCGGTGCTCGTCGCGCTGGTCGCGCTCTGCGCCCCCGGTGCGGGCAGCCTGCTCGTGCCCGTGGCGGTGTACGGCGGTGTGCTGACCGCGATGGCCGTGCTCTCCACCGGCCTCGGCCGGGTCGCGGCGATCGGCGGCGCCGTCTTCCTCGTGAGCGACGCGCTGATCGCGCTCGAGGCCTTCGTGCCGTCGTGGGAGCTTGCCGGGCAGGGGTTCTGGGTCATGCTCACGTACGTGACCGGGCAGGGCCTGATCGCCGCGGCGGTGGTGTCCCGGAACGTGGCCGAGCGCCAGGCACCCGAGCCCGCACCGGTCCGCACGTTCGTCCAGCGGCCTCCGGTACGGGACAACGTGGTCGCGCTCGTCTGAGGGGCGGGGTCAGCCGATCGCGTGCACCGGGGCGGTGAGCGGGGTCCCCGACCCGTCGCGTCGCTGGTCGAGGGGCGGCAGCTCGATCGGCTGACCGCCGGAGCCCGTCGCCCAGGCCGGCGCGGCGCCGACCCAGGCGAGGAGCAGCGTGTCCTCGTTCCGCAGGAACCGGTGCGCCCGCACCCCGCCCGTCGCGCGACCCTTGCCCGGGTAGACGTCGAACGGGGTGACCTTCGCGGAGCCCGCCTGGGTGCCGGGCAGCGCACCGGAGGCGCCGGCCACCGTGACGACCACCGCGGTGGATGCGGCGTCAGCACCGATGGAGCCGAACGCCACGACCCGCTGGCCGCCGGCGAGCTTGATGCCGGCCATGCCCCCCGCGGCACGGCCCTGCGGCCGGACGGCCGACGCCGGGAAGTGCAGGAGGGACGCGTCGGAGGCCAGGAGCACGAGCTCGTCGGTGTCGGTCACGGCGGCGGCGCCGACCACCTCGTCGCCGTCCTTGAGCGAGATCGCCTCCCAGGCGTCCCGGTTGCCGGGCACGTCGCCGGCCGAGACCCGCTTCACCGTGCCCTGCACGGTGGCCAGCGCGAGCGTCGGCGCGCCGGACGCGAGCGACGCGAGGCCCACCACGCGCTCGCGCGGCAGGAGAGTCACCACCTCGCCGAGCGGGACGCCGCCGGAGAGGGAGGGTGCTCCGTCGGTCGGGGGAAGGCCGGGGAGGTCGAGCACGGACACCTTGACGATGCGGCCCTGGGAGGTCACCACGCCGACCTCGGCGCGTGCGGTGGTGGCGACGGACGCGGACACGACGTCGTGCTTCGACCGGCGCGCGCCCTCGACCCGCGCAGGCAGGTCCTCCGACGCGGTGCGAGCGAGCAGCCCGGTGCCGGACAGGAGCACCCAGCACGGGGTGTCGGCGATCTCCAACGGAGCCGCGGCACCGCGCGGTGCGGGGGCGCCGGTGATCGAGGTGCCGCCCGCCGACTCGAGCAGGATGGTCCGGCGCGGGGTCCCGTAGGTGGCCGCGACCTCGGCCATCTCCGCCGAGACCAGCGTGCGCAGCCGGGCCTCGTCGCCCAGGATCTCGCGCAGCTCCGCGATCTCCAGTGCCAGCTGCTCCTGCTCCTTCTCCAGCTCGATGCGCGAGAACTTGGTGAGCCGACGCAGCCGCAGCTCGAGGATGTACTCGGCCTGGGGCTCGGACAGGTCGAACACGCTGCGCAGCCGGGCGCGGGCCGTGTCGGCGTCGTCGGACGTGCGGATGACCTGGATGACTTCGTCGATGTCGACGATCGCGACGAGCAGGCCCTCCACCAGGTGGAGGCGCTCGAGGCGCTTGGCCAGCCGGAACTGCGAACGCCGGCGGACCACGACGATCCGGTGCTCCACCCAGACGACCAGCAGCTCGCGCAGCCCGAGCGTGCGCGGCTGCCCGTCGACGAGCGCGACGTTGTTGATGGAGAACGAGTCCTCCAGCGGCGTGTACCGGTAGAGCTGCTCGAGGACGGCCTCGGGGTGGAAGCCCGTCTTGATCTCGATGACCAGCCGCAGCCCGTGCTGGCGGTCCGTGAGGTCGACGGCGTCCGAGATGCCGGAGAGCTTCTTGTTCTGGACGCCCTCCTTGATCTTCTCGATGACCTTCTCCGGGCCCACCGTGTACGGCAGCTCCGTGATGACGATGCCCTTGCGCTTCGCGGTGACGTTCTCGATGCGGGCCGTGGCGCGCGTGCGGAAGGCGCCGCGGCCCGTCCGGTACGCCTCGCGGACGCCCTCCAGGCCGACGATCTTGCCGCCCGACGGCAGGTCGGGGCCGGGGACGAACCGCAGCAGGTCCTCGAGCGTGGCGTCGGGGTGCAGGACCAGGTGCCGGGCCGCAGCGACCACCTCGACGAGGTTGTGCGGCGCCATGTTGGTGGCCATGCCGACCGCGATGCCGGCCGCGCCGTTGACCAGCAGGTTCGGGATCGCGGCGGGGAGCACCTCGGGCTGGGTGAGCTTGTTGTCGTAGTTGGGCACGAAGTCGACGACGTCCTCGTCGAGCCCGGTGGTCATCGCCAGCGCGGACGGCGCCATGCGGGCCTCGGTGTACCGCGGGGCGGCGGGGCCGTCGTCGAGCGAGCCGAAGTTGCCGTGCCCGTCCACCAGCGGCAGGCGCAGCGAGAACGGCTGCGCGAGGCGGACCATCGCGTCGTAGATCGCCGCGTCGCCGTGCGGGTGCAGCTTGCCCATGACCTCGCCGACCACGCGCGCCGACTTCACGTAGGGGCGGTCGGGGCGCAGGCCCATGTCGGACATCTGGTAGAGGATCCGGCGCTGCACCGGCTTGAGGCCGTCGCGGGCGTCGGGCAGGGCCCGGGAGTAGATGACGGAGTAGGCGTACTCGAGGAACGAGCCCTCCATCTCGGTCGCGACGTCGATGTCGACGATGCGCTCGACGAGGTCCTCGGGCGGGAGTTCGGGGGTCGCGGGGCGACGCGCCATGGGTGCTGCTCCTCGGTGCCGGTCTGCGGTGCGGCGACCATTGTGGCCCGTCCCGGGCCTGGACGGGCCGCGGCGCGCGGCTGGCCGCACTACCGTCAGGGGCATGGCAGACGTCACGGCCGACGACCACCCGAGCCCGGGTCCGGTGTACCCGGCCGCCTGGGAGGCGGACGTCGTGCTGCACGACGGCTCCACGACGCACGTCCGCCCCCTGCGTCCCGACGACGCCGACGCGCTGCAGGCGTTCCACGTCGGACAGTCGGAGCGCTCGACGTACATGCGGTTCTTCGCCCCGCTGGAGCGGCTGCCGGAGCGTGACCTCGCCCGGCTGGTGAACGTCGACCAGCTGGACCGCGTCGCGCTCGTGGCGGTGTCGAGCGGCGCCGAGCCGCAGGACGCGGACCAGATCATCGGGGTCGCACGGTACGACCGGATCGGCACCGACGAGGCCGAGGTGGCGTTCAACATCGCCGACGCCCACCAGGGGCGCGGCCTGGGGTCCGTCCTGCTCGAGCACCTCGCCGCCGCGGCCCGGGAGCGGGGCGTCCGTCGGTTCGTCGCGGAGGTCCTGCCGCAGAACGGCCGGATGATCGGCGTGTTCAAGGACGCCGGGTACGAGGTGCGGCAACGCACGGAGGACGGCATCGTCGCGGTCGGGTTCGACATCGACCCCACCGACCGCTCGCTCGCCGTGATGGCCGACCGTGAGCACCGCGCCGAGGCTCGTTCCATGCGGGACCTGCTGCACGCGGGCTCGGTCGTCGTGGTCGGGCCCGGGGTGGACGCGGGGGAGACCCTGGCCGGACGCCTGGCCGCGCGCGTGCTGGCGGACCTGCTGGTGGCGGACCCGTCCGTGCTGGTGCACGCCGTGGATGTCCCCGGCGACCCGGCCCTGCCGATGCACGCGGCGCTGGCCGACGTCCCCGGACCGGTCGAGCTGGCGGTCGTCGCGGTGCCGTCGGACGAGGCGGCCGACGTCGTCCGCGGCCTGGCCCGGCTCGGGGTGCACGGCGTGGTGCTGCTCACCTCGGGCTTCGCCGAGGAGGGCCCGGACGGGCTGGACCGGCAGCGTGCGCTGCTGCGCGTCGCCCACGGGGCCGGGATGCGGGTGGTCGGCCCGGGCTCCTACGGCATCCTGTCCGCGCGCGCCGGCGGTCTCCAGCTGAACGCGTCGTTGGCGGACGCGCCTCCGCCCACGGGGCGGATCGGGCTCTTCTGCCAGTCCGCGCCGCTGTCGGTGGCGCTGCTCGCGGCGGTCCGCCGACGGGGGATCGGCCTCTCGCAGTTCGTCTCCGCCGGGCACCGGGCGGACGTCTCCGGCAACGACCTCATGCAGTTCTGGGCCGACGACGTCGACACGGACGTCGTCGGCCTGTACCTCGAGTCGCTGGGGAACCCCCGGAAGTTCTCGCGGGTGGCCCGACGCCTGTCGCTCCTCAAGCCAGTCATCGTCGTGACGGCAGGGCGGTCCGGGCAGGTGGTGCCGCCGGGCCACGCGGTGCGCCCCACCCACGCCCCGCCGCGGACCCTCGCCGAGATGCTCCGGCAGTCGGGGGTCGTCCGCGTCGAGAACACGCACCAGATGCTCGACGTGGCGCAGGTCCTCGCGCACCAGCCGCTGCCCGCGGGCCGGCGCACCGCGATCCTGGCCAGCTCGGCGTCCGTCGCGGCGCTCGTCGCGGAGGCCGTCGCGGCCGCCGGGCTGGTGGTCAGCGGGCACGTCCAGCTGCTGCCCGAGGATGCCCCACCCGAGCGCGTGGACGCCGCCGTCGACGCGCTGTACGGCGACCCCGACAGCGACGTCGTGGTGGTCGTCCGGATCCCCACGGTCGGCGGGCCCGACACGGTGCTCCAGGAGGCGGTCGCACGGACCGCCGCGCGCTCCGGCCGCACCACCGTGGCGTGCATCTACGACCTGCACGGGCTCACCCCCGAGCTGACCGCCACCGACGACGACGGCCGGGAGTGGACCGTCCCCGCCTACAGCACGCCGGAGGACGCCGCACTGGCGCTCGGGCACGCCGCCCGGTACGCGCAGTGGCGCGACGGGGACCGGGGCCGTCCCCTGCATCCCGAGGGCGTCGAGACGCGTGCCGCCCGGCGGCTCGTGGCGGGGTGGCTCGAGGCGGAGGCGTCGGGCGACGCGGCCCTGGCGCTCAGCCCCGAGCGGACCTCCGAGCTGCTCGCCACGGTGGGCGTCAGCGTCCTGCCGTCCTTCCGGGTGCACGACGCCGACGAGGCCGTGGCCGCCGCGGAGAGCATCGGGTGGCCGGTCGCGATCAAGACCACGGTCCCCGCCCTGCGGCACCGCGCGGACCTCGGCGGCGTGCGGCTCGACGTAGCCGACGAGACCGAGCTGCGGGCGGACGTGGAGCAGGTGCTGACGCTGGCTGCGGGCCACGAGCAGGGCGACGTCGACGCGCCGCTCGAGGTGCAGGCCATGGCCCCGCACGGGTCGGCGTGCGTCGTGCGGTCGGTGGAGGACCCGCTGTTCGGGCCGATCATCAGCTTCGGCCTCGCCGGTGACGCGTCGGACCTGCTAGGCGACATCGCCTACGGTGTCCCGCCGCTCACGGACGTCGACGTCGCCGAGCTGGTCCGCACCGCTCGGGCGGCCCCCCGGCTGTTCGGCTACCGCGGCCTGCCCGCGCTCGACGTGGCCGCCCTCGAGGACCTCATCGCGCGGGTCGCCGTCCTCGCCGACGACCTGCCCGAGCTGCGGTCGCTCGAGCTGAACCCGGTGGTCGTCTCCGAGCACGGAGCGGTGGTGCTGGGCGCACGGGCCGCGGTGTCGCGGGCCGACCGCGCGGACGCCACCCGCCGGCTGTCGAGGGTGTGAGCGTGGCCGGACGGGGACCCGGTCGCTGGCCACGGCCGTCGAGGTGGGAGGATGGGCGGGTGCCCGCTGCTGCTCCCGCCCTGCACCAGGACCTCCACCGTGCCGGCTACTACCCGGAGCTCGTCGTCGACGTGCTCGACGTGGCCCTCGCCGACGAGGAGGTCGTGGCTCACCTGGTCCACCCCGAGACGACGTTCGACGCCGCCGAGGTCCGCCGCCACGTCACGGTGCTGGTGCTGACCCCGACGCGCCTGGTCGTCGCCCACGTCGACGACCACCCGGCCGACTCCGAGCACCCGTCGGCCTCGGCGTCGGCGACCACCGAGGCGGTGCCGCTGGCCGAGCTGACGTCGGTCGCGCTCACCCACGTGGTGCCCCTGCCGGAGAAGCACGAGCGCGGGCAGCCTGCGCAGGAGCTCACGCTGGTGATCGGCTGGGGGGCGGTCTCCCGGGTGGACCTCGAGCCTGCGACGTGCGGGGACCCCAGCTGCGACGCGGACCACGGGCTCACCGGCACGCTCGCGCCCGACGACGTCGTGGTGCGCGTGAGCGCCGCCGCAGAGGGGCTCGACTCGGTGCGCGCCGCCACCGCGTTCGCGCGTCAGCTGTCCGCGGCGAGCGCACGGGCGCGATGACCGATCTCGAGACTCCTCGCCCGACGGCGCCGTCGCGGCTGAAGGACGCGCTCGACGCGGCGGACCTCGTGGCGCCGGCCTCCCGGTACCCGTGCCTCGGCCGGGTCCTTCCGGCGGTCGCCGGCGCGATCGGCGTGCAGGGCGTGCCGGACGCGGACCTCGCGCAGAAGACCCTCGGGCTGCCCGACGCGTCGCGCGTCTGCGTGGTGCTCGTCGACGGCCTCGGGCACGGGAACCTCGCCGAGCGCGCGGGTCACGCACCCTTCCTGCGGCAGCGGCTCGCCGGTTCCGCCCCTCTGACCAGCACGTTCCCCTCCACCACCGCCACCGCGATGGGTACGTTCGGGGTGGCGCTGCCGCCCGGTCGCACGGGGATGCTCGGGTACACGGTCCGCGATCCCGCCAGCGGTCAGCTGGGCAACCTCGTGAGCTGGACCGGGCTCCCGCCGGCCCGCGAGTGGCAGCGCGAGACGACCGTGTTCGAGCGGCTCGTCGCGGCCGGCACGAGCGTGACGAGCATCGGGCCGGTGCGGTTCTCCGGCTCCGGGCTCACCGAGGCCGCTCTGCGTGGCCCCACCTACAAGGCGGCCGAGTCCCTCGCCTCGCGCGTCGACGCCACGATCGAGGCGCTGCGCCGGCCCGGGGTGGCCTACCTGTACTGGGGCGACGTCGACAAGGCGGGGCACCGCCACGGGTGGGGCTCCTGGCAGTGGGGCGACGCGCTGGCCGAGCTCGATGCGGAGCTCGGACGGCTCGCCCGGGCGCTCCCGCGGGACACGGTGCTGGTCATCACGGCCGACCACGGGATGGTCGACGTCGACCGGTCGCTGCGCTGGGACGTGGCGACGGATCCCGTGCTGGGCGACGGTGTCGAGCTGGTGGCGGGGGAGCCGCGCGCGCTGCACCTGCACCTGCGTGCCGGTGTCGACCCTGGCGTGGTGGCACGGCGGTGGCGGGAGGTGCTCGGGGACGCTGCGGTCGTCGCCACGCGCACCGAGGCCGTGGACGACTCCTGGTTCGGTGACGTCTCCGCGCACGTGCTCCCGGTGATCGGCGACGTGGTGGTCGCCATGACCGGACGCGCCACCGTCGTGGACTCGCGCACCCAGACGCCGGCCTCCCTCGACCTGGTCGGGGTGCACGGCTCCCTGACCGCCCTCGAGATGCTTGTTCCGTGCCTGGTGGTCGCCTGATGGCCGAGCTGGTCTTCTTCTCCGGCACGATGGACAGCGGCAAGTCCACGCTGGCGCTCCAGATGCACCACAACCACGCGGCGCGCGGACGCGACGGGGTGCTGTTCACGCGGCAGGACCGCGCGGGCACCGCGACCATCTCCTCCCGCCTCGGGCTGACGCAGCGCGCGCACGAGGTGGACGACTCGACCGACTTCTGGTCCGACGTCATCGCCCGCCGCACGCACGGCCGGCCGGTCGACTATCTCATCGGCGACGAGGCGCAGTTCTACACCGCCGCGCAGGTGGAGCAGCTGGCCCGGGTGGTCGACGAGCTGGGCGTGGACGTCTACGTCTTCGGCATCTCCACCGACTTCCGCGCCCGGCTGTTCCCGGGGGCCGCCCGCCTGGTCGAGCTCGCCGACCGGGTGGAGATCCTCCAGGTGCGCGCGCTGTGCTGGTGCGGGGCGCGGGCCACGCACAACGCCCGCACGATCGGCGGGACCATGGTGGTCGAGGGCGCGCAGGTGGTGGTCGGCGACGTCGAGGCGGGCGCCGACGAGGTCGGTTACGAGGTTCTGTGCCGACGGCACCACATGCGCCGCATGACCGCCGCGGCCGCCCGCGCCTCCTCGCCCAGCCCGCAGACGCTCACGTCCGTGGACGAGCTCAGCCTCTGAGCGCCGGCGTCACCGACCGCTGGTCATCGACCGCCGGTCATTCTGGTTTTGCGCCGAAGACGATCTCGTCCCAGCTGGGCACCTTGGCGCGTCCGCGGCGGGCGCGGGGGCGTTCGTTCTCGTCGTGCTCGGCGGCAGCCGCCGGCGTCGTGACCGGCTCCGGGACGGCGACGGGCGCGGGGTAGACCTGCGCCTCGGCGGCGTCGTCCGCGTCGACCGGATGAGCGCCCGGCACCGAGGTGTCCAGCCGGCCGAAGTCGAACGCGTGCTGGGGGCCGAAGCCCTCGAACTCCTCGGAGTCGTCGTCGTCGCCGAGCTCGACCGCCTGCCGGACACCGCGCCGGCTGCGCAGGTCGTCCAGGAGCGAGGCCGTCTGCTCCTGCGGGTCCGGGACGGGTTCGGGCTCGACCGGTCCGGGTGCGTCGTGCGGGCCGCGGAGCGCAGCGCCGTCACCCTGGAAGTCGAACACCACGTCCCGCACGGCCGCCAGGTGGCGCCGCGACACCGGCTCGTCGGCGAGCTCGGTCTCGGACAGCCACCGGGCCTCGTCCTCGACGGCGACGACCGTCCGCTTGGCGGGGTCGAACGTCCAGCGCGCTTCGTGCTCGGAGTCGCCCACGGCGAACCGGGCGAGGACGACCCAGGGCCCGGAGGACTCCCGGGCGGCGTCCCACGCCAGCGAGGCCAGCTCGACACCGCGTGCGGCGAGCCGGTCGGTCACCAGGTCACCGAGGGTCGGCGCACCGGACTCCCGCCCGACGCGGGTGCCGCGCGCCTGCTCGGCGATGTGCTCGCGCTCGGCAAGGACCGGTCCCTCGTACCGGCGGACGCGCTCGACGGGAAGGCCGGCGGAGTCCGCCACCTCCTGCGTCGTCGCGCCGGCGCGGATACGGGCCTGGATCTCCCGAGGGCTCAGCGTCCCGGCGCTCTCGGCGCGCAGCTGCTCGAGCTGCGGCCGGTCGCGACGCACGGCGGCGCGCAACGGCTCGTCGATGCGCACGCGGAAGCGTGCGCCGTCCGGGGCCACCAGGACGAGGTGCTCCCCGTCCTCGTGCAGACCCACCAGCTCCAGCTCACCCATGCGACCTCCCGGTAACTCGGGCACGAGCCTGCCACCGATCCGGCTCGACGGCGCGGACCCGGGCCGGTGCGGCGCGGGATCACGCCGCCGACGCGCCGCGCTGTCATGATCTGCGGCGTGGACACGGACATCCCGCTGGAGCCCATCCTCGAGCTGATCGGGGTCTTCGTCGGCGCGATGTCGGGGGCGCTCGCCGCGGTCCGCAAGCAGTTCGACGTGTTCGGCATCATCGTGCTCGCCTGGGCGGCCGGCCTGGGCGGGGGCATGCTGCGCGACGTCCTCATCGGGGCCGTGCCGCCGGTGGGCATCTCGAACTGGCGGTTCATCATGACCGCCGTCCTCGGCGCGACCGTCATCTACTTCTTCCACCCCCGGCTCGAGCGCGCGCGGCGCTTCATCGAGGTCCTCGACGCCGGGGCCCTGGCCCTGTTCAGCGTCGTCGGGACGATCAAGGGGCTCGAGTACGGCACCACGCTGACGGCCGCGGTGGTGGTCGGGGTGATGACCGGGGTGGGCGGCGGCGTGCTGCGCGACCTGCTGTCGGGCGAGGTCCCCGTCGTGCTCCACCACCGGCAGCTGTACGCGATCCCCGCGCTGCTGGGGTCCACCGCGACGGCGGTCCTGTGGTGGCAGGAGGCGATCACCACCGCGACCAGCGTCGCCGTGGTGGCCGCGGTGTTCGCCCTGCGGGTGGGTGCGCTGCGGTACCAGCTGAAGGCGCCCGGACCGTGGCGGGGGACCGTTCGCTGACAGGATGGGCGCGTGACCCCCCACACCCCTGACCAGGTCCGCGCGCTCGTAGAGATCGCCGAGGCCCTCGCCCGCGAGGCCGGTGCGCTGGTCAGCGACGGTCGGCGGAACGTCACCGTGTCGGCCACGAAGTCCAGCGCCCAGGACGTGGTGACGGCGATGGACTTCGCCTCGGAGGCGCTGCTGCGCACGAGGTTGGCGGAGCTGCGGCCGCACGACGCGATCCTCGGTGAGGAGGAGGCCTTCCACCCCGGCACCTCCGGGATCACCTGGGTGGTGGACCCGATCGACGGCACCGTGAACTACCTCTACGGGCACTCGCCCTACGCCGTCTCCGTAGCGGCCGTCATGGGTCCGGACCCCACCGTCGCTCCCGACCCGGCGACCTGGACCGCACTCGCCGGCGCCGTCTTCTCCCCGGAGGACGGACGGTCGTTCACCGCAGGCCTCGGCCTGGGTGCGACGCTCGACGGGCGGGTGCTACGGGTGAACCCGCCCCGCTCCTTGATCGACTCACTGGTGGGCACCGGCTTCGGTTACGTCGCCTCCAGGCGGCGGGTGCAGGGGCGAATCGTCGCAGAACTGTTGCCGCGGGTACGTGATATTCGTCGCGCAGGTTGTGCGTCGCTGGATCTGTGCGCGGTGGCCGCCGGCGGGCTCGACCTGTACTACGAACGCGGCCTCCAGCCGTGGGACCTCGCGGCCGGTGCGCTGATCGCCCAGGAGGCGGGAGCGCAGGTCACAGGGCTGCGGGGCGGGCAGGCGCAGGAGGCGATGACGGTCGCGGGGGTACCGGGTGCGGTCGAGGAGCTGCGGTCGATCCTCGAAAGCCTGGACGCCGACTCGGACGCCTGAAAACGCTCCCACACCGACCGCGACGAAATCGGTCACGCGTCCGGTTCGCTCAACGCTCGAAAGTGGTGCAGAATCCCACCGCGCGCGGGAACAAAAGCACGTCGCGTGCATTGATCCCGCGTACGAGATTCCATCCAGACACGGAGTGTGACGCCACACATGGCTACCGACTACGACGCCCCGCGCAAGACCGAGGAGGACCTGAGCGAGGACTCGCTCCAGGAGCTCCAGGCTCGGCGCTCCGACAAGAACTCGGGCGTGGTGGACGAGGACGAGACCGAGGCGGCCGAAGGGTTCGAGCTCCCGGGCGCGGACCTGTCCGGCGAGGAGCTCTCGGTGCGCGTGCTGCCACGGCAGGCGGACGAGTTCACCTGCTCGAGCTGCTTCCTGGTGCACCACCGAAGCCAGCTCGCCTACGAGCGCGACGGACGACCCGTCTGCTCGGAGTGCGCGGCCTGATCGCCTCCACCCACGTTCCACGACTGACCTGAGGGCCGGTCGCCCAGCACCACCGGGCGACGGGCCCTCGGCATGTCAGCGCGGCGGGCCCTCAGCCGTTCAGCGCCGCAGCCAGCTCGGCTGGGTGGCGGGTGGAGACCACCCAGTACGGGGTCGGGTCCTGCGGGTCGCGCACCTCGACGCGCACGGCGGTGTGGATCCACCCGCGCAGGCACAGGTGGGCGCGCGCGTCCAGGCGCGGCCCCAGCTCCGCGGTCGTCGAGGCCGGGTCGAGCGGGACGGCCGGCCCCAGCAGGGCCAGCGGGATGTGCGCACCGCCGGCCCGGAGCGTGCCCTCCCGCACCTCCACGCGAGGCGCCGCACCGGCGAGCACGAGGACGCCGACGGCCAGCACGGCGACCCCGACGGCTGCGGCGGCACGCACGTCGACGGGGACGAACGCGACGAACACCATGAGCGCGAAGGCCACGAGCAGCACCCACCCGAGCGGGCCGAGCCAGAGCCGCTCGGCGTACGTGGGCGCGGCGGTCTGGGACGAGGGCAGCGGGGTGCCGCTGGGAGCTTCGGGCATGCACCCAGCATCCCATCCGGCGGGTAGGGTCGGGCCCCGTGACGGCCGACCCCAGCCCCGAGGTTCTCCTCCTGCGCCTCGACCCCGACCTTCCCGCGCCCGCCTACGCGCACCCCGGCGACGCCGGCGCCGACCTGGTCTCCAGGATCGACGTCGTGATCCCGCCCCAGGGACGCGTGACGGTGCCGACGGGCGTCGCCATCGCGCTGCCGGACGGGTTCGCCGCGTTCGTGCACCCGCGCTCCGGGCTGGCCATGCGGCACGGTCTCACCATCGTGAACGCCCCTGGCACCGTCGACGCCGGCTACCGGGGCGAGATCGCGGTCACGCTGCTGAACACGGACGTGGAGCACGCGCTCGAGCTGCACCGGGGCGACCGGATCGCGCAGCTGGTGGTCCAGCGGGTGGAGCGGGTCCGCTTCGTGGAGGCCGAGACGTTGCCCGGCTCGCACCGCGGCGACGGTGGCTTCGGCTCCAGCGGCGGCTGGAAGGCTGCACCGAGCGTCTAGGTCGGGACTACTGTCGATCTGTTGGCAACTGATGCGCGCGAGCGCGTCGAAGAGGAGTGAGCACGTGGCGCTGTTCCGGCGTGGTGGAAAGGATTCCGCCCCAGACGACGCGGTGGAGACCGAGGTCGACGAGCCTGCCGTCGTCGACGAGCCCGGCGACGACCTCCCGTCCGCGCCGGTCGAGCGCACGGGTGGCCCGTGGGACGCCTCGCAGGTGGACGACGACGTCCCGCGCGTCGACCTCGGGGCGATCCTCGTGCCCGGCGTGCAGGGCATGGAGCTGCGGATGGAGATCGACAAGGCCACGGACGTCGTGTCCGCGGCGTCGATCCTCATCGACGGCTCGTCGCTCCAGGTGCAGGCCTTCGCCGCACCCCGCACCGAGGGCATCTGGGACGAGATCCGGGCGGAGATCGCCGAGTCCGTGACGCAGCAGGGCGGCTCGGCGGACGACCTCCCGGGACCGTTCGGCCGCGAGCTGCTGGCGCGCCTCCCCGTGCGGACCCCTGAGGGGCGCACCGGGCACCGTCCCGCCCGCTTCGTCGGCGCCGACGGTCCGCGCTGGTTCGTGCGCGGTGTGATCACCGGCCGCGCCGCCGTGGACCCGGCCGCCGCCACGGCCCTCGAGCAGCTCTTCGCCGGCATCGTCGTGGTCCGGGGCACCGACGCGCGTCCGCCCCGCGACCTGCTCACCCTGCGGCTGCCCGGACCGGGGACGCCGAACCTGCAGGCCGCCGCGCCGCCCGACGCCGCCCCGGCGGTGCCCGACTTCGACCCCCTGCGCCGGGGTCCGGAGATCACGGAGATCCGATGAGCCTCAAGGAACGCCTGAAGAAGGCGGTCGCGTCCCAGGCCGAGATCGAGGCCGACGAGGAGCGCGCCGACGCCCACCGCTCGGTGGGGTGCACGCCCGTCGAGCAGCTGCGCGACCGCTCGCGGGCCAGCGTCTCCGGCGTCATCCGGTCCGTCACGCTGCGGCCCCGCGAGGGCGTACCGGCCCTGGAGGCCGAGCTGTACGACGGGAGCGGGTCGCTGGACCTGGTCTGGCTGGGCCGCCGGGAGATCTCCGGCGTCACGCCCGGTCGCCGACTGAAGATCGAAGGCCTGGTGTGCCTGATCGACGGCCGTCGCACCGTGTTCAACCCCCGCTACGAGCTGCGGCCGCGTCCCGGTGAGTGACCACCAGGCGGCCGATCCCCTGAAGGGGATCGACGCGATCGACGACGTCGTACCGCCCGAGGAGGGTGGCCTGCGCGGGATGCGCGCGCTCACGGCCGAGCAGTTCTCGGTCGCCGACGCGGTCGGGGGAGTGCGTGGGGTCGTCGAGTCGGTCGCCCCCGGACTGCTCTTCGTCGTGGTGTACCTCGCGTCGGGCCAGCGGCTCACGCCGGCGCTGATCGCCGCGGCGGGCGCGGCAGTGGTCGCGGTGGTGGTGCGGCTGGTGCAGCGCACGCCCGTCACGCAGGCGTTCTCCGGACTCGTGGGCGTCGGTATCGGCGTGATCTGGGCGTGGCGGTCCGGCGACGCCTCGGACTACTTCGCCTACGGGCTCTGGGTCAACGTCGCGTACCTGCTCGCGACGCTGGTCTCGATCCTCGCCGGCTGGCCTCTGGTCGGTCTCGTCATGGGTCTGTTCCGGGCCGAGGGGCCGCTGTCGAGCAACGGCTCGTGGGGCGCCGCGGTGGCGTGGCGTGCCGATCCGGTGCTGCGTCGCCGCTACGCGCTCGCCACGTGGCCGTGGGTGGCGATGTTCGGCGTCCGGCTCGCGGTCCAGGTGCCGCTGTACCTGGCCGACGAGGTCGCGTGGCTCGGCACGGCCAAGCTGGCCATGGGCCTGCCGCTGACCGCGCTGACCCTCTGGCTCAGCTGGTCGCTGGTCCGTGGGTCAGCAGCGCTTCCAGCTCGGCCTCGTCCGCTTCCCGAGCCGTGACGAACAGCAGCTCGTCCCGGCCCTCGAGCGTGTCGTCGGGGCTGGGGGCGATCGGTCGCGCGTCCCGCACGATGCACGCGAGCACGGTGTCCGCGGGCCACTCGATCTGACCGACGCGCACGCCGGCCAGCGGCGAGTCGTCGGGGAGCGTGAGCTCGAGGATGTCTGCGCGGGACTGGTGGAACGTGAAGATGCGCACCAGGTCGCCGACCGTGACGGCCTCCTCGACCATCGCGGTCATGATCCGCGGCGTCGACACGGCCACGTCCACGCCCCAGGCCTCGTCGAACATCCACTCGTTCTTCGGGTTGTTCACGCGGGCGACCGTGCGCGGGACGCCGAACTCCGTCTTGGCCAGCAGCGAGATGACGAGGTTGGCCTTGTCGTCGCCGGTGGCGGCCACCACCACGTCGCACTCGTCGGCCTTGACCTGGCGCAGGGTGGGCAGCTCGCAGGCGTCGGCCAGCAGCCACTCGGCGTCGGCGACCTGCGAGACGCGCATGGCCGACGGCTGGCGGTCGATCAGGGTGACCTCGTGGCCGTGCCCGAGCAGCTCGCGCGCGATCGAGCGTCCGACAGAGCCGGCCCCCGCGATGACGACCCTCACGCCGTCACCGCCGGCGCGCTCGTGAGGATGCGTTCGACCAGGGCGGAGGCGTCCGCCCGCATGAGCACGTGCACGGTGTCGTTCTCCTGCAGGACGGTGGTCGACGTCGGCAGCAGGCCGTCGCCGTAGCGGGTGACGTACGCGATCCGGGCGCCGGTGGCTTCCTCCAGCACGCGCAGCGGCTTGCCCACCCAGCCCTCGTGGACGTCCACCTGCGAGAGCTGGATCTGTCCGGAGGAGTCGCGGTACTCGTCGGTGGCGCCCATGGGCAGCAGGCGGCGGAGCACCTGGTGCGCGGTCCAGCGCACGGTGGCGACCGTGGGGATGCCCAGGCGCTGGTAGATCTCGGCGCGGTGCGGGTCGTAGATGCGGGCGACCACGTTCTCGATGCCGAACGTCTCGCGCACCACGCGAGCCGCGAGGATGTTCGAGTTGTCGCCGTCGGACACGGCCGCGAACGCGAACGCGTCCTCGATCCCCGCCTGAGTGAGGGTGTCCCGGTCGAAGCCGAGGCCGGTCACCTTGTTGCCGCCGAACTCCGGGTCGAGGCGCCGGAACGCCTCGGGGTTCTGGTCGATGACGGACACGGAGTGCCCGTTGTCCTCCAGGCTCTTGGCCAGCGTGGCGCCTACCCGGCCGCATCCCATGATCACGAAGTGCACAGTGGGGCACGCTATACCGTCCGCCTCGACCGGCGCGCCGCGGGCGGTGGTGTGGGCTGCCGCGCGCGGGCCTAGCATTGCGCATCGTGTCGGACCTCTCGGATGCCGCCAAACGCCTGTTGCTCGGACGCCCCGTCCGCAGCGACAGGCTCGGCCACACGCTCCTCCCGAAGCGCATCGCTCTTCCCGTGTTCGCGTCGGACGCGCTCTCGTCGGTGGCCTACGCGCCCGACGAGATCCTGCTGACGCTCTCCCTCGCGGGGATGACGGCCCTGGTGGTCTCGCCGTGGGTCGGCCTGGCCGTCGTCGCGGTGATGATCGTCGTCGTCGCCTCCTACCGGCAGAACGTGCACGCCTACCCGTCCGGGGGAGGTGACTACGAGGTCGCGACGACCAACCTGGGCAAGAACGCCGGCGTCACCGTGGCCAGTGCGCTGCTGGTCGACTACGTGCTGACCGTCGCGGTGTCCATCTCGTCGGCCGCGCAGTACGCGGCGACCGCCCTCCCCGCGCTGCGGGGGCACGAGGCGGCGTTCGCGGTCGGGCTTGTCGTGCTGCTGACGGTGGCCAACCTGCGCGGCGTCAAGGAGTCCGGGAGCCTGTTCGCCATCCCGGTCTACATGTTCATGCTCGCGATCGGCGCTCTGGCGGTCGTGGGATCGGTCCAGCTGCTCACCGGCAACCTGGCGATGGCGGAGAGCTCCGGCTTCGAGCTCGCGCCCGACGCGGCGTTCGACCAGGGGCTCACCGGCCTCGCCGGCTTCTTCCTCATCCTGCGCGCCTTCTCCTCCGGCTGCGCCGCCCTCACGGGCGTGGAGGCCATCAGCAACGGCGTCCCCGCGTTCAAGAAGCCGAAGTCCAAGAACGCCGCGACCACCCTGGCGCTGCTGGGCAGCCTCTCGATCGTCATGATCATGTCGATCCTGCTGCTCTCCCGTGCCACCGGCGTGATCTTCGCCGACGACCCCCAGACCCAGCTGCTGCGCGATGGCGTGCCCGTGGGCGAGGGCTACGACCAGCACCCCGTGATCAGCCAGCTGTCGGCCGCGGTGTTCCAGAACGTGCCCTTCGTGGCGGTCCTCATCGCGGTGGTCACCGGGCTGATCCTGTTCTTCGCGGCGAACACCGCGTTCAACGGGTTCCCGGTGCTGGGTTCGATCCTGGCGCGCGACGGCTACCTGCCCCGCCAGCTGCACACCCGCGGCGACCGGCTGGCGTTCTCCAACGGCATCGTCACCCTGGCGCTGGCGGCGATCGTGCTGATCTGGGCGTTCGACGCGCAGGTCACCCGCCTGATCCAGCTGTACATCGTCGGCGTCTTCGTGTCGTTCACGGTGAGCCAGCTGGGCATGGTGCGGCACTGGACGCGGCACCTGCGCACGGAGCCGGACCCGGCGGCCCGGACGCGCATGAAGCGGTCGCGGATCATCAACTCTGTGGGCCTGGTGATGACCGCGACGGTGCTCGTCGTCGTGCTCATCACCAAGTTCACCCATGGCGCGTGGATCGCGATCCTGGCCATGGCGGTCATCTACGTCCTCATGCAGTCGATCCACCGCCACTACGCGCTGGTGCGCGCCGAGCTGGCGCTGGGCACCGACGCCGAGGCCGCCCGGGCGCTGCCCAGCCGCGTGCACGCGATCGTGCTGGTGTCGCACCTGCACCGCCCGACGATGCGCGCGCTGGCCTACGCCCGCGCGTCGCGGCCGCAGCTCCTGGAGGCGTTGACGGTCGGCGTCGACCCCGAGGACGTGGTGACCTTGCGCGAGCAGTGGGAGGCCATGAACATCCCGGTGCCGCTGCGCGTGCTCGACTCCCCGTTCCGGGAGATCACCCGACCGGTGCTCACCTACGTCCGCTCGATCCGCCGCGACAGCCCCCGCGACCTCGTCGTGGTCTACATCCCCGAGTACGTGGTGGGGCACTGGTGGGAGCAGCTGCTGCACAACCAGAGCGCGCTCCGGCTCAAGGGGCGGCTCCTGTTCACCCCCGGCGTGGTGGTGGCCTCCGTGCCCTGGCAGCTGGCGTCCACCGAGGGGCAGACGGGGCTCGAGGAGCCGGTCCGGGGTACCGTTCCGCGTGGCTACTGACTCTGCACCCGACCGCGTCGACGAGCTCGTCGAGCTCGAGATCGGCCCGGTGGCCCACGGCGGTCACTGCGTGGCGCGCCACGAGGGACGCGTCATCTTCGTGCGGCACACGCTGCCCGGCGAACGGGTCCGCGCGCGCCTGACCGACGCGGGGGAGACGGCGAAGTTCTGGCGCGCCGACGCCGTCGAGATCCTCGAGGCGTCGCCCGACCGCGTCGAGTCGGCCTGGCCGGCCGCCGGTCCGGGTGGGGTCGGCGGCGGCGAGCTCGCCCACGTCTCCCTGCCCGCGCAGCGCGCGTGGAAGGCCGCGGTGCTCGCCGAGCAGCTGCGCCGCCTGGCCAAGCTGGACCTGGACGTCCCCGTGCTGGCCGCTCCGGGGGACGACGAGCGTGGCGGCCTCGGCTACCGCACCCGGATCGACCTGGTCACGGACGCCGAGGGCCGGGCGGGCATGCACGGCTTCCGCTCGCACGACGTGCGTCTGCTCGACTCGATGCCCCTGGCCAACGAGGCGATCGCGGCCCTCGACCTGTTCGGCCGGCGCTGGTCCGGCGGTGCGCGGGTCGAGGCGATCGCCCCGTCCAGCGGCGACGCCCCGCTCGTCCTGGTCGACGGCGCGCCCTTCGACCTCGGGCGCGGTCGCATGGACGGCCGGCCCAACGCGCGCACCGCGGTCAAGGAGCACGTCCAGCACGGTGAGGTCGGGTACGAGTTCCGCGTGGCGGGCGCTGCCTTCTGGCAGGTGCACCGGGAGGCCCCCGACCTGCTGGTGAGCGCGGTGCTCGCCGGGCTCGGAGACGTGGACGGGGCGGCCGTGCTGGACCTCTACTCGGGGTCCGGCCTGTTCACCGCACCGCTGTCGGACGCCGTCGGCCCGACGGGCGAGGTGGTGTCCGTCGAGGGCGACGCTCGCGCGGTCAAGGATGCGCGGCGCAACCTGCACGACCGCTCGAACGTCGAGCTGCACGCCGGCGACGTCGCCCAGGTCCTCTCGGGCCAGGTCGACTCGGACTCCGACGTGGTGCACGCCGACGCGGTCGTGCTCGACCCGCCGCGCACCGGGGCGGGCCGCAAGGTCGTCGCCGGGATCACCGAGCTGCGCCCGGAGCGGGTGGTCTACGTCGCGTGCGACCCGGCCGCGCTGGCCCGCGACATCGCCCTGTTCGCCGACGCCGGGTACGCGCTGGCGGACCTGAAGGCGTACGACCTGTTCCCCATGACGCACCACGTCGAGGCCGTCGCCGTCCTGACCCGCTGACTGGGTGCACGCCGGCGGCCCCCGGACTAGCGTGGAACGCGTAGCCGGACCGGAGCGGCCCGGCAGAGGGGAGCGGCACGGTGAGCGACAAGGACGCGATCAGCCGACTGGCGGAGGCGAAGCGGCTGGTCACCCAGGAGCTGCACAAGCAGGGCACGCCGGAGTACGACCCGCGCTCGCACGAGCGGGCGATCGAGGCGGAGCGCAAGGCGCAGGACGCCGTGGACGCGGAGCGCGCCGCGCAGAGCTGACCGAGACAGCCCGCGGGCCCTCGCGCACACGCGCCACGCCGACGTGGACGCGTGTGCGCGGGGGCCCGTGAGCATGTATCTTGATGTCGAGATAAATCGCGATCCTCGCCGCGCCTAGGCTGGGAGGTCGCACCGCCCAGCGGTCCGGGTGACTTGCATCCCCGGACAGGAACACCGGCAGACTCGCCAGCGAAGGAGCCCCCGTGAGCAGCGTCGACAGCTTCGGTTCGAAGGGAACACTCGAGGTCGGTGATGCCTCGTACGAGGTGTTCCGTCTCTCGGCCGTGCCGGGGGTCGAGCGCCTGCCGTTCAGCCTCAAGGTGCTCGCGGAGAACCTGCTACGCACCGAGGACGGCGCCAACATCACCGCCGACCACGTGCGCGCGCTCGCGCAGTGGGACCCGGACGCGCAGCCCGACACCGAGATCCAGTTCACGCCCGCCCGCGTGATCATGCAGGACTTCACCGGCGTGCCCTGCGTCGTCGACCTGGCCACGATGCGCGAGGCCGTCGTCGAGCTCGGTGGCGACGCCAGCCGCATCAACCCCCTGGCGCCCGCCGAGCTGGTCATCGACCACTCCGTGCAGATCGACGTGGCCGGCCGCGCCGACGCGTTCGAGCGCAACGTCGCCCTGGAGTACGAGCGCAACTTCGAGCGCTACCAGTTCCTGCGCTGGGGCCAGACGGCGTTCGACGACTTCAAGGTCGTCCCGCCGGGCACCGGAATCGTGCACCAGGTGAACATCGAGTACCTCGCGCGCGTGGTCATGGTGCGTGACGGCAAGGCCTACCCCGACACCTGCGTCGGCACCGACTCGCACACCACGATGGTCAACGGCCTGGGCGTGCTCGGCTGGGGCGTCGGCGGCATCGAGGCCGAGGCGGCCATGCTCGGCCAGCCCGTGTCGATGCTCATCCCGCGCGTCGTCGGCTTCAAGCTCACCGGCACCATCCCGCTGGGCGTCACGGCCACCGACATCGTGCTCACCATCACGCAGAAGCTGCGCCAGCACGGCGTGGTCGGCAAGTTCGTCGAGTTCTACGGCGAGGGTGTCGCGGCCGTGCCGCTGGCCAACCGCGCGACCATCGGCAACATGAGCCCGGAGTTCGGCTCGACCGCCGCGATCTTCCCGATCGACTCCGTGACGATCGAGTACCTGCGCCTGACCGGCCGTTCCGAGGAGCAGCTCGCGCTCGTCGAGGCGTACGCCAAGGAGCAGGGCATGTGGCTGGACCCGACGTCGGACGGCTACGTCCAGCCGGTGTTCTCCGAGTACCTCGAGCTCGACCTGTCCACCGTGGTCCCGTCGATCGCCGGACCGAAGCGCCCACAGGACCGCATCGAGCTGTCGCGGGCCAAGGAGCAGTTCCAGCGCGACCTGCCCACGTACGCGCCCGAGGTCACCAACGGGGTCGACGAGGCCGAGCGCGAGTCGTTCCCCGCGTCCGACTCGCCGGCGATCACGTCGTCCGCGACCCGGGTCTACCCGACGACGGACACCCAGGGCCGGTCGTTCGACCTGTTCCACGGGGCCGTAGCCATCGCGTCGATCACGTCGTGCACCAACACGTCCAACCCGTCGGTGATGATCGCCGCCGCGCTCGTCGCCAAGAAGGCCGTCGAGAAGGGCCTGACCGCCAAGCCATGGGTCAAGACCTCGATGGCGCCGGGCTCGCAGGTGGTGACCAACTACTACGAGAAGGCCGGCCTGTGGCCCTACCTCGAGAAGCTGGGCTTCCACCTGGTCGGCTACGGCTGCGCCACCTGCATCGGCAACTCCGGCCCGCTGGACGAGAAGGTCTCGGAGACCGTGCAGGAGCACGACCTCGCCGTGGCCGCCGTGCTGTCGGGCAACCGGAACTTCGAGGGGCGCATCAACCCCGACATCAAGATGAACTACCTGGCCTCCCCGCCGCTGGTCATCGCGTACGCGCTGGCCGGGACCATGGACTTCGACTTCGAGGCTGACCCGCTGGGCCGCGACGAGGCCGGTCAGCCGATCTTCCTGCGGGACATCTGGCCGACGCCCGACGAGGTGCAGTCCACGATCGACGCCTCGATCGACCGCGCGATGTTCACCAAGGACTATGCCGACGTCTTCTCGGGCGACGAGCGGTGGCGCGCGCTGCCGACCCCTGAGGGCGACACGTTCGAGTGGGACCAGGAGTCCACCTACGTCCGCAAGCCCCCGTACTTCGAGGGCATGCAGGCGGCGCCGTCGCCGGTCGTGGACTTCCACGGTGCGCGCGTGCTGGCCAAGCTGGGCGACTCGGTGACCACCGACCACATCAGCCCGGCCGGCTCGATCAAGGCCGACAGCCCGGCGGGTCTCTACCTCGCCGAGCACGGTGTCGGTCGCCGCGACTTCAACTCCTACGGCTCGCGCCGCGGCAACCACGAGGTCATGATCCGCGGCACGTTCGCCAACATCCGGCTGCGCAACCAGCTGGTCCCGGGCGTCGAGGGCGGGTTCACGCAGAACCTGCTGACCGGCGAGCAGTCGTCGATCTACGACGCCGCGCAGGCGTACCAGGCGGCCGGCATCCCGCTGGTGGTGCTCGGCGGCAAGGAGTACGGCTCCGGCTCGTCGCGCGACTGGGCCGCCAAGGGCACCAGCCTGCTGGGCGTCAAGGCGGTCATCACCGAGAGCTTCGAGCGGATCCACCGCTCCAACCTCATCGGGATGGGCGTGCTGCCGCTCCAGTTCCCGGAGGGCGAGTCGGCCGACTCGCTCGGCCTGGACGGCACAGAGACGTTCGACATCACCGGCGTCACCGCGCTGAACGAGGGCACCACCCCGCGCACGCTCTCGGTGACGGCGACGAAGGTCGACGGCACGGTCGTCGCGTTTGACGCGGTGCTGCGCATCGACACCCCCGGCGAGGCGGACTACTACCGCAACGGCGGCATCCTGCAGTACGTGCTGCGCTCGCTCGTCGCGTCCTGATCCGTCCGATCGACGGCCCCTCGACCACCGCACGGTGGTGGGGGGCCGTCGTCGTGCGGTAGGACGGCCCCATGGCCCACGACGAACGGCTGGTCGCGCGCGTCCTCGCCGACGCGCGCGACCTCGTGCGCGGTGAGATCGCCGAGCTGGTCCTCCGGCGTCGGGCCACGGGCTACGGCCCGCTGTACGACCTCGTCGCGGACTACCCGCTGCGCGAGGGCAAGGGGCTGCGTCCCGCCATCTGCCTGAGCGCGGCGATCGCCGCGGGTGGCCGGACCGAGCAGGCACTCGGCTCCGCCACGGCGCTGGAGCTGCTGCACAACGGCTTCCTGGTGCACGACGACATCGAGGACGCCTCCACGTTCCGCCGCGGACGCGCCACCCTGTTCGCCGACCGCGGCGTTCCCGTGGCGATCAACGTGGGCGACGCGACGAACATCCTGTCGGTCGGCGTGCTGCTGGAGAACGTGTCGACCGTCGGGGTGCGCAAGGCGCTGCTGGTGCTGCGGGAGTTCGAGCGGATGGCCCGCGAGTCCGTGGAGGGTCAGGCCATCGAGCTCGACTGGATCGCCGCCGGCACGTTCGACCTGGAGGACCGAGACTACGTGCGCATGGTCTACAAGAAGACCTGCTGGTACACGGTGATCGCGCCGCTGCGCATCGGCGTCATCTGCGGCAGCCCGCCGGGGGAGGGCCGGCCCACCGAGGACGAGCTGCTGGACCTGGTCGCGCTCGGGTTCCACGCCGGGGTCGCGTTCCAGATCACCGACGACGTGCTCAACCTCGTGGCCGACGAGGGCGCGTACGGCAAGGAGTCGGCGGGCGACCTCTGGGAGGGCAAGCGCACCGTCATGCTGCTGCACTTCCTGCGGACGGTCGGCGCTGCGGATCGCGAGCGTGCCCTGCGCCTGCTGACGGTCGCGCGGCCGGACAAGGACGCTGGTGAAGTGGCGTGGCTCGCGGCGGCGATGGAGCGCGAGGGGTCGATCGACCACGGGCGTGCGCTTGCGCAGCGCTACTCGCGCAAGGCCCTCGAGCTGGAGTCCCGCGTGCTCGGCCCCTCCCGCGACGACGACTCGGCGGACTATCGTCATTTTCTGCGCGAGATGCTGCACTACGTGATCGACCGGACGCTCTAGCTGGGGGAGTCGATGACGGAGCCACCGCACGGAGCCGGCGACACGCTGAGCGAGATCCTGCGTCTCCAGACCGAGTTCCAGGGCCGGATGGTCGACGAGACGCTGCGGTACCTGCGCCGGGTGCAGGGCATGTTCGAGCCGCACAGCCCCGGCACCGTGCTCCGACCGGACGCCCCGGACGCCTTGGCCGTGACGGTGCCGGTGGGTGGCCGGACCTCGGTCCAGCTCGACGTCGAGAACCGTCAGCGCGTCCACACGGCGCTGGCGGCGGTGCTCACCCCGCTGGTCGGGGACGACGGCACGACCTGGTTCGTCGACGCCGACGCGCGGCCGGCGTTCCGGCTCCTCGCCCCCGCCGAGCAGGCCCGCGTCACCGTCCGCCTGCGGGTGCCCGCAGACGTGCCACCCGGGCTGTACCGCGGCCTGGTGACCCTGCGCGGGCTGCACCCGGCCGGCGTGCCGCTGGAGGTCACCGTGACGGAGGTCGTCGCGTGACGGCCCGGGCGGAGGTCCGGCTGGTCGACGAGCCCGACCGGGCGGGCCGGACGACGGCCGCGCTCGTCGCATCGCTGTCCGGCCGGCTGGCGGCGCTCCCGCTGGTGTCCGGCGCCGACGTGGTCGGCGCGCTGGCGGCGGGCGTCGCGGCGCTCGGCCGGCAGGCGGCGGAGACCGCGGAGGGGCGCGCGCTGCGCGACGGGCTCGCGCACGGCCGCCCCGCGACGAACGCCGCGCTGCTGTGGAAGCAGCTGGGCATCGACCGGTGGCTGTCGACGATGCCGCCGAGCAGGGTCCTCGACCAGCTGCGCAACGACGCCGCGCTGCTGCTGGTGGACGACCTCGCCGAGACCTTCGAGCTGCCGCCGCTGGTCCCGGAACCCACCGGCGCCGACCGTCCGGCCGGCCCGGAACACATCGACCCGCTCGACCTCATGGTCGGGATGTGGGTGCTCGCCACGGACACGGTCGCGCTCGTCCAGGCGCTGGCGGACAGCTCCGGGGTCCCGACCGCCACGGTGGTGCCCGGTCGCCCCGCCCCCGCGCGGGTCGACGGCGGCGTCCTGCGCTGACCGTGCGCGACCACCTGCGGCGCCCCCCGGCGAACGACCCGTCGCGGGGCGCGTACAAGGAGTGGCTGCACGTCAACGCCTTCGACCACGAGACCGGCGTGATCGCGCTGGTCAACGTGTCGGTGCACGGCGACCCCGACGCGCAGGCGTCCCGCGCGGTGGGCGCGGCGCTGGTGCACGTGCCCGGGGTGGGCTGGGCCGGGAACGCGGAGGTGGTGCCGGCGAACGCGGTCGGGACGGACGTGCTGACGCTCGCCACGGCGGGCGTCGCGGTGGCCGTCGACCCGTCGGGGGCGCGGGTGGCCGCGCGGGCGCGCCTGCCGAGGGACCAGGTGGACCTCTCCCTGGAGGGGGTGCCGGTCGGGCCGGAGCTCAGCGCGACGTCGGTCATGCCGTTCGGCTCGGGGCATCTCGGCTGGGCCGTCTACCCGAGGCTGAGCGTCGCCGGCACTCTTGGGCTGCCCGGCCGCACGGTCACGATGGACGGCGCCGGGGGCTACGCCGACCACAACTGGGGCCGGTGGTGGTGGGGTGACGACGCCGGCTGGGACTGGGCCTGCTGGCACGCGCCGGACGGGGTGCTGGTGGTGTTCTCGCGCATGACGAACCGCGCGCACACGACGACCGGCCTGGTGCTGCTCACCGTGGAGGTCCGCGGTCGCGTGGTCCGGTTCGTCGACGACCAGGTGCTGGTGGAGACGTCCGGGCGGCTCTGGCCGTCGCGACGCCTGCCGGGGGCGCTCGCCGCGCTGCACACCGACCGCACGGCCGAGCGGCTCCCGTCACGCGTCGTGGTGCACGCGAGCAACGGGTTCGACGCCCTGGACCTGGAGTTCGACGTGCGGGACGTGGCCCAGCTGGTCATGGCCGAGCCCGCGCAGCCCGGCTTCGCCTTCCTGCACGAGCTCGTCGGTGCGTTCCGCTGCGTCGGCCTGATCGCCGGGGTGCGGGTCGACTCGGTCGGGCTGGGGGTGGTCGAGCGTGCCGGATAGGGGCCTGGCGGCCTTCGTGGCGGCTCTCGTGGCCGGTCTGGACGCGGGCGACCCCGACGCGGCCGCCCGGGTGCGACGGCTCGCCGGGGCGCACGAGGCGCGGATCGGCCTGGACGACGAGGCGGTGGACGTGCGGTTCGACGGCGACGGGCGGCTGCGGGTGACGTCCGCGGTCGGCGACGGGCCGCGCTGCTGGGGCCGGACCGACCGGGGGACCGTCGCCGACCTGCTCGACGCGCGGCTCGAGGTGCGGGACGCCGTGCTGACGGGTCGGATCGAGGTCGTCGGCACCGTGCAGGAGGTGGCGGCGATCTTCGCGGTGGTCGAGGTGCTGATCGCGGCCTCGGTGCGGCTGCCCGCGCTGCAGACGCTCGCCGACGAGCTCCTCGCGGGTGCACCGGTGGCGCCCCGGCCGGCGACGCGGGCGTCCTGGTACCCGACCGAGATCGGTCCCGTGGAGATCGCGCTCCTGGCCGAGCTGGACCTGCTGGCGGACGAACTGGGCGGCGCGGCTGGTTGACGCCCGAGTTTGTCCGGGTCGATCCTGCTTGGTGACGACATCCCGCGCGGCAACCTGGGGGTAGCCATGGGCTCGGACGTCCACCTCGACGGGCACCTCGGCTCGATCGGGCCTGTGTCGATGAACCCGGTGGTGGTGGACCACATCGGGGCCATCGGCCCGGTGACCGTCGCCGGCATCCCGAACGAGTTCGGCATCACGATCCACGAGCCGATCCCCAAGATCCAGATGGGCATCGACCCGGTCACGCTCAATCCCCTGAACGCGACGATCACCCTCAACCCGGTCACGCTCAACCCGGTGAACCTCAACCTCGCCGTGACCGAGCTCCCGGAGACGCGGGCCCACCTGCCGGCCGACTTCACGGTCGGCCTCAGCCTGCTCGGGATGGACCTGCTCAGCATCCGCCTGTGCGGTGAGGCGCAGATGATCTCCGAGGCCTACAAGGCCGGCCCGTGCGAGCGCTGCGGGTACACCGACCGCGACGACGACCTCGACCCGAAGGACGGCTGAGACCGTGGCCCGTGCCGGCCGTGCCGCCGCCAGCGACGTCCGGGTCTCGCGCCTGGTCGGCCCGCCCGGTGCGGTGGTGGGGGTGGTCGACGTGCCCCCCGACCAGCGCACCTCGATCGTGCTGGTGCCGCCGGCGTCGAAGAAGCCCGACGAGGTCCTGTCGACCGCGCGCGTGCTCACGGCCCCGGCCGGCCCGGCCCGGACCGAGGTCCGGCTGCTGCTGGCCGACGACGCGCCGGCGGGGGAGCGGGGCGCGCAGCTGCTCTGGGACGGCGGGGCGATCGACGTGCGGATCGAGGTGCTCGGGTTCCAGGCGGTCGAGGTCCGGCCGCTCGTCGTCCCGGTCTCCGGGCCGGCCGGCGCGATCGTGCCCGTGTCCGTGCACGCCGTGAACCGCGGGAACGTGCCGGTCGAGATCGCCAAGGTCGCGGTCCTGGCGTTCGAGGAGCGCGAGACGCTCGAGCACGCGATCGCCGCCGGCCTCAGCGGGAAGGCGACGGGTCTGGACCGGTGGGCGGTGGTGGCCGACACCGTGGCCGCGCGGCAGTCCGAGGCGGCTCGGGTGGTGGTGACGGACGGTGCGGGGACCCTCGCGCCGGCCGCCGACGCGCTCGTGGCGGCCGAGGTGCACGTCCCCGCCGGGCTGGGTGCCGGCGAGCATGCGGGCACCTGGGTGGTCGCCGGGGTGCGAGTACGGGTCGAGGTCCAGGTCACGGCGCCAGCGCCGACGACCCGGACGCGGAGCACACGAGCGAAGGGGTCATCGTGAGCACTCAGCAGAGCATGACCGACCAGACGACGGCCGCGCTCGACGCGGTGGTGTGCGCGGGCCTGAAGCTGGGGCGGTCGGTGCTGGACGCCATGCGGTCGTCCACCCCCGTGTCGGACGTCGTCTCTGCGGTCGGCAAGGTCGACACAGGGGCCCTGAGCCTGCCGCAGATGTCCCTGGGCACGCAGCCGTGCGGGTGCGCGATCCCCGACGCGTGCTTCCTGCCGGAGAAGCTGCCCACGGTTACCGCGCACGGCTGCCCGGGCGCCACGATGACGCTGCGGCTGGCTGTGACCAACGAGTGGCCCGCCAGCCGGTTCGTCGCCGTCCGGGTCACCGGGGCGGACTCTGGCGCCGTGACGGTCGCACCGGTGCAGCAGCAGATCGGGCCGTACGAGACGGCGACGTTCACCGCCACGGTGCACCTGCCCGACGACACGTCCGAGTCCCTGTCGGCGCTGCTCTGGGTGCGTGGCTGCCGCGACCACGTGGTGCGGTGGGAGGTGTCGTCGTCCGAGGGCGGCTGCGCGTGCGTCCACGAGGTCGCGGTCCTCGACGAGCCCGACACGGTGCACCACTGGTACGACCACTTCTACAAGGAGCCCTGCTGCCGCCCGCAGCCGCGCCAGGGCCGGGTGCCGGTCGCCCATGGCTGAGCCACGCCCCACCGCAGGCGCCGACGACCTGGTGCGCCGGATCGTCGACGCCAACGTCTCCTACTACAAGGCCTGGGGCGCGCTGGTCACCGACTGGCTCGCCGAGGTCACCGCGGTGGTGCAGGCGGCGCCCGGCGTGGTCTCGCTCCAGACCCCCGGTCGTCCGGCGACCCACAGCCACGACGACGCCCCCGCCCCGCACCAGCACGCCGCGGACGACGCGCTGGCGCCTGCCGCGGCGCTGCTCGTGCTGGAGGGACCGGCGGGAGCCCAGGCCGCGGGAGCGTTCGAGGTCGAGAACGTGCTGGACGCCGCGGCGGCGGGCGTGGTCGTCGTCGACCCGTTCCGCGACCCGTCCGGGCAACCGGTCGACGTCGAGGTCACGGTCACACCGTCGACGCTCGACCTGGGCGCCAAGGAGTCGGTTGTCGTCTCCTTGCGGGCCACCGTGCCGGACACGGTCGTGGCGGGTGTCGACCACCGCAGCACGGTGCGCGTGGAAGGCATCCCCGCCGGCACGATCGCCGTGGTGCTGCGGCGCACCGACGCATGAGCGAGGCCGCCAGCGGCGTGCTCGCGGCGTCGATGTGGTCGTGGGCCGCGCTCGTCTCCGACCCGGCCCGCGCGACCCGCCAGGCAGCCCGCGCCCGCGGCGAGGCGCTCGTGGTGGACGCCATCCCGCCGACTCCCGGCGGGGGACCGCTGCTCAGCCGCACGCAGCGAGGGCCGCGGCTCCTGGACGCGCCGACCAAGAACGACGGCCTGGTCGAGGAGTTCGACCGGCTCGCCGAGGCCTACGACTTCTACGTGCGCCCGTTCTCGGTCCCGCTCTTCTCCGAGGCCCTCGACATGCTGGCGCCCCTGCTGACGCCCGACGCGCGCGTGCTCGACGCCGGGTGCGGCCCGGGCCGGGAGCTGCGGGCCGTCGCGCGCCGGGTCCCGGACGGTGAGGTCGTGGGCGTCGACCTCGCGGCCGGGATGGTCGTCGGAGCGCACCGGGCCGCCTGGGCCGCCGGCCTCGACAACACGGCGTTCGTCCAGTCCGACGTCGGGGACCTGCCGCGGGACCTGGACGGGGCGTTCGACCTGGTCTACAACTGCCTCGCGCACCACCACTACCCGGACCCGGCGGCCGCCGCGGCGGGGATCCGGAGGTGCCTGCGGCCGGGCGGCCACTACGCGATCATCGACCCCGGGCCGTCGTGGTTCGTCGGGCTGGCGTCGGCGCTCTCGCTGGCCGGCGACCCGGGGTGGATCGGTTTCCACACGCCCGAGCAGTTCCGCGTGCTGCTCGAGGGGGCCGGGTTCGTCGACGTGCGCTGGTACGACCTGCTGCCGGGGTTCGGGATCGCCCTGGCGCGCGTCCCGGACTGACACGGTCACCTGACGCCCCTGACCCGGCGTCGCACCTACACTCGGCCGCGTGCCCGGACCCGCCGCCCCTCCCGACCTGCGCGCCCGCGCGCGGCAGAGCGGCAGCACGGTCGCGCGTCGCGTCCTCGACCAGCCGCTGCGCCGCATCGGCATCGGCGGCGCCGTCGCGCTGCTCGCCGTCACCGCGGCGTTCGGCGGGCTCCAGGAGCAGGCGCAGGACGGCCCCGAGGTGCTGGCCGTCGACGCCGCGGTCGAGGTCGCCCCGTTCGAGCTGACCGTGCACCGCGTCGTGTGGACCACGGACCTGCCGGGGCAGTACCTGTCCGAGGACGGCAACCGCTGGGTCGGCGTCGTCGCGACGGTGCGCAACACCAGCGATGCCGGCGTGCTGGGGGTCACCCTGCGGGACGCACTGACGCTCACCGGGGTCGACGGTCTGGTCAAGGAGCCCGGCGTGCTGGTCCCGGGCGTGACGTCCACGTCGATCGCGCTGCTCGAGGACGGCTCGTCCCTCAGCCCCGTCCAGCCCGGGCTGACCTACGAGGCCGCGTTCCTGTTCGAGCAGGACGGGTCCGTCGCCCCGCCCACCACCGCGACCGTGCTGCTCCAGCAGCACACGTGGCGCAAGGGCAGCCTCGACCCGACCGTGACGTGGTGGGACCCGACGACGGCGCTGCGGGGCGAGCTCGACGTGCGCGAGGCCGTCTCCGACGCCGACGAGGAGGGCGACGAATGAGCACCCCCGACGCCACCCCCGCCGCCACTCCCGACACCACCCCGCCCGTCCCGGTCGCCCCGCGTGTGCGCCGCCCGACCGCGCAGACGCTGGGTGCGGGCGCGGCCGTGCTCGCGGCGCTCGCCGTCGGCCACGTCGTCGTCACCGCGTTCCCGGTCGACGAGCGCGTGCAGGCGTCGTTCCTGCGGCCGGCGGTCGTCGGCGAGCCGGTCGAGCTCCGGTACGCGCGCCTGACCGCCGGCGAGCCTGCCGGCTCCACGGTCCTCGACCCCGACGACGGGTCGCTGCTGGCGACGCCGGGCGTGTGGCTCACGGTGCCGCTGACCATCGAGGCCACCGGACAGCCGCGCGCGCTCGGTTTTGCGGAGCTGCTCGGCGGCGACGGCCGCACCTACGTGGTGTTCACCGGCGGGCGCTCGTGGTTCCTCCCCGGCACGGCGCAGCCCGGGATCGCCCGCTACGCGACGCTGCGCGTGGAGGTCCCGCCCGAGGCCCTGCCGGGGGCGCACCTGCGCATCGGCCTGGAGCAGAAGGACCAGCGCCGCGAGGACGTCGCCGACATCGACCTCGGCCTCACGCAGGCCGACGCGGACGCGTGGGCGGCGGACGACACGCCCGTGCTCGCCGGCCCGCAGTCCGACGAGCCGCCGGAGCAGCCGTGAGCACGCAGACCGTCGACCCGACCCCCGCCGCGCCGACGACGTCCGGGACCTGGTGGCGTCGCAACCGCTGGGCCCTCGTCGCGCTGCCGGTGGCGCTGGCCCTCGCGCTCGTCGCGGCGGGCGACCGCGTCCGCACGCTGTGGTGGGAGCAGGACCTGCGCCAGCCCGTCACCGCCGGGGAGGGCGGGACCGCCGAGCTCCACCAGCGGGTCTACGACGGCTCTGGCGGCACCCTGCCGGTCGACGTGCAGGTGCGCCTGGACGGCGTCGCCGACGCGACGGTCCTGCCCGAGGACATGGAGCTGCCCACCGGTACCCGTGCGGTGCGGGTGGACCTCACGCTGAGCGCGGACCCCGACGTCGTCCTCACGGGCTGCTCGGTCGCGGTGCGTGACGCGTCCGGCACCCGGTACGAGTACGTCGCGAGCGGCTGGGGTGCGCTCCAGTCGCCGATGCCGTGCGTCCCCGAGGACGCGCCCGGCCCGTGGCCGCCGCTGGGCGACCTCGAGGACGCCCTCACCGACCCGGACGCCCTGCCGCGGCCCGCCACCTGGTCCGTCTCGCCGGTGGTCGTCGTGCCCGACGGCGTGGAGATCGCGGACGTCGTGGTGTGGTGGCAGAAGCCGCGGTACGTGCTGCTCGAGGCGGCGCGCTAGACCTCGGTCGGCTCCGCGGGAACCGGCACGCGAGCCGCGGCCGCCGCCTGGCCCGCGAGGATCCGGTCCACGCCGGCCGCGAGCAGCGCCATCGTCAGGGTCAGCCCGACGGCCGTCGCGACGGACGACACCATCGGGGCGAACGCGAGCCACGTGTCGACGTCCTGCGGCCCGCTGATCGCGCGGGCGAGCAGCAGGATCCCCTCCTCGACCCGCGTGGCGACGAGGAACGCGAGCGCGAACACCAGCATCGGGCCCAGACCGGCGATCGCGAGCCGCCGCAGCCCGTCCGCGAGCGCCGTGAACCGCCCGCGCACGTCGCCGACGACCGGGGCCGCGGCCTCGGTCGTCCAGCGACGCACCGGCGCCGGCACCCGCTGCCACGCCGCCACGCGCACGCGCGGCTCGGGCTTGGGCGGCGCCGCGAGCTTGTGCCCGTACACGACGGCGCCGACGGTGAGCCACGCGAGCGGGATGACGACGAGGTCGTCCAGGTTGCCCAGCACGCCCGCGACCGCGTCGACGGCAGCGTCGACCGGCGCAGCCACCGGGCCGAGCGCGTCGAGCACGTCGAGCCACCAGTCGAGCACGATCGCCACGGCGCGCCGGCTCTCGACCCATGCCCACACGCTGTCCAGCAGCTGGGTGGCGAACGCCGCCACGACCAGGAGCCAGAAGGCCTCGACGTAGGCACCCGCGAAGGCGAGCACGCGGCGGTGGCTGCGGCCTTCCCACCGGCCGAGCAGCCAGCGCAGCACGACTGCCACGACCACCAGGGCGACGAGCCCCCACCCGGTGGCGAGGTCGACGAACGAACCGTCCGCCCGGTCGGCGGAGAACGGGGAGCGCTCGACGAACTCCCGGTAGACGGCGGTGTTGAGGAACCGCGCCCGGTCCTCGTCGAGCAGCCCGTAGGACGCGTACAGCGCCAGGAACGGGACGAACACGGAGGCCAGCACGTCGACCAGTCCGCGCTCGTGCCCGGACGCGGCGTCGTCGGGCCCCCGTGTGCGGCCGAGGGCGTCGAGGGCGGGCAGGTCGCGGCGCAGCACGTACAGCATGGCGACGATCCCCGCGACCATGCTCAGCGGCGCGAGGACGAGCACCGCCCAGCCGAGCGTGTTGTTGACGGTCGACGCGTTGACGGCGGCCCAGCCGGCGGCGTGCCGCCCGGCCACGGCGAGCAGCGCGATCACGAGCAGCAGCGGCCACGAACGGATCCAGAGCCGTGCCCCGTGCGCCACGACGGCACCGAGGTCGCGCAGCCAGGCGCGCAGGCCCGCAGGCGCGGCGGCGGGGACGGGGGTCGGTGCGTCGGTCACGCCGGACATCATGACCTGCCTGGCGGTCGAGTGCGGCCCCGACCCGCAGCGCGGGAGCGACGAGCGCTCAGGACACCGGGCCGTCGGCCGCCAGGTCGCGCACGAGCTGCTGACCGGCGTCGACGGACAGCTCCCTCAGTCGCGACGCGAGCGGTGACAGGGTGCCCCGTGACACCACCCGCACGACCCGGTCCGGGACCGCCGGCTCGAGGCGGTGGAACGACAGCGCCTCGTCGTGGCGCTGCCCCCACACGGAGAGCACCGGCATGACCGCCGAGCCGAGTCCCGCCCGGACCATCGAGGTGATGCCCTGGTTGTCCACGGTCCGGAAGACGATGTCGGGCGCGACCGTTGCCCGGGCGAGGGCCGCCTCGACCACGGCCTGGTCGCAGATCGGTGGGAGGGCCACCATCGCCCTTCCGGCGAGCTCGGCCAGCGCGACGGGTCCGGGCGGGAAGGAGCCGCGCGGAGCCACGAGCACGTGCTCGTCCCGGAAGACCTCGAGGTGGTCGGCATCGCCCGGGCCGGGGACGTCGAGGAACGCGAGGTCGAGCAGCTCGAGCGGCGGCTCCTCGGTCTCGTCCTCGAACAGGCGGACGTCCGCGTCCGGGTGCTCGACCCGGAGCCGGTCGAGGAGGATCGGGAGCAGCACGTTGGTGACCGTCTGGAAGGTGCCGACGTCCACCCGCCCGGCACCGGCGTGGAAGCGGTCGATGGCGTCCCGGGCAGCGGAGTCGGCCTCGAGCAGGGTTCTCGCCTGCGCCAGGACGAGGCGGCCGAGTGGTGTGATCCGGGGTCGACGGGCTCCACCCGGACGGTCGAAGACGGCGCCCCCGACACGTCGCTCCAGGGCGGCGACCTGCTGGCTCAGCGTCGACTGCGTGTAGCCGAGCTCGGCGGCGGCGGCCCCGAACGTGCCCGTGCGGGCCACGGCGTCGAGAGCGGCGAGAAGGCGCAGGTCCAGCATGGCCCCAGTATCGCTCCATGCGATGATCAGCATCAGGAACAATCGCTTTTCACGGTGACGGACCCGTCCTAGCGTCGCTCCCATGAACCCCGAGACGATGATCCAGGTCGGCGACGTCGAGCTCTGCGTCCAGACCGCCGGCGACCGCGGCGACCCGGCCGTCCTTCTCATCCACGGCGCGGCCGCGTCGATGATCGGGTGGGAGGAGGAGCTGTGCGACCGGCTCGCCGCCGGCGGCCGGTTCGTGATCCGCTACGACCAGCGGGACACCGGACGGTCGACGGTGTCCCGTGGGGGGCATCCGGCCTACGACATGAGGGACCTGGCCGACGACGCCGTCGCGATCGTCGACGCGCTCCGCCTCGACACGGTCCACGTGGTCGGCCGCTCCATGTCGGGCGGGACGGCGCTCATCCTGGCCGTCGACCACCCCGACCGGGTCGCGAGCGTGACCTTCATGTCGACCACGACGGGTGACGCCGGCCTGCCCGGCCCGACTGCTGCGTTCCGGGACGCGGTCGAGTCGCCCGCCCCCGCGCTCGACGACCACGACGCCTGGGTCGACCACACGGTCGCGGTGATCCGGGCCTACCACGGCCCGTCCACCCTGTTCGACGAGGCGCACGTGCGTCGGCTCGTCGAGGTCGACCTCGCGCGCGCCACGGACCCGAGCGCCGCGAACAACCACTTCGCGATCGACAC
This sequence comes from Cellulomonas humilata, assembly GCF_013359775.1. GTDB lineage: Bacteria > Actinomycetota > Actinomycetes > Actinomycetales > Cellulomonadaceae > Cellulomonas > Cellulomonas humilata. The sequence continues at coordinate 119,844 of NZ_JABMCI010000065.1, read as the reverse complement.
CCCAGGTCCGGTGCGCGGCGGGTTCGGCGACGTCCGGGTGCCCGCGCTCGTCGTCCACGGAGAGCTGGACCCGGTCTTCCCGCTGGCCCACGCGTACGCCCTGCGGGAGGCCATCCCGGGGGCGAGGCTGGTCGTGCTCGAGGGTGCAGGTCACGAGCTGCCACAGGCCCGGTGGGACGAGTTCACGGCGGCGCTGCTGGAGCACACAGCGCCGCGGGACGCACGATGAGGTCCGCGGTGTGGCTGCCGCTGTTCGACGAGCTCGCCGACCCCCGGGTCGTCGCCGGTCTCGCCGTCGAGGCCGAGGCTGCGGGGTGGGACGGGTTCTTCGTGTGGGACCAGATCGCCTGGCGGACGCCGGTGACGGCGGTGGGCGACCCCCAGGTGAGCCTCGCGGCCGCGGCCGCGGTGACGAGCCGCCTGGTGCTCGGACCCATGGTGAGCCCCCTGGCGCGGCGTCGGCCGACCAAGGTCGCGCGCGAGACCGTGGCTCTCGACCGGCTCAGCGGCGGGCGCCTGGTCCTCGGCGTCGGCGTCGGCAGCGACTCGTTCGCCGGCGAATACTCACGCACGGGCGAACCCGTCGAGGACCGGACGCGCGCCGAGATGCTCGACGAGTCGCTCGAGATCCTGCGCTCGGCGTGGACCGGTGAGGCCGTGCACCATCACGGGACGCACCACCTCGTCGACGGCATGACCTTCTCCCCGACCCCGGTGCGCGGCGACACCCCGGTCTGGGTCGCCGCGTTCCCCGGGAACCTGCGGCCTCTGCGGCGCGCCGCCCGTCACGACGGCTTCTTCCCCGTGAACCTCACGTCCCCGGACCAGCTGGCGGAGGCGGTGACGCGCGTGGGAGCGCTACGGACCGACCCGGACCGGTCCTACGACGTCGCGATCGACCTGGCGCCCGAGACGGATCCCGCGCCCTGGGTGGCCGCCGGCGCGACGTGGGTCCTCACCGACGTCGACCCCACGACGCTCCGCCTGGACGCCGTGCGAGGCATGGTGCGGGCGGGACCGTCGAGCTGACGGTCAGCCGGCGTCGGTGCCGAACGACTCCGCGCTCACGGTCGCGTACGAGCGGCGGACGGCCTCCTCGAGGACGCCGAGGTCGATCGTGTCGAGATTCTTGATGTAGAGGCAGCTCGCGCCGGTCGTGTGGGGACCGAGGTCCGCGAGCAGGCCGGCGTGCGCCTCGACACCGTCGGCGAGGTAGACCGTCATCGCGGCCTTGCGCGGCGAGAACCCTGCGGCGATCGCGTCGCCCTGCCGGCCCGACGCGTACTGGTAGTGGTAGGCGCCGAACCCGACGATGGTCGGCCCCCACATCCGCGGCTGCTCACCCGTGACCCGGGTCATCAGCTCGACCAGGCGTATCGCGTCCCGACGACGCACGGGGTTCTCCACGGTCTCGAGGAACGCGTCGACGGCGACGTCGGTCGGGATCGTCTTGTTCGGGTCGTTCGCCATGGCGCCAGTATTCCGCGAGATCAGTCGGCGAGCACCTGTCCGATCCCGTGGCGTCCGATCTCCGCGAGCGTCGGGTGGTCCACGGGATGCATCTGCAGGACGACCGCCATGTGGAGCGCCCACGCCTGGGCGCGCCGCCACGTCGCGTCGTCATGGGCCAGCCGCTCCCGGAACGCTTCCCGCCCTTCGGCGTCGAAGGTGAGCCAGGCGGTCGACAGGTCGGAGGCCGGGTCCCCGGACGTCACGTCACCGAAGTCGATGACCGCCCGCAGCCGTCCGTCGTGCACCAGGAGGTTGGCCGGGTGCGGGTCGCCGTGCAGCCACAGGGCGGGGCCGTCCCACGGGGGAGCGGCCGCCAGGTCGCGCCAGCGCTCGAGGATGCGGTCCGCGTCGGCGAGGTCGAGCTGCTCGAGACGATCGCGCAGGGGTTGCTCGCGGGGGCCGATCGGGACGCCTCGAAACGGGTTGACCGGCGCGTCGTCGGCGGCCGGGCGGTGCAGCGCGACGAAGACGTCCGCCAGCTGCGGCGCCCAGGCCGCCCGGCCCGCCACAGGGGTCCGGTGGGCCGCGACGGCGTCGAACCAGGGCACGACGCTCCACGCCCACGGGTAGGTGCCCGAGGGCGTCCCGACCCGCACGGGCACCGGCACGTCGACCGGGAGCCGCGGCGCCAGGACGGGCAGCCACCGCTGCTCGTGCACGACGAGGGGAGCGGCGAGCTCCCGCACCGGGAACCGGGCGGCCAGGTCCTCCCCGACGCGCCACAGGGCGTTGTCCCAGCCGGTCCCGGACCAGGTCAGCGGGAGGTCGGCGAGGTCGGGGTGCTGCTCGCGCAGGAGCGTGCGGGCGAGGCTCTCGGTGACCTCGATCTCCGGGATCGGGTGGACCACGTCAGCGGGCCTGCACGATCCGGTGCACGTCGTACGGCACGGCCCAGCCGAGCGCGTCGAACATCCTGGCCAGGACGATCCCGGTGAACCCCCAGACCAGCCTGCCGTCGACCGTGAACGCCGGGGTGCGGACGGTCCGGCCCCACCGGGTGTGCTCGACGCTCGCACGGTTGCCGGGATCGAGCAGGTCGGCGACGGGGACCCGGAACACGTCGACCGTCTCGGCGTGGTCGACCGCCGCGACCCGCGACGGATGGGTCCACCACGCCGGCACCGGGGTGACCAGGTGGTTGCTCACGGGCACCGGCAAGGGCGGGAGCGTGCCGAGCACCTCGACTCCCGACGCGTCCAGGCCGACCTCCTCGACGGCCTCGCGCAGCGCGGCCTCCCGCGGCCCGGCATCGGACTTCTCGAGCCGCCCGCCGGGGAACGCGATCTGGCCGGCGTGGTGCCCGAGCGTCCGGGAGCGCCGCTGGAGCAGCACGTCGAGGTCGCGGGCGACCGCCGGCGACTCGGTGCGTGCGGGGGCGGCGTCGAGTGCGCCGAACAGCACCAGCACCGCGGCGGGCCGGGCCGTCGAGGCGTCCTCGAGCACGCGGGCCGGGTCCATCCGCCAGTCGACGCCGCGCGCGCACAGGTCGAGCAGCTCGGCGCGCGCCCCGCCGACCTCCGGCGTCGGGTCGGTCATCCCCGCGCCCGGACGAGCTCCCCGAAGCCGGCGAACATCTTCTCGGCGGCGGGGACCAGACCGGGCAGGTGCCGGCCGCCGGCCGCGCGGATCTCCTCGATCTCGTCGTCGCCGAGCTCGCCGACCATGTCCGGCGTCGAGAGCCAGAGGTCGAGCATCCCGGCGTCGAGCTCGGGGTGGAACTGGAGGCCCAGCGCGCTGCCGACGCGGAACGCCTGCACCGGCGTGGCCTCGGTCGAGGCCAGGAGCGTGGCGCCCGGCGGCAGGTCGACGGTGTCCGAGTGCCAGTGCAGCACGGTGGGCCGGGTGCCGAGCGCGCCGAGGACAGGGTCCTCGACGTCGATGTCCACGGGGGCGAACCCGATCTCCGTGGCGGCCCGCAGGTGCAGGTGCGAGCCGAGCGCCAGCGCGAGCAGCTGCATGCCGAGGCACACGCCCAGCACGGGGACGTCCGCGTCGACCGCGGCCGCGAGGAGCGCGCGCTCGGCGGCGAGACCCGGGTGACCCCGCACGTCGTCGGCGTCCATGGGGCCGCCCATCACCACGACGCCGGACACCTCGTCGAGCGCGGGGAGCCGCGCGTCCTCGAGATCGAGGACGGTGCGCACCCGCAGCGGCGCGTCGAGCCCGCGGGAGATGAGGCCGGGGCCCTCGTGCGGCGCGTGCGTGATGACCAGGACGGGACGCATGCCGGTCACCACCCGTCGGGCAGCGGACGCCCCTCCTCGTAGCCCGCGGCCGACTGGATCCCGACGACCGCGCGCTCGTGCAGCTCGTCGATCGTCGTGGCGCCCACGTACGTCGCCGCCGAGCGGACCCCGGCGGTGATGGTGTCGATGAGGTCCTCGACGCCCGGACGGCGGGGATCCAGGAACATGCGGGAGGAGGAGATGCCCTCCTCGTACAGGGCCTTGCGCGCGCGGTCGAACGCGGAGCCGCCCTTCGTGCGGGCGGCGACGGCACGTGCCGACGCCATCCCGAACGACTCCTTGTAGAGCCGGCCGTTGCCGTCCTCGTGCAGGTCGCCCGGGGACTCGTGCGTGCCTGCGAACCACGAGCCGACCATCACCTGCGAGGCACCGGCCGCGAGCGCCAGCGCGACGTCGCGCGGGTGGCGGACGCCCCCGTCGGCCCACACGTGCTTGCCCAGCCGCCGGGCCTCGGCCGCGCACTCGAGCACGGCGGAGAACTGGGGCCGGCCGACCGCGGTCATCATGCGCGTGGTGCACATGGCGCCCGGCCCGACCCCGACCTTGACGATGTCCGCGCCGGCGGAGATGAGGTCGCGGGTCCCGTCGGCGGTGACCACGTTGCCTGCCACGACCGGCACCTGCGGGTCGAGCGAGCGGACCGCGCCGAGCGCGTCGAGCATCTTGCGCTGGTGGCCGTGCGCGGTGTCGACCACGAGCACGTCCACACCGGCCTCGAGCAGCTCCAGGGCCTTCTGCTTGACGTCGCCGTTGATGCCCACGGCCGCGGCGACGCGCAGGCGCCCCTGGGCGTCGACGGCGGGCTGGTAGATGGAGGAGCGCAGCGCGCCGACCTGCGTGAGCACGCCGACGAGCTGGCCGTCGCGCACGACCGGCGAGAACCGGCGCCGCGAGCCGTGCAGCTTCTCGAACGCCGCCTCCAGCCCGCGCAGCCCGCCCTGCTCGATGATCGCGAGGTCCACCGTGGTCGGGTGGGCGCTCATGACCTCCTCGACCTGGGTGAAGCGGTCGACGCCCTGGCAGTCGGCCTCGGTGACCACCCCGACCGGCAGCCCGCCGTCGACCACCACGGCCGCGCCGTGCGCGCGCTTGCCGATGAGCGTGAGGGCGGTGTGCACCGTGTCGTGCGGGCTGACGACGACGGCCGTCTCGACCACCGCGTGCCGTGCCTTGACCGACGCGACGACCTCGGCGACCACGTCGGTCGGCACGTCCTGGGGGAGGACGGTGAGGCCACCGCGGCGGGCGACGGTCTCGGCCATCCGGCGTCCGGCGACGGCCGTCATGTTCGCGACGACGATGGGGACGGTCGTCCCGGTGCCGTCGACGGCCGTGAGGTCGACGTCGAAGCGGGAGGTGACCTCGGAACGCGACGGGACGAGGAAGACGTCGCCGTACGTGAGGTCGGAGGTGGCCGCGTGGCCGGGCAGGAAGCGCATGGGTGTTCCCCTTTCCGGTCCATGGTAGTCGCTGACGACCGGCTCTTCACGGGGCCTCCACAGGCACCTGACCAGGCCCAGCGGGTTGTCTGGCCCCGGTCCCCGTACAGTGTGGACACAGCTTTCGGCGTCCGCACGGTGCGGCATCGTCGCCGCACACCGGAGGAGGAGGCACCACCATGGGTCTGCTCGATCGCATCAGCTCCCCGGACGACGTGCGCCGGCTCACCCCGCGCCAGGCCGACGACCTCGCCGCCGAGATCCGCACGTTCTTGGTCGACCGGGTGTCCCGCACCGGTGGCCACCTCGGTCCCAACCTCGGCGTCGTCGAGCTGACCATCGCGATGCACCGCGTGTTCGAGTCGCCGCTGGACACCATGGTGTTCGACACCGGCCACCAGGCGTACGTGCACAAGCTGCTCACCGGCCGCCGGGACTTCTCCCAGCTGCGCAGCAAGGGCGGGCTGTCCGGGTACCCCAGTCGCGCCGAGTCCGAGCACGACGTGGTCGAGAACTCCCACGCGTCCACCGCGCTGAGCTGGGCTGACGGCATCGCCAAGGCCAACGAGCTCCAGGGCCGCGGCGACCGGCACGTGGTGGCGGTGATCGGCGACGGTGCGCTGACGGGGGGCATGGCCTGGGAGGCGCTGAACAACATCGCCGCTGGCCAGGACCGCCGGCTCGTTATCGTCGTCAACGACAACGGCCGCTCCTACGCGCCGACGATCGGCGGCCTCGCCCACCACCTCGACACGCTGCGCACCACGCGCGGCTACGAGAACGTCCTGTCCTGGGGCAAGCGCACGCTGCGCCGTTCCGGGCCTCCCGGCCGCGCCACCTACGACGCGCTGCACGGCATGAAGAAGGGCATCAAGGACGTCCTGGTGCCGCAGGGCATGTTCGAGGACCTCGGCATCAAGTACGTCGGTCCAGTGGACGGTCACGACGTGCGCGCGGTCGAGCGGGCGCTGCGCAACGCCAGGGCGTTCGGGGGGCCGGTCATCGTGCACGTCATCACGGAGAAGGGCCGGGGCTACGTGCCGGCCGAGCAGGACGTCGCGGACCGGTTCCACGCGGTCGGCAAGATCCACCCCGAGACCGGCCTGCCCGTCGCGCCGTCGCGGTTCGAGTGGACCAGCGTGTTCGCCGACGAGCTGGTGCGGATCGGCCGCCGGCGTCCCGACGTCGTGGCCATCACCGCGGCGATGCTCCAGCCGGTGGGGCTCGCCCCGTTCGCCGCGGAGTTCCCCGCGCGCGTGTTCGACGTCGGCATCGCCGAGCAGCACGCGGCGACGTCCGCGGCGGGGATGGCGTTCGGCGGTCTGCACCCGGTCGTGGCGGTGTACGCCACGTTCCTCAACCGCGCGTTCGACCAGATCCTCATGGACGTCGCCCTGCACAAGGCCGGCGTGACGTTCGTGCTCGACCGGGCCGGGCTCACCGGCTCCGACGGCGCGAGCCACAACGGCATGTGGGACATGGCGATGCTCGGGGTCGTCCCGCGGTTGCGGCTGGCCGCGCCGCGCGACGAGGAGACGCTGCGCGACGCCCTGCGCACGGCCGTGGACGTCGACGACGCGCCTACGGTCGTCCGCTACCCCAAGGGCGCCCTCGTGGACCCGGTGCCCGCCATCGACCACCTCGACGGCATCGACGTCCTGGCCCGCCACGACGGCCCCGCGGGCTCGCCGCACGTCCTCGTCGTGGGGTACGGGGCCATGGCGCAGACCGCGCTGGAGACGGCCGAGGTGCTGGCGGCGCACGGGCTGCGCGTCACGGTCGTCGACCCCCGGTGGGTCCTGCCGGTCTCGGGCGCCCTCACCAAGCTGGTCGGGGACCACGACCACGTGGTCACCATCGAGGACGGCGTGGTCGACGGCGGCCTCGGATCGGTGGTCGCGCAGCGCGCGCGCGAGGCCGGGATCAGCACCCCCGTGCAGGCGTTCGGCATCCCGCGGGAGTTCCTCGACCACGCCACCCGCGAGCAGCTGGTGACCGAGCTGCGCCTGCGTCCGGCCGACATCGCACGCGATACGCTCGCCGCGCTGGGGCTGTCCTCCTGATGACCCGCATCACACGGGGCCTTAGGTCCTGGGACGAATGCCTACCTCCTCCGTAGCGTCGAGGTATCAGCAACGTCGGAGGAGCGCAAATGTCCACGAGCACCGTGTCCGCGAGCACCCGTATCGAGCCCGCCGTCAGGCAGGCCTGGGAAGGTTTCGTCACCGGGCCATGGGTGGATCGGATCGACGTCCGTGACTTCATCCAGCGCAACTACACGCCCTACACCGACGACGCGTCCTTCCTGGCGGGTGCGACCGACCGGACGACCGGTATCTGGGCCAAGCTGACCGAGATGTTCCCGGCCGAGCGCGCCCGTGGCGTGTACGACATCGACCAGCACACGCCCTCGACGATCACGTCGCACGAGCCCGGCTACATCGACCGCCACCACGAGATCATCGTCGGCCTGCAGACCGACGCGCCCCTGAAGCGCGCGATCATGCCCAACGGCGGCTACCGGATGGTCGAGAAGGCGCTCGAGACCTACGGCTTCGCACCGGACCCGATCGTCGGCGAGATCTTCACCAAGTACCGCAAGACCCACAACGACGGTGTCTTCGACGTGTACCCGCCGGCCGTGCGCGCAGCACGCTCCGCGCACCTGATCACCGGCCTGCCCGACGCCTACGGCCGCGGCCGCATCATCGGCGACTACCGCCGCGTCGCGCTGTACGGAGTGGACGCCCTGATCGCGGCCAAGCGCGAGGACCGCGCCGACCTCGACCGCGAGCGCTCCTCGGAGGACGTGATCCGCGACCGCGAGGAGAACGCGGAGCAGATCCGCGCCCTGCAGGAGCTCAAGACGATGGCCGCCTCGTACGGCTACGACATCTCGGCTCCGGCCACCACCGCCAAGGAGGCCGTGCAGTGGCTGTACTTCGCCTACCTCGGCGCGGTGAAGGAGCAGAACGGCGCGGCGATGTCGCTGGGCCGCACCTCCACCTTCCTCGACGTCTTCCTCCAGCGTGACCTCGCCGCGGGCCGGCTCAACGAGCAGGACGTCCAGGAGCTCGTCGACGACCTGGTCATCAAGCTGCGCATCGTGCGGTTCCTGCGCACGCCGGAGTACGACGAGCTGTTCTCGGGCGACCCGACGTGGGTGACCGAGTCCATCGGCGGCATCGGCGAGGACGGCCGCACGCTGGTCACCAAGACCTCCTTCCGGTTCCTCCAGACGCTCTACAACCTGGGCCCGGCCCCCGAGCCGAACCTCACGGTGCTGTGGAGCGACCGCCTGCCGGAGGGCTTCAAGCGCTTCTGCACGCAGGTGTCGATCGACACCTCCGCGCTCCAGTACGAGTCCGACGACCTCATCCGCGACGCGTGGGGTGACGACGCGGCGATCGCCTGCTGCGTCTCGCCGATGCGGGTGGGCAAGCAGATGCAGTTCTTCGGTGCGCGGGTCAACCTGGCCAAGGCGCTCCTCTACGCCATCAACGGCGGTCGCGACGAGCTGACCGGCAAGCAGGTGGCCCCCTCGGCGCCCGCCGTCGCCGGTGACGTCCTCGACTACGACGACGTCGTGGCCAAGCTCGACGGGATGCTCGACTGGCTCGCCGAGACCTACGTCGACGCGCTGAACTGCGTGCACTTCATGCACGACAAGTACGCGTACGAGCGCCTCGAGATGGCCCTGCACGACCGGGCCGTGCTGCGCACCATGGCGTGCGGGATCGCCGGCCTGTCCGTGGTCGCCGACTCGCTGTCCGCCATCAAGTACGCCGCCGTGCACCCCGTGCGCACGGTCGACGGCCTCGTCACCGAGTACACCGTCGACGGGGAGTTCCCGACCTACGGCAACGACGACGACCGCGCCGACGACATCGCCGTGTGGCTGGTCGAGACGTTCATGACCAAGCTGCGCAAGACGCCGACGTACCGCAAGGCGCTGCACACGCAGTCCGTCCTGACCATCACGTCGAACGTGGTCTACGGGAAGTCGACCGGCTCCACGCCGGACGGCCGCCGCGCCGGCCAGCCGTTCGCACCGGGTGCCAACCCGATGAACGGTCGGGACGCGCACGGGATGCTCGCCTCGGCACTGTCCGTCGCGAAGATCCCCTACACCGAGGCGATGGACGGGATCTCGCTGACCTCGTCGGTCATCCCGACCGGTCTGGGCCGTACCCGCGACGAGCAGGTCACCAACCTGGTCGGTCTGCTGGACGCGTACATGATGTCGTCGGGCTACCACCTGAACATCAACGTGCTCAACCGCGAGACCCTCGAGGACGCCATGGAGCACCCCGAGGAGTACCCGCAGCTGACCATCCGGGTGTCGGGCTACGCCGTGAACTTCGTCCGGCTGACGCGCGAGCAGCAGCTCGACGTCCTGTCGCGCACGTTCCACGGATCGGTCTGACCAGGTCATGACCACCCAGGTGCACGAAGCGGCGCCGTGGCCGGCCGTGCACCTGGGTCTGCCCAGGTCGCGGTCCGGCACGGCCGGGCTCACCTCGGTCGAGCTGGACCACGCCGCCAAGATGGCCGCGGTCCGGTCCGGGTCTGTCGGTTCGGTCCACTCTTGGGAGCTGGTCACGGCCGTGGACGGCCCGGGCACGCGCCTCACCGTGTTCCTGGCCGGCTGCCCGCTCCAGTGCCTGTACTGCCACAACCCCGACACCATGCAGATGCGTCGCGGGACGGACGTGCCGGCCGACGAGATCCTCGCGCGGGTGGCCCGCTACCGCCCGGTCTTCAAGGCCACGGGTGGCGGGCTGACGATCTCGGGCGGTGAGCCCCTCATGCAGCCGGCGTACCTCGCTCGCCTGCTCCGGGGCGCCAAGGCGATGGACGTGCACATCACGGTGGACACGTCCGGGTTCCTGGGCAGCCAGTGCACCGACGCGATGCTGGCGGACATCGACCTGGTGCTCCTCGACATCAAGTCCGGCCTGCCGGACACGTACCGCAGGGCGACCGGCCGTGCGTTGCAGCCCACGCTCGACTTCGGGGCGCGGCTGCGGGACGCCGGCAAGCGCACCTGGGTGCGGTTCGTGCTGGTCCCCGGCCTGACCGATGCCCCGGAGAACGTCGAGGCCGTCGCCGACCACGTCGTCAAGCTCGGGTCCGTCGTCGAGCGGGTCGAGGTGCTGCCCTTCCACCAGATGGGCCGCGACAAGTGGGACGAGCTGGGGATGCGCTACCAGCTGGACGAGACGCAACCCCCGACCCCGGAGCTCATCGAGCGCGTGCGCGCGACGTTCCGGGACCGGGGGCTGTCGGTCTTCTAGGCCGGCACGTTGGCCACGCCGTCGGGCAGGATCCGGCGTCCCAGGACGCGCTCCGAGTAGCCCGTTCGGTCGAGGTAGGGCGTGAGCCCGCCGAGGTGGAAGCCCCAGCCCGCGCCGAGGATCATGCAGAGGTCGATCTGCTGCGGGGTGGCGACGACGCCCTCCTCGAGCATGTGCCCGACCTCGACCGTGAGCGCCGTGAGCACGCTGTCGAGCACGCCCGCCTCGTCCAGCGGGGCACCCCCGGAGCCCGTGGCGTCGAAGACCGCCTGGATGGCGGGGTCGACCGGCTTGGGCAGGCCCCTGGCCTTCGCGGGGAGCACGACCGTGGTGCCGTCGGCGACCAGCTTCTCGAGGCCGGGGGAGCGCGGGAACCGGTCGCCCAGCTCCTCGCGCAGTGACGTCAGCACGTGCAGTCCCACGGCCGGTCCGACGAGGTCGAACAGCTCGAACGGGGGCATCGGCAGGCCGAGGGGCCGCAGCGCGCGGTCCGCGACCTCCACCGGGGTGCCCTTCTCGACGGTGTCGACGATCACGCCGAGCAGCAGGACGAGCAGCCGGTTGACGACGAACCCGGGGCGGTCCGCCACCAGCACGGCCGTCTTGCGCAGCTTGGCCGCCACCGCGAACCCGGTGGCCAGCGCCTCCTGCGACGTGCGCTCGGCCTGCACGACCTCCACCAATGGCATCGCGGCCACGGGGTTGAAGAAGTGCAGCCCGACGACGCGCTCGGGGTGCTGGAGGTCGGCCGCCATGGCGGAGACGGACAGCGCGGAGGTGTTCGTCGCCAGGATCGTCGTCGGGGAGATGACGGTCTCCAGCTCGGCGAAGACCTTCCTCTTCAGGTCGAGGATCTCGGTCACGGCCTCGATCACGAGGTCGCAGGACGCGAACTCGGCGAGGTCCGTCGTGCCCTGGATCGACCCGAGCAGACGGCTGGCGGCCGACTCGCTCATCCGGCCGGTCGAGGTGAGCCGGTCCACGGAGGACTTCACGGCGGCAAGGCCCTTGTCGACGCGCTCCTGGTCCAGGTCCCGCATGACTACCGGCACGCCGAGGCGCTGCGCGAAGAGCATCGCGATCTGCGCGGCCATGAGGCCGGCACCGACGATGCCGACGCGGGTGACCGGTTGGGCGAGCGAGCGGTCGGGGGCGCCGACCGGCTTCTTGCCGCCGGACACGAGCCCGAACGCGTACACCGACGCGCGCATCTCGTCGCTCATGATCAGGTCGGCGAGCGCCTCGTCCTCGGCCGCGAAGGCCTCCTCACGGGAGGCGGTGCGGGCGGCTGCGACCAGGTCGAGCGCGCGGTAGGGCGCGGGACGCGAGCGGTTGATGACCGCGTCGAGGCGCTGGCGGGCCGCCGCGACGACGCCGTCCCACACCTCGGCGGAGTCGAGCTCGCGGCGCTCGACGACGACCTCGCCGGACACCACGCGCGCGGCCCAGCGGATCGACTCCTCGAGGAAGTCGGCCGGGTCGAGGACGACGTCCATCAGGCCGAGCTGGGTGGCCTCGACCGCCGCGAACGGCTTGTTGGCCGCGGGCCGCGTGAGGATGACGTCGAGGGCCTTCTCGATGCCGACGAGCCGCGGCACGATGTACGCGCCACCCCAGCCGGGCACCAGGCCCAGGCCGGTCTCCGGGAGCGCGAGCGCCCGGACGTCGGAGGCAACCGTGCGGTAGTCGCAGTTCAGCGCGAGCTCGAGGCCGCCGCCGAGGGCGACGCCGTTGACGAACGCGAAGGTCGGCGCGCCCATGGAGTGCAGCAGCTCGTAGGCGGCGTGACCGCCCTGGCCGAGCAGGAGTGCTCCGTCGCGCCCGGGGACCGTGCCGATCTGGGTGAGGTCCGCCCCCGCCGCCAGGTAGTACGGCTTGCCGGTGACGGCGACGGCCACGATCTCGCCCGCCGCGACGCGGGCCCGCACGGCTGTGAGGGTGGCGGTCAGCTCCGCGATGCCCAGCGGGCCGAGCGTCGTCGGCTTGGTGTGGTCGAGGCCGTTGTCGATGGTGACGAGCGCGAGCGTGCCGGCGCCGCCGGGCAGCGGGACGTCACGGGCGATCGCGTGGCTGACTCGCTCCGCGCGAGGAGTGTCGGTGCTCATCGAGCTCACTTGGTCTTCCCCTCGAAGGGCTCGTAGTCGGCGTGGTGCGGGTTCTCCCAGATGACGGTGCCGCCCTGGCCGAGTCCCACGCACATGGTGGTCAGGCCGAAGCGCACGTCGGGGTTCTCCTCGAACTGGCGGGCCAGCTGCGTCATCAGGCGCACGCCCGACGAGGCCAGCGGGTGGCCGACGGCGATCGCGCCGCCGTACTGGTTGACGCGCGGGTCGTCGTCGGCGATGCCGAACGCGTCGAGGAACGAGAGCACCTGGACCGCGAACGCCTCGTTGACCTCGAACAGGCCGATGTCCTCGATGCTCAGGCCGGCGCGGTCGAGCGCCTTGACCGTGGCGGGCACGGGGCCGATGCCCATGATCTCGGGCTCGACGCCGGCGTACGCGAACGCCACCATGCGCATGCGCGTGGGCAGGCCCAGCTCGGCGGCGGTCTCCTCGGCGGCCAGCAGGCACGACGCGGCGCCGTCGGTGAGCGGCGCGGCCGTGCCGGCGGTGACGCGGCCTCCCGCGCGGAACGGCGTCGGCAGCTTCTGGATCGCCTCGACCGTGGTGCCGGGCCGCGGGGGCTCGTCGGCCGTGGCCAGGCCCCAGCCGTTCTCCGGGTCGCGCAGCGCGACCGGGACGAGGTCGGGATCGATCTTCCCGGCGGCCAGGGCGGCGGCGTACTTGTCCTGGCTGGCGACGCCGTACGCGTCGGCCCGCGCGCGGGTCAGGGCGGGGAACGTGTCATGCAGGTTCTCCGCCGTCACGCCCATGTTGAGGGCGTCGTTGGCCACCAGGCGCTCGGACAGGAACCGGGGGTTCGGGTCGGCCTCGAAGCCCATCGGGTGGTGCCCCATGTGCTCGACGCCGCCGGCGAGGGCCACGTCCTGCGCGCCGAACCCGATCGCGGCGGCCGTGCTGGTCACCGCGGTCATCCCGCCGGCGCACATGCGGTCGATCGCGTAGCCGGGGACGGTCCGGGGGAGCCCGGCCAGCACGCCGACCGTGCGGCCGAGGGTCAGCCCCTGGTCGCCCTGCTGGGTGGTCGCGGCGATCGCGACCTCGTCGATGCGCTCGGGCGCGAGCTGCGGGTGGCGGCGCAGCAGCTCGCGGACCGTCTTGACGGCCAGGTCGTCGGCGCGGGTGTGGGCGTACAGCCCGTCCTTGCGCGCGCGGCCGAACGGGGTGCGGACCCCGTCGACGAAGACGACGCGGCGGACGAGGGCTGCGGGTCGCGGAGATGTGGTGGGCATCGAGCCTCCAGGGCGGGACGGCGGTGTCCGACGAGCACGCGAGAACGTGCCCGAGACGGCCGACGCTACCCGGGGTCACCGGGCGTGGCCAGCCATAAGTTACTGAAGAGTAACAGGGACGTTAGTCCTGCGGGAGGGCCGCGAAAGCCTCAGCGAGCCGCTCCGCGACGAGGCCGATCTGCCAGGGTCGCGCGCCGCCCGCCTGGAGGAACGCGGTGATCCCGTCCGCGTCCAGGGCCGCGGGGGGCGTCCAGCACAGCCGGCGCAGCAGGTCGGGCTGGAGGAGGTTCTCGGCCGGCACCTCGTGGGCGGTCGAGAGCTCCGCGACCACCTCGCGGGCAGCGACGAGGCGGGCGGCCGCCTGCGGGTCCTTCTCGGCCCACGCCCGGGGCGGGGGCGGGGCGTCGCTCTTCGGGCCGCGGACCGACGGGAGCTCGGCCTCCGGCGTCGCGAGGCCGCGGTCGATGGCCTGCTGCCACAGGGCAGCCCGGCGGCGCGTGCCCTTGCCGGCGAACGCCGGCAGTGCCGTGAGTGCGGCGACGGACGTGGGGAGCGCCTGGGCGGCGGCGACGATCGCGTGGTCGGGCAGGACGCGGCCGGGGGAGATGTCCCGCGTGCGGGCGTTCTGGTCGCGCGTCAGCCACAGCTCGCGGACGACGGCGAGGCGGCGGGCGTCGCGGATGGCGTGCAGGCCGGAGACCCGGCGCCACGGCTCGATGCGGGGCGGCGGCAGGGGTGCGGTGCGGACGGCCTCGAACTCCTGCGCCGCCCACTCGGCCTTGCCCGCGACCGCCAGTCGCTCGGCCAGCACCTCGCGGAGCTCGACCAGCAGCTCCACGTCCAGCGCGGCGTAGCGCAGCCACTCGGCGGGCAGCGGTCGGGTGGACCAGTCGACCGCCGAGTGCTCCTTGGCCAGTCCGAGCCCCAGGGCGTCGGCGACGACCGCGGCCAGCCCGACCCGGTCGAGCCCGAGGAGGCGCGCGCCGAGCTCGGTGTCGAAGACCCGGCTCGGCCGCAGGCCCTGCTCGGCGAGGCCCGGAAGGTCCTGCGAGGCGGCGTGCAGCACCCACTCGACACCCACCAGCGCGTCCGAGAGCGAGGAGAGGTCGGGCACCGCGATGGGGTCGATGAGGGCGGTGCCGGCGCCCTCGCGCCGCAGCTGGACCAGGTAGGTGCGCTGGCCGTAGCGGTAGCCGGACGCCCGTTCCGCGTCCACGGCCACGGGTCCGGTGCCGGCCTCGAACGCGGCGACGACGGCGGCCAGGGCCTCGGGCGTCTCCACCACCGGCGGGATGCCCTCGGCGGGCTCGGTGAGCATGACGATCTCGGGAGCGGGCTCGACCGAGGGGGCGTCGTCAGGGTTCGCCGGAGGCTCGGGTGCCCCAGCAGGAGCGCCGGGTGTCGCCTCAGGTCGCATGAGGTCAACGGTAAGCGACGAGGCGGACGCATCTGTGCAGGCCGCGCGGGCGGCGCGTACGACAGCCGGTGCGGCATCCGTACGCGGGCCAGTCAGGACAGGACGCCGCCGCGGATGGAGATGGCCACCAGCTCGGCCCGGTCGCCGGTCCCCAGCTTGCGGGAGATGCGCGCCAGGTGGCTCTTCACGGTGAGCGCCGACAGGCCGAGGTCCTCGCCGATGAGGCGGTTGGTGCGGCCGTCGGCGACGAGCTTGAGCACGCTGACCTCGCGGGCCGTCAGGTCGGGCAGCGGCGGAGGCGGTGCGGACACGGCTGCGGCACGCGGCAGGCTCGGGGCTGTGGCACCGGCGACGACCCCGCGCAGCCCGCCCTGGAGCAGGATGCCGAGCTCGGGGCGGCTGGCCCGGCGGGTGAGCACGACGACCCGCGGAGCACCACGGCGCCGGAGGTTGCGCACCAGGGTGGCACCGTCGCCGTCGGCCACCTCGGTGACGACGACGCACATCTGCTGGGTGGAGCTCGGCGGCACCGTGCGCGACCCGGGCACGGAGGTCCGCAGCTCCGGCCGTCGGGCCGGGGCCAGGTCTCGTCGCAGCGGCTCGATGGTCACAGGCGAGTCATCGGCACCATGACCTGGTGACTTGAGGCGGTTGCGTCGCGCGTGCCCCCCCGGGCTGGTGTTCAGCGTCTCGGCCCGAAGGCGACGACGCCCTCGGGCAGGGGTTCGAGACCGGCTGCGGTGCACAGGAGGGTCCCCCAGGCCTGCAGGTGCGGACCGAGATCCTCGTCGGCGGCCGTCCACGAGGCGCGGATCTCCAGCTCGGTCTGCTCGGAGCGGCGCTCCAGCGCACCGAAGCTCTGCGACAGCACCCGGGTGACCGTGCCGCCGGCGGCGTGCGCGTCGAGACCGGACTCCTCGAGCGCGTCCGTGAACCAGGTCCAGGCCACCTCGGCCAGCATCGGGTCGGCGCCGACCTCGGCCTCGAGCGTCGCCCGCACCAGCGTGACCAGCCGGAAGTGGCCGTCCCAGGCCTCCTGGCCCGCCGGGTCGTACAGGACGACGAAGCGTCCGGACGCCAGCTCGGACGCGGCGACCGACCGGCGGGCGGTGCGCACCTCGGCGGTGAGCGCCGCGGAGAACGGTGCGATGCGTGCCGGCCCCGGCACCTCGTCGAGGATCACCTCGGGGCGGACGGTCACCCGGCGCAACGAACGCAGCGCGCTGACGAACTCGACGGGGACGTCCTCTGGACCGGCGGGTGTCACGCAGTGGAGCGTACGCACGGGGGGTCCGTCTCGGCGTCCGGCACGCCGCGCCCGTCTCCGCCGCACCGGACTAGGCTGGCCCGCGCACCCAGAAACCCCGGATGCCGCCGCACCCGACCTGCCGCCGCTCGTGCCCCGCACCTGCTCCGCCGCCGTCGTGGACGTGGCACGCGCCGGCCGCCGATCGAAGGAGCTCTCCCGCATGGTTGCCTCAGGAACCGCCACCGGAACCGCGCAGATCGGCGTCACGGGACTGGCGGTGATGGGCCGCAACCTGGCCCGGAACTTCGCGCGCAACGGGTACACGGTGGCGATCCACAACCGCTCCTACGCCAAGACCGAGTCGCTCGTGGCGGACCACGGCGACGAGGGCACGTTCGTGGCGTCGGAGTCGGTGGAGGACTTCGTCGCGTCGCTGGCCCGGCCGCGCAAGATCGTCGTCATGGTCAAGGCGGGCGGCCCCACGGACGCGGTCATCGACGAGCTGGTGCCGTTCCTGGAGGAGGGCGACATCGTCGTCGACGCCGGGAACGCGCACTTCCCCGACACCATCCGGCGTGAGGGCGCGCTGCGCGAGAAGGGTCTGCACTTCGTCGGGTCCGGTGTCTCGGGTGGCGAGGAGGGCGCGCTGCTCGGCCCGTCGATCATGCCCGGCGGCACCAAGGAGTCCTACGAGTCCCTCGGCCCGATCCTGGAGAAGATCTCGGCCAAGGTCGACGGGGTGCCCTGCTGCACCTACGTCGGGCCGGACGGCGCCGGGCACTTCGTGAAGATGGTGCACAACGGCATCGAGTACGCCGACATGCAGCTCATCGCCGAGGCCTACGACCTGCTGCGCCAGGGGCTGGGTGCCTCCGCCGCGGAGATCGGGCAGATCTTCGCCGAGTGGAACACGGGCGACCTCGAGTCGTTCCTCATCGAGATCACCGCCGACGTCCTGCAGCACGTGGACGCCGAGACGGGATCGGCATTCGTCGACATCGTGCTCGACCAGGCCGAGCAGAAGGGCACCGGGCGCTGGACCGTGCAGAACGGTCTGGACCTGGGGGTGCCGATCACCGGCATCGCGGAGGCCACGTTCGCCCGCGCGCTGTCCGGCTCGGTGCCGCAGCGGTCCGCCGCCGTCGGCGTCCTGCAGGCCCACACCTCCGAGTGGGACGTCACCGACCGCGACGCGTTCATCGAGGACGTGCGCCTGGCCCTGTACGCCTCCAAGGTGGTCGCGTACTCCCAGGGCTTCGACCAGATCGCCGCGGCCAGCGCCGAGTTCGGCTGGGACATCGACCGCGGCGCCATGGCCCGCATCTGGCGTGGTGGCTGCATCATCCGCGCCCGGTTCCTCAACCGCATCACCGAGGCCTACGAGCGCGACGCCAACCTGCCCCTGCTGCTGGCCGACGAGTACTTCACCGGCGCGGTCGGCAACGGCGTGGCCGCATGGCGCCGCATCGTGGCCGGCGCGGCGCTGCACGGTGTGCCCACCCCGGCGTTCGCGTCGTCCCTGTCCTACTACGACGGCGTCCGGGCCGAGCGGCTGCCGGCCGCCCTGATCCAGGCGCAGCGCGACTTCTTCGGCGCGCACACCTACCGCCGCACCGACCGCGACGGCACGTTCCACACCGAGTGGTCCGGCGACCGCACCGAGCAGACCGCGTGAGCGGGACCCCGCTGCAGCCCGTCATCCTCGGCGCCGACATCGGCGTGTACGCCCTGGCCCGCTCGTTCCACGAGGCCTACGGCGTCACGTCGGTGGTCGTGGCCGGTGCGGCGCTCGGTCCGGTGGCGCACTCGCGCATCGTCCGGCACGAGATCGTCGCGGACGGTCACGACCCCCGCCAGCTGGTGGACCGGCTGGTCGAGGTCGCGAAGGCCAACCCCGACAGCCGGCTGCTGCTCATGGCCAACTCGGACTGGCTGGTCCGCGTGGTCGTCCAGCACCGCGCGCTGCTCGAGCAGTACTACGTGGTCCCGTTCCTGTCCGAGCACCTGCTCGACCGGATCTCCGACAAAGCCACGTTCGCGGAGATCTGCACGGACCTCGGCCTCTCCGTGCCGCGCACGATCGTGCAGGAGTTCGGCTCCGAGCCGTGGGGGGCCGCACCCGTCGACCTGGAGTACCCGCTGATCGCCAAGGCGGCCAGCAGCGCGGACTACCAGGACGTCGAGTTCGAGGGCAAGAAGAAGGTCTTCGAGATCGCGACGCCCGAGGAGCTGACCTGGCTCTGGGGCGCGCTGCGCGGGGCCGGTTTCCGCGGCCGGTTCGTCGTGCAGGAGCTGGTGCCCGGCGACGACACCCAGATGCGGTCCATCACCGCGTACGTGGACACGCACGGTGAGATCACCCTGCTGTGCTCGGCGCACGTGCTGCTCGAGGAGCACACCCCGTCCGGGCTCGGCAACCCGGCGGCGATGATCACCACCCGCGACGACGCGATGCTCGAGCAGGCGCGGACGTTCCTCGCGTCGACCGGGTACCGCGGCTTCGCCAACTTCGACGTCAAGGTGGACCCGCGCACGGGTGCGTTCCGGTTCTTCGAGGTCAACCCGCGGATCGGCCGCAACAACTACTACGTCACCGCCGCGGGGGCCAACCCGATGCGGTTCGTGGTCGAGGACGCCGTCGAGGGCCGATCCGTGCCGCCGGTCGTGGTGGACAAGGAGATCCTCTACTCGGTCGTCCCGAACCGCCTGCTGCTGCGCTACGTGCGCGATCCCGAGCTGGCCGCTCGGGTGCGCCGGCTGATCCAGGCGAAGGCTGTGGCCCGCCCGCTGCAGTACCGCGGGGACCTGTCACCGCGCCGACGCCTGTACGTGTGGATGGCGCTGGTCAACCAGGTCCGCAAGTTCCGCCGGTACTACCCGGAGGTCACGTCGACGGGCTTCTGACCACGTGCGAGAGGCCGGCACCCCAGTCGGGTGCCGGCCTCTCGTGCGCCAGGGCTCAGCCCAGCTCGCTGGTGCCCGCGTACAGGTGGAGCACCGGGACCTGGAGCTCCTCGCGGGCGCGGGACGCCCAGTCACGGTGGAACGTGTCCTCGACCGCGTGCGGGTAGGTCACCACGGCGACCTCGACCACGTCCCCGTCCGCGACGGCGGACTTCAGGGCGGGCAGCGGGTCGTCCTCGACGACGGAGCCGGTGGCCGCGCGACCGGCCGCGGCGAACGCCGCGATGCTGCCGGTCAGCTGCTCGTCCGCGGTGGCCCGCGCCTCGTGGTGGGTCGGCTCCTTGCCGATCGCACGGTTCCAGGCCTCCTTGAGCTCACCGAGACTGAGGTTGTCGATGATGGTGGAGACGAGGGGCCGGTCGGTGTCCGCCGGGACGAGCACGCGGTACGCGTACGTCTCGCCCTCGTGCAGGGCGAGGAGCTTCTCGACGTCGGCGCTGGCCAGGGTGTCCTCCGTGAGGACGATGATCGTGTCGGTCACGCGCCGAGCCTAACCACCTGCCAGCGACCCAGCAGCACGCCGTCCGCGTGCAGCAGGTGCCGGAGGGTGAGCGGGCGCGCCGGCTCGAACCAGGTGGGCAGGTGGGTCACCCGCCCGGCGGGCCCGCCGACCAGCTGCGGGCTCCACGTGAGGCAGAGCTCGTCGACCAGGTCCGCGTCCACCAGCTGGGCCAGGAGAGTCGGGCCGCCCTCGGACAGGACGTTCCGCAGACCCCGCTCGCCCAGGGCGGCGACGCCGGCGCGCGGGTCGACGGAACCGGGCACGGCACCGTCGGCGACGATCACGCGATCGGCGCCGATCCGCGCGCGCAGGCCGTCCAGCGCGGGGGCCGAGGCCGTGGTGAGCACGAGCGGCGGCCGGTCCGTGTCGAGCAGCGACTCGGGGAGCTCGCCGCTGGCCGTGACGATCGCGAGCTCGAGGGCGTCCGGTCGACCGAGCGCAGAACGGGCGGCCCGCAGCTCGGCGGGCACGTCCAGCGGGGGATAGCGCTCCGCACGTGCGGTGCCGGCGCCGACCAGGACGACGTCCGCCAGGGCGCGCAGCACCCGGAAGACGCGGAGGTCGGCCGGACCGTTGATCGAGCCGCTCACGCGACTCGCCCCCGTCGCGGCGCCGTCGACGGTGCTCACCATGTTGGCGCGGACGTGCACGCCGGCGGCCGGCGCGTCCGCGAACAGGGCCATGAGCTCGGCCTCGTCGTCCCGCGGGGCGAGGTGGCGCACGGGGGAGTCGTGCGGCAGGAGCACGTCGAGCGCGGGGAGGTCGGCCACGCTCGCCAACCTAGGCCAGGACGTCCGCCAGCGCCGCGACGTCCCCGATGACGACGACGGCCGGGTTGCCGACGCCACGCTCCCGGGCCCGGTCCGCGATGTCGGCCAGCGTCCCGACCGTGGTGCGCTGCCCGGGCAAGGTGCCGTTCTCGATGATCGCGACGGGGGTGCCGGGGTCCTTGCCGTGCGCCAGGAGCGCGCGCGTGTGCGAGGGCAGCTGCGCGACTCCCATGAGCAGGACGAGCGTGCCGTCGAGGCGCGCCAGGGTGGCCCAGTCGGGGGCCGTGTCGTGCGCGGACAGGATGGTGACCTGGCGGGCCATCCCGCGGTGCGTGACCGGGATGCCCGCGGCCGCCGGCACGGCGAGCGCGCTGGTCACTCCCGGGACGACCTCGACGGGGACTCCCGCGGAGAGGCACGCGAGCACCTCCTCGCCGCCGCGCCCGAGCACGAACGAGTCGCCGCCCTTGAGCCGCACGACACGGCGGCCGGCCTGGGCGCGCTCGACCAGGACGGCGTTGATCTCGGTCTGCGTCAGCGTGTGCGCGTGGGGGGACTTGCCGGCCTCGATGATCTCCACCGCCGGATCCAGCTCGGCGAGCAGCGCCCGCGGGGCCAGCCGGTCGACGACGACGACGTCGGCCTCGGCCAGCGCGCGGCGTCCCCGGGTGGTGATGAGCCCGGGATCGCCGGGGCCTCCGCCGACCAGCGTGACGTGCCCGGTCGTCGGGCGGTGGTGGCGCAGGGGAAGGTCACCGACGTCCAGCAGGAGGGCGATGGCATTGCGGAGTGCGACGGCCCGGCGCGGGTCCCCGCCGGCGCCGACGGCGACCGTGACGTCACCGGAGCGCGCGACCGCGGGGGTCCAGGCGCTGGACGCGCTCGCGTCGTCCGCCCGCACGCACCACAGCCGGGACGCCTCGGCGTCCGCAGCGACAGCGTCGTCGACCGTCCGCTCACCCGTCGCGGTGTGGACCAGCCAGGCACCGTCCAGGTCCGTGGTCAGGTACTCCCGCGCACGCCAGGTCACGCGCCCGGCGGAGGCGAGCTCTGCGAGGTCCTCGCAGAGTGCGGGTGCGACGACGAGCACGTCCGCGCCGTCCTCGACCAGCCGGCCGGCGCGGCGGGCCGCCACCGGTCCGCCGCCGACGACGACCACGCGTCGTTCGGCCAGGTCGAGCAGCAGGGGGTGCTGGGGTGTGCTCATATCCCGGACCCGGCGAACCAGTCGTCGTCGTCCTGCGCCGCCGTGGTCGACGTCAGGCGGTCGAGCAGCGTCGCGCCGATCATCCCTGCGGCCAGCGTGGTGCCGTCCGCCGGGTCGACCAGCAGGAACCCGCCGGTCCGCCGGTGCGTCGCGTACTCGTCCAGCACGATCGGCTCGGCCAGCCGGAGCTTGACCCGGCCGATGGCGTTGAGGGTGAGCGCCCGCGGCGGGATGTCCGAGGACGTGTCGGTGGCGTCGACCGCGTTCAGGGTGTCCACGCCGTCCCAGGCCTCGACCGTGAGGCTGTCCACGTCGAGCCGGGCGTTGACCTCGCGCAGCAGCGCCCGGACCGTCCGGGTGCCGACGCGGACCAGGAGGCGTGCGCCCAGGACGCTCCGCTTCTCCGCCAGCCAGCAGACGGTGCCCTCCAGGTCGGACCCCAGCGCGACCGTCTCGGCGGTCGGCACGAGGACGTCCCCGCGGGCCACGTCCACGTCGTCGGCCAGCCGGAGCGTGACGGACTGCGGCGCGTGCGCCTCGGTGAGCGGGCCGTCGAACGTGTCGATGCCGACGACCGTGCTCCGCTTGCCCGACGGCAGGACGGTGACCTCGTCGCCCACGGACACGACCCCGGACGCCACCCGGCCCGCGTACCCGCGGTAGTCGGGGTGCTCCGCGGTGCGCGGCCGGATGACCACCTGCACGGGGAACCGGAACGGCTCGGAGAGGGCGTCGCGGCCGACCTCGACCGACTCGAGGTGCTCGAGCAGCGTCGGTCCGTCGTACCAGGATGTCCGCGTGGAGCGGTCCACCACGTTGTCCCCGGCCAGGGCCGAGAGCGGGACTGCGGTGATGTCCGGGACGCCGAGCCCAGCGGCGTAGGCGGTGAACTCGTCGGCGATGGCGCGGAAGGTGGCCTCGTCGAAGTCGACCAGGTCCATCTTGTTCACGGCGAGCACCACGTGCGGCACCCGCAGGAGGGCCGTGATCGTCGCGTGCCGGCGGGTCTGCTCCAGGACGCCCTTGCGCGCGTCGACCAGCACGATCGCCAGCTCCGCGGTGGACGCACCGGTGACCATGTTCCGCGTGTACTGCACGTGCCCCGGGGTGTCGGCGAGCACGAAGGCGCGGGTGGCGGTGGAGAAGTACCGGTACGCCACGTCGATCGTGATGCCCTGCTCGCGCTCGGCACGCAGGCCGTCGGTCAGCAGGGCCAGGTCGACGTCGCCGCCGCCGCGGGCCAGCGTCGCCGCCTCGACCGCACTCAGCTGGTCCGCCAGCACCGACTTGGTGTCGTACAGCAGCCGGCCGATCAGGGTGCTCTTGCCGTCGTCGACGGATCCGGCCGTGGCCAGGCGCAGGAGGTCCCGCGTCGCGTGCTCGGTCACCGTGGCGGTCTCCTCGATCGTTGCTGACGCCGTGCCCATCAGAAGTAGCCCTCGCGCTTGCGGTCTTCCATCGCGGCTTCCGACGCGCGGTCGTCGGCACGTGTGGCTCCCCGCTCGGTGAGGCGGCTGGCGCCCACCTCGGTGATGACCTCGGGGATCGTCGACGCCGTCGACTCCACCGCGCCGGTGCAGCTCATGTCTCCGACCGTGCGGTACCGGACCGTGCGGACCTGGAGCGTCTCGCCGGTGCGCGGGCCGCCCCACCCGCCGGGCGCCAGCCACATGCCGTCGCGCTGGAAGACCTCGCGCTGGTGCGAGTAGTAGATGGCCGGCAGCTCGATCTGCTCGCGCTCGATGTAGCGCCACACGTCCAGCTCGGTCCAGTTGGACAGGGGGAAGACGCGCACGTGCTCGCCCGGCTTGTGGCGGCCGTTGTACAGGTCCCACAGCTCCGGTCGCTGGCGGCGCGGGTCCCACTGGCCGAACTCGTCGCGCAGCGAGAACACCCGCTCCTTGGCCCGGGCCTTCTCCTCGTCGCGACGGCCCCCGCCGAACACCGCGTCGAACTTGTGCGCGGTGATTCCGTCGAGCAGCGGCACGGTCTGGAGCGCGTTGCGCGACCCGTCGGCGCGCTCGGTCACGCGACCGTCGTCGATGGCGTCCTGCACGCTGGCCACGACGAGCCGCAGCCCGTGCTCGGCCACCACGCGGTCGCGGTACTCGATGACCTCGGGGAAGTTGTGCCCGGTGTCCACGTGCATGAGCGCGAACGGCACGGGGGCCGGCCAGAACGCCTTGCGGGCCAGGTGCAGCATGACGATCGAGTCCTTGCCGCCGCTGAACAGGAGCACCGGGCGCTCGAACTCGCCGGCCACCTCGCGCATGACGTGGATGCCCTCGGACTCCAGAGCATCCAGCTGCGTCAGCGTCACCGTGCTCATGTGTGCAACCCGCATTCGATCTTGGAGGTACCCGACCAGCGACCGGCGCGCGGGTCCTCACCGGGGGCGACGGCGCGCGTGCAGGGGGCGCAACCGATCGAGGCGTACCCGGCCTGGCGCAGGGGGTTGAGCACCACGTGGTGCTCCTCGACGTAGCCGTCCACGTCGTCCTGCGTCCACGCGGCCAGGGGGTTGAGCTTGACCTTGCCGCGCTTGCCGTCCCAGCCGACGACCGTGATGTCGGTGCGGGTCGGGGCGTCCTCGCGGCGCATGCCGGTGATCCACGCCGTGTACGGCTCCAGACCGCGCTCCAGCGGCTCCACCTTGCGCAGGGCGCAGCACAGGTTGGGGTCGCGGTCGTGCAGCTTCTCACCGTGCTCGGCGTCCTGCTCCGCGACCGTGCGCAGCGGCAGGATCGTGCGGAGCGCGATGTTCGTGAAGTCGGCGTAGTAGTCGCGCGTCCCCAGGGTCTCGGCGAAGTGGTAGCCGGTGTCCAGGAAGATCACGTCGATGCCAGGCGCGGCCGCGGCGGCCAGGTGCACGAGCACCTCGTCGCCCATGGAGGACGCCAGCACCAGGTCGGTGCCGAACGTCTGCGCGGCCCAGCGCAGGATGTCCGAGGGGTGCGCGCCCTCGAGGTCGCGGCCCGCCTGCTCGGCGAGCTGCTGGAGGTCGGCGGTGATCACGAGCGCGTCACCAGCCCGACGAACCGCAGCCCGAATGCGCGGGTGCACGAGCGGCACTCCCACTCGCCGTGCTTCTCGCCGGCCGGCCACAGGTCCTCGCTCGCGCAGAACGGGCAGTAGTAGGGGACCGCGCGCTCGGAACCGCTGGTGCTCATCGCAGGTCCTCCTCGTCCGCCCGCTGGGTCCACTGCGCGAACAGCTCGCCCTCGAGGCGCTGCTCGTCGAACTTGCGCGTGACGCGCTCGATGTAGTCGGGGAGCTCCTCGGCCGGGACGCGCAGACCGCGCAGCGTCTTGCCGAGCCCGACGGTCAGGCCGAGCCCGCCGCCGAGGTGCACCTGGTAGCCGTCCTCGCCGTTGGCCAGCGCGCCCTTGAGGCCGATGTCGGCGGTCTGGATGCGGGCGCACGAGTTGGGGCAGCCGTTGAGGTTGATGGTGATCGGCTGGTCGAAGGTGGGCAGCCGGTTCTCCAGCTCGCCGATCAGGTGCGTCGCGCGCGCTTTGGTCTCGACGATCGCCAGCTTGCAGAACTCGATCCCGGTGCACGCCATGGTCCCGCGCCGGAACGTGCTCGCGGTCCGGACGTGCAGCCCGACCGCCTGCAGCCCGTCCACCAGCGCGTCCACCCTGTCGGGCGCGACGTCGAGGATGACAAGCTTCTGCTCCACGGTCAGCCGGACGCGCGCGGAGCCGGCGGCCTCGACCAGGTCGGCGACCTGCCCGAGCAGTTCCCCGGAGATGCGCCCGACGGTGGGCGCGACGCCGACGTAGAAGTTGCCGTCCTTCTGCGGGTGCACCCCGACGTGGTCGCGGCGGCCGGTGGGCGGCGGAGGCGGCGCAGGGCCGTCCGTCAGGGTCCAGCCCAGGTACTCGGCCTCCAGCACCTGGCGGAACAGCTCGGCGCCCCAGTCGGCGACGAGGAACTTCAGCCGCGCACGGGTGCGCAGCCGGCGGTAGCCGTAGTCGCGGAAGATCCCCACGACGCCGGTCCAGACCTCGGGGATCTGCTCGAGCGTGACGAACGCGCCGAGCCGCACGCCGAGCTTGGGGTTGGTCGACAGCGCGCCGCCCACCCACACGTCGAAGCCCGGACCGAGCTCGGGGTGCACCACGCCGACGAACGCGACGTCGTTGATCTCGTGCGCGACGTCGTGGTGCGGGCTGCCGCTGATGGCGGTCTTGAACTTGCGCGGCAGGTTGGAGAACGCCGGGTCGCCGATGTACCGCTCGGCGATCTCGCGGATGGCCGGGGTGCCGTCGATGATCTCGTCGGCCGCCACGCCCGCGACGGGGGAGCCGAGGATGACGCGGGGCGTGTCGCCGCACGCCTCCTGCGTGCTCAGGCCGGTGGCCTCGAGCCGGCGCCAGATCTCCGGGACGTCCTCGACGCGGATCCAGTGCAGCTGGATGTTCTGCCGGTCGGTGATGTCCGCGGTGCCGCGGCCGAACTCGACCGAGACCTCGGAGATGACGCGCAGCTGCTCGAGGCTCAGGGCGCCCCCGTCGCAGCGGACGCGGAGCATGAAGAACTCGTCGTCCAGCTCGTGCGGCTCCAGCGTCGCAGTCTTCCCGCCGTCGATGCCGGGCTTGCGCTGGGTGTAGAGCCCCCACCAGCGCATCCGTCCGCGCAGGTCCTCGGGCGCGATCGACGCGAAGCCGTCCCGCGCGTAGACCGTCTCGATGCGGTGGCGGACGTTGAGGCCGTCGTCGTCCTGCTTGAACTGTTCGTTCCCGTTCAAGGGTTCGCGCTGGTCGAACGCCCACTGGCCCTCCGGGCGAGCAGCGGGCGGTGCGATCCTGGTCTGCGCCATAGGGCGGTTTCTCCGGGAGAACGTGGACGTGCGCCTGCACCCACCGCTGGGGAAGCGGTACTCCGGACGCAGACCGCGCGCCCGAGGGGGACGAGGGGCGGGGTCAGTTGCTCCGCGGACAGCAGCACACGCACAGGTCCGCGGCGTCGGTGCGCGTGCAGGCGCACACGTACAGACACGAGAGGCGGAACCCGGGGGCGATCACCTGATGAGGTTGTCACGCGATCTGGGAACGCGGGAGAGGGCGTCCGGATCATGAGATGTTCGGGCCGACATGTGGGACGGGCGTCCATGACCCGGTAAAAGGAGACCGATCCGGTCGCGATTCGAGTCTCTAGGGCGCCCGACGTAGGCTGCTCGACCGTGACCAGTCCGGGCGTCCCCAGCCTGACCCAGCGCCGGCCCGTCGTGCCGCCGGACCGCCTCCTCGCCGAGCTCGTCCCGCCCCGGCACTTCGCCGACGAGTCCTTCGCGACCTACCGCCCCGATCCGGCGCACCTGTCGCAGGCCGCCGCGGTGACCAGGCTGTCGGCCGCCGCCGAGGAGATCCGGCGGGGCGCGCAGAAGTCGTTCTGGAAGCGCGGCAAGGCCACGCCGGTCGCGGTGTACCTCGACGGCGGCTTCGGCGTCGGCAAGACCCACCTGCTCACGTCGCTGGCCCACGCGGTGGGTGTCCAGGACGCGGCCTACGGCACGTTCGTGGAGTACACCAACCTCGTCGGTGCCCTCGGCTTCCTGCCGACCGTCGAGGCGCTCGCCACCCGCCGCCTCGTCTGCATCGACGAGTTCGAGCTCGACGACCCGGGCGACACCGTGCTGATGTCCCGCCTGCTGCGCGAGCTCGCCGACCGGGGGGTCGCTCTCGCCGCCACGTCGAACACGCTGCCCGGCTCGCTGGGTGAGGGCAGGTTCGCCGCCGAGGACTTCCTGCGGGAGATCCAGGCGCTCGCGGCCCGGTTCGAGGTGCTGCGCATCGACGGGGAGGACTACCGCCACCGCTCGGTCGTCACCGACGCCGAAGGCCTGTCCGACGACGCGGTGCGGGCCGCTGCGTCCCGTCGGGACGACGCGACCCTGGACGACTTCGGCGACCTGCTCGCACACCTGGCCACCGTGCACCCGAGCCGGTACGGCGCGCTGCTGGACGGCGTCGGTCTCGTGGCGCTCACGGGCGTGCACGCCGTGCCGACCCAGGACGTCGCGCTGCGGCTGGTCGTGCTCGTGGACCGGCTGTACGACCGGGACGTGCCCGTGCTGCTGGGCGGGGCGGGGGAGAAGGACCTGTTCTCGCCCGACATGCTCGCCGGCGGATACCGCAAGAAGTACTACCGGGCGCTGTCCCGCCTGGGCTCGCTCGCCGCCGACGGGGCCGCGCTCGTCGGCTGAGTGCTTCCCGAGCGCCGGCGGCGGGTCCCACACTGGGGCATGGTGCTGCGGGTCCTGAGAGTCGTCACGGGAGTGCTGCTCGGAGTGTCCGGTGCCCTGATGTACGCCGCGTCGGGGCAGCGTTGGGGCGGTGCCTGCCCGTGGGTCGGCGGCGTCGACGACACACTGTGCGCCCTCCGGCAGGACCATCTCTACGACTTCCTGGCGCCCACCCTCCCGTGGGAGCCCGTCGGCGCAGCCGCGCAGCTGGCCGGGTGGTCGCTGCTGGTGCTCGCACTCGCCTCCGTGCCGCTGCCGTGGGCGCTCCTCGGTCGCCGGCCAGGCATCGCCTCCGCCGTGGCGCTGCTCTGTGCCGTGCTGGCAATCGGGGCGGTGGGCATCGCGATCGTGCGTTCCGGCCTCACCGGCAGCGTGGTCGAGCCGGTCGGTGCCGACGTGACCCTGTTCGTGTGGGCCCTGGTCCCGCCGGTCCTGCTCGTGCGGTTCGCGGTCGCCAGCCGCGGCTGGCCGCTGGGTGCGGCGGTCACGCTGATCCTCGCCACGCCGCTCGTGGCCTCCTTCTCCTACGCGATCGGACCTTTCGACGCGCAGCCGTGGTGGGAGGCGGTCTCCGGTCTGCTCACCGCGACGGCGGGCTTGTGCCTGCTGGGGGCCGCCGCGTTCAGCGGTCGGTCCGTGACGCCCGAGCGCAGGGTGGTGCATGCCTCCGCAGCTCTCGCGGGCGGGGAGCATGACCTGGGCTGACTGGCGACGCGGTCACGCCAGGACGACGACCGAGCGTGGCGCCGCCAGCACCAGCGCGCCGCCGGGGGTCGGCTCCATGGAGGCCGGGTCCCACGCGGCCACCACGTCCAGCGGACCGTCGGTGTGCACCGGGACGGCGACCTCCTCGCCGGACAGGTTGATGACCACGCGGGCGGCGCCGCGGTGCAGCACCATCCAGCCGTCCCACGGGACGTCGTGCGGCCCGCCCTCGGTCGCCCCGCCCCACACGAGGTCGGTGGCCGACAGGTCGCCGCTCGCCAGGTCGGGGACGGACCGCCGGAGGGCGATGAGCCCCCGGTACCAGTCGAGGATGCGGGCGTGCTCCGGGTGCGCCGGGTCGTCGAGCTCGCCGCGCGTCAGGATGCTGTCCTGGAACGGGAGCGGCGCCTGCGGGTCCGGCACCTCGATGTCGCCGCCGTACAGGACGTCCCAGCCGTGGCCGCCGAACTCGCGCCGGCGGCCGTCACGGACTGCGGCGCCCAGGTCGGGCTCGGGGTGGTCGGTGAAGAACTGCCACGGCGTGCGCGTGCCCCACTCCTCGCCCATGAAGAGCATCGGGCTGAACGGGGACAGCAGGACGAGCGCGGCCTCGACCGCCAGGCGGCCCGGGTCGAGGCGGGCCGACGGGCGGTCGCCCAGGGCGCGGTTGCCCACCTGGTCGTGCGTGGACGCGGCGACGACGAAGCGGTGGCCGTCGGTGCCGGGCGGGACCGGCCGTCCCCAGTCGAGGCCGCGGAACGTCGAGAACGCTCCGTCGTGCAGGAACACGCGGGTCAGGACCTTCTGCAGCACCTCGGGGGAGCCGAAGTCGCCGTAGTACCCGTGGCGCTCGCCGGTGACCAGGGCGTGGAGGGCGTGGTGCACGTCGTCGTCCCACTGGGCGGTCATGCCCCAGCCGCCCTCGGCGGTCGGCGTGATCGAGACCGGGTCGTTCAGGTCGGACTCGGCGATCAACGACAACGGCCGTCCGAGGCGGTCGGCGAGCGCCGCCACCTCGTCGGAGAGCTGCGCGAGCAGGTGCCGGTCCGAGAAGTCGACGAGAGCGTGCACGGCGTCCAGCCGCAGCGCGTCCGCGTGGAAGTCGCCGAACCAGCGCAGGACGCTGTCGCAGATCCACCGCCGGACCTCGTCAGCGTCCTCGCCGTCGAGGTTGATGGCCGAGCCCCACGGCGTCTGGTGGGCCTCGGTGAAGTACGGGCCGAACTCCGCGAGGTAGTTCCCGCTGGGGCCCATGTGGTTGTGCACGACGTCCAGGCAGACGCCGAGACCGCGGGCATGCGCCGCGTCGACGAACGACTGGAGGGCCGCCGGGCCGCCGTAGGGCTCGTGCACCGCGAAGAGGCCGACACCGTCGTAGCCCCACCCGTGCTCGCCGTTGAACGGTGCCACCGGCATGAGCTCCACCAGGTCGACGCCGAGCGAGACCAGCTCGTCCAGGTGGTCGATCGCGGAGGTCAGCGTGCCACCGGGCGTGAACGTCCCGACGTGGAGCTCGTAGGTGACGTGGCCGCGCGGGTCGACGCCGGCCCACCCGTCGTCGGTCCACGGGAAGGCGGACGCGTCGAACACGCGGCTCGGGCCGTGCACCCCGGCCGGCTGCCAGGCGCTGCGCGGGTCCGGGCGCGGGTCGCCGCCGTCGACCGAGTAGGCGTAGTCCGTGCCGTGGGGCAGGTCGCGGTCGTCGGACCACCAGCCGTCCTCGACGGACAGCGGAGTGCGCGACGTGCCGACGACCAGGTCGACGCGCGCCGCGGAGGGCGCCCAGACGCGGGGGAGCACCAGGTCAGCCCTCCGCCCGCACCAGCAGTGCCACGGGGAGCCGGTCGAGCAGCGGCCCGACACTGACCACGCCGCCGGCGACGGGGCGGTCGGTGAGCACGTCGTGCCACTCGCCGTCGGGCAGTGCGACCGTGTGGTCCGACCAGCCGCCGAGGCGGTCCACGGCGGCCGCGAGCCGGGTGCCGACGACCGCGACCCGGGGGTCTCCGGCCACCGTCCGGGCGTAGGTGAGCGAGTGCCCGGAGGAGTGCGCCAGCGGAAGGAACCCGCTGTCCTGACCGACGAACGCCTCGGGCAGCGACCGGCGCAGGCGCAGCGCTCGCGAGGTGACCAGCAGCTTCTCGTCGGCAAGGTCACGCGGGCCGGCACCGTCGTCGAGCCGCGCGAGGCGGGCGGCGAGGGGGACGACGTCGACGAACCGGCGGTTGTCCGGGTCCACCAGCACGGGGCGAGGCACCTCGGTGCCCTGGTAGACGTCGGCGATGCCGGGCAGGGTCAGCTGGACCAGCTTGGTGCCGAGGGTCGCCGCACGGACCGCCGGACGTGTCCGCACCTCCCAGCCGCCGAGCAGCTCCGCGACCCGGGGGTCGACGAGCGCCTGCCGTGCCGCGTCCAGGACCGCGCGCTCGTACGCCTCGTCGGGCGCGGTCCACGTGGTCCGGCTCTTGGCCTCGCGGATCGCCTTAGTGAGGTACTCGACCAGCCGGTCCTCGGCGATCGGACCCTCGTCGGTCCACGTGCCCGCCAGCGTCTGCCAGAGCAGGTACTCGGTGCGGCCGTCGAGCAGGGCGCTGCGGTAGGGGGCGGACGCGGCCTGCAGGGCGTCGACCAGCGCGGACCACTCGCGGGGCAGCTCGCTGAGCACCCCGAGGCGCGACCGGGTGTCCTCACCGCGCTTGGTGTCGTGGGTGGACAGGGTGGTCATGCCGAGGGGGGCGGACACCTGCTGCTCGGCGGCCCACGCCGACAGGTCCGTGGGCGTGAGCGCGAACTGCTCGGGGGCGCCGCCGACCTCGCACAGACCCGTGAGGTGCGTCCAGCGGTAGAACGCGGTGTCCTCCACGCCCTTGGCCATGACGGCGCCGCAGGTCTGCTGGAAGCGCACGACCAGCTCGTCGCGGCGGGCGCTGCGGGTCCGTCCGGCGCTGCCGACCTCGCGTCCCAGCAGCAGGTCGACGACGACGTCCATGGTCGCGCTGCGCTCCGACGAGAGCCGGGCCCGCGCGTGCGCGGAGGCCGCGTGCATGACCTCCAGCGACTCCGGGTGCACCGGCTCGCCGGGGACGACGTACGCGCGGTAGCGGTCGAACGCGACCAGCAGCTCGATCAGGCAGTCCTCGAGGGCGCGCCACGTGTGGTCGCGCAGGCGCAGGTCGTCGCGGCAGATGTCGGCGGCGAGCGAGGTCAGCCGGTGCACCTCCGCGTACAGGGGTCCGTCGACGATCTCGCGCTTGGCCGCCTCCGCGATGGCCGGGAACGCGTCCGACGTGTCCCCGGTGAGCCGGTGCATGACCGCGCCGAGCACCGCCGCACCGCCCGGGTCGACGAACGTCTCCTGGATGCGCCAGAGCGCCTCGTATCCCGTGCTGCCCGCGGTCTCCCAGTCGGACGGGAGCGTCTCGCCGCCCTCGAGGATCTTCTCGACGACCACCCACGCGCCGCCGCTCGCCTCGCGCAGCCGCGCCAGGTAGCCGGCGGGGTCGGCCAGGCCGTCCGGGTGGTCGATCCGCAGGCCGTCGATCGTGCCGTCCTCCAGCAGCGACAGGACGAGCGCGTGGGTCGCGTCGAACACCGCCGGGTCCTCGACGCGGACCGCCAGCAGGGTGCCGACGTCGAAGAACCGCCGGTAGTTGAGCTCCTCGTCCGCGACCCGCCAGTACGCCAGCCGGTAGTGCTGGCGCTCGACCAGCTCCGCGAGGGACAACGACTCGGTGCCGGGCCGGACCGGGAAGACGTGGTCGTAGTAGCGCAGGACGGTCCGCGTCCCCTCGCCGGGGATCTCGACCTCGTCCAGCGCCAGCTCGTCGCGACCGAGGACCGCCCCGATGCGGTCGCCCAGCACGGGCATGAGCACCGCGCCGTCGCCCGCGGACCAGTCCACGTCGAACCAGTCGGCGTAGGGGGAGTCAGGGCCCTCCGCGAGCACCGACCACAGGGCCCGGTTGTGCCAGACCGGCGTCGGGACCGCCATGTGGTTCGGCACGATGTCGAGCACCAGGCCGAGCCCGGCGTCGTGCGAGGCCGTCGCCAGCCGGCGCAGCGCGGGCAGACCTCCGAGCTCGGGCGCGATCTCGTCGTGGTCGATCACGTCGTACCCGTGCGTCGAGCCCGGCGCCGCGCGCAGGATCGGGGACAGGTACACGTGCGTCACGCCGAGGGTGGTCAGGTACGGCACCCGCGCCGCGACGTCGTCGAGCGTGAGGTCGGCGCCGAGCTGCACCCGGTACGTCGAGACCGGCACGGGTCTGCCCGCCGTCGGCAGGCGGCGGGTGGGCGTCGGGCGCGGTTCGCTCATGCGCTGGGGCGCGGCCGAGTGGTCCGGCGCTTCGGCTTCTCGTCCGCCGGCTCCCCGTGCCCGCGGCCCTTCGTCTGCTTGGCCGCCTCACTCGCCGCCGTCGCGACCGCGCCGATGCCCGACGACGTGGGCGACGGGGCGATCGACGGCCGGGTGAACACGATGATCGACTTCTCGCGGAGCTCGAGGGTGGTGCCCGCGTCGACCGTGCTCCCCGCCTCGATCTGCGAGTCCGTGTCCACGACCGCGGTCCACGTGTCCCCGAACCGGCTGCTCGGGAGGGTGAACGTGGCGGAGTCGGGCTGCCCGTTGAACAGGACGAGGAAGCTGTCGTCGACGATCTCCTGGCCGCGCTGGTCCGGCTCGGCGATGGCGTCGCCGTTGAGGAACACCATCACGGCGCGGGCGTGGTCGGCGGCCCAGGCCTCGTCGGGCATGTGGTGCCCGTCCGGTGCGAGCCAGGACAGGTCGAGGAGGTCGGACTCGTCCGAGAGGTCGGGCTCGCCCGCGAAGAAGCGTCGGCGGCGGAACACCGGGTGGTCCTGGCGGAGCCGCACGAGCCGACGCGTGAACTCCAGGAGGTCGGTCTTGTCCTGGTCGAGGTTCCAGTCGACCCAGGAGATCGGGCCGTCCTGGCAGTAGACGTTGTTGTTGCCCAGCTGGGTGCGCCCCAGCTCGTCACCGTGCGCGATCATCGGCACCCCCTGCGAGAGCAGCAGGGTGGTGAGGAAGTTGCGCCGCTGGCGCGCCCGCAGCGTGGTGATCCCGGGGTCGTCCGTCGGCCCCTCGACACCGCAGTTCCACGAGCGGTTGTGGCTCTCGCCGTCGTTGTTGCCCTCGCCGTTGGCCTCGTTGTGCTTCTCGTTGTACGACACGAGGTCGTTGAGCGTGAAGCCGTCGTGGGCCGTGAAGAAGTTCACGCTGGCGATCGGGCGCCGACCCGTGTGCTCGTACAGGTCGGACGAGCCCGACAGCCGGCTCGCGAACTCACCGAGCGTTGACGGCTCGCCGCGCCAGAAGTCGCGGACCGTGTCGCGGTACTTGCCGTTCCACTCCGACCACAGGGGCGGGAACCCGCCCACCTGGTAGCCGCCGTCGCCGACGTCCCACGGCTCCGCGATGAGCTTGACCTGCGAGACCACCGGGTCCTGGTGCACCAGGTCGAAGAACGCCGACAGCCGGTCGACCTCGTGGAACTGCCGGGCGAGCGTGGCGGCCAGGTCGAACCGGAAGCCGTCGACGTGCATCTCGAGGACCCAGTAGCGCAGCGAGTCCATGATCAGCTGGAGCACGTGCGGGGAGCGCATGAGCAGCGAGTTGCCGGTGCCCGTGGTGTCGAAGTAGTGCGCCTCGTCCTCGTCGACGAGCCGGTAGTAGTTGGCGTTGTCGAGGCCACGGAAGCTCAGCGTGGGGCCCTGGTGGTTGCCCTCGGCGGTGTGGTTGTAGACGACGTCGAGGATGACCTCGATGTCGGCGGCGTGCAGCTCCTTGACCATCGCCTTGAACTCCTGCACCTGCTGGCCGGCGTGCTGGAACGCGGCGTAGCCGTTGTGCGGGGCGAAGAACCCGATGGTGTTGTAGCCCCAGTAGTTCGAGAGGCCCTTCTCGACGAGCGACGGGTCGTTGACGAACTGGTGCACCGGCATGAGCTCGACCGCCGTCACGCCGAGCGACGTGAGGTGCTCGATGACCGCCGGGTGGGCGAGGCCGGCGTAGGTGCCGCGCAGCTCCTCGGGCACGGCGGGGTGCTGCATCGTCAGACCACGCACGTGCGCCTCGTAGATGACGGACTCGTGGTACTGGTGCTGCGGCGGCCGGTCGTGGCCCCAGTCGAAGTACGGGTTGATGACGACGGAGGTCATCGTGTGCGCCGCGGAGTCGTCGTCGTTGCGCTCGGCGGGGGCGTCGAACTGGTAGGAGTACAGCGACGGGTCACCGTCGATCTGCCCGTCGATCGCCTTGGCGTACGGGTCCAGCAGCAGCTTGTTCGGGTTGCAGCGCTGGCCCTGCGCAGGGTCGTACGGACCGTGCACGCGGTAGCCGTAGCGCTGCCCGGGCGTGATCGCCGGCAGGTACCCGTGCCACACGAACGCGTCGACCTCGGTGAGGTCCGTCCGCGTCTCGGAGCCGTCCTCGGCGATCAGGCAGAGCTCGACTCGTTCGGCCACCTCCGAGAACAGGGCGAAGTTCGTCCCGGTCCCGTCGTAGGTGGCGCCCAAGGGATAGGGGCGTCCAGGCCACATCAGCATGGGCCCAGGGTGCCAGTCAGCCGTCCATCCGGCGCGGGGGGCGGCGTCGATCCGGCGTGGAGTTCGCCACACCGCCAGGCGTTGCGCTCCGGGCGACGACCTGGTGCGCTGGTCCGACGAGAGCGGAGAAGGCCATGAGTCAGGTCGTTGTCGTGGGTGCGGGGCTGGCGGGCGCGAAGACGGTCGAGGGTCTGCGGGAGCGCGGGTACGACGGTCGGGTCGTCCTGCTCGGCGCCGAGACGGAGCGCCCGTACGAGCGGCCACCGCTGTCGAAGGGCTACCTCCAGGGCAGCGACGAGCGCGAGGGTGCGTTCGTCCACCCGCCCGACTGGTACGCGACGCACGACGTCGACCTGCGGCTGGGCACGCCGGTCGCCTCGATCGACCTCGGCGGCCGCGACGTGGTCGACGGCTCGGGCACCCGCACGGGATGGGACCACCTGGTCCTCGCGACGGGCTCGGAGCCGCGCCGCCTGGACGTACCCGGATCGGGGCTCGAGGGCGTGGTGCACCTGCGGACGCTCGACGACAGCGACCGGCTGCGCGCCCTGCTGGGTGCAGCTCCCCGCGTCGTCGTGGTGGGCGGGGGGTGGATCGGGCTCGAGGTCGCCGCCGCGGCGCGCGCCGCCGGGTGCGCGGTCAGCGTCCTGGTCCGTGACCCGCTCCCGCTGGCGCGCGTCCTGGGCCCCGAGCTGGCGACGATGTTCGCCGAGCTCCACCGCGCCAACGGTGTCGACCTGCGCACGCGCACCGACGTCTCCGAGATCGTCGCGGACGGTGCCGGGACCCACGTCGGAGCGGTCGCGCTGGCCGACGGCACCGTGATCGACGCGGACCTGGTCGTCGTCGGCATCGGCGCCGCGCCCCGGGTCGACCTGGCCAGGTCCGCCGGGCTGCGCGTGGAGAGCGGTGTGGTCGTCGACGCCCACCTGCGCGCGTCGGACCCGCACGTGCTGGCGGTCGGGGACATCGCCCGCGCCCACCACCCGTTCCTGGGCACCCACGTGCGCGTCGAGCACTGGGCGAACGCGCTCCACCAGCCCTCGACGGCGGCGGCGACGATCGTCGGCGCAGACGAGCCGTACGACCGGCTGCCGTACTTCTTCACGGACCAGTTCGACCTGGGCATGGAGTACGTCGGGTACGTGGGTGCGCACGGGTACGACGAGGTCGTCGTCCGCGGCGACCTGGCGAACCGGGAGCTGGTCGCGTTCTGGCGCCGTGCCGGCCGGGTGGTGGCCGGGATGAACGTGAACGTCTGGGACGTGGTCGACGACGTGCAGGCCCTGATCCGGTCGCGGGCCGTGATCGACCGCGACCGGCTGTCCGACCCGGACGTGCCGCTGGGGGACCTGCTCTAGCCGGCCAGCGTCCGGTCCACCGCGCGCCGGACCACCTCGTCGTCGTCCGCCCCCTGGGCCCGCCAGCCCAGCTGCTGGATCGCGCCGTTCCCGCGGCGCAGCACCGTGGCCACGTGCCGCTCCACCCACTCCAGGTCGCCGGCCGCGGCCAGCGCGGGACGGACGTGCTCGACGAGCTGCCCGACGACCTCCGCGGCCGGCAGCGGCGTCCCGGTCAGCGGGCTGACCAGGTCGCCCGTGAGCCCGGACCGCGCGGCCCGCCAGGTCGCGGCCCGCAGCAGCTCGGTCCGCGGCTGGCGCATCGGCTCACCCATCGCCGCCTCCGCGAGCCCGCGCACCAGGGCCGCCTGGAGCGCGGCGTCCTCGGCGTCGAGGCACACGTCCGCGACGCGCACCTCCACCGTCGGGTACCGCGACGAGAGGCGGGCGTCGAAGTAGACCATCCCCTCGTCGAGGATCGCCCCGGTGCGCAGCAGCTCGTCGACGACGGAGCGGTATCCCGCGGCGTCCCCGAACGGTGCGGTCGGTCCCGCGGTCGGCCAGCGGCCCCAGACCTGCGACCGGTAGGACGCGTACCCCGTGGCGCTGCCCTGCCAGGACGGGCTGTTGCCGGACAGCGCCAGCAGCACCGCGTTCCAGGGGCGCAGGTGGTCGAGGATGCGCACGCCCTCGTCGGGGTCGTCGATCGAGACGTGCACGTGGCACCCGCACGTGAGCTGGTCCTGTGCCGTCCGGCCGAACTCCGCGCGGATCGCGTACGCCCGCCGGTCGGGCAGCACCGTCGACTCGACGACCTGCGGCGCGGCGGCCAGCGCGGCGATCCGGGCTCCGGCGCGTCGGGCGAGCGCGTCCGCGCGCGCGCGTCCGGCGCGGATCTCGGCCGCGAGCTCGGTGAGGTCGGCGCGCGGCGGTGTCGAGGTCTCGATCTGCTCCTGCTTGAACTCCTTCTCGAGGTCGCCGCCCGGCTCGTCGGGCGACGACTGCTCGACGGCTGACGCGTGCCGGAGCACTGTCGTCGCCACCGGCTCGGGCCGCCCCTCGGGCGTGACCAGCAGGAACTCCTCCTCGACACCCAGGGTCCGCATCGGAACAGTGTGAGGTGGTGGCCCTCCCTGCGCGCGCCAAACGTCCACGGAGGCCGCCTCGCGCGCCCTATGCTGCGGCCCGGGCACTGCGCACGGCAGTGGCCGGGGGGCACGGAGGCCGACGTGGGCGCGGGGAGCCGACACCAGGGTGGTGTGCGGTCGTCGACGACCGTCCCGGAGGTCGCGCCGTACCCCTGGAAGACCGTCACCGCCGCGTTCCTCGTCGTCGCGGCCGTGCTCACCACGGTCGTGGCGCTCGCGAACCCGTACCGCCGGTCGCCCGACGTGCACCCCACGCTCACCGGCCCGGCCTGGCTCGACGGCTGGTTCCACTACGACGCCGGCTGGTACCTGAAGATCGCGACCGAGGGGTACGACTACGTCCCCGGGCAGCAGTCGAGCATCGCGTTCTTCCCCGTCTACCCGATGACGGTGCGCGCGCTCGGCGCCGTCCTGGGTGACGCGCAGGTGGCGGGCACCCTGCTGGGTGCGCTGGCCGGGCTGGCGACCGCCCTGGTGTTCGGGCGGTGGGCCTGGGACCGGCTGCCGCGCAGGGCGGCGACGTTCGCCGTCGCGGTGCTGCTGGTCTACCCGTACGCGATGTTCCTGTACGGCGCGGTCTACGCCGACTCGCTGTTCATGCTCTGCACGATCGGCTCCTTCCTCCTGCTCGA
Organism: Cellulomonas humilata; assembly: GCF_013359775.1. Taxonomy (GTDB): domain Bacteria; phylum Actinomycetota; class Actinomycetes; order Actinomycetales; family Cellulomonadaceae; genus Cellulomonas; species Cellulomonas humilata. The sequence continues at coordinate 81,247 of NZ_JABMCI010000065.1, read as the reverse complement.
CCGGCGGTGGTTCGTCGCGGCGGGCGTGGTCGGCGCCCTCGCGACCGCCGGCCGGCCCGTCGGGACCGCGGTGGTCGTGGGCCTGGTGGTCCGCACCCTCGAGATCCTGGCCGAGGACCGCCGGGCGGCGGGTGGTCTGGTGGGGTCGGTCGAGCCCGGCCCGGGCCGCGTGGGCTGGCGGGAGCTGGTCGGGGCCGTCCGGGACGTCCGGCCGCGGCAGCTCGGGGTGCTCCTGTCGGGTCTCGGACTGGTGGCGTGGTCGGGGTACCTCTGGCTCGCGTTCGGCGACCCGCTGGCGTTCGTGCACGTCGAGTCGGCGCCCGGGTGGGACCAGGGCGTCGGTCCGCACACGTGGTTCAAGCTCGGCTACGTCGAGCTGATCCAGGACGGGCACTACCGCACGGCCGCGCTGCTGACGCTCCAGGCGCTCGCCTGCGTCCTCGCCGTGCTGCTGCTGCCCCGAGTGTGGCGGCTCTTCGGGTGGGGCTACCTGGCCTACGCCGTCGTGGTGCTGCTCATCCCGATCGTGGGGACGGACGACTTCATGGGCACCGGTCGGTACGCCCTGGCCGCGTTCCCCGTGGTCGCCGCGGCCGGGCACGTCCTCGCCGGGCTGAGGTCACCGGTGCTCCGGGTCGGGCTCCTCGCCCTGAGCGGAGCGCTCCTGCTGGTCCTGACCGTGATGTTCGGCATCTCGTTCGAGGTCTCATGACCGTCCTCGTGACCGGCGGAGCCGGCTACATCGGCGGCCACGTCCTGCGTGTCCTGGGTGCTGCCGGGCGGGACGTGCTCGTGGTCGACGACCTGAGCACGGGTCGAGCGGCGCGGCTCGACGGCGTCCCGCTGCTGCGTCTCGACCTCGCGGACCCCGGGTGCGTGCCCCATCTCGCCGGGGCGATGCGCACGCACGGTGTGACGTCGGTGGTGCACCTCGCCGCCCGCAAGCGGGTCCACGAGTCGGTGCTGCGGCCGCTCTGGTACCTCGAGCAGAACGTCGGCGGCGTGGCGCACGTCATCGCCGCGATGGAGCGGGCGGGGGTCGCCAGCATCGTCTTCTCGTCGTCGGCGGCCGTCTACGGCTGCCCCGCGAACGACCTGGTGCACGAGGACGACGCGCTCGCGCCCGTGAACCCCTACGGACGCACCAAGCTGGCCGGGGAGTGGCTGGTCCGCTCCGCGGCCCGGGCGTGGGGCCTGCGAGCGGTGTCGCTGCGGTACTTCAACGTCGCCGGCGCGGGCGCTCCGGAGCTCGGCGACGACGTGGTGGCCAACCTGGTGACCTGCGCCCTGGACCGGCTCGCACGGGGCCAGCGTCCGGAGGTGTTCGGCACGGGGTACCCGACCCCCGACGGCAGCTGCGTGCGGGACTTCGTGCACGTCTCCGACCTCGCCGAGGCGCACGTCGTGGCGCTCGACCGGCTCGACCGGGGGGGACCCCTGTCGGACGCCGTCAACATCGGGCTGGGCACGGGAGCGTCCGTCCTCGAGGTGCTCGAGCGCCTCGGCGCGGTGTCCGGGCTGGACACCACGCCCACGGTGCTCGGTCCGCGGGCCGGTGACCCGGCGCGCGTCGTCGCCGCCGTCGACCGGGCCCGGGACGAGCTGGGGTGGGTGGCGCGCAGCGACCTGTCCGACATCCTGCTGAGCGCGTGGCAGTCGTGGCAGGCAGGCCCGCGGGCGATCCGCTAAGGGGCCGTGGAGCGAGCGGGGGTCGCCGCGGCGACGGTCTCCGGAGTCCCGAACCGGGCGACGACCACGGCGCCGACGAGGACCAGCACGAACCCGCACGCGGCGGCCGCAGCCGATCCGGGGGCCGGACGGTCGCCCGCGAGGACGATGCCGAGGAGTGCCCCGGTGACCGTCTCCACCCCGACCATGAGGGCGGTCACGGCGACGACCGGCGCGCGGCGCAGCGCGATCGCCGAGGACGCGAGGCCGAGCCCGCCGCTGACGGCGGCGCACCAGACCAGGGGATCGGTCAGCAGGTCGACCCGGTGCCAGCTCGGGGCTGTCCGCGCGCCGAGGGCGAGCACGGCGAAGGCGCCTCCGGCGAGCACCGCGAGCACGAGCCCACGGCGCGTCGACGGAGGGCCGAGGGCGGTCAGCACCGCTGCGACGCCGAGGGCCGCAGTCCCTCCGACGACCACCCAGGTCGCGGCGGCACCCAGCTCCGACGCCGGCCGGGACTCGACCGTCGACGCGAGCAGCACGAGGCCCGTGCCGACGCCCGCCAGCCCGAGCCAGTCCGTCCAGCGCAGCCGCGCTCCGAGCACCGTCACGGCGAGGAGGGCAGCGACGGCCAGGCTGGACGCCCGCCCGGCCTGGACGGCGAACAGGGGGAGGGTCCGGAGGGCGACGAACGACAGGGCGAACCCCGTGGCCACCAGGACCAGCGCCAGCAGGTACACCGGGTTCCTCGCGAGCCCGCCGACCAGGGCGGCGTCGAGCCGCGCCTCCGGTGGCAGGCGCCGGACCGCCACGGCCTGGAGCACGATCGCCGTCCCCGAGCACAGCGCGGCACCGGCCACGCACAGCAGTGCAGCTCCCACGATCGCCCTTCGTCGTCCAGCCGGGTGCGGAACTCGCTCCGGGCTCGCCCGGGAAACCCTATGCTCCACGCGGACGCCGAGGCCCGAGACCATGGTCCGCGCCGTCACTTCCTTCGACGAAAGGCCGGTGCCGACCCCGTGCCCGCAGCATCCTCGGGACGACAGCCGTTCAAGAAGCTCTCGATCTTCTTCCCCATGTGGAACGAGGAGCAGTACATCCAGCGTGCCGTGAGCGCGGCGCGGGGCGTGTGCCTGGAGCTCGTGGAGTCCGGACAGATCCTCGACTACGAGCTCATCGTCGTCGACGACGCGTCCACCGACGGCACACCCGCGATCGCGGACGCGATGGCCGCCGCCGACGACCACGTGCGCGTGGTGCACCATGCCCGGAACCGGAAGCTCGGGGGCTCCCTGAAGAGCGGCTTCGCGGCAGCGACCGGTGACGTGGTGCTCTACACCGACGCCGACCTGCCGTTCGAGATGACCGAGCTGGTCCGCGCGCTGCGAGTGCTCGAGACGTACGAGGTCGACATGGTCAGCGCCTACCGGCTGGACCGCACCGGCGAGGGTCCGCGGCGGGCGGTGTACTCGTTCTTCTACAACGGGCTCGTGCAGCTCGTGTTCGGGACGCGCGTGCGGGACATCAACTTCGCCTTCAAGCTCTGCCGCCGACAGGTCCTCGACCACGTCGTCCTCAAGAGCGAGAGCTCGTTCATCGACGCCGAGCTGGTGATCCGGGCCCAGCGCGCGGGGTTCCAGGTGCTCCAGATCGGTGTCGACTACTTCCCGCGGACGCGCGGGGTCTCCACGCTCTCGTCGTTCGGCGTCATCCGGGCCATGGTGCTCGAGATGGTGCGGCTGCGCCGCGAGCTCAAGAGTGTCGTCCCGGTGAAGGGTCCGACCTCGTCGTGACGCGGCTGCTGATCGTGACGGCGGACGACCTCGGGCTGACCCGGGGCGTCAACGCCGCAGTCCGACGCGCGCACGAGGACGGGGTGGTGACCGCGACGTCGCTGCTCGCGGTCGGGCAGGCGTTCGACGACGCCGTGGCCATGGTGCGCGATCTGCCCGCCCTCGAGCTGGGAGCGCACCTCGCGCTCGTGGGGGAGGACCCGCCTCTGCTGTCCGCGCGGGAGGTACCGACCCTGGTCGACCGGCGCGGGGCGTTCCCGCTGAGCTACCGCGCGGTCGTCCTGCGGGGGCTCGCGGGTCGGATCGACCCGGACGACGTCCGGCGCGAGCTCGGCGCCCAGCTGGACCGCGTGCTGGGCGCGGGCGTCCCGGTCACCCACGTGGACACGCACCAGCACACCCACCTGTGGCCGACCGTCGGCGCCGTGGTCGCCGAGCTGGCGGCCGCGTCCGGCGTGCCCGCCGTCCGCGCGCCCGGCAGCCACGGCCACGGGCCGGTCGGCCTCGGCGTCCGCGTCCTGGCCCGACGCTCCCGCTCGACGCTGCGTGCCGCCGGCCGGGCCACCACCGCCGACTACGCGGGGCTCGACGAGGCCGGACGGCTGGACACCGTGCGCTTCCGCCGGACCCTCGCCGAGGCGGCCCGGCGGGGCGCACCGACCCTCGAGGTCAACTGTCACCCGGCGGTCGCGGGCGACCCGGACCTGCGCCGGTTCACGTGGGGCTACCGGTGGGCCGACGAGCTCGCGATGCTCGTGGACCCCCAGGTGCGGGAGTCGATCGCGTCCGCCGGCTTCACGCTGGGCGGGTTCGCCGACCTCGACCGGTACGGTGCCGCGTGACCACCCGCACCCGCCGCCGCCCGGACGCCGCCGGCCGCCGCGCGCTCGCCCTGTACCGGTCCGCCTCCGGCGGGGACCGCCTCCACGTGCGCGTCCGCTGGTTCAGCGCCCCGTTCCCGCCGGTCGCGCAGGCGCTGCCGGCTACGGGGCGCGTGCTCGAGATCGGGTGCGGGCACGGCCTGTTCAGCGCGTACGCGGCGCTCTCGGCTCCGGGCCGGGACATGCTCGGCGTGGACATCGACGCCGACAAGATCGACGTCGCCACGGCCGCGGCGCGCGGGGTCCCGCGGCTCGCGTTCGCTCGCGCACCCGACGGTGCGGTGCCGGCGGGCCCGTGGGACGCGGTCGTGTTCGTCGACGTCCTCTACCTCCTCGGTGCGGACCAGCAGCGGGCGTTGCTGACCGAGGCCGTCCAGGCGCTGGCCCCCGGCGGCCGCGTGGTGGTCAAGGAGATGGGGACGCAGCCGGCGTGGAAGGTCCGCTGGAACACGTTCCAGGAAACGGTGTCGGTCAAGCTCCTGCGGATCACGGAGGGCTCGTCGTTCGACTTCGTGGACCCGCGGACCATGGCGGAGTGGCTGACCCGGCTCGGGCTCGACGTGGAGCTGCGGCGACTGGACGCCCGCAGGGTGCACCCGCACCACCTGGTGGTCGCGCGGCGGCCCGTCGAGGGGCAGTGACCGGCGGCAGGTCGTTGACCGCGTGGCGCGCGGAACGTACCGTGCAGTAACGCTGCCGTCCGAATGGTGAGATGACGCATGAGGCTGTTCCCGACCGTCCACGCGACCGGAGACCTCCCGGCCCCGCACCGCACCCACCTCGAGCGCCACGGGCTGACGTTCGTCGGCGCCGACGACGGTCCGGACGTGGTGCTGGTGCTCCCGGGGACCGTGACGGTGGGCGCGTCCGGCGACGCGGGCCTCGTCGTCCTGGCATCCGGTACCGAGACGCCGGCGGTCGTCGATCTCCTGGCATCCCGCGGCGTCGTCGTGCGCGACGCGGCAGCCGCGGAGCCGACCGGGCTCGTGCCGGCCGACCTCACCGCGGACGACCTCCTGGCCTGGACCAGCGACGTCGAGCTGCCCGTGCGGGCCACGCTCGAGCTCGCCGCGCCCGCCATGCCGGTGCTGCGGTCGGCGACCGGGAGCCAGGCGCTGGGCGCCGTCGTCGCGGCGGGGAACCGCGACGCTGCCGGCGCGTTCCTCGTGCTCGGCGTCGACCCGTCGCCCGAGGTCCTGCTCAACGCGGCGGTGTGGGCCGCGCGCCCGTCCGCCCCCGAGGAGGAGGCCGGACGCCGGTCCGACCTCGTGACGCACCCCGCGTGGACCCGTCTCAAGCAGGACGTCTCCGAGCTCCAGGCTGCGCAGGTCAAGGACGGCTCCATCCCGGACGCGGCCCTGCACGCCCGCGCCCGCGAGCTCGTGCACGCCGTCGGCGTAGCGCTGCACGACCTCGCGGCAGAGCTGCCGCACGACGAGGACTACCTGACGGCGGTCGGCAAGGACCTCACCCGCTGGGCCGACGCGGGCTTCGGGGTGCCGGACTTCCTCGACTCGCTGGTCGCGTTCCACCCCCAGGAGCAGCGGGTGGACGGGCTGCCGCACCTGGTGCTCTTCCCCATGTACACCCAGAACGGCAGCACCGACCGGCGCGTCGAGGCGGTGCTGCTCCAGGTGCGGTGGCCGGAGCTGGTCGCGCGGCTCGAGGCCGAGCAGTTCAGCAACGCGCTCTTCGTCCCCGTCACGTTCCTCGACTTCACGCCTGGCTACGACACCAACTCGGCGGTGCTGTTCCCGGAGACCGTCGCCGTCCGCGAGGTACCGACGTTCACCTGGGGCGCGATCTTCGCCGACCGCGAGGCCGCCCGGTTCCGGCGGGTGGTCCGTGCCGCGGCCGAGACGACGCGCCTCGCGCTCCCGCCGGACGCGGCCCGCCTGCTGGACGACCAGCGGCTCGCCGAGGAGACGTTCATCCTCTGGGACCTGGTGCACGACCGCACGCACATGCGCGGCGACCTGCCGTTCGACCCGTTCATGATCAAGCAGCGGATGCCGTACTTCCTCTACTCGCTGGAGGAGCTGCGCTGCGACCTGACGGCCTTCCGGGCCGCGGTCCGGCTCGAGGGCGAGGGCGTCCCGCACGCGCGGTACGTGCAGTACGCGATCCTGTTCGACCGGCTGTTCCGGTTCCCGGTGACCGGTTCGAGGGTGCGCAACTACGACGGGCTGGGCGGCCAGCTGCTGTTCGCCTGGCTGCACCAGCACCACGTGCTGCACTGGACCGACTCCCGGCTGACCATCGACTGGCCGCAGGTGCCCGCGGCCGTCATCGCGCTGGCCGAGCAGATCGAGCAGCTGTACTGGCGCTCGATCGACCGGCCGAAGACCGCGCACTGGCTCGCCGCCTACGCGCTGGTGTCCGGCACCGTGACCCCGCATCCGGCCTCGGCGTGGGCGCGCGGCGACCTGCCGCTGGACGGTCCGCCCAAGGGGTTCACCGACGCCGTGCTCGACGACGAGTTCCCCCTGTCGATGTTCTACGAGGCGCTCTCCCGCAAGATCGGTGACGTCGTGGCCTCGACCAGGGGGATCACCGCCTGAGCGGCGGGTGCTAGAGGTAGTTCACCGGGGTCCTCGGGTCGGGCGCGATCGTGTCCTCGTGCGTCGAGCCGTTGACGGTCTCGCGGGGAGGATCCGCCGCGAGCGTGCGGTCGCACATGGTGTCGACCTGGTCCCAGAACGCGCCGTCGTGCCAGTAGCCCGTGTGGCTGAGCACCCGCGGCAGGGGCTGGTCGACGACGTAGCGGTGGCTGGGCGGGTCGACCAGCTCGAGGTCGACGCCGGGCTGGATGGTCGAGTCGCCGGTGCGGACCGCACCCCCGATGTAGTCGGTCGCGTAGTACACGTTCTGCCAGAGCACCGGGCCGATCCCGGCCGGACCGTCGGCGATCCCCGCGAGGAAGCCGTCGCTGAACAGGGCCGGGAACGCCCACCGGTACAGCTTGCCCAGCGGTGACCCGAGGGTGACCACGCCGAGGGTGGGCTCGGTGCCGGCGCGCACCGGTGACCGTCGTCCGACCACCGCGGCGGCGATGACGCTGCCCTGGGAGTGCGCGGTGAGCACCACGCGGCCGCCGTTGTCGTGCAGGCGCCAGATCCGTCGGGTCAGCTCGGGGACCGCCCGCTCGGCATAGGCCGGCGGGGCGAACGGGTGGAAGGCCCGCGGGAAGAAGCTCCCGACGTCGAACAGCGAGCCGAGGACGCGGCGCCACCGCTCGTTGCGCCAGGCGCTGGCCAGGATCAGCACGTACAGCGGCGGGAAGGCGACGGCGACGGTGGTGCCGACGTCGACCAGGAACATCGGCGTCCCGTCGTCGAGCAGCCAGACCCAGCTGAGGAAGACGACCAGCCCGACCACGCCGCCGAGCGTGAGCACGACGAGCGGGATGGCCACGGCACGCGAGTGGTCGCCGACGAACTGCATCATCGCGACCTTGCTCACCCAGCGCGACGGCCGGCCCGCCCGCTCCCGGCCGGTCGCGCCGAACATCGGCGGGTCGAAGGCGGACCGCCACCAGCCCGCCTCGGTGCGCGCTTCGGCGTCGGCGCGCACCGCGGGGACGCCCGCCAGGTCGTACTGCGCACGCAGCTTCGCCTCGACCGCCGGCGCCCTGCGCGCGCGGCTGCGGCCGAGGGCCACCCAGAAGCCGACCCCGAACAGGAAGAACAGCGTGATCAGCCCCAGCGACAGCATGGACGCTAACGAGCCCACGGCCTCGGGGATGTAGATGGCCCCCGGGTCGGCGGTGACACCGGGCGTCGGTCCGAACCCCCAGGTCACGGTCCCGAGCACCCGTCCGACGTAGACCATGAGGGACAGCAGCACGGTGTTGGCCACCATGAGCGCGACGGTGTTCATCACGAACGGGGCGGCCCAGGGGAACAGGCTGAGCCGAGGAATCGTCTGCTGCTGGGCGCGCAGCTCGCGCGCCTTGACCAGCCGGAAGATCCACGCGCCGACCTGCTGCCCGGCCAGCGGGAGCAGCAGGAACAGGCTGGCCCCCCACACCAGGTTCACCGCGGGACGGGCGCCCGGCAGCACGCCGGCCGGCCCGGCGACGTGGGGGAGCGAGAGCGCGGCGACCCCGGCGAGCACGAGGGCTCCGAGCGTCAGGACGAGGACGGCCGTGGCGAGGGCCGGGTGGGCGTCGTCGAACGCCAGCAGCCCCATCACCGCGAGGATGCCGACCCCGGCGGCGATCGTCGCGGCCTGCCCGAGCGAGCCGGCGTCCGACCCGGCGCCCAGCGCGGACGCCGACCAGCCGAGCAGGAGGCCGACCACGCCCAGGCACGCGGCGAGGTGGAGCCGGGACAGGAAGACGTGCCACCGGAGCCCGGACCAGAACTCGGGGTGGCGCAGCCCGCCCTCCTGGGCGGCGGCGCACCGGCGCGACGGTTCGGTGGCGGTGTCGACCCCGGGCGTGCCGAGCGTGCCCTGGTCGGCGCCGATCGGGGTCGGCGGCTCGACCCGTTCGTACGCCGACCGGGTGTGGCGGGCGAGCAGGGCGAACAGGAGGGCGACGAGGGTGGCGGCGCCGGCGCCGACGAGGATGCGTACCCCCGGCTGGTCGACGGGCAGCCAGCGGTCGACCGTGGCCGTCCACCACGCGTCGCGGCGGCACTGCGGCGACCCACCGCACTGGTACGCGACGATGTCGGTGAGCAGCATGGTGACCATCACGGCCGTGCTCAGCGTGAGCGCCAGGGCGGCGAGCCGCGCGAACCAGCGGAACACCCAGATCGTGGCGGGCTCGTCGACCTCCTGGTCGCCGGACATGACCCAGCGCCGGGCCATCCACCCCGCCATGTTCGCGAACATCGACGGCAGCAGGAGCGCCCAGAGCGCGCGCGTGCGGCTGCGGGAGGTCAGGCCGCCCCACGAGTACGCCTCGCGGTGCCGACCGTGGGCGTCGCGCGTGCGGAAGAAGCCCGCCACCCGGTCACCGGCCACCCGGGTGGGGGCGAGGTCTCCGAGCAGGGACTCGGGGCTGGTCCCCCCGACGCCGTGCACGCGGATCTCGGTCAGCCCGTCGAGCGCCACCGGATCCGGCACCAGGCCGGCGGATCCCACGTCGAGCGCCATCGCTGCCTCCAGCCGTGGGCACCGTGCGGTGCCCGCTCACCCCGACGGGACGGCGTCGTCCCTGGTGAGAAGAGTCGCGAGCCGTGGTCCAGATACCGCCGAGCATCCTCTGCGACGGAGCTCCGGCGCCACCCTCAGCTCGTGGCCCACCGGGGGGCGTCGGTGCCCCAGCGGCTCGGGGAGCGGTCCCAGCTCGTGGGGACGCCCGCGACGGCCACGGGCGAGCGCGCGTGCCGGAGACGCCCGTACGGCGAGTCCGAGTCGACCAGCCAGCGGTCGGGCTCCTCGGCCGGTGCTGCGTCTCCCGCGACGGAGCCGATGCCGCCGCCCAGCAGCCACCCCGCCGTCCCCGCGAGCGACAGGCGGACGTGACGTGCCGCGCCCGTGCGCGAGCGCTCGGTCAGCGCGCGCAGGAGGGCCGCGGCGAGCAGGTAGCCGGTGCCGTGGTCGAGGGCCTGGGCCGGCAGGGTGCCCGGTCGGCCGTCGTCGCCCTGCTCGACGACCGCGATGCCGGTGCCGGCCTGCACCAGGCTGTCGAAACCCCGCCGGTCCGCACACGGGCCGTGCCACCCCCAAGCGCTGAGCCGGGCGACGACGAGGTCCGGCCGGCGCTCGCGCAGCGTGTCGTCGTCGAGGCCGTACCGGTCCAGAGCTCCGGGGCGGTAGCCGAGGACGAGCACGTCCGCGGCGCGCAGGAGCTCCTCGAACGTCGCGCGATCGGCGGGGTCCTCGAGCGCGAGGCGGGTGGAGCGCTTGCCGAACCCCGTGTCGATGTGGGTCCCGTCGTCCTCCCGCAGCCAGGGGGCGTCGACGCGCAGGACGTCGGCACCGAGCAGGCCGAGCGTGCGGGTGGCGACCGGTCCGGCGAGCACCCGCGTCAGGTCGAGGACCCGCACGCCGTCCGCCGGCAGCGTGCTGGGTCGCAGCGGGCGCGCGCCGGTGTTGTCCAGGGCCTGCGTCTCGATCAGCGGTTCGTCGCTCGGGTGCGGCGGGGCGACCGCCACGGCGAGGCCACCGGCGGCACAGGCGCGTTCCTGCACGTCGAGCGCGGGGAGCTCTGCCAGCACGCCGGCCAACCTGCGGGCGAGCACGTCGTCGTCGCGACCGGAGTCGGGGATCCCCAGCGCGGCCAGCAGGCGGGCACGGTGGTGCGGGTAGTTGGCGTGCGTGCGGACCCACCCGTCGGCGGCCGGCCAGAACCCGGACAGCGGTGCGAACAGGGGGATCGGCCGGCCGTCGACCCGCAGGTGGCGCTCGCTGGTGAACGCGACCGCCACCGCACCCTCGTCGACCCGCACGGCAGGCAGCCCGCCGCCGTTGCGCAGGCGACCGAGCTCGGCCGCGGCGAGCGAGCAGACACCCACGGTCGCGCGTGCGAGCCCGCGCACGGGAAGTGCGGAGCCCAGCCCGGGCGTGCCGACGAACGCGACGTGCCCGGCGAGGTCAGGTCGGCCGCCGAGCGCGGCCCAGGCGTGCGCGGTGGCGGCGTCCACGTCACTCCGTGTGCTCGGGCAGGACCGCCTCCGCGCGGCCGTGAAACGCGGCGACCAGGCGGGCCACCAGCACGGCCAGGAACACCTGACCGACGAGCGCCTCGAACGTGGCGATGCTCCGCCCGGGGAACAGGGCAGCCGTGTAGTCGCCGTACCCGAGCGTCGTCAGCGTCGTGTAGGAGAAGTACTGGAACGAGCGGGCGTTCGCCGCCTCGCCGGACGCGAAGAACGGGCCGGGGGTGAGGACGTCGAGCACGCCGAACAGGCTCGCGAAGAACATCCCGATGATCAGGTACGCGCTCAGGGCGCCGGCCAGCGACTGCACCGTGACGGCGGTCCGGCGCAGGATCCGGTCGAGGATGACGACGAGCGCGGTCATGAGGATGACGCAGACCACGGCGTCGAGGACCCCGTCCGCGACGGGCTGCGGCAGCACCGTCAGCGCGACGACCGCGATCACGGCGGACACCACGAGCACGATCCGCACGAACCGCTTCTGGTGCGGCATCGGTCGGGACGTCCGGACCGCGAGCCCGAGCGTGAACAGGTACAGCACCAGCACGAGGATCTCGACCCACTCGTCCGAGCTCAGCGCGAAGGCCACGTACGCGGTGACCAGCAGGCTCAGGACGATGCCGAAGTCGTCCGTGCCGGTCCGCCGGGCGAGGAACGAGCGGCGCCGGGGCGGTGCCGGAGTATCAGCCTCGTCCGGTGGTGTCACCTTTCGGAGGCTAGCGGGCGGTCAGCCGATCGTCACGAGATCCCGGACGTCGTCGTTGGGCAGCACGTCGACGACCGCGCTGACCTCGAGCTCGTCCAGGTCGGCGTAGCCGTGGTGCACGTTGAGGAACGCGGTGTCCGACGCGTCGCGCCCGGTCGCGATCCGGACCAGGCTCGTGCGGGGCGCCAGCGTCGTCGCGTCGACGACGTACCACTGGCCGTCCAGGTTGGCCTCGGCGACGGCGTGGAAGTCCATGGGCGACAGCCCCGGCGCGTAGACCGACACCAGCCGCGCGGGGATGTCCAGCGCGCGCAGGAGGGCGATCACCAGGTGGGCGTAGTCGCGGCAGACGCCCTTGCGGGCCAGGAGCGTCTGCACGGCTCCGTCGGTCGGCAGGCTCGACCCCGGCACGTACGCGAGGCGGGAGCCCACCCAGGAGCTCACCGCGGAGAGCAGGTCGTACCCGCGCAGCCCGGCGAACTCGGCGTAGGCGGTCGGGCCGAGCGTGTCGGACTCGCAGTACCGGCTCGGTCGCAGGTAGCGCAGCAGGTCGGCCTCGTCGGACGTGACCGGCGTGGCGCGGCCGTCGACGGACGCGGAGTAGTCGAGGACCAGCCGGCCGACCTCCGCCTGCACGACGTGCAGGCGCGTGCCGTGGTGGTCGGGGACCTCCTTGGCCTCGATCGGCGAGCCGTCGAGCGTGATCCGCAGGGTCTCGCGCGCGGCGACCTGGGTGGACACGGCCAGCTCGAAGGCGAGCGTGGCGGGGGAGGTGACGTCGAGGGACAGGTGGGCGCTCATGTCGCGGTGCACGCGCTCATGCTGGTGCACCCGGACGCCGCCCGCCTCCCGTGACTACCAGGCGGAACGCACGTAGTCCTTGAGGAAGCAGCCGAACAGGTCCTCGCCCGCCTCGCCACGCACGATCGGGTCGTACACGCGCGCGGCGCCGTCGACGAGGTCGAGCGGGGCGTGGAAGCCCTCCTCGGCCAGCCGGACCTTGGTCGGGTGGGGGCGCTCGTCGGTGATCCAGCCCGTGTCGACGCTGGTCATGAAGATGCCGTCGGTGGCCAGCTCGGTGGCGCTGGTGCGGGTCAGCATGTTGAGCGCGGCCTTGGCCATGTTGGTGTGCGGGTGGCCGGGGCCCTTGTAGCCGCGGGAGAAGACGCCCTCCATCGCGGACACGTTGACGACGTAGGCGCGATCCGGGGCACGCATCGCGCCGCGCAGGCGGCTGACCAGGATGAACGGCGCGGTCTGGTTGCACAGCTGGACCTCGAGCAGCTCCATCGGGTCCACCTGGTCGACCGTGTGCACCCAGCTGTTGGTCTCGGCGGTGTCCGGCACCAGCCCGCCGGCGTCGATCGCCGTGCCCGCCACGAGCCGCTCGAGCGAGGCGTGCTCGGCGGTGAGCGCGAGCGTCGAGACGGCAGCGGCGGCGCTGGTCAGCTCGGTGACGGAGCCGGCGAGCGCCACCGGGTGCGCGCTGCTGGTGGTGCGGCCGAACGTGGTGATCTGCGGGAGCGGGCGATCGGGCAGGGGCTCCAGCTCGGCGTCGGCGAGGTGCGTGTACGCGCCGGGGGAGCGGCGGACCGTCTGCGCGGCGTTGTTGATGAGGATGTCGAGCGGGCCCTGCGCGGCCACGGAGTCGGCGAGCGCCACCACCTGGGCCGGGTCGCGCAGGTCGATGCCGACGATGCTCAGGCGGTCCAGCCAGTCGGCGCTGTCCGGCATCGCCGCGAACCGGCGGGCGGCGTCCCGGGGGAACCGGGTGGTGATCGTCGTGGTCGCGCCGTCCCGCAGCAGCCGCAGCGCGATGTACATGCCGATCTTGGCGCGCCCGCCCGTGAGCAGGGCGCGCTTGCCGACGAGGTCGGTCCGGGCGTCGCGCTTGGCGTGGTTGAGGCGCGCGCACGCCGGGCAGAGCTGGTGGTAGAACGCGTCGACGTCGACGTACGGCTCCTTGCAGATGTAGCAGGGCCGGGCCTTGAGCAGGGTGCCCGCGGTGGCGCCCTGCACGCTGGAGACCAGCGGGATGCCCTGGGTCTCGTCGTCGATGCGGCCCGGGCTGCCGGTGGCGGTCGCGTGGATGACCGCGCGGTCGGCGGCGCTGATGGCGTCCCGCTTCTCGGCGCGGCGCTGCTTCTTGGCCGCCTTGAACAGGGCGGACGTCGCGCGCCGGGCGAGGGCGAGGTGCGGGTGGTCGGACGGCAGCCGGCTGATCTGGTCCGCGACGCGCAGGAAGACGTCGAGCTCGGCGGCGTCGACGCCGTCGACGATCTCGGGGGCGGTGCTCACGGCAGTCATCGTGCGTTCCTAGCTGGTCGACAGTGGTGGCCGACGGGCAGGGGAGCACGAGAGCCGGGCAGGCGGGGATCGGTCGATCCTACCCGGCGCCTCGCGGCGCCCTCCGGGCAGGGGGGCGAACCGGGACAGATCGGTTGCCACGGGTCTACGTTCGGACTCGTGGGTGCGCCGGGGGCGGCAGTCCAGCCAGAGAGCTCCGGCGGGAGGAACTGGAGGAGCACACGTGAGTGAGACGCCCGATCCCCACGGCCCGATCCATGGCCGCCCGAGCTTTCGGGAGCACGTCGACCGCAGCACTTTCCCCGCAGGTGGGCTCGACCCGGACGAGGCCTACGAGCTCCTGCACACGGGCCTGATGCTCGACGGCCGGGAGACCCTCAACCTGGCGTCCTTCGTCACCACGTGGATGGAGCCGCAGGCCGAGAAGCTGATCCACGACGCGCTGCGCAAGAACCACATCGACCACGAGGAGTACCCGGCCGCGTCGCTGATCGAGGAGGCCTGCGTGCACCTGCTCGGCGACCTCTTCCACGCCCCCGACCCGTCCACGGTGGTCGGCGTCGCGACGATCGGCTCCTCCGAGGCGATCATGCTCGGCCTGCTCGCCCACAAGCGCGCGTGGCGGGACCGCCGGCGGGCCGCCGGGCTGTCGACCGACCGGCCCAACGTCGTGTTCGGCGCGGAGACCCACGTGGTGTGGGACAAGTTCGCCAACTACTTCGACGTCGAGATGCGCAAGATCCCGATGCAGGCGGACCGGTTCGTGCTCAGCGCGGACGACGTCGAGGCGCACGTCGACGAGAACACCATCGCGGTCGGCGCGGTGCTCGGCACCACGCACATCGGCGAGGCGGACCCGATCGAGGAGATCAACGACCTGCTGGTGCGGATCAAGGCGGAGAAGGGCTGGGACGTGCCGCTGCACGTGGACGGCGCGAGCGGCGCGTTCATCGCCCCGTTCGCCGAGCCCGACCTCCGCTGGGACTTCCGGCTCGAGCAGGTGGCGTCGATCAACGCGTCGGGCCACAAGTACGGCCTGGTCTACCCGGGCGTGGGCTGGCTGATCTTCCGCGACGCGTCCCGGTTGCCCGAGGACCTGGTGTTCAGCGTGAACTACCTGGGCGGGGCGCAGCCGACGTACACGTTCAACTTCTCCCGCGGCTCGGCCATGATCCAGGCGCAGCTCTACAACTTCCTGCGGCTGGGGCGCAGCGGGTACACCTCGATCGTGGAGACGATGCTGGCCAACGCGCGCTTCCTCAACGAGAGCCTCGAGGCGAGCGGCCGGTTCGAGATCCTCAACCCGGGGCTGGCCGAGCCGGTCGTGACGTTCCGGATCAAGGGCGACCCGGGGTTCGACGTCTACCACCTGTCGGCGCGCCTGCGGGAGGACGGCTGGATCGTGCCGGCGTACAGCCTGCCGCCCGACGCCGACGCGGTGCACCTGCTGCGCGTGGTGGTCCGGCTCGACCTGAGCCGCGTGATGGTCGAGCAGCTGCTCCGGGACCTCATGAAGGCGTGGGACGACCTCGCCGCCGAGCAGCCGGTCCAGCGGCCGGCCGCCAAGCCGGACCTGTGGACGTCCCCGGCGCACGCGGCCGCGCGGAGCAAGGCGCGCACCGGCCTCCGGCAGTGACCTCGACCGTCCCGGACCTCCCGGCGGGGTGGCGGGCGGTGCGCGTGCGTGGACCGGCCGGCTTCGTCACGCACGCCACCCTGGTGCGCCCGGACGGCAGCGAGGTCGAGTGGAGCTCGCGGCGGCACCGCAAGGGGCTCGGCCTGCGCGGTGCCGATGCGGGCGGTGGCCCGGCGAGCGCCCTGAGCTGGTGGATCGGCGGTCTGTTCGCTCTCGGCTCCGTCTGCTTCGCGCTCGGGTCGGTGCCGCTGTATGTCGACCAGGTCGCCGCCGCCACCGTCGCGGCGACGTTCTTCGTCGGGTCGATCTTCTTCACGTCTGCGGCCTACCTGCAGTTCCACGAGACCCTGCGGGCACCCGCCGGCGTGCTCGCCGACTCGCCGCGCCCGCGACGGCTGGCGTCGCTCGTCGGCTGGCACCCGCGCCGGATCGACTTCTGGGCCGTGCTGGTCCAGCTGGTGGGGACCGTGTTCTTCAACCTCAGCACGTTCGCCGCCACGCGTGCGGACCTGACGCTCACGCAGGAGCGGCACCTCGTCTGGGCGCCGGACGTCGGCGGGTCGATCTGCTTCCTGGTGGCCAGCTGGCTCGCGTACGCCGAGGTCAACCGCGGGATCTTGCCGCGGTCCGACCGGTCGGTGGGGTGGGGCATCGCGGCGCTCAACCTGGCCGGGTCGGTCGCGTTCGGGGTGGCCGCCGCCGCTGCCCGGTACCTGCGCTCCACAGGCGAGCTGGCCAACCTCCCGCTGGTCAACCTCGGCACGTTCGTCGGCGCGGTGTGCTTCCTCGTCGGCGCCGTCCTGCTGCCCGTCGAGTCGGCGAGGGAGCGTTCGCCGTCCTGACCCCTCAGACTCCATGCGTGGACGACGACCCGATCAGCCGGCTGCTGGCCGACCCTCCCGACCTGCCCGTGCGCCACGGGCTGGCCGACGTGGTCGCCGCGATCCGTGCCCGCGGCGTCGTCGTGGTGCAGGCGCCGCCGGGGACGGGCAAGACCACGCTCGTCCCGCCCGCGGTCGCCGCGGCGGTGCGGGGCCGCGTCGTCGTGACCCAGCCGCGCCGGATCGCCGCCCGGGCGGCCGCGCGCCGCCTCGCGCAGCTGCTGGGCGAGCCGCTCGGGCAGACCGTCGGGTTCTCGGTGCGCGGTGCGAGCCAGACCAGCGCGGCGACCCGCGTCGAGGTGGTCACCACCGGGGTGCTGCTGCGCCGTCTCCAGCGCGACCCGGAGCTGCCCGGCGTCGCGGCGGTCATCCTCGACGAGGTGCACGAGCGGCACCTGGTGGACGACCTCGCGCTCGCCCTCCTGGTCGACGTCCGGGCGCACCTGCGCGAGGACCTGGTGGTCGTCGCGATGTCCGCCACGGTGGAGGCCGAGCGCACGGCGGCGCTGCTCGGCGGTGCCGAGCCTGCGCCGGTCGTGGCGGTCCCGGGCGCGCTGTTCCCGGTCGAGACGGTGTGGTGCCCGGCGCCCGCGCGCACCGCCCGGACGGACGACCGTGGCGTGACGCCCGCGTTCCTCGACCACGTCGCCTCGACCGTTCGCCGCGCGCTGGCCGAGCGCACCGGCGACGTCCTGGTCTTCGTGCCCGGCGCCGGCGAGGTCGACGGGGTCGCGCGCCGGCTCGGCGGGCTCGACGCGGACGTGCGCCCGCTGCACGGTCGCCTCCCGGCGGGCGAGCAGGATCGGGCACTGACGCCGGGCACCCGTCGACGGGTCGTGGTGTCCACCGCGGTCGCCGAGTCCTCGCTCACCGTGCCGGGCGTCCGGCTGGTGGTCGACGCCGGGCTGTCGCGCGAGCCCCGCACCGACCACGCGCGCGGCCTGGCGGGGCTGGTCACCGTGTCGGTCAGCCGTGCGTCCGCCGAGCAGCGCGCGGGCCGTGCGGGACGGGAGGGCCCCGGGGCCGCCTACCGGTGCTGGTCCGCCCACGACCACGCCCGGCTGGTCGCGCACCCGCAGCCGGAGATCCTCACGGCCGATCTCACCGCGTTCGCGCTGGAGCTGGCGTGCTGGGGGAGTCCGCAGGGCGCGGGTCTGGCCCTGCTCGACCCGCCGCCGACGGCCGCGATGGCGGTGGCGCACGGCACCCTCGTCGGACTCGGCGTCGTCGACGCCGACGGGCACCCCACCGAGCGCGGCAGGGCCGTGTCGGCGATCCCGGTGGACCCGCGGCTGGGCAGGGCGCTCCTGGACGGCGCAGCGCTCGTCGGCGCCCGGCGGGCAGCCGAGGTCGTCGCGCTGCTCGCCGACGACGCGCGTGCGCCGGGCGGCGACCTCGTGGCGGTCCTGCGCGCGCTGCGCCGGGGTGGTCCCCAGGCGTCGGCGTGGCGGACCCAGGTCGGCCGCCTCCAGGCGTCCGCACCGGGCTCGGCGCCCACCGAGGGCCTCACCGACGACCTCGCGGTGGGCCTGCTCGTCGCGCTCGCCCATCCCGACCGCCTTGCTCGGCTCCGACCCGGCGGGTCGACGTACCTGATGACGTCGGGGACGGGCGCGTCGCTCGCGCCGGGGTCCGCCCTGGTGGGGCAGCCGTGGCTCGCCGTCGCCGACGCCGACCGCGGGGCCGCCCGCCGGGACGCGACGATCCGGTCCGCGGCGCCGATCGACCAGGACCTCGCCCTCGAGGCCGCCCCCGCGCTGCTGCGGGAGGACGACGAGGTCTCGTGGTCGAACGGCACGGTGGTGGCCCGCCGGGTGCGCCGGCTCGGCGCGATCGAGCTGACCTCGGTCCCCCTGAGGACCCCCTCGCCCGAGCTCGTCGTCGACGCGCTGCGCGAGGGCCTGTCCCGCGACGGCCTCGCCCTGCTGCGCTGGTCCGAGGCTGCGACGAGCCTGCGGCACCGGATGGCGTTCCTGCACCGCGCGTGGGGTGCCCCGTGGCCGGACGTGTCGGACGCCGCGCTGCTCACGCACCTGGAGGAGTGGCTGGGACCGGACCTGGCCCGCGTGAAGGGCGCGCGGGACCTCGGACGCGTCGATGTGCTCCAGGCGCTCCGGCGGCTCCTGCCGTGGCCCGAGGCGAGCCGGCTCGACGCGCTCGCCCCGGAGCGGCTCACGGTGCCCAGCGGGTCGCAGGTGCGCGTCGACTACACCGGAGACCAGCCCGTGCTGCCCGTCCGCCTCCAGGAGGTGTTCGGCTGGCGCGCGACCCCGCGGCTCGCGGACGGACGCGTGCCCGTCCTCCTGCACCTGCTCTCGCCCGCCGGCCGTCCCGCCGCCGTGACCGCGGACCTGGAGTCGTTCTGGCGCACGGGCTACCCGCAGGTGCGGGCCGAGCTGCGCGGCCGGTACCCGAAGCACGCGTGGCCGGACGACCCGCTGACCGCCGCACCGGTGCGCGGCGTCCGCCGGTAGGACGATGTGTCCCATGCCCCTCCGGACGATCGCTCGCACGACGTGGTGGCGCGTGCGCGACTACGCCGCCGTGCTCGGCTGGCAGGCCGCGGGGATCGTGTCGCGCACCGACCCTGACGACCTGCGCCGGCCCGAGCACCCCGCCGGGCCGCCGGTCGTCCTGGTGCCCGGGGTCTACGAGTCGTGGCACTTCCTGCTCCCGCTGGCGATGCTCCTGCACGACCACGGCGTCCGGGTCCACGTACTGCCGGACCTGGGCAACAACCGCCGGCCCGTCCCGTTCGGCGCGAGCGTCCTCGGGCGCTATCTGCTGGAGCACGACCTGCGCGACGTCGTCCTCGTGGCGCACAGCAAGGGCGGGCTGATCGGCAAGCTCGCGATGGTGCAGGAGCACCAGGACGCGCGGATCGCCTCGATGATCGCGGTCAACACCCCCTTCGACGGTTCCGTCCTGGCCCGGTGGTTCCTGGTCCCATCGGTGCGGGCGTTCCGGCCCGCCGACGCGACGATCCTGGCGCTCGCGGCGGAGCGCGAGGTCAACGCGCGGATCACGTCGGTGTACAGCCACTGGGACCCGCACATCCCCGAGGGCAGCGCGCTCGAGGGAGCGCAGGAGGTCGTCCTGGACACCCCCGGTCACTTCCGGCCGCTGGCCGACCCCCGCCTGCACGCCCTGCTGCTCGAGCGGCTCCTCACTCCCGGGGCAGCTGCAGAACCCGGGTGAACCCCGGCTGGTCGGGGTCGTCGACGATCTCGACCCCGTCCAGCCAGGACGAGATCACGTGCGCGAGCTCGCCCGGATGGCTGAAGTTCATCGCGTGCGCGGCGCCCTCGATGAGAGCCACGGTGGTGTGGTCGCCCGCGAGCCGACCCACCTCGCGCACCCGCGCCGGCGGCGCCATGAGCGGGTCCCGGCTGCCGATCACCGCCAGCGTCGGCACCTTTACCTTGAGCAGCCGCTCGAGCGACGGGAACCGGGTGAGCTCGCTGAAGAGGTGGAACGTGTTCACCGGGCCGAACCGCAGGTAGTCGGGCACCGCCACGCGCGCCATCCGCCGGTTCTCGCGTGCGCCGTCGATCGCGAGCTGCCGCACGGCCCGACCGAGCCCCTGGTTGTGCACGCCGCCCGCCGGGGAGACGAGCACGATCCGGTCGACCCGATCCGGGGCGGCGTGCGCCACCTCCAGGCTGACCGGGCAGCCCATGGAGTTGCCGACGAGCACGACCTTCTCGAAGTCGAAGGCGTCCAGGATGTCGAGGACGGCGACCGCGAGCGCGGGGATGCCGAGCGTGTAGTCCCAGTCCTCGCTCCGGCCGTAGCCCGGCAGGTCGGGTACCACGTTCGTCGCGCGGGCTGCCAGCAGCCGGGCGGTGGGCATCAGGTAGGTGCCCGAGATCGCGAAGCCGTGGACGTGCACGATCGGCCACGCACCCGGGACGTCCGCGCTGATGCGGTAGAAGACCTGGTGCCCTTGCACCTCAAGGGTGCTCTCGGTCCATCCGCCGTCGACGACGCTCACAGCCTGATCGTGTCAGAGCGCACACACGAACGGCACCCCGAGATCGGGGTGCCGTCGTGCGTGCTGCGGGAGTGCTGTCACCGCAGCCAGCTGAACCGCTGCACGAGTGGGATCTTCGCCCACCGGCGGCCGAGGCCCCAGGTGTCTCCGGCGAGGAGCGACGCGCAGACGATCAGGACGAGTGCGTAGATGAGGTGGTAGTCGACCAGCGGGTTGTTGGTGCCCTGGATGAACGGCCACTCGGCGGCCCACATGAGGACCATGAGCAGCGAGCCGGCGACTGCCGCGATGCGCAGCCCGATGCCCAGCATCACGGCGACGCCGACGCCGAGCAGGCAGAGCATGAACAGCCAGTCCGTCGCGGGGCTCGCCATCGAGGCGAAGGTGTCCGCGAACGGGCCGGTGGCAGCGAACTGCATGAACCCCTGGCTCGGCGTTCCACCGTCGAGCCATGACAGGCTCGGGTCGCCCTCGGCGACCGCGGCGCCCGTGGCGTAGTGCAGCCCGAAGGTCTTGTCGAGGAACGCCCACAGGAAGATGAAGCCCGTGGCGAGCCGGGTGGCGGCGAGCCAACGACGGCCCGTCATCGAGGTGACGACGTCGTCCTCGATCAGGACTGCGGGGTGCGTCGAGGTACGCGCCTCGGGATGGATGGTGGCCATGGCGATTTCCCTCCGTGCTGGGCCCCGCGTTCGGGACCGGGGTGTCGAGCTCCGATGTGTCCACGGTGGTCTTCGCCGGTCGGCACGCCACAGGGCCGAAGGTCCCGCGTGCTGCGCGCCGAACAGGGACTCAGGTCCCGGGACGCCGAGGCCGGGGCGCGGGGAGGCTGGAGGTAGCGCGGCTGAGGCCGGCGGACGGTCGGAGTGGGCCACGCGCGAGGAGCGAGGAGGCACCTCATGCGTACCGACGGACCCGTGGTCGTCGCACTCGACGGCACATCGAACAGCGCGCACACGCTCGACTGGGGCGTGGCCGAGGCGGTGCGGCGGCAGGCCGAGGTCCTGCTGGTCCGTACGGTCGACGACGCGTGGCAGGTCACGGCCTGGAGCTGGTACCCGATCGTCGGGGGGAGCGACGTCGACGCCGAGGCGGTCCAGTACCTGGCCGACCTCCAGACGCGGCTGCTGGAGCGCCACCCCGGGGTGATCGTGAAGTTCCGCGTCCTGCACGGGCAGGTCGTCCCGTGCCTGCGTGAGCTGAGCGGCGACGCCCAGCTCCTCGTGGTCGGCGCGCGTCCGCGGACCGGTCGCGGACGGACGGGCTCCACGGGCGTGCACGTCGCGGCGCACGCGCGCTGCCCGGTCGCCGTGGTCCGAACGGACGCGACCCACCCCACGACGCCGGAAGCACCGGTCCTGGTGGGCGTGGACGGTTCGGCGTCGTCGCTGGCCGCGGCGCACGTCGCGGCGCACGAGGCCTGGATGCGCGGGCGCCCGCTGACCGTCGTGCACGCGCGTCCGACCATCCCCGACCCGTTCGGCCGGGGGAGCGTGCCACCCCTCGCCACCGACGACGAGGACGACCCGACGCACAAGGCGGCCCGCGTGGTCGCCGAGTCGCTGCGGGCGGAGAACGCCGGCCTGGTGGTCGACCTGGCGCTCGTCGACGACGATCCCACCGACGCGCTCACCGGGCTGGGCCGGGGTGCCGCGCTGCTGGTCGTCGGCTCGCGGGGCCTCGGGGGCTTCCGCGGGATGCTGCTCGGCTCGGTCAGCAGCGCGGTGGTGCGGGAGGCCACCTGCCCGGTGCTCGTCGTGCACGACAACGGCTGACCGCGCACCGACGCAGAAGGGCCCGGCTCGGGGAGCCGGGCCCTTCGAGCGCTCCAGCGCTCACCGGGTCATCACCACCTTGAGGGCCTGCGTCTGGGCGGCGTTCCCGAACGTCCGGTACGCGTCCAGGATGTCCGCCAGCGCGAACCGGTGCGTGACGAACGCCTCCACGGGGAGCTTCCCCGCCTCGACCAGGCGCAGCAGCATCGGCAGCGTCGTCGTGTTCACCAGACCCGTGGTGATGGTGACGTTCTGGATCCACAGGTCCTGGAGCGCCAGCTCGACCGGCCGGCCGTGCACGCCGACGTTGGCCACGTGGCCTCCGGGGCGGACCAGGTCGGTGCACATGGTGAACGTCTCGGGGATGCCGACGGCCTCGATCGCCACGTCGACCCCGGCGCCGCCGGTCGCCGTCATGACCTGCGCCTTCCAGTCGGAGGATGACGAGTCGACCGTGAGCGTCGCGCCCAGGCGCTTGGCCACGTCGAGCCGGTGGTGGTCGCGGTCGATCGCGATGATCTGCGCCGCGCCGTACAGGCCGGCGGTCGCGACGGACGCCAGCCCCACGGGACCGGCGCCGACGACGGCGACGGTGTCGCCCGGCTGGACCTGCCCGTACCGCACGCCGATCTCGAAGCCCGTGGGCAGGATGTCGGAGAGCAGCACTGCCAGCTCGTCGGGGACCGTGGGCGGCAGCCGGTGCAGGGAGCTGTCCGCGAACGGGATCCGCACCAGCTCGGCCTGCGTGCCGTCGATCAGGTGCCCCAGCACCCAGCCGATGCCGGAGGTGCCCTCGGGCGCCAGGCAGTGCGACGGGAACTGCGCGCGGCAGTACGTGCACACGCCGCAGCCGCTGATGCACGCGATGATCACCCGGTCGCCGGGTGCGTGGTTGCGGACGCCGTCGCCCACCTGGACGACGGTGCCGACGCCCTCGTGACCGAGGATGCGGCCGTCCGCGACGGTGGGTACGTCTCCGTGCAGGATGTGGAGGTCGGTCCCGCAGATCGTCGTGGTGTCCATCCGCACGACCGCGTCGGTCGGCTCGACCAGGGTGGCGTCCGGGACCTCCTCCCACGTGATGGTCCCCGGACCGTGGAACACGAGCGCTTTCATGGTGACTCCTCACCTCGACCGCGTCGGGCACGGTCGCCCGCGCTCCTCCAGCGTGGATCCGCGGTCCGCGGGCCCGGCAGGGTCGATGGTCCCGTCAGGGCAGCGGGACCGACCACTGGAGGTGGGTGCCGCCCTCGGGCAGCGCCGTGACGACGAGGGCGCCCCCGCGGCGCACCGCGCGGTACTCCAGGTTGGCCAGCCCGCTGCGCACCGCCAGGTCCGCGGGGACCCCGACCCCGTCGTCCTGGACCTCGATCAGCAGGTCGAGCCCGACGTCGAGGCGGACCACCACCTCGTGGGCGTGGGCGTGCCGCGCGATGTTGGACAGGGCCTCGCGGACCACGGCGACGGCGTCCTCCGCGACGTCCTCGGGGACGGTGGCCGTGACGCCGTCGGTGCGCAGGCGGGGCATGAAGCCGAGCCCGTGCCGCGCGTTCACCACCTCGGCGTCGATGCGGTGGCGCAGCCCCGACCCGGTGGTGCCGCCGCGGGCACTGAGCCGGAAGATCGTCGTGCGCACGTCCTTGATCGTCTCGTCCAGGTCGTCGACGGCGCCCTCGAGGCGGCGCGCCACGTCGGGGTGCACCACCTCCTGCGCGGCGCCCTGCACGTCGAGCCCGATGGCGAACAGCCGCTGGATGACCATGTCGTGCAGGTCCCGCGCGATCCGCTCGCGCTCCTCCAGCACGGCGAGCCGGGCGCGGTCCGACTGGGCGTCCGCGACGTCGAACGCGAGCGCGAGCTGCTCGGCGAAGCCCGCGACGCTCGGCAGGTCCGGCTCGGGCGCCGAGGTGATGTCGCCCGCGGGCCACGCGAGGGCGAGCGCACCGATCCAGCGCTCGCCGCTGCGCAGCGGCACGGCCAGCACCCACGCGGACCCGCCCTGGTCGAGGTCCGCACAGTCGGCGACCCGGCGCAGCACCGGCCACCGACCGGCGAGGTCCGGCTCGATCTCCGGCGGGAGGTCGTCGGCGAGCCCGTACAGCCGGGAGCTGCGGGCGCCGGAGCTTTGCCGGACCCGGGCGAGCACGGACGCCACGGCGTCCTCGCGCGGCAGGCCGCTGGTCAGGGTGGAGGTGCACGCCGCGGCGGTCTCGAGCCAGAGCTCGTGCTCGCGCGCCTGCCGGTAGGCGCGAGCGTGCCCGAGGGCGACCCCCGCGGCCGCGGCGAGCGCGACGGCGACCTGCTCGTCGCGCGCGGTGAAGTCGGCGTGGCCGGCCTTGTCCGTGAGGTAGAGGTTGCCGAAGACCGCACCGCGGGCCCGGACGGGGACGCCGAGGAACGTGTGCATCGGCGGGTGGTTCGGGGGGAAGCCCACGGACGAGGGGTGGTCGACCAGGTCGTGCAGCCGCAGCGGGTGGGGGCTCGTCACGAGGTGGCCGAGCACGCCCTTGCCCTCGGGCAGGTGACCGATCCTGCGCGCGGTCTCCTGGTCGATGCCGCGGTGCACGAACTCTTGGAGTCCCCCGTGGTCACCGAGCACCCCGAGGGCGCCGTAGCGCGCGCCCGTGAGCGTGCACCCGGCCGAGACCAGCCGCTCCAGCACGGTGGCGATGTCGAGCTCGGCCGACATCGACACCACGGCGCCCATCAGCGCCTCGAGCCGCTCGTCGCGTTCCGTCCCGGCCTCGTCCGCTCGCATGCTCGGAGCATAGGTGTGAGGACTCGTCGTGGAGACGAACAGGGCCCTTAGGCCCTGGGGCGGCGGCGGCGGTCGGCGAATCCTGGACCCAGGTCGACACACGAGGAGGTGAGGGCGATGCGGGCACTGGTGGTGTACGAGTCGTCGTTCGGGAACACGGGCCAGATCGCGAAAGCGGTCTGGGAGGGCATGTTCAGCCGGATGCAGGACGTCGCGCTCCTCGACGTCACCTCCGCCCCTCGCAGGCTCCCGCCGGAGCTCGAGCTGCTGGTGGTCGGCGCGCCGACGCAGGCGTTCGGCATGAGCCGGCCGGCGACGCGCGCGGACGCGGAGAAGCAGGCGGGCACCGAGCCGGACGGCACGTCGGTCGGCGTGCGCGAGTGGCTCCGGGAGCTGGACCCGCCGGAGCGCACGGTCCACGCTGCGACGTTCGACACCAGGATCCACAGCCCCCACGTCCCCGGCTCGGCCGCGGTCGGCGCCTGGCGCGTGCTGCGTCGTGCCGGCTTCCAGGTGGCGGCGGAGGCCGAGAGCTTCTGGGTGATGGGGATCAAGGGACCGCTGCGCGACGGCGAGCTGGAGCGGGCGCGCGCCTGGGGCGTCGGGCTCACCGGCCTGCTGCTGGGCCTCGGGGCTCCGGCGCGGTGACCCCGGTCGGATCAGGGTGCAGACGATGCTGTTCCGCGATGAACAGAGCGGCCTGCGTCCGTCCTCGCACCTCGATCTTGGCCAGCAGGCTGGAGATGTAGTTCTTCACGGTCTTCTCGGCGAGGAACATGCGGTCGGCGATCTGCCGGTTGGTCAACCCCTCGCCGATCAGGTCGAGCACGGCGCTCTCCTGGGCGGTCAGCAGGTCCAGGCGGGCGTCGTGCCGCTGCGACTCCCGGAGCCGGTCGAGCACCCGGCCCGTGGTCGCCGGGTCGAGCAGGGACCTGCCGCTGGCCACCAGCCGGATCGAGTCGAGGAGCTGCGGTCCGCGGATCTCCTTGAGGACGTACCCGGCCGCGCCGGCCGTGATCGAGGCCAGCAGCGCCTCGTCGTCCTCGTAGGAGGTGAGCATGAGGCACCGGACGCCGGGGGCGCTCGCGGCGAGCTCTCGGCAGACCTCGACGCCGTTGCCGTCGGGCAGCCGCACGTCCAGCAGGGCGACGTCCGCGTCCGCACGCGGGACGCGCACGAGCGCCTCGGCGGCGGTGGCGGCCTCGCCCACCACGGTCATGTCCGGGTCGGCCTCGATGAGGCGCAGCAGACCCTGGCGCACCACCTCGTGGTCGTCCAGCACGAACACCCGGATCTGGGCCATGACGCCACTGTGCACCATCGGGACCTCCCTGTGTCAGGCGTCCCCGTGACCGCCGGCGTGGCGGTCGAGGAACGCGTAGACCTCGGCGTCCTCCACCCCCGGGAACGATCCCGTCGGCAGGGGCGAGAGCACGTGGGCGTGCACGGCAGCACTGGGCCAGGCGTGGGGGGCCCACCGGGCGGCGAGCCCGGGATCCGGCTGCCGGCAGCAGGTGGGGTCGGGGCAGCGGGACTCGCGACGCGTCGGGGTGTCCCGTCCGCGGAACCACTTCGCGGCGCCGAACGGGACCCCGACCGTGATCGAGAACCCGCCGGCGGACGTGGAGCCCGTCTGGGTGCTGCACCAGTACGTGCCCTCCGGCGTGTCGGTGTACTGGAAGTACTCCGTGGCGCGGTTCCGTCGCGTGAACGCCGACCGGGCGGCCCACTGCCGGCAGACCACCTGACCTTCGATGGCGCCGGTCCCGTCGGCGGGGAACCGCACGGCGTCGTTCGCGTAGCCCTTGAACAGGGTGCCGTCGTCGCCGACGCGCAAGAAGTGCAGCCGGATGTCGAGGTGCTCGGTGAGCAGGTTGGTCAGCCGCTGGGCGGCGGCCTCGTGGGTGACCCCGAAGGCGTCGCGGAAGTCCTCGACGGCCAGCTCCTTGCGACGCTTGGCCGCGCTCAGGTGGGCCACCGCGGCGGTCCGGGGCATGAGGCAGGCGGCCGCGAAGTAGGTGATCTCCACCCGCTGACGCAGGAAGTCCGCGTAGCTGCGGGGCGTCGAGTGGCCGAGCACCCGGTGGGCGATCGCCTGGAGGGCGAGCGAGCGCAGGCCGTGGCCGCCGGGGATCGACGCCGGCGGCAGGTAGATGCGCCGGTTGGCCAGGTCGGTGACGGTGCGCGTCGAGTGCGGCAGGTCGTCCACGTGCAGCAGGGAGAAGCCGAGGTCCGCGGCCATCTGGGCGACCGCGCTGTGGGTCAGGGCTCCGGTGGTGTAGCCCGCCCGGCGCACGAGGTCCTCGGCGACCTCCTCGATCTCGGGCAGGTGGTTGTTGCGCTCCGTCAGCCAGAGCCGCAGCGCCGTGGTGGCGCGACGCGCCTCCTGCGGCGTGGCGATCGCGGCATCGTCGCGCCGGGCGAGCTCGAGGTGCAGCCCGACCAGCGCCTCGAGAGCCTCGCTCGACAGGTTCCGGGCCGGGCGCACGTGGGGCAGCCCGAGTGCGGCGTACGCGACCGTGCCCTGGGCGCGGTCCAGCTCGATCTCCAGGGCGGCCCGCCGCGACGGGGGAGACTCGTCGAGAAGGTCGGTCGTCGTGGTGCCCAGCGCCGCCGCCAGGGCCTGGAGGAGACTGAGCCGAGGCTCGCGGCGGCCGTTCTCGACGAGCGACAGCTGGCTGGCGGTGCTGCCGGCGAGCCGTCCGAGCTCGTCGAGCGTCAGCCCGCGTTCGGTGCGGGCGTGCCGGATGCGCCGCCCGAGCATGAGCAGCTGCGACCCCGCGCTGGTCGACCCGCGCGGTTCGGTGGGGAGGTCGATGACCGGTCGGGGTGACTGCGTCGCCATGCGTTGACGCTAGAGCAAGTTGCGCTGTTCTTGACAGCGCGGACCCATTGAAGCCGCTCCCGAGCAGCCTGGACGCTCGAAGCCGGCGAGTATTCCTCTCGTCCAGGCCTGTGGACAGGAGCCTTTCATGACCAGGTACGTCTCCCGGTTCGTCGACGGTGACAAGGACAAGAAGGACCTGCTGGGCGGCAAGGGAGCCAACCTGGCGGAGATGACCAAGCTCGACCTGCCCGTGCCACCGGGGTTCACGATCACCACCGAGGCGTGCAGGGCCTACATGCGTGACGGGCACGTGCCGCCCGAGCTGCGGGTCGAGGTGACGCTGGCGGTCCGGGAGATCGAGGACACGATCGGCCGGCGCCTCGGCGACTTCCACGAGCCGCTGCTGGTGTCGGTGCGCTCGGGGGCCAAGTTCTCGATGCCGGGGATGATGGAGACCGTCCTGAACATCGGGCTCAACGACGCGTCCGTGAAGGGCCTGACCGAGTTCTCCGGCGACGAGCGGTTCGCGTGGGACTCCTACCGCCGGCTCATCCAGATGTTCGGCAAGACGGTGCTCGGCATCGACGGGGACCTGTTCGCGGCGGCCCTGGACGAGCGCAAGACCGCCGTCGGCGCCGCGACGGACGTCGACCTGTCGGCGCAGGACCTGCACGTGCTCGTGCACACGTTCAAGGAGATCGTGGTCGAGCAGACGGGCCGGGAGTTCCCGCAGCACCCGCGCGAGCAGCTGGACATGGCGATCGAAGCGGTGCTCGACTCGTGGAACACCGACCGGGCCCGGCTCTACCGCCGCCGCGAGCGCATCCCGAACGACCTGGGGACGGCCGTCAACGTGGTGAGCATGGTGTTCGGCAACCTCGGCGAGACGTCCGGCACCGGGGTGTGCTTCACGCGTGACCCGTCCACCGGCGAGACGGGGGTGTACGGGGACTACCTGCCCAACGCGCAGGGCGAGGACGTGGTGGCGGGGATCCGCAACACCCTGCCGCTCGCGGAGCTGGAGGTGCTCGACCCGGTCTCCTACGACGCGCTCCGGCACGCGATGCGGCGCCTCGAGACCCACTACCGCGACCTGTGCGACATCGAGTTCACCATCGAGCGGGGCAAGCTGTGGCTGCTCCAGACCCGCGTGGGCAAGCGCACGGCGGCGGCGGCGTTCCGGATCGCCACCGAGCTGGTCGACGAGAGCCTGATCACGATGGACGAGGCGATCACCCGCTGCCCGGGCGACAAGCTCAACCAGCTCCTGTTCCCGCAGTTCGACGCAAGTGCCGACCGGCACCTGCTGACGACCGCCATGGCGGCCTCACCGGGCGCGGCGGTGGGGGAGATCGTCCTGGACAACGCCCAGGCGCTCGAGCGGACCGAGGCCGGCGCCCACGTCATCCTGGTGCGCCGGGAGACCAACCCGGACGACCTGCAGGGGATGATCGTCGCCGACGGCATCCTCACGGCCCGCGGCGGGAAGACGTCTCATGCGGCCGTCGTCGCGCGCGGCATGGGGACGTGCGCCGTGGTCGGCGCGGAGGAGGTCGAGGTCGACGTCGCCCGCGGCGAGGTGCGTGTGCGTGACCAGGTGCTCCACGCAGGGGACACGATCGCCATCGACGGGTCCACCGGCGAGGTCTTCCGCGGCTCGGTGCCGGTGGTCGACTCCCCGGTCATGGTCTACGTCGCCGAGGGGCTCGACGCCGGGCTGGCTGCGGCGACCGATCCCGAGGCTCGTGCCCTGGTCTCGGCCGTGGACCGCGTCCTGCGGCACGCGGACTTCGTCCGCCGGATGCAGGTGCGCACCAACGCCGACACGGCCGACGACGCCCGCCGCGCGCGGGCTCGGGGGGCCGAGGGCGTGGGCCTGTGCCGGACCGAGCACCAGTTCCTGGGGGAGCGGCGCCAGCACATCGAGCGGCTCGTCCTGGCCGACAACGACCAGGACCGCAAGGTCGCCCTCGATGCTCTGCTGCCGCTCCAGCGCGAGGACTTCGCCGGCCTGCTGGAGGCGATGGACGGGCTGCCGACGACCATCCGCCTCATCGACCCCCCGCTGCACGAGTTCCTGCCGGACCTCACGGAGCTGGCGGTCCGGGTGGCCACGGCTGCCGAGCCGGACCCGAAGGACGTCACCCTCCTGGCCGCGGTCGAGCGGATGCACGAGCAGAACCCGATGCTGGGGCTGCGCGGCGTGCGGCTCGGGCTGACCCTGCCGGGACTGTTCGCCCTCCAGGTGCGCGCGATCGCCGAGGCGACCGTGCAGCTGAGGCAGGCCGGGCTCGACCCGCGGCCGGAGATCATGGTGCCGCTGGTGGGATCGGTCCGCGAGCTCCAGCTGGTCCGCGAGGAGGCCGAGCGCGTCCTGGCCGAGGTCAGCGCGTCCTCGGGTGTCACGCTCGACCTGCCCATCGGCTGCATGATCGAGCTGCCGCGCGCGGCCCTGACCGCGCACCGGATCGCCGAGGAGGCCGACTTCTTCTCCTTCGGCACCAACGACCTCACGCAGACCACGTGGGGGTTCTCCCGGGACGACGTCGAGCGCGCGTTCTTCGCCGACTACCTCCAGAACGGGGTGCTGACCATCTCCCCGTTCGAGACGCTGGACGCCGACGGTGTCGGCGCGCTGGTCCGCGCGGGGGTCGAGGGCGGTCGGTCCACCAAGCCGGGCCTGCACATCGGCGTCTGCGGGGAGCACGGCGGAGACCCGGAGTCGATCCACTTCTTCCACGAGGTGGGGCTGGACTACGTGTCGTGCTCGCCGTTCCGGGTGCCGATCGCGCGGCTGGAGGCCGGCCGGGCTGCCGTGGCACGGGGAGGCGCCGCCTGAGCGGTGCGTCGGAACAGCGCCCGGGCGTGGTCGACGACCGCGTCCGGGCGCTCGTCCGCGATGAAGTGACCGGCGCGGTCGACGAGCTCTTGGATGAGATCGTCCGCGTGGTCCTCGTACCCGCCCAGGAGCTCCAGCGGCAGGCCCGCCGGGTCGTCCGCGCCGTAGAGGACGACGGTCGGCGTGGTCAGCCGCGCGTCCCGGTAGGCACCGCGGGCGATCCGGCCGACCTCCCCGAGGATGGCGTTCCGGTAGAGCGCTGAGCCCGCGCGAGCCCGGGCACGGTCCCGCAGGGGTGCGGCGAACAGCTCCATGTCGGCGTCTGGCATCGCGTCCGCTCCCGTCCGGAAGTCGCGCAGCAGGTACCGCACGAGCCGCTGCCGGCCGGAGCGCAGCACCCACGGTCCGAGACCGGGGGTCGCGATGACCCACTGGAACCAGAGCCGCCACAGCACGGTGAGCATGCGCGGGTGCATCCGGACGAACGGGTGCCCGCCGCCGAACGTGAGGAAGCCGCCGACGCGGTCGGGGTGCTCCAGGCAGAGCCCGAACCCGAGGATCGCGCCGTAGTCGTGCGCGACGAGGTCGACCTTCTCCACACCGAGCGCGTCCAGGAGCCCGACCACGTCCGCCAGGAGCTGCTCGCGGACGTAGCCGCCCGGGGGAGCGTCGGTCCAGCCGGCACCGCGCAGGTCGGGGCAGATCACGTGGTGGTCGCGGGCGAGGTCGGGGATGACCGTGCGCCACTCCCACCAGTGCTGCGGGAAGCCGTGCAGCAGCAGGACCGGTGGGCCGCTGCCTGCCTCGGCGACGTGCATGCGCAGGCCGGGAAGGTCCACGAACCGGTGGGTGACCCCGTCGAGACCCGGGATGGCGTCCATCCGTCGACGGTACTACGAGCGTAGTGTTTGGTCTACTACGTCTATAGTGCGCGCATGACGTCACCGCGGAGCCGTGCGCTCGACGCCGCCATCGACCTGCTCGGCACGAAGGGCCTGCGTGCCCTCACCCACGTCCGCGTCGACGACCGGGCAGGGATCCCGCGAGGGTCGACCTCGAACTACTTCCGCACTCGCGCGGCACTGCTCGCCGGCGTGGCCGGCCGGATCATCGAGCGCGAGATGCCGGCGGCCGCCACCGCGCTCGCGCCGACGTCCGTCGACGAGGTGGTCGACTCGATCAGCGCGCTGGTCGTCTCCACGACCACCGTCCAGCGCACCCTCACGACTGCCCGCCTGGTCCTCTTCATGGAGGCCAGCCACGACCCGACCCTCCGCGATGCTCTCGCTGCGGGCCGGCAGGCGCTCGAAGGCGAGGTCGTGTCCGTGCTCGCTCGACTCGGGTCGCCGGACCCCGCGACCGGCGCGGCCGCGGTCATGGCCTGTGCGGAGGGGCTGATCCTGCACCGCATCGCACGGGGCGACGAGACCGACCCGCGCCGCGCGCTCGAGCTCGTGACGCGGGCAGCGCTGGCATGACGCGGGCGCCGGGGTTCGTCCCGGCGCCCGCGTCAGGTACTACGGCGTGACGGTCAGCGGCGTGCCGCCGGACGTCAACTGCCAGTCGGGGTTGGTGGCCGAGAAGAGACTCGGGTCCACCACCTCGTTGGCGCTCACCCAGTCGATGAGCAGCTGGCGGATCTCCACCTGCCGGTTGTAGACGACGGGGGCCGTCGTCACGCCCGGGAAGTTGCCTCCGCCGGACTGCCGGTAGTTGTTGATCGCCACGACGAACTCCTGCGTGTCGCTCACGGGGACGCCGCCGTAGGCGAGCCCGGTGATCCGGCTGCCGACGGGCTGCGCCAGGTCGATGTCGTACGTGAGCGGCTGGTCGAGCCCGCCCATGACGTCGTAGTTGTAGTCCGGTGTGCCGTTCGGCGCCGTCGGCGTCACCGCGTTGGTGAGGCTGGCGGCCGGGTACGTGCCGGGGGCCGGGGCGGCCTTGAAGTACTCCGCCGACTTCTCCAGGTACGCCTTGACCTGCGCGCCCGTGAGCTTGATGCCCAGGAGCGTGTTGTCGTAGATGTACAGCCCGGCGATGTCGCGCACCGAGACGTCACCCTGCGGGATCGCCGCGTCCTTGTTGAACGGCGCCGCGATCGAGAGCACCGGGAGGTCGGCGTCGGCACCCGTGAGCTCGGCCTTCACCGCGCCGGCCTGCACATAGTTGATGAAGTCGAGCACCGCGGTGTCCTCGTACCGCGCGGTGGCGGCGGACATGGCCTCCGTCGAGGTGCCCACCACGCCGTTGACGTAGTCGACGACCTTCTGGTGGTCCGCCTGGAGCAGGCTCACGATCGCGGGGTCCTCCGGGACCGCGTTCGAGTTGAGCACGGAGGCGTCCACCGACTGCACGCTCCAGCGCCCGCGGCTGAACGACAGGTCGATGTCGAACACCGACAGGCGCTCACCCCACCTCAAGGGCTCCGACAGGACGACGGGCTTGCCGGTCGTGGTGTTGGTGACGACGCGCTCGGCGATCTCCTGGTGGGCGTGCCCGACCAGGATCGCGTCGATGCCGGGCACCTGCTGGGCGACCAGCGTCGCGGCGTTCTCCGGGAACGGCAGCGTGTCGCCGTAGGAGGACGACGTGTCCGCACCCGAGTGCGCGGCGACGACGACGACGTCTGCACCCCTGCGCTTCATCTCCGGCACGTACTTCGCCGCCTGCTCGACGAGGCCACCGAAACTCATCTGCCCCTCGACGTTGGCCTTGTCCCAGATCGCGATGCCGGGGTTGGTCAGGCCGAGGATGCCGACCTTGATCGCCTTGCCGTGCGCGGGACGGACCGTCTTGATGACGTACGGAGTGAACGCGGCGCGGCCGTTCTTGTCGAAGGTCGCGTTGGCGGCGAGCAACGGGAAGTCGAGCTGCTTCTCGAACGTCCGCAGGTACGGGATGCCGTAGTTGAACTCGTGGTTGCCCAGCGCGGCGGCGTCGTAGCCGATCGCGTTCATGGCGGCGGCCATCGGGTGCTCGACCGTCTTGGAGATCGGCTGGATCTTGGCGTAGTAGTACGCCAGGGACGTGCCCTGGATCGTGTCGCCGGCGTCGATGAGCAGCGTGTTGCGGTCGCCGCGGTCCGCCCGCACCTGGTTGACCAGCGTGGAGACCTTCGCCAGGCCCACGTCGTTGTGCGCGCTGTCGTCGTACTCGGCGTTCTTGAAGTAGTCCCAGTTCAGCGCGTTGCCGTGCAGGTCTGTGGTGCCCATGACCGTGAGCTGGTACTCCCTCGGTCCGTTGTGGCCGCCGCCGTTGCCGGCCGAGGCCGGTGAGGCGAGGCCCACGACGAGCACCGCGGCCGTGGCCACCGCACCCGCCCTCACGCTGGTCCGTTGCAGGACGTTGATTCCCATGCCGGAGTCCTCCCGTGCTGTCGGTTCTGCACCGGGTTGCGGTGCCTCGGGCACGGTAGCCCGTCCGGGTGACGCGGACATGTCGGGCGAGTGCGGGCCGAGCCCGCCGAATGGGGTATCCCGGCGCCGCGGCGCGACCCTAACCTGAGGCAACGGTGGATCGTCCGACGGGGGGCTGTCACATGGCCGGGAACGACGTCGAGAGGTACCGACGAGCCGACGGGGTGGAGCCGGGTCCCGCGGAACCGGTACCGATCGGGCCCCCGACGCTCACGCTCAGCCCGGACCTGCTCACCGTCGAGGCGCTCGGGTTCTCGAGCACGGTGCTCGACCAGCTGAACGAGCGGCTGCTCGAGCACGGCGGTTCGCTGGCGGCCGAGGACGTCCACCAGGGCCGACAGACGCTCCGGGTGTCCGGGATGACCGCGGTGGAGGCGGGACTGCGGCTCCAGGCCGAGCTGCCGGCCTTCGGCGAGGAGAGCAGCTGGGACGCGGACCTCGCCCGGACCGTCGCATCGCTGCGCGCGGTCACGGTGCCGGTCGCCTCCGCGCTGGAGGACCCCTCGGCCGTGCAGAGTCCCTTCGCAGGTGTCAGGACGGCCGCCGCGGTGCGCAGCCCGTTCGCGGTGCGCAGCCCGTTCGCCGTACGGAGCCCGTTCGCGGCGTGGAGCTACCTCGACGGCCGCACGGCCCTGGCGGTCCGCAGCCCGTTCGCCGTGCGGAGCCCCTTCGCGGGCGGCGTGCGCGAGGCGGTGGACATCGGCGCCCTGGCGCCCCCGGTCGACACGCTGCGGCCGGCGCGCGCTCCCGTGGTGGCCGTCGTGGACGGGGGGATCGCCGCTCACGACTGGTTCGTCGGGCCGGACGGGCCGATCGTGACCGACGCACTGAAGTTCGGCTGGGAGCCGGCGGAGGAGCTGCCAGGACCGCGGCAGGGCGACGTAGGCGGGGACGGCAGCCTCGACGACGCCGCCGGCCACGGCACGTTCGTCGCCGGCCTGGTGCGCCAGTACGCGCCGTCGGCGCGGCTGCTCTCGCTCCAGGCGATGGCGTCGGACGGCTGGTTCCCGCCCGGCCGCTCCCTCTCCGCGCTCACCTGGCTCCTCGAACGCGTCCGGGGTGCCGGTCAGAACCCGTCGTGGTTCGTCGACGTGGTGTGCCTGGCCTGGGGGTACGTCGACGAGGGGCCGACCGAGGACCCGACCACGACAGCCCTGCGCAAGGTGCTCGGAGACCTGGGCGACCACGGGGTCCAGGTGGTCTGCGCGGCCGGCAACGGCTCGGACCGGATCCCGGTGTTCCCCGCCGCCCTCTCCGTGCTGGCCGTCCCCGACTCGTTGCCCGCCGTCCCGCTGGTCAGCGTCGGTGCCACCAACCCCGACGGCTCGCTCGCCACCTTCAGCAACTACGGCCCCTGGGTCCAGCACTACGAGCGGGGGTCGGCACTCATCAGCGCGATGCCCGGGTCGTTCGGCAGCCCGCTCACGCCCCAGCGGCTGGTCGGCGCGACGGACCAGCCCTGGGCGTTCGACCCGGACGACATGGCGACCGGCACGGCACGGTGGGGCGGCACCTCGTTCGCCGCGGCGATCACCGCGGGCCGGCTGGCGCAGGCGCTCGCGGGCGACCCGGACATCGCCGCGGTGGATCTGCCGCACGTGCGCGCGCGTGTGACGGCCGCCCGGGAGACGGTGCTGGGCCGGTCATGAGCCAGGACCTCCAGCCTTCGGCTGCCCCCGTCGACGGGCGCGCGGGTCGTGGCGCCCGGCTGGCCGCGTGCCTGGCCCGGGCGCGGGCGGGGGACACCGGAGCGATCGAGGAGATGGTGCACGAGCTCAACCCGCTGCTCTGGCACGTCGCCCGGTCACAGGGGCTCGACGCCCCGACGGCGGCCGACGTCGTCCAGACTGCCTGGTTGGAGCTGGTGCGCCGGCTCGACGACATCCGCGTCCCCGAGGCGCTGACCGGGTGGCTGGCGACGGTGACCCGGCACGAGGCCGCCCGGGTGCACCAGCGCGCGCGGAAGGTGGTCCCGACGGACACGACCGCGCTCCTCGACACCCCCGACCCCGGCCCGGACGTGTCGGACGACCTGCTCGCCCGGGAACGCGCCCAGAGCCTGTGGCGGTGCTTCGGCCAGCTCTCCGAGCGGTGCCAGCAGCTGCTGCGCGTCGTGGCCCAGGTGGACCGTCCGGACTACGCGGCGATCTCCGAGGCCATGGGCATGCCGCACGGCAGCATCGGGCCCACCCGGGGTCGGTGCCTGACCCGGCTGCGCGAGCTCCTGCTCCTGGACCCGTTGTGGGGTGCGCCATGAGCGAGTGGCCGGACGCCCTGGACGACGAGGTCCTGGCCGGGCTGCGTGCCGGGTTCGACGCGAGCGACCCGCCGCCGCCGTTCCTCGACGACCTCGTCGTGCTGGCACTGGGGTCCGCACGGCTCGACGCCGAGGTGGCCCGGCTCGTCGACGACGCCGCCGTGGCGCCGGGTGCCCGGGCGTCCACCCGGGTACGCACGCTCCGGTTCGAGGGTGGCGGCACGACCGTCCTGCTGAGCGTCGCCGAGGGGCCGACCGGCGCGCGTCGGGTCGATGGCTGGCTGGTCCCCGCGGCCGCGGCCGGCGTCGCTCTGCACGGACCAGCGGGCACCGTGACGGTCGACGCGGACGCGTCGGGACGGTTCAGCTTCGAGGGTGTGCCCGCGGGTGCGGCCCAGCTGGTCGTGCAGGGACCGAGCGGGGTCGTCGTGACCACCGCCGTCCAGCTGTGAGCCGGGCCGGGGACCTGTACGCGGCGGGTGTCGCCGCCAACGAGGACATGCGGCCCGCCGCCGGGGCGCGGCTGCTGCGGGCGGCGCTGCGTGCCCTGGGCGACCCCGAGCAGGACGACGAGGAGGCGCGCACGCTGCGCGGCCGGGTGAGCGTCAGCCTGGCGATGGCGGAGGCCGAGGCAGGGCGCCTCGCGACCGGCCTCGAGCTGCTGGCGACGGCAGCGGGGCTGCTGCCTGCCCAGGAGCGCGCGATCGCGCACGCCCAGCGGGCCATCCTGCTGCGGCGGGCGGGCCGCGACGAGGAGTCGCTGGCCGAGTACGCCGTCGCGCTCGCCAGCCTGGACGTGGACAGCCAGCCGGTCCTGGTGGCGAAGGTGCTGGTCAACCGCGCGGTGGTGCACATGGGTGCGGCCCGCCTCGGCCCGGCGCGGGCAGACCTCGACCTGTGCCTGACGCTCGCTCGGCGGGAGGGTGCGGAGGTGCTCGTCGCCAAGGCCGTGCACGACCTCGGCTTCCTCGACTACGTGGCAGGCGACCTGCCGTCCGCGCTGCGTCGGTACGTCGAGGCGGAGCGGCTCTACGAGGGCCTGCTCCCCGGGATCCTGGCGATGCTCGGGCTCGACCGTGGGCGGGTGCTGGTCGCCGCCGGCCTCGTCACGGAGGCCGAGCGGGAGCTCGGTGCCGCGGTCGCGTCCCTGCGGGAGCAAGGGTCGTTGCAGGACGCCGCCGAGGGCGAGCTCGCCCGTGCCGCCGCGGCCCTGCTCGACGGCCGGCCCGCGGACGCACGGCGTCTCGCACGCGCGGCGCGGACGGTGTTCCGGCGGCGCGGCAACGCCCGGTGGGCAGCCCGCGCCGAGCTCATGGATCTTCGCGGTGCGGCGGCGGGCGCCCGCACCCGGGTCGGCACCGCGCGGCGGGCCGAGGAGCTGCACGAGGTGCTGGCGTCGCTCGGGATGCGCGAGGACGCCCGGGTCGCCGCGCTCGTCGCCGCTCGCGCGCATGCCGCCGCCGGACGGTCGCCGGAGGCGCGCCGCCTGGTCGAGGTCACCGGCATGCGCGGAGCGGGCCTGGAGACCCGGCTGCTGCAGCGGGCCGCCCGGGCCGACGTCGCCGCAGCGGACGGCCACGTGCAGGTGGCGGCGCGGGAGCGCAGGAGCGGGCTGACCACGCTGCACCGGGCCCGCGCCCTGCTCGGGGCACTCGACCTCCAGGGCGGGGCGGCGGTGCTCGGTCGCGAGCTCGCCGGGGCAGGTCTCGCGGACGCGCTCGCCACCGGCCGCGCCGCCGACGTCTTCACCTGGGCGGAGCTGGCACGCGCCCAGGCGATGCTCACCCGCCCGGCCGTCCTCGGCGACGAGGACCACGGGGCGTGGCAGGACCTGCGCGCCCTCGGCGTGGCGCTCGGACGTGCGGAGCTCGACGGTCGCCCGACAGCCGAGCTCCGCACGCGTCGCGCGGCCCTCGCCCGGGACCTGCGCCGCCGGACGTGGGCAGCTCCCGGGACGGGCGTGTCCCACCGGCCCGCCAGCCTGTCCCGCGTGCAGGCGGCGCTGGACGGTGCCGCGATGGTGGTCTACCTCCAGCACGAGGGGGTGCTGCGTGCCCTGGTCCTGACCAGGACGCGCGCAAGCCTGGTCGCGCTGGGTCCGCTCGGCGTCGCGCACGAGGCCACGTCCCGGGTGCGGGCGGACCTCGACGTCCTCGCGGGTGCCCTGCCCGCGGGCCTCGACGTCGGGGTGCGGGCAGCACGTGGCGCTGATGCGGCCGCGCTCAGCGCCCTCGTGCTCGACCCCGTCCTCAGCCTGGTCGGCGACCGCGACCTCGTCGTGGTGCCCACCGGCGGCCTGCTCACCGTGCCGTGGGCCGCGCTGGCCGCCACCCGTGGGCGCGCGGTCACCGTCGCCGTCTCGGCGACCAGCTGGGTCGACCGGGTCGGGGCCGCACCCGTCGCGCCCACGGGCGCGACCGTCCTGGTCGCCGGACCGGGCACCACGCGCGGCGATGCGGAGGTCGCGACCGTTGCGGAGCTCGTGCGGGCGGCGGGCCTGGTGCCGCAGGTGCTGCTCGGCGACACGGCGACCGTGGGACGTGCGCGTGCCGCGCTGGCCGGAGCCGGGGTGGTCCACGTGGCGGCGCACGGTCGCCACGAGGCCGACAACCCGCTGTTCTCGAGCCTGGAGCTGGCCGACGGACCGCTGATGGGCTACGACCTGCTGCGGTTGCCCCGTCCGCCCCAGCTGGTCGTCCTGTCGTGCTGCGACCTCGGGCTGCACGACACGCGTCCCGGCGACGAGTCGCTCGGCACCGCGAGCGCCCTGCTCGCGTCGGGTGCGCGCACCGTCGTCGCCAGCGTGGCCCGAGAGGCCGACGAGGTCGCGCTCCCGCTCATGGTGGACCTGCACCGCCGCCTGGTGGCCGGTGAGCGTCCGGCAGCCGCCCTGGCCGCCGCCGGGTCGGCCGCGGCGACCGGCTTCGTCTGCTTCGGATCGGGCTGACGGCCTACCACCAGCCCTGGCGCTTGGCCCACCAGAGCAGCCCGCCCGACATCGCGATCATCACAGCGAGGGCCAGCGCGAGGGGAACGACTGTCGTGTGCTGGTTGACGATGAGGTTCATCCCGAGCACGGAGGCCAGGGCGGTGATGGGGAGGGTGACCACCGCGATCACCGCGAGCCGCTCGGCGGCGATCGTCATCTTGGTCTCGGTGCGGGCGCGGTAGAACTCGATGACGCCCTGGAGGTAGTCCTTCTCCTCGACGGCCAGGCCGGCGATCCGGTCGAACTGGTCGACGAGGTCGCCCACGAGGTGCCGGCTCTCCTCCGGCACCGCACGCTGGAGGCCCACCACCCGGCGGTAGATCTCGGCGGTCTGCGCGGCGATCGTGCGGACGGCCAGGAGACCGTGCCGCGTCCGGAACATCTCGTCGAGGAACTTCTCGGGGTCGTCGTAGGCGCCCGCGGTGACGCGTCGCTCCAGCTCCCACACGTCGGCCGTGAGCTCCTCGACGAACTTCTCCATCCGCCGGGTGAGCGTCGAGACGATCGCGTGCGAGATGTCGAAGGACGTCCGGGGCCGTAGCCGTCCGGCGCGGACCCGTTCCAGGACCTCCCGGGTGTCCCGCAGGGCCACGTCCAGCGGGACGGCGGGGTTGACCGGGCCGTGCACGGTGACCAGGTAGCGCGGGCCGATCACGCGGTCCAGCTCGACGTGGTGCACGTGCCCGCCCTCGCCGCGCTCGGGGGCGTGCAGGACGAGGAACAGCGAGTCGGGGTAGGCGTGCACCTTCGGCAGCCGGTTGCGCACCTCGCAGTCGTGCACGGCGAGCGGGTGCAGCCCGAACACGCGGGTGAGCACGTCCTGCGCCTCCGCGTCCCAGCTGGGGATGTCGACCCAGACCAGCCCGACGCGGGAGGCGAGCAGGGCCGGCAGCTCGTCGACCGAGCACTCGCGCACGCCGTCGTCGGTGAGGTGGTGCACGTCCACGGTCGACCTCCCGTCCTCCCGCCATCATGCTGCGGACGGACGGCCGTCGCGCCCGCAGCCGGCGAGGGCCTCGAACAGCCGCTCGTAGTCGGCCACCATGCGGTCCGCGCTGAACCGGGTCTCGGCCTCGCGGCGGCACGCGTGCCGGTCGACGGACGCCAGGCGGGCCACCGCGGAGACGGCCGCATCGGCGTCGGCGACCAGGAAGCCCGTCGACCCGTCGGTGATCAGCTCGGGCAGGGACCCCCGCGGGGTGGCGATCACCGGGGTCCCGACGGCGAGCGCCTCGACGACGGACAGCCCGAACGGCTCGTCGAAGTCGATGAGGTGCAGCAGCGCGGCCGCACCGCCGAGCAGGCGGTCCCGCTCCTGCGGCCCGACGGACCCCACGAAGCGCACCAGGGTCCCGTCCACGAACGGCTCGACGAGCGTCCGGAAGTAGTCCTGGTCGTGCACGACGCCGGCGATGACGAGCGGCATGCCGGCGCGCCGGGCGACCTCGATCGCGACGTGCGTGCCCTTGTCGGGATGGATGCGACCGAGGAACAGCAGGTAGCCGCCGTCTCCGGCGCCGGGACTGAACTGCGCGAGGTCCAGGCCGTGGTGGATCGTCGCGTCGTAGGTGAGGTCCGGGTGCCTGTTGGCGTCGCTGATCGACACGTAGTGCGCGATGTCGTCGTAGGCGCGGTAGACCGGCAGGATCCGTTCCGACGAGAAGCCGTGGATGGTGGTCACCACGGGGGTGTCGACGAGCCGGCTGTACGTGAGCGGCAGGAAGTCGAACTGGTTGGAGATCGCGTCGAACTCGGCGGCCCGCTCGAACACCGCGGCGATGTGCAGCGACTCGCACACCTTCACGTCGATCGAGGGGTCCTCCTCGTACCCGGCCGGCGCCTCGGCATGCAGCCGTGCCCGCGTCAGCGAGTCGGCGGTCGCGAACAGGGTGACGTCGTGCCCACGGGCGACCAGCCCCTCCGCGAGGGTCGAGGCCACCTGCTCCCAGGGCCCGTACGAGCGGGGCGGCGTGCGGTGGGCGATCGAGGCGAGCACGGCGATCTTGACGGGGTGCCTCCACGGCTGGAGCGGTCGGACGTCACAGGGTTTCCCCGACCGCGACTGGTAGCCTAGCCATGCGGCGCCCGGCACGGCTGTGAGCTCGACCGGCCGGCCAGGACGCCCGGGGATGTCGATCAGGCCCCGCCCGAGGTCGGTAGCGCACTCCGCTGCGAAGCACCATCAGTGCGAAGGGCCTCCATGGCCATCAGGTTCGGCGTCCTGTCCACGTTCCCCCCCACGCAGTGCGGCCTCGCGACGTTCTCCTCCGCGCTGGCCACCCACCTGGTCGACGCCGGCGCCGAGGTCTCGGTGGTGCGCGTGGTCGACTCCGTGCAGCCGCCGATGCCGCTCGTCTCGCACCAGCTGGTGATCGGGGAGCCCGACGGGGCACGGGCCGCGGCGGCTGCGCTCAACGCCTGCGACGTCGCCCTGGTCCAGCACGAGTACGGGATCTTCGGTGGTCCGGACGGCGCGGACGTCCTCGACGTGCTCGCACGCGTCCGTGTCCCGGTGATCACCGTGCTGCACACCGTGCTGGCCAACCCGACGCCCCACCAGCACGAGGTGCTCGCCCGGGTGGTCGCCGCGTCGTCCGTCACCGTGACGATGACGGAGGCGGGCCGCCAGCGACTCATCGCCGGGTGGGGCGTGGACCCGTCCTCCGTCACGGTCATCGCGCACGGCGCCCGGGACAACCACGTGCAGGACGAGCTCGCGCCTGCTCGGACCGCTCCGACGGTGCTGACCTGGGGGCTGCTCGGTGAGGGCAAGGGGATCGAGTGGGCGATCGAGGCGCTGGCGGGGCTGTCCGACCTGCGCCCGCGCCCGGTCTACCGGATCGTCGGCCAGACGCACCCGAAGGTGCTCGAGCGCAACGGCGAGGCCTACCGCCAGCGCCTGGAGCGCCTGGTCGACCGCCTCGGCCTGGGCGCGGTGGTGCAGTTCGACGACCGCTACCTCGACATCCCGACGCTCCAGCGGATCGTGGCGTCCGCCGACGTCGTCCTGCTGCCCTACGACTCGCCCGACCAGGTGACGTCCGGGGTCCTCACGGAGGCGGTCGTCGCCGGCAAGCCCGTGGTGTCGACGGCGTTCCCGCACGCGGTCGAGCTGCTGTCCGACGGCGCGGGCATCCTCGTCCCGCGGCGTGACCCGGCCGCGATCGGGGCGGGACTGCGGCGGGTGCTCACCGAGCCGGGGCTGGCCGCGTCGATGGCCGCCGTCTCGCGCGGTCTGGCGCCCGGTCTGTCGTGGACCGCCGTCGCCGACCAGTACGTCGCGCTCGGTGCCGGACTCCTGCACACGCGCACCCTGTCGGCCGCCTGATGTACCCGGAACCCGTCTTCGACCACCTGGCCCACCTCAGCACGCCGATCGGCCTGTTCGAGCACGCCCTGCTCACCGAGCCGCGGCCCGAGCACGGGTACTGCCTCGACGACGTCGCCCGCGGCCTGGTCGTGACGTCCCGCCAGCTGCGCCCGTCGCCCCAGGTCGACGCGCTGACGGCGACCTACCTACGGTTCACCCTCTTCGCCCAGGACGGCCTCGGGCGGTTCCACAACCGCAGGGACCTGTCCGGCCGCTGGACCGACACCGCGACCGTCGAGGACCACTGGGGGCGTGCACTGTGGGCGCTCGGCACGGCGGCCGGCGCGACGCGTGACCCCCGCGTGCGGCGGGCCGCGCTCGACGCTGCGGTCGTGGGCATGCACCAGCGCTCGCCCTGGTGGCACGCCATGGCCTACGCGGCGCTCGGCGCGGCCGAGGTGCTGGAGGTCGCGCCGGGGAACCGGGCGGCCCTCGCGCTGCTCGCCGACGCCCGGACCCTGCTCGCCGAGCCCGCCGACCCGGCGTGGCCGTGGCCCGACGCGCGGCTCAGCTACGCCAACGCCGTCCTTCCCGAGGCGCTCATCGCCCTCGGCACGGCACTCGGCGACGACCGCACCCTCCGGGCGGGACTCGACCTCCTGCACTGGCTGGTCGCGCAGGAGACCCACGACGACCACCTGTCCCTGACTCCTGCGGGCGGCTGGCAGGACGGTGACGAGCGACCCGGCTTCGACCAGCAGCCCATCGAGGTCGCGGCCCTGGCGGAGGCGTGCTGGCGGGCGTTCCGGGCGACGCGCCAGGAGATCTGGCTGACCTACCTGGACCGCTGCGTGGGGTGGTTCCTGGGCGCCAACGACAGCGAGGCGACGCTCTACGACGAGGTGTCGGGCGGCGGGTACGACGGACTCCACTCGGACGGCGTCAACCAGAACCAGGGCGCCGAGTCGACCCTCGCCGCCCTCTCGACCCTCCAGCTCGGACGGCTCGCTCTCGTCCAGGCGGTCGCGTGACCACCGTCGAGGCGCGTCCGCTCCTGCGCCGGACGCCCCACGTGCTGCGCCCGGACGCGTCGCGGGTGGTCAGCACGCCGTTCCTGCCAGGCGTGGAGATCGAGGGCGCAGGCCTGTCGCGTCGCGCGGTCGTCCTCGCCCGCCTGCTGGCCCTTCCCGACGCCGAGGTGGACGCCGCGCTCATCGACGTCCTGACGTCGTTCAGCACCCGTCACGACGACCTCGTCGGGCTTCTCGACGAGCGCTACGCGCTGGTGGCCCCGCACGTCGAGGGTGCGGACGGTCTGTCGCTCGAACGGCGCCGGCTCATCGGCGCCTGCATGAGCCAGGAGTACGCGATCGAGTCAGCCGCCCTGTTCAACCCGTCGATGGTGGCGCACCC
The DNA here is from genome assembly GCF_013359775.1 of Cellulomonas humilata. Taxonomy (GTDB): domain Bacteria; phylum Actinomycetota; class Actinomycetes; order Actinomycetales; family Cellulomonadaceae; genus Cellulomonas; species Cellulomonas humilata. The sequence continues at coordinate 37,186 of NZ_JABMCI010000065.1, read as the reverse complement.
CGACCAGGGCGGGCTGCCGGTGGGCGCCGTGCGGTTCGTCATGAGCGTCCGCGGCGTGGGCGAGGGACACGTGTCCTGCGTCGAGCTGCGTACCGGGGTGGTCGACGCGGCGGACGTCCTCACGTTCGACACGCCCGGTCCGACGACGTCGGTGGCGGTCCGGCACGAGATCGAGCACTCCCGCGCCGACCTGCTGCGGCAGAGCGGAGAGCTCGCCGGGGACCGCGACGACGACGACGCCCGGCTCCGCGGCCTGCCGGCGTCGTTCCCGGCGGTGGCCGTCGAGGGCAGCGCACGCCTCGCGTGGCTCGCGTCCTGCTCGTACGACGCCACGTTCCCGGCGGCGGCCTCCGTCGACTCGCGCGTGCTCCTGCCGGGCAGCCCGGCCGAGCGCAACGGGATCGAGGACCTCCGGCTGGTCGAGGTGGAGCACACCGAGGGCCAGCGCGGCTTCCTGGGCACCTACACGGCGTTCGACGGTCAGTCCGTGGCCCCGCACCTGCTCGCGACCGACGACTTCACCACGTTCCGCATGCGGCGGCTGTCCGGGCCCGGTGCGAAGAACAAGGGCATGGCTCTGTTCCCGCGTCGCGTGGGCGGGCAGTACCTGGCCCTGTCCCGGTGGGACCGCGAGAGCAACTCGCTCGCGGCGTCCCCCGACCTCCAGCACTGGGAGGACTTGGGCACGCTCAGCGCGCCGATGTGGGCCTGGGAGATCATCCAGGTCGGCAACTGCGGGTCCCCGATCGAGACGCCCGAGGGGTGGTTGGTCCTCACGCACGGCGTCGGGCCGATGCGCCAGTACGGGATCGGCGCGATGCTCCTCGACCTGGAGGACCCCCGGCGCGTGCTGGGCAGTCTCCGGTCGCCGCTGCTGACGCCGAGCGCCGACGAGCGCGACGGGTACGTGCCGAACGTGGTCTACACGTGCGGCGCGCTCCTGCACGGGGACACGCTCGTCCTGCCGTACGGGTGCAGCGACGCCGCGATCAGGGTCGCCCTGGTGGACGTCCCGCAGCTGCTCACGGCGATCCTCGCGGGCTGAGGACTAGCCGCCGGACACCGTCGCGACGGCCTCGATGGAGACGAGCAGGCCGCGGGGGAGGACCACGTTGGCCGGCGCGGAGCGGGCCGGCGGCGGCGTGGGCATGTGCCGTGCGTAGACGGCGTTGAGCGCGCCGAAGTCGGCCACGTCGGCGTAGAAGATCGTGGTCTTGACCAGCTCGTCCATCGACGAGCCGGCAGCCTCCAGGATCGCCGCGAGGTTGCGCAGGGCCAGGTCGGTCTGGGCCTCGATGCCCTTGGGGATCTCGCCGGTGACCGGGTCGATCCCTGCGGTGCCCGAGCAGAAGACGAGACCGCCCGCGACGATCGCCTGGCTGTACGGGCCGAGGGCTGCGGGTGCGTCGTCGGTGTGCACGCTCCGTCGGGTCATGGCGTCTCCTGGGCGGGGTCGGGTGGGCAGTCGGGGCTACTGGTCCGAGCCTCGACGATCGGGCAGCCCCGGACCCATCGGGTCGTCGGGCATCTCGAACGTCCAGTCTGGCCCGCGGTGCCAGCCGCCGTCGTCGACGGCGTCGCGGATGGCGACCGCGGCCACCACCGCCCACAGGATCGAGAGCAGGACCGACGCGGCGATCAGGGCCGCCCCGACGCAGACGCTGATGATCCCCCACCTGCGGGCGTTGGCGGACTCCCGCTGGGCGAGCTCCGTGTCGGCGGCGCCGTACGCGCGCGCCGCGCGGTGCGAGGCCAGCAGGGCGGGGATGCCCGTCGGCCAGAACAGGATCATCGCCGCGATCACCCAGCCGACCGGCGCCGTCGGCTCCGGCCGCGCAGGAGTGGTCACCAGCGGCGGGCCCGGTGCGGGCGGTGGAGGGGGCGTGGGGAGCGGTCTGGTGGCGGGGCCGCCCGCCGACGGGTCGGGAGTGGCGCTGGGACTCGACTCGGTTGTCATGGTTCCTCCCCGGGCGACGCGACTGTGCAGGATCACCGTAGGACCATCCCCTGGGAGGAGGCTGTGCCTACTCCGGTCCCAGCAGGGGCCGCAGCAGCGCCAGCGCCCGGTGCACGGACTCCTTCGCCTGCCCGGCGTCCAGCGACGTCGCCACCACGCCGTAGACCATGCGCTGGACCAGGATCACGTCGGCGACGGTCAGTCGGGCGTTGACCAGGCCCGCGGCCTGCGCGCGCGGCAGCGTGGCCGCGACGGAGGCGGGCAGCCGCTCGCCGATGTCGGTCTCCGGCAGGGTGCGGCGGGCGTCCAGGAACATCTCGACGAACGCGGACTCCTCGACGGTGAGCTCCACGACCCGTGACCAGAGGCGCAGGAACGCGTCGTCGTCGGGGAGTGCGGCGATCGCCTCGAGCTCGGCGAGGTGCTCCTCGAACACCGCGAACGCCAGGTCCAGGCGCGAGGGGAAGTGCCGGTAGAGCACGCCCTGGCCGACGCCGGCGCTCTGCGCGATGGCGCTGAGCGGGGCGTGGTAGCCGCGGTCGGCGAACACCCGTCGGGCGGCGTCGAGGATGGCGCGCCGGTTCTCGGGCGCAGCCGCCGGACCTCGGTTGCTTGTGCGCGACGGCGTAGGCATGATGGCATCCTAGACATCCGGACACTGTTGTCCGGTTAGCGAAGGAGCAGTCGATGCCGGATCACTTCGACCACACCTACGACGTCGTCGTCGTCGGCTCCGGCGGCGCCGGGTTCGCCGCGGCGATGGGCGCTGCCGACGAGGGCCTGAGCGTGCTCGTGCTGGAGTCGACCGACAAGTGGGGCGGGAGCACCGCGATGTCGGGCGGGGGCCTGTGGCTGCCGAACAGCCCGGTGATGCAGCGTGCCGGTGCGGGGGACTCCCGCGCGGAGGCGCTCACCTACCTGGAGGCGACCGTCGGCGACGAGTACCGGGCCACCTCGAGAGCGCGCAAGGAGGCGTTCGTCGACGGTGTCGCGGACTTCGTCACCACGGCCGAGAAGTACGGCATGCGCTTCGCCCGCGCCGCCGACTACCCGGACTACTACCCCGAGCTGCCCGGCGGGAAGATCGGCCGGGCCGTCGAGGTCGAGCCCTTCGACGCCCGGAAGATCGGCGCGTGGTGGCGGTCCACCCGGGCGATGATGCCGCTGCCGCTCAAGACGGACGACGTCTGGCTCCTGGGCCGCTCCTGGTCCACGCCCTCGGGGTTCGTGCGCGGCGCCCAGTTCGTCTTCCGCACTCTCGGCGGGGCGGTGCGCGGCAAGAAGCTCGTCGGCACGGGCGCGGCGCTGGCCTGCTCCTTCCTCGACATCGTGGTGCAGAAGCAGAGCACCCCGCTGTGGCTGGAGGCGCCCCTCGAGAGCCTCGTGGTCGACGGCGGACGGGTGATCGGTGTCCGCACCACGCACGACGGCCGGTCGGTCTCGGTCCGGGCGAACCGAGGCGTGGTCCTCGCCGCGGGCGGGTTCGACCACAACACGGTCCTGCGGCAGAAGTACCAGGGGATCGACGGCAACCCGTCCGGCAACCCGGGCAACCTCGGCGCGACGCTCGACCTCGCCCAGGAGCTCGGCGCCGCGGTCGAGCTCATGGACGACGCGTGGTGGGGCGCCTCGGTGGCCCCGGCGCCCGGTGCGAGCCCGGGGTTCCTCGTCGGCGAGCGCTCGATGCCGTACTCGATCCTGGTGGACTCCGAGGGCGACCGGTTCGCCAACGAGTCGGAGTCCTACGTCGACCTGGGCCACCACATGCTCGCGCACGACCGGGACGGCACCTTCTGGATCGTCGCCGACACCCGCCACGCCCGCCGGTACCTGCGCAGCTACGCGATGGACCCACGGGCCACCAAGGCGATGGCTGCGGCCGGAACGATGGTCAAGGCGGCGACCCCGGGTGAGCTGGCCAGGAAGATGGGGATCGAACCCGGACGGCTGAAGGCGACGTTCGAGCGCTTCAACGGGTTCGCCCGCTCGGGCGTCGACGCCGACTTCGGCCGCGGCAACTCGGCCTACGACCGCTACTACGGCGACCCGACCGTGCACCCGAACCCCTGCCTCGGTCCGTTGGAGAAGGGGCCGTTCACCGCGTTCCAGATCGTCGTCGGCGACCTGGGGACCAAGGGCGGCGTGGTGACCGACGCGGACGCACGGGTGCTGCGCGAGGACGGCTCGGTCATCGAGGGCCTCTACTCCGCCGGCAACAACTCGGCATCCGTCATGGGACGCACCTATCCCGGCCCCGGGTCGACCATCGGCCCGGCCGCCGTCTTCGGTCTGCGAGCCGCCCGGCACATGGCCCGCGACCTCCCCTGAGTCCCCACGCGCCTGTCGCACAGGACAGGCGTCCATGTCATCTCGTGGGAAGCGATCTCACCCTGTGACATCCTGCACGGTGCCATTTGTGGACAGACCTACGCACACTCCGTAGCGTCCTGCCCAACACCAAGGCGGCGGCGCCTGTCGAGACCCGGTCTGACCGGAGCCCGACCGGCCCGTCGCCTGACGTGCTTCTGGCGCCAGCGTCGCCGTCACACCGGTCAGGTGGACCCGTGAGTCCACCCGGCCGTCCGACCGGACGACCGAAGGGTGCGACCTATGGCAACGACGTTCGACAAGCTCCTGATGGAACCTCGACGTACCGAGCAGATCTCGATCAAGCCCACCAGAACTGCCGAGAACGAGTCGGCACAGAGCCCGTCGCTCATGCTCCTCGTCCTGCTGGCCTGCGCCGGCGTCATCATCTACGCGGTCTTCCTGCTCAACCCGGCCAACCGGGGCGACTGGCTGCCGTACACGCTGGTGCTGGTCGCCGAGTCCGTGCTCGTGGCGCACGCCCTGCTGGCCATGTGGACCGTCCTGTCCAGCGGGCACGACCCCCGGGGCTTCGCGTTCCACCACGCCCAGGACCGCCTGTACGACCTCGCCGAGATCATCCGCGACGGCACCGAGAAGGACCCGCCCGCGTGGCGCATGTACCTCCAGGAGTGGCCCATCAGCGTCGACGTCTTCATCACGACGTACGGCGAGGACCTCGACACCATCCGGCGCACGACCGCCGCGGCCGTGGCGATGCAGGGCAGGCACGACACCTGGGTGCTCGACGACGGCCGGTCCGACGAGGTCCGTGACCTCGCCGCGGAGCTGGGCGCGCGGTACATCCGGCGGCTGTCCAGCAACGGCGCCAAGGCGGGCAACATCAACCACGCCCTGTCGATCGCCAAGGGTGACTTCTTCGTCATCTTCGACGCCGACTTCGTGCCGCTGCCGCAGTTCCTGCACGAGACCGTGCCGTTCTTCGCCACCGACGACGTCGCCTTCGTGCAGACGCCGCAGGTCTACGGCAACCTCGACACCGTCATCTCCAAGGGCGCCGGCTACATGCAGTCGGTGTTCTACAAGTTCATCCAGCCGGGCCGGAACCGGTTCAACGCCGCGTTCTCCGTGGGCACCAACGTCATCTACCGGCGCACCGCGGCGGACTCGGTCGGTGGCATCTACTCCGACTCCAAGTCGGAGGACGTCTGGACGTCGCTGATGCTGCACGAGAAGGGCTGGCGGACGGTGTACATCCCCACCGAGCTGGCCGTGGGGGACACCCCGGAGACCGTCGAGGCGTACACCAAGCAGCAGCTGCGCTGGGCGACCGGCGGCTTCGAGATCATGCTCACCCACAACCCCCTGTCGCCGAAGCGCAACCTGACCATGGACCAGCGGCTCCAGTACCTGGTGACGTCGACCCACTACCTCACGGGCATCGCACCCTTGCTGCTGATCCTCGTGCCGCCGCTCCAGATCTACTTCAACCTCACGCCGATGAACCTCACGATCACCCCGATCACGTGGCTCCTGTACTACGCCGGGTTCTACGTGATGCAGATCCTCGTGGCGTTCTACACGCTCGGCTCGTTCCGCTGGCAGGTGCTCCTGCTCGCCGCCGTGTCGTTCCCGATCTACACCCGGGCACTGATCAACGCCATCTTCAAGAAGGACCAGAAGTGGCACGTGACCGGCCAGAAGGGCGCCTACCGGTCCCCGTTCGCGTTCATGGTCCCGCAGGTCCTGTTCTTCCAGCTCCTGCTCATCACCACGGTGGTGGGGGTGTGGAAGGACCTCAGCAACGGCTACCCGAGCCTGGCCGTGGCGTGGAACGCCACCAACACCCTGATCCTCGGCGGCTTCGTCGTCACCGCCTGGAGGGAAGGTCACCGCGCCCGCGCCACCGCCAAGGCACAGCGCGTGCCGCGTCGTGACCACGCACCCGTCCTCGCCACCGCACTCCCCGGAGGTGCCGCATGACCTGGACAAGCCGTATCCGACTGCTCGCGGGCATGGTGCTCGTGCTCGCGCTCGCCGCGTTCGCCACCTACCACCTGAACCAGACGCGAGGGGTCGCCGTGAGCGACTCCGCGCAGATCCTCGCCAAGACCTACGGAGTAGGGACGCCGTACGCGGGTCTCGTCGTTGACCAGCTGGTCGACATCGGTGACGACGTGACCACGGGTGACCCGCTGTTCGTCATCGATTCGGCAACGCTCCAGTACGACGTGAAGAACGGCTTCGCGCGCACGTCCACCGAGGCGACGCAGATCGATGCCGACGGACGCCTGGTGGTGCTGGCCACGGGCGACGGGGTCGTCACGGAGATCGCCTCCGAACGCGGCACCTTCGTCCAGTCGGCCACCCAGCTGGCGACCGTGCAGCGGGCCGACACGCTCTACGTGCAGGCCGAGTACACCCTCACCCCGAAGGAGTACGCACGCGTGGCGGACGACGCCACCGTCACCGTGGTGCTGCCGAACCAGAGCGCCATCACGGTGCACGTCTCCGAGGTGAAGGTCGAGACCGTGGCGGGCGCCGCCCAGGCGGTGCTGATCCTGTCCGGGGACTCGCTCGAGGACGGCGCCCAGAACGGGCTCGTCTCCGCGGGCACGCCGGTCACCGCCGAGCTCCAGCTGGAGAACGACGGGCTGGTGACGCGCACCGCCGACGCCGTGAAGACCTACGTGGGAGGACTCTTCGGATGACGACTCGGATGACAGGACCCCTGACAGAAGTTCGCCCCCCGCCCCCGTCGTCGCCGCGCCGGTGGTGGGTGATCGGCGTGGGTGCGGCCCTCGTGGTCGCGCTGGTCGCGGTGCTCGTGGTGGTCGCGCCCTGGGCGGACGACGACGACGCGACCGCCGACGATGGCTCCGGCGGCCCCGGCTCGGCCCCGGTCGCCGACGTGAGCGGCCCGCCGGACGCCACCCCGCCGGACGTCGACCCCGCGGCGCTCGTCGCCGCGGTGCCGGCCGAGGCGGTGGCCAAGATCGACCCCGTGCGCCTGGCGCCGGGCGTGGTGCCGCCCTCCAACCGCTGGTACAGCGGCCTGGTGTTCGGCGACCAGCCGCAGCCGGTGTTCGCCGAGCCGCTCTCGTTCGGGCTCACGGACTCGGGCTTCACGCTCGGCCTGCCGGCTCCGACGGTCGACGCCAAGGTCGTCATGGCGCCGCACGTCCCGGCCGTGACCGTGGACGCGGGTGCGGCCTCCGCCCAGGTCAGCGCCGCGGACCCGGTGAGCGTGACGATCGACCTGCTCGACTCGTCGGGTGCGGTGCTGGGGAAGGTGGTGCTGGCGGCGGGCTCACCCTTCGTGAGCTTCACGGCCGAGAAGGACGTCACGCTGAGCTCGTCCGTGACCGGGGGATCCTTCGCTCCTGATCAGGACGGCGCGGCGACCGCGGACGCCGGGACGTCGCAGTGGGGGCTCGTCGGGGGGACCACCGAGGGCGGGTCGACGACGCTGGGCGCCGGCCGGTCCGCGTCCTGGTACGCCCTGCCCCCGGACGCGACCGACGCGGCCGCGACGGCGCTGCGGACCGCCGCCGCCGACCCCGTCACGGGGGTCGACGTGACCTACGGCGTGGACGACAGCGTCGCCCGCACCACCCTGACGTACCGCACGGCGGGCGGGTCACCGACGGCCTACGTGCTCATGTCGCACCACCGCGCGGGCGACCAGCCGGACCGGGCGGACTGCGGGCTCGGCACGTACAGCAGCGTCTACGGCGACCTGGAGCTCTGCGCCGGGTCGCAGCTGTCGTCGTTCGCGCCGGCGCTGCCCGCCGCGCGGGAGCTCGACCTGGACGGCATCTCGGACGACCAGCGCACCGCGATCGTCGACGCGCTGCGGGCCGACGTCGAGGCCACCGGTGCGTTCCCGTCGGACACGTACTTCGGTGGCAAGGCGCTCAACCGTGCCGCGTCGCTCGTCGTGCTGGGGGAGCAGCTGGGAGCGCAGGACGTCGTGGCCGACCTGAGGGCGACGACGGTCGACGCGCTGACCGAGTGGGCGGAGCCGGACGGCTGCACCCGTCGCGACGCCCGGTGCGTGGTCTACGACGAGGCCGCCCGCTCGGTCATCGGGCTCACGCCGTCCTTCGGGTCGGACGAGCTCAACGACCACCACTTCCACTACGGATACATCCTGGCGGCGGCGGGCCTGCTCGCGCAGGACGACCCGGCGCTGGCCGCCGAGCTCGCCCCGGTCATGAACCTGCTGGCGCAGGACATCGCCGCGGCGCTGCCGTCACAAGAGCTGCCGCAGCTGCGGTCGTTCGACCCGTACGCGGGTCACTCGTGGGCGTCGGGCACGTCCCCGTTCGCGGACGGGAACAACCAGGAGTCCTCGTCGGAGGCGGTCAACGCCTGGAACGGGCTGGGCCTGTGGGCCCTCGCCTCGGAGCAGCCGGAGCTCGCGACGGAGGCCACCTGGCTGGCGTCGACCGAGGCCCTGACCGCCCGGACCTACTGGACGGCGCCGGACCTCGAGCAGCTCGACGGCTTCGAGCACACCATGGTGTCCCTGAACTGGGGCGGCAAGCGGGACTACGCCACGTGGTTCAGCCCCGAGCCCAGCGCCATCCTGGGCATCCAGCTCATCCCGATGGGGCCGGTGCAGGTCTCGGTCGCGCAGGGCGTGGACCCGGAGCAGATCCGGGCCTCGGTCGAGGAGGCGACCCCCGGAGGGTACGGCGTGCAGTTCGGCGGGTACCTGCTCATGTACCGGGCGCTCGCCGGCGCGGACGACGCGGCGGCAGCCTGGCAGGAGGCGGTGAGCCTGCCGGACGTGGCGGTCGACGACGGCAGCTCGCGCTCAGCCATGCTGGCGTTCATCGCGTCGGCCCAGGCGCGAGCCGGAGGCTGAGGGGTCGCACATCGGCAGGATCACGACGCCCGCTCCCGCGCCCGGGGGCGGGCGTCGTGCCGTCGCCAGGTCGTTCGAGCCGCGCGCACACGGTGTCAGTCGAACGAGCGCTTGACTTTGTCGTCCCCGCGTCCGACTCTTGGGGCACACAGTAGTGACACGAGTCACTCAGGAGGAACCTCACCGGCGAGGCTGTCCCTCCAGGAGCGTCGCGTGCCCCACGTATCCGGCAGCGGACCCCGAACTCGCGACCGGATCACGCACAGAACCAGGCTGGCGAGAGCCAGCTCAGGGCCGACCCGGCCGCGCGCAGCGTTGCGCTCGACCTGCCGGCCCGCTCGCTCACCGCGGCCGTCGCCGGACTGCCGCGTCACCGCGCCCCTGGGCCCGCCCGTGCCGACCTCGCGTCGACAGACGGACCGCACCCGATCGGAGACCGCAGGATGTCTGCTCACGCACGACCAGTCCCGTCCCCTCGCACCCTCGACCGACGCCGGCTCGTGGCCATGGTGGCCGTCGGCGCCATGCTGGCGTACCTGGTGCAGGCGCTCCTGCTGCCGGTGCCACGAGCCGAGGCGGTGAACGTCGGCTCCGGGAGCTACGCCGAGGGCACGCCGACGGGCGGTGCGGTGCCCACGGAGTGCAACGGCACCCCGGTCACCAACCCCCGCGCGCACGTCACCGCGAACTTCCCCGCGGGCGCGGTCCCGACGAACGACTGGTGGACGTCGCTGCTCTGGCGCAAGTTCAACTGCGCGTCGATCTCCGAGAACCTCATGGCGCACCCCCTCTCGTACCACGCGTACACCAACGGGCTCGGGGTGAGCTACCCGACCACGGCGAGCATCTCCGGCACTGCGACGGGCGTGGGGGAGTACCACTACAACTACGCGGAGGACTTCCGGCTCGGGATCGCCGGCCTGGACGCCGACGGCAAGGTCGACGGCTACTCCGACTGGACCGTCAGCGAGCTCTGGACCAACGGCAGCAGCAGCCTGCGGACCACCTTCGGCCACGGGCTGCCCTTCGTCTACGCGACGAAGACGGGCGGCAACGCGACACTCACGGGCACCGCGGCGCCCACCGTCTGGAGCAACGTCTACGGCCAGATCGGCTACACGATCAACGGGCACGACTACGCGGCGTACGCACCCACCGGCTCCACCTGGAACGTCTCGGGGAGCACGATCAGCTCGTCGCTGAACGGCGGCACGTTCTTCTCGGTCGCGGTCCTGCCCACGCAGCCGAGCAGCAGCAACGCCGACCGGCTCGCGGCCCTCAACGCCTACGCGCCCTACGCCCACAACCACGTGACCGGTACCAAGGTCTCCTGGGCGTACAACGAGGCCACCGCCAAGATGACCGCGACGTACGCCTTCACCACGACGGCACGTCAGGGCACCGCCACGGGCACCGTCTACGCGCTCTACTCGCACCAGCGCGACAACCTCAGCGGCGCGACGCTCACCGCCTACTCCTACGTCTCCCCGCGCGGTCCGATGCGCGTGGTGATCGGCAGCTCGCAGTTCCAGACGGTGTCGACCTTCAACGGTGTGCTCCCTCAGCTGGCGAACACGGGCTTCCCGGCCGGGTCGGCTGACGCCACCCAGCTCAACGGGTACATCTCGCAGGTCGCCTCGGGCGACCCGTTCGCCGGGTTCGGCGACGACACCTACTGGACCGGCAAGGCGTTCGGGCGCATCTCGCAGGTGGCCCACATGGCCAACCTCACCGGCAACACGTCCGCGCGCGACAGCCTCGTCGGCTCCATGAAGACGCGGCTCACGGACTGGATGACCGCCTCGCCCGGGGAGACCACGCGGTCGTTCTGGTACAACTCGTCCTGGGGCACGCTGATCGGCTATCCGGCCTCCTACGGCTCGGACACCGACCTCAACGACCACCACTTCCACTACGGCTACTACGTGGTGGGGGCCGCCACGGTCGCGCAGTTCGATCCCGCGTGGGCGGCGGAGTCCGCGTACGGCGGCATGGTGAACACCGTCATCAAGGACGCGGCCAACTGGGACCGCACCGACACCCGGTTCCCGTTCCTGCGCGACTTCGACATCTACGCGGGTCACGACTGGGCCGCCGGGCACGGAGCGTTCGGCGCCGGCAACAACCAGGAGTCGTCCTCCGAGGGCATGAACTTCGCCAGCGGACTCATCCAGTGGGGCCAGGCGACCGGCAACAAGACGGTCCGTGACCTGGGCATCTACCTCTACACCACGCAGGCGTCGGCCATCGAGAACTACTGGTTCGACACCGACGACGAGGCGTTTCCGGCAGCGTTCGGGCACTCCACGGTCGGCATGGTCTGGGGCGACGGTGGCTCCTACTCGACGTGGTTCAGCGCCGAGCCGGAGATGATCCAGGGCATCAACCTGCTGCCCAGCACCGCCGGGCACCTGTACCTCGGCTACAACCCGTCGTACGTGGGCCGCAACATCGCCGAGCTCGAACGCAACAACGGCGGACCCGCGGCGGTGTGGCAGGACATCATCTGGGAGTTCCAGGCGCTGGCCGACGCCCCGACGGCGCTCTCGCAGTTCCGCTCCCAGGCGGGCTCGTACGCCGTCGAGGAGGGGGAGTCGCGGGCGCACACGTTCTACTGGCTCAAGAGCCTGTCGGGCCTCGGCACCGTCGACCGCTCGGTCACGGCGAACACGCCGCTGCACGCGGTCTTCGTCAAGAACGGCGTCCGGACGTACCAGGCGGCGAACATGAGCGGGTCGGCGACCACCGTCACCTTCTCCAACGGCGTCACGCTGGCGGTCCCGGCTCGCTCGGTCGCCAGCTCGAACGTCTCGGTCCCGACGGACACCACCGCGCCGTCGGTCCCGGCGGGCCTGTCCGCCTCCGGCACGACGGCGTCCTCGACGAACCTGTCGTGGTCCGCGTCGACCGACAACACCGGCGGCAGCGGCGTCTCGGGCTACGAGGTGCTCCGGAACGGGACCGTCGTCGGTACCGCGACGGGAACGACGTTCACGGCCACGGGCTTGGCGGCCTCGTCGACCTACCAGTTCACCGTGCGGGCGCTCGACGGCGCAGGCAACCGGTCGGCGAGCAGCAACACGGTGAGCGTCACCACGTCGGGCGGGGGTGACACGACGGCACCCTCGACGCCCACCGGGCTGACCGCGTCGGGCACCACCTCGACGGCGACGACCCTCGCGTGGTCGGCGTCCACCGACAACGTCGGCGTCACCGGCTACGACGTGCTGCGCAACGGGTCCGTCATCGCCTCCACGGCGAACCGGAGCTACACGGCGACGGGTCTGTCCCCCTCGACCGGGTACGCGTTCACCGTGCGGGCGTACGACGCGGCGGGCAACCGCTCGGCACTGAGCAGCGCCGTGTCCGTCACCACGACCGGCACCTCGACCGGCACCGACGCCACGTCGCGGATCCAGGCCGAGGCGTACAACGGCATGGCGGGCGTCGCCAAGGAGGCGACGCAGGACATCGACGGCGGCGAGGACGTCGCCTGGATCGCGAACGGTGACCACATCCGGTTCGACAACGTGAACTTCGGCAGCACGCCGCGGTCGACGTTCAGCGCGCGGGTGGCCTCCGGGGCGGCGGGCGGGATCAGCGGGTTGGTGAACGTGCGGCTCGACAGCCTCACGGGTCCGTCGATCGGCAGCTTCGCCATCAGCAACACGGGTGGCTGGCAGACGTGGCGGACCGTCCCGGCGAACATCCAGGCGACGACGGGGACGCACACCGTCTACCTGACGTTCGACTCCGGGCAGCCGGCCGACTTCGTCAACGTCAACTGGTTCACGTTCAGCTAGCAGGTGCACGTCGACGGCCCGGTGGCGCTCACGCGTCGCCGGGCCGTCGGCGTGTCAGGCGGGGTCGCGGCTTCGACGGGTCAGGGCGAGTCGTCGGCGACGACGGGTCAGGTCGAGTCGCGGGCGATGACGTGGAAGACGTCGGCGGGCTGCGCCGGCGGGTCGACGGCGTCGTCGAGCGCGGCGATCACGGCGGCGGCGAGGTAGGTCGCCTGCGCGTCGATGGCCTGCCACACCGTGGTCAGGGCCGGGGCGGCCAGCCGGGCCGCGGGGATGTCGTCGACGCCGATCACGGCGACGTCCTGCGGCGTGCGCAGCCCCTCGGCGCGCAGCCCGGACAGGACGGCCAGCGCGACCTCGTCGTTGTAGGCGGCGACCGCGGTGACGGGCTCCGGGCCTGCGCGCCAGCTCCGGACGACGGCGGCGGCCGATGCCACGTCGAGGTCCACGGCGTCGACCCTCGGCGCTGTCAGCCCCAACCGCTCGCACTCGAGCACCACGCCCGCGAGCCGCCGGTCGGCGAACGCCGCCAGCCGGTCGTCGCTCGGTGCGGCATAGGCCACTACGCGATGGCCACGCTCGGCGAGGTGCTCGACCTGGAGCCGTCCGATCCTGGTCTGGGGGACGGAGAACGTGCCCGGGTGGTCGTCCTCGTCGAGGGCGCTGCCGACCACCTGGATGCCCGCCTGGCGCATGGCGCGCTCGTCGTCCTCGGCGAAGGGCGCCAGGCCGAGCACGGCTCGCGGCGTCACCGCCCGCCAGAGCTCGGCGAGCGGACGCGGGCCCCGGTCGTGGTGCACGAGGACGGAGAGCCCGCGCTCGGCCAGCTCGGTGGTGAGGTGGTCGAGCAGGGTGTCGATGACCGGGCCGATGGTCCAGTCGGGCAGGACGCAGAGCACGAGGTCGCTCCGGCCGGACCGGAGGGTCCGTGCCGCGGCCGAGGGGGTGTAGCCGAGACGTGCGGCCGCGTCGCGGACGCGCTGGCGGGTGGCCTCGGGGATGGCCACGTCGCTCTTCCCGTTGAGCACGTAGCTCACCGTCGTGCGGGACACGCCGCTCTCGCGGGCCACGTCGGCACTCGTCAACCGCGGCACGGACCCTCCCTCGCGACCCCCAGCAGATCTGCGTCAACCCTAGCCGTGAGGCGTGCGTATGGGCCGGTAGTCCCAGGGTGAGGGAGCGTGTTCCCGGCACGATGGTCGTATGAGCCTCCACGTCCCCGGTGGTCTGCTGCTGACGGGCCGGGCTGCCCACCCGCTCGCCCTGCCGGCCCTGCTGAAGCCCGTCCTGCTCGACGTCGCCGACCGCCTGTTCCACGAGGCGCTCGCCACCCGCGTGGCCCACCACATCGACCGTGTGCGGCTCGGTCTGCCCGGCCTGGTCGAGGCAGGCTGTCCCACGTCGGCGCTGGGTGCGCTGGTGCGGCAGACCGCGGTCGAGACCGTGGCGGCCATCCACGACGACCACCTGCGCAGCCAGGACGTCGACCTCGGGGTGAGCGTCACCATCCTCGCGCACCCCGACCGGGACGACGCGCTGCTCGGCATCATCCACGCCGGGCGCCGCGAGCTGCGTGACGCGGTGCTCGCCCTCGACGGCATCGACGAGTACTCGTACCTGGCCGTCGAGAGCCCTCGGCTGGCCGCGCACGAGTGGCAGGCGCGCGCTCGCGTGTGGTCCCACGCGCTGCGCGACGGCCGGTACGCCGACCTGGGCTGGACGTGGTCGCTGTTCGGGCGCTACCCCGAGCAGACGCTGCGCTGCCTGGCCGCGCCGGACACGAACAAGCTCGTCGCCGCGCTGCCCGGTGAGCAGGACCGCGCACGGCACCTGGCCGGCGTCCTGGGCACCACACAGCCGACGAAGGACGCGAACGACGTGGCCGCCCTGCTGCCGACGGCCTACGCCGCGCTGGCGCCGATCGGCGCCGACGACCTGGCCTGACCGGCGCCCCACGACAGCGGCGAGCCCCCGGTCGCCAGGACCTCCTGGCAGCCGGGGGCTCGCCGCGTCCTCACTGCCCGAACCAGCGACCCACCTGCTCGACGATCGCGGCGTCGAACCGGTCGTCGTCGTGCCGCGCGCGCAGCCACTCGGCGAAGCTGCCGCCGGCCGAGGCGTCGGCCTCCCGACGGCACGTGTCGGTGTCCGTGAGCGCGCGCAGCAGCATCTGCTCCGCCTCGGCGGGCGTGCGGTACAGGAACGGGTACTCGGGCGGCAGGATGGCGCGCGCCCAGGGACGGTCCGGCAGCACGCCGACCGCACCGGCGACGAGCGCCTCGATGTACTCGAGCCCGTAGGACTCGTCGGTCGCCGTGGCCAGGAACGCGGTGGTGCGCGACAGCGCCGACCAGTAGCCCTCGCGCGTGGCGGTCAGCGGCCCCACCCACGCCCAGTCGTAGAGCGAGAGGCGCATCGCCTGCTCGGTGGCCAGGTGCGACTCGTGCAGGCGTGCCTCGACGCGCAGCGGGGTGCGCTTGGCGACCCGCTCGACGATGTCCAGGAACAGCTGCGGCTGCTTGCGGTCGGACAGGTAGATCGCCGGGTAGAGCACGACGGGCACGTCCGGGTCGCGCCGGGGGAGCACGTGGTCGAGCCGGATGCCCAGGTTCACCCAGGCGACCTCCGCCTTCTCCGCCAGCGCCGGGATGGTCCAGCGCTCGACCATCTCGCGCACCTCGCCCGCCGTGCGCTCCGAGTTGGCGAACGTCGGGAACAGGGCGCAGGACAGGGCGACGGCGGCGCGCTCCACCGGGTGGGAGAACTGCGACGTGCCCAGCCACACGAAGTTCATCACGTGCGGCTCACCGCCCGAGGCGGCCAGCGTGCGCCACACGGCGACCGTGTCGGCCGGGGCCATGTTGATGACGATCGTGTCGTCGGGGTCGACGAACTCGAGGGGGAGCAGGTCGAAGTCGGCGCCGCGTCGCGGGCCGGGCCCGACGAGGATCGACCCGGGGAAGATGCGGAGCAGGCGTCGCACCAGGGTGGCACCGGCGTCGTGCCCGGCGACGTGGCCGTCGGTGTCGACGAGGACGTCGGGGTGGCGGACCGCGATCCTCATCGGTCGCTCACCTTCGCGTCGACCAGGGCGCGATCGGTGCCGGAGGCCGCGGGAGCGGCGCCGGACGTCGCGTCCCCGCCGTCCCCGAGGCCGACCGGCTGCGCCTCGTCGGAGAGCGTCGACCGGATCCGCATCCCGTAGAACGAGCGGTACACGAAGAAGGCGGACGCCAGGAAGAACACCGCCGCCAGGGTGAGCACCAGGGTGTGCAGGCCGTCGGCGGTGAGCCGGACCGAGAGCTCGACGGCCAGCAGGCCGAACAGCGTCGTGAACTTGATGACCGGGTTGAGCGCCACCGACGACGTGTCCTTGTACGGGTCGCCGACCGTGTCACCGATGATCGTCGCCTCGTGCAGCGCGGTGCCCTTGGCGTGCAGGTCGATCTCGACGATCTTCTTCGCGTTGTCCCACGCGCCGCCCGCGTTGGCCATGAAGAACGCCTGGTACAGGCCGAACACGGCGATCGAGATCAGGTAGCCGATGAAGAAGAACGGCTCGACGAACGCGAAGGCCAGGGTCGAGAAGAACACGCCGAGGAACATCGTGAGCATGCCCTGCTGCGCGTACTGGGTGCAGATCTCCACCACGCGGCGGGAGTCGGCCTCGCTGGCCCGCGTGGCGCCGTCGAGGCGGATGGTGGTGCGGATGAACTCGACCGCGCGGTACGCACCGGTGGTCACGGCCTGGATCGACGCGCCCGTGAACCAGAAGATCACGGCGCCACCCATGACCAGGCCCAGCAGGAACGGCGGGTGCAGCAGCGAGAGGTTCTGCAGGCTGGTGGTGAGCCCCTCGGTGAGGCCCATGATGATCGAGAAGATCATCGTCGTGGCCCCGACCACCGCGGTCCCGATGAGCACCGGCTTGGCGGTCGCCTTGAAGGTGTTCCCGGCGCCGTCGTTCTCCTCGAGCATCGTCTTGGCGTGCTCCCACTGGGGCGTGAACCCGTGGTCGGCGACCAGCGCCGCCTCGATGTCGTCGATCTCCTCGATCATCGAGAGCTCGTAGACGCTCTGGGCGTTGTCCGTCACCGGACCGTAGGAGTCGACCGCGATCGTGACCGGACCCATCCCCAGGAACCCGAAGGCGAGCAGCCCGAACGCGAACACGGCGGGCGCCAGCATCAGCGTGTCCAGGCCCAGCTGCGACAGCAGGAACGCGCCGCCCATGAGCCCGACGATCGTGGTGCCGAGCCAGTAGGCGGAGAAGTTGCCGGCGACGAGGCCGGACAGGATGTTCAGCGAGGGACCGCCCTCGCGCGAGCTCATCACGATCTCGCGCACGTGGCGGCTGCCGGTCGACGTGAACGCCTTGACCAGCTCGGGGATCACGGCCCCCGCGAGCGTGCCGACGGCGACGATGGTCGCGAACACCCACCACAGCGACGCGGTCTTTCCCTGGCCGAGGACCAGGTAGGTGGTCAGGTAGGTGGCGGCGACGCAGATGCCGGACGTCACCCAGACCAGGGAGGAGAGCGGGGTCTCGAAGTTCATCCGCTTCGCGTCCCGGTACTGGTGACGCACCCAGGCGTCGTTGACCAGGTAGGACAGGGCGGAGGCGATGATCATCACGGCGCGCACGACGAACATCCACACCAGGAGCGTCGCCTGGACCGCCGGGTCGTGGACGCCCAGCAGGACGAACGTGATCAGGGCGACGCCGGTGACGCCGTAGGTCTCGAAGCCGTCGGCGCTCGGGCCGACGGAGTCACCCGCGTTGTCGCCTGTGCAGTCGGCGATGACGCCGGGGTTGCGGGCGTCGTCCTCCTTGATCTTGAACGCGATCTTCATGAGGTCCGCGCCGATGTCGGCGATCTTGGTGAAGATGCCGCCCGCGATGCGCAGCGCCGCCGCTCCCAGGGACTCGCCGATGGCGAACCCGATGAAGCAGGCGCCGGCGATCTCCCGCGGGAGGAACAGCAGGATGACCAGCATCATGAACAGCTCGAGGCTGATGAGCACCATGCCGATCGACATGCCCGACTTCAGCGGGATCCGGTGCACCTGGAGCGGGGTGCCGCGCAGGGCGGCGAACGCGGTGCGCGAGTTGGCGAACGTGTTCACGCGGATGCCGAACCAGGCGACGGCGTACGAGCCGGCCATCCCGAGCAGGCTGAACCCGATGACGATCGAGACCTTGCTCCAGGGGAAGTCGATGAGGAACCGGTAGTACACGACGATCACCGAGGCGATGAACACCCAGAGCATGAGCAGGAACTTGCCCTGCTTGACCAGGTAGGCCTTGCACGTCGAGTAGATGAGCTCCGAGATCTCGAGCATCGACGCGTGCACCGGCAGCCGGCGCAGCTGGACGAACGCCAGCATGCCGAAGCCGAGGCCGAGCACGCACACGACGAGGCCGAGGCCCAGCAGCAGTCGCCCGGACACGCCACCCATCACCGTCACGGCGCTGAGGTCGGGGAGAGCCAGGCTCGCCTCGCCCCCGGGTCCGGCGCCCGGCGGTTCCGCCGTCGACGAGAGTGAGCTCCAGAGGGCGGTCATGGTGAGCACGGGATCCCCGTTCGTGACGTGCGTCGGCCTTTTCCTGCAGGTTAGGGCCGCCTTTCGCCGTCGACTGTGACCTAAGTCTCGGTCCGGGGTGCATCCATCCTGCTGGCTCGGGCGAAGGAGGAGCGGGGACCTGCGTCCAGGCGTGTCCCCGCTCGACGGGCTGGTCGCCACGAGCCGATCTAGCATCGGCCGTGTCGCGAGCAGCCGCGTCGTCCCCCTGGCGCCAGGAACGTGGAGGACCACCGTGGGCATCCAGACCTCGCTCGACGCGCTGCGCGCGGCCGACCAGATCGTCGACGCGATGCGGCTCGCCGACGAGCTCGCGTTCGAGAGCAGCCGCGACCCCGGCGTGCGCACCATCCGTGTGCTCACGGCCGCGCTCGACGACGCGGACCAGCTGGTCGCGATCGCCGCGGTGCACGCGCTCGGGACCATCGCCGACGACGAGGCCTCCCGTGCGCTCGTCCGGCTGCTCTCGAGCGACCGCCTCTTCGTCCGGGAGCACGCCGCCTGGGTGCTCGGGTCCGGCCTGCCCCGGTCCGAAGCGGTTGCGCGGCTCATCGGGATGACCGCCGACGGAGGGTTCGGCGGGATGCTCGCGCAGCGGACGCTCGAGCAGTGGTCCACCGGCGCGCCCGAGCCCGTCGCGGTCGGGCTCGAGACGGCGCTGCTCGGGGTGCGGGAGCCGCCCGCCCGTGCCCGCGTCGTCGAGACCCTGGGCCTGGTCAGGCACGTGATCGCCGTCCGACCCCTGCTCGCCCTCGCCGCCGACCACGACGAGGCCGAGCAGGTCCGCACCGCCGCTGTCGCGGCGCTGGGCCGGCGCCCCGGGGACCACGCGGTCCTGGGGCTGCTCGACGGTCTGGCGTCCGGGACGGGTGCCCTCGCGGACGTGGCCCGCCTCGCACTCGTCGACATCGCCGCGCAGACGTCACCGGACGCGTCGCCCTCGCGCGACGGGCTCACCGTTGCCCAGCTCTTCCTGCACGCCGACATCGACGCGGGCCTCAGCGCCGCCGGCGTCGGCGACAACGGGGGGATCGCCACCCTGCTGGTGCGGCTGGGCGACGCCCTCGTCGCGCCCGGGACCGACGAGCCGACCCCGGTGACGCGCGTCCTGACCATGTCGCGCGGGTCGGTGGCCCAGGCGGAGGCGGATCTCGGTGGGCTCCGCGGCTCGGGCCACCTCTACGGTCGGGTGCCGCTCCAGCCGGACGCCTCGCCCTCGGCGACCGCCTGGTCGTTGCGCGTCTCCGCCCGCCGCGGGATCCGCCGCCTCCTGCGCGCCGCGGGGGGCGTCGACGTCCTCCACCTGCGCATGGCCGACGTCGGCAGCCTCGCGGCGGCGGACGTCGCGCGCGAGCTCGACATCCCGGTGGTCTTCACGGTGGCGCCGGACCCGCACGCCGTCATCCGGTCGCTCGACCTGGCCGGGCGCCTCACGCGGGCGAACTTCGGGCTGGTCGACGAGGCCGAGCACTTCTGGTTCCGGGTGCGGCTGGTGCAGCGCCTGGCCGCCAACGCGTCGCACACCGTGCTGTTCCCGCGCCCCACCCTCGAGCGCGACATGCGGGAGCTCGTCGGCATCGACCTCACCGCGCACCCCGAGCGGCACACTGTCGTGCCCGAGGGCGTCGACCTCCAGGTGGTCGACCGTGCCGTCGCCGAGGCGCAGGCCCACGTCGCAGGAGGCACGGCGTCCGACGCCCTGGCGCAGCTGCGCGCCATCGTCGAGACGCTGCCGGTCGGCCGTCGCGGTCTTCCGCTGATCGTGAGCGTCGGCCGGCTGCACCGGGTCAAGGGGATGGCCACCCTGGTGCAGTCGTGGGCCCGGAGCGGGCTGGGCGAGCGGGCGAACCTGCTGGTCGTCGGCGGCGACCTGGACCGTCCGTCGGCCGACGAGCGCGAGCAGCTGGACCTCGTCGACGCGGTCGTCCCGCCCGACCGGCGAGCGGCTGCCGGGCTGCTGCTGCCGGGTCACCGACCGAACGACGTCGTCGCCCGCTGGGTCGCGGCCGCACGCACGGGACTGCCCGGGCTGAGCGCACCCCGCGGCGTCTACGTGTGCGCGAGCCTCAAGGAGGAGTTCGGCATCGCCCTGCTCGAGGCCATGGCGTCCGGCCTGCTCGTCGTCGCACCGGACGGCGGCGGACCGGCCACCTACGTCGTCGAGGGCGACACGGGCTTCCTCGCCGCCACCTGGCACGCCGACCGGCTCGCCGAGGCGATCGACTCGGCGCTCACCGCGTCGCTCGCCGAGTCGGACGACCGGCGCGCCGAGCGGTCGCACGCGACGGTCGAGGAGAGCTTCACCATCCAGCGCATGGCGCGGATGCTCGACGACGTCTACGCGCGGGTCGTGGCCGACGAGCTCGCCGCGCGCCCGTCCCTGGTCGGCGCCGGATGACCCTGCTCGTCATCAGCCCCGACTACGCGTCCCACCTGCTCCCGCTGGCCGCCCTGGCCGCGGCGTGGCAGGACGCGGGGGAACGGGTGGTCGTCGCGTCCGGGCCTGCCACCGCGGGGATCGTCGAGGCGTCCGGCTACGAGCGCGTCGCCCTGGAGCTCGGTCGCGGGTCCAACCCCGGGGTGATCCGCGCCGACAAGCAGCCCGGCGACGAGGCGGACTCGCTGCGGGGCTTCTTCGACGCCACCCGGCAGGGGATGGTGCCCACCCTGACCTACCAGGCGCGCGAACGGCTGGTCGACCTCATGTGGCGGCCCGTCGAGAAGGCCCGGGCGACGCTCGACGTCATCGACCGGGTGCGTCCCGACGCCGTCCTGGTGGACCACCTCGCCTATAGCGCGCGCCTGGCGCTCTGGGCCGCGGACGTCCCGCACGCCGACGTCGTCCTCGGCCACCCGACCGCGCTGCCCGTCGGTCAGGAGGTGTACGGGTGCCCACCCGACTGGCCGCGGGCACTGCACCCGGATCCCGACGAGATGGAGCAGCTCGAGCAGCTGTGCCGCCGGGTCGCCGCGGGGTTCACCGCGGAGTGGAACACCGCGGCCGCGCAGCTGGACCCCGGACTGCCCGCCGTGCACGACGCGTTCGCGCAGCACGGGCCGCTCGTGCTCCTCCACTACCCGGAGGAGCTTGCGGACCCGGATCGGGCCGCTCTCCTCCCGCCCCACGAGTACCTCGGCGGCTCCTTGCGCGCCGAGCCGGCCGATCCCGAGGTGGACGCCTGGCTACGCACCGGCGAGCCGTTCGTGTACGTGAGCTTCGGCAGCTTCCTGTCGGTCCGCGGCGACGTGCTCGCGCGTGTGGCCGCGGCGTTGCGTGGTGCGGGAGTGCGCGCCGCGATCGCCACCGGGTCCACCCCGGTCGCGGAGCTGGGCGAGCTGCCCGCGAGCTGGCTCGTGCGCGAGTACCTGCCGCAGGTGCGTCTGCTGCGGGCAGCGGTCGCCACCGTGACGCACGGCGGCAACAACTCGGTCACCGAGGCGATCGCGACGGCCACCCCGCTGCTGGTCCTGCCGTTCTCGACCGACCAGTTCGCCGGGGCGGCCGCCGTGGAGCGCGTCGGCGTCGGCGAGGCGCTGGACCCGAACACGGCGTCCGTGGCCGAGCTCCGGGACGCGATCGAGCGGCTGCTCGTCCTGTCAGGTCCCGGTGCTCAGACGCTGCACGCCGCAGCGCGCGCCCTCGACGAGCAGCCGGGACCGACCAGGGCCCTGCAGGCCATGACCGCCGGCCGGCGGTAGTCGCCCGCGGCCTCGGTGTTCACCCGGGAGAAACTGCTGGACCGCGAGCACCCCGACGGCGCAGGCTGGGACGGGCCGTCCGGTCCTTCGCACCCCGCCCTGAGGCGCGCCCTGCTCGGTGTGCGGACGTCCAGAGGTTCGTCTCCCGGCGCGCCCGAGGAGTCCGACGATGGCGTACACGCTGGATCAGCACCAGGTCGCGCAGCTTCGCGAGCTCGTCGGTGCGGGGATCGACGGCATCGGCGACGTCGCGCTCGACGTCGACCGGGTGGCGGTGCACGAGCTGAACCCGCAGATCGCCGGGGTGGTCGCCGACCTCGGGCTGACGGGAGTGAGCGTCACGGCGCCCCCGCGGATCCCGCTCCCGACGCCGTACCACCTCGACGTCCGAGCCTTCGAGAGCGCCCTCCGCTCGGAGCTGTCGGCGTCGGTGGCCGGGTGCGCCTACGAGCTCCGGCAGGGGGGCCGCACCGTGTTCTCCGGCTCGGTCCAGGACGCCCGGATGGCCGGCGACTCGACCGCCGGGGTCCCCGCCGTGCCATGGACCACCCAGGAGCGGATGCACGTGGCGAGCTGCAGCAAGCTCGTCACCGCGATCGCCATGACCCGGGTGCTCGCCGAGCACGGCGTCGCGGCGAGCACGCCCGTCGCGGCGTACCTGCCCGACTACTGGGTCAGGGGTCCGAACGTCGGTCGGATCACGTTCGCCCAGCTCATGACGCACACGTCGGGGCTGGGGACGGCTGCCACGACGGACTCGGACTTCCTCCTGATGAAGTCCCGCGTCGCCGACGGGGTCGCGGTCGCACCCGCCTACCTGTACCAGAACGTCAACTTCGGGCTCTGCCGAATCCTGATCGCGACGGTCAACGGCGACGTCTCGCCCGCGATGCGGGTCGGCCTCGGCCTCGACGACGTCGTCTGGGACTCCGCGACCCTGAACGCCTACGTCGCCTACGTCGAGCAGAACGTGATGGGCCCGGCGGGGGTGTCCGGCACCGAGCTCGGCTACCGCGTCGGCCACGCGCTCGGCTACCCGTTCCCGCGGAAGATTCCCGGGTTCGCCTCGGGCGACCTCCGCTCCTGGGTGGGCGGCGTGGGGTGGCACCTGTCGGTCGACGAGCTGCTCCGAGTGATGGGCACGCTGCGCCGCGCCGGCACGATCCTGTCGCCGGCCGCTGCGGAGGTGATGCTGGGCCGCACGTTCGGCGTCGACTCCGTCATCTCGACGCGGGCCGGGGTGATCTACGAGAAGACCGGGTGGTGGGTCGACGGAGTGCGGATCCAGCACTCGGTCGCCCTGTTCCTGCCCGAGGACATGGAGCTCGTCATCCTCGCCAACTCCGGGTTCGGTGTGCCGAACGCCAACATGCTGGGGCGCGTCAGCGCGCTGTACCAGGAGTGCCTCAAGGAGAAGCCCCGCTTCCCGTCCGGCCCGACGGTCGTCCCGGCGTTCGTCTACGGCATCGAGCCCGACGGCGACCTCGTCTGGTACCGCCACGACGGCGCCGAGACCGGGGGCGGGATCGCGACCTGGCGTGGCCCGGCGAACGTCGGCGTCGGCTGGGGGACGGCGGCGCACGTCTTCCCCGCCGGGGGCGACGCCCTGTACCTGATCGACACCGAGGGGCGGCTCTGGTGGTACGAGCACAAGGGCTTCACCATCGGGGACGGCCTGGGCACGCCGGACGGTTGGGCGGGACCGCGCCAGGTGGGGCACGGGTGGGGCGACGTCGCCCGCGTGTTCTCCGGGGGTGACGGCGTGATCTACATCGTGGACACCGAGGGGCGGCTGCTCTGGTACCGGCACCACGGGGTGGCCTCGGGGGAGGGCCTCGAGACGCCCGGCTCCTGGTCCGGTCCGCGTGAGGTCGGCGTCGGGTGGGGAACGGCGCTGCACCTGTTCTCGACGGGCGGCGGCGTGATCTACGCGGTGATGCCGGACGGCACTCTGCGCTGGTACCGGCACGACGGGTTCGTCGACGGTCGGGGGCTCGACTCCCCGGGGGCGTGGTCCGGACCGGTTGACGTCGGCTCCGGGTGGGCGGACGTCACGCAGGTGTTCAGCCGGGGCGCCGGCGTGATCTATGCGGTGATGCCCGACGGGACGCTGCGGTGGTTCTGCCATGACGGGTACCGCACGGGAGCCGTCCAGTGGCGCGGCCCGGTCGACGTGGGGACCGGGTGGGACGCCTTCAGCACCGTGTTCGCCCTCCTGCCGCGCGAGCCGTCCCCGGTCCGCTGACCGGGCGTCACCGGGCGTCGGTCAGCGTCCGGGTCCACGTGTCGGCCAAGGACGCCTCGAAGCGCTCGGTGGTCCAGCCGCGCTCGTGCACGAGGAGGGCCCAGTGCTCGGGGCCGTTCGTGCTCCAGACGAGGTCCGCCATCTCGTCGTCGGACACATCGGTGCGCAGCTCGCCCGTCGCCCGGAGGTCCGCGACGAAGTCCCGCATGTTGGCCGCCCGTCGCGAGGAGATGGTCTGCCAGAGGGCCCGACAGTCCGCATCCGACGTGGCCGCCTCGCGCAGGGCGAGGTAGACGGGCCCGAGCCGGTCCTGGATCGCGGCCACGGCGCGGGCGTAGATCGCGATCTTCTCGCCGGCGGTGGACGCCTCCCGGATCCGCCGGACGTACTCGCGCTGCGCGGCGGGCACCGCGTGGTCCGTTCCGGAGATGGCCGCCTCCGCCACCTCGCGCAGGAGCGCAGGCTTGCGACCGACGGCGGCGTAGACCGTGTCGACGGCGACCTCGGCCCGGGCGGCGACCGCGGCGACGGTCGTGCCGGCGTATCCCTCGCTCAGGAACAGGTCGCGCGCGGCCCGCAGGACGGCCGACCGGGTGGCAGCGGCCCGCTCGGCGCGCTTGGGCGAGTGGTACGGCCGGGTGGCGTTGACGTCCCGAGGCATCGGCCCTACCCTCCGAGTATTCGTCCGAAAGTGCTTCGGATGAAGACTAGCAGCGGTGACGGGGGAGCGGCGTGAGTGTCGAGAACGTGCAGACCGTGGTCATCGGGGGCGGACAGGCCGGCCTGGCAGCGAGCCACGAGCTCTCCGGGCGCGGACTGCCGCACGTGGTCCTCGAGGGCGGCGCGCGGATCGGCGACTCGTGGCGCCACCGGTGGGACTCGCTCCGCCTCTTCACACCCGCGCGCTACGACGGTCTGCCGGGCCGTCCGTTCCCGGGCGACCCGTGGTCCCTGCCGACGAAGGACGCGTTCGCCGACTACCTGGAGGCGTACGCGGCTGACCTGCGCGTCCCGGTGCGCACGGGCGTCCGCGTGCGGAGGGTGTCGCGGTCGGGCGCCGACCTGCTCGTCGAGGCGGACGGCGGGACCTGGCGTGCCCAGAACGTCGTGGTCGCGGCGGGGTTCGACCGCGTGCCGCGCGTGCCGGCGTTCGCCTCCGCCGTGCGCCGGGACGTCGTCCAGCTCGACGCGGTCAGCTATCGCGGGCCGCACCAGGTCGGACCCGGCGACGTGCTCGTCGTCGGGGCGGGCAACTCGGGGGCGGACATCGCCCTGGAGCTGGCGACGACGCATCGCACCTTCCTGTCCGGCCGGCACCCCGGCCAGATCCCGTGGCGGATCGAGCAGCCCCTGGCGCGGCCCCTGAACCGGATCGCGTTCTGGGCCTTCAGCCACGTGCTGACGACGGGCACCCCGATCGGCCGACGAGCCCGCGCCGACGTGCTCGCCCACAGCGGCCCCCTGATCCGGGTCAAGTCCCGGGACCTCGCCGCCGCGGGCGTCCAGCGCGTGCCCCGGACCACCGGTGTCCGCGACGGGCTGCCCGCGCTCGACGACGGCCGGACGATGGACGTCTCGACGATCGTCTGGTGCACCGGGTTCGACCCCGACCACAGCTGGATCGACCTCCCTGTGCTCGACGGCGTGGGCTCCCCGACGCACGACCGGGGGGTCACCACGGAGCCGGGGCTGTACTTCCTCGGCCTGGTGTTCCAGTACGCCCTGGCGTCGTCGATGATCAACGGCGTCGGCGCCGATGCGGCCTTCGTCGCCCACCACCTTGCGGACCGCGCCGCGAACCAGGCGACGGCGACGGTGTCGGCGTAGCCGCTACCGTGCGGGTATGACCGAGGCGGGCCGGTTGGGTGACTACCTGCGAGCACGGCGCGAACGGTTGCAGCCGCAGGATGTCGGCCTGGTGGTGGGCTCCGGGCTGCGCCGGGTGCCCGGGCTGAGGCGCGAAGAGGTCGCCATCCTGGCGGGCGTCAGCACGGACTACTACCTGCGCCTCGAACAGGGACGCGACGCCAACCCGTCGACCCAGGTGCTGGACGCCCTGGCGCGGGCACTGCGCCTCGACACCGTCGCCACCGACTACCTGCACGCGCTCGCACGACCGGCGGAGCGCCCCGACGCAGCCGTCGGGGCTGACGTCGTCCGGGACGCGACGCGGTGGCTGATCGACTCGTGGCCGCTCACCGCCGCCGTCGTGCACAGCCGGTACGTCGACGTGCTGGCGTCGAACGCCCTGGCGCGGCGGCTGAACCCGAACTTCCGCGTCGGCGTCAACAGCGTCCTCTCGCTGTTCACGGACCCGTCGGAGCGGGTGTTCCACGCGGACTGGGACGGTCTGGCGGCACGTTCGGTCGCCCTGCTGCGGAGCGCGGCGCAGACCGGGGCGCGGGACGCGCGGCTGGAGTCCCTCGTCGCCGACGGCGCCGCGGGCAGCGCGGAGTTCCGGGAGCTGTGGGACCGACAGGACGTCCATCGCGCCGGCGACGGTGTGCACGCCCTCCGGCACCCGCTGGTGGGGAAGCTCGTCCTGAGCTATCTCCGGCTGGCCGTCGTCGGCACCGCCGGGCAGTCGCTGTTCCTCTACTTCGCGGAGCCAGGGTCGCCCAGCGCCGCGGCGATGGAGCGGTTGGCGGGGTCTGGGTGGGACCAGCAGGGCCAGGAACCGGACATTCCGGAGGTCTAGCGTCCCCCGTGTGGACCTCCATCTGGCAGGCAAGGTCGCAGTCGTCACGGGTGCGAGCAAGGGCATCGGGCTCGCCGTCACGCGCGCGCTGGTCGCCGAGGGAGTGAACGTGGTCGCGGGCGCCCGCACGATCACGGACGAGCTCGTGGCGCTGTCCGACACGGGGCAGGTCCTTGCGGTCGCGCTCGACCTCGCCGATGCCGACACCCCGGCGGAGCTCGTGGGCCGGGCTGCGCACTTCGGTGGGCTCGACATCCTCGTGAACAACGTCGGTGCCGTGACCCCGCGGACGACCGGCTTCCTGGACGTCAGCGACGACGACTGGCACAGCACCCTCAACCTCACCCTCATGGCCGCCGTACGCACGACGCGTGCCGCGATCCCCCTGCTCCTGGCGCGTGGTGCAGGCACCGTCGTGACGATCTGCTCCGTCAACGCCTACCTGCCCGATCCCGGGGTCATCGACTACTCGGCCACGAAGGCCGCGGTCTGGAACCTGTCCAAGTCGCTGTCCAAGGAGTTCGGGCCACGCGGGCTGCGCTTCAACACCGTCAGCCCGGGACCCGTGTCCACGCCGCTCTGGCTCGGTGAGACCGGGGTCGCGGCGACTGTGGCGGCGAGCCAGGGCATCTCGTTCGACGAGGCCCGCACGCGGATCATCGAGAGCGCGGGCGGCTTCTCGACCGGTCGCTTCACCGAGCCGGAGGAGGTCGCCGACCTCGTCCTGCTGCTGGCCAGCGACCGCGCCGGCAACATCACTGGAGCCGACGTCCTCATCGACGGCGGCTTCGCGAAGCAGCTCTGACCACACCCCTCTCAAGGAGCAGCCATGTCGAGAACCCCTGTCGTCTTCATCCACGGCCTCTGGATCCACTCGTCCGCGTGGGCGCCGTGGGTGGAGCTCTTCGAGGCGCGCGGCTACGCGCCCAGCGCGCCGGGCTGGCCCGGTGACGCGGACACCGTCGCGGAGACCCGGGCCGCCGCCGACGCGCTCGACGACGTCGGGATCGAGCGGATCTGCCACCACTACGCCGACTACATCGAGACGCTCGACGCGAAGCCGATCGTCATCGGGCACTCCTTCGGGGGGCTGATCGCGCAGGAGCTGCTCGCCAACGACCTCGTCGTCGCCGCCGTCGCCATCGACCCGGCGCCCATCAAGGGGGTCAAGACCGTGCCGTTCGCGCAGCTGCGCTCCGGGTTCCCCGTGCTCGGCAACCCCGCGAACAAGAAGCGGACCGTCTCGCTCACGGCCAAGCAGTTCCGGTACAGCTTCGGCAACACCCTGACCGAGGAGGAGTCCGACGCGCTCTGGGGGGCGTGGACGATCCCCGGCCCGGGCCGTCCGCTGTTCGAGGACGCCACCGCCAACTTCTCCCGGAACTCGCCCGCGAAGGTCGACACCCACCGCGCCGTCCGCGGTCCGCTGCTCCTCACCTCCGGCAGCGAGGACCACACCGTGCCGAAGTCGGTGACCCTCGAGGTCCTGGAGATGTACCAGGACAGCCCCGACTCGGTCACCGAGTACCACGAGTTCGACGGGCGAGGACACTCGCTGACCATCGACGCCGGGTGGCGGGACGTCGCGGACGTCGCCCTCGACTGGCTCGCCACCCAGCGCGTGGGCGTCCCGGCCACCGAGGGCGCCTAGAGCCCGAAGACCTCCGTGGGTCGGCCGCGGACCAGGTCCACGACGGCGTCGGCTGCCTCGTCCTCGTCGAGCCGGTGGTCCGCCACCAGCCCTGCGAGGTAGCCGGCGTCGAGGCGGCGTGCCATGTCGTGCCGCGCGGGGATCGAGCAGATGGCCCGCGTGTCGTCGATGAAGCCGCTGGTCCGGGACAAGCCGGCGGTCTCCGAGACCGCGGACCGCCAGCGGCGGATGGCGTCGGGCGCGTCGAGGAACCACCAGGGTGCCCCGACGTAGACCGACGGGTAGAACCCGGCCAGCGGTGCGAGCTCGCGGGAGAACACGGACTCGTCGAGCGTGAAGAGCACCAGCGTGAGGTTCGGGTGGGTGCCGTACCGGTCGAGCAGCGGGCGCAGCGCGTCCGTGAACGCGCCCGGCAGGGGCAGGTCGTGACCGGTGTCCGGACCGAACCGGGTGGCCGTCGGCCGGTGGTGGCCGCGGCGGACGCCCGGGTGCAGGGTCATGGTCAGACCGTCCTCCGTCGCCATCCGGGCCATCTCCAGCAGCATGTGCCGGCGCAGGGCGGTCGTCTGGAGCTCGGGCGCCTGGCCGGCCAGCGCCGCGCGGTAGATCCGCTCGGCCTCGGCGGCGTCCAGCGGCTCGGTGCCGACGTCCTCGTGGCTGTGGTCGGTGGACACGCCGCCGTGCCGACGGAAGTGCTCACGCCGGTCCTCCATCGCGGCGACCCAGCCCGCGTACGACCCGGTGTCCACCCCGGCGACCGCGCCCAGGTGGAGCACGTCCCGGGCCCAGTCCGGACGGCCGGCCTCGAGGTACTTGTCGGGCCGGAACGTCGGCACCACCCGTCCGGTGAAGGTCGGGTCGGCACGGAGCGCGGCGTGTGCCGCCAGGTCGTCCGCCGGGTCGTCCGTCGTGGCGAGCACCTCGATCCGGAACCGGTCGAACAGAGCGCGCGGCCGGAACGTAGGTTGCGCGAGCTGGTCGGCGATCCCGTCGTAGAGCTCGTCGGCCGTCTCGGCGCTCGGCCGTAGGTCCAGGCCGAACACGTCGACCAGCGCGCTCTCCAGCCAGTACTTCACGGGTGTGCCGCGGTAGACCGCCCAGTTCTGGCAGAGCAGCCGCCAGGCCTCGCGGGCCGCCGTGGGGGACAGGGTGCCCTGCCCCACGCCGAGCTGGTCGAGCTGGACGCCGGACGCGTGCAGGAGCCGCGTGACGTAGTGGTCGGGGGTGACCAGCAGCGACGTCGGGTCCGTGAACGGCTGGTCCTCCAGGAGCAGCCGGGCCTCGACGTGCCCGTGCGGGGAGAGGATCGGCAGGTCGCGCACCTCGTCGTAGAGGCGTCGGGCGATCGAGCGGACCTCGGGGGCGGTCGGCAGCAGCCGGTCGGGGTGGAGGCGCAGGGCCTCGGCGGTGGTGATCGACACGGTCAGTCCTCCCGCGCGGCGCGACGGGCGGCGACCTCGGCCACCATCGTCTTGAAACGGGTCTCGGTCAGCGGGTAGAAGACCATGATGATCACGCCGACCAGGATGAACGCGGCGGGGACGAACCCGGCGATGAAGCGGATGCCGTCCTGCGTGGCCTGGCTCTGGACCTCCTGCTGCGCGATGTAGCCGACGAAGCCCAGGCCGTACGCCGCTGCCGCGCCGCCGACCGCCTGGCCGACCTTGCGGGTGAACGAGAAGACCGCGTAGGTGGTGCCCTCGGTCCGCACGCCGGTCCGCCACTCGCCGTACTCGACGGTGTCGGCCTCCAGCGCCCACATCAGGGTGTTCACGGCCGCCATGCCGACCCCGTAGAGGCCGAAGAACGCGATGGCCAGGCCGGGACGGTCGGACGGGGTGAGGGCGATGCCGAGCGCCGCGATGATCGCGATGATGCTGGCGGAGATGTACGCCGGCTTCTTGCCGACGGCGCGCACGATCCTGGGGATGAACCCGGCGACCACGAACATCACGCCGGTGCTCACGACCGTGAGGATGATGAAGTAGTTGGCGTCGCCGAGCACGTCGCGGGCGTAGTAGGCCTGCACGGTCTGGAGCGTGAACATGCCGACCAGGAACGACAGCGCGCTGAGGCAGAGCATGAGCAGCGGCCGGTTGCCCTTGAGGGTGCCCAGGCTCTGCTTGAGGGTCACGTGGGCGACGTCGCGGGCCACGCGCTCCTTGGACGTGGAGAACAGCAGCATGTAGAGGCCGAACCCGATGACCACGAACAGCAGGGTGGTCAGGGTCAGCGACTGCTGGAGGTTGTCGGAGTTCTTGATCTGCGGGGCGACGATGAACGCGAGCGCGATGATCGTGGCCGCGGTGCCCATCGATCGGAAGCTGGCCAGCCGGGCGCGCTCGACGGGCTCCTGCGTCATGGCGGAGGCCAGTGAGCCGTAGGGGATGTTCACCAGGCTGTAGGCCAGGCCGAGCAGCGCGTAGGTGGCGTAGGCGTAGATGAGCTTGCCCGTGCCGCCCAGACCGCCGGGGACCGTGAACGTCGCCACGGAGAGCAGCAGCAGCGGCAGCGAGCCGAACAGGAAGAACGGCCGGAACTTGCCCCACCGGGTCATGGTCTTGTCGACCTGACGGCCGGCCCAGATGTCGGCGAACGCGTCCCAGACCCGGACCACGAGGAACAGCGTCCCCGCGGCGGCGGCCGAGATGCCGACCACGTCGGTGTAGTAGAGCAGCAGGAACATCGACGTCATGGAGAACGCCAGGTTGTTGCCCGCGTCGCCCGCGGCGTAGCCGAGGTAGGTGCGGAACCGGAGCTTGGACGTCGGGGCGGTGCCGGGGGCGGTGCTGGGGGCGGTGATCGGGTCGGAGACAGCGACGGTGCTGGTCATGTCGACTCCTCGGTCGGGCCGCGGGGCGGCGGGCGTGCTGGGGTGGGGGATGGGGCTGGTCATGGCTTGGAGCTCCAGCGGCGGCGCAGCACGTGCGCGGCGGCCTTCGGGCGGCGGTCACGGGTGAACACGCCCTTCTTGTTGCCGTCCACCCGGAACACGGAGGTGGAGGACGTCGCGAAGTCGGCGAAGTTCCACACCTGCTCGCCGACGACCGCGTCGACCGCGTCGAACACGCGGTGGTTCATGTCCAGGTACTCGACCTGGTACTCCTCGGACCACGGCTGCGGGGTCAGGGAGTGCACGCCGGCCACGGTGTCGGCGCCGTACTCGGTGATGATGATCGGCTTGCCCTCGGTGGCCCACTGCTGGAGCTCGGACAGCCAGGCTGCCTCCGCCGCGACGAGGTCGCCGGTGTTGACGTACCAGCCGTAGTAGCGGTTGAGCATGAGCACGTCGCCCAGCTCGGACACCTGGCACGTGCCGTGCGGTGCGAGCATCACGTTGACGAAGCCGACCGGGCGGCTGGTGTCCAGCTCACGGGTGAGGGCGAAGAGCGGCTCGAAGTAGGCGCGGGCGGCGTCCGTGTCGGACTCGGGCTCGTTGGCGATCGACCAGAGCACGACGCTCGGGTGGTTCTTGTCCCGCGTGATCAGCTCCCGGATCGCCTGCTTGTGGGCCTCCTGGCTCACGTCGTTGACGGTCTCGGGGGAGAAGGTCGTGTAGTTCTGGCCGCCGAAGATCCCGCCCGCCAGGCCCATGTTCTGCCCGACCGCGGCCACCTCGTCGATGACGACGATGCCCGTGCGGTCCGCGTAGTCGTAGACCTCCTCGGCGTAGGGGTAGTGCGCGGTGCGGAAGGAGTTGGCGCCGATCCAGTCGAGCAGCTCGAAGTCGTGCACCAGGAACGCGTCGTCGTGACCCTTGCCGCGCACGGCGGAGTCCTCGTGCTTGCCGAAGCCCTGGAAGTAGAACGGCTCGCCGTTGATGAGGAACTGAGTCCCGCGCACCTCGACGGTGCGGATCCCGACGCTCTGGTGGTAGCTGTCGAGCGAGCCGCCCGACGCGTCGAGCAGCTCGACCTCGGCGTCGTACAGGTAGCCGTCGCCGGGGGCCCACAGGTGGGCGTCGGGGACCTCGAGCTCACCAAGCGAGCCCTCGGCGGTCGCGACGGTCGCCCCGTCCGCGTCCCGCAGCGTCATCCGCACCCCGGCGTCGCCGGCCACGGTCACGGCGTAGGCGACGACCCCCGTGCTGCCGCGGCGGTCGGTCGTGACGACGACGTCGTCGACGTACGTGGTCGGCGTCGCGTACAGCCAGACCGAGCGGTGCAGTCCCGCGTAGTTGAAGAAGTCGTGGAAGTACTGCTGGCGGCGCCCCTGCGGGGTGTCGTGCACGATCCCCGGGGGGATCGTCTGGAAGGTCAGCTCGTTGTTCACGACGATCGTCACGCGGACCTCGTCGCCGGGGGAGACCAGCGCGGTGATGTCCGCCTCGAACGGCGTGTAGCCGCCCTCGTGACGGGCCACCTCCGTGTCGCCGACCCAGACGACCGCTGCGTGCGTGGCGGAGTCGAACCGGAGCGCGACGCGCTGGCCGGCCCACCCGCGGGGGACCCGCACGGTGGTCTGGTACCAGGCGTCACCCACGTGGTCGCGTCCGGTCGTCCCGACGAGCACGTCGTTGTAGCTCGCCGGGACGGGCATGGACCGGGCCTCGGCCAGCGGACCCTGGTGCCAGCCCTGCTGACGGCCGGCGCCCGCGGCGTCGAGGCGGAAGTCCCACAACCCGTTCAGGGACTTGCGCTCGCGGCTCGCGGTGTCCTGGGGACGAAGCATCGGTGCTCTCCTCTCATCGCCGGCGAAGCATCTGCGCATCGGCCGGTGTTCTCATTGAGGACCCGTGATCCCGGGACGACAAGCGGTTGCCATGACTTGTCTCGGTGCCTACCGTTCGAGGCGTGGATGAGCGCAAGGTGCCGACGATCTACGACGTGGCTGCGGCCTGCGGCGTCGCTCCGTCCACCGTCTCCCGCGCGTTCTCCCGGCCCGGCAGGGTCAACGCCGAGACGGCGGCACGGATCCGGCAGGTGGCCGAGGAGATGGGCTACCGCGCGAACCCGCTGGCGCGGGCGCTGCCCACCGGCAAGACGTCGCTGCTGGCGCTCGTGGTCTCCGACGTGACCAACCCGTTCTACTTCGAGATCATTCGCGGCGCGGAGCTGGCCGCGACCGAGGCGGACTACACGCTGCTCGTGGCCGACGTGCACGAGTCGGCGACCGTCGAGCGCAAGGCGCTCGAGCGCGCACTGCCGCTGGTCGAGGGGGTCGTGCTCGGCACCTCCCGCATGTCGGACTCGGCGATCCGGGTGATGGCCCAGCAGCGCCCGACTGTCGTGCTCAACCGGGTGCTCACCGGCATCCCGAGCGTCATCACCGACAACGCCCGAGGCGCGAGGCGCGCCGTGGAGCACCTGGCGTCGCTCGAGCACCGGACAATCGGCTACCTCGCCGGGCCGGAGGCGTCCTGGGCCGACGGCATGCGCTGGCGGGCGATGCGCGAGGCGGCGGAGATGCTGGATCTGCGGGTGCAGAGGTTCGGCCCGTTCGCGCCGACGCTCGCGGGGGGTGCGGAGGCGGTGCCCCTCGTCGTCGCCTCGAACGTCACGGCGGTGGTGGCGTACAACGACCTCGTGGCGATCGGGCTGATGCGCGGGCTCGCGGCAGCGGACGTGCGGGTCCCGCGGGACGTCAGCGTGGTCGGGTTCGACAACATCTTCGGTGCCGAGATCTGCTCGCCCGCCCTCACCACCGTGGCTGCGCCGCTGACGGCTCTCGGCAAGTACGCGGTGCAGACGCTGCTGGCCGGGATGTCGTCCCGCACGCCGCCGCAGACCCGTCCCGCGCTGCTGCCGGCCGAGCTGATCATCCGGGACTCGACGGCGCGACGGGCGCGGCGACGGCGGTCCTGACCGGGCCGCCAGGACAAGTCACGGCAACCGATTGCCATCGCCGAGTCGTGTGTCGCTCAATGGGGGAGGACCAACGAGGGTCCGACGACCAGGAGGTGAGCCGTGCACGACGGAACAGGCTGGGAGCGCACCGAGCCCCCCGCACCGGTGCGGATCGTGCACCTCGGCCTCGGCGCCTTCG
This sequence comes from Cellulomonas humilata, assembly GCF_013359775.1. GTDB lineage: Bacteria > Actinomycetota > Actinomycetes > Actinomycetales > Cellulomonadaceae > Cellulomonas > Cellulomonas humilata. Next base: position 2,364 of record NZ_JABMCI010000065.1, on the reverse strand, counting down.
CCCGGGCCCACCTCCTCTGGTACACCCAGGGGGCCAACGAGGCGGGCGGTGCCGAGCAGTGGGGCGTCGCCGCCTTCACCGGCCGGTCCGCCGCCGCGGCCGAGCCGCTCGCGCGGCAGGACGGCCGGTACACCCTGCTGGTCCGCTCGCCGGAGGGCGATGCGCCGACCACGATCGACGCGCTGGTGGCGGTCCACGACGGTGCGGACGCCGACGCCTGGCGCGAGTACTTCCGCCGGCCCGAGGTCGGGGTGGTCACCCTGACCGTCACCGAGGCCGGCTACCGACGCACGTCGGACGGCGCGCTCGACCGGCACGACCCCGCGGTGGCGCTCGACGTCGAACGCCTCCGCGCCGGGGGCGACGCGCTCACGGCGCCGGGCCGCCTGGTCGACGGGCTGCGTGCCCGACGCGAGGCGGGGACCGGGCCGATCGCCATCGTGAGCTGCGACAACCTCCCGGACAACGGCAGGGTGACCCGCCGGGTCACGCTGGACCTGGCCTCCGCGGTGGACGAGTCGCTCGCCCGCTGGATCGAGGAGGACGTCGCGTTCGTCTCGACGATGGTCGACCGGATCACCCCCGCCACCACTGACGCAGACCGTGCGATCGTGCGGAAGCTGACGGGCCGCGAGGACCGTTCCCCGGTGGTCACCGAGCCGTTCAGCGAGTGGGTCCTCGACGGCGAGTTCCCGGCGGGTCGCCCGCGGTGGGAGGTCGCCGGAGCCCAGCTCGTCGACGACCTCGAGCCGTACGAGCGCCGCAAGCTGTGGCTGCTCAACGCCGGCCACTCGCTGCTCGCGTACGAGGGGCTCGCTCGCGGCCTGTCCACGGTGGCCGAGGCGTTCGCCGACCCCGACTGCCGCGCCGACCTCGAGCAGCTCTGGTCCGAGGCGGCCGACGTGCTGACCCTGCCCGTCGACGACGCCACGGCGGCGCTGCGGGCGCGGTTCGCCAACGCCCGCATCGAGCACCGGCTCGCGCAGATCGCCAAGGACGGGTCCGTCAAGCTTCCCGTCCGGGTCATGGCCGTCGCCCAGCAGCGCGCCACCGCCGGGCTTCCCGTCGGACGCGCGGCGGCGGGGGTCGTCGCCGCCTGGATCCAGCACCTCGAGAGCGTCGACGCGTCGACCTCCGACCCCGGCGCCGTCGACCTCGCCGAGCGCCTGCGCGGCCAGGGCAGCTCCACCCGCGCCGACCTGGCCCTCGATCTCGTCGCCCCCCGACTCGCCCGCAAGGACGTCTTCGCCCGGCACGTCGCCGAGCAGCTCGCCGTCCACCGTCCCGCCCATCCCACCCTCGCAGGAGCCCGACCATGAAGATCGTCGCCGCCGACGTCATCGTCACCAGCCCGAACCGCAACTTCGTCACCCTGAAGATCACCACCGACGACGGTCTGACCGGCCTCGGTGACGCCACCTTGAACGGCCGCGAGCTCGCCGTCGTCAGCTACCTCAAGGAGCACGTCGCGCCCCTGCTGGTCGGCCGCGACGCGGGCCGGATCGAGGACACCTGGCAGTTCCTTTACCGCAGCGGGTACTGGCGTCGCGGGCCGGTGACCATGGCGGCGATCGCCGCGGTGGACATGGCCCTGTGGGACATCAAGGGCAAGGCCGCCGGCATGCCGGTGTACCAGCTGCTGGGCGGTGCCAGCCGCAACGGACTGATGGCGTACGGGCACGCGTCGGGCATCGACCTGCCCTCCCTCTTCGACTCGATCCGCGAGCACCAGGAGCTGGGCTACCGCTCGATCCGCGTGCAGACCGGGGTGCCCGGGCTGAAGGCCATCTACGGCATCGCCGCCCAGTCCACGGGGGACGAGCGCTACGACCACGAGCCCGCCCAGCGCGGTGCGTACCCGGCCGAGGAGGACTGGGACACCCGCGCCTACCTGCGGCACCTGCCGACCGTGTTCGAGGCCGTGCGCCACGAGTTCGGGCCGGACCTGCCGCTGCTGCACGACGGCCACCACCGGATGACCCCGATCCAGGCCGCGAAGCTGGGCAAGTCCCTGGAGCCGTACGACCTGTTCTGGCTCGAGGACTGCACGCCGGCCGAGAACCAGGAGGCCCTGCGCCTGGTCCGTCAGCACACCACGACCCCGCTGGCGATCGGCGAGATCTTCAACACCGTGTGGGACTTCCAGGCGCTCATCAAGGAGCAGCTCATCGACTACGTCCGGGCCGCCTCCACCCACTTCGGCGGGATCAGCCCGCTGAAGAAGGTCATGGACTACGCCGCGCAGTACCAGGTGAAGTCCGGGTTCCACGGCCCGACGGACATCTCCCCGGTCGGTCTGGCCGCGCAGATGCATGTGGGCCTGGCCATCCACAACTTCGGCATCCAGGAGTACATGCAGCACGG
>NZ_JABMCI010000064.1 GCF_013359775.1 Cellulomonas humilata | reverse complement strand
GCAGGATCCGGGTGCGTTGGAGGCCGAGCATGAGGTGCAGCGTCGGGAGCGGTTCTTCTCGTTGTCGGCTCAGCCGGGTGGGGTGTTCTTGAAGGGTCGCCTGGACCGGGTCGCCGGGGAAACCCTGCGGGTCGCGTTGGACGCGATGGGCCAGTACGGCGACGAGACCCGCTCCCCGGGGCAGGCCGCGGCGGACGCGTTGGCGATGCTGGCCGAAGGCGCGTGCGCCGGGGCGCGGCCCACGGCCGCGAGCGGCGGCGGCTCAGTGCGTCCGGCATCGGGCGAGACCGGTCCGGGCGCCGGAGCGTCCGACGCTGGCGTCACCTCCGGGACCGTGAGCCGCCCGCACGTGTCCCTGCTGGTCCCGGCCGAGACGGTCGCGGAGCTGCTCGCCCACCAACGGGCCGGGGCGGACGTGGCCTGCGCCCCGGTCGTCCTGCCCTGGGGGACCGTGGCACCGGCGACCCTGGAGGACGGCACCCCGGTGCCCATGACGGAACTCGCCCGGGCGCTGTGCGAGGCGGACATCACCCGGATCGTCATGTCCGCCGAGAGCCTCCCGCTGGACGTCGGCCGCACCAAGCGGTTG